>CAWBQR010000016.1:0-48551 GCA_963791005.1 uncultured delta proteobacterium | reverse complement strand
CCGACACCCGCCGCGGCCGCGGGGCCCGGCGCAAGAACCAGGGCCAGGGCCAGACCCAGATGGACGCCCCCGGCCAGCGGCAGCAGCCAGGAACGGCCCCGATAGAGGGAGGAGGTTGGAGAAGGGGGCCAAAAGCAGGGGAAAGAGGATCAGCACGGCAAGCATGGTTCATTCCTTCAAGGCCGAAAGACGTTCAGTATTCAGGGTGGAGAACTCACGGTTGATCTGGTTCATGACGATCCCCATGATAAAGACCGCCACCAGCAGATCGAGCAGGACCCCGGCCTCCACCATCAGCGGCATCGCCTCGGACAGCAGGATGCCGAAAATGAAGATGCCATTTTCCAGATCAGATAGCCCAGGACCTGGGTAATCGCCTTGCGCCGGGTCATCAGCAGCAGAAAGCCGGCGAAGAGCGTAGCCAGGGAGGTGGGGATGAAGAGGGACCCGCGATGCTCGGCAACAGGGGCAGGAAGTCGGCAAAAATGAAGGAAGCCGCCGTAGTCAGGGCCCCCAGGATCAGGGTCGGGACATAGCCGATCAGCGGCTCGATCTCGCGGCGGATGCGCACCTCGCGGATGGCGCGGAAGAACAGCCAGGGGATGAAGACGCCCTTCAGGAGCAAGGCGCCGCGGCCAGAACCAGGCATGCACGGTCAGGCCGTGGATGGTCACCGGCAGCAACGCCAGCAGCGCGCCCTGCAGGGCCACCGCGCGGATGCAGGCGCCCAGCCGGGAGCTGCCGAGGGTGAAGAAGTTCAGCAGGATGACCAGCAGCAGACACAAATTATTGAGACCGTGCATAAAATGTCCGTCTCGGGGCAGGAACGATTCGGTTTCGAACCTTGGCTGACCAGTCCCGTACCTCCCGATCCCTTCCTTGCCTCATCGCAGCAACAGCACCAGGGCGAAAACCGAAATCAGAGTGGTGCCGATCAGCATCTGCGGAATCCGCACCAGCCGCAGCCGGGCCATCACCGATTCGACCACTCCGATCAGTACCGCCAGCAGCAGCTGCCCGCCGAGAAAGACCAGGGCATCGAGTGAGCCATTGCCGGTCTGCCAGGGGAGCGCCAGGCGTACCACCAGGGCGCCGAGCACCAAGAGCTTCATGGCCGCGCCGTAGAGGATCATGCCGAAGGCCGGCCCGCTGTGATCGAGGACCATGACCTCGTGGACCATGGTCAGTTCCAGGTGGGTATTCGGATCGTCGAAGGGAATGCGGTGAATTCTCCACCAGCAGCACCACGAAAGACAGACCAGAATCAGCCCGAGGGAGGCGCCGCCCGGTCCCGCCAGGCCGCGCCAGGGCGGCCCGAGCATGCCGTTAGGGAAAGCCCGCCGGAGAGCCGCGCCAGCACGATGCAGGCGAGAAAAGATGGTCGGCTCGGCCAGGCAGGAAAAGGTCACCTCGCGGGCGGCGCCCATCCCTTCGAAGCTGGAGCCGGTATCGAGCGCCGCCGCCGCGGTGAAAAAACGGGCCAGCGCGAACAGATAGACGAAAAGAATCGAGATCGCCGGTAAAGGCGAGCGGCGCCGGCAGGGCGCCGAAGGGGATCAGCAGGGCGGCCAGCACCGGCACCGCCAGCGCCACCACCGGCCCGGCCCGAAAGACCCAGGTGGTGGTACGGCTGAAGACGAGCCCCTTGCGCAACAGCTTGCCCAGGTCGAAATAGGGCTGCAGGAAAGGGGCGCCCACCCGGCCGGCGAAGAGGGCCTTGGTCTTGCCGATCACCCCGAGAAGCAGCGGGGGAGAGCAGACAACAGGAGCAGAAGATGGAACAGGTTCCCGGCCGATCGATGTCAGCCTCGCAGCAAAAGACCACGACAGCAGCAGGACGAACAGCGTCACCGCGACGTAGAGCAGGTAAATGCCGCCGTGCCCGTGCTGCAGCGCGCCCGCAGCCAGATGAAGACCCGCGCCGCCCGCGCAGCAGGGGCAGGCAGCCGGTCGAGAACGGTGTCGGGGGTTTGGCTGGAAAATCCGCCGGGTTCGGCAGAAGGCCCGCCACCTCGCCGCCATGGCGCTCGGAGCGCAGGCCCCAACGGAACAGCCCGACCAGCATGTCGGCAAAGGAGGAGGCGGTGTACTGCATGCGCAGCCGCGGGCCGGGCGTAGCCGCAGCCCCAGGTCGCCGCCGTCGGGAGCTCCCGCAGGTGCTGCCGCCGCAGCCACAGCACGATCGCGCGCCAGAAGAACAGTAGCAGCATGGCCGCCGACGGACAAGGCGCCAGCGGCGCCGCTCAGCGAAGAGTCCGCGGCGGCGAGGGCGCACCGCTCCAGTCCAGCGGCCGGCCCGCGCAGCAGGGGGACCACGGTGACCGGCAGCAGGCCGATCACAGACAGCAGCCGGCCAGCAGCACGGCCATCGGCAGCGCATGCTGAGCGGCGCCTCTGCGCCGCCGGCGGCGGCCGCGGTCGCGGCGTCCCCGAGAAAGACGATGCCGAAGACCTTGACGAAGCAGGCCAGGGCCAGAGCGCCGATCAGCGCCAGCGCCGGCGCGGCCAAGCACCGCCAGGCCAGCGCCCGAGGGTCATCCCCGCGCAGCGAGCTGAAGCAGCCCAGGTAGATCAGCCACTCGCTGACAAAGCCGTTGAGGGGCGGCAGGCCGCTGATCGCCACCGCGCCGCCGAGGAAAGAGAAGCCCGGTCAGCGGCTCCGTCTCAGCAGGCCGCCGTAGCGGTCGATCTCCCGGCTGCCGGTGGCATGGATCACCGACCCGGCGCCGAGAAAGAGCAGGGACTTGAACAGACCGTGGTTGATCACGTGCAGCAGCGCCCCGGCAGAGCCCGAGGACCGCCAGCGCCGGCAGGTCGATAGCTGCGACCGAGCAGCGCCAGTACCCAGCCCGAGGGCGATGATGCCGATATTTTCGACGCTGTGGTAGGCGAGCAGCCGCTTGATGTCGTGCTGGGCGATGGCGAAGACGACCCCCATGACCCCGGAGACCGCGCCGAGCAGCAGGATGCGTCCACCCCACCAGGGGGGAATGTCGGCGAAAAAGCAGGTGATCCGCACCAGGCCGTAGATGCCGGTCTTGATCATCACCCCGGACATCAGCGCCGAGACGTGGCTGGGGGCGGCGGCATGGGCGCCGGGCAGCCAGATGTGCAGCGGCATGAGCCCGGCCTTGAGGCCGAAGCCGAACAGGGCCAGGAGAAAGATGGCCGCGGCCGCCGCCGCACCGCGGCAGCGCCGCCGGCGCCGGGAAAGTCGAAGGAGCCCGGGCCTGCGCCAGCAGGGCGAACAGGGCGAAGAGGGCCAGGGTGCCGGTGTGGGTGGCGACCAGATAGATAAAGCCGGCCCGGCGGGCCTCCACCTTGTGCTCCTCGGTGGTGATGAGAAAATAGCCGGACAGCGCCATCGCTTCCCAGGCCATCAGGAAAGAGAAGGCCGTTGCGGGCGGTCAGCACCAGGGTCAGGGCGCCGGCCAGCAGGCCGAAGAAGAGACGCAGGCGGCCCCGTTGCCGGGTGTTCGCGCTGCGGCCAGTAGCCGAGGCCGTAGAGCGCACCAGTGCCGCGACCAGAAAGAGGGGCAGCAGAAAGCAGGCAGACATCCGGTCGAGGGCCAGGGAAGAGCGCCGCCGGGAACGGCCCAGGTCAGGTCGATGGCCGGCGGCGCGGGCGCCGCCAGGGCCGTCACCGCCGCCGTCGCTCCGAGGGCCGAGCCGAGAAGCACCAGCCCGGCGTCAGCCGCTCACCGGCGGCCGAGTTCGGCCGGTGAAGAGCCCGGGCAGGCCCGAGAGGAGGATCGGGCCGTCGCCGGCCAGAAAAGCCAGGCATCACCATGCCCACCCCCTGCCGTCAGGAGAGTGCCAGACAGGAGCAGGGCGCAGGCGACGAAGATATAGAGCAAGTAGATGTGCACCCTCCCCTGCTGCAGCCAGCGCAGCCGGTAGAACCGCTCGGCTATCGAGGCAAAGAGGGGTGTGAAAACATGGACGAGGACAGGATCCGCCGTCTGCTGGGCAAAGGCCTCCGGCGAGGGGAAAATCCCCTGCGGAGCGCCCCCTGCTGCCGAGGGCCGAAGAGGGCGGGGAAAGAGATGGGCCTGGGCCATTCCGGCGAACTTGTGGCGGTGTAGGCCATGCGGGGCGTGGGGAAGGAAAAGCCGCAGCCCCAGGTCCCGGCCCTCTTTTAAGCGGGCCTGCCCAGCCGGAGAAGGGCGATACAGGGACCTGCGGCCAGAAGGGCCGCCAGCAGAGTCAGGGAGGCTCCAGCCGAGCGCAGAGGTCGCCGCCGGCAGGGCCGTCCCCGCGGCGGGGAGGAGCACCGAAACCGGCACGGACACCAGGGCGAGTACTCCGCCCGGATAGACCCCGATGGCCAGACAGAGCGGCCAGTAGCAGCGCCATGGCGCAGCATGAAAAGGCCCGATTCGTGGGCCGCAGCGGCATCCCGGTGCGCGCGGCTCCCCGAGGAGCGCCGACGCCCACCAGCCGGGTGAAGACGAAGAGCGCCAGGCCGCCGACCAGGGCCAGCAGCCGACCACCAGGAGCAGGAAGTAGAAGGCCGGGCCGCCGGTCGCCCCCTGCCCGGCCCGGAAAAGTCCCAGGTAGATGAGCCACTCGCTGACCAAGCCGTTTAAGGGCGGCAGCGCCGCGATGGCCACGCCGCCCCCGATCGAGCAGGACGCCGGTCACGGGCATCCGCCGCAGCAGGCCCGCCCATGCGCGGAGAGTTCCCGGGTGCCGGTGGCCGTGCACCAGCGACGCCGCCGCCGAAGAAGAGCAGCCCCTTGAACAGGGCGTGGTTCCACACATGCAGCAGGGCCCCGGCCAGAGGCAGGCGCGGCCAGGCGGCCAGCCCCGCCCTGCCGCAAAAAGCCCGAGGCCCAGGCCCAGGAAGATGATGCCGATATTCTCGACGCGTGGAGTAGGCCAGGCAGCGCTTCAGTCGTGCTGCAGCGAGGCCAGGGCGATGCCGCACAGGGCGCCGGCCAGCCCCGAGGCGCCATCAGCAGCCCGCCCCACCAGGCCGGCAGCGCAGGAAGAAAGGTGAGCAGCCGCAGGAAGCCGTAGATCCCGGTCTTGATCATCACCCCCGACATGATGGCCGAAACGTGGCTCGGGCGCGGCGGGATGGGCGCCGGGCAGCCAGATGTGCACGGGGAAGAGGCCGGCCTTGGTGCCGAAACCGAAAAGGGCCAGAAAGAAAAAGAGCGACGCCCCGGCCGTGGAGAGTCCCTTCAGAGCGGCGAAGGAAGCGAAATCGGTGGCTTCCGGTCCGGGTTCCCGCCGAAAAAGAGGACGAAGAGCAGGGCCGTTCCCAGGTGGGTGGCGAGCAGATAGATCCAGGCGGCCTTCCGGACCTCCTCTCGCTCATGCTCGAAGGCCACCAGCTGAAACGAGCAAAGGGACATCACCTCCCAGGCGGCCAGGAAGAGCACCGCGTTGGCGGCCCCCACCACCAGGGCCATGCTCGCCGCCAGCAGATTGAAGAAAAACCAGTGCGGCCCCATCCGCCGGGAAGAGGCGAAGCCCTTCATGTAACCGCAGCCGTACAGGGCGCAGAGCAGCGAAAGGAGAAAGATTCGGAACGAGGAAGAAGGCCGACAGGCCATCGATGGTCAGGGAAAAGCTCCCCCCCGGAACGCTCCAGGCCCGGACGAAGACGGAGGGCGCAGATGCCAGAAGCCCCCGCACCGCCGCCGTCAGCCCGAGCAGGGAGCCGGCCACGGCGCCTCCCGCCCCGGCCAGGGTGGCCAGGCGGGAACGGCGGCCGGCGGCGAGAGCCAGGGCGCCGCCGCCGAGGAGCGCCGCCAGGGACCACAAAAGCGGCATCATGGGCGGGTCTTCCTCATGCGCTCCTCCACCCGCCGAAGGGCGTTGAAAATTTCCTCCCGGCTCCCCTTCTCCTCCAGGGTCCGGCGAAAGGGGCCGTCCTGCAGGGCGAAGCCGAGCATCGAAAGCAGATGAAGATGGGAGCGCAGGGTCGGGGTGACCAGGGTGAACAGCGTATCGACGGGCTTGCCGTCGAGGGCCTGAAAGTCTGCGGGATTATCGAGAAAACAAAGGGTCACCGTCGGGCGGGTGACGTGGAGAAGGACCGGGTTGCGGGGGTGGGGAAGAGCGATGCCGTCGCCGACCCCCGTCGAGGCCAGGTGTTCGCGGGCGATGAGAACCTGGAGCAGATAGGGCCTGTCCACCTCATCGGGCAGTCGCAGATGGGCGACGGTCTCGGCCAGGGCTTCATCCCGGCTTCTTCCCCCCAGCCGGTAGAAAATCCCTCCGGCCTCCAGGGATTCGCTGAGCAGAGGAAGGGGTTGTGCATCGGTCTCCGGCTCCTGGAAGACTTCGGCGGCGACGCTGATTCGGCGCGCCGTCGCCCACTCCAGGATCTCTGCCCGGTTGAAGCGATACTGCTCGTGAACCCGATAGGCGGGTATGACCTCCTGCTTGATCCATCGGTAGATGGTCTTTTCGGAAACGCTGAGCAGGCGCGCGGTGTCTTTCACGGACAGGTTCATCGCTCTCCCCTTGACATATGTCTCATGCCTTGGACAAATGCGGACACTAGCAGGATGGTGAGACAGATGTCAAGAGAGAAAAAGAACCTCCCCAAAAGGAAAAGGACTTTCTCCTCACGTAGCCAAAGCCCCTTTTCCTGGTATTCTTGGGGGCAGGAGGAAAAACCCCCCTCACCTACCCATTTGCGCCGGCCAAACCGGAACCCATCCTTTTTCGACCAAGGACCTCAGGGACAGATGGAGACTGTTGTCGGGAGAACCATCGTGACCGAAAAGATTGATTTGGCCTTCAGCGTCGAATGCCGGCTCTGCGGAACCCGGACCTCATTCGCCCTTGAGCACATAGACCCGGAGGAGGTCTCCCGCTGTTCGGTCTGCGGCCACCCCTTCACCATGAGCCATGAACTGGCTCTGTCCCTTCGCTCCAAAGTGGAAAGCTTCATGCAATCGATCCCCGAGGAAGAAGACCAGGAATAGAAAAGGCGGCAGGAGTATGCCCGAAACCGGCAGGCGGGTGAGGCTGCCCGACGGGCGCCGTCTCGGCTATGCCGAATTCGGAGACCCTGCGGGGAGGCCCATCTTATACTTCCACGGCTTTCCGTCCTCACGGCTCGAAGCCGGGCTGGCTCACGGGGCGGCGCTTCGGACCGGAGTCAGGATTGTGGCCCCCGACCGGCCAGGTTCGGGCCTCTCGGACTTTCTTCCCGGACGCACCCTGAAGGACTGGCCGGCCGGACGTGAGCGCTCTGGCCGATACCCTTGGCCTCGGAAGGTTCGGGATATTGGGAGTATCGGGAGGAGGGCCTTATGCGGCGGCCTGCGCCTGCCTTATGCCACAGCGGCTGACGGCTGTGGGAATCGCGGGGGGGCTGGGCCCCCTGGAGAATCCGGAGGGGGGAAGGAAGATGCAGCCGGCGGCCCGCTTCAGTTTCTTCCTGGCCCGCAGGGCGCCGAAACTGACGGGACTTCTTTATCGGGGACTAGTGGTGCCGTTTTTCCGCTTTCTGCCGGGGATTCCCCTGGCCTTGCTCTCGGCAGCGGGCTCCCCCCCGGGACCGGGAGGTGCTCCGACGCCTTGACGTGAAGCGGATCCTCCTCGCCTCCCTTGGCGAAGCCTTCCGGCAGGGGGGCCGTGGCGCGGTCCTGGAGCTCCTTCTCTATTCGCGACCCTGGGGCTTCGACCCGGCGGAGAACTCCGTCAGAGTGGAGCTGTGGCATGGGGAGCGGGACGCCACCGTCCCGGTTTCCATGGGCCGCCGCCTGGCCGAGACCATCCCCGGCTGCCACGGGACATTTCTGTCCGAAGAGGGCCATTTCTCGCTGCCGGTGGACCACGCGGAGGAAATTCTTCGCGCGCTGGTCGGTTGAGGTACTCATTATCCTCCAAACCCGCCACCTGTTCTTAGCCAAACCACCCAGGTATTGTTGTTCAAACCCATCGGTCTGTAATTACATGCCCCCCTTCTATAATTGCCGGAGGCCTTCACCGGCCTCGGATGACAAATTCCAGGTGAGATAGGACTCTATTGCAGAACAAAATGCGAGACGGCCCAACATGGTGATTTCATATTGGGCTGCTGAATGTTTTGAATCTCATGACTTTCCAAGCAGCGCCTCCCAGAGCGCTTGTTCGCCTCTAAAAGAGTCTACAAAACCCGGGTATACTTGAAAGAAGAGTGAGGAAAGGTGGATAAAGTGGTCGGCTATATCGTCGCGGGAATTTTCGGGCTGGTTCTGGTTTGGATAGGAGTTGGCGTGGTGACCGAGCATGGGGTGAAGGAGCCGGCATTCGTGGTGGAACGGTCGGCCGATGGGTACGAGGTGCGCCGCTACGAGCCTTATCTGGTGGCCGAGGCACAGGTTCCGCCCGGAACTGAAGATCCCCTCGGGACCGGATTCCGCATGCTGTTCAAATATATCGGCGGCGCCAACCAGGGAAGCCGGAAGATCGACATGACCGCCCCGGTGCTCAAGGAGGAGCCGGAGGCCGAGAAAATCCCCATGACCAAGCCGGTGCTGCGCCGGCAGGAGCAGGGGGTGACGCGGGTGGCCTTTGTGCTGCCGCCAGGCTACACCCTGGAAACCGCGCCGCAGCCCAACAACCCATGCATCCGAATCCGCGAGATCCCAACCCGCCGGATGGCGGTGCTCCGCTTCTCCGGTTATGCCACCGATCCCGTGGTGGAGGAAAAACGCGAGCGGCTGGGCTACCTGCTCTCCCGCGACGGGCTCAGGCCGGCGGGGGGATTTATGGAGGCCTATTACAACCCGCCCTGGACGCCACCTTTCATGCGGCGCAACGAGGTGATGGTCGATATCGAATGACGCCGGCTCCCGCCCTGCTTCAGTTTCCCGATGGTCGAGGGCAACGGTCCCCAGGCAGACGTCGACCGTGCCCCCGTCTACGCTGTGGATCACAGGCGTGGCGTCTGGAATCCCGGGTATCGGCATTCGACGGAACGCTCACAACATTTTAAAAATGCATTTAAGTGGCCCTTTTCAGTGTCTGAAAACTCCCTCTACCGAGACCGTGGGGAAAGTGTTCCAGTGCCGGTGAGTTTTGGAACTGTACTTTTGATTCTGGGGTCTGGGGAGATTACGGAACAACCTCAAGCTTGAAATCAGTTTAATTTGATTGATACTTCAAATTGTTTCATGCATCGGTGGTGGCCTCCCAACTCGCGAAATGGATAATTCGGGAGTCAACAAGAGGACCCGGGCACAGCAAAGCAGGGAAAATATCCCATGAATACAGGAGCACTCAGCCTGGTCGAAACCGCCCTGCACGCCGGAATCGAGATCTGCTTTGCCAATCCCGGCACGACCGAAATGCCGATTGTGGAGGTTTTCGACCGCGTACCTGGAATGCGTGTGGTGCTCGGACTGTTCGAGGGCGTCTGCACCGGCGCCGCCGACGGGTGGGCGCGCATGAAGGGGAAGCCCGCTGCGACCCTGCTGCATCTCGGGCCGGGCCTCGCTAACGGCCTGGCGAACCTGCACAATGCGCGGCGCGCCCGCTCGCCCGTCGTCAACTGGATAGGGGATCATCCGCGTCGGCACCTCGAGTTCGACGCGCCTCTCACCTCGGATATCGCGGCCCTTGCAGCCACCGTCGGCTGGATGCGCACCGTCGGCTCCGCAGACGAGATGGCCGAGGCGAGCCTGGCTGCAGTCGAGGCGGCGCTCGGCCCGCCGGGGCGCGTGGCGTCTCTGATCCTCCCTGCGGACTGCCAGTGGGACCGGGGTCTGCACCTCTCTCCAAGAAGCCTTCGCCCGCCCTGCGCGAACCTCCGGGTCCTGCGCCGCGTGAGGCAGCGCTCCTGCTGCGCGGGGGCCGCGCCGGAATCCTCCTTGGCGGCAGCGCGCTTACCGCGCGGGGTCTGCGTGCCGCCGCGCGGGTATCGGCCGCCACGGCCTGCGAGGTCTGGGTCGAAACCTTTCCCTCCCGCCAGGAGTGCGGTCGCCACCTCCCCTTTTTCCCCGCCCTGCCCTATTTCCCGGAGCAGGCCGTCGAGGCTCTTGCCGACGTCACCAGCCTGGTGCTCGCGGGGGCGCGCGATCCGGTCGCCTTCTTCGCCTAGCCGGGGCAGCCCTCGCGCTTCGCTCCCGAGGGCGCGACCCTGTACTCCCTCGCCGACCCGGACGCCGGCTTCGATGCCGCCCTCGCGCTGGAAGCTCTGGCGCAGGAACTGGAGGCGCCGGACGTGGTCAGCCCTTCCCGGAACACGCCCGTCTTCGTGCCCGCCGGCCGCCCCCTCACCCCCGATATCCTGTGTCGGGCGCTGGCGGCGTTCACTCCGGAGAATGCCATTGTCGTGAACGAAGCGGTCACGACGGGCTTCACCTGGAACGCCGAATATTCTTCCAAAGCCGCGCCCCACACCATGCTCTTCGTCACGGGCGGCGCCATCGGCCAGGGCCTGCCCAATGCGCTCGGCGCCGCTCTCGCCTGCCCGGAGCGGCGCGTGATCGCCTTCCAGGCCGACGGCAGCGGCCTGTACACCCTCCAGGCGCTCTGGTCGATGGCCCGCGAGAGCGCGGACATAACCGTGGTTGTCTGCGCGAATCGCCGCTACCGCATTCTGCAGGCCGAACTTGCCCGCGCCGGTGTCAGAGAGCCCAGTCCCAAGGCGCAGGCCCTCACCGAACTCACCGGACCGGTAATCGAATGGGCTGAGCTTGGCGAAGGGTTTCGGACTTCCGGCCTTCAGTGCGGGAACCGACAGCGAACTTGCCGAGGCGTTCAGGCGCGCACTTGGCGGGCGCGGCCCCTGCCTGATCGAGGCCGTGCTCACGTGACGAGTAAAAAAACACGTGTCAGCCATTTTCCTGAATTCCATACCTACCAGCACCTCCCTCGTCCGGATTCTTGTCTCATTAGGTTCCAAGGGAGACCTCATCATAGACCCGGCCGAGATCCTTTATATCCTGCAAAAAGGACCGAAGCAGGCACCCAGAAAAATTTTCTGAATCCTCACACTTGGGTCTTTTATCTATTTTTGTTAGTAACATTTTTGTTTAAAGACAGAGCCCTGTCTTTGCCGCCCACGGTGCAGCGTCCCTCCTGCGGCCGAGGGGGGGGCATTTATATCCATGAGGCCTACTAAGAATGCCAAACGGTACTTTTGGGAGGCAAAAGGGCCATTCTGATCGAAAGATTAAAATGGCCCTTTTAACGTGTCCGAAATGCCTCGGCTCACCAGGACTGGTCAGATCTGTATCGAAGGGGCTTTTTACGTCTGAAAAGGAGTGGTTTGCAGGACAGCTTACCTGGCGCTGTTATTATTTCCCGATGAGGAAGTTGAGAGGGTTTTCACACCTTGCAGAATATCATTCATACCGACTCCCTCAAACCCCAACAACAATTTATTCGTCTCAAGACCCCCTGAGGCGAAAAAATCGGAAAATGGCAACAGCCGGCAGCCCTTCTGCTTTGCCCGATCTACAAACCCGGCTTCATCAGTCAGGCCGTCGGTCAATTCAAGTACAATATGGAGGCCTGCCCCGGCCAATCACCCTGGCTCTTGATTTGAAGGATTGCTCGATCACCTTCAGTATTACGCCATGCTTCTTCCGATAAAAAATCCGGCAACGGCGGAGGTCTTGCTGCCAGTGCCCCCGCTCCATGAACAGGACCATCGCCATTTGGATGACCAGGGGAACAGGGCAGAGATAATGGCGGAACAGTCGCCTGTAGTCATCCATCATGGAGCGCGGGAAAACCATGTAACTCAGCCGCAACGCCGGAGAGAAACCTTTGGAGAAGGTTCCCAGTTAAATGATGTTGCCTTGGGGGTGCAGCCCCTGAAGAGAGGATATCGGCTTTCCGACATAACGAAGCTCACTGTCATAATCGTCCTCAATGAGCAGTCTTTCCCCCTGCTTAGACCAGGAGATCAATTCCAACCGGCTGGCCACCGGCATCACATGCCCCAGCGGCATTTGGTGCGACGGGGTGATATATGCAACGGTGCACGCACTCGCCTTGAGTTCGTTCAGGTTGAGGCCGGCGGGACCGATATCGAGGGGTGTTATGGTGAGGCCCTGGTTGCGGAAGAGCTCCCGCGGAAGAGGATATCCGGGATTTTCTACGGCCACAGAGCTGTGCCGTCCTCTGATGAGTTGCGCAACCACGTCCAGGCCCTGCTGCAATCCGTAACAGATCACGATCTGGTCGGGCGAACAGTGCACGCCGCGTGAACGTTCCAGATAATTTTGAAGATTGCACCGCAAACCCCATTCTCCCTGTGGCTCGCTATACTGAGGAAAAGCCCCGGGGTCCGAGCGAAACCCGTCGATGAGGCATTTGCGCCAGAGAGACGAGGGGAAAATATCCGGATCGAGCCGTGCAGGATGAAAGTCGCAGCGGTAACATTCCGCCAGCTTGGGATGAAGGTCCTGTTGCGGTGAACCCGAATGATCTATTAAGGTGAGCTCCTGATCGATGCTCGAAACAAAATATCCGCTTCGCGCCTGGCTTTAGAGATACCCCTCGGCGCACAATTCCTGGAGAGCACCTTCGACCGTATTGCGGCTTGTTTCCAGCTCAACGGCCAGCTCTCGAATCGAGGGGAGCCTTGAATGCACCGGAAGTTCGCCGGACAGGACCTGGTCGCGAATCTGCGGGTAGAGCTGTCGGTACAACGGCGTGACGTCGTCAGCGTTCAGGGTGAACACGACTTCACCTCAAGCAAGGGGAACGGTTCGAAATAAGAGCAGCTTTCCGTGGAAGACCCAAGTTTCCGGGGGGGGTGAGACTTTTCCTGGCATCAGAGAAATCATCTGCCCCCATGCTTTTTTCGTGAATTGTACCTTTTAATGGGGTCAGCAATCAAATAATCTATGGCTGTCTGCAGCCAAGAACCCATTCACGTCAGGAGTTTGACTATGATTCCGGAAAAATTGCAGGAAATTCTCAAAACAGATGGTGTAGTCGCCATAGCCACCCTGGGCAAGGATGGACCACACTTGGTCAATACCTGGAACAGCTACATCCGCATCTCACCAGAAGGCCGCCTGCTGATTCCTGCTGGCTACATGCACAAGACGGAAAAAAACATCAAGCACAATCCCGACGTGTTGATCACCCTCGGCAGCAGCAAGGTCAAGGGCTTGCATGGAACCGGGGCCGGGTTTTTGATCAAGGGGAAGGCAGCTTTCGTAACCTCCGGCCCCGACTACGAGGCCTTGAAATCGACATTTAGCTGGCTGCGGGCAACTCTCACCGTCACCATCGACTCCGCTACCCAGACGTGGTGATAAATCCTCTGCCGGGAAGGTCAACATTTGACGCCACCTACTCAAGGAGCACGCTAATGGACAGCAAGGAAACGGTTCTCGAAGTGCTACGCAACGCAGGTCAACCCCTCAATGCGGGCAAGATATCCGAGCTTGGCGGGTTGAACCGAAAGGAAGTTGACAAGGCGATGGAGCAGTTGAAAAAGGAAGGAAAGATTGTTTCGCCGAAGCGGTGTTATTGGACGCCGGCTTAGCTAGATGCCCCCCGCCTCAGTTCAGGGAGCCACAGAAGTTGTTTCAGGCAATGTAAGCAAGTCAAAATCGACTGGTCAGGAAGAAAATCCCTAGATTCGGCGGCCGGGGGTTTTAAGTGTCTGAGAGACGGTAAAATGTTGATAGGGAAATGTCCGACAATACTCGCAGGCTGCGAGTGCATCGTTGACTTCAGCCCCCGATGGCTCATCTTGATGGAGGAGTGACTTGGTCAAGCCAGCAAAGAACACGATTTGCCTTTGGTACGATGGCGACGCCGAGGCCGCGGCGTCTTTTTACGCCAAGACCTTTCCCGACTCGTCCGTAGGAGCCGTGTACCGCGCCCCGGGAGACTTCCCTTCCGGGAAGAAAGGGGATGTGTTAACGGTTTGGTTTACCGTGATGGGTATTCCCTGCCTCGGGCTCAACGGCGGCGCCGAGTTCAAGCACAACGAAGCATTCTCTTTTCAGGTCGCAACCGTTGACCAGGCCGAAACCGATCGTTACTGGAACGCGATCGTCAACAACGGTGGACAGGAGAGTGCGTGCGGCTGGTGCAAGGATAAATGGGGGGTGTCCTGGCAGATTACGCCGATCGCCCTGACGAAAGCGATCACCGATTCCGATACGGCTGCAGCCAAGCGCGCGTTCGATGCGATGATGCAGATGAGGAAGATCGACATCGCTACGATCGAGGCGGCGCGTCGGGGTTAAGGCTGCATCTTGGAAACATGCACCTCGGGTGCGAGAAGGAAACGAGGAGCGGCCCCCAACTCTCTCGCTCTTGAGCCTGCGGTTTGCGACCCCAGCGTATCGTTTGAGCCTTTTGAGCAACCCCGGTACCTTCTCAAGTTACGCCGGCGCACCGGTATTTGGGACCGAGTCCGGTTCAATAGGTTGTTTTGATAAGTCATTTGAGAAGTGGAACCCGCATTGAACACCACCGAGACCAACCTCCGCGATATCTCGCTCATCAATAGGGAATACCTTGCACGCTTGTGGTCGGCAGACCCCGTATGCAAAACATTGCCCAGACTTTGTCAGCACGGGACAGGTAAAAAGCAGATTGCAACAGGTTCCACACTGATCGCAACTCCCCTTCCGGGCACTGAGTTGGCGCTGAACATACCTTTTACGGAAATGAACCAGCAAGAACCGCCTCATCTTGCCGACTGCAAGCAGAATAAAACGGAAATTGTTGAAGATCGCTTTAAAACCAAAAGCAATTCGCTGGTAAGCGGCTCCTATTCCGGTCTCATCCTCAAAGTATCTATCCCTTATATACCCAAAGAAAAACATATTCTATCCCTCATGGCTGCTGTTTTTCGGCCGTTTTTGCAACCCCAGGAGACAAGGCACCGGTAGCAGCGGGAGCCGGAGCGTGGCCCAAGGTGCGAGGCAATGGAATGGGGGATCGCTTCTGCGATCAGACGTGAAATGTCGTCCCACGCCCGTCCCTGAGGCGCCCTTAGATGGATAGGCCTCATAGTCGGTCCTCCTTCGAATGCGCCATAGGGGTAAAGACATTTATTCCAATGATGAGGGGTGAGCCAGTCTTTCCCCTTCTACAATAAAATCTGGTAGGTGACCTTGGGCCTGAACGATTGCCGTTTCCGGGTTCATTCCAGCCACTGCATCGGGTCTTCGTTTGGTCCCGGGACCCGGGAGGGTTCCTCGACGAACATTCTGTGCCAGATGGCGAAATACATGACCGCCCAGAGCATTCCCGTCCATTGCCTCGCTCCGGCAAGGTGTTGTTGAATCATCTCGGAGACGGCCGAGGGGTTGAAGAACTCCCTGACGCCACGATTGCGCGGAAGCAGGGAGGCAAACTGCCGGAGCACGGCCGGAGTGAAAAAACCGGCCACCGGGGCGTGAAATCCCTTCTTGGTCTGGAACAGATGCTCTTCGGGCAGGTACTTGAGGGCCCACCGGCGCAAAAAGACCTTGCCGACCCGCCCCTGAACCTTCAGGGAATCCGGTAATGACAATCCGAACTCAACAACCCGGTGGTCGAGAAAAGGTACCCGGCCTTCCAATCCGAAGCTCATCAGGGATTGGTCGACCTTGACCAGAAGGTCATCGGGCAGCTCCGTCTCTAGGTCGGTAAACTGGGCCCGCTGAAGAGAGCTCCAACATGCCGGGGACTTCTGCCAGCTTTCGATAAAGGGAGTCCGCCAGTGCCCCCCGGCAGATAAAAGGGCGGACGAGAAGAGTTGCTTACTGAGCGTGGGCGGCCAGCGCCTCCTCGTTCTGAATCCCCCCGACCCGGGAGCGACAAGATTGGCAAAAAAAAGCTGGATACCGCTCCTGCGGTATCTGCCGTAGCCGGCGAAAACCTCGTCGCCGCCCTCCCCCGTGAAGACTACCTTCAGGTCCCGGGCGGCGCGTTCCGCAAGCAGAGAGGTAGGGAGGGCGGCGTTGTCCAGCATCAGTTCGTCGGCGGCATGAATCGTGTGGGGGATGCGCCGGAAGAGGGTGTCGGAGTCGAGAAGCAGCTCCTCGTGCCTGGCACCGAACATCCCGGCAATTCGGGCTGCGTCCTGCAGTTCGTTGCGCTTTTCGGTTTGCCTGTACCCCACCGAGTAGGTCTGTACCGGCCCCGCCTGGTAGCGGTGAAGCAGGGCGCAAACCGTCGCCGAGTCGACGCCGCCCGAGAGGAAGAGTCCGAAGGGGACGTCAGAGCGCATATGCTCCATCATGACCTGGGCCATCAGCGCGTCGAACCGCTCTTCGGCCTCACCCTGGGTCATTTTTTGCGGCAGGACGTCGGTCGCCCTCCAGTAGCGGTGCAGGACGGTGGAGAGGTCGGATGAAATCGTCAGGCAGCAACCGGGAGGAACCCGCCTGACACCTTTGAAGATAGTGTCTTCTCCGCTGCAGAACTTGTTTTCGAGGTACTGGACAAGAGCCGTGGGATTCAGGTCAGGAGTGTTGGGGAGAAGGGCCAGAAGACCTTTTATTTCCGAAGCGAAGGCGAGGAAATCGGGCTGAATCGCATAGAAGAGGGGCTTGATGCCGAGTCGGTCGCGGCCCAAAGTCAGTGTTTCGGAGGGGCGATCGTGCAGGGCGAAGGCGAACATGCCGTTGAGGGCCTGCATCCCGTCCGGCCCCCCTTCGGCGTAGGCGTGCAGGATGGCCTCGCTGTCCGAGCGGGTCTTGAGATGCCGGCCCCGGGATTCCCAGTCGGAAAAAAGCTCCAGGTAGTTGTAAATCTCACCGTTGGCGACAAGGGCGAGACGGCCATCGACGCTATCGATGGGCTGGTGCCCGCCGGCGAGGTCGATGATGGACAGGCGGGTATGGACGAGCCCGACCCGACCGTGAACGACAACGCCGCAGTCGTCGGGCCCGCGGTGGCGCAGGGCGCGCGCTGCAGATTCAAGGCGATCGCGGTTGATGCCTTCCGGGTGGCGATGGATGATTCCGGCGATTCCGCACATAGAGGTCTGGACCTGTCAGGTTGGGGGTGAACTGGCCTTTGTGGTGAAAAGGGGTATGCCCATCCCCGTGTGGATGGGCCATACCTCGTTGCCCGTTTTCAGTCCGCGTTTGGTCCCTCCAGACTGTTTTCAAGGATTTTGCCCGTTTTGGCGTCCACGCCTACTTCGTGAACACTCTTCCCTTTCTTGATGTCGAAGGAATAGCGCAGCCCGGTGCCGCCCCCTTCCTTTTCCAGCTCCTGGGAGACGATTTTCCCCTGGAAGGCTTTTTCGGCGGTCTGCCGCGCCTGCTGGAGAGAAACTTTGGCCTCTTTGGTATACCGGCTTCCGGTCAGGGCAAAGGCCTGGGATGAGGCCAGAAGAAAAGCGACCCCTGCCAAAAACGCAGGGAAGGTAAAGAGAGCTTTTTTCATTTTTTTCATGGATTGCTCCTTGAAGGGTTAATGTTTAAAGGTCAGAACATCACTTCCACATCCGGCACTGTACCCAAAAAGACTTAAACCTCCCTTAAAGCGAACCCTTCAAAGTAAAAAGCGCAAAAGCCCCAGAGAGGACCGCAAGACTTCGGAGTCCTGGGATCTTCTCTGGGACCTTTGCGCCTTGAATGGTGGAGCGAAGGGTCCGTTTTTATCAGATAGCTAGAATAAGGTCGGCGACAACCCTCTCAAATCCGCAAAGTAGATGCTCTTCCTTGGTTCATCCCCTCCTGAACCTGACGGTAACTTTCAGGCCTTTCCCCTTCTCGCCGTCCTCCAGGGTGACACGGGCCTGGTGCTTCTCGGCGATCCCCTTGACGATGGCCAGGCCCAGGCCGCTTCCCGAAACGTTCGTCCCCAGCCTTCGGTAGAAACGGTCGAATACCCGCTCTCTCGCCTCCGGTGGTACTCCGGGGCCCGTATCCACGACTTCCAGAAGAATGTCCTCCCCCTCTGCGCGCACACCAACGTCCACCCTGCCGGGGGCCGGAGTGTAGCGAATGGCGTTGTCGACGAGGTTCTCCAGGAGGATTCTCAGGCTTTCCGGATCCGCCGGTAAAGTCGCCGGCTCCTCCTGAGCAAGGCCGAGATCGATGCCCTTGGCCGCAGCCTGCTGGGCAAAATCCCCCACCATTTGCCTGGCCAGTTCACCAAGTGAGACTTCCCGGAAGGATTTTTTCCAGGCTTCGGGCTCCAGGCGGGCCATGGTGAGAAGCTGCTGTACCAGGTGGGTGGCGCGATCGAGCCCTTCACGAACCCGGTGATAGGCTTCCTTGCGCTCTTCCGCGGTAACGGCCCGGGCGAGGAGCTGCGCCTGGAGGGTCACCGCGGTGAGGGGGTTCTAAGCTCGTGGGCGGCGTCGGCGATGAACTGTCGTTGACTCTTAAGGGCCTGGTCCAGGCGCCGGAGAAGGTCGTTCAAAGCCTTTACCAGGGGGACGATTTCCCCTGGCAGATCCTCAGCGGGAAGGGGCTCCAGGGCTCTGGAGTGGCGACTGTCGAGGCTGGCGGCGATCCGGGTCAGGGGCCTGAGTCCCCACCCGACGGCCACCCAGATAAGAAAGGCAAGAGCGGCCACCATCGCCAGGTCGGGAACCAGGTTGCTGAGGGAAATGTCCGCACTCAGCTCCTGGCGCTCATCCATGGACTGGGAAACCTGGATGATTTCACTTCCTCTTACAAGGGTATAGACCCGCCAGCAATCCCCCTTCCAGGTTTCGAAGCGGTAGCCCGAAGTGAAGAGGGGCGGCAGTCTGACCTCCGGCTGGGAGGAGTAGAGAAGGGTTCCCTCGGAATTCCGAATCTGAACCAGGTAGTCTGCCTCCTCTTCAGATGGATTCCGGCTTTTCTCAAGGGGTTGAAGATGGCCGTGGTGCTGGAGGGTGAGGGCCATCTGTCGCAACTGATAGTCGAAGAGGTCATTGAGCTCCCCCTGGGCCATGAAATAGATGATGGCGCTGGAAACAGTGACTGTCACGACCAATGCGGAGAGCAGCCAGAGCAGAAGCCTTTTGCGAATGGTCATCATGACTCCCTCGACAGGGTGTAGCCGACGCCCCGGACGTTCAGGATGATGCCTGCCCCCAACTTTTTGCGCAGATGGTGGATGTAGACTTCCACAGTGTTGCTGCCCACCTCCTCCTGCCAGCCGTAAAGGCGCTCCTCCAGTTGGGCTCTCGACAGCACGGCCTCCGGCCGCTCCAGAAGCGCCTGGAGAAGGCGGAACTCCCTGGCGGAGAGCTGCACGGTGCTGTCCCCCTTGAGCACCTCATGGGTCGCGGGGTTCAGGGTGAGGTCCCCGTGCTGCAGCAGAGGCTGCGCCCGACCGGTCTTTCGCCGCAGGACGGCGCGGATTCTCGCCTCGAGCTCCTCCAGGTCGAAGGGCTTTACCATGTAGTCGTCGGCCCCCGTATCGAGGCCCGCGATACGGTCGGATACGGCGTCTCGGGCAGTGATGATCACAACCGGGAGGTCGTTACCCCTTCCGCGCAGGGCGTCAAGCAGCTCCAGTCCGGATTGGTCGGGCAGCCCCAGGTCGAGGAGAAGCAGGCTATAGGGTTCGCCCGAAAGAGCAAGTTCGGCGTCTTCGCTATTCTGCACCCAGTCGACGGCAAATCCGTCCTGGCGAAGCCCCTGGCGGAGGCTCTCGCCAACCATCGAATCATCTTCCACCAGAAGGATGCGCATGGTGACCTCATCCATTTCGAATTTTACGGGTTTTTTCAGGCACCTTTTTCTCCAGCACGTGGAAGAGCACGGGCATGACCACCAGTACCAGGGGCAGCTGCACCGCCAGCCCCGAAATGATGGCGATGGCCAGCGGCTGCTGCATGGCCGAACCCTGGCCGATAGCGAACGCCAGCGGCAGCAGCGTGAGTATCGCGGCGACCGTGGTCATGGCAATCGGACGCATACGGTTTTTGCCCGCCTCGACCAGCGCCTCGCGTGGTCGATCTCTGCACGGCAGATCCTGGTATTCGGAGAAGTAGAAGATTGCCACCTCGGTGACGATGCCGATGATCATCGTCATGCCCATGATCGCCGAGATGTTCAGCTCGATGCCGGTCGCCCAGAGGCCGATGAAGACCGCCGGCGCCGCCAGCAGCGGCATCGCCAGGATGGCCAGCGCCACCCGGAAGCGCTCGTACAGGAAGAGCAGCAGCAGGAACACCAGGGCCACCGCGGCGACAACACCGTCATGCAGCCCCTTGAAGGCGATCTGCTGCTGTCGGTAAAGGCCGCCCAGTTCGTAATACATCCCCGGCGGGAGCAGCTCGGGCTGATCGAGCACCTTCTTGACGTCGCGGATCGCCGAGCCCAGGTCGCGGCCGCTGATGCGGCCGGTCACGGCGACCATCCGCTTGAGGTTCTCGCGGGTGATCTGGGGCTGGCCCGTGACGGGAACGACGCGGGCTACCCGTCTCAGGGGGAACCAGTGGCCGTCCGGCGCCCGAAGCAGCAGATTGCCTACGTCCGGCGCGGTGCGGCGCAGCCGGCGCGGGAATCCAGACCCGCACGCCGACCATTTTGGCCCCGCTTTGCATCTGGGTGGTGACCGTGCCGCTGCAGATAGTCCTGCAGACAGGCAGGTGATCGCCTCGGGGTCCACCCCCTCGAGGGCCGCCTTGCCGCGGTCGACGTGGATCTCCAGGGCGTCGCCGGCCGGATTGATGCCGTTTCGCACCTCGACGATCCCCTTGATTCCGGAGATCTTTCCGGCGATCTGTCCGCGCGGTCTGCTCAAGCTGCTTGCTCGTTGTCGGAGAAGATCTTGATTTCGATCGGCTGCGGCACGGCGGTCAGATCGCCGATGAGGTCCTCCATGAGCTGGGCCATCTCGATCTCGAGGCCGGGCACCTGCTGCTCGACCTGCGTGCGGACTTCGTCCATGACCTGCCTCGATGGGGCGGCGCGCGCCCTGGGCTTGAGGCGGACGAAGAAGTCGCCTTCGTTGGCCTCGGTGATGCCGCCGCCGAGCTGGGTGCCGGTGCGCCGCGAGTAGGTCTCCACATCGGGGGTGCTCCTGATGATCGCCTCCACCTGCCGCAGCAGGCGGTCGGTCTCGGTGAGCGAGGTGCCCGGGGGGCTTCGGTAGTCGAGAATGAATCCGCCCTCGTCCATGGCCGGCATGAACCCCGAGCCGACCTGCCGGTAGGCCAGCCAGCCCAGGCGCCAGCAGGGGCAGGACCAGAGCAGGACCAGCAGGGGCCGCGCCAGAAGGCGCTCATGAGCCGGTCGTAACGGCGGTGGAACCACTCGGTCAGCCGCCCCCCTTCCTTCTGCTCGGCGTCCTTCTGCGTCCAGCAGATGATCCGCCAGCAGCGGCACGGCCAGCCAGGTGATGAGAAAGGAAATGACCAGCGCCGAGGCCATGGTCAGCGACAGCGCCTTGAAAAAAGCGCCCGTGACGCCGGTCAGAAAGGCCAGCGGGACGAAGATGACGATGGTGGCGGAGCGGAACCCGCCAGGGGCGGCGCGAACTCCCGCGCCGCCTCCATCACCCGCCCGTGATGGGCCTCGGGCGCCGCCGCGCAGCCGCCGCACGATGTGCTCGACCATGACGATGGCGTCGTCGATGATCAGCCCCACCGCCGCCGCCATGCCGCCCAGGGTCATGATGTTGAAGCTCATGCCCAGCACATAGAGCAGGACCACGGTGGCGGCGAGCACCGCCGGCACCACCAGGATGGCGATCAGGGTGATCTTGAGGTTGCGCAGAAAGAGCAGCAGCACCAGCGCCGCCAGGCCGATGCCGATGAGGATGGCGTCGCGCACGCTGGCGGCCGAGGCGACCACCAGCTCGCTCTGGTCGTACCAGTTGGCGATGTTCACCCCGTTGGGGATCTGCGGCCGGTAACGCGGCGAGCTTGGCCTTGATGTCGCGGGCGATCTGCACGCTGTTGCCGCCGGGCTGCTGGTAGATGTTCAGCAGCACCGCCTCGCGGCCGTCGGCGGTGACCCGGATCCACTGCGGGACGCGTCGCGTCGTCAACGGTCGCCACGTCTTCCAGGCGCACCAGGCCGTTGGCGCCGCTTTTGAGCACCGTCGTGCCGATCTTGTCGAGGTTCTTCAGGCGGGTGTCGGCGACCAGCGAGGTAGAGCTTGTAGTGGTCCTCCATCCGGCCCACCGCGTTGACCACGTTGGCGGCGGAAAGGGCCTTGGCGACATCGGTCAAGGCCCAGTCCGATAGGCCTGCAGGCGCGCCGGATCGACGGTGACCCGGTACTCCTCGCGCGCGCCGCCCACGACCCCGACGCGCGCCACGCCGTCGACGCTGGAGAGCAGCGGGCGCAGCTGGTAGTGGGCCAGATCGTGCAGCGCGGTCAGCGAGAGCGTTTTCGGAGGTGAGGCTGTAGGCGATGATCGGGAAAGACCGTCGGGTCCATGCGCCGGGTGGTGCAGCGTGGTGCCCGGCGGCAGCGCGGCAGGATCTGGCTGATGGCGGCGTTGACCTGCAGGGTCGCCGTCGCCATGTCGGTGCCCCAGTCGAAGATAGATCGAGATGTCGGCGCTGCCGCGGCTGGTGGTGGAGCGCACACCGCGCACGCCCGGCACCCGGCGCACCGCCTCCTCCACCGGCCGGGTCACCTGCAGCACCATCTGGTCGGCCGGCCGGTCGCCGGCGTCGAGGGTGACGTCGACGCGGGGAAAGTCGACCTTGGGAAAGAGCGTGACCGGCAGCTGGAAGGCGGCCATAAGGCCCGCCGCCGCCAGCATGACCAGAAGAAAGAGGAGCGAGCGGCGATGGGGCTGGCTCCAGTCGGTGAATTTCATGGCTTCTCTTCCCGCACGGCCATGCCGTCCTTCAGCTCGTAGTTGCCCTCCACGACGACCTTGAGGCGGGGGGCGAAGTCTCCCGAGATGGCCGTCTGTTTGTCGGTCTGCTCCTCGATGCGGACGTTGACCCGGTGCGCCCTGCCGCCTTCGACCTGGTAGATGTAGGCCCCCTGCCGGTCGGTGAGAACCGCGGATGGGGAACGAGCCAGTAGGTGCCGGTGCGAAGGGTGACTTTCCCGAGAACCTGCATGCCCGGCAGGAAGTGGGAGAGATCCCCGAACTCATCCCGACCAGAACGTCGACCAGCCGGGTCTGGGGGTTGATGATCCCGTGGACCTCCGTCACGCGCCCTTTTGCCTTTTGACCAGCGTCGAAGACCGAGTCGATGCTTACAGGCATACCGACGGCGACCCGGTGGACGTCCTCGGGCTCCACTCCAAGATCAGCCCGGAGGGCCCCCTTTCTCGCAAGTTGCAGAAACGTCGTTCCGGCCTGGGTGCGGTCGCCCTCCTTGACGTTCAGGGCGGTCACGACCCCGTCGAAGGGGGCGAGGACCCGCTCGGTTTCAAGGGATTGCCCCAGCTTGCGCTGAGTCTGCAGAAGGGCCTCGGCCTCGGCGAGGTCCTTGCGGGCGGAGGCCACCTGGGCGTTGGTGGCCAGGTGTTTGGCCGCCAAGGTTTCGGTTCGGCGAAGCTCGTCCCGGGCGTAATTGAGAGCCGCCTGGGCCTTGCGGTATTCCAGGGCGTCACCGGGAGCGGTGCGGAACACCAGAAGGGCCCTTCCTTTATTGACCACCTCCCCGGCGCTCACCATCAGCCTGGAGACCGCCCCCGCCCTGGGAAATCCGATATTGACCGTCCGGCGGGTGTCGGCGTTGACCTCCCCGTAGCAGGTCAGGGTGGAGGGCAGAGGCGCCTTCTTCAAAGATTCGGTCCGCACGAGGACGCTGGGCGACTCGGCCGCCCGGGTGCCGGTGGCCGCAGTCAGAAGAAGGGGGAAGCACGCAAGGAGTATCATTGCTGTTCGTTTCAGGATCATGGGGTCTTCTCTTGCCGTAGGGGCAGCTCGCTGCCCAGAAGGGTTTGCAGGCCAATGCGCTGTTCGAGAACCGACTGTTCGAGCTTGATCGCTCCGATGCGTTTGTTGACCAGGCTGCTCTGCAGGGTAACGTAGGTCATCTCGTCGACGTCGCCGGTCTCAAAGGCCTCCCTGGCCTTTTTGGCGGCCTCCTCCAGGATCGGGAGGACCTTTTTGATCCGCGCGACCTGTGCCTCCAGCAGCCGCTGGTCGGCCAGAAGCTCCGAGATGGTGGCGCGGGCGGTCACCAGGCGGGTTTCGAACTCATCGTAGAGCTGCTTTCGAGTGGCCTTTTCGACGGCGATCTTCCCCTGGTTACGGTTGAACAGGGGAAGGCTCAAGGTGATGCCTACCCCCAGGGTGTGGACGTTGCTCGTGTCGCTGGACCGGGTCAGCCCGACGTTCAGAGCCGGGAACTGTTCGAGGATCGCCTTCCGGTAGCGAAGGTCCTGGCTGCGGTACCCGGCCTGCAGGGCAAGGAGGTCCGGTCGGCGCCGGACAAGGCTCGGAAGCAGAGCCTTCACCCCTTCTTCATCGAGAGGCGGCAGCTCCACAGAGCCGACCAGCCTGAGGCGCACCTGGGGAGAGAGGCCAAGGAGCTGGTTGAGTTCATGGCGGTTTTTGCTTCTCTCCCGCTCAAGGTCGTTGAGCTGCCTCTCCACGTCCTGCAGGGCCGCCAGGTCGGCGTCCGCTGCCCCGAGGGTTGTGTTCCCCTCATTCAGGGCCTGCCGGATGCGGTCGTATCTGGAGGCCAGGAGTTTGCGATATCTCCGAAGGACGGTCATCAGCCGGTCCTGCTCAAGGTTTCGGGCGAAGAGCAGGCGGGCTCGGTTGGCCACCTGCCATTCCTGCCAGAGCAGATCGAGATCGGCCTTTTGGGCTTCGGCCCACCCGGCTCTTCGGGCGAGGTTCCGGGTGAGAAGGGCGTTGAGGTCGTAGTTCAGACCGAAGCTGTAGCCCGTGAAGGTCGAGCCGGGAAGCGAATTGGTCGGAAAATCGAGGCTCGCGCCAAGCTGGGGGTCGGGGAGCAGTCCTGCGGCAAAGGCCTGGGCTCGGGCCACCCCCACGACGCCCCGGGCTGCCCGCAGCTCTGGATTGTTCACCACGGCAAGGGTGGCGACCTCGATGCCGTCGAGGCCGTCCCTGGGGTCGAAGGTGTGAGGGGCCAGGTGAGGAATGTGCAGGGATGAGAGGTCTATCGTCAGGTGCGGCACCTCGGTGGGGAGGGCGGCCTGCAGGTCGAGGGGTTTGGGGTGGTAAACGGAACAACCCGCCAAAGAGCCAAGACAAAAGAGGAGGATGAATTTGCGAAAGATGCCCAAAATATTCTTCATCCCTTTGCTTCTCGTAGAGTGATTCTCGGGGCTTTGGGATATTGTACCCCGAGAAAAGTTAAATCAACCTTAATGGCGTGTAACCGCTCCATCAGGATGTCAGGAACGCCAGAGAAGGTTGAACCCAACCCCATGATCAGGCAGGTCGAGGTCCTGAAAAAACGCCGTAACGCCGTGGGGCGGACTTTTTGCGACGCCATCAAGATTGGAGTCCAAAGTCCGAAGGGCATTTTGCCCATGGAAAACTTAAGTCAGCCTTAAGGCGATGCAGAAATCGGTGGAACCGTCTAAAATAAGGCGATTTTTACGGAAACCTTTATATTGTAATCCGAGCGGAACAACCAGATGAGAGAAAGCCTAATCTCTCCAATTGCCGATTGGGATTCTTAAACAGAAAGGATCGGAGAAACCCAAGCTGGACTTGATCCAGCGCCGGGGCGGCGTCCAGAAGAAAACTTTTTTGTCCATGCCCCTGGTGGTGGCAATGGCCAATGCTCCAGCCGCCTTGGAGATCTGGATCGAGGCCAAACCTACGCTGCTGCTGGTCGCCGTGAGCAGAACCGGGTCGTTCTTTTTTATGTGGCCATATTCAACTAGGGCCCCGAAGGCGGTAAGGTACTGCCCCTGACGACACATCACCTCGGCGCGGTTTAGACCAATGGCCTCCACCTTCAAACGGACCTCCCCTTCGCCGGGTTCGGTCTGCGGCAGTTCTTCGAGATTGAGGACTCGGCAGAGCCGTTTTCATGAAAGCGGACGATTTTTGGCATGGAGGACTCCCTTTTTTTTGGAAATGAGAAAGACAGAATCAAACCGGCCTCGAACCAGCTGTCCGGCAGTCAAGAGTCTGCCGACCAAAAGTCTCACCAGTCGTCCTGTTTTTGCTGAAGGCGCCGAAGGGCATCGCCTCCGATGATTCCAACAATTCATACCTAACATCATGACCAAGGACCGCGCCCGTCAATGCACCGAATTCAAGGTCAAAGTCGTTCTTGCCGCAGTGGTCGGAACGAAGGCTCTTGCCGAACTTGCCGGCGGATATGGGATTCATCATGGAGCGCTTTCCCCCCAAATCACTGTAAATACTAACTTCTCCCTTACTCCTGACAACCCTCAACACAGTCGGTGATTTTCTCGTCATATACCTCCCGTCTCCAATGGATCTTGAAATAGCAACCCTTGAAGTCCTTTGTAAATAATTGCCCAATATTTCATCAAAAAGACACTTGCTCCGGTAAAAACCCGGGATATCCAGAAAAGCCTGGCTCCCAACTCGAATAATATGCTATAAAAAAAGGCAAAAATACCGCTTAATCTTGAGCCTGGGAAAGGGAGCCCTCGCATGGATTCCGCCGTTCGCGTAACGACCGGCTACGCCGGCCTGGACAAGATCCTCGATGACCTGCGCATCGGGGACAATGTCGTCTGGAAGGTCGATTCCATCGCCGATTACCGCTATTTCATCGGCCCTTTCGTCGACCACGCCCTGCAGGAGGGAAAGCGGGTCATTTATATGCGCTTCGGGGACCATGAACCCCTTATCGGCGCTTCGCCGCCTATCACCATCCACCGCCTCGATCCAACCCTCGGCTTCGAATCCTTCGCCACCCGCATTCACGCCATCCTCACCGAAGAAGGGCAAGACGCCTTCCTGGTTTTCGATTGCCTTTCGGACCTTCTCACCGCCTGGGCCACCGACCACATGGTGGGGAACTTTTTCCGGGTTACATGCCCCTACCTTTTCGAACTCGATACAGTCGCCTATTTCGCCATCTTTCGCCACCGGCACTCCTACCAGACGATAGAACGAATCCGGGACACCACCCAGGTCCTCATCGATGTCTACAAAAACGACCGGAGTTTTCATATCCACCCCCTGAAGGTCTGGCAGAGGCGCTCGCCGACCATGTTCCTGCCGCACCGGAAGGAGGGCGAGCAGTTCATCCCCCTGACCAACAGCTTCGAAGCGACCGCCCTTCTCAGCTCCCTCGCCCGGTACAGCGCCGACAGCGCCCAACGCCAGCTCGACCACTGGCACCGTCTTTTCCTCCAGGCCGAAAGCCTTGCCGCCGATCCGAACGCCCAGGAGGAGCAGGCGGAGATGGTGAAGCATATCAGCCGGCACCTGATCGGCCGCGACGAACGGATCCTCTCCCTGGCCCATCGCTATTTACGCCTGCCGGACCTCCTCGCACATCAAGTCCCGGGTCATCGGCACCGGCTTCATCGGCGGCAAAACGGTCGGCATGCTTCTGGCCGGGAACATCCTTTTGCGCGACCCCTCCTTCAACTGGGAGGAGCATCTGGAGGCGCACGATTCCTTCTTTGTCGGCTCCAATGTCTACTATTCCTACATCGTGCACAACGGCTGGTGGAACCTTTTCATGCGGCAGAAATCGAAGGAAGGGTATTTTCCCGCCGCCGCCGAATTGCGGGAGAAGATGCTGGAGGGGAGGTTTCCCGAGTCGGTCCGCGAAGGGTTTCACAAGATGCTGGAATACTACGGTCAGTATCCCATCATCGTTCGCTCCAGCTCCCTGCTCGAGGACGGCTTCGGTAACGCCTTTGCCGGCAAATACGATAGCTTCTTCTGCGTCAACCAGGGGACTCCCGAGGAGCGTCTCGAGCAGTTCGAGGAGGCGGTGCGCCGAATCTTCGCCAGTGCCATGAGCGAGGACGCCCTCTCCTACCGCCTGCAGCGAGGGCTGGATTGCAGGATGAGCAGATGGCCCTGCTGCATCCAGAGGGTCTCCGGCGCCTACCGCCAGCACTATTACTTTCCTGAGTTGGCAGGTGTCGGCATTTCCTACAATACTTTCGTCTGGGACAAGGGGATGGATCCCCAGGCGGGAATGCTGCGCATGGTCCTTGGGCTCGGAACTCGCGCCGTGGACCGAATGGAGGGAGACTATCCCCGCATCGTCGCCCTCGACGCGCCCCTGAAGAAGCCGCACAAGAACATCGAGGATGCCCGCCGGTTCTCCCAGAGGGATGTCGACCTGCTCAACATCGACGAAAACCGCCTGCAGACCGTCTCCCTGCTGAACCTTATCCAGGCAGGGATCGATATCCCCTGGCAAAGGTATGGAGTGAAGGATTACGAAACCATCCGGCGCCTGGAAGAGCGGGGGCGCAAGGGACAGGAAGTCTGGATGCTGACGCTTCGACAGGCTCCTTGCCGAGACCCCCTTCACCGCCCTTATGCAGCGACTTCTGAAGACGCTGGAAGATGCCTACCAGTACCCAGTGGATGTGGAATTCACCGTCAATTTCGCCTCTGACGGCCAGATCAAAATCGACGTAGTCCAATGCCGCCCGCTCCAGACCAAGGGGCAGCAGATTCAGGTCGAGATCCCGCGGGATATTCCCGATGAGAAGGTCTTCTTCCGCTCCGAAGGAAATTTCATGGGCGGCAACATCTCCCAGGAGATCCGATGGCTCATCTGGGTCGATCCCGGCCGCTATGCTGCCCTTCCCTTGACAGAGAAATACGAGGTTGCGCGCCTGATCGGCCGCCTCAACCGGCGGATAGCCGACCGTTCCCAAAACCGGACCATGCTCCTGGGGCCGGGAAGGTGGGGAACCTCGACGCCCTCCCTGGGGGTGCCGATCACTTTCGCCGAAATCAACAACATGACCGCCCTGGGCGAAGTGGCTTTCACCAGCGGCGACCTGATGCCGGAGCTCTCCTATCGGGTCCCACTTCTTCCAGGATCTGGTGGAAACGGATATTTTCTATCTCGCTCTCTTCCCGGAACACGGAACCTGTCGGCTCAACGAGGACTGGATGCATAACCTGCCCAACGCTCTGGAGGGACTGATGCCGGCGAGCAGCCGGTATAAGCAGGTGGTCAAGGTCTTCCGGATCCCCGGAGCCGGACTTGCGGCTGATGGCGGATGTTGTCTCCCAGAAAGCTTATCTGCTCACTTCTGAGGGCGATTCGGAAGAATCTTCTGCAGACGCAGAAAGGCCCGGCAGAAACCGGGCCTTTTTGTTTTATTCTCTACGACGGTACGGAAATCAGACGAGGCCCAGCGCGACCATGGCATTGGCCACCTTGATGAAGCCGGCGATATTGGCGCCGATGACGTAGTTGCCCGGAGCGCCGTATTCCTCGGCGGTCTCGTAGCAGAGTGCGTGAATGTTCTTCATGATCTGCTGCGAGCTTCTTCTCGGTGTACTCGAAGGTCCAGGAATCGCGGCTGGCGTTCTGCTGCATTTCCAGGGCGCTGAGTCGCCACGCCGCCGGCGTTGGCCGCCTTGCCGGGACCGTAGGCGATCCCGCGCATCGAGGAATACCTTGACCCCTTCCGGGGTGGTCGGCATGTTGGCGCCCTTCGCCGACGGCGATGCAGCCGTTCTTCACCAGCAGTCTCGGCATCCTTGCCGTTGATCTCGTTCTGGGTCGCGGAAGGCATGGCCACCTGGCAGGGGATCTCCCAGATGTTGCCGCCTGCTCGACGTACTTGGCGTGCTTGTGGTAACTGGACGTAATCCTTGATGCGCCGGCGCTCCACTTCCTTGAGCTGCTGCACCAGCGTCGAGGTCGATCCCCTTCTCATGGTAGATGAAGCCGTTGGAGTCGGAGCAGGCGACGACCTTGCCGCCGAGCTGGTGGATCTTTTCGATCGTGTAGATGGCCACGTTGCCCGAACCGGAGACGACGCAGATCTTGCCCTCGAAGGAGTCCTTGCGGGCCTTGAGCATTTCGTCGACGAAGAAGGTGGCGCCGTAGCCGGTCGCCTCGGTACGCACCAGCGAGCCGCCCCAGTCGAGCCCCTTGCCGGTCAGCACGCCCGCCTCGTAGCGGTTGGTGATGCGCTTGTACTGGCCGAACATGTAGCCGATCTCCCGTCCGCCGACGCCGATGTCGCCGGCGGGGACGTCGGTGTACTCGCCGAGATGGCGGTAGAGTTCGGTCATGAAGCTCTGGCAGAAGCGCATGATTTCGTCGTCCGACTTCCCTTTGGGATCGAAATCGGAGCCGCCCTTGCCGCCGCCGATCGGCATGCCGGTCAGGGCGTTCTTGAAGATCTGCTCGAAGCCGAGGAACTTGATGATCCCGAGGTAGACCGAGGGATGGAAGCGCAGGCCCCCCTTGTAGGGGCCGAGGGCGCTGTTGAACTCGACGCGGAAGCCGCGGTTGATCTGCACCTCCCCCTTGTCGTCCTGCCAGGGCACCCGGAAGATGATCTGCCGCTCCGGCTCGCAGATGCGCTCGATGATCTTGTGCTCCAGGTACTCGGGGTGCTTGACCAGCACCGGGCCGAGGGATTCCAGCACCTCCCGGACCGCCTGGTGGAACTCCACCTCGCCGGGGTTGCGCTGCAGGACCTCCTGGTAGATCGGCTCAAGTTTCTCGTCAATGGTGAGGGTCACGGCCATCCTCCTTTGGAAAAAGTCACACTTCTGCATAAATTTTGGACACAAAAACTGCTACGATTTAAAAAACACGCCTTTTCCTTCCATTAAACATGCCAACATGCACACAAAATAGACATTTTTGCGCAACCCATTGAAGCTATTGATTAATTTATTTGCACGCAAAGAGGGATATGATTAATACATTAAAATTTTTTCCCTATTTGAGCACATAAATAACTCTGTTTTTATAGGAAGACCTACTCACTTCGCAAAAAAGCTGCGCCAAGGTCCCCCATGCCGAAAGCCGCTAGCCAGCTTCGCGCCGTAAGCAGAGGTTTAGGTCTCCTCCACCATGTTCGAATTTTGGGCCTGTCAACCATCCCTCCCACCTGGAAATCCATCAAAATAAAACAAAACGGATAGAGTAGCCCGTGACCATCGGTTAAGCTTTTTTACGACAGTCCGGTAAATCATCCCGGATTGAGATCTGGGTAGTAAAGGACCTTGCCGGCGCTGCCCTTACACAACCCCTTTCCGGTGAGAAAAGCTCTCGTTTTAGCCAACCGCAAACACCCAGGAGAACCAAACTCTCCGCTCCTTTCGTGATAAAACTTCGCAACAAATGGTGTTTAGGGAGAAAAACCTACTGGACCAAACTCAAAGCCAGTTCCGAGGACAGGATTTCCGACAAATCATTCAGTGAAAGGACGGGACATGACTGCAGCAAATGACAAGGCGCTATTCAAAGCGCTGACCGGCGTTACCACGGCCACCCTGACAACCATTCTTCTGAAGAAAACCCTGCGCAACGTTTGGATTCGGGGGCGTTCCCACTTGCCCCGGAGGCTCACCGGGTCGTGGGGCGCGCTTTCACAGTGCGCTTTGTTCCCGCCCGCGAGGATCTGGCGACGCCAGCTTCCTGGGCCTCTCCAAAGTCGAGCCGCGCCGCTATCGAACAGATGCCGGATGGCTGTATTGCAGTGGTGGATGCTATGGGGGTGAGGATGCCGCTATCTGGGGGGACATCTTGTGCGTGCGCATGGCGAAACGAGGTGTGGCTGCCTTGGTCACCGACGGCGTGGTGCGGGATCTGGCAGGCGTACTGTCCTCTGGACTGCCGGTATGGGCCAGTGGCGCCGCCGCACCGCCGTCCGTGGCCGGCCTGACCTTTGTCGATTGGCAACAACCTGTTGGCTGCGGGGAGTGGCGATCTTCCCCGACGACGTCATTGTAGCTGACCGGGATGGTGCCGTGGTAATTCCGGCGGCCATGGTCAGTGAAATCGTCGACCTGGCGGTGGAACAGGAACGGTACGAAGGCTGGATCATTGATGAGGTTAGAGCCGGCGCCGCGCTGCCCGGCCTCTATCCGCCCAATGAGGAAAACCGGGCACGGTATGAAGCCATCAAACAATCCCAGAACCGAAAATGAAGAATGGAATTATGTTCAAAATGTTGTCTTGAATTGTTTTGTCCCCAAGGGGCAGGCAAAAAGCCTGTTTCCTGAAACCCCTGCAAACCAGCCGCGATAATTGGGGGACGGTTTTGCACCAGGAATGCCTGGATGGTATTAGCTGATAACCGGTGGAAGGGCTCGCGTAAGACCCCCCCGGGGGGGGGGTCATCAGAATAAGCAGCTGAGGCACGGGAACGGGAAGCTTTCCGGCGGACTTCCCGCCAAAAATCCCAATAGCTCACGCAACGGCGCAACGGCCGCCAAGGATACCAAAACCTGGATTCTCACGGATTCTTTGGACCGAAGGGCTGGGAGCGTTGAGATTTTTCTTCGCGCCGTTGCGGCGCTGCGTGAAGATTCCGGTTTTTCGGGTTCACGCCTCCCGGCCCCGCGCCGCATACCATCGCCAGAGGAAAAACCAGACCAGCAGCACCGCCACGCCCACTCCCGTGATCAACCAGTGGTTGCTCCGTATCCACTCGGCCACCGTTTTCCACTCCTCTCCAAAAACATAGCCCAGGGTGACGAAGCAGGCCACCCACAACAGGGCGCCAATGTAGGCGAAAAGGCTGAAAACGGGATACCTGAGGCTCGAGGTCCCCGCCACGAAGGCGGTCAGGTGCCGCACCCCCGGCACGAAGTATCCGACCAGAAGGGTCCATTTGCCGATGCGGTCAAACCACCCCCCAACCTTCTCCAGCTTCCCCTCGTCAAGATGAACCAGCCAGCCGTATTTGCGGATGACAGCCACGCCGAGGGTTCGCCCCAGGGCATAACTTACGGTGATGCCGCAGCCACTGCCGAAAAAGGCGGAGGCCACCGCGGGCACCAGGGACAAGGTGCCGCGGTGGACCAGAAAGCCGGTGAACATCAGCAGCCACTCGTCCGGTACCGGCAGTCCGACGATCCCGAACATCAGCAGCAGAATGATTCCGGCGTAGCCGTATTGCGAAACCCAGTGAAGGACCTGGTCCATGAGCGCTCAGACCTGGCAGGGGGAGACTCTCCGGAGAAAATCGAGCAGGCAGCCGTTGAAGGCTTCGGGCTGCTCCAGGTTGACCATGTGGCCTCCCCCGCCCAGGGTGCACAAGGTGGCGCGGGGCAGGCCCGCGGCCAGCAGGTCGGCCTCGGCCGGCGGAATGGCCCGGTCCTCCTCGGCCTTGACCACCAGGGCGGGAAGGTCGAAAGCCCCGAGAGCACTCGAGTAGTCCCGGCGGTCCCGCATGGCCAGAAGTCCGGCCGCCAGGCCCAGGGGGTCGGTGCCCAGCATCCACTCGCGCACCTCGGCCACCAGGGCCGGATTGCGCTGGGGGGTTTCGGGGGCGAAAAGGATGGTTTCGAAGGATTGGGAGACCTCCACCGGCCCCTTTTCCCGGACGGCGTGGGCGAGTTCGGTCCGGCGCGCCTTGCCGACGGCTTCATCGGCCCCGGCCCGGGTCACGAAAAAACAGGCGGCCTTTATCCGCTGGGGATGGCGGGCGAGCAGATTCAACAGGATGTAACCGCCCATGGACATCCCTCCCACAACCGCCTTGCCGATGCCGAGGTGGGCCAGGAGCATCGCCAGGTCGTCGGCGAAGACGTCCATGGAGTAGGGGCCGTCGGGAACCTCGCTCTCTCCGAACCCCCTCAAATCGGGCAGTACGACCCGGTAGCCGGCCTCGACCAGGGCTTTGGCCTGGTGACGCCACATGGTACGGCGCAGCGGAAAGCCGTGAATCAACATCACCGCCAGCCCCTTGCCGATATCCTCATAGGCCAGGTTGACGCCGTTGACGAAAGATTTCATGTCACCTCCCAAAACGATGGAATCGCCCTCTGCGACCGGAAATTCCCCGGCTCCCGGAAAGGGCCTTTAGGTAAAATCATGCCTGTAGTTTATCGCTTCACCGACGGGGGACAAGACCGGAGGATAGAAAAAGAGGCAGGCCCGGGAAATCCCCGGAGCTGCCTCTTTCTTCGGCCCGCTTGGCTCGAACCGGGACTCCCCGTTCGAGCCTCAAGGCTTAATTTATCCGAATGACCGCTACGGCCCGGCGGTTTTTCTGTCTCCCCGCTTCGGTGGCGTTGTCCGCCACGGGGTAATCGGATCCCATCCCCCGGAGGGTTATGCGCCGGGGGTCGACACCTTGACCGACGAGATACGTCTTCACGCTGGCGGCCCGCCTCCGGGAGAGCTTCAGGTTATAGGCCCTGCTGCCGACATTGTCCGTATGGCCCTCGATGACGACCCGCTTTTCCGGGGAAGCCTTCAGTTCCGCGGCCAGCGCTCCAAGCGCCGGGCGGTAGGTGGCGTTGATAATGGTGCGATCGAAATCGAATTGGATCGTCAGCCGTTTGGGCGGGATGTTTGCCGCAGCCCGTGCCGTGCGGCGAAGCCTCTGTGTCTTTTCGGGGGTCGGCGCGGGTTCGGACGACGCAGGTTCAGCTTTCACTCCGACGCCGGGTGCGGTCGCTTCCGGTCGGGAAGATGCGGAGGGGGCCGGCTCTTCCGCCGCCATACCGGCCGGCGCCGTACCGGTTTCTCCCGGCGCTGCGGCAGCGACCGTCGGGCTCCCCGACAGGATTCCGCTCCCGCCTTCCGGCCTCTGCGTGGTAGCCCCTTCGCCCCCCTTCATCCCTGGGGATGCCGGAGAAGCCGTAACGGCGCCGGGCTGAGGATCGGGTCGGAAGGAAGGTTCCCCCACCTTGACGCAGCCGGTGCTGTCCACCTCGACCCCCGAGGGCGTGCCCGGGCAGCGGTCGAGGGTGTCGGGGACTCCGTCATGGTCGCTGTCGAGGGGGCAGCCCTCCTTGTCGACCTTGGCGCCCCTGGGCGTGCCGGAGCACTTGTCCTTGTAGTCGGACACCCCGTCATGGTCGCTGTCGGTGGTATCGGTGGGACATCCCCGGGAGTCCACCCGGACCCCAGGCGGCGTGTCGGGGCACTTGTCTCTGAGGTCGGGAACCCCGTCCTGGTCGGCATCGGGAAGCGGCGCGGGCTTCTTTTCACGTTTCTGGCCGAAGAGGTAGGTCAGACCGAGGGTGTATTCGAAGTTGTTTTCCTGGCCGGCATCGAACCACAACAGATCCCGGAAGTCGGCCCTAACCGCCAGATAGTTTTTAAAAAAATACTTGGCGCCGAATCCCCCGGCCACCACCGGCCCGTTTTCCGAAACCCCGCCCCCGTTGGCGACCATCCAGCCTCCGCCGAGGGCCAGGAAGGGAATCAGCTTCTTGTTGAGCATGAGGGGATAAATCGCATCCAGGCGAAACTGATAGGCTGTGCCATTGCCCCCGCCGCCCGAACCTGCCTGGATGACCGAGGCCACCCCCTCCAGGCCGAGGCTCTCGCCGGGACCCAGGCCGTTGAAATCGTATCCGACCTTCAGGCCGTAAAGAATGCCGTTGTCGAGCCCCTGCGAACTGTCGAAGGAATATCCGCCCAGGGTGGCCGACATGGAAAAGGCGTTGGGCTTGGGTTTCTCCACTTTCTTGTGGTTCCAGACGACCGCTTCGGCGGGACCGTTGACCAGGAAGGTGAAAAGAATAGCGAAAAGGACCACATGGAAATGATTTTTCACCAGCACCTCTCCTTGAACCAATCGAAATACAGCGGGAAGGGGTCGCGCGCCCGAAAGCGCCCGTTCCCGAAAACACCAAAATCCCGGCCAAAGACCGGAGAAAATAAATTCAATCGCCCGAGGAGCGGCAGCTGGAGGGGAGAGACTGGGAGGGACTCCCCCCGCGGCTCAGAGAAAACCGAACTTCTTCATCCGGTAACGGAAGGCGTCGATGCCCAGGTTCAGCTTCTTGGCCGCCTTGGACTGGTTCCCCTCGGAGACCTCCAGGGCCTGGCGGATGAGCTCCCGCTCGACGTCTTCGATATCGATCCCCTCGGGGGGCAGCCTCAGGTTGAAAGGTCCGCTTCCGGCGCCGCCCGCCTTGGCCACGATCTCCTGGGGCAGATGTTCGAGCAGAAGGATTTCCTCGTTCTCCAGGATGATCGCCCGCTCGATGATGTTCTTGAGCTCACGGATGTTGCCCGGCCAGCTGTATTCGGTGAGGAACTTCTCCGCCATCTTGGAGATACCCTTGACGCTCTTGCCGAACTCGCGGTTGAAGTGGTCGATGAAATGCTGGGCCAGGGCCAGGATGTCATCCTTGCGCTCCCGCAGCGGGGGAAGAAAGATGGGGATGACCTGGATGCGGTAATAGAGGTCGTTTCGGAAGGTCTTTTCCTCGATGGCCTTGAGCAGGTCCTTGTTGGTGGCCGAAACGATGCGGACGTCGACCTGGATGTCCCGGGTGCCCCCGACCCTCCGGAAGGTGCGCTCCTCGAGGACCCGCAGTAGCTTGGCCTGCATTCCAGGCTCCATGTCTCCGATTTCGTCGAGGAAGATGGTTCCGCCGTCGGCCAGCTCGAACAGGCCCTTCTTCTGGCTCTTGGCGTCGGTAAAGGCCCCTTTTTCATGGCCCATGAGCTCGCTTTCGAGCAGGGTCTCGGGGACCGCGGCGCAGTTGATGGCCATGAAGGGCTTGTCGGCCCGGCCGCTCTCGTAGTGGATGGCCTTGGCGATCAGCTCCTTGCCGGTGCCGCTTTCGCCCTGGATGAGAACGGTGCTGGCGTCGCTTTTGGCAATCTTCTCCACCATGGCCAGCACGTTTTTCATGTGCTTGCTGCTGCCGACCAGATTGGACATGCCGTAGCGGCGCGACTGTTCGGAGCGCAGGTGGGCCACTTCCTTCTTGAGCTCGCTCGTCTCCAGGGCCTTGCGGATGACGATGGCCAGCTCGTCGAGGTTGAAGGGCTTGTTGATGTAGTCGTAGGCCCCCATGCGCATCGCCTTGACCGCCGTCTCGAGCACCCCCAGGGCGGTGAGCATGATGACGATGATCTCCTCTTCGCTCTCCTTGACCTTTTCCAGCACCTCCAGGCCGCTGATGCCGGGCAGCTGGATATCGAGCAGCATCAGGTCGGGGGATTCCTCCCGCACCACCCTGAGGGCCTCCTCCCCGGAGCCGGCGGCAAAGACCTCGTATCCCTGCTTCTTGAGGTTCTGCTCCAGGGACCAGCGGATGAGATGCTCGTCATCGACTACCAGAATCTTTTGTTTACGCACTTTCAGCCTCTTTCCCGTTCAGGTTCTGCCCACTGACCACGGGCAGTTCGATGGTAAAAGTTGACCCGCTGCCGACCCGGCTCTCCACATGGATCGTTCCGCCGTGCTGCTCCAGGAGCTGCCTGCAGATGGGAAGTCCCAGGCCCGTTCCCTGGGTTTTGGTGGTGAAGAAAGGAACGAAGATGTTCTCCAGTTCCTCGGGAGCAATACCCCGGCCGGTATCCGAAATGACAATCCGAACGAGTTTCCGTCCGCCGCTCTCGCCGGGCTCTGTGACGATGGACAGGGTCCCCCCCTCTTTCATCGCCTGGATGGCGTTGAGGATGATGTTGAAGAGCACCTGCTGGATCTGCTTCTGGTCGACCCACACCGGCGGCAGGTCGCGGGTCAATTCCTTGACCCGGTGGATATTCCTCGCCTCGGGATGCTGGGAGATGAAAAAGAGGGTCTTGGTCAGGATGGCGTTGATGTCCACGAAGGAGAATTCCGGCGTTCCCGGGCGTCCGAAATAGAGAAGGTCGGTGGCGGTCTTGTCGAGCCGGGTAATCTGCTCCAAGCACCTTGTTGATGATTTCCCGCCGTTCGTCCCCTTCGGGATATTCGTCGGCCAGCACGGAGATGGCCCCGCTGATCCCGGCCAGGGGATTTTTGATTTCGTGGGCGATGCCGCTCGCCATCTCCCCCACCGACGCCAGCCGGTCGGCCCTCTCCATCTGCCGGTAATGGCATTCCTGGAGTTCCTTCTTGGCATTTTCCAGGTTGTCCACCATGGAGTTGAAGCTTCGCATCAGCGACCCCACCTCGTCGAAGGAGCGCGGACCCATGCGCACCGAGAGGTCCCCCGCCTCGACGAGGGCCATCTTTTCGGCCATGTTCTGGATGGGCCTTTTGACGAAACGCAGCAGGATGAAGGAGACCCCCGCCGAAAGCAGGATGATCATGAAGGCGGTGGAATAAATGAAAAACTGGGAGGATTCGCGCAGCTTCTGTGCGGTGTCGGCGAGCGAGTAATTGAGGTTCAGCACACCGATGACCTTCCGCCCCGCCCCGTGGCACATGAAGCATTGCTCTTCGGAGACGATGGGCTGGAGGATGGCCAGAACTTCCCTGCCCGTCGACCTCGGAAACCCCCTCGGTGCGGCCGTTGACGAAGAGCCCCAGGTCGTAGGGGTCGATCCGCGCGCCGATTTCCTCGGGATGGGCCGATTTCAGGATGGTTCCGTCGGGGGAGAAGATACGCACGTTGGTCAGACGATGGCTGCGCCCCACCATCTCCAGGATGGCCTGCACATCCTCGCTGTTGCCCATGCGCATGGAATTGAAGATGGAGTTTTCGACGGTGGTGAGAAGGAGCTCGGCACTCTCCCGGGTGGAGGCCACAAGGTGCAGCTGCTCCCTCCGGATATGGAACAAGGTAAAGATCCCGATTCCGGTGGAGAGCAAGAGGATGGTCAGGATTATGACGCGGCTGATGAGACTCTTTAAAAACAACGTTACCTCAATTAGAGCTGTAAGCCTTAAGCTGTCAGCCGTAAGGTAACCCAACACCTTACGGCCGACGGCTTATGTCGCTCACAGCTGCTTTTTTCGATTGAGCACCTTTTCGGCGGCGTCCACCAGGCCGGCGGGGGTGAGCCCGTAGTGGGCGAGCAGGTCCCCGGCGGTGCCCGACTGCCCGAAAACGTCCCGCAGTCCCACCCGTTCCACGGGAACGGGATGTCCTTCGGCCAGAACCTCGCAGACCGCGCCGCCGAGCCCGCCGATCACCGAGTGCTCCTCGGCGGTGACGATGGCGCCGGTCTCCCGGGCGGCTTTCAGCACCAGATCGACATCGAGGGGTTTGATGCTGCCCAGATGCACGACCCGGACGGACACCTTCTCCTCCTCGAGAATGCGGGCGGCCGTCCAGGGCCTCGGCGGTCATCATCCCCGTGGTGATGAAGGTCAGATCGCTGCCCTGGCGCAGGGTGGCCCCGCGGCCGATGACGAAATCGCAGCCCTCGGTGAAGACCACCGGCACCTTGGAGCGGCCGAGGCGGACAAAGACCGGCCCATGGAAGGCCGCCGCCGCCCGGATCGCCGCGGCCGTCTCCGGCCCGTCGGCGGGGCACAGCACCGTCATGTTGGGCAGCGCCCGCATGATGGCCAGATCCTCCACAGACTGGTGGGAGCCGCCGTCCTCCCCGACGGTGATCCCGCCGTGGGTGGCCACCACCTTGACGTTCATCTTCGGGTAGGCCAGCGACTGGCGGATCTGCTCGAAGGCCCGCCCGGCGGCGAAAACGGCGAAGGTGGAGGCGAAGGGGATCATCCCCCCGGCCGCCAGACCGGCCGCCATGCCGACCATGTTGGCCTCGGCGACCCCGGAGTTGAAAAAGCGCTCGGGAAACTCCCGCGCGAAGAGGCCCGTCTTGGTCGAGCCGGACAGGTCGGCGTCGAGCACCACAATCTTGGGGTTTTCCCGGCCCAGTTCGACCAGCGCCTTGCCGTAGGCGTCCCGTGTAGCAATCATTTCAGACACTATTTATAATCCTTGTGATTGGTAAATGGTGATTGGTGATTGGTAAAACCTATAGGCATCGGCGAGTGACACACGACAAGTGGACAGGGGATCTGGTTTGCCTTTACTCAATCACCAGTCCCTAATCACCAGTCACTCGCACTTTCAGGCATGCCCCAGATGCTCCAGCGCCCGGCTGAGTTCGTCGTCGCTGGGCGGCACGCCGTGGTAGCTTGCCTTGTGCTCGAAAAAGGGAACCCCCTTGCCCTTTACCGTCCGGGCGATGACCATGGTGGGCGTCTCCCGGGTCTGCTCGGCATCGTCGAGCGCCCGGCAGATGGCCTGGATATCGTGGCCGTCGACCTCGAGCACATGCCAGTTGAAGGCGAGGAACTTGGGCCCCAGCGGCCCGACGTTCATGACCTTGGCCACCTCCCCGTCGATCTGCAGGCCGTTCTGGTCGAGGATCACGCAGAGATTGTCGAGACGGTAGTGGGCCGCGGCCATGGCCGCCTCCCAGATCTGTCCTTCCTGCACCTCTCCGTCCCCGAGCAGGGCGTAGATCCGGGAGGATTTTCCCTTCAGGCGCCCGGCCAGGGCGAGCCCCACGGCCTGGGAAAGCCCCTGGCCCAGAGAGCCGGTGCAGACCTCGACTCCCGGCGTCTTGTTCATGTCGGGGTGCCCCTGAAGGTGGCTGCCGAGCCGCCGCAGACTCTTCAGGTCGTCGGCGGAGAAGTAGCCGGCCCGCGCCAGGGACGCGTACAGGGCCGGGGCGGCGTGCCCCTTGGAGAGAACGAAGCGATCCCGGTCCTCCCAGGAGGGGTTGCTCGGGTCATGCCGCATCTTGTGGAAATAGAGGACGGTCAGGACATCGATGGCCGACAGGCTGCCTCCCGTGTGTCCGGATTTGGCGGTGTTCAGCATCTTGAGGATTTCAACCCTCAGTTGCCGGGCGGTAAGCTCGAGTTCCCGGACGGTCTCTTCAGTCAACATCGTGGTGCACTTCCTTTCGTCATGGCGCTCCGGCATAGGAGCCGAACATTGGTCCGGCCTGCAGCGCGGACCGCTCGCAGCGGCTAGTCGTTTGTCTCCTCTCCCAGCAGGTAGGAGAGGATGATTTCGTCGAGGCTTGTCTCCGCCGGGGAGGGGGCAGGTTCCGGTCCGGATGCGGACGACCCATCGGCAGGGGCGAGCGGTTTCGGTTTCGGTTTCGGACGGTCTCGGTTTCGGCGCCGGCCGGGCCGGCGGTCGGGATTCCCGAGTCGCGGGCGAGCTCCCGGGGGGACGCCGCGAGCCTCCGAAGGAGCCGGCGCCGCGGGCCGCCGGCCCTCCAGAAGGGCATCGAACTCCCCGCCCTTGAGCCGGCGCAGCATCTCCCTGTGCTGCTCCTTCATTAACTCCTCGACGACCTGCGCCAGGTGCTCGGTCCCGAGAATGTCGGCATAGGAGGTCTTGCGGGAGGCCAGAATGGTTCCGCCTTGTAGAGCAGGGTGACGATATTGGGACTTTTCAGGCCGCCGTCCTCGGTCTGGACGTGGTAGACCTCGCCCTTGTAGCGAAAATTGTGATTGAAGCCGACAACCATGCCCGATCCCGAAATCAACAGTTAAATTGGCCTATTGTTAGCACACTCCGCCGACCCGCGCAAGCCATCTGTCGGCCTGTTCACCGGCCCCTGCGGCGGAAGAGCTCCTTCACCCGGGCGACGGCTTCCATGGCGTCGGGAGCGTAAAGGTCGGCGCCGATGGAGTCGGCGTATTCCTGGGTGACCACCGCCCCACCCACCATGGTGAAGACCTCTATCCCCGCTTCCCGAAGCTGCCCGATGGTGGTCTGCATCTGGTTCAGGGTGGTGGTCATGAGGGCGGAGAGCCCCACGGCGTCCACCTCCAGCGCCCGGGCCTGCTCGACGATGCGCCCGGCGGGGACGTTTTTCCCCAGGTCGATGACTTCGAAACCGTGATTTTCCAGAAGGGTGCAGACGATGTTCTTGCCGATGTCGTGGATGTCCCCCTCGACGGTGGCCATGAGGATCTTCCCCAGGGAGCGCACGGCCGCCCCCTTCATCTCCTGCTTCAGTCTGGCGAAGGCGGCATGCATCGTCTCGGCCGAGAGCATGACCTGGGGCAGGAAGACCTGGTTCTTTGCGAACCGCCGCCCCACCTCCTCGAGCCCCGGAAGAAGCCCCTCGTTGCTGACGTCGAGGGGCGAGAGCCCTTCGCCGAGAGCCGCCTCGACCAGGGGCACGATGCCCTCTCGGTCCCCCTCGATGACCGCGACGGCCAGCCTGTCGCGGATGCCCGCCGGGGGCGCGGCCGCCGGGACGGCGGGGGCGGCGACCGTTGCGCCGTAGTGGGCGATGTATTCCTCGGCCCTCCTGTCGCTGCCCAGAAGGACCATGGCCGCCCGGTAGGCGTCCATCATCCGTTCGTCCTTGGGGTTGATGATGGCGGCCGAGAGCCCGGCTTCGAGGGCCATGGCGAAAAAGGCCGAGGAGAGGACCGGGCGAGAGGGAAGGCCGAAGGAGATGTTGCTCACCCCGAGAACGGTGGCCAGCCCGAGCTCGTCCCTTGACCCGCCGCAGCGCCTCCAGGGTCGCCGGAGCCTGATCCTGCTCGGCGGAGACGGTCAGGGTGAGGCAGTCGATCACCACGTCCTCCGCGGGGAGGCCGGCCTCCAGGGCGGCGGCGAGAATCTTGCGGGCCGCGGCCAGGCGCCCTTCGGCGTCTGCCGGGATGCCCCCCTCGTCGAGGGCCAGACCGATCACCGCCGCCCCGTATTTCTTCGCCAGGGGAAGGATCGCCCGCAGGCTCTTCGCCTCACCCGAAACCGAGTTGATCAGCACCTTGCCGTCGGCCGCCTTGAGGCCCCGCTCCAGCGCTGACGGGTCGGAGGAATCGAGGACCAGGGGCGCCGAGGCGACGCCGGAGAGGGCGAAGACCGCCCGCTCCAGGGCCGCGGGCTCGTCGATCCCGGGGGCGCCGCAGTTCACGTCGAGCAGAGTCGCACCGGCAGCGACCTGCTCCTGCGCCTCACGGCGGATGTAGGCGGTCTTGCCTTCGCGCAGCTCGGCGCTGTAGGCCTTCTTCCCGGTGGGGTTGATCCGCTCTCCGATCACGGCGCAGGGCGCCCCCGCGCCCAGGGGGACAACAGCCGTCCGGCTGGAGAGAAACCCGCGGCGGGCCGGAGGCGTCCAGGCGAGATCGCGGCCGTCGAGGGCGGCGCGGATGGCGCCGATATGGGCCGGGGTGGTGCCGCAGCAGCCGCCCACCACCCGCACGCCCAGGGCGATCATCTGCTCGTGGTAGCCCGTCATCTCCGCCGGCGTGGCGGGAAAGACCGTCTCCCCGTCCCGCAGCTCGGGAAGGCCGGCGTTGGCCTGGGAGATCAGGGGGCGGGAGGTGACGGAGCGCATCTTCTCCAGGACCGCGAAGATCCCCTCGGGCCCGAGCCCGCAGTTGGAGCCGACCACATCGGCTCCGAGGGCGTCGAGGGTCACCGCGGCGGCCTCGGGAGGGGTGCCGAGGACCGTGCGGCCGCCGTCGTCGAAGGTCATCTGGGCGATGACCGGCAGGCGGGAGAAGCTGCGGCAGGCCACCACGGCGGCCCGCAGCTCGCGGATATCGAGAAAGGTTTCCAGGGTGATCAGGTCGGCGCCGGCGTCGGAGAAGGCCGTCACCTGCTCGGCGAAAACCTCCACCATCTCATCGAAGAGCGCATCGCCCACCGGCTCGAGGAAGCGGCCGGTGGGACCGATGGAAGCCGCCACGAACCGCTCCCGGCCGGCAGCCCTGCGGGCGATCTCCACCGCCCGGGTGTTGACCTCGGCCACCCGGTCCTCCAGGGCGTAATGGGCCAGCTTGAGCCGACTGCCGCCGAAGGTGTTGGTGACAAGGATGTCGGCGCCGGCCTCGGCGTACTCCCGGTGAATGCCCTCGACCACCTCCGGCGCCACCAGGTTCATCTCTTCGGGGCAGCCGCCGGCCTTGAGGCCGCGGGCCTGCAGCATCGTGCCCATGGCCCCGTCGAGAACCAGGACCCGCTCCTTTATCGCCTGCAGAAAATCAGCCATTGCCGGAACCTCCCGGGGGATTGGCGGATGGGGGTTGGGCTTCACCTGCCGGAGGCTGGCCGCCGACCCTCCGGCGCCGCTCCCTCGGGGGGGTGGGTGAAGCTGAAATCGGCGGGAACCGGCTGGCGCAGGTCCATGTGCCCCTTGAGGGTGTCGACCGGCTGGCCGTCGACGAGAATCCGCACCTGGCGGATGTGGGGAAAGTCCGCCGCCAGGGTGTCGGCCAGTCCGTAGACGGTGAGAAGCTCGGAGAGGCTGCCCCCGGGATGGCCCGAAATCAGACTGGGGCTGAAATCGACCACCGCCGTGGAGTCCTCCACGGTAACGCCCCGGACCACCGTGTGCGAAGGCAGGATCGGCACGAGGTCTCCCACCGGGCCGTTGACCAGGGCCTGCACCGTCCCCTTGATGCACTCGGTTTCCTCCAGACAGTCCTCGATTTCCCTGGCCTCGGGAACCAGGTGGGTGCCGTCCGGGGCGCCGAAGTAGAGGATCACTTCCCTGAGCTGTTTCGGGGCCTGCTGCCCTGCGGGGGCTGGAACGGGGGCCTCGGGGGTCGTAGCCAGATATTTTCGGGCCACCAGGATGCCGAAAGCGACCAGGATGATCAGAAAGGCCCAGAGGACCAGGCGATCTTTGGGTCGGCTGCCTTTCATAGACTATTCTCCAAAATGGACACGGGAAGACCTGTTAATCGATCTCCACCTGTTCGACTCCATTGAGCGCCCCGCCCAGAAAAGCCCCTCCGACCCTCTCGAAGCGGGTCGGCACGTCGGTGACGAAAAACCGGGAGCGGCCCGGGGGCCTGGTGCGGAAAATACTCCGCTCGCCGAGAAGACCCGCCACCGTGGCCGCGGTTTCTTCCGCCGAGTCGACCAGCTCCACCCCGCCGCCCAGGACTCTCCGGAGGGTATCCTTGAGCAGGGGATAGTGGGTGCAGCCCAGAACCAGGGTATCGATCCCTTTTTCCAGCAAAGGAGAGAGGTATTCGGCGGCAGCCAGGTGGGCGACCTGGTGGTCGGCCCACCCTTCTTCGGCCAGGGGAACGAAAAGCGGACAGGGGACGGCCGAGACTTCGATGGAGGGCTCAAGGGCCTGGATTGCCCGGGTGTAGGCGCCGCTCTTGACCGTTCCCTCGGTGCCGATGACCCCGACCTTCCCGCCGCGGGTCACCGCCACGGCCTTGCGGGCGCCGGGTTCGATCACGCCGATGACCGGCAGGCTGAACTGCTCCTCCAGGACCGGAAGGGCCACCGAGGAGGCGGTATTGCAGGCCACCACCAGCATCTTGACCCGCTGTTCCACCAGGAAGGAGGCGGCTTCGACGGCGTAACGCAAAACCGTCCGGGGACTTTTGGTCCCGTAGGGAACCCGGGCCGTATCCCCCAGGTAGATCAACTCCTCCCCGGGCAGGATGTGCAGGATTTCCTTGAAAACGGTCAGTCCGCCGACTCCCGAGTCGAATACTCCAATAGCTCGTTCGGACACGTACCACCTCTTTCCTGGGGGCCGGAACAAGCTTGTAATATTATTGAAAGCCCCCGGGAAAGTCAAGGCAGATGCGTCTTTTTGGGCTTTGCCTTTTGGCGGAAAACCTGCTATGGTACGGCTTTCGCTAACCTATAGGTAAGCAATACAGACACCCCTCCGGAGGCCACCGAATGGACCCCTCCCAGATGCTCGCTTTTTTCAAGCATTTCGAAACAGGCCGGGTCATCCAGTTCCTCAAGGACCTCGACGTGGGTCAACTGGTGCACAACCCCTGGCTCCTCGGGGGAGTGGGGGGGCTGGCCCTGGTGGCACTGCTCATGCGCTGGCGCCTGCTGTTGGTCACCCTGCTGGGGGTCACGGGCTTTGTCTGGCTGACCGCCTATACCGTGGAGCAGGGGACGGCCCTGGACAGCCTGGGCAACCACAGCCTGCTCGTCTTCGTCGGCGGCGGCATCGTGGTCATCTTCCTGGTTATCTACCTGCTCTTCATCAAAACGGACTGACCCCTCGTCGGCCGCTATTCAGCAGTACACACTATGGTCGGATTCACCACAACCATTCCCCTGGAGGTCCTGGTCGCCGCCGGCCGGCGCCCGGTCGACCTCAACAACATCTTCATCACCGACCCCGAGCCCCAGCGCCTCATCGAGGAGGCCGAAACGGCCGGCTTCCCCCGCAACATCTGCGGCTGGATCAAGGGGCTCTACGGAGCCACCCTGCGCCATGGCATCGGCGAGATCATCGCCGTCACCGAGGGGGACTGCTCCAACACCCAGGCCCTGATGGAGGTGCTGAGCCTGCAGGGCGTCGCCACCGTCCCCTTTGCCTATCCCTACGACCGCTCCGCCGACACCCTGGACCACGAAATCGGCAAGCTGGCCCGCCACTTCGGCGTCACTTCCGGGCAAATCGAGGAGGCCAGGCAGCGGCTCGACCGGGTGCGGCGCAAGGTCCACGAAATCGACCGCCTGACCTGGCAGGAGAACCGGGTGACCGGCGGCGAAAACCACTACTACCAGGTGTGCACCTCGGACATGAACGGGGACATCGACAGCCTTCGGAGCCGAGACTCGACACCTTCCTGGCCGAGGCCGCCGCGCGACCGCCCTTCGAAGAAGACCTGCGCCTGGCCTACATCGGCGTGCCGCCTATCTTTTCCGACCTTTACCAGACGGTGGAGGAGCTCGGCGCCCGGGTCGTCTTCAACGAGACCCAGCGTCAGTTCTCCATGCCCTGGCAGACCGACTCCCTCGTCGAGCAGTACCGGCGCTACACCTACCCCTACGACATCTTCACCCGCCTCGACGACATCGAGGTGGAACTGGGACGGCGCCGGGTCGACGGCGTCATCCACTACGTGCAGTCCTTCTGTTTCCGCCAGATCGAGGACCTCATCGTCCGAAAGCGCCTCAAGGTCCCGGTTCTCACCCTCGAAGGCGACCGCCCCGGGCCCCTCGACGCCCGCACCCGCATCCGGCTCGAAGGCTTCGTGGAGATGGTCAAAGCGAGGAAGCCATGACCGGACTCGGCATCGACCTGGGGAGCCGGCAGGCCAAGTTCGCCGCCCTGAACGGCCCGGAAATCGCCTGGCTGCGCGAATACGACACCATCCCCTTCTACAAGCGCTTCGGCGGGATGCGCGAGGGCCGGCTGACCCTCGATTTCGACGCCATGGGCCTGCTCGGCCCGAAGGAGCAGGCTGCGGTACCGCTGGTTGTGACCGGCTACGGGCGCAACACCCTCGCCCTGGAAGGGGCCCGGGTCGTTCCCGAAATCCAGGCCCACGTCGCCGGGGTGCGCTTCCAGACGGGCCTGGAGACCTTCACCATGCTCGACCTCGGCGGACAGGACTCCAAGGTCGCCCGGGTGGAGGACGGTATCCTCATGGATTTTCTCATGAACGACAAGTGCGCCGCCTCCTCCGGCCGCTACCTGGAGAACATGGCCCAGGTGCTCGACGTCTCCCTGGAGGAACTCTCCCGCCACTACCGCGAACCCCGTGCCGCTCGACGCCACCTGCGGCATTTTCGGCGAGAGCGAGCTGATCGGGAGGATCATCGAGGGCCACCCGCTGGAGAGCCTCTGCGCCGGGGTGAACAACACCCTGCTCCGTCGGGTCGACCCGATGCTTCGCCGCTTCCCCCGGGACCTCATCGTCGTCACCGGCGGCGTCGCGCGAAGCCCCGCCTTTCTCGAGCTGCTGAGGGAGGCGACCGGCGCCGACGTACTCGTCCCCCCCGAGCCCCGGCACAACGGGGCCATCGGCTGCGCCTCGCTGGCGGGGACGGGTAATATGAAGCAACGAGAGGATAAAATCTTTTGGCGGGCGCAATTTACGCGGATGAACGCAGATAAAGCCTGATCCGACTCTGAGGTTGTCCCCAGGAATTTAATCGGCGTCCATCTGCGTTCATCTGCGGCTAAATTTGCCTTTTGCTTCAAAATCATCTTTTTTGGGAAGGAAAAAATGGCCATCAAAAACCGCGACTGGATTTTCATCCTCATCATCCTGGCCGTCCTCGGCACCTTCATCGCCATCTCGGGCAAGGAAAAGACCAAAAAGATTCCTTACGACGCGACCCACCGCGAGTTCTACCAGATGCGCGATGCGAACAAGCGGGCCATAGAAATCGATCCCCTGTGCGCCAAATGTCACGACGGGGTCCAGATTCCCTTCCCCCCGGCCATCCGGTCAAACCCGGAGAGGGGCCGATGCGCTGCCTCTTCTGCCATAAGTTCCACCCCGACAAGAAGTGATGGCGTCGCCATCCGCATAAGCTACGCGTTTTTCAGGACAGCATCATGATGTATGCCTTGCCCCGAAAAACCCGGCGGTGACGAAATTTTGCTTAGCCAGGGGAGCCAGGCCGGCGTCGGAGCCAGTCCTATCCCTCCGCGGAAACAGTCGACTTCAGCCAACACCTCGAACGGCTCGGGGCGGATTTGTGCCGGAAGATTCCCGAGCTTTCCCACATCGACCCGCGCCGGGTCCTCTTCTGCCTCTCCCGCTCCCGGGCCCAGGGGACCCACGGGGTCTACGCCCGTATCTCCCCCCTGCGCTTCGCCGCCGGCAAGCCGGAAACCAGCCGCCGGCGGGGCCGCTTCCGGGAGACCTTCCGCATGCCCTCTCTCACCCACCAGGGGAGGGAGGTTCTCTACCTCATCCACGTCATGGTTCCCCGCTTCCTGCGACTGCCCTTCGAGGAGAAGCTCGCCACCGTCATCCACGAGCTCTTCCACATCTCCGAGCGGTGCGACGGCGACATCCGGCGCTTTCCCGGCCGTAACTTCGCCCACGGCTCCAGCCGGGAGGGCTACAACCGGAGGGTGCAGGGGATGCTGGAGCGCTACCTTGCCGAGGGCCCCGACCCCTGCCTGCTGCAGTTTCTTCACCTTTGCGAGGAAGACTGGCTGGAGGGAAGAGTCCGCCTTTCCGGCCTCTCCGTCCCCCTGCCCCGCGCCCGCCTGGTCCTCCACCCGCGGGCGGCCGCCATGGTC
>CAWBQR010000015.1:0-141894 GCA_963791005.1 uncultured delta proteobacterium | reverse complement strand
CCCTACATGAAGGAGCAGGCGAAAGGGAAGATCGTCAATTCGTCCTCAGAGTCGATTCTCCATGGGGTTCCGGGGATGCTCCACTATGTCGCCTCGAAGGGCGCGGTGATGGCTTTCACCAGGGCGCTGGCCCGGGAGGTCGGCGACTTCGGGATCAACGTCAACACCATTGCTCCCGGATTCACCCACTCTCCGGGAGGGGATAACTTCGACAAAAACAAGGAACTGATCGATATCCCCCTGGAAGAGATCTCACGCCGCAGAAGTGTATCAAACGGGAGTCGGTTCCTGAAGATCTGGTCGGCCTGGCGGTCTTCCTGGCCAGCAACGAGAGCGATTTCATTACGGGACAAATGATCAACCACGACGGAGGGATCTGCCTTTATTAAAGGATCCGTCCCTGTCAGGGGGATAAGGAACTCCGAGCCCTTCGGCCTAAAAGGATTTATCCCCATGGCTGCGGGCCGATGGGTTCCGCGGGAAACGGCGGAACCTCCCTTCCGGAAAGGAGGCCGTTTGTCCTGGTCGACATACACAGTAAAGGAGAAGGAAAAGCATGGAGAAGATTCTGCGCGTGGACATGGCCGAACTGAAAACCCGCATCGAGCAGGTCCCTCCGGAATGGACCGAGCTCGGCGGGCGGGGACTGACTTCCACCATCGTCGCCAAGGAGGTCAGCCCCACCTGTCATCCGCTGGGTGAACACAATAAGTTGATCTTTGCCCCCGGTCTTCTCAGTGGAACGACGGGCGCCAATACCGGGCGCCTTTCCGCCGGTGCGAAAAGTCCCCTGACGGGAACTATCAAGGAAAGTAACGCCGGCGGCCTTGCCGCCCAGAAGCTTGCCCGTCTCGGCATCAAGGCGCTGATTATCGAAGGGCTGCCCAAGGGGGATAAATGGTTCGGTCTGCACATCAGCAAGGATGGAGTGTTCATCGCCGAGGAAACAGAATTGATAGGAAAAGGCAACTTCGCTGTGGTCGAGGCCCTGGAGGAGAGGCTCGGCAAAAAGATCGGGGTCTTACCATCGGTCCCGCCGGTGAGATGAAGATGCTCATCTCCAACATATCGGTGAAAGACAGCTAGAGCAAGCTGCGCAGCCATGGTCGCGGCGGCCTTGGAGCCGTCATGGGGTCCAAGAAGATCAAGTTTATCTCCATCGACGACACCGACGCTCCCGGCGTAAACCCGGCCGATCCGGAAAAGTTCAAGGCGGCGGCCCGAACCTTTGCCAAGGCGATTATGGATCACCCTGCAACCGGCGAAGGACTGCCTACTTTTGGTACCGCCGAAATGGTGAATATCGTTAACGCGGCCGGAGGTCTTCCGACTCGCAACTTCACCTTCGGCCGTTTCGAGAAACATGAGGATATCTCCGGCGAAACCCTGAGAGAGACCATCATCGCACGTGGCGGTAAGCCCAGACACGGTTGCCAGCCCGGCTGTATCATCCAGTGCTCCCAGGTCTACATGGACAAGGAAGGCAAATACGTCACCTCCGGATTGGAATACGAAACCATCGAGACCCTCGGAGCCAATGCCTGCCTCGGGAATCTGGATGAGATAGCCGAGGCCGACCACATCATGGACGATCTCGGGGTCGATTCGATCGAGACATCGGTCGCCCTGGGCGTGGCCATGGAAGCTGGCGTGCTGCCCTTCGGCAACGGCGAGGAGGTATTGCGCATCCTGAGAGAAGAAATCGGCACAGGGACACCTCTAGGCCGCATTTTCGGCAGCGGGACGGGACACGTTGGGAAGGTTTACGGCGTAACCCAGGTGCCGGTGGTCAAGAACCAGGCGATTCCCGCTTACGATCCCCGTTCCATCAAGGGCATCGGCATCACCTACGCCACCAGCACCATGGGGGCCGACCACACCGCCGGCTATGCCGTCGGGAGCAACCTCATGGGCGTCGGAGGCGGCATTGTCGATCCCCTGAAGAAGGACGGCCAGGTCGAGCTCTCGCGGCATCTTCAGATCATCACGGTTATGCTCGATTCGATCGGGCTCTGCCTTTTTATCGGGTTCCCGGCAGCTGACATCTCCACCTGCGTTCCTGCTTTGATGGACATGCTCAACGCCCGCTTCGGCTTTGAGCTTACACCGGAGTGGATTGGAGAGCTCGGAGTCAATACCCTCAAGACGGAGAGGGCCTTCAACCTCTCCGCCGGATTCACCAGCAAGGATGATCGCCTCCCCGAGTTCTTCAAGAATCCCCTGCCGCCTCATAATGCGGTTTGGGATTTCACCGATGAGGAAATCGATGCGTTCTGGAACTTCTGATTTTCTATCACGGGCCAGGCTGCTTATTGGCCACGTCCCGTGCCGGAGCCGGTTTGAGCGGGAGGAATAATCGCTCTATGAAAATCACTGTCCACCTTTTTGCCACCTTCAGAAACGGGCGTTTCAAGCAGCAAGAGAAAGACTATTCGGAGGGGACTACCTTCCGGCAGGTGGTGGCCGATGTGGGGCTCAGGGAGGAGGATCTCGGTATGGGCCTCGTTAACGGGATCCATGCTTCCATGGGGCAGGAGCTCCAGGAGGGAGACAGCCTCTCCCTCTTCCCCCTGCTCGCAGGAGGCTAGTGCCCCGTGCGGCCAGGCCTACTTCTAATTCTGGCCCTTTTCGGCGCTCCCTGCGGTGCGCCAACTTGACTAAGCGCACGGCTAGGCCTGCGTTGCCGACGCCTTGGCAGCACCAAAAATGTCTCAGACTTCATTGCCATGACTATCCGCACGGGACACGAGGACGACCGCAACTGTCCCCGCCTCGAGATTGGATATGTCGGATTGGGCAATCTCGCTGGAGCCTGAAGGGTGGGTTAAGTGAATTGATTCTGAAAGGGAGACGAAAAGATGGGTGATAACAGGAAAATTCTGATCATTAATCCTGGCTCAACCTCCACAAAGATAGGATTGTACGGTTCCGCACAAAGGCTGGTCAATGAATCCGTCAAACACCCCGTGGAGGAGTTGAAGGAATTCAAGACGATATGGGATCAGTACGAGTATCGGAAAACCGCCATTCTCAATTTCCTTGAAAAACACAACACCTCGCTGGCGCAGCTCGATGCCATCGCCTGCCGGGGGGGCAACGTCAGGCCTATCCCGGGAGGCGTCTACCGCATCTGCGAAAAAATGATCCGGGATATGAAAAGCGGGGTCTATGGAGGTCACCCGACCAACGTCGGTGGTTTGGTCGCCTTTGACCTGGGCAAGCAGTTCAATGTCCCCGTCTTTACCCTCGATCCGCCGATGACCGACGAGCTGTGCGCCTCGGCCAGGTATTCGGGGATTCCCCAAATTGAGAGAATGAGCAGTTTTCATGCCTTGAATCAAAAGGCCACGGCCAGAAGATTTTGGCCGAAATCGGAAGCCCCTACGAGAAGCTCAATATGATTGTCGCCCATATGGGGAGGAATCTCGGTCGGTGCCCACAGGGAGGGGAAATCATCGACGTAAACAACGCCCTCGATGGGGATGGTCCCTTTTCTCCGGAGCGTGCCGGCTCTCTTCCCGCCGGAGATTTGGTGAAGATGTGTTTCAGCGGCAAATACACCAAGGAGGAGATCCTGAGACTGCTTACGGGTGGCGGAGGGCTGGTTGCCTACCTGGGCACCACCAACGCCGTCGAGATCGAGCAGAGGATCGCCGGGGGGGACAAAAAAGCCGAGGAGGTCTTTGAGGCCATGGCCTATCAGGTTGGCAAGGAGGTCGGGGCCTGTGCGGCGGTACTCGAGGGGAAAGTGGACGCGATTGCCCTGACCGGCAGCCTGGTCCATTCAAAAGTTCTGATGGCCAGTCTGAGGAAAAAAATTTCCTTCATTGCCCCGATCTACCTGAACCCCGGGGAGAATGAAATGCTGGCCCTGGCGGAAGGAGTCATGAGGTTTTTCAACAAGGAAGAACCGCTTTCCGTCTACCATTGAAGGAGAGACATGATGATCCAGCATTTTGATGCCCTCTTCAGCGCAGTCCGGGGCAGGGAAGTTCATAAAATAGCGATTGCATCACCGGAAGACCCCGGAATCATACAGCTGGTGAAAAGATCCGTGGAGAGCGGGATTGCCGAGTTTATCCTGGTGGGCGACAGGGGCAAGCTGAAGAAACTTCTTGAAAACGAGGGCCTCGATTTCGCGAATTTCGAGATCCAAGACAATCCCGACCACAGAGAGGCGGCGGAAAAGGCCGTTGCCCTGGTTCGGGACAAAAAGGCCGGGGTCGTCATGAAGGGAGAGCTCCATACCTCTACTTTCCTCAAGGCCATCCTCGACAAAGAAAAAGGATTGAGAACCGGAGGCCTCATCAGTCAGATAACCGTCTGTGAGAAGATCGAGGATGACGGACTGTTGTTGATCACCGATTGCGCAATGAACATCAGCCCAACCCTTGAGGAGAAAAAGCAAATCATTGAAAATGCCGTGACCCTGGCCCTCAAGTTGGGCTATGAAAAGCCGAAGGTTGCCGTCCTGTCCGCCGTCGAAGTCGTCAATCCCGCCATCCCCGATACCCTGGAGGCTGCAATCCTGAGCAAAATGTCGGACAGGGGGCAAATAAAGAACGCCATCGTCGACGGACCCTTCGCCCTGGATAATGCCATATCGGTCACGGCGGCCCGTCAGAAGAAGATCGGCGGCGAGGTCGCCGGAAAAGCCGATATTATCCTGGTGCCCAACCTCCAGGTCGGCAACCCCATCCACAAGGCTCTGACTTTCCTGGCCGACCGGAAAATCGCCGCGTCGGTCATGGGTGCAGGCGCGCCCATCGTCATGTTGTCCCGGGCCGATTCCATCGAAACCAAGTTGCGATCCATGGCCCTGGCCACGTACATATCCTGAATGACGCCAAATCGCAGAACCACTCGTTGAAAATTCATGTGAGGTAGATCTATGTTCGGACTCGGGACTCAGGAACTCCTGATTATTTTGGCACTGGTGTTGCTCCTTTTCGGTGCGGGCAAGCTTCCCCAGGTGGGAGGTGCGCTCGGCAAGGGGATACGCAATTTCAAAAACGGAATGAAAGAGATCGACATCACTGAAGAAAGGGATCCCGCCCAAGGAGACGAGGCGAAAAAAATGCAGTCGTAAAAACGCTTGAGGCGGCAGGATCGACACCATCGGGGCAGACCCCAATACGTGCCGAATTCGGAATGCTTCGGGGTCAGGATGACGTTGAACGCATTCGGGTTGGAGGGTGGGGCCGCGTCGGCATCCGCATCGGAAACACCGACCAACTCTTCATGATTGACCCCGCGCAGCACGAAGAGCAGTTCGGGGGCATGGTCGAGCCTGGTCCCCACTCCGTAAAGCACCGCCGCCACATGCTTGCACATGCCGGCCCAGTCCGGGCAATCGCAGTCGAATGTCATCTCGCCGGGCAGGGGGAAGAGACCCTCTTTGCGATCCGCCGCCACCTCCATGACGCCCCGGTCCAGCTTGCCGCGCAGCGATGGTGATCGCGACGTCATAGAGCGTCGCCCCGCTGACAAGGGCCTGGATCCGGCCGCTGTGGATTTCAAGATGGCAGACCGATCCGTTCCTTGCGTAGGTGCGTCCCCGGGGCAGGCGGTTCGGCCTAATCGCTGAACGACCCCATGTGATCGCACCACCCCTTGCCCCAGAAGGAAGCGGCGATTCAGCGGCCGCTCAGCAGCACCGGCTGCACGTCAAGTCCCTTCTTTTTCATCTTTTCGACCCTGCCTCCGGGCCCTGGCCCGCCGCTCGGCCACCGTTACGTAGGGAGCCCAACCGTAATAACTCATATCAGATGCCTTCGCAAAACCTCATGGGATGGCTAAGCTAAAATTTTGTCCGACCAGGCCTGGTGGTTTTTCAGGGGCGAAGGCCTACATCAGGTAGGTCGAGGTCCTGAAAAAACACCGTAACGCCGTAGGGCGGACTTTTTGCGACGCCATCAAGTATCTTATTTTCGGTACATCCATCGGCCCATCGCCTTCCTCGGATACATTCCCATCCCCTGGCCGGATGACATCAATCCGGACGACCGCCCGGAAAGGCCCAGGCCTGGCCGCTGGTCGAATTGCGGGTAGACGGCGGTGCAAAAAAAAAGGTCAAAAAAGGACGCCAGAGCTACGCTTCCATCTCCGCCGTAGAGCAGCGCGAGATTCTTTCCATGGGCGTCGGCGTTGCCGACCAGAAAATTGGAGCCGACCCATCTCTTCTTCTCTTCGTCCGCCGCAGAGACCCTTCAATCCGCCGCGGCCAGGCAGGACTCAGCTGCATGCTCTTGCCAAGAGGCAAATGAAAAGCTACGCTTCTTCCTTGCCGTCAATTTGCGGGGGTGCCCGAGCCCAGGCCCCTGGACTTTATTTCTCGCACCGGGAGAAGCCGCCATGAACGCCAAATTCGTCCGCGAGTCGATAGCCGTCAAGGCCTCCATCGTCCTGCCCCCCGACACCAATCACCACGGTACCATGTTCGGCGGAAAGGTCATGGCCTACATCGACGACCTCGCCGCCATCAGCGCCACCCGTCATGCCCGAATGCCCGTGGTCACCGCTTCGACCTATTTGGTCGACTTCCTGCATCCGGTTCGCAACGGCGAGTCGGTGTGCCTCGAGTCCTTCGTCACCTGGACCCACAAGACCAGCCTCGAGGTCTTCGTCAAGGTCGTCGCCGAGGATTTCTTACCGGAGCGCGCAACGTCTGCACCACCGCCTTTCTCACCTTTGTCGCCGTGGACAAGGAGGGAAACCCGCAACCCGTCCCCCCCATCGTTCCCGAAACCGAGCTCGAGCGCTTCCTCCACGAGGGCGCTCCGGCCCGGCGGAGACCCGCCGCAGGCGCCGGGGAGAGTCGAAGGATTTGGCGGCGAGGTTCGGGGTTAAGAAGGTGTGGGAGAGACAAGTGGGAGGAAGTGAAAACTGATGGGCCCTGATGGAAAGCCTCCGTTCTGCAGAGACCGGGGGCTTTGCCAATTGAACAGAGCGGGTTCGATTGCGACGCTATGAGGTCCGCCGATCCAGACTCCGGTACTGGATCGCCTCGGCCAGGTGCGCCTGCCGGATTCTGCTCCTCCCCGGCCAGATCCGCGATGGTGCGCGCCACCTTGAGGATGCGGGTGTAGGTGCGGGCCGAGAGGCCGAGGCGGTCGGTGACGGTCTCCAGAAGCTTCTGGCCCTCGCTCGTCCACCGGGCAGAACTTGCGGATGTGGCGGGTCTGCATGCGGGCGTTGGCGTGGATGCCGAAGCGGGCGAGGCGCTCGCGCTGGATCTCCCGGGCGGCTTCGACCCGGGCGCGGATGGCGGCGGAGGCTCGCCGTCCTTCGGGTCGGCGAGGTCGCGGTGGGGGACGCGGGGGACCTCGACGTGCAGGTCGATGCGGTCGAGAAGCGGCCCGGAGAGCCGGCTGCGGTAGCGCTGGACCATCAGGCGGGGTGCAGGTGCAGTCGTGCTGGGTGTCGCCGAGGTAGCCGCAGGGGCAGGGATTCATCGCCGCCACCAGCATGAAGGAGGCGGGATAGGTGAGGCTCATGCGCCGCCCGGCTGATGGTGACCTGGCCGTCCTCCAGGGGCTGGCGCAGCATCTCCAGGACGTTCTTCTTGAATTCGGGCAGCTCGTCGAGAAAGAGCACGCCGTTGTGGGCCAGGGAGACCTCCCCGGGCCGGGGGACGGTGCCGCCGCCGATGAGGCCGGCGTCGGAGACGGTGTGGTGGGGGCAGCGGAAGGGGCGCACGGCGACGAGGGCGTTCTGGCGCGGGAGCAGCCCGACGATGGAGTGGATCTTGGTCGTCTCCAGGGCCTCCTCGAAGGAGAGGGCGGGGAGGATGGTGGGCAGGCGCCGGGCCAGCATCGTCTTGCCGCTGCCGGGCGGGCCGACCATCAGGAGATTGTGCCCGCCGGCCGCGGCGACCTCCAGGGCCCGCTTGACGTGCTCCTGGCCGCGCACCTCGGCGAAATCCTCGGCGTTGCACGGCGCCCGGGCGAAAGAGCCCGGGGACGTCGACCCGGCAGGGGGCGAGCTCCTTCTCCCCGGTCAGAAAGTCGACCACCTCCCCGAGGTCGCGCACGCCGAAGACCGTCAGGCCCTCGACGATGGCCCCCTCGGGGGCGTTCTCCTCGGGAAGGAGCAGCCCGTCGACCTCCCAGCGCCTGGCCGCCACGGCCACCGGCAGCGCGCCCCGGACCGGCTTGACCCGGCCGTCGAGGGAGAGCTCCCCCATGAAGACGTAGCGCCCGGGGCGGGTTCCCCGGACGACGCCGGTGGCGGTCAGCAGGCCCACGGCCATGGGCAGGTCGAAGGCGGCGCCGTCCTTTTTGATGTCGGCGGGGGCGAGGTTGATGGTGATGCGGCGGGCGGGGAATTCGTATCCCGAGTTCTTGATGGCCGACTTGACCCGGTCCTTGCTTTCCTTGACCGCCCCTTCGGGCAGCCCGACGGTGGAGAACTGCGGCAGCCCCTGGGCGATGTCGACCTCCACCTCCACCGGATAGGCGTCGATTCCGATGAGCGCCCCGGACAGAACCTTGGCGAGCATGTTTCCCCCTCCTTGGATTCGTGAGGCGTGAGGGGTGAGGCGAATAATCCCCAAACCCCAAGGCGACCAGCCACGTTATTTATCGCCCTGAATTTCGTATTCTGTCGATCGGCATGCAAGCTGGAAAGGGCGCCTTTCACCCCTCACGCTTCAGATTCCTCCAGATATTTCTCGGCCATGATGGCGGCCACGGCGCCGTCGCCGACGGCGGTGGCGATCTGCTTGAGGATCTTCTTGCGCACGTCGCCGGCGGCGAAGACCCCGGGCATGGAGGTGCGGCATTCGGCGTCGGTGAGGATGTAGCCCTCAGGGTCGAGAGTGAGGACCTCGCCCAGAAAATGGGCCTTGGGCGTGACGCCGACGGCGACGAAGACCCCCTCCAGGGGCAGGGACTCCTTTTGCCCTGAGCGAACATCCTCCAGCTCCAGGGCCTTGACGCCGGAGGCGTCCCCCTCGACCCTCTTCACCGTGCGGTTCCAGAGGAGCTCGATTTTCTCGTTGTGGCGCAGCCGTTCCTGAAGAAGGGAGGTGGCCCGGAGCTGATCCCGGCGGTGGATGATGTAAACTTTACTTGCGAAGCGGGTGAGGAAGAGGGCCTCCTCGGCGGCCGTGTCGCCACCGCCCACGATGGCCACCGGCACGTTGCGGAAAAAGGCGCCGTCGCAGGTGGCGCAGTAGGAGACGCCCCGTCCGGTGAATTCGAGTCTCCCCGGGGACGCGAGCTTGCGCGGTTCGGCGCCGGTGGTGATGATGACGGAGCGGGCGAGGATTTCCTTGCCGTCGACGGTAAGGGCCTTGTGGGCGCCGTGGTCGATCAGGCTCTCCACCTCGCCGTAGGCCACTTCCAGGCCGAACTCCTGGCAGTGCTCCTGGAAGCGGACCATCAGGTCGGGGCCGTCGATGCCGCCGGGAAAGCCGGGATAATTCTCCACCTTGGTCGTGGTCATGACCTGGCCGCCCATGATCATCCGCTCCACCAGAAGGGTCTTGAGCTGGGCACGGGAGGTATAGAGGCCGGCGGTGAGGCCGGCGGGGCCGCCGCCGATGATGACGACGTCATAGAGGGACTGGGGCATCGGTATCCTTCTCCTGAGCTAAAAAAGTTGGGAAAACATAACACAGTGAAGTCGAAAATGAAACCGCCTAGGGCGGGGATCGCTTCCTTGATTTTGGCAAGGGTCTCTGTCTAGAATGGCCTTAGCGGCTAAGGAAAGGGGTTCCCCGGATGACCGAAAGCGAACATCTCGACCGGAGCATCTCCAAGGGCTTCGTCTTTGCCATCGCCCTGACGGCGGTGACCCTTGTGGCCGAGGTGGCCGGTGGTTTCTGGACCAACTCCCTGGCCCTTCTCTCCGACGCCGCACATGTCTTCATGGACCTCTTCGCCCTGGTCCTTTCCCTGATGGCGATCCGCCTGGCGAGGCTGCCGGCCAGCGACCGGCGCACCTACGGCTGGCACCGGGCGGAGATCTTCGCCTCCCTCGTCAACGGCCTCAGCCTGGTTTTCATCACCGTCGGCATTCTTTACGAGGCCGGCAGCCGCTTCCTGCATCCCGAGGCGGTAAAGAGCATGGAGATGTTCATTATCGCCACCATCGGGCTGGTAATGAACCTGGCGGCCGCGCGCTTTCTTCACGGGCATTCCCACGACGACCTCAACGTGCGAAGCGCCTTTCTCCACGTGCTGGGGGATGCCATTGCGTCGGTGGGGGTCATCATCGGCGGTGTCATCATGTATTTCACCGACTGGTACCTTCTGGATGCCCTGATTTCGGCCGGCATCTCCCTGATCATCGGCTTCGGTTCGGTGCGCGTTTTGCGGGAGGCGGGCCACATCCTCCTCGAGGGGGTGCCGGCCCACGTCGACATCCACGAAGTGGTGGAGAAAATCCGCAGGGTGGAAGGGGTCAACGACATCCACCACCTCCACGTCTGGTCGATCTGCTCCCACATCTCGGCCCTGTCGGCCCACATCGACATCGAGCCCGGATACCGGCTGCGCCAGGGGGAGATCGTCGGGGAAATCGAGGAAATGCTCGACCACGACTACCACATCACCCACACTACCCTCCAGGGGGAGTGCTCCCGGTGTGTGACGGGCCCCGTCCTCCAGCAGCTCAGGCACCGCCCCCGAAAGTCCAGTCTCTGCACCCACGGCCACCCCGGCCATTCCCACGACCATGCTCACGAATAGGGAATTATGAACCTGGAAAAAGCATTTATCCACGAAGGACACGAAGTTTCACAAAGGAATTCAAAGGATTACAAGCTTACAGGTTGTCTCCAAAATGGTGAACACCATATTCTTTCAAACGGTCTGATTTTCTTCGTGTTTCTTCGTGCCCTCCGTGGACAACCGAGGTTTTTAGGATGAAACGTCTCGCCGGATTTCTGCTTTGGACCCTCGCCTTTCTGGCCCTGCTGCTGGCCGCGGACCAGTTTCTGCTCCGGGTCTCCCTGAAGGCTCCCGCATACGCCACGGCGCGGAATTTCTATCTCGACTTCCGCACCCGACTGCTTCATCCAAACGTCCCCGTCAAGGCCGCTCCAGCCGTGTCCGCCGTGCACCGGGAAAAGAAAAGGCGCGCTCCGGCTCCGGCGGCCTCGCGGGGGGAGCGCACGCCGCGCTATCTTTGGGTCGACGGCAATGGGGAGCTGCAGTTTGCCGACTCCCTGTCCGAAATTCCCCCCGCCTTCCGCAGGAGGGCCAAGCCTCTGAAGCCCTGAAACCGACCGATGCGAAAAGCCCCGCCGGGTCGTCCGGCGGGGCTTTTGCCTCATCCTGAATCCGTGAGGCGTGAGCCTTGGATTTTTCTCCTCACCCCTCACTCCTCACAGTTGCAGGCTCATGAAAGGACCCCGTAGACGTCGGGGCGCCTCTCCTGGAAGCAGCGGATGTGGGAGCGGTAGTCCTCCATCTCGGAAAAATCGAAGACGGCCGTCAGCTCCGTGTTGGTCCGCCCGGCCTTGGCGAGGATAGTCCCCCGGGGGGAGATCAGCTGGCTCATGCCGAAGAAGTTGAGCCGGCCCTGGACGCCGCAGCAGTTGGCGGCGGCCACGAAGAGCTGGTTCTCGATGGCCCGGGCGCGCAGCAGGGTGCGCCAGTGGACCTGGCGGGGATAGGGCCATTCGGCGGGCAGGCAGACGACCTCCGCCCCTTCCAGGGCCAGCTTACGGAAAAGCTCGGGGAAGCGCAGGTCGTAGCAGATGGCCACCCCGAGGCGTCCCACCGAGGTGGGGACCACCAGGGTCTGGTCCCCCGCGCCGAGAAACCGGTCCTCCCCCATGGTGGAGAAGAGATGGAGTTTGCGGTAGCGCCCCTTCACCTCACCCCCGTCGACCACGTAGGCGGTGTTGAAGACCGTTTCCCCTTCCTTTTCGGCCATGCTGCCGACCACCACCAGCCCCAGCTCGGCGCTGAGCTTCATGAGGGCCTCGAGGGCCCGCGGCGTCTTCTCGGAGAGCTGGGGCAGGCGCTTGTAGGTAAAGCCCGTGCTCCACATCTCGGGCAGGACCACCAGTCGGGCCCCTTTTTCGGCCACCCTCCGGAGCCCCGAGAGGGCCCGCTCCACGTTGAGGTCCACCTCCCCAAGGGCGATGTTGAACTGAACCGCTCCCGCACTGATTTTGCGCTCCATGGCAATCCCTTTCCATTGAATTAAGATGCTTTCGCAAAAACGCATGGGATGGCTAATCAAAAATTTCGTCCTACAAGGCCTGGTGGTTTTCCAGGGGCGAAGGCCTACATCAGGTAGGTCGAGGTCCTGAAAAAACGCCGTAACGCCGTAGGGCGGACTTTTTGCGACGCCATCAATTAAAAAAACGTTCTAAGAACGAAGGGCGAAGACCCGGGACTTTTCGCAGCGCTCATTATAAAGGGCCGGTGGGTCCCGGGCAAGGGGCTTGAGCAACCGCGGTTTCTCTTGACACCTCCGGGGGCCAGATGCTAAATACTGAAGGCTTAAATTCGTTTTATTTTTTCTCTCCAATCAAGCTGATCCCGCCAAGATAGAGAAGCGGTGTCCGGCTTCTTACGAATGACATTTCCCTTCAATAAAAAGGACGTGATGGTGAAAAATTTAGTTTTTGCATTGTTGCTTATCTTGGTGACCGCCTTCAGCGCAGGGGCCAGCGAGGGCGGCGGTCAGGTCGCGAATCTGACAGGCACCTTTTACGGCTACCTCGGGGTCATCCTCTTCGTGCTGGCCTACGCCCTGGTCATCGTGGAGGAGAAACTCCACATGCGCAAGAGCAAGCCGGTGATGGTGGCGGCGGGATTCATCTGGGTCCTGGTGGCCCTGGCCTACGCCCGCATCGGCGACGTGCACACCGCCCACGCGGCGATCAGGGAGAACCTCGTTGAGTACGTCGAGCTCTTCCTTTTCCTCCTCGCCGCCATGACCTACATCAACTCCCTGGAAGAGCGCAACGTCTTCAAGGCCCTGCGGGGCTGGCTCGTTTCCCGCGGGTTTTCCCTGCGGACCATTTTCTGGCTGACGGGCCTGCTGGCCTTCTTCATCTCTCCCATCGCCGACAACCTCACTACCGCCCTGCTGATGGGCGCCGTGGTCATGGCCGTTGGGGCCGGGAACCGGCGCTTCGTGGTCCTCGCATGCATCAACATCGTGGTCGCCGCCAACGCGGGGGGCGCCTATTCCCCCTTCGGGGACATCACCACCCTGATGGTCTGGCAGAAAGGGAAGGTCGATTTTATCGAGTTTTTCGCCATCTTCATCCCTTCCCTGGTCAACTGGCTGATCCCGGCGTTCATCATGAATTTCGCTATCAGCAGGGAAAGGCCGAAACCTCTGGAGGAGATGGTCCAGATGAAGATGGGAGCCAGGCGCATCATGGCCCTCTTTCTGCTGACCATCGCCACCGCGGTCTGTTTCCACAACTTCCTTCACCTGCCCCCGGCGGTGGGGATGATGCTGGGTCTGGGCTTTCTCTCCCTCTTCGCCTACTACATTAAGAAAAAGGAACACCGGATGCTGAGCGGAGACAATCCCCTCGACGTGAGCGGGCACAACCACGCCACCTTCGATCTTTTCCGCAAGGTCGCCAAGGCCGAGTGGGACACCCTGCTCTTCTTCTACGGGGTCATCCTGTGCGTCGGCGGGCTCGGCCAGTTCGGCTACCTCGCCCTGGTCTCCCACTCCATGTATACTGGCCTGGGCCCCACCCCCGCCAACGTCCTGGTGGGGATTCTTTCGGCGGTGGTCGACAACATCCCGGTCATGTACGCGGTGCTCACCATGAACCCCCAAATGTCCCACGGCCAGTGGCTGCTCGTCACCCTGACTGCCGGGGTGGGAGGCAGCCTGCTCTCCATCGGCTCGGCGGCCGGCGTCGGCCTGATGGGGACCGCCCGGGGGACCTACACCTTCTTCCGCCATCTCGTCTGGATGCCGGCCATCGCCCTGGGCTATGCCGGGGCCATCGTGGCGCATCTCATCATCAACGCCGCCCACTTCACCGATTTTCACTGAGAGGGGCTGGGGAGGTGGGGAGGTGGGGAGGTCGGGAGCGGGGGAGATGGGAGAGGCCCTTTTTTTCCGTGTGATTTTCCGCTAGACTTGGCCCTTGAAACGCTTCGGGAGGCGGGGAGGAAACTCCCCGCTTTTGGCATGTCCGGACTCTATATCCACATCCCCTTCTGCCGCCGCAAATGCCCCTACTGCGACTTTTTCTCGGTTTCGGGACAGGATGAGAGGCTTGCCGCCTATCCCCGACTGCTGGTGAAACATCTTGAGGTGGCCCGCCGCGAGGGCGAGAAGCGGGGGCCCTTCGAGACCGTCTTTTTCGGCGGGGGCACCCCCTCTCTTCTGGCCCCGGAGGCCGTCGCCGGGGTTCTCGACGCGGTCCGGACTCTCTTCGGACTTGACCCCGGGGCCGAGGTCTCCCTCGAAGCCAACCCCGGCACCGTGACTGCCGCCTCCCTGGAGGGCTACCGCAGGGCCGGGGTCAACCGGCTCTCCCTCGGCATCCAGTCCCTTTCCCAAAAAAACCTGGCGCTTCTGGAGAGGATTCACTCCCCGCAGCAGGGCCGGGAAGCGGTCCGTCTGGCCCGCAGCGCCGGCTTCGACAACCTCTCCTGCGATCTGATGTTCGCCCTTCCCGGGCAGAGCGTGGAGGCCTTGATGGTGGAGGTCGACTGTCTTCTGGAGCTGCAGCCCGAGCACCTCTCCTGCTACGGCCTGACCGCCGAGGAGGAGACCCCCTTCTACCACCTTCACCGCTCCGGAGGGCTGCCCCTTCCCGACGAGGAGACCTGCGCCGGGATGTACCTCGGCCTGCACCGGCGCCTGACCGCTGCCGGGTACCGGCATTACGAGATCTCCAACTACGCCCGGCCCGGGTTCGAGTGCCGGCACAATCTCCGCTACTGGGAGCGCCGGGAGTACCTCGGGGTCGGCGCCGGCGCCCACTCCTTCCTCGAGCGGGGATGGGGGGAGCGGCGGGAGGTCCCCGCGGACCTGGGGTACTTCGCCGCCGCCCTGGAGGAGGGCCGAAACCCGGGGCGGACCCTGGAGCTCTTCGACCGATGCGGCGCCATGGCCGAGACCCTCTACCTCGGCCTGCGCACCGAAAAGGGGGTGGATGAGACTTCTTTCCGAAGGTGCTTCGGGTTGGGGGTGGCCGAGGCCTTTCCGGAGGGGGTGGGGCGTGCCGGAGCGCGCCTGACTCTGGCGCAGGGGCGCTGGAGGCTGGACCTGGAAGGATGGCTTCTTTTTGACCACCTGATTTCCCGTTTTCTCTGATCCGGCCAAGCGTTTACGGGGGGCAATGCCCTTGACAAAGGCAGGGGCCGTTGTTATGTTGTTGGCGTTAGCACTCTGCCCCCGGGAGTGCTAACCAAAAGGGCCGGATTTTCCGGCTTGAGTTTTTTCGGGGCGGTGAAGACGGTGGCCGAGGAGCTCAACGACAGAAGCCGGAAGATTCTCGAGGCGATCATCGAGGATTATATCGAGGCGGCCGAACCGGTCGGTTCCCGGGCGGTGACCCGACGTCATCACCTGGAGCTGTCCCCGGCCACGGTGCGCAACGTTATGGCGGACCTGGAGGAGATGGGGTTTCTCATCTCGCCCCATACCTCCGCCGGCCGCATACCCACCGAGAAGGGGTATCGCTTCTACGTCGACTCCCTTCTCCAGGTCCGGCAGCTGAGCGAAGCCGAAGAGGACCGGATCCGGCAGCAATACCGGTTCAAGGGCCTGCGGACCGAGGAGCTGCTTCAGTCGGCGGGTAAGATCCTCTCGGCCATCTCCCACTACGCCGGCATCGTGATGGCCCCCCGGGTCGCCTCGACCTACTTCCGGCACATCGAATTTCTCAGGCTCTCCCGCGAGCGGGTTCTGGTGGTCCTGGTCACCCAGTCGGGTCTGGTGCAGAACCGTATCATCCAGACCGACGAGGCCTTTCTCCAGAGCGATCTGGAGCAGATGAGCAACTACCTGAACCGGATACTCAAGGGGCTCACCATCCAGGAAGTCAAGGCGCGGCTGGCCGAGGAGATGGCCAAGGAAAAGGCCCTCTACGACCGGCTGCTCAGACGGGCCCTGCAGTTTTCCCGAGCCGCAGTGGGGGAGGAGTTCGGCGACCAGGTCTACATCGAGGGCGCCGCCAATATTCTGGAGCAGCCGGAGTTCGCCGACCTGGAGCGGATGAAGCGCCTCTTCAGGGCCTTCGAGCAGAAAGGCCGCCTGATGGAGCTTCTCGACAAGAGCCAACGGGCCGAAGGGGTCCGGATCTTTATCGGCAGCGAAACCGATTACAGCGACATCGAGGGGTGCAGCCTGATCACCGCCAGCTATTCCTCCCAGAGAGGGGCCGTCGGCACCCTCGGGGTGATCGGGCCGACCCGGATGCCCTACTCCCTGGTGATCCCCATCGTCGACTACACCGCCAGGCTCGTCAGCCAGATACTCGAAATAGAGTCATAGACAGGAGATTGAAAAAGGTGACAAAGAAAAAAGCGACGGACGTCGAAAACACTCCCCTGCCCGGCGAGGAGGGCGCCCCCGAGGAGATACCCGAGGAAACGCCCGAGGCGACCGGTCAAAAGGAGGCGGAGCCCTCTCTCGAGGCCCTGCTGGAAGCCAGCCGGGAGGAGGCCCGTAAGAACTGGGACCTCTATCTGCGCGAGCGCGCCGACCTGGAGAACTACCGCAAGCGGATCCAGCGGGAAAAGGAGGACCTGTCCCGCTTCGCTAACGAGGGGATTCTGCGTGAGATTCTTCCCGTGATGGACAACCTGGAGCGGGCCGTGGACCACGCCCGCCAGGAAGGTGGCGACGGGGAGGCCCTTCTGCAGGGGGTCGAACTCACCCTCGACCATTTTCGCAAGGCTCTGGGAAAGTTCGGGGTTACCCCCATCGAGTCCCAGGGCAAGGCCTTCGACCCCGCCTTTCACGAGGCCATGGGGCAGGTGGAGAGCGCCGAGCACCCGCCCAACACCGTTGCCCGGGAGCTGCAGAAGGGCTACCTGCTCAATGACCGGCTGCTGCGGCCGGCCCTGGTCATGATCGCCAAGGCCTCGGCCAAGGAATGAAAAAATCCAGGAACTTGCTACAATTCACCCTAATCGATAGAACATCCGGAAGGAGGAGATAGATCATGGCAAAAGTTATCGGCATCGACCTGGGGACCACCAACTCCTGCGTGGCGGTCATGGAAGGTGGCGAGCCCGTCGTCATCGCCAACGCCGAAGGCTCCCGGACCACCCCGTCCATGGTAGCCATCACCGAAAGCGGCGAGCGGCTGGTCGGCCAGCAGGCCAAGCGGCAGGCCGTCACCAACCCTGAAAACACCCTGTTCGCCATCAAGCGCCTGATCGGCCGCAAGTACGATACCGAAACGGTCCAGAAAGACATCAAGATAAGCCCGTTCAAGATCATCAAGGCCGACAACGGAGACGCCTGGGTGGAGGTCCGGGACAAGAAACACAGCCCCCCCGAGATCTCCGCCATGGTGCTGCAGAAGATGCAGCAGACCGCCGAGGATTACCTGGGCGAAGAGGTCAAGGACGCGGTCATCACCGTTCCGGCCTACTTCAACGACTCCCAGCGCCAGGCGACCAAGGACGCCGGCAAGATCGCCGGCCTGAACGTGCTGCGGATCATCAACGAGCCGACCGCCGCGGCCCTGGCCTACGGCCTGGACAAGAAAAAAGAGGAGAAGATCGCCGTCTTCGACCTCGGCGGAGGCACCTTCGACATCTCCATCCTGGAGCTCGGCGACGGGGTCTTCGAGGTCAAGTCGACCAACGGCGACACCTTCCTGGGCGGCGAGGACTTCGACCAGCGGATCATCGACTACGTGGCCGACGAATTCAAGAAGGAGCAGAGCATCGACCTGCGCATCGGATAAAATGGCCCTGCAGCGCCTCAAGGAGGCGGCGGAGAAGGCCAAGTGCGAGCTCTCCTCCTCCATGGAGACCGACATCAACCTCCCCTTCATCACCGCCGACCAGAACGGGCCGAAGCACCTGAACATCAAGCTGACCCGGGCCAAGCTGGAGAGCCTCTGCGCCGAGCTCATCGCCAAGCTGGTCGAGCCCTGCCGGATGGCGCTCAAGGACGCCGGGCTCTCCCCTTCCGACGTGGACGAGGTGATCCTGGTCGGCGGCATGACCCGCATGCCCGTCGTGCAGAAGAAGGTCCAGGAGATCTTCGGCAAGGCCCCCAACAAAGGGGTCAACCCCGACGAGGTGGTGGCCATCGGAGCGGCCATTCAGGGCGGGGTCCTCAAGGGAGAGGTCAAGGACGTTCTGCTTCTCGACGTTACCCCGCTCTCCCTCGGCATCGAGACCCTGGGCGGCGTCATGACCAAGCTGATCGAGAAGAACACCACCATTCCCTGCAAGAAGAGCCAGATCTTCTCCACCGCCGCGGACAACCAGCCGGCCGTCTCCGTGCATGTCCTGCAGGGGGAGCGGGAGATGGCCTCCGACAACAAGACCATCGGCCGCTTCGAACTGGTGGGCATTCCGCCGGCTCCCCGGGGCATTCCCCAGATCGAGGTGACCTTCGACATCGACGCCAACGGCATCCTCCACGTCTCCGCCAAGGACCTCGGTACCGGCAAGGAGCAGTCGATCCGCATCACCGCTTCCTCGGGCCTCTCGGAGGAGGAAATCGAGAAGATGGTCAAGGATGCCGAGGCCCATTCCGCCGAGGACCAGAAGAAGCGCGAGCTCATCGAAGCCCGCAACCACGCCGACGGCCTGGCCTACACCACCGAAAAATCCCTCAAGGAACACGGCGACAAAATCGACGACGACCACCAGGAAGAACATTGAAACGGCCCTGGCCGAGCTGAAGAAGGCCATGGAGGGCTCCGACCCCGAGGCCATCAAGCAGAAGACCGAGGCCCTGGCCCAGGCATCTCACAAGCTGGCCGAGACGATGTATGCCCAGGCTCAGGCCGGCGAGGCTTCGGGCGCCGCCGGCCCTCAGGAAGCCGGGGAGGCGAAGGAGGAAGAGGTGGTGGACGCCGAATTCGAAGAGGTGGATGAAAATAAAAAGTAGGCTCCCGCCGCAAAAAACTCTATAATCCGCAAGTGGCGAACAGGAGCCGGGAATTGCCCGGCTCCTGTTGCTGTTCGTTTCGGGAGCTCGGACGATGCCTCGTCGGCGTCGGAAAGCGTGTCGATTCTCCCGCCCGTCGATCTTTTTTAGACCTTCCCACAAGGAATCAAGAGTTTGGCCAAACGCGATTATTACGAAGTTCTGGAGGTCAACCGCAACGCCAGCGAAACCGAAATCAAAAAAGCCTACCGGCGCCTGGCCCTGAAATGTCATCCCGATAAAAACCCCGGAGACAAAGAGGCCGAAGAGCGTTTCAAAGAGCTCTCTGAAGCTTATGCCGTCCTCTCGGATCCCCAGAAGCGGGCCACCTACGACCAGTTCGGACATGCCGGCCTGAACGGCGGGGGTGGTTTTTCCTCCGGCGGTTTCGGTTTCGGGGGCACCCCCTTCGAGGATATCTTCAGCGACATCTTCGGCGACATCTTCGGCGGCGGCGGCGCCGCCGGCGCCCGCCGGGGCCGCGGCCGGCGCGGCGATGACCTGCGCTACAACCTCACCATTTCCTTCGAAGAGGCCGCCTTCGGTCTGGAGACCAAAATTCAGGTTCCCAGGCACCATCCCTGTGAGGCCTGCGGCGGAAGCGGGGCAAAGAAAGGGACGGGCGCCAAAACCTGTCCCACCTGCCGGGGCGCCGGGCAGGTCCGCTACCAGCAGGGGTTCTTTTCCCTCACCCGGCCCTGCCCCGATTGCGGCGGGGAAGGGAAGGTCATCGAAAATCCCTGTCCCGAGTGCCGGGGCAGCGGGCAGGGTGACGGGGCAAAAAGACCATCTCCCTGAAAATCCCCGCCGGGGTCGAGACCGGCAGCCGGCTCAAGCTCAGCAGTGAAGGGGAAACCGGGCTCCAGGGCGCCCCTCCGGGAGACCTCTATGTGGTCATTTCGGTGCGGGAACACCCCATTTTCCAGCGTGAGGGGCAGGACGTCATCTGCGAAACGCCCATCTCCTTTCCCCAGGCGGCCCTAGGCTGCGAGCTGGAGGTGCCCACCCTCGATGGGAAGGTCAAGCTCAAGGTGCCCGCGGGCACCCAGTCCGGCAAGGTGTTGAAGCTCGCCGGCAAGGGCATTCCCGTCCTCCAGGGGTACGGGCGGGGGGATCAGCTGGTGGTTATCCGGGTGGAGACCCCGACCCGTCTGACCTCCCGGCAGAAGGAGCTGCTGGAGGAGTTCGTCCGGGAAGGGGGAGAGGAAATCCATCCGATGGGCAAGACCTTTTTCGACAAGGTCAAGGAACTGTTCGGCTGAAAGCCGGAAGAGGTGCGGGAGCCCACCTTCGCATCCTTTCCGGACAGCCTCAGGGAGAGGTCATGGGCCGTTTTGTCATCTCTTGGTTATGCGCGCTGACCCTCGGGGTTGTCTTCGCGGGCACCGTTTTCGGTGCGACGGGGGCGGGACTTCCCCAAGGGGAGGGGATTGCGGCTCCGACCGCCCTGCAGCAGGGGATTGAACATTACCGCAACGGGAAGCCCGAGGAGGCCCTCCCTTTGCTGCGCGGCTTCGTGGTCAGCCATTACGATTCGCCCGAGCTGCCCCAGGCCTACCTTTACCTCGCCCGGATTTTCCGGGATGAGGGCCAATACGGCGATGCCCTCCTGTACCTCGACCGCATCCCGGACGACCAGCGGGGCCCTGAGTTCCTGCTGCTGCAGGGGGCCTGCCTGGTCTCTACCGGAAAGACGAAGGCGGGGATGGAGACTCTCCAGGGGCTGGAGACAAAGGACCTCTCCGCCGCCGACCGGGGGATTCTCTACCGCGCCCTGGCCGAGGGGAAACTTGCCCAGGGCAAGCCCCTGCAGGCCCTTTTTTTTCTTAACCAGGGCGCTTCGGCCACCGATTCGGCAAACCGGGATGCTTTTCTGAAAAAGGCCGATGACATTCTGCGAACGCAGGTGGGGGCTGAGGACCTGGCAGAGGCCGCCTTCATGTTCGACGGCTCCGCCATCGGCGCCGATGCTGTGCTGCAGCAGGCACTGCGGGCCTTCGACGCAGGCCAAAAGGAACGGTCCCGCAAGTTGGCCGAGGATTCTGATCAAAACCCCAGTCTCCTTCCCTTACAAGCGTGAGGCTATCCAGCTCATGGAGCGGATTACCGGCCAGCCATGGCTGCAGCGCGCGGTGGGAGTGGTCCTGCCGCTTTCGGGGCGCTACGCCCCCTTCGGGGAGCTGGTGCGGCGGGGCATGGAGTTGGCGCTCCAGGCGCGTGACAAGAACGACCCCTCCCCGGTAAGGTTCATCTTCCGGGATACGGGGGCGGACCCGGCCCGGACCGTCGACGCGGTCTCCGACCTCGCCGAGGAGGAAGGGGTCATGGCGGTCGCCGGGCCGCTGACGGGGGCCGCCTCGACAGCCGCCGCGGACAAGGCCCAGAAGGAAGGGGTCCCGATGCTGAGTCTTTCTCCCCGGGACGCCCTTCCCGAGGCCGGCGATTACATTTTCCGGGACTCCCTGACCGCGCTCCAGCAGGTTATGGCCCTGGTCCGGTATGCCATGGAGGACCGGGGCATGGGCGCTTTTGCCATCCTCTACCCGGAAAACAAGCTGGGCCGGGACATGGCCGACCTCTTCACTCGGGAGGTGGAGCGCCGCGGCGGGCATATCGCTGCCTCCCAGAGCTATGCCGAAGACGCCACCGATTTCGGCCGCCAGATCAAACTGCTCAAGGGGGAGAACCCCGACGAACCGGAACCTCCCGCCGGCACGGGCAAGGAGAAGCCCCCTCTGGGCTTCGACGCCCTTTTCATCCCGGATTACGCCGACCGGATTGGCCTCATCGCGCCGCAACTCGCCTTCTACGGCATCGAGGGCCTGCCCCTTCTCGGCATCAACGGGTGGAACTCGCCGGACCTCGTCCGCCTGGCCGGCCGTTATGTGGAGGGGGCGGTCTTCGTGGACGGCTTCTTCCGTTCCAGCCCCAATCCCCCCGTCAAGGATTTCGTCAACCGCTACCTCGAAAAATACGGCGAGGAACCGACAATCCTGGAGGCCCAGGGGTTCGATGTGGCCGGCATTCTTCTCTCTTTGCTGAACAATCCCGGGATCCAGACCCGAGAGGACCTTCGCCGTGCCCTCGCCGGGTTGCAAAACTACCCCGGGGTGACCGGCGCCACCTCCTTCGGCAGCGACGGAGATGGCGAAAAGGACCTTTTCCTGCTCAAGGTCGAAAACGGCAACATCGTGCAGATAAACTGAAGCGTTTCCTCCCTCTTTCGCCAAAAAGCCGGCGCCCCCTGCGGAACGCCGGCCTTTTTTCGGCCCTGAGGGCCTCAGGGTCATTTCTCCCCCAGGGCCAGCAGGGCGCCCAGCATTCGCACCCGGACCAACTCCACCCCCTTTGCCTTCGCCTTTCGCAGAGGGATTCGGTAGATGGCTTCGAGCTCCAGGGGCCGCCCCTCCAGACGGTCGATCAGCATACTCGGGCGGTAATCTCCCATCCCCGCGGTGAGCTCCATCATTCGGGAGATGAACTCCCCGGCGTCCAGGGGGGACGAAAGGCCCTGGGCATTGGCCCCCTCGATGACCTCCGCCATGATGGCGGTCGCTTCCCGGCGGGTGGGAGGGTGGGCGAGGAGCCTGTCGGTGGGCAGGCCGGTCAGGGCGCACAGTCCGTTGAAGGGGATGTTCCACGCCAGCTTCTCCCAGCGGGTCTTTACCAGATCCGCCACCGCCTCGCAGCTTACCCCGGCAGCCCGGAAAAGGGAGGCCATCGCCTCGGCACGGGCCGACAGGCCTCCGGTGAACTCACCCAGGCGCACGGCCCCCACCCCCAGATGGTGAACCGTTCCCGGCTCTCCCCGGTTGGCGCAGAGAAAGGCGATGCCCCCGAGCACCCTTTGCGGACCGTAGGCGGCTGCCAGCAGCTCCTCGTTGCCCAGACCATTCTGCAGGGTCAATACGGCTGCATCGCCCCGCATCAGGGGCTTTGTCAGTTCGACGAGGTGCTCATTGGCGAAGGTTTTCAGCCCGACCAGCACAAGGTCGACCTCCCCCATCTCTTGTGGAGAGAGGAAACCCCGGACCCGGTGGAGATGGAAGTCCCCCGCCGGGGAGGTGACCCGAAGGCCCCTTTCCAAGAGGGTCGGAAAGTCGCGGCGCAGCAGAAAACGCACATCGTTTCCGGCCCGCTGCAGCATCGCGCCGTAATAAAGCCCGAGGGCGCCGGCGCCGATCACGGCAATTCTCATCGTCTGGTTTTCCCTCAAAATCCGATGGCCATCGTCGAAATCGATCTTCCGGGAAGCCTTTTGCGGGGAGTCTTTTCCCCCGCAAGGAGGGGGAAAAGAAGCGGTTCGTCCCCTGTGCGGGACAGGTAAAAATCTTAGCATGGGAGCCTCTCCGAGGCCAGGGCAAAGGCCCTTCCCGCAGGGCGAACTCTGTAAATCCCTGGATTAACGGGCAATTGTCCTTGACGGATGAGTTCATCTGTGCTAAATTGGTGAAATGCAAAAGGGAGGAAAAACCATGTTCAAAATTGGTGACATGGCAGTATACCCTACCCAGGGTGTCGGGGTGATCGAGGCCATCGAGGCCAGGGAGTATTCGGGAGAAAATCAGGAATTCTACGTCCTGCGCATCGTTGACAGCGACATGACCATCATGGTGCCTGTCGGCAATGCGGGTACCGTCGGCATGCGAAGCCTGATCTCAAAGGAGCGGGTTTCATCCATTTACGACATCCTGGAAGAAAAACAGAAAAGCCAGGCGGTGGCTTCCTGGAGCCGCCGGCAGCGGGAGTACAACGAGAAAATCAAGTCCGGCGACCTTTTCGAGGTGGCCCAGGTTCTCCGGGAGCTTTATCTCATCAGGGAAGGAAAAGAGCTCTCCTACGGCGAGAAAAAGGTGCTGGAGTTGGCCAGAAAGCTGCTGGTCAAGGAGATTGCCCTGGCCGAAGGAGCCGACGAAGATCAGGTTGTCGAGCGCGTCGAAAGCATCTTCCTCCATTAGAAGTTCCTTCCTTCCGTTCCGGGCCCGCGATTTGAATTCCGGCCTCTTCTCTGGTATGGGGAATCATCCGGAGCACCGTCTTCCGGCGAAGGCAGTGCCCGACATCGACCGTCCGATACCGGACATTTCAAGGCTTTCCGGAGTCTCATGAGCGTCATAGTCCTGGTCCCCGCCGCCGGCACCGGCAGCCGCATGGGGGCTGACGTCAACAAGCAGTATCTGGCTCTGGCCGACCGGCCGATCCTGGCCCATACCCTGGCCATTTTCGATCGCCATCCCGCTGTGGACCATATCTATATTATCTCTCCGGAGGAGGAAATCGCCTTCTGCCGGACCGGGGTGGTGGAGCGTTTCGGCTTCGAGAAGGTCCGGGACGTGGTGCCCGGGGGGGCCGAGCGCCAGGACTCGGTTTTCAACGGCCTTTCGGCCTGCGGGGCCCGGTCGGGAGACATCATCCTGGTCCACGACGGAGTGCGCCCCTTTTTTCCCGTCGAGCTCCTCGCGACGGTCATCGCTACCGCCACCCGGGTCGGAGGCTGCGTGGTCGGGGTGCCCGTCAAGGACACCATCAAGCGGGTGGAAGAGGGCCTGATCCGGGACACGCCAGACCGCCGCGAGCTCTGGCAGGCCCAGACTCCCCAGGCCTTTCGTTACGAGCTGATCCTGGAGGCCTATCTGCGGGCCCGGGAGGAGGGCTTTCGCGGAACCGATGACGCCTCTTTGCTCGAACGGCTCGGTACACCGGTGGCGATGCTCCGGGAAGTTACCGCAACATCAAGATCACCACGCCCGAGGACCTGCAGGTGGCCCGGGCTTTTTTAGGCCCGGAAACGGAGCTCGGCCGCGCCTGAGCACCCGACTCGCCTCCCCCCGGGGAGGATCGGGTTCTGTTCCAAACCAATTTTGTTTTGGGGAGCTTGTGCCATGATCCGGATCGGTCACGGTTATCGACGTCCATCGTCTTGCGGGAGAACGCAAACTGATTCTGGGGGGCGTGGAGATTTCCCACGGCTTGGGCCTTCTGGGGCACTCGGACGCCGATGTCCTGCTGCATGCCATCTGTGATGCCGTCCTGGGGGCCCTCGGAGAGGGGGACATCGGCAAGCATTTTCCCGATACCGACCCGGCCTACCGGGGCATCTCCAGCCTCAAGCTGCTGCGCGAGGTCATGTCCCTGGCGGCGGGGAAGGGCTACGCGGTCGGCAATCTCGACGCCACCGTCATCGCCCAGCGGCCGAAACTGGCTCCTTTCATAAAGGCGATGGTGGAAAATATCGCCGTCGCCTGCAAGACCGATTTTTCCAGGGTCAACGTCAAGGCGACCACCACCGAAGAGCTGGGTTATGAAGGCCGGGGCGAGGGGATCTCGGCCCATGCCGTGGTTCTGCTGCAGAAAGTTGAAGTGGAGGAGGAGCTGGAGGTCTGACCCGCCAGCGGAATCGGGCCGCCCCGGTCCGGAGTCTTTTTCAGTCGATGAACGAGAGGGATTGTTACAGATATGAGCACAGCGGAGAGTTCACCGGCGCCGAATTTCATTCGCACCATCCTTGCCGAAGACCTTAAGGCGGGCAAAAACGAGGGCCGCGTGGTGACCCGCTTCCCGCCGGAGCCCAACGGCTATCTGCACATCGGGCACGCCAAGTCGATCTGCCTCAATTTCGGCCTGGCCGCGGAATTCGGCGGGGTGTGCAACCTGCGGATGGACGATACCAACCCGGCCAAGGAGGAGGACGCCTACGTGCGCTCGATCATCGAGGACGTCCGATGGCTGGGGTTCGACTGGGAGGACCGCCTCTACTACGCCTCGGACTATTTCGAGCGTCTCTACGAGTTCGCCCTCCAGCTGATCCGGTCAGGCCACGCCTACGTCGACGATCTCGAGGTCCGAGCAGATCCGGGAATACCGCGGAACCCTTACCGAGCCCGGCCGGGAGAGCCCCTGCCGGAGCCGTTCCGTGGCGGAAAACCTCGACCTCTTCGAACGGATGCGCGGGGGGAGTTTCCCGACGGCTCCCGGGTGCTGCGGGCCAAAATCGACATGGCCTCTCCCAACCTTAACCTTCGCGACCCGGTCATGTACCGGATCCTGCACGCCCGGCACCATCGCACCGGCGACAGCTGGTCCATCTACCCGATGTACGATTTCGCCCACGGCCAGTCCGACGCCCTCGAGGGGGTGACCCATTCCATCTGCACCCTGGAGTTCGAGGACCATCGCCCCCTGTACGACTGGTTTCTCGACCGATTGGAGATTCACCATCCCCAGCAGATCGAGTTCGCCCGGCTGAACCTCAACTATACCATCATGAGCAAACGCAAACTCCTGGAGCTGGTGACGGGGGGGTACGTGGAGGGTTGGGACGATCCGCGGATGCCGACCCTTTCGGGGCTGCGGCGACGCGGCTACACCCCGGAGGCGATCCGCGATTTCTGCAACCGGATCGGCGTAGCCAAGAAGGAAAGCACCGTCGATATCGGCCTGCTGGAGCACTGCCTGCGGGAGGACCTGAACCAGAGGGCGCCCCGGGCCCTGGCGGTCCTGCGCCCCCTGCGGGTCGTCCTCACCAACTATCCCGAAGACCAGGTCGAGGAGTTCGAGGCGGCCAACCATCCCGGCGACCCCGCGATGGGCACCCGCAAGGTTCCCTTTTCCCGGGTGCTCTACATCGAACGGGACGACTTTCATGGAAGAGCCGCCCAAGGGCTTCTTCCGGCTGGCCCCGGGGCGGGAGGTGCGGCTGCGTTTCGCCTATTTCATCCGGTGCGAGAAGGTGGTCAAAGACCCGGAGACGGGCGAGGTTCTCGAGCTGCACTGCACCTACGATCCTTCAACCCGGGGAGGGTCGGCGCCCGACGGGCGCAAGGTGAAGGGAACACTGCACTGGGTTTCCGCGGCCCACAGCCTGAAAGCGCAGGTGCGCCTCTATGACCGCCTCTTCTCCGTGCCGAACCCCGCCGGAGAGAAGGAGGGAGCCGATTACAAGGATTTCCTGAATCCCCATTCCATCGAGACCCTGGACTCCTGCCGTCTGGAGCCGAGCCTGGCCGCCGCCGCCCCCGGCGCCGGCTACCAGTTCGAACGGCAGGGGTACTTCTGTCTCGATGCAAAGGCCTCCGGACCCGGGAAGCCGGTGTTCAACCGCACCGTGACCCTGCGCGATTCCTGGGCCAAAAGCGGGAACCAGGCCTGATCCCCGAGCGCTGAGGCGCAAGCCGGTTTATTGGACGGTCGCAGCGGATGACTCAAGATTTCCATGTTCTTATCGTCGACGACGACCACCGGTTGTGCCGGGAACTCTCCGACACACTGATCGAGGCGGGGTACCGCGTCCACTGTCTCAGCGGCCAGGACAACCCCTACCCCAGGATACGGGAGATCTCTCCCCGACCTGGTGGTTCTCGACATCTCCCCCGCCGGGAGCCGGGGCCTCGAAACCCTGCGCCGGCTGGAGCTGCAGCGCCCCCCCCGAAAGGTGCCGGTGATCGTCACCTCCCGGCAGGCCGAGCTCGAGTACGAACTCCTCGACGTCTTCGACTTTCTCCCAAAACCCCTTGAGCTCCAGCGTCTGATGGAAGACGTCGCCCTTCTGGCCGGAAGGCCCCGGCGGGCGGGGCTCGACCCCTTTCCTCCGATGAGGACGGAGGAGCTCTCCCTCTTCCAGGACTATCTCATCACCCACAGCGGTCTTCACTTCGACCAGCGCAACATCCGGGTCCTGGAGCGCGGCCTGATGCGGCGCATGCGGGCGGTCAAGGCGAGCGGCTATCGCGACTATTTCGCATATCTGGAGAAGTACCAGGAATCGCGCCAGGAGCTGAAAAAGCTCCTCGCCCTTCTGACCATCGGGGAGACCTATTTCTTCCGTTACCTCGCGCACTTCGAGGCCCTGGCCCAGGCGGTCATCCCGGAGCTCATCCTGCGCAACCGCTCACCGAAGACCCTGAAAATCTGGTCGGCCGGATGTTCCACGGGGGAGGAGGCCTATTCCGTGGCCATGGTGTTGGAGGAGAAATTCCCCGAACTTGCGGACTGGGACATCCGCATCCTGGCAACGGACATCAACAAGCGTTCCCTGCGGTGCGCCCGGGAGGGCTCCTTCGGCCCCCGCGCCCTGCGGGTAACCGAACCCCGCTACCGGGAAAAATACTTTCGCAAGGTCGGCGCTTTCTATCTCCTCGACTCCCGCATCCGCGACCGGGTCCGCTTCTCCTACCTCAACCTCCAGACGGGGGTTTTCCCCTCTCCGGACAATGGCACCTCCGAGCTCGACATCATATTCTGCCGCAACGTGATGATCTATTTCCGCCTGGGGACGACCCGACGGATGCTGGAGAAATTCTCCCGCTGCCTGCGTCCCGGCGGCTATCTCTTCCTGGGCCATGCGGAAACCCTGATGAACCTTTCCGACCGTTTTCAGAGGGCCCAGTACGGCGGCGGCTTTTATTACCGGCTGATAGAAGAGGGGCAAGCCCCCGAGTCGCTCCCTGCGCCTGCTCCCGAGCCTGTCGCCTCCGCCCCCCAAAGGTCCCGGCCGACTCCGGCTCCCCCCCGACCGCCGGCGCCGCCTCCCACCGAACCCGTGCCCGACCTGCTGGCATCCTTCCTGAAGGCCGAGCAGGCCTTCGACAGGGAAGATTTTCATACGGCCTCCAAGTTTTATGCTATAATCCTGCGCCACGCGCCCCAGCACGTGGGCGCCCTGGTCGGCACCGGCTTCATTCTGGCCAACCGGGGTCACAACGAGGAGGCCCTGCAATTCTGCATCCGGGCGCTTCAGGCGGACGACCTCTGCCCAGCCGCCTATTTCCTCCGCGGGCTGATCCTCGACCAGGAGGGGAATCCGGCGGGGGCCGTGACCGAATACCGCAAGGCGCTTCTCCTGGACATGAGCTTCATTATGGCGCACTACAACCTGGGCAAGGTGCTGTTGCGCATGGGGAGGGAGCGCGAAGCCCGGCGCGAGTTGAAGAACACCCGTAGGCTTCTGGAGAAGACCGAGGACGAGGCCATCATCCAGTACTCGGGAGGCCTGTCCCGGGCGGTTTTTCTGGAGGTCTGTCGGGAGGATTTCACCCAGATGGCCGGCTCGGGCTGAGCCTCCGGGACCTGTTTTGAAGGAAAAGGACACCGATGGGAAAAAAGCAGATTGACGAAATCCAGGGGATCCTGCGGGAAATGCAGGAGGAATACTGGCGGGGAATCGAGGAAGGAACCGACTCCGTGGCCGCTGAAACCCGAGATTACGTGGTCTTTTGCCTGGGCGGGGAAAGGTTCGGTATCCCTTCCACAGTGTGCCGGGAGATCCTGCGGATTCCCCGCCTGGTGCGGGTGCCCCGGGTAGGCGAGCATCTCCTCGGCGTCATCAACCTCCGGGGGCAGATTGTCGCCGTGACCGAACTGCGCCCCCTGCTCGGTCTGCCCGGCCGAGACGTCCCGGCCAAGAGCCAACTGGTGGTGGTGGAGGCGGCCGGCCTTCTGACGGCCCTTCTGGCGGAGAAGGTGGAGGGCATCCGGGCTATTCCGGTGGAGGCCATCGAGCCGCTCACCGAGGGGCTGGCCGGTTTCCCGCGGGATGCCGTCGAAGGCCAGGTGGCCGAAGAGGGGGCGTTGCTGGTGCTTCTCGACCTGACCAGGATTCTCTCCCGGCCCGAATTCATCGTCAACCACAAGGCCGAGTAGAGATTCCACGGCCGCCGAGGCGGACCGCCCGGTTCTTTCCCACCCATAGATTTTTAAAAATTCCGGAAGCAAGGGGGTTTTCATGTTTTCCTGGATCACCGACCGCATATCGATGAAGATCGTCGTCTCCCTCATCGTCGTTTTGGCGGTCATCATGGCCGGCTTCACCTACGTCATCGTCGAGAGGCGGGCGGAGGTTCTGAAACAGATGATGCTGACCAAGGCCCGGACCCTGGCGCTGACCGGGGCCAAGAGCATGGAGCGGGTCCTGGAGGATGCCATCGACAGCGGTAAGCTGACCGAGGAACAGGTCTTCGACACCGATTACAAGAAAATCACAGAAGGTCCTCTGGCGGACTCGGCGATTCCCAAATACCACACCGCCTACGACCGCTACCTCGACAAGAGAATCCAGGGGATCGAAGACACCTACCTCAAGGAGGACGGCATGGTGGTCTTCGACGTCCTTGTGGACCGAAACGGTTATCTCCCCACCCACGACAGCGAGTACTCCCGGCCCCTGACCGGCAACCCGGAGAAGGACAAGGTCTGGAACCGCACCAAGCGAATCTTCGACGATCCCACCGGCCTCGCCGCCGCCCGCTACGACGGCAGCGACGGCAACAAGATTCTGCGCCAGGTGTACAAACGCGATACCGGGGAGACGATGTGGGACATCACGGCTCCCGTCTTCGTCAAGGGGCGGCACTGGGGAGGGTTTCGGATCGGCTTTTCCATCAAGCAGACCGAAGAGGCCATATCGGCCCTCCGCAATACCGTTTCCCTTTCCATGCTTCTGGTGCTGCTCATCGCCTCGATCACCATCTATCTGGTGGTGGCGCGGATCACCCGTCCCCTGAAAAGGGCGACGGAGGTAGCCGACCGGATCGCCGACGGAAAGCTGGACGAAACGATCGAAACCCCCTCCAACGACGAAATCGGCAAGCTGGCCAGGGCCTTCAACAAGATGACCCAGGTGATCGTCAAGAATCTTCAGAGGCGAGATCGACCGCAGCTCCCGGCTCATCCAGAGCGTCAAGGAGGCCATCCAGCAGCTCTCCTCCAGCGTCAACGAGATCATGGCCATTTCCGCCCAGCAGTCCTCGGGCGCCACCCAGCAGGCCTCGGCGGTCCAGGAGGCGACGACCACCTCCGAGGAGATCGCCGTTACCGCCAAGCAGGTGGCGGAAAACGCCCTGCGGGTGGAAGTCCCAGGCCGAGCAGGCCAGCCTCGCCAGCAACAACGGCATGCAGGCGGTGGACGACGCCATCGAGGGGATGACCCAGCTCAAGGGGCGGGTGCAGTCGGTGGCCGAGGCGATGCTCGAGCTGGGCGAGAACTCCCAGAAGATCGGCGGCATCGTCGACATCATCGACGAGATCTCCGACCAGACCAACCTGCTGGCCCTCAACGCGGCCATCGAGGCGGCCGGCGCCGGCGAGGCGGGCAAACGCTTCTCCATCGTCGCCAACGAGGTCAAGCGCCTGGCCGAGCGCACCGTCGACGCCACCGGCCAGATCAAGGGACTCATCGAGGAGATCCAGAAGGCCACCAACTCCACCATCATGCTCACCGAAGAGGGCACCAAGGGGGTCGACTCGGCCAGCACCCTGGTGGCCCGGGTTTCCGAGGCCCTGTCGAGCATCATCGAAATCGTCCAGGAGACCACCAATGCCTCCCGGGAGATCAAGCTGTCGACCCAGCAGCAGACGACGGCCAGCGAGCAGATGGCGGAGACCGTCGCCGAGGTCCGGGACGTGGCCACCCAGGTCGCCGCCAGCGCGGAGGAGACGACCCAGGCCATCGCCGAGCTGACCAACCTCGCCGAGCGTCTTAAGGACCTGGTCGAAGAAGAGGACTGAAGGTGAAGACGGCCAAGTATCTCGAAATTTTCGCCCGCGAGGCCGAAGAGATCCTCCAGCTGCTGCGCGGCGGGATCCTTCAGTTGGAGAAGGAAGGATGCACCGCGGAAAAGCTCCAGGAGCTGCTGCGCAATGCCCATACCCTGAAGGGATCGGCCCGCATGCTCGGTCTGGAGATCCTCGGTCAGGTGGCTCACCGGATGGAGGACCTGTTCAAGGACCTCGAAGGCGGGGCCAAGCCCTTCTCCCCGGACCTGGCCGACCTTCTGCTGGTGGCCACCGACGCCCTGGAGGCGCTGATGGCCCAGGCCCATTCGGGAGGGGAAATCGCGGTCAACGTCGAGGTGGTCCTCGAGGGGCTGGAGACCGGGGTGCTTCCCGAGGCTCCCGCCGCTCCCGAGGCCTTCCGGCGGCGCGGAGAAGGCCGAACGGGAGACGATCCGCGCCAGCGTCGCCCGGCTCGACAACCTGGTCAACCTCCTGGGCGAAATGCTCATCGTCCGGCGCATCTTCCAGGAGCGAAGCCGGCAGATGGGCGTGGTCACCGGGAGGCTGGAGGGTTTTCTGCGCCGCCTGCGGCGGGAGGAGAACTACGCCCTCTTCAAGGAAATCCTCGACGACTTCAGCCGCCTTTCCCTCGATCTGGAGCACGACACCCTCAACCTGACCTACCTGACCGAGGAGCTGCACGGCGAGGCCATGGAGCTTCGCATGCTGCCCCTGTCGACCATCACCGACGACCTGCTGCGCATGGCGCGGGGGCTCGCCCGCGACCAGGACAAGGAAATCGACCTGGCCATCGAGGGCGAGGACGTCGAACTCGACCGGATGATGCTCGAGGCCATCCAGCCGATGCTGCTGCACATGCTGCGAAACGCCGTCGACCACGGCATCGAGACCCCCGCCGAGAGGACGAAGGCTGGGCAAGCCCGCCACCGGCCGCATCGAGCTGGCGGCCCGCTACGAAGGCGGGTTCGTCCGCCTGGCGCTGAGGGACGACGGGCGGGGCATCGACCCCGCGCAGGTCCGGCAGATGGCGGTGGCCCGGGGGCTGCTGACGGCCGAGGAGGCGCGGCTGCTCAGCGACGAGGAGGCGGTCTACCTGATCCAGCGGCCGGGCTTCTCGACCCGTGAATTCATCACCGACGTTTCCGGCCGGGGCGTCGGCATGGACGTGGTCAAGGCCAACCTCGATCGGGTCAAGGGGAATCTGGCGATCCACTCCACTGCCGGGCCAGGGAACGGAAATGATCCTCCTTTTGCCCCTGACGATGGCGGTGGTGACGGGCCTGATCATCGAGTGCGAAGGGGAGACCTACGCCCTTCCGCTCCATTACGTCTCGGAAGTCCTGCGCCTTTCCGCCGGGACATCCTGACCGAGGGGGGCCGGGAGGTCCTGCGGGTCCGGGGGGCCACCCTGCCCCTGCTCTCCCTGCAGGAGATCCTGGGGCTGCCGACGAAACAGGCGATCGCCCTCTCAGGACGGGCGACCGCCCTGGTGCTCCACTTCCGGGAGCAGCAGATCGCCTGCCTCGTCTCGCGCTCCCTCGGGGCCCAGGAACTGGTGGTCAAGGCGATGGGCAAGCAGCTCAAAAGCGTCGAATTCTTCACCGGAGCCACCATCCTCGGCGACGGCTCTCCGGCGCTCATCCTCTCGGTGCCCGACCTCTTCACCGCCGGGCTGCAGGGCAGGGGAACGCAGCTGCTCCAGGAGTTCGAGGCCACCCGGGCCGCCGCCAAAAAGGGGCGGATGCTGGTGGTGGACGACTCCATCACCACCCGGACCATGGAGAAGAACATCCTGGAGACCCACGGGTACGAGGTGACGGTGGCGGTCTCCGGCCAAGAGGCCCTGGCCAAGATTACCGACAGGGACTTTGACCTGGTGGTCAGCGATGTCGAAATGCCGGGGATGTCGGGGTTCGACCTGACCCGCAGGCTCCGGCAGATGGACCGGACCCGGGAGATTCCGGTGATCATCGTCACCTCCCTGGCCTCCGACGCCGACCGGCGCAAGGGCATCGAGGTGGGAGCCCAGGCCTATATCGTCAAGGGCAGTTTCGACCAGGGGACCCTCCTGAAAACGGTCGAAACCCTTATCGGTTGATGGATTAAATACATGGTCAAGGTTCTCATTGCCGACGATTCCCGGCTGACACGCATCGTTCTCAAGGACCTTCTCGCCCGCGACCCCGCCATAGAGGTGGTGGGAGAGGTGTGCGACGGACGCCAAGCGGTGGAGGACGACGTGCCGGCTGCGGCCCGACCTGGTCATCATGGATGTCATGATGCCGGTCATGGACGGCCTGGAGGCGATGATGGAAATCATGGCCAGCTGTCCGACCCCGATCCTGATTCTCTCGGCCAGCGTCGAGCCCGGCCACAGCCGAAGCGCCTTCAATGCCATAAAGCACGGCGCCCTGGATGTCATGGAAAAACCCCAGGGGGTGGTGACCGAAGCCTTTGAGGAGATCGCCGCGCCAACTGATCGAAAAGGTCAAATTCCTGGCCCGGGTCCGGGTCATGCACCATTTCCGCAGGCCCCGCCGCCCCTTCCGCCGAGGCCAGCCCGTGACCATCGGCGGCGCCGCATCCTGGCCGTGGGCGCCTCGACCGGCGGTCCCAAGGCGGTCATGCGGCTGATGAAGGATCTGCCGCCCGATAGCGGCGCCAGGGTCCTCATCGTCCAGCACATTGCGCGGGGCTTCGCCGAGGGGTTTGCCGAATGGCTGGACCGGGAGAGCTCCTTCACCGTCCGCCTCGCCCGGGAAGGCGACCGCTGGAAAAAGGCGTCGCCCTGGTGGCTCCCAACGGGCCCACTTGGAGGTCCAGGAGGACCGGGTTCGTCTCAGCGACACCTCCCCGGTCAACTGCTGCCGACCCTCCGTCGACGTCCTCTTCAATTCCCTGGCCCGCAGTGACCTGGCGCCGGGCGGTGGCGGTGCTGCTGACCGGGATGGGCCGGGACGGGGCCTGGGCATGGCGGCCCTGCGGCAGAGCGGAAGCTACAATATCGCCCAGGATGAAACCTCCAGCGCCGTCTTCGGCATGCCCCGGACCGCCATCGACCTGGGGGCGGTGCATCAGACCCTCCCGCTGGCAGATATCGGACCTGCGTGCGCCGTCTGTTTGCCGGATGAAGACCGGAACCTAAAATGACCGCATATGGTATGAAATCGGCCCCATAATTGAGCAGAGGCGACCCTCGGAGGAGAGCAGTCATGACTTTGCGTGTCTACAATACGATGAGCGGCCGGAAGGAGGAGTTCCAGCCCCTGCACCCCGGCAAGGTCGGGATGTATGTCTGCGGCGTCACGGTTTACGACTACTGCCACATCGGGCACGCCCGGGCCAACATCGTTTTCGACGTCATCTACCGCTATCTGCGGTTATGCCGGCTACCGAGGTCAACTTACGTCCGCAACTACACCGACGTCGACGACAAGATCATCAACCGCGCCAACGAGCGGGGAATCTCCAGCCAGGAGCTGGCCGAGGAGTTCATCCGCGCCTTCGACGAGGACATGGCGACGCTCGGCCTCGACCTGCCCACCCACCAGCCCAAGGCGACCGACCACATCGGCGAGATCATCGCCCTGGTCCAGCCGCCTGATCGACAAGGGTATCGCCTACGCATCGGGCGGAGATGTCTACTATGCGTCGAGCAAGTTTCCCGACTATCTCAAGCTGAGCAAGCGCAACATGGAGGAGATGCAGGCCGGCGCCCGCATCGCCCCCGGCGAGCAGCAAGCGCAATCCCATGGATTTCGCCCTGTGGAAAGCCGGCCAAGCCCGGCGAACCGAGCCTGGGAGTCCCCCTGGGGGCCGGGACGTCCCGGCTGGCACATCGAGTGTTCGGCCATGAGCTGGACGCTACTCGGAGACACCTTCGATATTCACGGCGGCGGCAAGGACCTGATCTTTCCCCACCACGAAAACGAGATTGCCCAGAGCGAGGCGGCCACCGGCAAGCCCTTCGTCAACTACTGGCTGCACAACGGCTTCGTCAACGTCAATCAGGAGAAGATGAGCAAGTCCCTGGGGAATTTCTTCACCATCCGCGACATCCTAAAAAGCTACGACCCCGAGGTGGTGCGCTTCTTCATCCTCACTGCCCATTACCGCTCCCCCATCGACTTTTCCGATCAGAACCTGAAGGACGCCAAGGCGGGCCTCAGCCGTTTCTACGAGGCCCTGCAGGCCGCCGCCGAAGCGACGGAGGGCTGCCCCGGAGCAGAAGGCGGCGGCTCGGAGGAGGCGACGGCACTCGAAGAGCGCTTTCCGCGAAGCCATGGACGACGACTTCAATACCGCCCTGGCCATCGGCCACCTCTTCGAAGGGGTGCGGACCATGAACCGGCTGATCGGCGAGAAGAAATTCCGCAAGACATCCCGAAAAGGTCGCCGCCGTCCGGGACCTTCACCAGAGCCTTCTCACCCTCGGCGGCGTGCTCGGACTCTTCGGCTCCGATCCCGCCGCCTGGCTGGAGAAACAGAAGTTCTCGGCCCTGGCCGCACTCGACATCACCGCCGAGGAGATCGAGGAGCTGATCGGCCGAGCGCCGGCAGGCCCGCGCGGACAAGGATTTCGCCCGCGCCGACGAGATCCGCGACGAGCTGGCCGCCAGGGGGATCAACCTGCTCGATTCGCCCGAGGGGACGGAGTGGAAGGTGCGATAACCCGTAGGGGCAGACCCCCGTGCCTGCCCTCTGGTACGACCAACGGGAAAAAAAGGAAGGTCGTTAATTGCAGGGGCGAACACATGGGTTCGCCCCTACAATTCGGTTGCGGTACAATGGTGGGGCGACGCATGCGTCGCCCCTGCGCGTTTGGGGACAAGATGGCACGGTTCGAACTCAAATCCGACTACCAGCCCCGCGGCGACCAGCCCCAGGCCATCGCCGAGCTGACCGCAGGCGTCGAGCGCGGCGACCCCCACCAGGTCCTGCTCGGGGTCACCGGCTGCGGCAAGACCTTCACCATGGCCAACGTGGTGGCCGCGGTGCAGCGCCCCACCCTGGTGCTCGCCCACAACAAGACCCTGGCCGCCCAGCTCTACGGCGAGTTCAAGGAGCTCTTTCCCGACAACGCCGTCGAGTACTTCGTCTCCTACTACGACTACTACCAGCCCGAGGCCTACGTCCCGGTCACCGACACCTTCATCGAGAAGGACTCCTCGATCAACGAGGAGATCGACAAGCTGCGCCACAGCGCCACCCGCTCCCTTCTCACCCGGCGCGACGTGCTGATCGTCGCCTCCGTCTCCTGCATCTACGGCCTCGGTTCCCCGGAGGCCTACTACGGCATGCTGATGCGGCTGGAGGAGGGGATGGAGATCGACCGCAACGAGCTGCTCACCCGCCTGGTGGAGATCCAGTACGAGCGCAACGACGTCGACTTTCACCGCGGAACCTTCCGGGTGCGGGGCGACACGGTGGAGATCTTTCCCCGCCTACGAGGAGGACCGGGCCCTGCGGATCGAGTTTTTCGGCGACGAGGTCGAGGCCATCGCCGAGATCGACCCCCTGCGGGGCCGGGTCATCGACCGGATGCCGCGCACCGCCATCTTTCCCGCCAGCCACTACGTGGCCACCCGGCCGACCCTGGAGCGGGCGGTCAGGGAGATCCAGGAGGAGCTGCGCGAGCGGATCCAGTATTTCCGCGAGCGCAACATGCCGCTGGAGGCCCAGCGCATCGAGCAGCGCACCCTCTTCGACATCGAGATGATGGAGGAGATGGGCTACTGCCAGGGGATCGAGAACTACTCCCGCTTCCTCGACGGCCGCCGGCCGGGCGAGCCCCCCGCCACCCTCTTCGACTACTTTCCCGAGGATGCCCTCCTCTTCATCGACGAGAGCCATGTCACCGTCCCCCAGGTCGGGGCCATGTACCGGGGCGACCGCTCCCGCAAGGAGACCCTGGTCAACTACGGCTTCCGCCTCCCCTCGGCCCTCGACAACCGGCCCCTGACCTTCGAGGAGTTCGAGGCGAGGGTCCTGCAGACCATCTACGTCTCGGCCACGCCCGCCGACTACGAGCTGAAAAAGGCGCAGGGGGTGGTGGTCGAGCAGATCATCCGGCCCACCGGGCTGATGGACCCGCCCATCGAGGTGCGCCCGGCCACGGAGCAGGTGGACGATCTGATCCACGAGATCCGCGCCACCGTGGAGCAGGGCGACCGGGTGCTGGTCACCACCCTGACCAAGCGCATGGCCGAGGACCTCACCGGCTATCTTCAGGAGCTGGGGATCAAGGTGCGCTACCTGCACTCGGACATCGACACGCTGGAGCGCATGGAGATCCTCCGCGACCTGCGCCAGGGCGAATTCGACGTGCTGGTGGGCATCAACCTGCTGCGCGAGGGGCTCGACCTCCCCGAGGTGTCCCTGGTGGCGATCCTCGACGCCGACAAGGAGGGCTTCCTGCGCAGCGAGCGCTCCCTGATCCAGACCTGCGGCCGCGCCGCCCGCAACGTGGAGGGGCGGGTGATCATGTACGCCGACAACATCACCGGCTCGATGCGCGCCTGCATCGACGAGACCGAGCGCCGCCGCGCCGCCCAGCTGCCTACAACGAGGAGCACGGCATCACCCCGGAGACGGTGAAGAAGTCGCTGCGCACCATCCTCGAGGATATCGCCGAGAAGGATTATGTGGAGCTGCCGCTGGTGGCCGAGGAGGAGGAGGAATACCGCTCGCCCGGGAGCTCGGCGGGAAATCGCCCGACTGAAGGAGGAGATGCTCAAGGCCGCCGCCGACCTCGAATTCGAAAAGGCGGCGGAGCTGCGGGACCGGATGCTGGGGCTGGAGAAGAGGGAGCTGGCGGTGGGGTGACGCCGGATTATGACCCGAACGAGAAAGCCCCCCAAATGCTCTTTGGGGGGCTTTTTTATGGAAGAGGACCAAGGTGCTTTTCAGAGACCTTTCAAGACGATGGCAAAGTTGGAGGTTTTGTCCAGTCCCTTTTGTCCCGAAACATGGATCTGGAAGTCTGTGGGATAATCACCCGTTGTTGTCTTGGGATTGGAGAGGCTAAAGGTGAACAGGGTTCGGTTTGGACCTGGTAACGTTGTGTCGGGGACCGTAAATTTTTCCTCGCTGAGCACGTAGTTTGTGTCGCTGGGGTCCCGGAGTTCGGTCCAAGAATTTATTAGGGAAATGATTGTTCCCCCCATAATCGGGTTGCCATTTTTATCGGCTACCGAAAGATCGAATGTACATGCCCCGCCGAAGGGGATTTCGGGCGGCGTCTGCCCACAACCGGAGTCGGAGGCAGGGTCGGCAGTCAGATCAACTGGATGTCCGCCTGGTCGCTGTAGGAATAGAGGAGATCTATATCCGTCCAGATGTAGGTTTCACCGTTCCAGACGCCGTTGGGTGGATCATATTTTCCGTTGCCGTTGACATCCACATAGCGTTCTTCTTCCAAGACATTCGTCGCTGGATCATATAGTCCATTGTCGTTGGCGTCGATAAAAGGCTCGCCAATATCCTCGAATGGTTCTCCGGGGTCGTAGCTGCCATTGCCGTTTAAGTCGACAAACGATTCAGATCCTGCTGTCCATGCCAGAACCTTGTTGACCCCTTTAAGGCCGGTGACCGAAGAAACCGTATCCGGCAGAGGTTGTTGGGTAATGTGGCTTGCCAAAGCCTGGCCGATATTGTTCGTTGTTACATTGGTGAGTGCCATTGCCCCGGCCTCACTTTCAAAGAAAATAGGGGTTCCCTCGGGGACGGGGTTGGAGTACCGGTCGGCGAGATAGGCTCGTACCTCAGAAGTTTCACCGAACCAAGTGTACCCTGGTAGATTTAGAGGCGCTGCCGAAAGGCTGAAATGTTTGGCATCCGGCAGTCCAGCGGCAATGATTACCCGTGCCACAGTGGTGATTGTGGAATTATCCGGAGCAATGATTGATGCTGTAACGGCTGCAGTGCCGGCTCTCACCCCACTTTGGAGAGTGACGCTTACCTGACCATTAAATGTTTGATCTTTGGTCGTGGAAAGGTGCTCACCCCCTCCGGTGGTCGAACTCAATGCGAAATTCACTTCGGTTCCGTCCGGAGCGATGTTTCCGTCTTGGTCGAAAACATCAAAGGTGATGATGGTCGAGTCGCCGAGGCCGCTACCACGTACACCGATTTGCTTTGGGGTGATGTTGTTGACCACGATGGTTGTAGCCTGGCCGTTTGAAACATCGATAGAGGTATAACCCTCCCCTCCCTGGGCAGATGCTTTGATTTGAACCGGGCCACCGGAATTCGGAGCCGTGAAGGTCGTGGATGCTTCGCCGTTGATTGTAGTCGTTAATGCCGGATCGAGCGTGCCGCCACTCGGCGTGAAGGCAACCGTTGTGCCGTCAGGAGCAAGGGTGCCGTCCGAATATCGCAACAGGGCCATAACCCCGGAAGTTTCCCCTTGAGCCAACTGGGTGCCCGCCGGAACGTCGGAACTTACAAAACAGAAAGCGTTGCAGGCTCGGGAACGGGCAAGTTGATCATTCCTGTTGCGACATCGAAAAATCCTGCACCATTATTGTTCTGGCCCGGAGCAGGCTCAAGGGTTGCGGTGACGGTGACGAACTCCGGCGATGGGGACGTCGCTTTTGGATCTGTGGGGACCATATCGCTGGATAATGTGAAGGATAATGTCTGACCTGGGGTGGTGGTGTCAGGTACGGTATATTCCGACATGCCGACAATTTTCCCTCCGTCGGAGGTTATCTTGACCTTTGTTCCAGCCACGAGAGAATTACCCCAGATGTCTGAGAGGTTCAGAGTGAATACCTGACTTTCTCCCAGAGATAGATTAAAGCCATTTGGCTCAATATCCAAAGGTTTGGCATAATCTGAGATCAGAAGATTCATGCTTGTCCAGATCATGGAGTTGTCGATACGTTGACGACATCTTTGTCAAATTTATTATTTCCATTGATGTCGACATAGTATTCACCAGGTTCATAGGCACCACTGTCGTTGGCGTCAATGTAGGGTTCATCCATTTTTGTGGTACAGGTGTCTGTGCCGGGATCAAAAATTCCATTTCCATTCTTATCCAGGAAAGTCCCTTTGCCAGGGGTGTAGGCCACAATTCGACACAACCCGGGGTTCCCCTTTGGCGTAAGCCCTCCAAGAGCTGGAACGGTGGGAGCGGAGGTTTGGAAAACCGCACTAGCTACGCCAAATTGAGTGGAAGTTTTAAATCCCCCGCTTTCACCGATAGTACCACATTCTGAAATGAAGCTGACCGGGGTTCCATCCGGGACTACATTGCCTGACCTGTCACCAAGATAGGCCTGGACGGTACTCTGAAGGCCAAGGGTGACCCCGCCGGCCAAATTGAGCGTATCGGCTCCGATGGTGATGCGTCCGGCGTCAGGTCTGTTGTGATGATTGTCACCTGTGCCATCGTGGAAATAGAAGCGCCGTCGATGGTGGCAATGACCGAAACAGTACCCGCAACCGTACCGCTCTGCAGGGAAACAGAGACCACCCCTCCGGCGGTATTGGCGGCGGTTGCAGTGAGCTTTTCCCCACCATTTAAACCAGTTCCAATTGAGAAATTAACTTTAGTCCCGTCCTGGACAGGATTGCCGGCCGCATCCCGGACGTTGAAGGTAATCAGCGAGGTATCTTCGATACCACTGCCGAAAACTCCAATTGTATCCGGGACAACGCTTTCCTTGATGATTGATGAAGCGTCCCCAGTGGCCACTTGAAGGGAAATTTGTCCCGTAGCTGTCCCAGAATACGCGGTAATGGTGACACTTCCAGATTTCGAGCCAGCTTGGAAGGTCGCCTTAGCTTTCCCATCAACTGTTGGTCAGATCCGGAGATGCTGCCGCTGAAGAGGTGAAGGTAACGAAGGTCCCATCGTCAACAAGGTGCCCCCCACTGTCCTTCACTGTCGCCACGATTGAGGCTTCTCCACCGTGGGACAAAAGGGTTCCCCTGGGGACATTGCTATCCAGGGAAATGCTGCTTGGAGGTCAACAGTAGTCCCGGGACCCGTCCCAGGTTCCGTCCCGGGGTTCGTTCCTCCCGAAGAGTCTTCGCTGGGATTGAGTGTACCATTGCTGACCGCATCACCCCCGCTTCCGCCCCCGCAGCCGGCCAGGGCCAGGGTGAGGAGTGTCAGAAAAACAAGGACCAGGTTACAGCTTTTTCTCATGTTCGCCCTCCTGAAAAATGGCAAATTCCGAATCAGCCCATTTATAGCTAAAAGGTGTAGTTGACGAGGGTGCCCACCGAGACGTCACTCCTGTACTGCGCCTCCACTTCGAGGCTCAGGCCGTTCTCGAAGGGCCAGCGGACCCCCAGGTAGGCACCGACGTTGTTTTCCTCCTCCATGTCCGAGCTTTGCACATCCGTCGTCCCACCGGCCTGGGCCACACTTCGATATTTGCCCGTTTCCCATGAAGTAGAACGGTCCCCCATACAGGTAAGCGCCTTCCATCTGCGATTGAAAACGCCAGCCCGGCGTTGATTTCCCAGGCGTTGTCGAAATAGACCTTTTCGGTCCCCGTTCCCGCGGTCACTGAAATCGGCTTGCTGTCGTCATAGAGGGAGAAGTAGCTCCCCTGCACGAAGGGGCCTATTTGCACGTAGCGGTTGCTGAAGACGGGGCCGCCGATGCCCGCGGTGCCGAAGGGGAGAAATCCGCCGTCGGAGTCCTCGTTGCTGAAACGGAAGGCGTTTTCCACCTTCCAGTCGGCAAAGCCTCCCCGGGCATAGACCCTCCAGTTCCCGACGACACGTCCACTTCCACTGGCCGAGGCCCAGGAAGCTGGCCGGTCTGCGGGGAATCTCCCCCGATGTCTTCAAGACTCCAGTTTTCGGAGATGTAGGTGTATCCGGCGCCCAGGGAGATTCCGGCCCGGTTTGGACGTGGAACTTAAGGGGCCGAACATCCCTGCCAACGTTACGGAATTTGTCACCAGAAAAACAAATAATGTCAGAAACAGAACCCTCGTTTTGAACTTCATACTTTCCTCCTTATTTAATAAATTGCATTTCAGCAGAATTCCTTATCATATGCCCCTTCCTATGGCAACCAAATTTGCGTAAGAAATCGATTTTACTCTGTCTTTAGGGAGGGGATTCGGCCCTTTCTGTCAAACGGTCCAAGGCGAGATTGAAGTATTATTTGCAAGATTCGAACCGTTAGGTTGTTTTTCCCCATTTTCTATTTAATTTATAAGAACCCATACAGTGGCTGATTTTTATATTTTTAGGAAGTTTCAGGTTTCAAAAGCGTTGAACCCAACTGTGGCAGGGATAAAGCTCTTTCCTCCTCCGGATCCAGGTGCGTCAAGGCAAATACCTGTTATTCTTATAACAATGGTGCTTTCGCAAAAACTTAGAGGATGGCTAAGCAAAAATTTCGTCCTACAAGGCTTGGTGGTTTTTCAGGGGCGAAGGCCTACATCAGGTAGGTCGAGGTCCTGAAAAACGCCGTAACGCCGTAGGGCGGACTTTTTGCGACGCCATCAACGTTGATGGATTACCTTTTTCAGGAGAGGTGCAGAATGAGCGCTAAGAACGCCGAGGAAAAACGCTCCCTGGAGGTGGCCGAGGAGGCAAAGGGAAAAGGAATGGAAAAAACCGAGCTTCGTCCAGGATCTGTTCATGGGGCGCCTGCGCACGACCTGCTCTTTCCCTTCCCGGAGCAGGACCCGGAGGACAAAAAGGCAGGGGACGAGGTCCTGGATAAGGTGAAAGCCTTTCTCGTGGAGAAGGTCGATGCCGACCGCATCGACCGGGAAAGGGAAATACCCCCGGAGGTCATGGACGGCCTGAAGGAGCTGGGGCTCTTCGGAATCAAGATTCCGAAGGAATATGGGGGCTGGGCCTCTCCCAGGTCAACTACAACCGGATCATCCAGTTGGTCGCCAGCCACTGCGCCTCCACCGCCGTTACCCTCTCCGCCCACCAGAGCATCGGCGTCCCCCAGCCGGTGAAGATGGCCGGAACCGAGGAGCAGAAACAGAAGTTCTTGCCGCGCCTGGCCGGCGGGGAGATGAGCGCCTTTGCCCTCACCGAGCCCGGGGTGGGATCCGACCCCTCGAGCATGAAGACCACGGCCTTTCCCACCGAGGACGGGGAAGCCTACCTCATCAACGGGCAGAAGCTCTGGACCACCAACGGGCCGGTTGCGGACCTGCTGGTGGTCATGGCCCGGACCAATGACCCGAAGGAGGAGCGCCCCGAAATTACGGCCTTTATCGTGGAAGGAAGCTCTCCGGGGCTGACGGCGGAGCACCGCTGTGATTTCATGGGGCTGAAGGGGATCCAGAACGGCCTTCTGAGCTTCAAGGACGTGCGGGTTCCCAAGGAAAACATGCTGACCGAGAAGGGCGGGGGGCTCCGTCTGGCCCTGCGCACCCTCAACACGGGACGGCTGACCCTGCCGGGGCGTGCGGGGGTGCCATCAAGCAGGCCCTCGCCATGGCCGCCCAATGGGCCAACGAGCGCGAGCAGTGGGGGGCTCCGGTCGGTCACCACGAGGCGGTGGCCGACAAGATCGGCACTATCGCCGCCGACCTCTACGCTGTGGAAAGCCTCACCTGGCTGACCTCCGCCATGGCGGACCGGAAGGAGACGGATATCCGGCTCGAAGCGGCGATGGCCAAGCTGTTCAGCACCGAGACCCTCTGGCGGTCCGTCGACGCCGCGCTCCAGGTCCGCGGGGGAAGGGGCTATGAAACCGCCGACTCCCTGAAGGGCCGAGGGGAGCTGCCGGTCCCCATGGAACGGGCGATGCGGGATGCCCGCATCAACCTGATCATCGAGGGGACCAGTGAGATCATGCGCCTTTTCATTGCCCGGGAAGCCCTGGATCCCCACATGCGGATAGCGGGGATTTCCGCCTCTTCGGGAAAGATGGACCTTATGGGGTCTGCAAAGTTTTATTCCCGCTGGTACCCGAAGTTGTGGCTTCCCGCTTTAAACCGGCCGAGGGCCTCTCTCCTGCGAAAGGCCTTAGGGGCCATCTGCGTTTCGTCGAGGCCGCCACCCGGCGGCTCGCCCGGGACCTGTTCCACATGATGGGACGCTACCGCCAGGGGCTGCAGAGAAAACAGATGGTCCTCGCGCGTCTGGTCGATGCCGGAGCCGAACTCTTCGCCATGAGCGCGGTTCTCTCCCGTGCTTCCTCCCCCGGTGCCCAGGCGGGGGCGGAAAGACTGGCCGACCTCTTCTGCCGCCAGGCCCGCCGCCGGGTCCGCGACATGCACCGGGCCGTTTACTTCAACGACGATGAGGTTACCTACAAGAGAGCGAGGAAGGTTCTGGACGGGAAGTATCCCTGGGTGGAGGAGAACATCCTGAGCACCTGGAGGAAGGACTTCGAGAACCCATGAGCCGGAATTCGACCTGGTCATTCTCGGCTCGGGACCACGGCATTCGCAGGGGCTCTCAAGGCCTCCGAGCTGGGGGCGAAAGTTCTCATGGTGGAGCAAAGCCAGCTTGGAGGGACCTGTGTCAACTGGGGATGCATCCCGAGCAAAACCCTTATCGACAAGGCGGAGGCCCGCTTCGGGGCCCGCCGATACCGGGGGATGGGGATCGGTCTGGAAACTGAAGCCGCCGATTGCCGCAGCCTCATGGAGGTCAAGAAGAAAGCGGTGGAAACCGTCCGTTACGAGAGCTACCAGAAGGTTCTAGATGCCCATCCGGACATCGCCGTTCTGCGCGGCCACGGGCGGTTCATTTCGCCCAAGGAAATGCAGGTGGGGTCGGAAATCGTCCTCTCGGACCGATTTCTGATCGCCGCCGGGGGGGTCCCCCGCACTCTGCGAATCCCCGGTCTCACGGAGGTCGACTACCTGACCAGTTATTCGGCCCTTCATCTGTCCTGTTTCCCCGCCTCGTTGCTCATCATCGGCGGAGGCGTCATCGCTCTGGAAATGGGCCAGATGTTCTGCCGGTTCGGCACCCGGGTGACTATCGTCGAGCGGGGGGACCGGCTCCTGAAGGAGTTCGACCCCCGGCTCACCTCGATTTTTCAGGGACTTGTCGAAGAAGAGGGGATCTCCCTCGTTTTCAATGTCGATACGCAGCGCATTTTCCGGGAGGGTGAGGAGTCCTGTCTGCTTGCCAGCGTGGAAGGGGAGGAGCGCATCTTTCGCGCCGAGCGGCTCATGTTCGCGGTCGGGACGGCTCCAGCCACGCAGGACATCGGGCTGGAGGCCGCCGGGGTGCAAGTTGACGGCACAGGGTTCATCGTGACCGACGAGGAGTGCCGGACCTCCGCGGAAAACATCCGGGCCGCAGGGGATGTTACCGGTCCGCCCCTGATTGCGCCTGCGGGGGTGAGGGAGGCCGAGGTCGCGGTGGAAAACCTTCTCCGTCCCGATGTGCACCGCCGCGTCGACCACCGGCATACTCCCATGGCCGTCTTCGTCGATCCGGAATTCGCCACCGTGGGTCTTTCCCGGGAGGCCGCGGAGAAGGAGGGCCTGGAGGTGGTGGAGACCTTTTTGAAGCTTGACCGGGTGGCCAAAAGCCATGTCATGGGGGAACGCAAGGGAGGCATCCTTCTGCAGGCTGAGAAGGGCTCGGGGCGCATCCTGGGTGTACAACTGCTGGCCCCCCGTGCTGCCGACATGATTCATGAGGCGACTCTGGCCGTGCGTTTCGGCCTGACGGTCCAGGACCTTGCCGGGACCCTACACGTCTATCCCTCCCTCAGCGACGGGTTGCGTCTCGCGGCCCTGGAGAACAGCAGGCGACAGAGGTCGGATACGACCGAGGTCTCCCCCTGGCACCCGGCCGGCAGTTCGTAAAGCCGTTGGGATGGGGAAAAATTCCGAAAAATAAAAAAGGCCCCTGAAGTGGGGCCGACGGAAGGAGGGTCGGCGACATAACCCATCGCACGGAAGGCGGGCACCCACCGCCCCCCCTCCACGGTGGTGCTCGGCCTGCCCCTCCGAAAGACAGCTTTGGCTCGGGAAGCGCAGATCCCTCTGGTGGCCTAGTCGTCTTCCATGCAATGGGTTATGTCGCCGACGATACGCTCATCGTCAGATCGGCGAGAATGTTCGTTCCGGGGCCTATACTAGAAAAAAATGAAAGCCGGGGGTATCGGGGAATCCCTGATTTTTGTCCGGGAAAAACCTGATATTGGAGAGTGGCGGGAGGTTGACGCGGGGAAATTCTCAAAACAAAAGACTGGTCAGTCCCTCCCGGATGGCATATTTTGTCAACTCCGGCAAGCTGTTCAGGTTCAGTTTTTTCATGATCTGGGAACGATGGGTTTCGACGGTTTTCACGCTGAGGTGCAGGTTTTCGGCTATTTGTTTGGTGGATTTTCCCTCGGCAATCAACTGAAGAACTTCCCTTTCCCTGTTGGTCAGAGACGAGGCGGTTTCGTCTCTGACCGAATTATTGATGTAGTCCTCGAGGATCAGGCCGGTTATTTTCGGACTTAAATACATCTTGTTTCTTACCACCGCCTGAATGGCCAGTATGAGTTCGTCAAAAGCACATTCCTTTAAGACGTATCCCTTGGCCCCCGCCTTCAGAACCTGAAGAACCACTTTGCAGTCCGAGTGCATGGACAGGGCGATGACTTTGATTCCGGGGTTTTCCGAGACGATTTTCTGGGTGGCGTCGATGCCGTTGAGCCCCGGCATGGAAACATCCATGACCACCACATCGGGAGAGAGTTCCCGGGCCAGCCGGACGGCCGCCCGGCCGTTGTTGGCCACCCCCAGCATCCGCATGTTTTCCCTGGCGTCGAAGAGATGCCGTATGCATTCATGGAAAATTTCATGATCGTCGACGAAAACGACACCGGTTTCCATGTTGATTTCCCTGTTGTTAATTAATCGTTTTCAAAAATTCTCCTCTCGAAGTCGACTCTCCGGGAGAAAAAGCTTCGGAAAATCCCCGACCTGAATAATGCCACAACTTCACCCCTGGGTAAAGAACCTTGTCTGTAGAGTTGTCGAAGGTTCGCATTTCATTCTCCGAGTGGAATTAGTTACTTTTCCCACTTACGAAAGCGGATGGTGGCAGGGGTTGCCCCCCAGGCGATGATGAACAGGAATGGTTTTTTTTTGTGGAAAAAATGTGATTGTTTTCAAGGGGTTGGTTCGGTAATATGGAGATCCCCCATGTCGGGGCCAAAGCCGAGGATATTTGATGGGTTATCGTAATCTTGTCCGAATGCGTAAAGGACCTGGAGGCCGCCGGACAGCTTCGGCGTCTCGAGATCGAAGTGGACGCCACCCTTGAGGCGGGGGCGATTCAGCGCAGGGTCTACCAGGCCGGGGGCCCGGCCCTGCTCTTTACCCGGGTCAAGGGCTGCCCCTTTCCCCTGCTGGGGAACCTTTTCGGCACCCTGGAACGCACCCGTTTCCTTTTCCGGGACACCCTGGACAGCGTTCAGAGACTGGTTGCGCTGAAAGTCAGCCCCGCGGCCTGGCTGAAAAATCCCCGTGGCCTATCTGGGCGCTCCCAGGGCAGCCAGCCACCTCTTCCCCCGAAGGGTCCGCAGCGGACCCATTCTGGCCCATACCACCCGGGTCAGTCGACTGCCCCAGCTCAAGTCCTGGCCTGAAGACGGCGGAGCCTTCATCACCCTGCCCCAGGTCTACTCCGAGAGCCCCTCCCGTCCCGGATTCCGTCATTCCAACCTCGGCATGTACCGGGTTCAGATTTCCGGGGGGCTATACCGTGAGGACGCCGAAGTCGGCCTTCATTACCAGATCCACCGGGGACTCGGGGTCCACCATGCAGAGGCTATCGAACGCGGGAATTCCCCTGCGGGTGAACATTTTTGTCGGCGGTCCCCCCAGCCTGACGGTGGCGGCGGTCATGCCGTTGCCCGAAGGCCTTCCCGAACTGGCCTTTGCCGGACTTCTGGGCGGCCGTCGGATGACCATGGTCGCGCCCGAGGGGCAGCTGCCGATGCCGGCGGAGGCCGATTTCTGCATCACCGGAACCATCGACACCGAAAAGACCCTCCCCGAGGGCCCCTTCGGCGACCATCTCGGTTACTACAGCCTGGCCCATGATTTTCCTGTCCTGCGGGTGGAGAAGGTGTTTCACCGCGAAGGAGCGATCTGGCCCTTTACCACGGTGGGCCGCCCGCCCCAGGAAGACACCACCTTCGGAGCCTTCATCCACGAGCTCACCGGAGAGCTGATCCCCACCGTGCTCCCCGGCGTCCAGGCCGTTCATGCGGTGGATGCGGCTGGGGTCCATCCCCTGCTTCTGGCCGTGGCCAGTGAACGCTACGTCCCCTATCGATGCGAGCGCCGGCCCCAGGAACTTCTGACCGCCGCCAACGCCATTCTCGGGCAGGGGCAGCTTTCGCTGGCCAAGTACCTGCTCATCGCCGCCCGGGAAGACCACCCCGTCCCCGACGTTCACGATGTCGGCCGTTTCTTCCGCCATGTCCTGGAGCGGGTCGACTGGCGTCGGGACCTCCATTTCCAGACCTGCACTACCATCGACACCCTCGATTATTCCGGAGAGGGTCTCAACGAGGGATCCAAGGTGGTGATTGCCGCCACCGGGCCGAAGCGGCGGGAACTGCCCCCGGAGATCCCGGGGGCCTTGCGCCTGCCGAAGGGCTTTTCCCGGCCGCTTTCTTTCGCTGCCGGGAGTCCTTCTCGTCCAGGGCCCCCCCTGGACGGCTCGCCGAGGAGGGCGGCCGCAGGGCCATGGAGGCCTTCAGCCGCCTTTTTCTCCGAGGCCGACCGGGTGAACCGCTTTCCCCTGATAGCGGTGGTCGACGACAGCGAAATGGCGGCCCGGACCCTGAACAACTTCCTCTGGGTGGTTTTTACCCGCTCCGACCCCGCCGCCGATATCTACGGCATCGGCGCCGCCGTCAGGCGCAAGCACTGGGGCTGTTCCGGCTCCCTGGTCATCGACGCCCGGCGCAAGGAGCATCATGCCCCGCCTCTGGTGGACGACCCCGAAATCGAAAAACGGGTCGATGCCCTGGGGGCCCCGGGAGGGCCGTTGCACGGGATTATTTAAACCGAAATCGACGTTGTATTCCCCCATCCGCTTCTGTAATATGGCCGCGGACGTGTCACGCTGCCCTGCAAAGAATTTCCGGGATGACAGATTATGATGAAAGACTCTGAATTCGGCCTCCTGGCGGCCATCGGCAATACCCCCCTGGTGGAGCTGACCCATCTGAATCGAAACCCGCGGGTACGGCTTCTGGCCAAGCTGGAGGGAAATAACCCTGGAGGCTCGGTCAAGGATCGGCCCGCCCTGTTCATGCTCAGAAAGGCGGAGGAGGAAGGGAGACTCGCCGCCGGAAAAACCATCCTCGAGCCGACCTCCGGCAATACGGGCATTGCTCTGGCCATGATCGGAGCCGCCAAGGGGTACCGGGTGACCCTGGTCATGCCGGCCTGCGTGAGCATGGAGCGGCGCAGCGTTCTGGAGGCCTACGGGGCCGAAGTGATTCTCTCTCCGGCCGAGGAGGCCACCGACGGCGCTATCCGAATGGCGCACCGAATTCTGGCCGAGGAGCCGGACCGCTATTTCATGCCCAACCAGTACGCCAACGAGAGCAACCCCCTGGCCCATTACGAGACGACAGGACCGGAAATCCTGGCCCAGACCGGGGGGGAGATCGATGCCTTCGTTGCCGGCATGGGCACCTCGGGAACGCTGATGGGGGCGGGCAGATACCTCCGGGAGCACCGGCCGGGGGTGCATATCGTGGGGGTCGAGCCGAGACTCGGGCACAAGGTGCAGGGGCTCAAGAACATGCGCGAAGCGATCGTTCCGGAGATCTACCGGCCCGAGGCCCTCGATGAAAAGCTTACCGTGGAAGACGAAGAGGCCTTCGAAACGGCACGACTTCTGGCGGTTCGCGAAGGGGTCTTCGCCGGCATGTCGAGTGGCGCCGCGGTGGCGGGCGCCCTGAAGGTCGCCGAGGGGATGAGCGCAGGGATCGTCGTGACCATTCTTCCCGACCGGGGGGACCGGTACCTGAGCACCACACTGTTCCGTTCGGTCTGCGCCTGCTCCGCCCTAGTGCCCCGTGCAGTCAGTCCTACCTTCTAATTCTGGCCCTTTCCGGCGCTCCCTGCGTTGCGCCAACTTGACTTAGCGCACGGCTAGGCCTGCGTTGTCGACGCCTTGGCAGCACCAAATAAGTCACAGAATTCATTGACATGACTGACCGCACGGGACACTAGGGGGCGAGGATTGCGGCTAGAGGTTTATTTATGGCTTTGCCGGAGCTTGTTCGAAAATCCGCAGAAAAGATCCTGACGCGCTATTGCAGGGAAAAGGTTCCGGTCTGCGGCCACGACCAAGCCCGCCTCGGCTTCGAAATCCGCGACAATCACGTCACGCTGTTCCAGGAACGGGCGGGACATCTGGAGCCTGGCCGCTGGATTGCCTCCCCCGTCGCACAGTTCCGCTACGACCCCGACCTGGGCCAGTGGACCCTTCACTACCCCGACCGGAACCGGAAATGGCATTTTTACCTCAATGCCGGCCCGCATCTCGACCTGGCCAGGCTCCTTCGGCATCTCGACGAGGATCCTCTGGGGATCTTCTGGCGTTGACACCCGAAACGCATGCTCCTCGGCAAAACCCCTCCTTTTAACCCCCGAATGTTCCCTCCTGAAATCCCGGAAAAATTCTCCCCAACTTGTTGACCTGGGCACAAATGGAAGAGGTACAAGGAGATGGTGCGCGGCCTGAAAGGTGCCGCCGGGCAGGGACCTACCTGACCAGCCGTTTTTGCATTTTGCGGATGGCCAGGGGGAAGGTGAGAAGCCACAGGAGGAGCAGGTAGGCCGCTGACCCCAGCAGCCCGGGGTAGAAGGTGCCGAAGGCCAGCGCCCGGGTGAGCGCCACCACGTGGGTCAAGGGCAGGAAGAGGGCCAGAGTTCGGGCCCAGACGGGCAGGTTCGCCAGGGGGAAAAAGGTGCCGCTGAACAGAAACATGGGGGTGATGAAGAGAAAAACCGGCAGGTTGAAGGTCTCGATGTTGGGGACTGTCGCGGTGAAGAGCATGCCGATGGCGCCGAAAGCCATCCCCCCCAGCAGGGCCACGGGAAGCAGCAGCAGCCCGTCGGGGAAGCGGATATAGCCGAAGCAGCTGATGACGACCATCATGATGGCGGTTCCGATGACCGATTTGGTGGCCCCCCAGAGAATTTCCCCTGTGATGATGTCGGATAAGGACAGGGGGGTGGCCAGGATGGCGTCGAAGGTTTTCTGGTAGAACATGCGCACGAAGGAGGCGTAGGTATTCTCGAAGAAGGCCCCGTTCATGATGTTGACGGCGATCAGGGCCGGAGCGATGAAGGCCACGTAGGAGATGGCCCCTCCCCGATAGACCACGGTTCCGACCAGAGCGCTCAGACCCACCCCGAAGGCCAGCAGGTAGAAGAGGGGTTCGAGCAGCGGAGGGATGAAGCTGATTTTCCAGGTGTGAAGGTAGACGGTCCAGTTTCTCTGCCAGACCCGGATAAACCGCCGGGAAATTTTCCCCTGTCCTCTCATTCGCGGAGATCCCTTCCGGTCAGGCGCAAAAAGACGTCCTCAAGGGTGGCCAGCCGAAGGATGCATCCCTCCATACCCTCCCGGCCATAGGTCCGGGCGATTTGTGATAAATTTCCTCACTTTTGCCTCCGTAAAGGATCAGGCGGTGGCCCAGGTCTTCGCTTTCCACCCCCTTCGCCTGGAGGAGTCGGCGAAGGTCCTCCTGTGGGTTGGCCACCTCGATGACCTCTCGCCCCACGTGCTGCCGGATCAGCTCCCCGGGCTTTCCCTCAACCAGGATCCTTCCCCGGTCCATGATGACGAGACGGTCGCAGAGCCTTGCGGCCTCGTCCATGTAGTGGGTGGTCAGAAGGATCGACAGTCCCTGGGATTTCAGCTGCTCCAGACGCAGCCAGACCTGGTGCCGGGACTGGGGGTCGAGCCCCGTGGTCGGCTCGTCCAGGATGAGCAGCTTCGGGTCGTTGATCAGGGCGCGGGCCAACACCAGTCGGCGCATCATCCCACCGGAGAGCTGCGGAATCTTGGCCTCGCTGCGGTGGTCGAGGGCGATGAAATGCAGCAGTTCCCGGCTTCGCTTCCGGGCCGTTTCGCGGGGGATGTCGAAATACGCGGCAAAGACCTCCAGGTTCTCACGCACGGAGAGGTCAGGGTCCAGGGTGTTTTCCTGCTGACAGACACCGAGGCGCCCTTTGATTTCAGTCAGCCGGTCGTCGATATCGAGTCCGAAGACTTGCAGATGGCCGCTGCTTTTGGGACTGAAGCCGTAGATCATCCGGATAGTGGTCGTTTTGCCGGCGCCGTTCGGCCCCAGAATGCCGAAGCATTCCCCTTTGTTAACCCGGAAGGAGATCCCGTCGACGGCGGCCATACCGCCGAAGGTTTTGCGCAGATTGTCCGCAACGATGACAGGTTCCAAATCCATGGCCTCCATTCCGGTCGCCGCCTCCCTCCGGGCGTCCCATAAGCTTACTCTTGCCCCTGGCGATTTGCAATTTGTCCCGCCCCGGGTGGTTGGCCCGCCTATCTTGCGCCCGGGGAAAGAGATGGTAACTTTTCAGGGAACGGATTCGGCCCGAGAGAAGGGAAAAAGGCGGGTGCTTCCACCTTCCTGCGTTTCGATGGAAGATCCATGATGAGACGGGGCGTCAAAATTATCGGTCTGCTATTTCTGCTTGCGGCGGGATTCTGGCCCGTCTGTCCGGCGGCTTTGGCAGCCCGGGAAGGAGAGTCGTTCATGGCGGAGAAGAGTTTGAAAATTGAAAGTGCGGCCTTCACCGAAGGCGGATTGATACCCGAGCGCTACACCTGCGACGGCGCTGACGTGTCGCCTCCCCTTTCCTGGACATCGGTCCCTGCCGGAACGGGGAGTCTGGCCCTGATCGCCGACGACCCCGACGCGCCGGGCAAGACCTGGGTGCACTGGGTCCTCTTCGACCTTCCTGCGGAGAGCAAGGGGCTTCCCGAGAACATCCCGGGGGAGAAGGCCCCGGCGGCGGGCGGCAAGCAGGGACGAAACGATTTCGGGAAGATCGGTTACGGCGGCCCCTGCCCCCCCGGAGGGACCCATCGGTATTTCTTCAAGCTATACGCCCTGGACAGCCGTCTGGACCTTGAGCCCGGCGCCAGCAAGCAGGAGCTGCTCAGGGTCATGGAAGGCCATGTTCTGGCCGAAGGACAGTTGATGGGGAAATATCGGCGCCGGTAGGGAGGCGGACTTTTTTCGAATCTCTGCCCGGCCGAGGGTCCATTTCCATGCGTACGCATCTCCAGTTGGATATCCTGCCGCAGCCGGACGAAATCACCTGCGGGCCGACCTGTCTGCATGCCATCTATCGCTATTACGGAGAGGAACTCCCCCTCGAGCGGCTCATCGACGAGGTGCCGATGCTCGAAGGAGGGGGAACCCTGGCCGTCTGGCTCGCCTGCCATGCCCTGCGTCGCGGCTTCAGGGCCATTATCTATACCTACAAACTGCAGGTTTTCGACCCTACCTGGTTTTCCCCCCCGCGGGCCGACCTGTCGGTCCGCCTCCGGGCGCAGATGCAATACAAGAAAGACCCCAAGCTCAGAGCGGCCTCCCAGGCCTACGTCGATTTTCTCGATTTGGGGGGGGAACTGCGGTTCGAGGACCTGACAGCCGTCCTGATTCGGAAATACCTGAAAAGATCCATCCCGGTTCTCACCGGGTTGAGCGCCACCTACCTTTACCGCAGCGCCCGGGAGTTCGGCCCGCGCTCCGATTACGACGACATCCGCGGGGAACCCTCGGGGCATTTCGTGCTTGCTGTGCGGCTATGACCGCGAGGAGCGCACCGTCCTTGTTGCCGACCCCCTGCTCCCCAACCCCTTGGCCGAAGGTCAGCTCTATGACAGTCAACATCGATCGCGTCATCTGCTCCATTCTGCTCGGGGTGCTGACCTACGATGCCAACCTGCTGATCATTCAGCCCGCCAAGGAGAAGAGGCGCATGCCCGATGCCGATCTCTCATCGTCGTCGACGATCCCGGCAGACTGGCCGCTGGATATTCCCGGCGTCGAGGTGGTTGCGGCACGGGCCTACCTTGCCGACCCCCGCTACACCGACCTGCGCAGGCCAGGGTGTTCAACCTCTGCCGATCCTACCGCTACCAGAGCATCGGCTATTATGTGTCCCTTCTCGCCGCGGCGCGGGGGCACAAACCCCTTCCGAGCGTCGCCACCGTGCAGGACCTGAAATCCCAGACCATCGTGCGGGTGGTCTCCGAGGATCTCGACAGGCTGATCCAGAAGAGTCTGGCTCACCGATCCAGTCCAAGGAATTCGTCCTCAGCATCTACTTCGGCCGAAACGTGGCCAAACGCTACGACCGGCTGAGTCTGCACCTCTTCAAGCTCTTCCAGGCCCCTTTCCTGCGGGCCGCCTTCGCGTGGAACGGAAAGAGTCGCAAATGGCAGCTGCAGAACATCGCGCCCCTCGCGGCAAGTGAAATCCCTGCCGACCACCGAAGCTTCGTGGTCGAGGTGGCCAAGGAGTACTTCGCCGGCCGGCGCCGCGGCATTCCCAAGAAGACCAGCCCGCGCTTCGACCTGGCGATTCTCGTCGACCCCCGGGAAGCCGGAGCCGCCTTCCGACGACAGGGCCCTGCAGCGGTTCATCCGGGCCGCTGAAACGGTGGGGCTGAGCACGGAGTTGATCGAGAAGGACGACTTCGGCCGTCTAGCCGAATTCGACGCCCTGTTCATCCGGGAGACGACCAGCGTCAACCACCACACCTACCGCTTCGCCCGGCGGGCCATGGCCGAAGGGCTGGTGGTGGTCGACGACCCGGACTCGATCCTCAAGTGCACCAACAAGGTGTTTCTGGCCGAACTGCTGGAGCGCCACAAGATAGCCACGCCCCGGACCCTCATCGTCCACCGCGACAACCTCGAGCGCCGTCGCGAGACTCCCTCGGGCTTCCCTGCATCCTGAAGCAGCCCGACAGCTCCTTCTCCCAGGGGGTGGTCAAGGTGGAAACGGCCGAGGCGTTGAAGGAGTCCGTGGACCGGCTGCTGGACAAATCCGACCTGATCATCGCCCAGGAGTTCCTCCCGACCGCCTTCGACTGGCGGGTCGGGGTCTTCGACCGCCAGCCCCTTTACGTCTGCAAATATTTCATGGCGAAAAAACACTGGCAGATCATCCACAGCGGACGGCCCCGGCGGCAAAAGGGCCTACGGCAAGGTGGAAACCGTGCCGGTGGAGCACGCCCCGAGCCAGGTGGTGCGAACCGCCCTCAAGGCCGCCAGCCTCATCGGCGACGGGCTGTACGGGGTGGATCTGAAGCAGCTCGGGAAAGAGTCTCTACGTCATCGAGGTCAACGACAATCCCAACATCGACTCAGGGATCGAGGATGCGGTGCTGAAGGACGAGCTGTACCTGCGGGTCATGCGGGTTTTACTGCGGCGCCTGGAGCGTCGCAAGGAGGGGGTCTGGTAGTATGGTTCGAAGGGAGGGCCTGCATCTGTTCGGCGGGTTCGGCATCGAGCTCGAGTATATGATCGTCGACCGGGAGACCCTTTCGGTGCTCCCGGTGGCCGACCGCCTGCTGGTGGGCGGGGCGAGGGGAAGCTCTTCCTGAAATCGAGGCGGGTCCCCTTTGCTGGTCCAACGAACTGGCCCTGCACGTGGTCGAGCTCAAGACCAACGGCCCGGTGCCGGACCTCGCGGAGTGGCCGGGCAGCTTTTCTGCGGGGGTCCAGGAGATAAACCGACGGCTGGTCCCCCTGGGCGGCCCAACTGATGCCCTCGGCAATGCATCCCTGGATGGACCCCTGTCGGGAAACCCGTCTCTGGCCCCACGGGGACAGCGACATCTACCAGGCCTACGACCGCATCTTCGGCTGCCGGGGACACGGCTGGGCCAACCTGCAGAGCGTCCACCTCAACCTTCCATTTCAAGGGGATGAAGAGTTCGCCCGCCTGCACGCCGCCGTCCGGCTGCTCCTGCCGATCCTGCCGGCCCTGGCGGCCAGCTCGCCGATCGTCGAGGGGAAGCTTACCGGGTTCCTCGACAGCCGCCTGGAGGTCTACCGGCTCAACCAGAAACGCATCCCCTCCATCACCGGACGGGTGATCCCCGAGCCGGTCTTCTCCCGTGCCGAATATCTCCGGGTCATCCTGGGGCAGCTCTACCGCGATATCTCCCCCCACGACCCGGAGGGGCTTTTGCGGCACGAATGGCTTAACTCCCGCGGTGCCATTGCCCGATTCGCGCGTGACACCATCGAAATCCGTCTGCTCGATATCCAGGAATGCCCTCGGGCCGACCTGGCCGTCCTCGCCCTCCTTGCCGCCGTTCTCAAGGCGCTTGCGGCGGAAGCCTGGCTGCCCCTCTCCGAGCAGATGGCCTGGGAGGCCGAGCAGCTTGAGCCGCTCCTGCTTCGCACCATCCGGGAGGGGGAGGGGGCGTTTCTCGATGACGGACGCTATTTGAGCGCCTTCGGGTTCCCCGGGGAGCGATGCCGGGCCGGGGAGCTGTGGCGCCATCTGGCCTCAGAATTCTATGCGCCCGGGAGTGTAGAGGAAGGAGAGGCTCTCGGAGTCATCCTGGAGCGCGGACCCCTGGCCCGCAGGCTGCTTCGTGCCCTGGGAAAAGACCCTCCCTTCGAGCAGATTCGCGAGGTCTACCGCAGATTGTGCCGCTGTCTGGAAAGGGGGGAGACATTTCTTGGCTGACCAGACCCGTTTTTTCATCACCTGCGAACATGGCGGCAACCGGGTTCCGGAGCCCTATCGCACCCTTTTCCTCGGCCAGGAAAAACTCCTGGCGACCCACCGGGGATATGATATCGGAGCTTTGCCCTTCGCCCGGCGGCTGGCGGAGGCGCTGGGGGCGCCGCTGGAGACCTCGGAAACCACGCGGCTCCTGGTCGACCTCAACCGCTCCCTGTCGAGCCCGACCCTTTTCTCCGAAATCACCTACGACCTGTCCTCCAAAGAGCAGGAGCAGATTCTGAAGGAACACTATCATCCCTACCGCAGCGCGGTGGAACAGGAGGTGGAGACTCTCCTCGGAGGAGGAGACCGGGTCATCCACCTTTCGGTCCATTCCTTTACCCCCGTCTTCGCGGGTCGCATCCGTCCTGCCGACCTGGGTCTCCTCTATGACCCGGGCCGAGGCGCCGAAAGGGAATTCAGTCAACTTCTGCAGGCCGAGCTACAGGAAAGGGCTCCTGTTCTTCGGGTGCGCCGAAACTATCCCTACCGGGGGATTTCCGACAGTGTCGTCACGGCCCTTCGCCGGAGTCTGGACGAGACAGTTACCTGGGGATCGAAATCGAGATCAATCAGAAATTTCCCCAAGGAGGACCCGAAGGCATGGGCCCTTTTCCAGCAAACCCTGGTGAAATCCATTCAAAGGCTGACTTCTTTTGCCTCCCTTTCCCTGCCTTTCGGGAATCCTTGACATTCAGCTATATACGGGGTAGAGAATTAATAGGTTCAAATTTTTTTTGTCCTTGTTCTTGATAGCCTTTTTCGGCGAAAGGAGAAAAGGATCATGCTCAGAAATGTGTTCTTATGCCTGATGGTTGTAGGATTCTGGGTCGGTGCGGCGAGCGCCCAGGGGGATCTGATGAGCCGGAGCAAGGCCCTGTTCCAGCCCATTCCTGAGAAACCGCCTACCCTGAAGGACCAAAACCCCCTGACTCCGGAGAAGGTCGAACTGGGGAAAATGCTCTATTTGGACCCCCGCCTATCGGCCTCCAACCTGATCAGCTGCAACACCTGCCACAACCTCGGCCTGGGCGGAGCCGACCTGCAGGAAACCTCCGTGGGGCACGGCTGGCAGAAAGGTCCCCGCAACGCCCCGACGACCTTCAACGCGGTATTCAACATCGCCCAGTTCTGGGACGGCCGGGCCAAGGACCTCGCGGAGCAGGCGAAGGGACCCGTCCAGGCTTCGGTGGAGATGCACAACAAGCCCGAGGAGGTGGTCAGGACCCTGAAGAGCCTCCCCGAGTACAGGGCGAAATTCTCCGCCGGCTTTCCCGGAGAGAAGGAGGCCCGTCACCTTCGACAACATGGCCAAGGCGATCGAGGCCTTCGAGGCGACGCTGCTGACCCCCGACAGCCCCTTCGACCGCTACCTGAAGGGAGACGACTCGGCGCTCTCGGACAGGGAGAAGCGGGGGCTGATGCTCTTCATGGACAAGGGCTGCGCCAACTGCCACAACGGGGTGAATATCGGCGGGACGGGCTATTTCCCCTTCGGGGTGAAGGAGGCCCCGCCGGCGGAAGTCCGCCCCGCTGGGGACAAGGGGCGGTTCAAGGTGACCTCCACTGCCGCCGACCAGTACGTATTTCGTGCCCCGGCCCTGCGCAACGTAGCCATCACCATGCCCTATTTTCACTCGGGCAAGGTGTGGAAACTCGAGGATGCCGTGGCCATCATGGGATCGGCCCAGTTGGGCATCCGGCTGAGCGAGGAAGAGGCGGGTGACATCACCGCCTTTCTGGACACCCTCACAGGAAAACAGCCCCAGGAGGAATACCCCACCCTCCCGCCCAACACCGCCTCGACCCCGCATCCCGTCCTGAAGTGACGGACCGGATTTCCGAAGGATTCCTCCTATCGCCTCCGCAGTTTTCTGCGGAGGCTTTTTTTCTGAGGGACGTCTGCAGAGGGACGAAGCGAATGTCGTGTGACTTTTCAGACATGCTAGACTTATCACCATGAGTTACCACCGGATGGCTTCTGGAAAGGATTTCGCGAAGTGATCGAGAGAGGGAAAGAGGCTCCCAAGGACCTGAGCCCTGCCGTCCTCGAGGAGGGCCGCAACTGCTGGAGAAAGGTATCCGCCGAGCGGGTAGCCTTTCTTGTCGACGGGGAAGCCTATTTTTCCGCCTTCGCCTCGGCGGTGGAAAAGGCCCGGCATTCGGTGCTGATCCTCGGATGGGACATCGACAGCAGGGTCGGGCTTTGGCGCGATGGGCGGAGCACAGACAGGCCCGAGCAGTTGGGTGGTTTTCTCAACGCTGTGGTTAAGGGCCGCAAGGGACTGAACATCTATGTGCTGGATTGGGATTTTGCCATGCTCTACGCCCTGGAGCGGGAGCCTCTGCCCATTTTCAACCTGGGCTGGCGTACCCACCGGAGACTCCATTTTGCCATGGACGGCAACCACCCCCTCGGCGGCTCCCACCACCAGAAGGTGGTCGTGGTGGACAACCGGGTCGCTTTCGTGGGCGGGCTGGACCTCGCCAAGGGGCGTTGGGACACCCCAGCCCACGACCCTGGAGATCTCCGCCGCCTTGAAAACGGCACCCTTTATCCTCCTTTTCACGATGTTCAGGCGGTAGTGGAGGGGGAGGCCGCCGCTGCCCTCGGGGTTCTCGCCCGGCGGCGTTGGCGGCGAGCAACAGGGTGGGAGATTCCACCGAAAGCGCCGGGACCTTCCTCCCCCTGGCCGGAGGAGGTCGTTGCCGATCTGAAAGACGTCGAGGTCGGCATCAGTCGTACGGAGCCCGCATACCAGGGGGACCCCCAGGTGGAGGAGATCAAGGACCTCTATCTGGATATCATCGCCGCGGCCCGCTCTTCGATTTATATCGAAAACCAGTACCTGACCGCCGCCGCGGTGGGAGAGGCCCTGGCCGCCCGGCTTCAGGAGGAAAACGGGCCCGAGGTGGTCATGGTGCTTCCCCGCGAATGTCCCGGATGGCTCGAGGATACCACCATGGGGGTCCTTCGCGCCCGGCTTCTTCAACGCTTCGGACGAGCGACCGCTACGGACGGCTTGAAGGTTTTCTACCCTCACCGATCGGACCTGGAAGACGGCTTCATCAGCGTCCATTCCAAGGTTCTCGTGGTGGATGGGACCCTGGTTCGAATCGGTTCGGCCAATCTCAACAATCGCTCTCTGGGATTGGACACTGAATGCGACCTCTGCGTCGAGGCCGGACCAGACGAGCTGACGGCGCAGGCCATCGCAGGTTTTCGCAACCGTCTGCTGGCGGAGCATCTCGGCAGCTCCCCCGGGGAGGTCTCATTGGCCGTTGCGGCCGAGGGGAGCCTGGGAAGGCCATAGAGAAGCTTCGTGGCTCGTACTCGGACGCTCGAACCTCTGCCCGGCAAGGTGGACCCTTGCTCGACCAGATGGTTCCGGACGAGCCGTGGTTCGACCCGGAAAAACCGGCTCGATGGGAGCAACTGGTCAACGACCTGGTCCCGGAGGAGGAGCAGGCCGGCCGCGCAGGCTCCTGGAAGGGGATTCTTCTGCCGGTCATCCTTCTGGGGGCTATCGGTCTGGCGGCGGCCTGGCGCTGGACCCCCCTGAAGGAGTACCTGAACCTGCAGACCCTTTCCGCCTGGGCGGACCTCTTCCAGCAGCACACCTGGACCCCTCTTCTGGTCGTCGGGGCCTATCTGGTCGGGGGAGTGATTCTCGTTCCGGTCACCCTTCTCATCCTGGTCACCGCCCTGGTTTTCGGGCCCTGGGTCGGCTTCAGCTATTCTCTTGGGGGCTGCCTTCTGAGCGCCCTTCTGACCTTTGCCATCGGTCACGGAGTCGGAAGAGAGGCGGTGCGCCGGGTGGCGGGAGGAGAGCTGAACCGGGTCAGCCGGCGGCTGACCGACAGGGGCCTTTTGGCGGTTGTGGCGGTGCGGGTCCTGCCGATCGCCCCCTTCACCATCGTCAACCTGATCGCCGGGGCGAGCGGGATCCGCCTCCGCGATTTTGCCCTCGGAACCGTGGTGGGGATGACTCCCGGGATCGTCGCCATTACCCTTTTTGAGGGCAGCCTTCGACAGATGGTCGAGAGTCCCGAGGTCGAAAACATCCTGTTCCTTTTGGCCGCGGTCCTGATGGGGATCCTCGCCGGTGGCCTGGGGTCTGCGCCGCTGGCTCGTTGCCAGAGGGGAGGCGGGCGGAAACAGAGAATCGGAGGATGGCTGAGCGCAAAGCGGAAAAGAAGTCCACCGGGATTCTCCGGGTGGTGTCCTACAACATCCATCAGGGGCTGGGGCGAAACGGAAAGAGGGACCTCGACCGTACCGCCCGAGTCATCGGCACCCTGGCTCCCGATGTCGTCGGTCTGCAGGAAGTGGACAACCGGTACGGTTCTGCTGGAATGACCCAACTGGACTACCTGGCCGGGACTCTGGGGATGGAGGCGGTCGCCGGACCCACCCTGAGCCGCCCCGGCGGGGATTACGGCAATGCCCTTTTGAGCCGCTACCCCGTGCGAGCGGTTCGGAGGGTCGACCTGAGCTTTCTCCGACGGGAACCGAGGGGCGCCCTCGATGTGGAACTGGATATCGGCGGCGCGCCGGTGCGGGTGGTCGTCACTCATCTGGGATTGCGGCCGGCCGAACGCCGCTATCAGGTGAAGGAGCTGCTCCGTCTGCAGGACGCCTCCCCCATTCGCCCCCTGCTCCTGATGGGAGACCTGAACGAATGGCTGGCCGTGGGGCGACCGGCCCGGTGGCTTCACCGAAAATACGGGAGGTCCCCGAACATTTTCACCTTTCCCGCCATTTTTCCACTTTTTGCCCTGGACCGGATCCTGGTCCAGCCGCGAAGCGCCTTGCTCGCATATGGCGCCTTCACCTCTGAGGAGGCGAGGAGGGCTTCGGACCACCTGCCCATTCAGGCCCTCATAGGCCTTTTCCCGAACCCTTCAGCCAGTCCGACAGGGGGAGGTCCGGCCCGATGAAGGCCTGCAGTTTCCGGACGAAATCTCCTTCCCCGGTGAACCGGATGGCTCGAAGCCCCTGCTCCTGCGCCCTTTCCACGTTGCCGGGTGAGTCGTCGATGAAAAGGGTTTGTCCCGGCTCTACACCCAGGGCCGCCGTCACGTCTGCGAAATACTGACGGGTCCCGCTTGCCCTTGCCCAGGTGGAAGCTGTTGAAAACCCGGTCGAAGTTCCGGAAGAAACGGTCCCGCTCATTCAGAAGGTCCAGCCAGTCGGTCTGGTCGCTGAGGATGGCCGTCAGAAGGCCGCCGGCGCGCAGTCCCCCGGCGACCCGCAGCATGCCCGGGCGCAGCACGAAGCGTTGAAGGATTTCCCGGGTAAATGAGGTGTCGTAGGGAGGAAGGCCCGTCCTTGCCGACATCATGGCCCAGAAGTCGGCCTCGCTCCCCCGGTTGAGGACATACCCGGAATCGTAGACGGCCGTCGACCCTTCCTGGTACACCTGGACCGGATCGAGCCCGAACCGGCGGGCCAGAGCCATGAGTCCTTCGCGGAACCCCTCCTCGGCAAGAACGCCTCCGTAATCGAACAAGATGGCCTCTGCCGGCTCTTCAGATGTCCCGGGATTCATTTCGAACACCTCCTGCGGTTGTGGGGATGTTTGCAGATGGGCCTCCTCTGAGCCTTAACTTACCGAAATTTCCCTGAATGTAAACCCTCTCCGATTGACAGCCTTCGAGAATGATTCAGAATTTAACCAGACTTCGGTTCGGCGGCCATGAGGAGCTTCTATGAAAAAGGTATTTCTCCTCCTTTTTTTTCTGGGAGGCCTGGCGCTTCCCGCTTTCTCCCAGAACCAGAATACCGTCCAGACTCCGCGAAAAGGCTCCGTCGGCCGAGAAGGCCCCGTCGGAGCAAAAGCCCCTGCCCGGAGTTGCCGAGGTTGTGCCGAGCTCCGCCCAGGTTGTCGACCAGAGCGGGCAGGTCGAAGCCAGGATTACCTCCCTGAAGGATACCTCCGATCTGGAGGATCGGCTCAAGAGGATAAAGGCCTCCCAGCAGGAGCTGTACGATCGGATCGCCCAGTTGGGAAAACCGGAAACCTGGAGCTCCGACCGGCTGCTTGAAATCCGGGGCCGTCTGAGCGACCTGCAGGATTCTCTGAACAAATTACTTTCGACGACCTCTCATCCCGGTTTCAGCAACTGGAACAGATCGGCAAGGGCTGGAACGAGAAGGAGGATTTCTGGAAACGCTGGGAGAGTTCCCTGAAACCCGCCCAGGTTGAAGCGACCGGGGACGCCTTTTCCCAGGCGACGAAGAGTATTCAGAAGGTCCTGGAGAGCGAAACCGGGGCTTCGAGCACCCTTGTGGCCCTTCAGAAGGAGATCGGGGACATCCAGAACCGAAACCAGACGACCATCAGCCAGGTCGATTCGGCTCTCGATGCCCTGAGGCGGGAGACTTTCAAGAAAACAGGCCCCTCCTTCGTCAGCCCGAGATTTTACCGCCAGTTCAACGATCGGCTCTGGAAGGAGGTCAGGGGAGGGATGGCCGATGTCCAGGGGGTGAGCAGCTCCTTCGTTCAGGACACGGGATGGGTCCTGATCCTGCAGTTGGTTCTGGTGCTCGCGATAGCGGGACTGATATTGAGGAACAGGCGCCGGGAGGAGGAGACCCGGGAGTGGCAGTTTCTTTTGCATCACCCCTGGGCCGCCGGTATCTTCGTTGCGGTGGCGTCGCTCAGTTTTCTCTATTCCTTTCCCCCGGGTCTGTGGCGGTTGGGGATACAGGTCTTCGCCGCGGTCTCGGCGGCCATCCTGATCTCGGGGTTGTTGAAAAATCCCCGGAAAATTTTTATGGTCAAGCTGCTTGCGGCCCTCTTTATCCTGTCTTCAATCCTTCAGACCATTACCTTTCCCTTGCCCCTCTACAGGCTCTACCTGGCATTGATTTCAGTGCTGGGGGCGCCTCTACTTCTGCTTCTGGCGGTTCGCAATCAGAGGTCGAGGGGGGTGGAAGGTAGAGGGTTTACCCTGGCCCTCAAGGTGGGAGCCGTCATTTTTCTGGTCTCTTTCCTCGCCCAGTGCCTGGGCTTTATCGCCCTCTCCTCCCGGCTCATCGAATCCTCCCTGAACTCGGTCTTTCTCTGCCTGTTCGCGGCCATGGCCGTACGTCTCGGCCAGGGGGGTATCGACTTTCTCCTGGATCGGGAGTTTTTCCGCGCCTGGTCCTTTTTCCGGCGCTTCGGCGACGAGCTGACCTTCCGTTTGAAACGGATTTTCCAGCTCCTCGTGGCCGTTTACGCATTTTTGTATCTGTTACAGATCTGGGGCCTGTACGACAGCGTCTGGCAGGGCTGGGAAAAAATCCTCCTGTTCGGCATAACCCTCGGAAAGAACAACATTACGATTAAAATGGTCCTTTTCGCCGGACTGGTCCTCTATGCCGCCGTCGCCTGCTCCTGGGTGGTCCGCTCCCTGCTGGAGGCGGAGTTTTTTCCCCGGCAAAAGTTCGACCGGGGGCTTCGGGATTCCATCAAGAAGCTGCTTCATTATTCCATTATTTTTCTGGGATTTCTTCTGGCCATGAGCCTGGCGGGGGTAGAGCTTCGGAATTTTGCCGTCCTGGCCGGGGCCTTCGGAATCGGTATCGGTTTCGGGCTGCAGAATATCGTCAACAATTTCGTCAGCGGCCTGATCCTGCTCTTTGAGCGCCCGATCAAGGTGGGAGACCTGGTGGTCCTGGATAACGAATGGGGTTCGGTCCGCAAAATCGGGCTGCGTTCGACGGTGGTGACCACCATGGAGGAGTCCGAAATCATCGTTCCGAATTCCCTTCTGGTTTCCGAAAAGGTTACCAACTGGTCTCTTACCTCCAGCCTCTGCCGTGTTTCGGTGCCCGTGGGAGTGGCTTACGGTAGCGATGTGGCGCTGGTGCTGAAGATTCTTTCCGAGGTGGGCGCACAGGTAGCCGAGATCATGGCAGAGCCTCCTCCTTCCCCCCTCTTTAAGGGCTTCGGCGACAGCTCCCTGGACTTCGAACTTCGGGTCTGGATCTCCGACGTGAAAAACCGCCTGGTCGTGCAGAGCGAAATCTGTAACTATATCGACCGGCGGTTTCGCGAGGAAAAAGTCGAGATTCCTTTCCCTCAGAGGGATTTGCACCTGAGGTCGGCGGCCGAAGGCCTCTTCGGCCCCCGCGAAGGGAAGGGGAAGGATTTGTCCGAAGAAGCGGAATAGGGGGAAGGTCTCCGCTTCCCCGGACAAGGTTGGGGAAGATTCAACCCCAGAGCTGGGACAGTTTTTTCCGTTGCCGCTCCAGGGACCTCTGGCCCTCCTCGATACTCTCCAGGAGGGTATTGCGCCAGTCTCCGGCAATGTCATTGCCTTTGTCGACCAGTTCGGAGGTTTTGTCGCTCAGGTTCTCGGCCATTTCGGAGACCGATCCAGCCATGTCCCGTGCGAGTTCCTCGGCTTCGTTCCTGACTTTTTTGGTGTAGCGGGTGATTTTCCTTCGGGTTTTTTTTCCTGACTGAGGAGCGTAGAGAAGCGCCAGTCCCGCCCCCAGAATCCCCCCGGAGATCAGCATCAGTGCGGCAATCGTAGAGCTGTTGTTTTTGTCTGCCATTACTTTCTCCTCGGATGGTTGCCTTTAATTTTCCTTTTACGGTTTAGCATAATTTTCACGGCGCGCAAGCGCCTTCGGGATAATCGGCGAGCCCGGTTGCATTTCGACCATTCACGGGTAAACTGGGAATCAAAGAGAAAGGAGGACAGAGGAAATCCAGAAATACAATACGACATAGTTCGAATTTACCCCGATAAGGGGTGTTCATCGCCCTGCCCCGCAGAGCGAGGAAGCCGGAGGGAAAAATACCGGCTGACGAAAAATCCCCTTGCATCTATCCAAGACGCGAGGGGATTTTGTGTTCAGCCGACCTCGGTTGAACCGTGTTCTACCGCCTTTCCCTTTTCCCACGATTCAATCCGCTGCCAGCGGCTCAATGCCACCGACTCCAGAGCCACGGCAATGCCGAAGGAAAACACGCTGGCCACCAGGGGAAAACCGTGGGTCCCGAACATGTCATACAAAAAGACCCTCACCGCCCCGAAAAGGGTTATCAGGACGGCGATATTGCGCAACTCCCTGTTCCGTCGAGCCAAGGCGAACAAGGCCAGAGCGCCTGCCGCGATATTGATGAGAACCGATTGGGAGCAGCGGAAAAGGGAGGCGGCCTCCTGGCTGGATACCAGGCCCTGGTAGAGGGTGGTCCGAAACATGAAAAATCCGCTGACCAGAAATGCCATGAAGAGAAATACGGCGGCGCGGTCTTCCGGGTCGTACCTGGAAAAGATGGCTGATCCGGGACAGGGAGGATGCCTGCGACACCAGAGAAAATGCACAAGGCCGCTCCCGGCTACGATGCCGGTGGCGATGGTGGCCAGCCCAGGGGACGGCGGGGGAGAATTGCCGCGAAGCAATTGCACGAGAAGCCCACAGGTATACAACTGCAACAGATAGGAAATGGCCCGGACGCCGCCGCTTCGCCACTGATGAGAAAGAGCTGCCAGTCCGACGGCGACGAGGGACAGAACGGGGAGGGTCGCGGTGGAGTCGCCGCCGACCGATGGAAGGCAAAGGGCAAGAAGCACCGACCCGCCCAGTACAAATGAGGTCGGACCAGGCGCCTCGCCGCCGCCCCGCCCGGCCAACGCCAGGGCTATGCCGAAGAGCAGTGCCGCGCTCAGGGCTCCGGCAAGGCCGATCGAAATTTCCGTCCCGCGCCCACTGGTCAGAAGAAAATCACGGGCGGCCAGGTAGGCCCATGCAACATACAGGGTGGGGAGTAAAAAATCGAATTTCGAGACCTTTACACGCTCCTTGCCGGTCATTCCCGCCCAGGCAATGCCCAGGTAGACCAGCGCAAAAAGAAGCACGGCGGGAAGGAGCCAGTCTTCGGCCAGCCCTGCCCCGGGTCCGTCCGAGAGCACCGGAGCTGCCCCCAGCTTGATTACCCATACCTGCAGCATGAACAGCGTCAGACCCAGCAGGGTCCAACGAAGCCATGCGCATTTTCCCAGTCGGGAAGACAAAAATCCCAGTATATTGGCGTAAAGAAGGAGGCCTCCAAGATAGGGGAAGGCCGGGTTGGGAAAATCAACCGCCACTCCGGCCATACACATCCCCAGGGTCCCCACCAGGATCGGCAAGGAGATTTTATACCGGAAGCTGATGGCCGCCGTGCCGGTGCCGGTTAACATCAGTACGAGGTAGACGGGAACGGAGGGAAGGACTCCAAAATGGGCATGGGTTTCCAAAACGATGCTGAACATCAGCAGGGAGCCGAAGAGGGTAAAAACAGGCGCCAGCGGGCTGCGTCTGCTGTATTTGTGCCACCCTAGATAAATCAGCGCGGAGGCATAAACCATTCCCAGGAGGGAGCCGATAGGTTTGTCGAGCAGGTCATTGTCGGTTAGTGTACGCAGGATAAGTGCCACCACCAGAATAAAACAGGTGGCCGCAACACGGGGCAGAAGGGAGGATTCGCCGACCCAGGTCAACAGCTCTTCAGAGGCATCGTCGTTTTCGAGCAGAGGGAGAGGACGGGAGGCTGTTTTCGAGACACGGCGGCGTTCTGCGGTGGCGTTCTCAGAAGTTCCGTTATTTGCGCAACCCTGACGTCGAGCTCCAGGACCTGGCTCTCAAGCTGCGCGATCCTGCTTTCGAGCGATGAGGAGTTTTCTCCCATACCTACCTCCCCCTGCGTCTGGTTTGTTCGGTAGACAAACCCTGTCAATTTTCCCCGCCCTGCATGTATTCTCTGGCATCCGGAAAGGACCGCGTCTCTCTAAAAAGTCCTCATTTAATTAAAACAGTAAAGAACCTCCGAAACAAAACGCGACATTTTCGATCATTTTTATAATATAACGCCTTTTTATCGAAATTGCAACGGCCTTTGAAAAAATAGAGGTTGAATTATCTGGAAAATCGCTGGATTGATGAGGCTATGATGACCCCAGAAGGGGTAGAGATGAAAGATGTGCTTGACAAGTATTAATGCGGCTGTTATCACTAAAACAACGTTTCTTTATTGTTTCGTATCAAGCAAAGGGAGACTGCATGAAAAGTCATGTCTGGCGGCCGTTTTGGGTTGTTGTAGGGATTGTTGCGATAATCCTGCTGGTCCGATATTTCGTGGTGCCTTCCGATTTCGGCATCGGCGCCCGCGGGTACATGTATGGTTGGCATCGGGCGGGGAATCAACAGGACTGGAAAAATTTTCCGGTGAGTTACCGCTTCAGGGACAGCAAGGACGACTGCGGGCAATGCCATGAAGAAAAGGTCAAAGCCCTTGCCTCCTCCCCCCATGTCATCATTAAGTGCGAAAACTGCCACGGCCCCGCTCTCTCTCATCCCGACAAGCCGGAAAAGCTGGCCATCAACCGCAGTCGGGCGCTGTGTGTGCGGTGCCATGCCGCCCTTCCTTACCCGACCAGTGGCCGTAGTAAAATCATCGGCATCGATCCGGCGACCCACCATGCGGGTGTCGGCTGTGTCGAATGTCACAATCCGCACCACCCGAACCTGGAGGATATGTAGCGATGAAGCGGCGGGATTTCCTGAAGAGCTCGATCGTTCTGGTGGCCGGAGCCTCCCTGCCCCTCGGGGCGCTGGAATTGATCGATCCGAAAGAGCTGCTGGCGGCGAGGCCAGAGGTGCGCTGGGGGTTCCTGGTCGATACCCACAAATGCGTCGGCTGCGGGTTCTGCGTCAAGGCGTGCAAAAAGGAAAACGGCATTCCCTATGATGCCAAGGTGACCCGTACCTGGGTGGAGCGCTACGTGATTACCAAGGACGGCAAAACCCACGCCGACTCTCCCATGGGAGGCCGGGACGGATTTACCACAAAAGAGATCGATCTCAACGCCGATGGAATGGAGAAGATTCGGGATGAGGATATCGCCAAAGCCTTTTTCGTGCCGAAGTTGTGCAATCAGTGCGCGAACCCTCCCTGCGTTCAGGTCTGCCCGGTCGGAGCCACTTATCAGGCATCCGACGGGGTGGTTCTGGTCGATCGGAGCTGGTGCATCGGCTGCGGGTACTGCATCATGGGATGCCCCTACGGGGTGCGCTTCTTTCATCCCGTTTACCACGTGGCGGACAAGTGCACCTTCTGCTATCACCGCATCAACAAGGGGATGAAGACGGCCTGCGTGGGGGCGTGCCCTTTCGGGGCGCGACAGATCGGCAATTTGAGAGACCCGAAGGATCCCGTCGCCCAAGCCGTCCTGACCGAAAGGGTGGGTGTGCTCAAGGATGAATTCGGAACCAAACCTCAGGTCTTCTACATCGGCCTGACGAAGGAGGTGCGTTAGCCATGGTGCACGGTGAACTCTGGACCCTCAAGGAACTCTTCGTTCTGCCCAACGAATACATCTACTGGTCGATCCAGATCGTCCTCTATCCCTACATGACCGGCCTGATTGCCGGGGCCTTCGTTCTCTCCTCCCTCTATCACGTCTTCGGGGTGGAAAAGCTCAAGGAGATCGCACGCTTCGCCCTGGTTTTCTCCTTCGCCTTGCTTCCCGTGGCGATGCTGCCGCTCCTGCTCCACCTTCAACAGCCGTTGCGGGGCATCAACGTTCTGATGACGCCCCACTTCACCTCCGCCATTTCGGCCTTCGGAATCGTGTTTCTGACTTACGCCTGCATCGTGGCCTCGGAGCTGTGGTTCGTCTACCGGGCCTACATCGTGACCAGCATTCAAACCTTGGGCGCCAATCGAAACCGCCGGGCCGGGGAAAACCTGCTTCTGGGAATCTATAAAATCATCAGCCTCGGTGCCCACGATCTGAGCGAGGAGGCCCTGGCCGCTGACCACAAGGCGACCAAACTCCTTGCCGCCATCGGCATTCCCGTCGCCTGCTTCCTGCACGGCTACGCCGGATTCATCTTCGGGTCCGTCAAGGCCAACGCCTTGTGGATGACGCCCCTGATGCCGGTCATTTTCATCGTTTCGGCCATCGTGTCGGGGATCGCCCTGTGTATTCTGTGCTACATCATCACCATGGAGTTGCGCAAACGCTTCGCCCGCCGCCGGGTGGCAGGCCCGGCATCGAGCGGAGTCACCTCCGAACAGTTGCGCACCGTGGAAGATTACGAGGTCAAGATGACCTCCAAATACCTGCTGATGTTCATGCTCCTCGCAATTACCCTGGAACTTCTCGACATCATTTTCCGAGGGTATACGGCGGTCAAATCGTGGGACATCATCCGGGAGATCATCTACCAGCGCGATTTCTTCAAGATCTTCATTTTGCAGTACACCATCGGAAACGCCATTCCCTTCATCATGCTCCTCCTCCCGGGGATCACCGCCCGGCGTGCGGCCATCGCCTCCGTTCTGGTCCTTTTCGGGGTCTTCATGATGCGTTGGAATGTGGTTATCGGCGGCCAGGCCTTCTCCCTGACCTTTATGGGCTTCATGGATTATCATATGCCCATCATCCCGACCAACCTCGAGACCTTCAAGGAGGGGCTCGGCGGCGCACTTTTTGTCGGCATCGTCCCCTTCATCCTTTTCTACTATCTCAACAAAATATTTCCTGCCTTTATGGAGGAGAAACCCCATTGATCTGAGAATCTCTGCCGAGGTGGAAAATGCCCCGGGTTGGTTAAGCATTACTTCGTGAAAAAGGGTGCCCGATTGCAATTGCAAATGGGCACCCTTATCTTTTCCCTCCAAGAGGTCTTGAGGGGCTGGTTAGGAGGAAATAAAAAAGCCCCCGCAATCGCTTGCGGGGGCTTTTCCCTCGTATCTATTGTTGAACGTCGAGTTGTTTCAGTATTTCAGGATCCTTTTCATCCTGGGCCAGAATGTTGTGGCAGGTGTCGCAGTCCATGGAAATGGTTTCGCCGGACTTGGTCTTGTGGCTGTCGTCGTGGCAGCGCCAGCAGCCGTTGTCCTGCTCGTGGCCGATGTGGCTGGTGTACGTGCCCCATTGGATGTTCATGGTCGGGAATACATTCTCGCAGTAGGCAGCCTGAGTTCCGGCGATGGCCTTGGAAAGCAGCTCAGGTTTCTGTCCGATCAGGTCCGCGTAGTTTTTCTGATACCAGGCCGTCAGCTTGTCGGCAATGGCCTTTTTCGCCTCCGCCTGGCTCTTGTATTTTGGTTTGACGACCTCCATCGCCATTTTCTTGACAAAAGGCAGGTCCCGCGGAATCTTTCCGGCCAGGATCTTGTTGTCGATGGCGCGGCCGGCGGGAAGGTAAATATGGGTCGGGCGGTTGTGGCAATCGATACAGTCCATGGTCCGGCTTTCGACCTTGGCTCCGGCCTTTTTTAGCTGAGCGTCGGCATCGTCGGTTTTGAAAACCTTTTTGGTTCCGTCGGCCTTATAGAGGACCACTTCGGGAATCGTCATGCGATCGTCCGTGGTGGTTTTGTATACGATATTGTTTTCGGGAGCCACGTGCCAGTGGATGCCGTTCGGGCTGACGGCCCGGTCGCCGGCGGTGCCGACCTTCATCATCAGCACGGTCTGGACATGGGTGTTCTTTTCATCGGGAAGGTACTTGTCGATAACGACGAGCTGATCACCGTGGAATTTTTCAGGACGGTGGCACTCTTCACAGGTATCGCGTGCCGGGCGCAGGCTGCGGACGGGAGTTTCAATCGGGCGGCTGTAAGTGTCTAGGGTGACTGCGAAAAGCTGCCGGGCGCCGGAAATCTTGGACTTCACAAACCAGCTGGCGCCCGAGCCGATATGACATTCGACGCAGGGGACCCGGGAGTGAGGAGAGTTTTTATAGGCCGTGTATTCGGGGGTCATGACCGAATGGCAGAATGTGCCGCAGAACCCCACGGATTCCATGTAGCCGTAGGAGCTGTATCCGAGCAAGGCGAAGATAAACAGGTTGATCCCGGTCAGAAAGACGGCGAAAAAAACCAGCCGGCGCATCTTCTTGAATTTGGTGGGGTCTGTGAAGTAACCCCGCAGGTATTCAAGGGTAAAGAGGCGTACTTCCTCTTTTCCTTTGAAGAAGAAAAGTCCCAGGAAGACAAGGATCAGGCCGGTGATGAATGCCGGTCCCAGAATCATGTAGATGAGCCCGGCCACATAGACGTTTTTGATGTTCCAGATGGCATCGTAGATGAGCGCTCCCGCCAGGAACGGGAAAATAACAGTCACCATCATGGCCCCGATAAGCGAGACCCTGCTTCGGGCAATGCCCTTGAAAAAATGTCGGAAAACTTCGGTAAATGATTTCATTTGCTTCGCCTCTTTTCTCTGATCTGAGTGTTATTGACCTGATTAATCGAATAGATGGAGATCCGCGGAGGATAACAGCAGGCTCGCAGGAAGAACGTTCCGCAGGGTCGTAGGCCCTTTTAAAGCAAGGATTTATATCACCAACAAACAATGTTTGTCAACCCTGCGAGTGTGGATTAAATCTTAAAACCTGTTCAAATTGCGACCTTTTTCGGCGGTAGACTGGCGAGAAGGAAGGAGAGGATGAAAGCTGCCGGAAAAGACAGGAATGCTGGGATAGCGCGCGGGGAAAACGAAGCGCATTCCGGCTGGGGAAAGACTACGAAGGCTATCGGCCTGCGGGTGGGCCGGCCCCGACGGGTAAGTTGGTGAAAGGGGTCTTTGACCTGAGGACCGGTCAGCGGTTGCGGAAAATGCGCATCAGCAACACGCCCATAACCGAGAGCCCTGCGCCGACACAAAGAAACAGGTAGCCGATACTGCGGCCTTCCCCCCACCCCCAGAGGTCCTGGCCTTTCATGAAGGCTATCAGGCCCATCCCGCTAAAGATGCCGAGTCCCCCCACGATGTAGATGGCCAGGGCCAAAACGCCCAGCCAGAGGTCTTTTCGCAATGGATATCCTCCAGGGAAAAAGGGGTTGCCGAAACGGCAACCCCTTTTTTGTCAGAAGCGGCTCTGATGAAAATCAGAGGTTATGGCCCCCGGCCAGGTAGGCATAGAGCATCAGGAGCAGCAGGGAGATGCCTGTGAACAGGGCGAGGAAGCCAAAGCCCTTGACGAAGAAGTCATAGAGGATCCGGCTCGGACGCGATTTGCGGTAAGACTCGGTGACGCCGGTCTCTTCGTAGCGTTTCCACTGGTCGCCGCGCTCTTCGATGAACTCCTCCTTGGTCATTTCGCCGTTGAATATGACGAAGTCCATGGGGAACTTCTCCGGCCGTCCGTGGGTATTGAAGAAGTGGACGGTAAAAATAAAGCCGGTGGCCAGCAGGGCCTCGTCCGAATGGATGATGGTCGCCACGTTGAACATCCAGCCCGGCAGGAAGGACCCGAAGAAGGTGGGGAACCAGAGCATCAGACCCGAACCGCCGATGGCGAACATACCCCAGAAGACAGCGAGGAAGTCGAATTTTTCCCAGTAGGTCCAGCGCTCGAAGGAGGGCTTGGGTCCCAGGAACAGGAACCAGCGGACCATTCCGACAATGTCCTTGATGTCCCGCAGGTTGGGGCAGAGCGAATCGGGACCGAACAACCGCTGCAGCCAATTGCCCTTGATGTCCTTGCGGATGAAGAGGAAATGGATGCTCATCAGGATGGCGCTGGCGAAATAGACGAAGGTGATCCCGGCGCAGGCCCTGTGGATCAGGCCGGCCTTGTGGGTTCCGCCGTAGAAATCCATCAGGACCATGGCCCAGTGCTGGTCGGCGAACTTGAGGGGCAACCCGGTCAAGGCCAGTCCCAGGAAGCTGATGATGACCAGGAGGTGAAGAAACACGTGCCTCGGATAGAAACGGCGGTAGATCTGGTGAGCGCCGGAGACTTCATGGGGCTGCTCGTCAACCATCAGCGCCCGTCTTTTCTCCCGGTTCTCGACGAACCCGCGGAACATCCACAGCAGGGTATGGATCCAGAATACGGCGAAGGTGCCGGCCAGCAGCCCGCTCATGCTGACGAATGTCCAGAAGAGGATGGGGAACTTGGCCCGGTCGCTGTGCTCGCCGTGGGGATAAAATTTGGTGAACAGCGGGGTGGCATTCTTGTGGCACTGCTGGCAGGTTTTCACCCGGTTGGCCGGGTTGATGCTCGATTGGGGGTTGTCGACCGGCAGCACGTCGTGGGCGGTGTGGCAGTCGGCGCAGCCCGCGACCAGCTGGGGAAAGCCGAGCCGGTAGTTTTTGCCGTGGTAGCTCTCCATGTAGGTCTGCACCGCCACCGTGGTGACGCCGTTGCGTTTCATCATCTCTTTGTCGGCGTGGCACTTGAGGCAGACCTGGGTGTGAAATTCGCGGTTGGTGAAGGATTTCGCCTTTCCGAGGTTCTTGATGGCATGCAATCCGTGGCAGTCGTTGCAGGCCGCGGCGTCCTGGTTGCCGGCAAAGACAGCCTTGCCATGGATGGAATTGCGGTAGACCTTCTTGTCGTCGTGGCACTGGGTGCACTTTGCCACGACTTTGCGTTTGTCATTCTTCCAGGGGGTGATGGTGTGGATATTGGAATGGCAATCGCTGCAGGAGAGCCCGTTTTCATAGTGCACGCTGGTGATGAACTGAGAGGCGACGTTCTTATGACAGCGCGTGCAATCGACCTTGCCCGGAATGACCTTGCCTTCTTCGTGGGCTTCCAGGTTCGAGGCCTCCACATGGCAGCTGGTGCAGCCGTTTTGACCATGCACCGAGCCCGCGAAATCCTTTGCCGACACCACGTCGCCGTGGCACTCCAGGCAGGTTTCGGGGGCGGCGACAAGGCCGTTTGCGGCCAGGGCCGGTGAAACAAAAATGAATAACAGAAGGCATAGAGTCAGGATAGGTCGGAACAAACGCGGCAACATGATCATGGTACTCCTTTTAACGAGATGGCATCCTTGATGGCGTCGCAAAAAGTCCGCCCTACGGCGTTGCGGCGTTTTTTCAGGGCCTTGACCTGCCTGGTTTAGGCCTTCGCTCCTGAAAAACCACCAGGCCTTGCAGGACGAAATTTTTTGCTTAGCCATCCAATTGAGTTTTTGCAAAAGCATCATTCTTTAAGCGATTACTTAGCGAAGTGACAGAGGAAATACCCGCGCCCTAAAAACCCCTGAATGACGAATGGTTTCATGAAAAAACATAAATTGTATACTGCATACACTCTGCAACCTGCTTTGATTAGCACAATGCCTTCCGGATGTCAACGTGAAAAGAGCCTTAGGTAAAACCTGCGATAAATAGATGTACGATTGTAATGAAAGGGGTTTAGCTAGAAGCCAATGGTTAGAAAAAGGGAAGATGGGATAAGCAAGACGATGTGGAGGCAAGAGGGTTAATACAGATGGGGGAAAAAATATACTGAATGGAATAGATTTCGAGGAAAACCTTCATGAGTAAAATAGGAAAAATATACCATATCGTTTTAATGGGAAATGCCCAAATCTGATAGTGGAGTCCCAAAAGAAACAGGAGGCCGTTTCGGGCCTCCTGTTCTTTTGATGCGTATGCGAAGCTTTTGTTTCTTTTTTACTTGCCCGCCAGTTCGACAACCTGGGCGGTGAAGGGGTTGGCGAAGAGGATGATCATGGCCACGACGAAGACGTAGATGGCCAGGGATTCAACCATGGCCAGACCGATCATCATGGTGGTCAGGATCTTGCCGCTGGCCCCGGGGTTGCGTGCGACCCCTTCGACCGAGCTTTTGATAGCCAGGCCCTGGCCGATTCCGGTCCCGATGGAGCCGAGACCCATGCCGAGACCGGCAGCCATTACACACCAAGCGAAAAATTCCATTTTGTTTCTCCTTTCCTGTGGTCTTTGTTGTTCCTATTCGATATAGGACGAATTGACCCGCCGAAGCGGAATCAGTGTGCTTCTTCGAGAGCGCCGGCGATGTAGATCATCGCAAGCAGGGTGAAGACGAAGGTCTGAATGAAGGCCACCAGGACACCCAGGATCATCATGGGTACCGGCAGCAGGAAGGGCACCAGGGCCAGAAAGATCATCAGGACGATTTCGTGTCCGTACATGTTGCCGAAAAGACGAAGCGACAGGGAGAGGGGGCGAGCCAGGTGGCCGATGATCTCGATGACGAACATCAAGGGGGCGAGCCAGATGATTGGCCCCATGAAGTGCTTCAGGTAAGCGATGCCGTGCTCTTTTACCCCGACGATGTGGGTCATGGCAAAAACGGTAAGGGCCATCGCGGCGTTGGTGTTCAGGTTGGCCGTGGGAGGATAGAAGCCTGGAACGAGCCCGAGAAGGTTGGATACCAGAATGAATAGGGCGATGGTGGCAATCAGGGGATAGTAGGGCTTGCCTTTTTCGCCCATGGTCTCGTCGAGGAGGTTTTCGATCCCGCCGATGATGGATTCCATGAAGTTCTGGATTCCGGAGGGCATCAGTTGAACCGAACGGGAGGTGATAAAGGCCAGCACGATGAGGATGAGCATGACCAGCCACGTGTACATCACATGTTCGCCGAAGTGGGTGTGAAGATGATTCTCAAGCCAGTTGAGTAATAGAAAGGGATGTATCATGGCCTGCTACTGCCTCCTCGTGGAAAACGATCTTTTTAGGGTGGTCCAGATTATGTTGATCACGACGGTCGAAAGGCCGACCGCCAAGGCGATGGGGTTCACCTTGACCTGGGTTATCAGGGCAAAAAGAACCGCCGCCAGGAAGCCCAGGCGAAAAAAGTAGTTCACCTGGAACCTGCGAGCCGAAAGATGCGACGGTTCGGCCAGTATTCGCCTCAGGGAGCGATACAGCCACAGATAGGCCGTGATGGCCAGCAGCCCGCCGCACAGGACGCCTGCGGAAATCGAGATCGATTTCCAGAGCAGACTCGCCAGAACCAGACAGGAGAGAACGATCCAGTTGCCCCGGGCGATTTGCCCCAGCAGATTTTCATCCTCCACCGTCACCGTCTTCCCGGTCTTCCTTTTCCTGGCGCTTCAACTCCCGCGCCGTCAATATGAAGATGTTGCGGAAGCCGGAGATGATCCCCAGGCCGAGGAAGATAAGCGTGAGCCAGGGGGAAGTCCCCAGCCACTTATCCAGGAAATAGCCCATGGCCAGACCGATAAAGGTCGAGGCCACCATGGATATTCCGACGCTGGATAAAAACCCCAGCGATTTGTATAGTTCTCTCTTGTCTTCGGCCATCCCTGGGTGTATACAGCATACAGTCAGTTTGAGGTAAAACCCGTGTTAAATAGCATGGTGGTCGTTAGATTGTCAACCGTTTTTGCCCTATGGGTTTTCTGCTCCGGCCGGGCGGTCGAGGGAAAGCGGGCCGTACCGGATTACTTGTATTAACGCTTCCCTTGCGTCGTTGTCCGTAGCTGGCCGTCGGAGAGAGATTAAATAAATAAAACCCGGTTCGAAACAAGTTGAATGACAGGTTCGGCAAGGTCCTTGGGGTGTTGCGTGAAAAGGAAGGATGGGATCGTTCGGATTGGTTAGCCGGGTACAGAACAATTGTATGCTGTATACAAAAAATTCTTGATAAGCCCGACATTCCTTGATATGCTTCGCCCCGTTAAAATTTCTTTTTTCTTTCGAAAGGGAAGGATAGCCATGCGATGGTACAAGACTTCGTTGGGTAAGAAGTACATCATGGGTGTGACGGGATTGATCCTGGTTGGGTTCGTCATCGCTCACATGTTGGGTAACCTGTCGGTTTTTGCAGGACCCAGCGGGATCAATGGCTACGCGGAGCACCTGCGGGCGTTTCCGCCGTTTCTTTGGGGCTTCCGGGCGGTGATGGCGTTTGCCTTCATTCTGCACATCTGGATGGGGATCACCCTCTACCTGGAAAACAAGGCGGCAAGGCCGGTCGCCTACGCCAAGAAGGTGAACGACCGCACCTCCTTCTCGGCCCAGAACATGATCTGGACAGGTCTCCTTCTGCTGGCCTTCGTGGTGTACCACCTGCTGCAGTTTACCGTTCACGCCCTCAACCCCGAATTCAACGCCATGACAACCGTCCTCGCCGGGAACCCTGTTTTCAACGTGTATGCCATGGTGTCCACCTCCTTCCACAAGTTCGGGATCGCGCTGGTTTACGCGGTGGCGATGATCATTCTGCTGTTGCACGTCTCCCACGGATTCCAAAGTTTCTTTCAGTCCCTGGGATGGACCAATGACCGCACCAAGCCCGGGCTCGAAAAGCTCAGTCGGGTGGTGGCGTTCGTGGTCATGTTCGGCTTCATCATCATTCCCATCGCGCTCTTTTTTCGCGTGATTTGACCAAGGGGGTTCTACAGTGATTCTCGACGGCAAATGTCCTACCGGACCAATTGAGACTTCATGGGATCGGCACCGCTTCAACCTGAAGCTGGTCAATCCTTCCAACAAGCGCAAATACAAAATTCTGGTTGTCGGAACCGGTCTTGCCGGAGGCGCCGGCGCCGCCACCCTGGGCGAGCTCGGCTACAACGTGGAGGCCTTCTGCTACCAGGACAGCGCCCGCCGCGCCCACTCCATCGCAGCCCAGGGCGGCATCAACGCCGCCAAGAACTACCCCAACGACGGCGACAGCATCTTCCGCCTTTTCTACGACACCATCAAGGGGGGCGACTTCCGTGCCCGCGAGGCCGACGTCTACCGTCTTTCCCAGGTGTCGAACAACATCATCGACCAGTGCGTTGCCCAGGGCGTTCCCTTCGCCCGTGACTACGCCGGTTACCTCGACAACCGCTCCTTCGGCGGCGCCCAGGTCTCCCGGACCTTCTACGCCAGAGGCCAGACCGGCCAGCAGCTCCTGCTCGGCGCCTACCAAGCCCTTTCGCGGCAGGTGAAGGCCGGGACGGTCAAGGTCCATTCCCGCCGGGAGATGCTCGACCTGGTCGTGGTCGACGGCGTGGCCCGGGGGATCACCTGCCGCAACATGGTGACGGGCGAAATCGAGTCCCACTGGGGCGATGCGGTGGTTCTGGCCACCGGCGGCTACGTCAACGTCTTTTTCCTCTCCACCAACGCCATGGGATGCAGCGTCACCGCTTCGTGGAAGGCCGCCAGGAAGGGGGCCTTCTTCGCCAACCCCTGCTACACCCAGATTCACCCGACCTGTATCCCCCAGTCGGGCGACTACCAGTCCAAGCTGACCCTGATGTCCGAGTCGCTTCGCAACGACGGGCGCTGCTGGGTTCCGAAAAAGAAGGAGGATATCGGTAAGAAGCCCGGTGAGATCCCCGAGGATGCCCGCGACTACTACCTGGAGCGCAAGTATCCCTCCTTCGGCAACCTGGCGCCCCGCGACATCGCCTCCCGCGCCGCCAAGGAGCAGTGCGACGACGGCCGCGGCGTTGGCCCCGGCGGCCGCGGCGTCTACCTCGACTTCGCCTCGGCTATCGGCCGAGTCGGCCAGAAGACCATCGAGGAGCGCTACGGCAACCTCTTCCAGATGTACGAGAAAATCACCGACGACAACGGCTACAAGGTGCCGATGCGCATCTATCCGGCCCCGCACTACGCCATGGGCGGTCTGTGGGTCGATTACAACTGCATGAGCAACATCCCCGGGCTCTTCGTTCTGGGGGAGGCCAACTTCTCGGTTCACGGCGCCAACCGCCTCGGCGCCAGCGCCCTGATGCAGGGTCTGGCAGACGGCTACTTCGTCATCCCTTACACCATCGCCGGTTATCTGGCCACGGTGAAGCCGGGCGAGGTCAAGGAAGACCATGCCGAGTTCAAGAAGTCCAGGGAGGATGTCAAGGGCCAGACCGACAAGCTTCTTTCCATCAACGGCAAGAAGACCGTCACCGAATTCCACCGCGAACTCGGCAAGATCATGTGGAATGACGTCGGCATGGCCCGCAGCAAGGAGAGCCTCACCGACGCCATCAAGCGTATCCCGGAGCTGCGCGAAGAGTTCTGGCAGAATGTCAAGGTGAGCGGGACGAGTGGCGATGTCAACCAGCAGCTCGAAAATGCCGGACGGGTGGCCGATTTCCTCGAATTCGGTGAGGTCCTTGCCAGGGATGCCCTGCACCGGGAGGAATCCTGCGGCGGGCACTTCCGGGTCGAGCACCAGACCCCGGACGGCGAGGCCACGCGCGATGACGAGAACTTCTGTTATGTCGGCGCCTGGGAGTACAAAGGGAATGACAAGGAGCCCGAGCTGCACAAGGAGCCCCTGAAATTCGAGAATGTTCATCTTGCCGTGAGGAGTTACAAATAATGAACCTGACATTGCAAGTATGGAGACAGAAGGGTCCCGACGACAAGGGGAAGTTCGAGCAGTACCAGGCCAGGGACGTCGACGAGCACATGTCTTTCCTGGAGATGCTCGACGTCGTCAACGAGGACCTCATAAAGCAGGGCCAAGAGCCAATCGTCTTCGACCACGACTGCCGCGAGGGAATCTGCGGCATGTGTTCCCAGATGATCAACGGCATCGCACACGGTCCCGATGAGGAGATCACCGTCTGCCAGCTGCACATGCGCAAATTCAAGGACGGCGACCACATCGTCATCGAGCCCTGGCGGGCCAAGGCTTTCCCGGTCGTCAAGGACGTGATGGTCGACCGCAGCGCCTTCGACCGGATCATTCAGACCTATGGGTATACGGCGTCCCATACCGGGGGAATTCCCGACGGGAACGCCCTTCCGGTTTCGAAGGTCAACGCCGACCTGGCCATGGACGCCGCCGCCTGCATCGGCTGCGGCGCCTGCGTAGCCGCCTGCCCCAACGCCTCGGCCATGCTTTTCGTTTCGGCCAAGGTGAGCCACCTGGGCGTCCTGCCCCAGGGAGAAGTCGAAGCCGCCCGGCGGGTTCGCACCATGGTCGAGGCCATGGACAAGGAGGGCTTCGGCAACTGCACCAACCACTACGAGTGCGAGGCGGCCTGTCCCAAGGGGATCAAGGCGACCTTCATCTCCCGGATGAACCGTGAGCTGGCGAAAGCCTCCCTGCCGGGGGAGCTTAACAAGTAGGCTTGTCCGGATAAAAAAGGCAAAAAAAAGGCGGTCTAGCGACCGCCTTTTTTTTGCCCTTCACCCAATCCACTGCTTGATGGCCGATTCCTTTTCGCCCCAGTCGGGGCTGAATCTTTCCTCCAGAAACGCCGCGTAAAGGCTGTCGAAAAGCTGGAAGCATTCCTCCAGGAGAGCCATTTTTTCAAAGAAGACAGCCTGGCGTTCCATCTCCGGGTCGACCGCCTCGTCTTTTTCCAACTGGACGGGAGGGGTGCGCAGAGAGGCAAAATGAAAGCTCTCGCCCTTCAGGGACATCTTCCAGATGTCTTCTTTTTTTTCCAGGTAAAGAACCGCTTCGCTGATTTCTTTTCCGTGCTGCAGGGCGGTGAGGACCTCGTCGAAGTGGTCCTGGGGGCCGGTGACGGTGATCTTCTGACGACCGTTCTCTCCCTCGCCCTGGAGGATCAGGCGGTCATCCAGGTACGCTGCGAAGTCATCCCCGACTCCCCCCGGGCCTTCCCGGGAGACGAGAAAGCTCTGACCTTCGTTCATGCTTCGGTACATGAGCCAGAGGAGGAAATCGGTCCCGATCCAGCTGTTGCCCTGTATCTGGTCCAGGACGGCTTCGGAGCTCGCCCTGTCGGCCTGCTCCAGGCTCGGAAGAAGGCGGGGGGGGAGGACTTCCCGGGCGCGGGAGAAGGGGTGGACCGGGATGAGCCGGGCCCCGTCGAAAGTTTGTTTGAGGAGGACCTCGAAGAGTTCGACCGCCTTGGTCCCGAGGCTGGCAAACAGAACCTTGCCGGAGCGGGTGTCCCAGACGACATCGTAGAGGGAGGGGGTCGGAAGGGTGCGGGACAGAAGGTCGCCGCGTACCGCCTCGGCCAGTTCTTCCTTTTTCTGTTTGGGGACCTTGTGAAAGCCGGGGTTGGCTGACAGGAAATCCTCTTCGGCCTTGCGCAGATGAGCCTTGAACAAGGTGGCGGGGATGCGCCTGCGATCGCAACGCAGAGAAAAGACCAGATAATGGTCCCGCTGGAAGTCCGCCGGGGAATCGAAGGAGGCCAGACGAAAATCGTCCACGTGGACCCATCCGGCCGAGAGCTCTTCGGCGGACTGGTCGATGGGGCGGAAGCGGTTTTTGGCGAGCCTCTCCGAGGCCCAGGCATAAAGGTCCTCTCCGGGAGTCACCCCCTGGAGGTGAAATTGACAGATGCTGGCGGAATTGGCAAGGATACCCATGGCAAAATCTCCTGACAGAAACGGATGAGGCTCTAGGAGCCTGTCGGGGCTCGACCTGAATCGACAGTGAAAAAGGTATATTTTCTCGTGACGATTTCCCAGTCCGACAGGCTCCAAGGGGATACCACTTTTGGCCGCAGGGAGCAAGGAATTTCGGAGACCGGGATCGCCGGCGAACAGGGCAGCCTCCCTGGTCAGACCAGAAGCCCCCGGTCGACGAAGCTGACGTAGTCGCCGCTGCCGATGATGATGTGGTCAAGGACCCGCACTCCCATAAGGTCGCCGATTTCCTTCAGACGTGAGGTTATTTCGAGGTCTTCTCGGCTGGGGGTGGGGTCGCCGGAGGGGTGGTTGTGGACGAAGAGGACGCCGGCTGCCGATTCGCGCACCACCGGGGCGAAGACCTCCCGGGGATGAACGATGCTGGCGGTGAGACTTCCTTCCGAAACCAGGACTTCGCGGATGACGCGGTTCTTGCTGTCGAGCAGCAGGGCCAGGAAGACCTCCTTTTTCCGGTCCCGGAGCCGCTCGTGATAATGGCGGAAGACTTCGGAGGAGCAGGAATAGCGGCTGCCGGGCCGCAGCTCCTCAACGCCGAAGCGGCGGGCAATCTGGAAGACCGCCAGAAGCTCCGCAGCCTTTGCCGGTCCGATGCCCTTGACCCGGCAGAGTTCGGAGATGGTGGCTCTGGCCATCTGGCGCAGGGAACCGAACCGGGCCAGGAGTAATCGGGCGTGATCCAGGGCGCTGGTCCGGGAGACTCCGTCCCCGGTTCGCAGGACGAGAGCCAGAAGCTCCGCGTCGCTCAGAGCCTCCGGGCCGTTTTTGAGCAATTTTTCCCGGGGACGTTCGTCCTCCGGCCAATCCTTGATTCGGTGCATTTCCCCCTCCCTTCCGAGTCCGAACGTTCCTTTCGCAACAAACGGTAGAGATGGTATCACGGGGGAAGAGGAAGAAAAACCTTCATTTGTGCGGTCAGACGAAAAAACCGGCCGATTGGCCGGTTAAATAGGTGCAGATCAGGGTTTTAACGAGCCGGGAGGAGGGGCGGCAGGAGGGGGCTCGGGTTTTCCCCTTGAGCGGTTCACCCCAGAAGGTTCCGAGAACCCTTTTGTCCCTTTCCGAGAGGACCGCCCCTCGGGAGAGCATGCTCTTTTCGATCGCCTCGAGATTCTTCCTTTTTCTGATGGCGATATCGACCCTCTCCCGGGTGTGGCAGGCGGTGCATCTGGTATCGATCACCTTTTGGAATTCCTCCATGCCGCCGAAACGGTGGGCGCCGAGGTTCTCGGGCTGCTGGGCCAGGGCCGGAAGCGTGGGGAGAAGTAGCAGTCCCATCACAATCAGGTTTCGGAAGGCCATCGATTACTCCCGCACGTAGGTATCGATGTCCGTTTCATGGACCATGGCCATGAGGCGGGCGTATTCGGACTCGATCAAGGCATAATGATGGCGGGTTTCCCGGGCCATTGTCTCGAAAACCGATCGGACCGCCGGGTCGATGACCCGTGCGGCCGTGCGGGTCAGGTTCTCTTCCAGGTCCTTCTCCTCGCGCAGGGCAATTTCCATGGCCTTGCGCTCGTGGACGTTCGCGTCGAGGGCCTTTTCCAGTTCCTTGAGCATGACCGAATCGGCGTGGGGAGGACGGGCCATGAAGTCCTCGAAGCTCCCAAGGTCGCTTCCCTTGTACAGGGGGAAGAAATGACCGGCATGCTCCCGCTCCTCGCTGGCGAGCAGGGCGAAGACCTTCTTCCCCCGGGCATCGTGGGTCACTTCCTCGGCCCTCTGGTAGAAATCCATGACGTTTTTCTCGGTCTGAATGGCCATCTTCAGCGCTTCCTGGAGATTGAATTCCTGCGGCATCCCAATTACCTCCTTCCGAATTTTGGAAAAAAAGACTCTATCTGTCACCTTTCCATTAAGTATTCCCGAAATTGGTATCATGTCAAACCCCGGGTAAGAAGAAAGAAGGAAAACCAGGTCGGAGGGACACAGCCGTCCCCCCCATCGAGGCGACTTCCGGGCCGGTCCAAGAGGAAACCCCAGCTGAGAGGCTGGTTGATCTGGCTTCCGGCTCCGTGCTACTTTATATTAAACGGCCGGGTTCCCTGAAGAACCCGGCTCGATTTTTTCCCCCCTCCTCCCGAAGGAGCCGGAAGGATGTCCATGACTCGAACTGACCCCACGCCGTCCCGCGCCGCGACCCGCCCGGGAAAGCCGGAGCTGCTGTCTCCCGCCGGCAGCCTCGAAGCCTTCTTCGCGGCCATGGAATCCGGGGCCGATGCGGTTTACTGCGGGCTGAGGGATTTTTCGGCCCGGGCCAAGGCGAAGAATTTCACCCTGGAGGACCTGGGCGGGATGACCGCCTTCGCCCACGGAAAGGGCCGCAGGGTCTACGTGACTCTCAACACCCTGGTCAAGGAAAGGGAACTGCCCGCTCTGGCGGAGACCCTCTCCCACCTCGAAGCCCTCGCAGTGGACGGCGTCATTCTCCAGGACCTCGCCGTATGGCGCCTGGCCCGGGAGTATTTTCCGGCCCTGGAGCTGCACGCCTCCACCCAGATGACGGTGCACAACGCAGCCGGGGTCAGGATGCTCGAGCGGATGGGGTTCAAAAGGGCCGTCCTTGCCCGGGAGCTTAGCCTGGAGGAAATCAAGGCCCTTCGCAGCCGCACCAGCATGGAGCTTGAGCACTTCATCCACGGCGCCCTCTGTTTTTCCTTCTCGGGCCAGTGTTATTTTTCCTCCTGGCTGGGGGGAAAGAGCGGCAACCGGGGTCGCTGCGCCCAGCCGTGCCGCAGGCGCTACCGCTACCGCCAGCAGGAGGGATACTTTTTCTCCACCAATGACCTGTCGGCCATCGACCTGCTGCCCGAGTTGGCGGCGGCCGGGATAACGAGCTTCAAGATCGAGGGGCGGATGAAGAGCGCCGAGTACGTCGCCAATGTCGTCTGCGCCTACCGCAAGGTCCTGGACTCTGCGCCGGCCCATCGCAGCGAGGCGCTTCGCGAAGCCAAAGACCTGCTGAAGCTCTCCTTCGGGCGCCTGCCGACCCGGGGCTTTCTCGCCGGCACAACCCCCACCGATATCGCCACCCCCTCGGTCAAAGGCTCCACGGGCCGCTTTCTGGGGGAGGTCGCCGCCGAACGGGACGGAGCCATCAGCTTCAAGACACGCGACCGGATCCACCTCGGTGACCGCCTTCGGGTCCAGCCCAAAACCGACCGGGCCGGAACGGCCTTTACCGTCAAGGAGCTCCTGTGCGGGCGCCGCCGGGTCAATGCGGCCCCTGCCGGCACCTATGTCCAGGTCCCCTCGCCCTTCCGCGGCGCCTTCAAGAGCGGCGACGCGGTCTTCAAGGTCTCCTCCGAGCGGGCCTTCACCCTGAGCGAGGTGGCCTGCCGCCGCCGGCTTCAGGGTGCCGCGACTTCCCCGGACCCCGTGCGCCTTCGGGTGGCGCTGGCCGAGGGCCTTCTGAGAGTACAGGCCGAAACGGGGGGCGTGGTCCTCGAACAGGACTTCCCGGTGGAATCCTTCGAGGCCCGGGAGAGCCCCCTTTCACAGGAGATGCTCCACGGCGTCTTCTCTCGCACGGGGGGAGAGTCCTTCTTTCTGGAAGCCCTGGAGGCGGACGCACTGCCGCCTGTGGTCATTCCTCCGAGCCGGCTGAAGGAGATTCGGCGCGACTTCTACGGCGCCCTGCGCCGCCGGGTCGCCGAAGAAAAAAAAGAAAGGCGCCGCCGGCATCTGCAGGCCGCCCTGTCCGCCCTGCTTCCCCCCGGCCCGGTTCTCCGGCCCCAGAGGCGGCGGGTCACCGTGGCCCTCGGAAACATCCGGGATGCCCATCTGTTGAACGACCCCGAGGTCGACCGGGTTCTGGTGCCGGTTTCTCCGGGCAACTTGCAGGGACTCGGCCAGGTCTCCAGGCGACTCGCGGGACGTCAGGACCGCCTGGTGTGGGACTTGCCCTTCATCATCTACGATTCCGACTGGAAGGGGTATCGCGACGCGGTGCGCTCCCTGGCCGGGCAGGGGTTCTCTTCCTTCCGGCTCAACAACCTGGGGCATTTTCCCCTTTTCGACGGGCTCGAAGGGGTAAGTCTCGAAACGGGCTTCCGGCTTTTCTCCCTCAACACCCAGGCGCTTCTGGCCTGGCGCGAACTCGGCGCGCAGGCGGTCACCCTCTATATCGAGGACGACAGGGAGAACCTTGCCGAAGTGCTGCGCCGGGAGGTCGGAATGGGGCGGGCCGTGACGGTGTACGCTTCGGTCCCTCTGATCACCTCCCGGATCCGGATCCGCGGGGTTCGCGCCGACAGCCCGGTCCTCTCCGACAAGGGGGATGCCTACCGGGTGGACGCCCGCTCGGGGCTCACCGTGGTCAGCTCCGACGGCGACTTCTCCCTCCTCGGCCATCTCGCCGAATTGCAGGCCCTGGGATGCGGTGATTTTACCGTCGACCTCTCCCACTTCGGACCCTTCTCTCCGGCGGGGAAGAAGGTCCTGGAGGCCCTCCGGCGGGACAGCGTCGTTCCGGGGACGTCCCTGTTCAATTTTGAGGGGGGGATGGAGTAGTCTCTGATTCGTGAAGCTCAAAACCTGCAATGGTGCGCGGAGAGCTTCGGATAGGACCGGATAAGAGCGGAATGTTTCTTGTCACCTAAAAAAGCTACCTGTTCTGATGTAAACCCATCCAGGGCTTATTCACCATAACCATCCCTCTGTTATTACCTGAAAATCATACACCTATAATTGTTGAGATCCTTCGGTTGATCGACCCCGGGGGAGTATTGATAAATCCTAGGTAATGTAAGACTCAATTGCAGAACAAAATGTAAGACGGACCAACATTTTGATCGCAGGTTCGATCGTTTAAAGTATTAAATGTCGTGAATTAAGAGACTTCGTATCCGGCACAATTTCTTGCCCACCGGCAGCAATTCATAGCAAAGACTTCCTGTGCCTGAGCAAATCGTCAATGCTCCAAGGGCCGGCGCCGTACGCCGCGAAGAATAGAAAGATGAAACAGAGCAGCACGGCCGGTTCGCCGTGGTTCTGGATCGGCCAGGCGCCGTTGGGCTGGTGGAATTGGAAATAGGCCACGGCCATCTCGCCGGAGAGGATGAAGGCCACCGGTCGAGTAAAGAGGCCGATAAGTATGGCGAGCCCACCGTAAAATTCGAGCACACCGCCGATCCAGGTCTGCGACAGCAGCGACGGGTGACCGCCAAACTCGGCGGGGATTCCACCGAACCAGTCAAACAGTTTCATGCCACCGGCCTGGAGGAACAGCAGACCGGCCACAACACGCAACAGGGTCAAGGCGATTTGTTTAAGCAGATCCATGTTCATGGACGTGGCTCCTTGGCGCAAGGCAGGCATGCGACTAATCTAAACAGTACCTCTGCCAACAGGGCTTCCGGGGTCGGAGCGGCCCAACACATTGAAACTGAAGAGAAAATTCCCATAAAAAGGGCGATTTACGCCCTTGTAGGCTCATTTTCGACCCCGAAAAAAGACCCATAGCTCCCCTCGGTTTCCTGCAACACGCTCATCCCGTCTCCTTCAAGCCGGTTCCGGTATAGGCCCTGGCGCTCGAGGGCCAACTGAGTTTGTCTAAATAGCTTGTACTCTCTCTATCTGATTACACTCCGGCAGGCCAATACCCGCAAAAAAGGAACGGGGCTGGTCGCGGACCAGCCCCGTTCCTTCTCTCGTCGGTAAATCAGGCGATCAGCAGCAGGCCTTGCCCGAGGCGGGAACGATGACGAAGCCGCTGCCGGCGGAGGAGTTCAGGTAATCGAGAACCTGCCCGGCGGTGTAGGGTTTCACCTGCTCCTCCATCAGGACCTCGACGTCATCGACCTGCAGCTTCAGGTCCTTTTCCTTCGGCTCATCCAGAGCCAGCCCCAGACGGGGCCCGCCTCAGCCGAAACCCTGAAAGACGACCCGCAGGGACTTACCCGGGTTCTCCTCGAGGATGCCGGAGAGCATCTTCTTGGCCTCTTCGGTGATTTTCATTTCGGGTTTCCTTTCCTCGCGAGAAGACGATTCTGGTATCAAATATATGGAATTCTATATACTAAGGGCCTGCTGTGTCAAATCAAAAAAGGGACACTCTCAGGAGATGGGGGGAGGAGGCCGGCCTTATTCTTCCGGCCCCGTAGGATTCAGCCTCTTCCAGTCGGTCTTTTCAAAATCGATGAGCAGGGCGGTGGGGATGAAGGTATCGAGTTCGCTCCGGGGGCGGCCGAGCAGAAGGGCGGTGAACTCCCTGAAAAGCGACAGCTCCCGCTCGAAGGTCCTTCGAAAGGACCAGCGCAGCTCCTCCCGCCCCAGCGGGTCTTCTCCGGGAAAGTTCAGGGTGCACCAAGCGTCGGAGAACGACTCCCCGCTCAGGTCGATATTCGGAAGTCCGTGCAGGCGGCAGGTCATCGGCCGGAAGTCATAAACCAGGCACCGCCCCTCCGCAGAGAGAAGAGGGCAGGGCGTCTCGTCGTCCTCGGGCATGTCCGTCCACTCCTCGTCAGGGAAGGCGTTGAGGATGTAGGGCGCCGCGAAGTCCGGCCACTCCCGCCTGAGGGAAGTCAGCCTGGCGCGAGCCTTGGCCTGCGCCTCCTCCCGGAGCTCGCTGCCGAGCCGGTCGAAGCCCGTCTTCAGCAGAAAGGCGTCGAGGAGGGTGATGTCGAAGAGCCCCCGGCAGCACCCGGAGCATCCCGACCGGCAGGCTATCCGGTCCCCGTTCTTTTCCATGCAGCCGTCGAACCAGGCGTCGACGGAGCGCAGAAGCTCCAGGTATCTTCGAAGGATTTCATCCATCTGCGGTGGGGCCTGCGCGGGGCGCTCAGCCCTTTTTCCCCTTTTTCTCCAGCTTTCCCTTGAGCAGGTCCCCGAAGGTCCCCATCGGTTTTCCGGCGTCGAGAAATTTGTGCAAATCCTCCGGGGCGGGCTTTTCCTCGGAGGTCTCCCCGCCGGCGGGGACCAGCGAGAGGCGGCGGCTCTCCGGGTCGAGCTTCTCGATTCGGACCTGGAGGTCCTGGCCCTCCCTGAGCACCTCGCGGGGATGGGAAATCCTCTTTCCAGCGCCGAGTTTGGAGATGTGGACCAGGCCGTCCACCCCATCGGCCAGGGTGACGAAGGCCCCGAAGGGGGCGAGCCGGGCCACCTTCCCGCTGTGGACCGACCCTTCGGGATAGTCCTGGGGGACGCGGGTCCAGGGGTCGGCGAGGGTCTCCCGGATGCTGAAGGAGAAGCGGTCCTTCTCCCAGTCGAGAGACTTGACCACCGCCTCGACCTCCTGGCCGACCGAGAGGATTTCATGGATATCCTCCACCCGGCCCCAGCCGACCTCGGAGACGGGGATGAGTCCTTCGAGTCCGCCGATGTCGATAAAGGCCCCGAAGTCCCGCAGGGAAGTGATCGTTCCCTTCACAGTCATTCCTTCCCTGAGGGTCTCCTTCAGGGCGTCCTTCTGACGCTGACGTTCCTCCTCGAGGATCGCTCGATGGGAGAGGACGATGTTGCGGCCGCGCTCCCCGTACTGGGTGATGCGGAAGGGGAGGGTCTGCCCCACCAGGTCCCCGGGATTGCTCGCGCGGCGAAGGCCCACCTGGGAGAAGGGGCAGAAGGCCCGCACGCCAGCCACCCTGACCTCGAACCCGCCCTTGACCTCCTTCTCGAGGCGCCCCTCCACCGGTATGCCGGCGCGAAAGGCCTCCTCCAGCTGGGCGCTGCCGACCTCGGGCCCGCCCATCCGGGTGGTGAAGCGCAGCTCTCCGGCGCGGGAGGAGAGGAAATAGGCTGTGAGGGATTCCCCCTCCTTCACCTTCAGGTTGCCCTCGGCGTCGAGGAGCTCCTTTTTGTCCAGAACGCCCTCGCCCTTCTGGCCGACGTCGAGAAAGACCCAGTCCGAGGCGACCTTGAGCACCACAGCCTCTACCTTCTGGCCCGGCTCCAGCCGCCCGGAATCGACAAAGCTCTTTTCGAACAGTTCGGCAAAACTCTCTTCGCCGGCGGTTTCCTCCTCGTCTCTTTCGTCCATGGTCATCGGTCTTTCCTGGTCCTTGATCGCGGGTGAAGGGGGTACCGTCGCCTTTCGCTGTCCGGGAAGGCGACGGCCGAAAAGCAATTCTCCCACGGCCCGGGGCACGAAGTAAAGGGCTATGCGCACGCCCCTCAGGGCGTCCGGGACCTCCACCTGTGTCGGGCCTCGAAAAAGGTATAAGATATAAAGGGTGCTTTCGCAAAAACTCATTGGATGGCTAAGCAAAAAGTCCGCCCCGCGGTGTTGCGGCGTTTTTTCAGGACCTCGACCTACCTCATGTAGGCCTTCGCCCCTGAAAAACCACCAGCCCTTGTAGGACGAAATGATAAATCCTATAAACGGCATTTCATCCAAAGATTCCACAGATAAAGACTTTATTTTCGGACAATTACGATTTTCGACCACAAAACCGAAAGGGTGAGACAGCCTATTTATCTAAGCTCTTGATTTTACTATGTGAAAATCTGTGAAATCTGCGGATACTGTTTTTTCTAGGTTAATAGGGATTTTGTAAACCTGAGACTTTCGACTGAGGAGGCGTCTTGTTTGGTTGAACCGGTGGATGGCCAAAATAAATCCGTCCCCCTTTCCCTGGACACAGAGAAAGGACCATTCTAGCCCTTGGATTGCATGGTCCTTTCTCGTTGATGAGGGATTTTAAAAATATAGGTCTTCAGTTCTCTTTATCCCAGGAAAGTTATTGGGAACGAATTGCCGGACAGCCCACCAGAGCATTATTCGCAAAGCGCCCCTCAGATTTCCAGAATGGGCCTCGGTTAATATTAAATAAATCCTCAAGAGGGATGAGCACTTCGATTAAATCTGTTATATCCTGAAAATATTATTGAGTTAACTTGAAAAGAATAAAATTTGGTGATAAACATATTCTGCAACATACTTTTTATCAAAAAGGAGAAACACAGAATGGCTACGTTACTGGAAATGGCATCTGAAATTGTTATGGCTCATGCTTCTACAACTACCCTGACAAAGGATGAGCTTCTGGCCGAAATCAACGAAGTTTACACCGCTCTCTCGGCACTTGAAAAGGGAGAAATTCCGGTTACCGGACAAGAAGCAGCAGAAGAAACCGTACCGGCTATCTCTAAGCGTAAGGCTTTCGGAAAGAGCAAAATTACCTGCATGATTTGCGGGAAGGAAATGAAGACCCTGGCTCGGCATCTCAATACTGCACACGAGATGAAGCCGGGTGAATATAGAAAACAATTCAACATTCCCCGCACGCAGCCACTAGCTGCAAAAGACTATAGCGAGAGCAGAAAACAGATGGCTATTGAGCGTGGGCTGGGTGAGAACTTGGCCAAGGCTCGTGCTGCCAAGGGTAAAGGTAAGGCAGCAGGTACGAGGAAGAGGGCAACCAAAAAGACGGAAAGTACATCCGCAGCAGGGTAGAGGAAAGTCAAATTCTGAGACCAAGAACCCCCTGTCCTGATGGATTTGGGGGTTTTGTTTTACCGGAACTGGCCTTGAATATCGCCTTATCATTTGCTGCCGTCATGTCCTGTCCTTTCGCGGAGCACATGCACCATTTTTCCACTTTTAACTGCCGTTTATAGGATTATTCCTACCGGGCCAAACGGCCCTTATCTTCCGTCGTTCCGGTCCTCACCGGCAGGCGGCCGTCCGTCCGTCGCCAGTAGTCGCGCTGGGCCCGAAAGGGCGCCCCTATGGCTTTACCCAGCGAGTTGTCTCGCTCCCCCGCATACCCCGGGATGCCGATGTCGACGGCATCCTGAGGGACATTGAGCCCCAGGGTGCGGTGCAGCCGGTCCCAGAAGGAGAAGACGGTGCTGTAGTTGGAGTTGGTCTCCGTCATCACCTGGGAATGGTGGATGTCGTGCATCCGCGGGGTGACGATGAGGCGCACCAGCAGCCGCTCGGCCCGAATCGGCAGACGCATGTTGCCGTGCTGGAAGAGAGTGCCAGCCTGGAAAAAGGCCTCATAGAGAAGGTAGCTGCCGAGGGGAGGGCCGTTCAGCCCGATCTGCGCCACCCGGAAGGGAATTCTTCATTGTCGGGTTACTCCAGCTCCTTATTCATCATCTCGAATTCTTCCCGACCAATCTGGCCTGCCGCATAGCGATGTTTTAGACGTCCAGCGGTGACGGATGAGGTACCTTACGGCTATCCCGCAGGCTCCGAACCAGCCATACGGCAAGAACGATCAGGACCACTCCCGCATGCTCCCGCCCATCTACCAGGCGAGGGCCGGGGTTTTAAGGCCAACGCTGTCAGAAAAATTCCCGCCAAAGCCGTCATCGGGAGTTTGCCTTTTACCATCGATTTCTTACCAGCAGCAAGGGCCGTATCCCCCGTGGCCGTCCCGCATCATGGGGCCCATCCGGGAGCCGTTCATCATGAAGCCCATGTAGCCCCCAGAGGCGTACCGGTCGGTTGCCGTTGGGCCACCTGGCCGAGCTCGGAAATCGCCTGGCCAAGCAGCGTACGGTACCGGCCCTCCAACTTGAAGATTTCCCCTTCCAGGGCTTTCAACCGGGCCACGGTGGTCGTGTCGTTGGCGCGGGCGGACGCCAGCTCACGGTATTTGGCGTCGATCTTCTGCTGCAGGGCATCGAGCTGAGGGCGGTATTCGCTTTGGATCGCCGCGATCTCTTTCTGCTGTGCGGCCGTTGGGGTCGTGGTTACTGCTGCCGTCGGCCCCATGCCGTAGCCGGGCCCATAGCCCATACCGTAGCCCCAGCAGGCAAAGCTGGAAGTCGCCACCAGGAGCAGGCCGGCGATTGCGGCGGAAGTGACCGCGGTGCGATTGATCTTCCTGGTTTCATGAGGTTTTCTCCTCTCATTGGCCGGCGCGGTAATTCCCTTGAAACACGTTTAAAACCCCCCTATAGTGTGGGTCTTGACCGCCTGGCGATAAGGCACGGCGGCTCGTGCGTTCAGATGCAATTTCATGCTTTTCGTAGGAGAAACCGTTGAATAAGATTCGTTTTGCTGCGCCGCTTCTGGCATTGCTGTTGATTACCGGCTGCGCGACGTTGCCGAACGGGCGACTCTGGGGGCAGAGCGCCACCATTCGCCCCGGTTGGGAACGTGTGGAAAAAGCGGTCAAAGATGCCGCTCTGGCTCCTCAGACATGGGCGCCGCTGGTCGGCGCCGCCGTCTTCCGAGCCACCGACTGGGATCGGCAGGTTTCGAACTGGGCCCTCGACCATCACCCGGTTTTCGGTTCCTCCTCCAGCGCCGACACCGCCAGCGACATCCTCGCCCTCTCCTCCGCAGGCGCCTACGGCCTCACGGTCCTGGCCGCCCCCGGAGGAACACAGCCCGGCCCCTGGCTGAAGGCCAAGGTTCGCGGCGGCTTGGTAGGAACAGCGGCGTTTCTGACGGTTTTCGGAACGACCGAGGGCATCAAGGCAGGCGTTCACCGCTCCCGGCCCGACCGTTCGGATGACGACGGTTTTCCGTCCTTCCACGCCGCCGGGACGACCGCAATGGCCACCCTCGCCTCACGCAACCTCGAAGCCCTGCAACTGGCCCCCGCCGAGCGCACCGCGGCCGATATCGGGCTGGGCGGGCTGGTCGCCGCCACCGACTGGGCCCGCATCGAGGCCGGCAAACATTATCCCTCGGACGTTCTGGTCGGAACGGCCCTCGGCTATTTCGTCTGCTCCGTTTTCAACGACGCCTTTCTCGGGCGATACGACGAGATGCCGGTCGGCGCCACCCTCGACCTTTCTCGGCAGGAAGTGGTGGTGGGTCTGGCGGGCCACTTCTGAGGGAAGGGGTGGTGGCCAACCTGCTCGACAACGCGTTCAAATTCACGCCTGCCGGCGGCCGCGTGCAAATCACCCTGGCGACCGCCGGAAAATCCGCCGCCAGCCGGCCCGGGAAGGGACGCACGTTCACCGTTACCCTCCCTCTCTCCGATCCACCATGACCAATCGGTAATCTTCCGATCAGGTCGCGGTCATCTTTTCGCGGTTGCCCAGACACTTACCGATTCCCGGTTTTTACTTCACATCATTGGTAAGATCAGGGGTTTCCGGATGGGTCCTTTTCGAAAATAAGCCTTTGTGGTGGTCATTTGCGGCTATCGTTTGGAGAGAAAAGGTTCGCACAAGATAGATGAAACAGGAAGGCCCTGAGAGGTATCATCGGTTCGTTGTTTGGCCATCAAAGAGTCGCTTATGACCACGAGCAAACCGCACAAGCGGATTCCGGCCGGCATCTGGGTGCTCGGGCTGGTGAGCATGTTCATGGACATTTCTTCCGAGATGATCCACAGCCTGCTGCCCCTGTTTCTGGTCGGCCCCTTGGGAGCGAGCACATTCATCGTCGGCCTGATCGAAGGTCTGGCCGAATCGACAGCCCTCATCGTCAAGGTGTTCTCCGGCACGCTCAGCGACTATCTGGGTAAGCGTAAGGCGACTGGCGGTCTTCGGCTACTCCCTGGGCACGCTGACCAAGCCGTTGTTTGCCGTCGCGCCGTCCGTGGGCATCGTTTTCACGGCCCGCATGCTGGATCGCGTGGGCAAAGGGGTGCGGGGCGCTCCCCGCGATGCGCTGGTGGCCGACCTCGCTCCCAGCCGAGATGCGCGGTGCGGCATTCGGCCTGCGCCAATCACTCGACACGGTGGGTGCGCTCCTCGGTCCGCTGCTGGCGGTCGGCTTGATGCTGCTCTGGGCCAATAATTTCCGCGCCGTATTTTGGGTCGCCGTCGTCCCTGGGCTGGTCGCTGTTTCGCTGCTGGTGTTCGGCGTACGCGAACCCGAGCGGCACGTCGGCGCGAAACGCACCAATCCGATTCGCCGTGAAAACCTTGCGCGTCTGAGCGGCGCCTACTGGTGGGTGGTCGCCATCGGCGCGGTATTCGCGCTGGCGCGGTTCAGTGAAGCATTTCTGGTGCTCCGCGCCCAGGCAGGGGGTGTTCCGGTCGCCTACGTTCCCCTGGTGATGGTCGGCATGAACGTGGTCTATTCGGGATCGGCCTATCCCTTTGGCAGGCTCTCGGATCGAATGAAACACGGCACTCTGCTGTCGTTGGGACTGATGGCCCTGATCGCGGCCGATCTGGTTTTGGCCGCCAACGACCATTGGCTGACCGTCGCCGTCGGGGTGTCCTTGTGGGGGCTTCACTTGGGGATGACCCAAGGACTGCTTGCGACAATGGTTGCCGATGCAGCACCGGCGGATCTGCGCGGCACGGCCTACGGCTTTTTCAATCTGGTCAGCGGCATCGCCATGTTGATGGCCAGCGTCGTAGCGGGGCTGTTGTGGGATCGCCTTGGCGCAACCTTTACCTTCTATGCGGGGGCAATCTTCGCGGCGTTGGCGTTGATGGGCCTTGTCCTCAAGGCATGGCAACGGCGACAGCTTTCCGAGACGCCTCGATGACAACGATCCTGAATACTTGAATCTGGTTATGCACTTCGCTCCACTGGCAGCAAGAATTCAACCTAGAAAAAACATTTGCACACGGATCAATCCCGATTAAATCGGATCTTCAAAGGCTTAGGGAAATCAGATAGATAACCCCAGGGGGTTTGGCGTGAAAGGGAAATTTGCCTTTGTTTTATCCGAAGTTATTTCCTTCATCCCCGTAAATTGTTTTGCCTGGTCTGCTTGTCCATGACATCAACTGGAGTAAAGTGCATAACCAGATTTGCTGATTGAGTAACGCCCACTCCAAGCGCCCGGCCCCTTACACCTGCCTTCTGACTCCTCACCGATTTGCAAACATGACCAATCGGTATTCTTCCGATCAGGCGGCGGTCATTTTTTCGAGGTATGCTTTTCCATTAGGGAGGAATGCAACTCGATGAAGCGATCACCAGTTCCCTTGACGCGCGCCCTTCGGCCCGCTCTCATCCCTCTATTTTGTCTTCTGGCGACCGCCTGCGCCACGTACCGCCCGGCTCCCCTCACGCCGGCAAGAGTCGCGGCACGACTGAAGCCGCCGGCCATGGCGGAGGTGCGGATAAAGGCTCGGGACCTCCGCCATCCCCTGCTGCGCGCCATTCCCTTTGACCCCGGCGACGGGCTCTCGCCGGAAGAAGCCGCGGTCCTGGCGGTGATCGCCAACCCGGAGCTGAAGGCCCTTCGCGACCGGCGCGGGGTGGCGCAGGCGCAGGTGCTGCAGGCCGGAATCCTTCCCAATCCCGACCTCTCCTACAGCCTCGACACCCCTGTCGGAGGGGTGCGTGAGGGGAAGGTTACCGCCTTCGGACTCGGCCTCGACTGGGAGGTGGGCCGGCTGCTCGGGCGAAGCGCCCGGCAAGAGGCGGCCAGGAAGGATGCGGCAGCCGTCGACCTGGATATCGCCTGGCAGGAATGGCAGGTGGCCCAGGCGGCCCGCCTGCACGCCGTCCGTCTTTTCTGGATGGGCCGACAGCGGCGGCTGGCGGCCAGGCGATACCGGGTCCTTGCCACCGAAGAAAAGGTGTTGAGGGACGCCGTCGCAACCGGCGAGGCGACCTCGGTGGAACTGGCTGCGACCGAAAAGGCCGCCGTCGACGCCCGGCTGGAGGTCAAAATGCTTCAGGGAGAGGAGAGAACCGAACGGCTCGCCCTGAACCGTGCCGTCGGCTTCTCCCCGTCTGCGACGTTTCCCCTGCAAGCGCCGGCGGCAACGACCGAGGCCGCGTTTCCTGCGCTCGATCGGTTGGAAGCCGGTCTGGAACAGTGCCGCCTCGATCTGGTCGCCCTGCGCCTCGGCTACGCCAGCCAGGAAGCTCGCCTGCGCGCCGCGGTCCGCGCCCAGTTCCCGCGCCTGCGGATCGGCGTGACCGGCGGGCGGGACAGTGACCGGCTGCAAACCGCGGGGTTCGGCATCACCCTCGGGCTCCCGCTCTTCGACCGCAACCAGGGCGCCATCGCGGCCGCATCGGCCACCCGCAAGGAGTTGTTCGACGAGTACACGGTCCGTCTATTCGATGCCCGTGCCAAGGTGGCCGAACTGCGAAGCCGATGGTCGGCGGCAGGAGGGCAGGTTCGCACCCTCCGGGATTCGATTCCCGGCCTTCGTCGTCGGGCGGCCGCCTGTCGGGCATCTGCCGAGCGGGGAGCAGAGACCCGAACCGGATGCCTGCCCCTCGTCGAGGCGGATTTGGACGGGCAGAGGCAATGGCTGCACCAGCAGCGCCTGCGGGCGGAGTCGGCGGTAGCCCTCGACGCGGTCGCCGGAACCTGGCATGGGCAAATCGCCGGAGAGAAAGAACGTTAGGGTAATCTGAATTCGTGAGGAGTGAGGTGTAAGGTGTGAGGAGGAAAAGCACAAGACCTTGTTTTTGCGGGGAGAATCGCTGCTCGCCTTTGGAATTTCAGTTATCCGGCGGCAGCCGCGCCGCAGCCTCTCACAAGTCCAAATTTTGGGGGTTCGCATGCGAATGATGAAAAAACATGGCACACCGGCGTGGTTGGGAAGGCTTGCGGTCCTGGGGGTCCTGCTGACGGGGACCGCCGCCTGGGCCGGCAGCGCCACGGTGGTGGCCCGGGCGCGCACAGTGGCCGCCTCCCTGCAGGGCTTTGCCCGGGTCGAACCCGTCGCCCTGGCCCGGCTGAGAATCCGCACAGGAGGGGCTCGTGGCCGGGTGGAAGGTCCTGCCGGGGCAGTCGGTGGAAGCCGGGGCCGTCCTCGGACATCTGAGGGGGCCCGCCGCCGAGGCGATGCTCGCCCGGCGCCGAAGCGCGGTCGCCGGCGCCCGGGGGGAACTGACGGCGGCCCGCAAGACCCTGGCCCTGGAGTGCGAGAAGCTATCGGCCCAGCTCAGTACCCGGGGGAACGTTTACCGGGCCGAAGCGGCCCTGGCCGGGGCCCGGGCGCGCCTCGACACTGCCCGTGCCGCGCTTCTGGCCGAGAAGGACGCCCTCACCCTGCGTGCGCCCGCGACCGGCACGGTCCTCAAGGTCGAGGTTGCGGCGGGCGAGCGGGTGGCGCCCGCTCAGACGATCCTGACCCTGCAGCCGGCGGGCTCCCTCTGGCTGCGGGCCGTCTTCTACGGCGCCGAGGCGCAAAAGGTACGGGTCGGGATGACGGGGTCCTTCGCCCCCGCCGCAGGCGGCGCGGCCATCCCGGTTACGGTCCGCACGATCATCGGAACCATCGGGCCCGGCGGCGGTCGGGCGGTCGGCCTCGCGGCGGCGCGGCCGTCTCCCGGCTGGCGAAACGGCGAGGCGGGGCCGGTGACTCTCGAAGGGGAAAAGCGGACCTTCGTTGCGGTGCCGACCCGAGCGCTCGTCCTCGATGCGGGACGGTGGTGGGTCCTGGTGCACACCCCGAAAGGGTACCGGCGCCAGGCGGTCGTCCCGGGGCCTTCCCGCGGGGAGTCAACCCTGATCGCGCAGGGGCTTAAAGCCGGGGCCAAGGTCCTGGTGGAGAACGCCTATCTCGAATTCCACCGCGAATTCTCCCGCCACTACCAGCAGCAGGATTGATGCCATGGACATAAAGGGAACCGAAAAGAGAATCCTCCTGCGCCCCCTGCTCTGGGGGCTCATCTACGGCGCCCTGGTCGCCTACGGCATCTACGCCCTGCTGCAGATTCCCGTCGAAGTGCTGCCGCGCTTCCAGTTCCCGCAGGTGAGCGTCGTGACACACCTCCCCGGGGCCACGGCGAGCGATCTCGAGACGCTCATCGCCCGTCCCGTCGAAGGGCAGCTTCTCAGCCTGCCAAACCTGGTCAGCGTGCGCTCGACCATGGGGCACGGCACGGTGCAGACCGACATCCGCTTCGCCGAAGGGACCGATGCGCAGCAGGACCTGCAGGCTGTCAACAGCGCCATCGACCGCGCCCGCGGCAAGCTGCCCCCCGCCGCCCATCCCTACGCCGAGATCATGGGCAACGCCATCAACGAGGTCGCCGACTACACGCTGGAGATCCCCGCCGGAGTCGCCCCGATGACGGTCCAGCGGGCAGTGCGCACGGCGGTGGCGCCGGCGCTGCGCGCTTTGTCGGGGGTGCAGCGCGCCGAGGTCTACGGCAGCGGCGATGAGTCGCTCTGGGTGCAGCCGGACCTTGCGGGCCTGCGCCGCTACCGGGTTCCGGTCACGGCGATCGTGCGGGCGCTCAAAGACCAGGTCCTCCTCGGTCCTTCGGGCTACCTGAGCCTGGGACACCAGGACATCCTCGTCGAGGCGCGTCGCCTCCCCATCCATGCCGCCGAGCTGGAGGAGATCCCGGTGCCCGCACCCGCGGGACCGATCCCCCTGCGTGCCCTGGCTCGGGTCGTGCGCGCGCCGATTCCCACCCACAACGCCGTCTCCCTCGACGGGAGACCGAGCATCGCCCTGACCGTCTTCAAGCAGCCCGACGCATCGACGGTGCCCGTTACCCGTGCCGTCGACAGGACCCTGGCCGAGACCCTCGACCAGCTTCCTACCGGCGTGCGCTGGGTGCGCACCTACAACCAGGGACACCTGGTGCACCTGATCGGCGCCGACCTGGGGCGCAATCTGCTCATCGGCGCCGGGTTGGCGATCGCCGGTCTCTTCTGGATACTGGGGGCGGGCCGGGGCCTCTGGACTCTTGCGCTCTCCATTCCCCTCTCCCTGTTGATGGGAATCGCCGGCCTCTATGCCCTCGGTCAAAGTCTCGATCTGATGACCCTCGGGGCGCTGACGGTGGCCGTGGGGCTGCTCGCAGACGATGCGGTCATCGTGCTGGAGAGCATCTACCACCGCTGGGAGGAGGGGGCGGATCACTGGGAGGGGGTCCGGCAGGGGCTTACGGACATCGCCAGCCCCGACGTCACCGGCACCCTCGTCACCGTCGCCGTCTTCGTGCCGCTTCTCTTCGTGGGCGGTCTGGCGGGCCTGTTCTTCATCCCTTTCGCCCTCTCCATGGCGATCGCCCTTCTGGCCTCGCTCTTCATCTCCCTGACCCTCATTCCCCTCGGGCTCGGATTTATTCAGGCCCGGCCGCACTCCAAACCCACGGCAGGCGGACGCGCCCTCGACCGCCTGCGGCACCTGAACGAGCTGTTGTTTGAGAAGGTGCTGCGACGTCCGCGCCTGAGCCTTCTCGTCTGCGCGGGGCTTCTCCTTGCGAGCCTCGCCGCCCTGGTGCTGGTGCCGTTCAACTTTCTCCCCCTGCCCAACGAGGGGGTACTGCTGGAGAGCTTCACCCTGCCGCCGGGAAGTTCCCTGGCGGACACCGAAGCCGCCGTCAGCCGATTGACCCGGCGCCTGCGGGCCGACCCCGCGGTGGCACACACCTTTGCCCGCATCGGTTCGCCGGCGGGGAGCGCCTACACCGAACCCGCCTACGCCGGGGAAATCCAGATCGCGCTCAAGCCGGATATCGCGGTGAACACTCTCGATGCCATCGGCGCGCGGCTGCTCGAAAAAAGCCGCACCACCGGGATGCAGTTTTCCCTGGGGACGCCCACCCTGGAGCGGGTCGGCGAGAGTCTCTCGGGGCTTCCCCAGCCTTTCGTCGTGCGCCTCTTCGGAAGCAAGCTCGGAGAGCTGCGCACCCTCTCGGAGCAGGCGGCAAAGCGCCTGCGAAAGGTGCCCTCTCTCACCGATATCTTCAACAACGACGGCTACCCCGTCACGCAGCTGCAGATCCTCCCGAAGCCTCCGGCCCTCGCCGCCTACCATCTCACTCCCGCGGGGCTCTATGCCCAGCTCGGACCGCTTCTCGGCGGGCAGGTCATCGCCGAGATCCCCGAGGGGAACGTGCCCCTGCCCCTCTACCTGCGCCTCGCCGACGCTCCGGAGAAATCCATCGGCGATCTCAGTGCCTTGCCGATCCACACCGCGGGCTGGACTCCTCTTGGCACCCTCGCCGAGCTCAAGCTGGTCGCGACTCCCAACCAGATCCGCCATATCGACGGCGCCCGCGCCCTAGAGATCCTCGCCACCCCAACGGGCACCCTCGGCGGCACCATCAGCGCGGCCCGCAAGGCCCTCGCCTCCCTGCACCTGCCGGCGGGCTACCGCATCGGATTCGGCGGGCTCTACCCCGAACTCGAAAAAGCGGCCATCGGCCTGGGCGTAGCCGCCATCGCGGCCTTTATTCTCATGGCGGGGATTCTCATCCTGCAGTTCGACGGCCTGCTCATCCCGGGGCTGCTTCTGCTGCAGATTCCCCTCGCCTTCACCGGCGGGGCTGCGGCGCTGGCGTTGAGCGGAGTGGGGTTGAACGCCACCGGCCTGGTGGCTTTTCTCACCCTGGTGGGGATCAGCCTGAATCACGGCATCGTTCTTCTCTACCGGGCGCGCCGCAATGAGGCCGCGGGGATGACTCCGGAGGCCGCGGTCAGGGAGTCGGTCCACGTGCGCTTTCGCCCCATCTTTCTCACCACCCTCACGGCGGTCCTCGGCATGCTCCCCACAGCGCTCGGCTTGGGTCAGGGGGCGGCGCCCGAGCAGGGGCTGGCGGTGGTCATCCTGGGCGGGATCCTGTGGAGCGCCCTTCTCAGCACCAATCTGGTACCCGCTTTGTACGTACACCGAAGCACCCGTAACGCATCGCATAAGAGCGCCCTGTGAATTGGGCCCATCTTTGGAGCGGCGTTCTGCAGTGGGTCTCCCTGCATCCGCTGGCCGCCTATTTCGCCATCTTTCTGGTGGCTCTCTCCGAATCGCTGGCCCTGGTCGGCCCGCTGGTGCCGGGAACGGTCATGATGATCGGCATCGGAGCATTGGCCGGCAGCGGCGCCCTTTCACTGAAAATCACCCTTATCGCCGCAGTGTTCGGGGCGATCGCCGGTGACGGAATCAGCTATTGGCTGGGGCGCCATTATCATCAGGGGTTGAGGAAGCTCCGGCCGTTTCGAAATCCCACAATCGGCAACCTTGTAATCCCTTGAATTTCTTTGTGAAACTTCGTGGTCTTCGTGGGCCAAATGCCTTTTTGGGGATAATTAAGCAGGGGATTGCGGTCACCGTTGTTCCACGCTGAAGCCCCGGGCGCGAAGCAGGGCGACCAGCCCGTCCGGGCCGACAAGATGGGCGGCTCCGACGACCACGAGGAAATTTTCGTGACCTTCCAGGAGGTGCTCCAGGGTCTTCCTCCAGCGCTGGTTTCGCTGCACGACCAGTCGCCGGTAAAGCCCGGGGTCGTCCCTGAGGCTCTTGAGCAGAAGTGATTCGACCTTCCCGGTGTCGCCGGCCTTCCAGGCGGCGAGGATTTTTTCGACCTGGCGGCGGGCGTCTTCCAGGTCATCGAGGCTCTGCTTCAGAAATTTTTCCTGGGTCCCGGGGGACATGTCGGCGAAGATGTCGATCTGGTCGGCGGGGGTCTCCAGACCGAGAGTCTTTTTTCCCGAGGAGCGGGCTTTCTGGTAATAATAGCGGTCCACCCCCTTCTCCGGATTGAATCCGAGGGCCGCCAGCTTCAGATTGGCCAGGGTCATGGCGCAGAACCAGGGGCGGAAGCGGTTGAGGGCTTCGGGGGGCAGACCCAGTTCTCCGGCGGTCTTTTCCACCCGAGAGTAGAGCTTCTCCGGGATGCTTTGTCTCAGGCTTTCACCCTTGGGGTAGCTGCCACGGTAGAGGAGCCTTCGCTGGACCTCCTTCGAATCGAGCTGGTCGAGGTCGGTTTCAAAGACGACGATTTGCGCTTTCCGAAAGGCGCTTTCGAAGGCGGGGTCCGACCGGTAGGCGGTGCTCTCGAGGACATGGACCGAACCGAGCAGGTAGCCGGTAGCCCCGGGCGAGGAGATCTTCCAGAGAAAATCCTTTCCCCGGGAGGGGGTTTTTCCCGCAGCCGGGGAGGCAAGGGCCGCGGCCAGAAGCGCCAGGGCCAGAACCAGAGCGCGAAGGTGCCGTCGATGTCGCGCCATGGGCTCAGGACGCCCGCAGGGGCTCCGGATTGCAGAGGTCCTCCCGCTCGTTGGCCCGGGCGCCGCAGTTCGCGCAGGCGTAGGCCGGGCGGGAGGTTCGCTGTTTAATTTCCGCGCCCATTCCCTTTTCCATCAGGTGACACATGTGGTCCCTGTGGGCTTGCGGGCTGGAGCAGGCATCGTAGGTCCTGGCGGAACGCTTCTTTTCACCCATCGTCTTCCTCCGTCGATGATATGTCCCAATGGGAGGGGGCTCAGATCAGCTCCCTCCCCTGGTTCGTTCCCAAGTATACCTGAATCCCCCGTGTTCGCAGGGAGGGTGAAATCTCCGGAAAAAACCCCGAATGAACTTGATCCGGGGGGCGAAGTGTCCGTATGATAGGGCTTTGCGGCGGGATGGCTTTCCGCCGGGAAAATCGCGCCGGGAGGATTTCATGAATCTGGACCCAGAACTGATTGAACAGCTCCGACGGGTACTCGCCGCGGCCGAACAGATCCTGCCCAGGCCCGTTCCCGAAGTCGATTGGGCCACATGCATCGCCGCCAACTGGCGCCGCCACTCCCTGGCCGGCTACCTCGAACCGGCGCCCAACCTCGACCCCATCGCCCTTGAGGACCTCCTGGGGATCGACGAGCAGAAAAGGCTCATCGAGGACAACACCCGTCAGTTTCTCCGGGGCCTTCCGGCCAACAACATCCTGCTGTGGGGGTCCCGCGGCACGGGGAAGTCCTCCGTCATCCGGGCGCTGCTCAACACCTACGCCCCACAGGGGCTGCGCATCATCCAGGTCGACAAGGACGACCTGCCGTTTTTGCCGGACATCTTCAGCCGCATCCAGGACCAGCCCTTCCGCTTCCTCCTCTTCTGCGACGACCTCTCCTTCGAGCCGGGCGAGAAGAGCTACAAGATCCTCAAGAGCGCCCTCGACGGCTCGGTCTATTCGGCCCCGGAGAACACCCTCATCTACGTGACCTCCAACCGCCGTCACCTTCTGCCCGAATACCCTACCGACAACCTCGGCTCGAAGATGGTCAACAACGAAATCCACCATGGGGAGGGTGTGGAGGAGAAGATATCCCTCTCCGACCGCTTCGGCCTGTGGGTCTCCTTTCGCGTCTTCTCCCAGGACCAGTACCTGCGGGTGGTGCGCCAGTGCATCGACAACCTGGCCGCCCGCCACGGTGCGACGCTGCCCTGGAGCCGGGAGGTGGAGCAGGCGGCCATCGGCTGGTCCCACGAGAAGAGCAAGCGCTGCGGCCGCACGGCGTTGCAGTTCGCCAAGCTCTTTGTGGGACGGAACCTTCTTGCGACCTCCCCCGACATCCCCACAGAAGCCCGGAGCACGGCCGGCCCCTGAAGTTCAGGGAAACCCCTCCCGATGTCCCCCCCTCCAGATATCCTCTCTCATCCGAGGCGCGCCGCGAAATCGTCCCTGCGGACCTCGGCATCCTCCTCTCCGATTTCCATGAGAAGCCGCAGGTAGTCGGGGTCGAACAGAATCATGCTCAGCCAGTCCGGGCTTTCGGTCTGGGTCGTCCCGAGACCGCGGATCAGAAAACGAAACATCCCGGGGAGGCGGGCCTCGAACCGGTGGGCCTCCTGGCTCAGGTTGCGCGACGGGCGAAGGAGGAAGAGCTCCACCGGCCGCAGGGGCTTCGCATCTTCCCCGGGGACCTTTTCCAGCAGGTAATTGATGACCTCCAGGGAGCGGGCGTCCTGATCGAGGACGTCGAGAAAGAGGGAGTTGAACAGGGTGCCGAGGATCTGGGCCGGCGGCGGATAGCCGCGGATGACGGGGACATTGGCCTCGGAGAGGGAGCGTTCGTGGCGGGTGGAGATGGCCAGGACCCGTTTCGCCCCCAGGTGCAGGGCGGGGGAGAGGGGGGCCTGCTGGTGGATGCCGCCGTCGCCGTACCAGGCGTCCCCCACCTGGATGGCCGGGAAGAACAGGGGCAGGGCGGCGGAGGCCATGACGTGGGCGGTGCGGATATCTGTACGCACGCTGCGCCGGTGAGGGCGCTCCCAGGTCTCTATCCCCTTACCCTGGATCCAGGTGAGGGCCTGACCCGTGCCGTATTTCGTCCCCGTGATGGCCAGGGCCTTCAGCCGGCCCCGCTGCAGGTTGTCGCCCACCCCCGTGAGAACGCCCTCCGTTGCGGCCATGCGGGTGTCGAGCAGCCGGTGCAGGGGGGTGGTGTCGACCAGGCCCCGGGCAGTCGGCGCCTTGACGGCCCCGCCGGAGAGCAGGGCCGCTCCCCAGCCCAGGACGCTTTTTGCCAGGGACCAGGGGTCGGCCCGGAACACCTTCTCCACCACTAGTTCCCCCCAGAGCCCCGCCAAATCGTCGATGGCCTCGGCAAAGCTTCCCGAATGGTTGGCGATGTAGGCCGCATTGATGGCTCCCGCCGAAACCCCGGTCAGGATGGAGAAGTGCAGGTCGGGAAACTGCCGCGACAGCCCGCGCAGGAACCCCACCTGGTAGGCCGCCCGCGCCCCGCCGCCCGTCAGAACCAGGGCGAAATCGTTGTTTTCCTCCGCCATAGCCGACTGCCCTCCAAAGACAGGGGAGATGGCAAGCGGGGAGATGGGGAGGTGGAAAAAAGCCGCTCTTCCATCTCCCCACCTCCCTATTTCCCCGTCTCACCACCTCACCGTTCATTCCACCGGCAGGGCCGGCACCGGCTTCAGATCCCAGATGTCCCGGGCGTATTCCCGCATGGTGCGGTCCGTTGAGAATTTGCCGCTGGCTGCGGTGTTCAGGATGCTCATCCGGGTCCAGCGCTCGGTGTCCCGGTAGGTTTCGGCTGCGCGCCGCTGGGTTTCGACCAGGCTGCGGAAGTCGGCCGCCACCAGCCAGGGATCCGCGGGACTTTGGATGGCGGCGATGATGGGGGCGAAGATCCCCGGTTCGAACTGGTTGAAGTGGCCGGTCTCCAGCAGCCGTATCACCCGCTTCAGGTCTTCGTCGGCCGCGATGAGGGCCGCCGGGTCGTAGCTGCGGCGCCGCTTCGCGACCTCCCCGGCGTTCAGCCCGAAGAGGAAGAAGTTCTCCTCGCCCACCTCCTCGCGGATCTCGATATTGGCCCCGTCCAGGGTGCCGATGGTCAGGGCGCCGTTCATCATGAACTTCATGTTGCCCGTCCCCGAGGCCTCCTTGCCGGCGGTGGATATCTGCTCCGAGAGGTCTGTGCCGGGGCAGATAACCTCCATCGCCGTCACCCGGTAGTTGGGGATGAAGGCCAGCTTCAGCAGGTCCCCCACTGCCGGGTCCGTGTTGACCACCGAGGCCACGTTGTTGATCAGCTTGATGATGAGCTTGGCCATGGCGTAGCCGGGAGCCGCCTTGCCGCCGATCAGGACGCACCGAGGCACCCAGTCGGCCGCATCGCCGCGCTTGAGGCGGTCGTAGAGGTGGATGACGTGCAGTACGTTCAGCAACTGGCGCTTGTACTCGTGGATGCGCTTGACCTGCACGTCGAAGAGGGCTCCTGGCGAAAGAGCGACGCCGCACTCGGCCTCGACCATCGCCGCCAGCCGCTCCTTGTTGGCCTGCTTGACCTCATGCCAGCGGCGGCGGAAGTCTGCATTGTCGGCCAGGGGGGCGAGGCTTCGGAGCTGGTCCAGGTCGGCCACCCATCCCTCCCCGATCGATTCGGTGATCAGGCGGCTGAGGCCCGGATTGCACCAGGCGAGCCAACGGCGCGGGGTGACGCCGTTGGTCTTGTTGTTGAACTTCTCCGGCCACATCTCGTGGAAGTCGCGGAAGAGTCCCTCGGAGAGCAGCCGAGAGTGGAGGGCGGCCACACCATTGACCGAAAAGCTCCCCACCAGTGCGAGGTAGGCCATGCACACCATCGGCTCGGGACCTTCCTCGATAAGGGACATGCGCCGCTGCCGGTCGGAGTCGCCGGGCCACCTTCGGGCGACCTCGGCCAGGAAGCGGGCGTTGATCTCGAAGATGATCTCCAGGGTTCGCGGCAGCAGCCGCCGGAACATCGAGACCGGCCATTTTTCCAGGGCCTCCGGCAGCAGGGTGTGGTTGGTGTAGGCCATGGTCCGGCGGGTGATCTCCCAGGCTTCGTCCCAGCCGAGGCCGTTCTCGTCCATGAGCAGGCGCATGAGCTCTGGGACGGCGCAGCTCGGGTGGGTGTCGTTGAGCTGGAAGGCGTTCTTCTCGGCGAAGTCGGAGAACGCCTCCCCGTGGGTTCCCTTCCAGCGAGCGAGGATGTCCTGGAGACTGGCCGATGCGAGGAAGTACTGCTGGCGCAGGCGCAGCTCCTTGCCGTTCTCGCTGGCGTCGTTGGGGTAGAGGACCATGGTGATGTTCTCGGCGGCATTTTTGGCGGCCACCGATTCGGGGTACTGGCCGGCGTTGAACTCGCCGAGGTCGAACTCGTCGGTGGCGGCCGCCTTCCACAGGCGCAGGGTGTTGACGGTTCCGTTGCGGTAGCCCGGAACAGGGATGTCGTAGGGGACCGCCAGGACGTCGTGGGTGTCGACCCAGCGCGCCCGAAGCGCACCGGCGGCGTCCCGGTAGAACTCGGTACGCCCGCCGAAGCGCACCCGCTGGGTGTATTCGGGGCGCTCGATCTCCCAGGGGTTGCCTTCGCGCAGCCAGTGGTCGGGCTCCTCCACCTGCCGGCCGTCGACGATCAGTCTGCCGGAACATGCCGTACTCGTAGCGGATTCCGTAGCCAGTGACCGGCAGCTGCAGGGTGGCGCAGCTGTCGAGAAAGCAGGCCGCCAGCCGCCCGAGGCCCCCGTTGCCCAGGCCGGCGTCGTGTTCGGACTCGGCCAGGTCCTCCATCTCCAGCCCCAGGCACTGCAGGGCCAGCGCGACGTTCTCCTCCAGCCCCAGGTTGAGGGCGGCATTGCCCATCGCCCGTCCCATCAGGAACTCCAGGGAGAGGTAATAGGCCTGTTTGCCGCGGGCCCCCTCATAGGCGTAGCGGGTGTTCTTCCAGCGTTCCATCAGGCGGTCGCGCAGGATCTGGACCAGCGCCCGATAGGCATAGTGGGCCGAGCGGCTGTGCCGGTCGCGCCCCAGGTTGTAGGTATAATATCGGCGAAAATCGTCGACCAGGCTGAGCACGTCCATGCCGAGGGGCGGCAGGTCGGTCAGGCTGGCGTTGAGCGCGCTCTGTCGAAGCATCCGGGTGTACATCGCATCGGTTCCTTTCGCAATCTTGATGCTTTCGCAAGAAAGTAAAATGAGTGGTTGGCTAAGCAAAACGCGCCAAATGCAAGCCGCGCCATTGTCGAGCAATGAGGCGTACTGACGTACGTCGAAGCAGCGAGAGCAATTGCAGCAACGCAGCAGTTGGTGAGTTTTTGCGACGCCATCAATCTTCGGTTCGGAACGGGAGAGGTTCCGACTTTTTTGATTTTATAGCATCTGGGGGAATTAACGCAAAATTATACCCGATTAAGTTGATCTGGCGGGTTTTCGGGAATGATGAGTATCTGTGAGAAAAAAAGATAAGCCGGTAGGGTAAAAGGGAAGACGGAGATTTTGCGCGGAGGGAAGGCCCGGGGAGAAAAAAGCCGGGACGACCCCTCGAAAAGGGAGGCTTCGCCCGGGCCGCCAGGCAGACGGCGCAGGTCAGTTCAACGGCAATCGCTTCGCCACAGGCAGCCCTGCCGGCTTCCAGAAGCGGCCCTTCGGGTCTGATAGCATGCGCGTCTCCCCTTCGCCGGTCCGGTGCGGTGCGGTCGGTGTCGGATAAGGTCGGGATTTCGGATATGCTCCTGGACCACGTATCGTTCGGCAGCGTCTTGCTCCACCCCGGTAAAGACCATCTGTCCCAGATCCCAGGCGATTCTGCGCTGGGACCTCGATGCTCATTCCCCCAGGCGGGAGCTTAGAGAAAGTCCTTGATAGTCTCGGCCATCTTTGCCGGAGTATCCAGCGGCTTGAACAGGTAGTGCACCTTCCCCTGTTTGCCGATGAGATAGACATTGGTGCTGTGGTTGATCGTGTACCCCATGGCCGACTTTGTTGGAACTTTCTGATAAAAGGCGTGATAAGCACCAACCACAGAATCGATTTGCGCTTTTGTCCCGGTCAAACCCACGGCGTTGACGCCGAAATATCCCAGATACTCTTTCAGCTTGGCAGGGGTATCCCGTTGCGGGTCGACCGTTACGAAAACGGTCAATACCTTCTCGCGGGCCGACCCGAGCAGGGCGAAGGCCCGGGACAATTTGGCAAGGGTTATCGGACAAGCGTTCGGGCAGGAGGTGTAGCCGAAAAATAAAAGGACGACTTTGCCCCGGCAGTCGCTGAGATGGAAAACCTTTCCGTTGTCCTCCACAAGGGTAAAGTCCCCGCCGGGATTAAACGCCCCTTCGATCCCGGGCGAAGGGGCGTTCTTGAAATGAACCAGGTACGTCCCTGCGATGACCAAAAGACATATTCCCATAACCGCCAGGGCTAGGGTGATTTTCAGCTGTTTTTTCATCGGCGCCACTTCCTCCGTTTCCTCGCCTTTCTACCTTTTCACTGCTAACCGCCCTCACCCCATTTGCGAACTACGGCGTTTACTCTCACACGGCGTCCTCCCGAAAAATAAAGCACGAGCGGGATGGTTTCGCCTTCAGCCAGCGGCCTGCGCAGGTGAATGATCATGAGGTGAAAACCGTTCGGCTTCAGATCCAGACGCTCTCCGGCCGAAATTCGGAGATTGTCGACCTCCTTCATTTCCATGATGTCGCCGACCTGCATCATCCGGTGGATCTCCACGGTCTGCGCGGCGCTGGTGCCGGCCGACTTCAGGACGATGTCTTCACCCGTTTTGTTTTCAATCGTCATGTACGCCGCCGTATTTTCCATTGAGGGCGGCATGGCGCGCACCCAGGCATGGCTGACGAGGATGTTCGGGGTCGGCTCCCGGGCATGGGCGGAGCCGGACAGGAGCAGAGCCGGGATAAGGAAAAGAAAAAAGAAAATACGATGAAGGTCCATGACAGCCCCCTTTCTACGGTTCATTTTTCTCTTTGCTAATGAAATCACAGGCGATCCGAAAGTCAAACTTTCTCATTCCGGAACTCCGCCAGAGCGGGAAAATTGTTTCTCTCGGCCTTTCCCGACCGTATCCTCGCCCCTATGCCGGGATAGAGCGCCGGGAAAGATATGCCCAGGTCTTGATCCAGGTCAATGACGCAAGGGCCCCTTCTGGGTTTAAACTTCACCTTGTTTTGAATGCATCGGCTGGTTTATGGTAAGCGGCGGTTCAGGACCGGACTATTCGCCTGACAGAGCCAAAGGAAAAGGGGCACAGGATGGACTTGCGTCGGAAAATCGAAAAGGCGGGCTTTTGGCGGGCACTGGTGCAGTGGGGGTTTTTCCTCTTGGTCCTGACCCTGGGCATCCGCTTCGGCCTGTTCGTACGGCACTTCGCCTCAGGCGCCGCCGCCCCCTACGTGTCGCGCCCCCCGGGTGTGGAGGGCTTTTTGCCCATCGGGGCGCTGGTCAGCTTCAAGTACTGGCTCCTCTCCGGAATCTTCAACGGGATTCACCCGGCGGCTCTGGTGATTTTCCTGACCATACTGGCGTTAACGCTGGTGGCGGGGAAGGCCTTCTGCGGGTGGCTCTGCCCGGTCGGAACGCTCTCGGAAGCGCTGGGGAACCTCGGAAAGAGAACGTTCGGGAGGAATTTCCGCCCCTGGGGATGGGCCGATTTTCTCCTGCGGGGGCTCAAGTACGCCCTGCTTCTTTTCTTCGTCAAGCTGATTCTGCTCGATATGCCCCTGCCGGCCCTCCAGGGCTTTCTCGCCTCTCCCTACTGGGCGGTCAGCGACGTGCGGATGCTCCACTTCTTCACCCGCATGACGGGCTTCACCCTGTCGGTTCTGTCGGTTCTGGCAGTCCTCTCCCTCATCTACAGGCATTTCTGGTGCCGCTATCTCTGCCCCTACGGAGCGCTGCTCGGGTTCGTCGCCCTGCTTAGCCCCGTTCGGATTCGACGAAACGCCGCGCATTGTACCGATTGCCAGGGTTGCAGCCGTTCCTGTCCGGCGCACCTCCCGGTGCACCGCAAGAGCGCCGTGCGCTCCCCGGAATGCCTCGCCTGCCAAAGTTGCATCGACCATTGCCCGCAGGCCGGCGCCCTGGCGATGAGTCCTCCCCTTTGGCAAAAGCCGCTCCCCGCCTGGGCCTTTGCCGGTCTGGTCGTTCTGCTCTTCGCCGCCGGCATCGGAGCGGGCATCGCCACGGGGCACTGGCACAGCGTCCTGAGCAATGCCGACTTCCGGCAGCTGATTCCCCTCGCCGACAGCTTCGGGCACTGAGCGGGGGTCAGTACCTGAAAAGATGTGGAATGGCTTGGGAGGGTGCCCCGCTCCCTCTCACCCACTCCTTGCGGCTGCCCTCCTGCGCCGCCATCCTTGACCCCGCACGACCCTTCCCGGGCGGGAGATTTCCTTTGTCCGGACGGCTTCTCGGGCCGTCACGGGCAGCCGCAGCAGCAGGATTTCCACCCGCTCGCCGGCTGCCAGGTCGGGGCTTCCCTCCGGCAGCGGCAGCAGGGCCTGGACGTTTTGAAGACTGCGGGTCTGCCCCGATCCCTGTCGCTTCGACGGAACGAAGTGCAGCTCTCCGCCCTCGCTGAATAACCTCCCCCAGAGAAACTGCCGACGCGTTGCGCCGCCGCGGACCGATTCCGCCAGGCTGACCCGGAGTCTCGGCGTCGCGGGGTCCCGGCGGCCGGCGAGAATTCCCAGCGCCGGCCGCACGAAGAGTTCAAAGGTGGCGGCGGTCGCGGCCGGATTGCCCGGCAGCCCGAAACATGGCCGGTTCTCCAGGATGCCGAAGAGGACCGGTTTGCCCGGCTTGATCGCCACCCTCCAGAATTTGCGCACAAACCCCCGTCGATTCAACGTCTGCCGGACCAGGTCCTTCTCCCCGACGGAAACCCCGCCCGTGGAGAGGATCAGGTCAGCCGCCAGCGCCTGGTCGAGAATCCGGTCCAGATCCTCCTCCCGGTCCGCGCCGATGCCCAGGGGGATCGGCTGGCAGCCGCATTCAGCCAGCCGGGCGAGCAGATACTGCAGGTTGGAGTTGACAATCTGCCCAGGCCCCGGTTCCTCCCCAAGCTCGACCAGCTCATCGCCGGTGGAGAAGACAGCGACCCGGGGGCGCGGATGAACCCGGACCCGGTCGATGCCGGCGCCGGCGAGCAGGCCGATGGCGCCGGCATCCAGCGTCGTTCCCGCCTCCAGCAGAAGTTCACCCTCGCGATATTCCTCTCCCCTGTAGCGGACATGCTGGCCCCTGTCGACCGGTTCCTGCAAAACCACCGTCTCACTCGCGATTTGGGTTTCTTCGACGGGAACCACGCTGTCGGCGCCCGGCGGCAGGGGCGCCCCGGTGGTGATCCGGATGGCCTCTCCGGGTTGCAGGCGTCCGGTGAAGGGGTGGCCGGCGTAGGAGCTGCCGACGATCTTCAAAACGCTTCCCCTCTGCGCTGAGGCCGCCGCCAGGGCGAAGCCGTCCATGGCCGAGTTGTCCCAACGGGGCATATCCCAACGGGCACGGGCCCGTGCGGCCAGCACCCGGCCGACGGCCAGCCCAAGGGAAGAGGTCTGCGCGGGCAACGGTGTGACCGCTTCCCTGACCTGTTGCAGGGCCTGCTCGTAAGTCACCATGGCGTCACTCCTTTATCGTTTTCCCCTCGGGCCTTGCCGTGAAGGGAATGCCCTCCTCGCACGCGGCACTGCCGCCGGACTGCGGAACGAACACGAAATTCACACACCGCAGTCCGGCCACGGCCGAAACACCGGGCGGGGTCATCCCTCCTCGAGGCGGGCCAGATCCTGGGGGTATTGACGTTTGTCAACGAGCGTTGCCAGCCCTCCGGCAGCTCCGGAGGGTCGAGGTAACGGATGCGGATGCACTGATAGAAATCGTAGATGCGGAATCGGTTCTGCCGCAGCATGGCCTCCATCTGCGGCAGGCAGTTTTGGTGATAGAGGGCGAAGACGGGCTCGTATCCCTCCGGGGTGCGCGGGACGACCGCGTCAAAGCCGTCCCGATGCTCCAGGAGCCGCTCGACGATGCGGCCGTCGGGATAGGGCATGTCGCAGGGAGCAGACGAAAATCCAGTCGGTCTTCGCCGCCTTCAGCCCGGTATGCAGCCCGCCCAGGGCGCTGCCCGGGTAGATGTCGGGAATGGCCGGGAGGTTCGGACCCGCCAGCTCGGGACGGTCGCCGGCGATGAGGACGGCAGAGAAAAACCGCTGCAGCAGCCCCAGGGAACGTTCGAAGAGGCTCTGCCCGTTGAAGGTCATCCTGGCCTTGTCCCGCCCCATCCGGCGGCTTTTGCCTCCGGCCAGAAGCACCCCCGTGACATCCGGGTAGCGCCCGGGCGGCTCTGTCCCGACTGGCGGATTCCCCATAGCGCTCATCCTGGAAAATGCTGTTAGGTGCCCTCCCCAATAGGGGATAATGCCGGTTTTCATCATCCCCTCTCCCCTTGGGAGAGGGTGCCCGAAGGGCGGGTGAGGGAAGTCTTTCCCAGAAAAAAATCACCATCTCCCCCCACCTTGAGCTTCTCCCTCAGACAATGGGCGAAGAGGCTTCTTCCAGCTCTTTGATCCGTTCGCGCATCTTCTTTTCCTTCGCTTTCTGCTCGGTGGAGTCGCGCATGATGGCCGCCACTCCCTCCACCCGGCCCGTTTCGTCCCTGAGCATGACGATGGAGAAGTCGCTGAACATTTTCCGGCCGGCTTTGTGTTTGGCGGGAACCGAGAGCAGTTGGGTTCCGTATTTGCTCTCGCCTTCGGTCATGACCTGGCGGTAGCCGTCCCAGTGACGCTGCTGGAGCTTTTCGGGGATGATCAGATCGAGACTCCGGCCGATGGCCTCCCCGGCGCTGTAGCCGAAAATCCGCTCGGCCCCCCGGTTCCACAGGCGGATGATTCCCTCCCGGTCGGCGAAGAGGATGCCGTCGGGGGCCTGTTCGAAGATATCGCGGTAGATTCTTTCCTGCACGGTACACTAGCCAAATTGTCGTGAGAGGTTTTTGAGTCCTCGGGACCTCGAGGTCGAAGCCGTCGCCTCCGGGGAGCTGCGGCGGGTCAGCTTCAGCACCCAGGCCAGAAGAAGAGACAGTCCGGCCAGGGCAACGAAGACGAAAAAGCCGCGGGCGTAGCCCGGTTTGCCAAAGGCGTGCACGAAGGCGCCGAGCAGCGGCGGGATGGCAAATCCACCGAAGGCGCCAAGGCCACCGACCCAACCGGCGGCCCCTCCGACGGCCTGAGGTACATACTGGGGCACCAGTTTGAAAACAGCGGCGTTGCCGACTCCCATGCCGACCGCCATCAGCACCGCGGCCAGAACCGACAGCTCCATGCCGTCCGAGAAACTCATCATCGCTGCTCCCGCCAGCATCAGCAGCAGCGAGCCGATGGCGGTGTTCTCTCCGCCGACCTTGTCCGCTACGACCCCCCCGAAGATCCGGATCGCCGAGGCGAGGACGGAATAGAGGGCGGTCAGCAGCCCGGCGGTCACCGCCCCGGCGGCCAGGTAGGTGCTCCAGTAGATCGGCAGCCAGGCGGTCATGGCGATGAAGCCGCCGAAGGTGGTGAAGTATATGGCGACGAGCAGCCAGGTCTTCCAGGCCCTGGCCGAGACGAGCAGGGAGTCCTTGAGACTGCCCGCAGGCAACAGCTGCTGGCCGTGCTCGTGGGCCTGCTGGCGTGCCCGGGCCGGAGGTATCCCCCGCTCGATGAGCTGGAAGAAGGGGGCGTTTCGGGCGTAGGCGAAGTAGAGCAAGGTGCCGGCGGCGAGAAAGACCAGCCAGGCGAGATAGGACCCGCCGAGGCCGAACCTGGCGAGGGCCAGCGGCAGCAGGAAGGAGAAGATTCCCGGAGCGAGGTTGCCGATCCCGGCGTAGAACCCCAGGGCCTGGCCCTGCTGCTCCATCGTGAACCAGTAGGAGACCTGGCCGATCCCCACCGAGAAGGTGGCGATGCCGCAGCCGCACAGCGCCCCCAGCAGCAGAAGCAGCGGATAGAGGCCGGCGGTGAGGTGCTGCGGATAGAGGACGTTGGCCACCAGGCACAGCCCCAGCATTCCGGCCAGCGACAGCGCAAGCAGCACCAGAAAGGGTTTCCGTCCCCCAGTGGTGTCGACCCAGGCCGCGAAGGGGATGCGCAGCAAGGAGCCTGAGAGGGCCGGCGCCGCCACCAGCAGGCCGACCTGCTCGGGGTCGAGCTGCATCAGGACCTTGAACTTGCCGGCCGTCGGCCCGAACAGGGCCACCGAGGCGAAGCCGAAGAAGAAGCCGAGGGTCGCCCCGTAGAGTCCGGCTTTGGGATTGCCCCTGATTTGAAGCATGGCCAATCCTCCCTTTCCGCGTGCTCAGCCGGCAGGCCCGGCCGAGCTCAACACGGCATCTCCGCGTTTCGGCGCGAGTAGTACCACCAGGTCATGACGATGCAGCTTAGGTAGAAGGCGAGAAAACCGTAGAGCGCGGAATCGGGCGCCCCCGGTCAGGGCGAGGGAGGTGCCGAAGCTCTTGGGGATGAAGAAGGCGCCGTAGGCGGCGAAGGCGCTGCTGAAGCCGAGGACCGCCGCCGATTCCTTGGCGGCCCGCTTCAGCGCCAACTCCTGTTCCAGCGGTGCAGGTGCGGGTCTCTTCGCAGCGGTGATGGGTCATGAAGATGACGGGGATCATGCGGAAGGTCGAGCCGTTGCCGATCCCGGTGGTGAAAAAGAGGAGCATGAACATGGCGAAGAAGCCCCAGAAGCTGCCGGTCCCGCCGCCGTGGGGAAGGAAGTGAAGCACACCCAGCACCGCCAACGCCATGAGCGATGAAGTTCCAGAAGGTGACCCTGGCGCCGCCCAGCTTGTCGGCGATCCAGCCCCCCGGCGGCCGGCTCAGGGCGCCGACCAGGGGTCCGAGAAAGGCGTAGGCGGTGGGGTCGACCTGGGGAAACTGGGACTTGATGAGGAGCGGGAAGCCCGCCGAGTAGCCGATGAAGGAGCCGAAGGTCCCCAGGTAGAGCCAGCACATGAGCCAGTTGTGCTTGCGGCGGAAGATGACCGCCTGCTCGGCGAAGGAGGCTTTGGCCGAGCTGATGTCGTTCATCCCGAACCAGGCAGCGACGGTGGCGGCGAGGATGAAGGGAACCCAGATGTACCCGGCGTTCTGCATCCAGATCTCCTTCGTGGCCGCTCCCCTGACCCAGGTCTGCCCCGCCCCGCCGAGACTGCCGAAGACCCCGGCGGTGATCACCAGCGGGACGGCGAACTGCATCACGCTCACCCCCAGGTTCCCCAGACCGGCGTTCATCCCCAGCGCCGTCCCCTTCTGCGCCTTGGGATAGAAGAAGCTGATGTTGGCCATGCTGGAGGCGAAGTTGCCCCCCCCGAACCCGCACAGAAGCGCCAGGGTGAGAAAGACCCAGTACGGGGCTCGAGGGATGCTGCACGGCCAGTCCGATACCGACGGCGCGGGATCAGCAGCGAGGCTGTGCTGAGGGTGGTCCAGAGCCGGCCGCCGAAAATAGGGACCATGAAGGAGTAGAAGATGCGCAGGGTCGCCCCGGAGAGCCCGGGGAGCGCGGCCAGCCAGAAAAGCTGATTCGTGGTGAAGCGAAAACCGATGTTCGGCAGGTTGACGACCACCACGCTCCATACCATCCAGACCGAAAAGGCAAGTAGAAGGGCGGGGATGGAAATCCACAGGTTGCGCCGGGCGACCCGCTTTCCCTCCTTCTGCCAGAACTCGGAGTCTTCGGGGTTCCAGTTGGTCAACACATGGGACATGGGTACTCCTTGGGGCGGTGAGAAGTTGAATAGAGCAGGCAGAAAGAGGATGAATTTCTAATTTTGAATTTTGAATTAATTCAAAACTCAAAATTCATCATTCAAAATTCGAATCCCCTCTCTCCATCCCCTTAAGACTTGAGCCGCCTTCTGTACCAGATCACCACCTGGTAGGGGCGCCACAGGTAGGTGAAGGGAACGCTGACGAGGTGCACGAGCCGGGAGAAGGGAAACAGGGCGACCAGCACGAAGGCGTTGACGGCGTGGATCTTGACCACCGCCGGGAGGGCCGCCAGGTACTGCACCTGGGGGTCGAGGGTCACCAGCGACCAGAGCCAGGGCGCCGCGGTGTGCAGAAACCAGACCGAGCCCCAGCGCAGGGTCGAGGCGATCACCACGCCGGTGACCGCCTGCAGCAGCAGGGAAGCCAGAAGCAGCCAGTCGAACAAGGAGGTGACCGCGGCTACCCGGGGCTGAAAGAGGCGCCGCAGCACAAGCAGGGCCAGGCCGAGAACCGCGCACAGGCCGAGGGCCAGCCCGGCCACCTCCAGCAGATAGAGCCTCCCAGGGTCTCCGGTCAGCCAACCCCAGCCCCCCGGAGTCAAAAACGCCAGCAGGTGCGCCAGCAGAACGAGGAGAATGGCGTAGTGCCAGGGGACGGACCCCCAGAAGAGGAGCCGGTTCTCCAGGAACTGGGACGACTGGGACGACCAGGAATAGCGCTCGACTCCGTAACGGTACAGTCCGCCGGCCACTCCCAGGACGACCGCCACGTAGGGGAACACGCCGAAAAGCATCCAGTCGGTCATGGCCTTGCCTCCAAAGTCGGTTCGGGTTGCGCGCCGGTGCAACCGGCAGACTCGCCTCCCAGGAAGATCTGCAGGGACCGCAGCATCCTCCCGTAGGGATGGCCCGGTTTGTCGAACCCCCCGGTCATCTTTTCCAGGGCCGGCAGCAGGCCCTCCTCCACCAGTTCGCGCCGGGCGGCCTCGTCTCCCGGAAGGGCGAGAAAACGGAGGACCTCGACGAGGTGGTCGGCAAGCTCGCCCGCCGGGGTCGTGGCCCCTCTCCCGGTAGATTTCCTGAAGCTTCACCAGAAACTGTGCCCGCTGCCGCCCCTCGCCGCAGAGCTGGTATCCGACATAGGGGTGGCAGAGCGGCTGCAGGTCGAAGGTGGCGGTGTAGACCTCCTGGAGCTTCTCGAGGCGACTGTCCCCGGCCATCCGGACGAAGGGGAGTAGTTCGAGGGCGGCCTCAGGCCGGTCCGCGCCCAGCAGGTCGATACATTTCTCGGCCGCCGGAAGCGGGTCTTCCGTCGGATAATCGAGCAGCCGGGCAAACAGCCCGCAAATGCGCTGTTCCTTTTCCATTCTCGCTCTCCTACCAGCGGCGTTTGGGTTTGCGGATACGGCCGAATCCCCCTTCCCCCTTGTGCTGCTGGGGGTCCTCCTCGGCTTCGACGGCCATCTCCCGCAGCATCGGAGGAATCACCACCCGCTGGCTCATGTCGGCCAGAGAGGTCAGCCGGTAAATGGCCTCGGCCTGATCGGCATCCATTCCCGCCGCGGCCAGTGCCTCCTCCAGCTGTCCCCGCGCCCTGGTCGCCCACGGTCTCGGCCCGCCGCTGCAAGCGCACGGCCATCAGCTTGCGGTAGACCGAGCGGACCTCCTCCTCGTTCCCTGCGGCGAAGAGCCCCGCCAGGTAGCGCAGCGGCAGGCGGGCACTTTCGAGAGAGCTGAAGGTGTCCTCCGCCAGCCGGGTGGTTCCCCTGTCCCGCGACGGAGAGCACCGGCAGCAGCGGCGGCACGTAGAAGAGCATCGGCAGGGTCCGGAACTCGGGGTGCAGCGGCAGGGCGAGGCGCCACTCCTTGACCAAGCGGTAGACCGGGGAGCGCCGGGCGGCCTCCAGCACCTGCTCGGCGATGCCGCAGCGCCGGGCCTCCGCGACGACCTCGGGATCGAAGGGATCGAGAATCATCTCGCGCTGGGCCTCCACCAGCCGCTCGTCGGGCTCTGCGGCCGCCGCCTCGATGCGGTCGGCGTCGTAGAGGAGCACCCCGAGGTAGCGGATGCGCCCGACGCAGGCGTGGAAGCAGGCCGGCGCCTGGCCGCTCTCCTGGCGGGGGTAGCAGAGGATGCATTTCTCCGACTTGCCGCTCGACCAGGTGTAGTAGGTCTTCTTGTACGGGCAGCCCGAGACGCACATCCGCCAGCCGCGGCACTTGTCCTGGCTGATGAGGACGATGCCGTCCTCGCCGCGCTTGTAGATGGCGCCCGAGGGGCAGGCGGCGACGCAGCCGGCGTTGACGCAGTGGTTGCAGATCCGCGGCAGGTAGAAGAAGACCATCCGCTCCAGGGCGAAGAGCTGGCGCTGCTCCTCCTCGGTCAGCTGCTTGTACCCGGGGTCGTTGGCGGCATAGATGCTGCGAGCCGCCCAGATCGTCGTCCCAGTTGGGACCGGCCTCGATCGCCATCGGCTTGCCGCTGACCATCGAGACGGGCCGGGCCGTCGGCTGGTCGTTGCCGGCCGGCGCGTTGAAGAGGTCCTGTAGCGGTAGGTCCAGGGCTCGTAGTAATCGTCGAGGGTCGGCAGGTTCGGGTTGGCGAAGATGTTGGCCAGGGACGTGCCCGCGGCCTCCCAGCTTCAGGCGCAGCCCCTCGCCGGAGCGCTCCCAGCCGCCGCGGTACTTCTCCTGGTCCTCCCAGAGGGTGGGGTAGCCCGTCCCCGGCTTGGTCTCGACGTTGTTCCACCACATGTATTCGGCGCCCCGGCGGTCGGTCCAGAGGTTCTTGCAGGCGATGCTGCAGGTGTGGCAGCCGATGCACTTGTCGAGGTGGAAGACGGAGGATATCTGGGCGCGGATGTTCATGGGTTATCTCCTTCGCCCGGAAATAAAGGGGCGACCGTAGGGGCGTGATTCATCACGCCCTTGCAAGACCCGGATTGCGTCGCGTATCGGGCGCAATGAATTGCGCCCCTACAAAAATCCGCCGATTGTCTCACCATTGCGGCTCCCCCTCCAGCTTGCGCACCAGGATGAAGGTATCGCGGTTGGCGCCGGTGGGACCCCAGTAGTTCCAGCCGTAGCTGAACTGGCCGTAGCCCCCGGCCATCAGGGTCGGCTTCAGGCGGGTGCGGATGAGGCTGTTGTGGCCGCCGGCGCGGCGCCCCTGGCGCAGGGGGGACTTGGGCACCGAGACGGTGCGCTCGGTGGCGTGGTACTGGATCGTCAGGCCCCGGGGGAGCCGGGCGCTGACGATGGCGCGGGTCACCACCACGCCGTGGTCGTTGTACACCTCGACCCAGTCGTTGTCGGCCACCCCGATCTCGGCGGCGTCCCGATCGTTCATCCAGAGCGGATAGCAGCCCCGCGAGAGGGTCATCATCCGGTGATTGTCGCTGAAGGTGGTGTGGATGCTCCACTTGCCGTGGGGGGTGATGAAGTTGAGCAGGATCGCCTTGCCCTCCGGGCGGCTTGCCACCAAATCCTGCAGGACGCCGGGGTCGGGCTTCGGCTTGTAGGTCGGAAGGTGCTCGCCGTAGGCGAGAAAGGTCTCATGGTCGAAATAGAAGTGCTGTCGGCCCGTCAGGGTGCGCCAGGGCACCAGCCGGTCGACATTGAGGCTGTAGGCCGTATAGGCGCGGCCGTTGTTGACGAGCCCGCTCCAGCAGGGGCTGGTCAGCAGCCGGCGGGGCTGCTTGGCGAGGTCCTCGAAGGTGGTGCGGATGTCCCGGCTCTTCTCGGCCAGGTCGGAGAGCGTGAGCCCGACCTTCTTCTCCTCGGCCTGGAAGGCCCGGAAGGCCGCCTCGCCGTTGGTCTCGGGCGCCAGGTGAAGGATGAGGTTGGCGGCGTCGGCGGCGTCTGCCACCGAGGGGTAGCGCGCGTCCCCCCACGCCTCCGTCGGCCGGGTGGCGAGGAGCTCGTCGTACATATCGGCGATCGGCCAGCTGAGGCCGTGGACCCCGAGCCCCTTCTCCCTTGCCGCCGGGCCGAAAGAGATGAATCGGCGATGCAGGTTGACGAGGTCGCGCTCGACCACCGCCAACCCCGGCATCGTTTTGCCGGGGACCGGCTCGCACTCCCCCTTGCTCCAGTCGCGCACCTCGGGCTGGGCCATCTCGGCGGGGGTGTCGTGTTGCAGCGGCACGGCGACGATGTCCTTCAGCGGTCCCGGCAGGTGCTGCGCCGCCAGCGCGCTGACCTTTTCGGCGATCGCCCTGAAGATGTCCCAGTCGCTCTTCGACTCCCAGCAGGGGGGCACCGCCGCCTGCAGGGGATGGATGAAGGAGTGCATGTCGGTGCTGGAGAGGTCGTCCTTCTCGTACCAGGTCGCCGCCGGCAGGACGATGTCGGAATAGAGGGCCGAGGTATCCATGCGGAAATTGAGGTCGACCACCAGGTCGAGCTTCCCCTCGGGCGCCTGCTCCCGCCAGACCGCTTCGCGCACCGATTCCCTGGCGGTCTCCGGGGCGACGGTGTTGGTGTGGGTGCCGAGGTAGTGCTTGAGGAAATACTCGTGCCCCTTGGCGCTCGACATCAGGGCGTTGCCGCGCCAGATGAACCAGACCCGCGGCCAGTTCTCGGGAGCGTCCGGATCCTCGACGGCGAAGCGCAGCTTCTTCTCCCGCAGCTGGGTCGACGGTCCAGTCGATGATTTCCTGCTCAGTTTGTGCCCCGGATTCCTGCGCCTGGCGCACCAGCTCCAGGGGGTTGCGGTCGAACTGGGGGAAGAAGGGGAGCCACCCCCGGCGCACGGCCCGCACCTGGTGATCGATGGTGTGCCCCCCGGTGATAGCCTCCGGCCCCTTTGTCGGGTTGAGCCGGGCCTCGTCGGCGGTGCGCTCGTAGCGCCACTGGTCGCTGTGGACGTAGTGGAAGGAGGGGGTGTTCTGGAAGCGCGGCGGTCGGCTCCAGTCGAGGGCCCCCATCAAGGTCGACCAGGGGGCGATGGGGGCGAGCTTCTCCTGGCCGACGTAGTGGTTCAGACCGCCGCCGTTTTTCCCGACGCAGCCGCACAGCATCAGCGCCGAGATGCCGGCCCGGTAGGCGAGGTCGCTGTGATACCAGTGGTTGACCCCGGCGCCGATGATGATCGAGCATTTCCCTTCGGTGCGCTCGGCGGTTGCGGCCCACTCCCGGGCGAACTGGAGGACGGTGGCCCGGTCGATGCCAGTGAAGCGCTCCTGCCAGGCCGGGGTGTACGTGGCTTCGGGATCGTCGTAGCCTTTCGGGTCGTCGCCGGGCAGATCCCGCCCGACACCGAACTGGGCCATCAGCAGATCGAAGACGGTGGCGACGGGAACTTCTCCCCCCTCGGTTTCGACCAGTCGCACCGGCACGCCGCGCCGCACCGCCCGGTCGGCGGCAAAATCGGTAAAGGCGACCTGGCGGGTGCCGTCGTTCTTCTCCAGGAAGGAAAGTCGAGGCGCCAGCTCCGAACCGTCGAGGCCGTCCTTCATCTGCAGGTTCCACTCCCCTTTTTTCTCCTGCCAGCGAAAACCGAGGGTGCCCAGGGGCATGCGGGCGCCGTCGCTCGTCTCATCCCAGACGAGGAACTTGGTGCGGGCGTTTTCCGCCTCCCCGTAGCGCGCGAGCCGCCCGGCGTCGAGCAGGCGGCCGGCGGTCCAGGTCCCCTCCTCTTCCTTCAACTCGACCAGAAAGGGGCCGTCGGTGTAGCGTTTGAGATAATTGAGAAAGTATGGGGTTTGCGCCCGGTGGTGGAACTCGCTGAGGATGACGTGGTTGACGGCCAACCAGAAGGCCCCGTCCTGGCCGGCGTTGGCGGGAATCCACCAGTCGGCGTACTTGGAGACCATACTGAAGTCGGGGGAGAAGACCACCATCTTGCTACCGTTGTGCCGGGCCTGTGCGACGAAATGGACGTCCGGGGTGCGGGTCATGCTCAAATTGGAGCCCATCACCGCGATGTACTTGCTGTTGTACCAGTCGGCGCTCTCGGCGACGTCGGTCTGCTCCCCCCAGATCTCGGGGGAGGCGTTGGGCAGGTCGCAGTACCAGTCGTAGAAACTCAGGTTCACCCCGCCGAGCAGCTGCAGGAAGCGGGTTCCGGCGGCGAAGCTGAGCATCGACATGGCGGGGATGGGGGAGAAGCCGATCACTCGGTCGGGGCCGTGCTTTTTGACCGTGTAGAGGGTCGAGGCGGCGATGATCTCCAGCACCTCGTCCCAGTCCGCCCGGCGAAAGCCGCCCTTGCCCCGGGCCTGCTGGTAGCTGCGGCGGCTCCCCTCGTCCTCGACCAGGGCGGTCCAGGCCGCCAGGGGATCGCCGTGCTTCGCCTTCGACTCCCTCCACAGGTCCATGAGCCGGCCGCGCAGGTAAGGGTATTTTACCCGCAGGGGACTGTAGATGTACCAGGAAGTGGAGATCCCCCGCTGGCAGCCGCGGGGCTCGTAGGGGGGCAGTTCCGCATCGAGCCGAGGGTAGTCGGCGGCCTGAAGCTCCCAGACGACGATGCCGTCCTTGACGTGCACGTTCCAGGAGCAGCTGCCGGTGCAGTTAACTCCATGGGTGCTGCGCACCACCTTTTCGTGCTGGAAGCGGTTGCGGTAGAATTCCTCCCAGTTCCTCTGTTTCGGATCGATGATATCCTTGATCCAGCTCATCGTGCCTCTCCTTTCCGGCTCTGAGCCTGCGCCACCAGGGAGCGGCGAACGGTCCGCAGACGCCCGCGGCCGAAAACGGCGGCCACTATCAGCAAAATGATCATCCCCGCCGCCACCTGCCAGACAAGAGTCTCCCCGATATGAGCCGGCGGACGACCGTCGACCCGGCGGAAAAAGGCGCTCAGGTCGGCCCGCTCCGAGGCCGTCAGGGGACGCTTGGCGAAGATCGGCTGCATGGAGGGAAAGGGGAGGCTCTCCAGAATCGAGGCCACCCCGTCGGCCCCGTAGTCCTCCCACAGGGAGGTGAGGTCGGGGCCATAGCTGGCCCCGGCCGCCAGGCCGAGGCCGGCGCCTGCGATGCCGTGGCAGGCCAGGCAGGGCGCTCCGCCTTTGGCGAAGGGGAGCGAGCCGACGAAAAGGGCCTCGCCCTTCTGTGCATCCCCCGCTTCGGCTTTCGGGGCCGGGGCCGCCGCCGGGGTCTGGGCTTGTGGGCTCTCCCCCGTCGTGGCAAGATAGGCCAGAACGGCCTTCACCTCGGATTCGGAAAGGCCTAGGTCGGGCATCCGCAGGTTGTTGAACTTTTTCAGAAGTTTCGTGGCTGCGGGGTCGCCCGAGGAGAGAACCTTGCCCGGGGACTGGATGAAGTGCTCCAGCCACTCCCGGTCGGTCCGCGTCGCCACCCCGGCCAGGTCGGGGCCCGTGGGGCGGTCGCCGCCGCCGATGGAATGGCACGGGCTGCACTTCTGGCTGAAAATGGCCTTGCCCTGTTCGACCGAAGCGTCGCCTGCCAGTGCCGAAACGGCCGCCAGAATGACCAGCAACATTCCGGCAAGGAGGGTTAGGGGTTCCGCTGCTTGTCTTGGCATCTTGGCACCTCGTCCTGGTCAGGAATCCAAAACCCTTTGGAGGAAACGTGTTTCGAGCTTCAAATCGCTATTGGCAAAGACCGTTCGCCCCTCTTGAAAAAAAGACTAAAACGATTTTTTACTTTTTCTTTTGACCTGGATCAAATTTATCCGAATTAAAAAAGAAAAAGATCTTCGCCCTACAACCCGAGAAAAGCGCGATCGGCCCCCCTTCCACCATAATTGTTCGGAAGGGGGGAAGCTCACCACCAACCACGAGGAGGAATCATGGAAGAGTCGACCACAAAACTCACCGTTGCCGGAGCCGACCCCCGGAAGCTGGCCGAGATGACCGCCTACCAGGAGGGATCCGTCGTCAGCCGTACCCTGCTGCAGGACGAAAGCGGCACGCTCACCGTCTTCAGCTTCGACGAAGGCCAGGCTCTCTCCGAGCACACGGTGCCGTACAATGCCTTTGTTCAGGTTCTGGACGGCCAGGCTGAAATCACCATCGGGGGCAAGCCCTGCCTGGTGAACGCCGGGGAGATCGTCCTGATGCCCGGGGGCGTCTCCCACAAGGTGCGGGCGGTAAAGCGTTTCAAGATGCTCCTGACCATGTTCAAGACCAAGGTCGCCTGAGCGAAGGCCGCAGGGCCCGCCCGGGCCGGTGAAAAAGCCGAAGGCGACTATTCGGTGGAGCGGGTGAACTCCTCCGTCATCCCCTCCACGGGGACCTCCCCGGGGCGGTTCCGTCCCGCCCACATGCGCAGCGCCAGATAGACCACCGGCAGAATCCCGCCGAGGATGAAGAGGACGTCCCCCGGCAGGCGCAGCCACTCGAAGATCTGTCACCGCCGGCCGCAGGAAGAACTCCGGCTGCCGGGCCTGCCAGTAGCTCTCGTTCAGGGCCGTCTCCGATCTGCAGCAGGCCCACGGGGAAGAGGTTGACGAAGAGCATCCAGGCGAGGCCCAGGTTCAGGCTCCAGAAGGACCACTTCATGGCCCGGTCGCTGCCTCGGTCCCGGGGGATGAAGTAGCGGGCGACGAACATGAAGAAGCCCATGGCCAGCATGCCGTACACCCCCATCATCGCGCCGTGGCCGTGGTTGGCCGTCCACTGGGTGCCGATCTCGTAGTAGCTCACGATGGGCAGGTTGATGAGAAAGCCGAAGACCCCCGCGCCGAGGAAGTTCCAGAAGCCGACGGCGATGAGGAACATCACCGCCCACTTGTGGGGAAAGTCGGCGCTGGAGGTTCCCAGTATCGAGCGCTCTCCCGGGCGGGAGCCGAGCTGCATGAAGCGCCAGGCCTCGTAGGAGAGAAGGAGCAGGGGGATGACCTCCATGGCGCTGAAGAAGGCTCCCAGGGCCATGTGGACGGCCGGGGCCCCGCTGAAATAGAGATGGTGCATGGTGCCGATCACCCCGCCCACCGAGTACAGGACGATGTCGAGGTAGATGAGGGTGGTGGCGACCCTGGGCCGCACCACCCCGAGCAGAACGAAGATATAGGCGACCATGATGGTGGTGAAGAGCTCCAGGAAGTCCTCCACCCACAGGTGCACCACCCAGAAGCGCCAGAAGTCCATCTGGGCGAAGTTGACGTTCTTGCCGAAGACCATCCCCACGGCATAGAAGAGGGGGATGGAGACGGCGCTGTAGAGAAAGAGCCAGGGCATGTTGCCCCGGTGCTCTCCCGAGAGCCGCCCCTTGAGTCCCCGCGACCAGGATGACGACCCACAGCACCATCCCTGCTGTCAGCAGGATCTGCCACAGTCGCCCCAGGTCGAGGTATTCCCACCCCTGTGCGCCGACCCAGAACCAGGGGCCGCTTCTGTGTGATGAAGTCCTTGAGGCTGGCGGCCTCCCCGGCGAGGCTCCCCAGGACGACCACCACCAGTGCCCCGAACAGCAGCAGGGAGAGTTTGTCCTGCCCCTTCGGCTCGTGGCGGGCGATCATGGGAGTGATGAAGATTCCCATGGCCAGGAAGCTGGCCGCGACGAAGAAGAGGGCGAGCTGCACATGCCACATGCGCGAGAGGTTGTAGGGAAGCCAGTCGGCGATGGGAATGCCGTAGAACCCCCCCGCCTCGGCATGGTAGTGGGCGTTCACCCCGCCCAGGAGACCCTGGCAGAGGAAGAGCCCAGCCACGACCAGGAAGTACCAGGGGACGGCCCGCTGCGACGGGGTCAGGCGCAGCTCCTCCGGCGGCCGGAACCGGCGGGTCCCGGCGCTCTTCTCGTGGTGCCAGCCGAGCTCCTCGAAGCGGCCGAAGGCGAAGAGGACGAGGCCCGTCCCGCCCAGAAGGGCGACCAGGCTGAGGACGCTCCAAAGAAGGGCCGCGCCGGTGGGGCGGTTTCCGGCCAGGCGCTCCGGCGGCCAGTTGTTGGTGTAGGAGTGACGCGTCCCGGGGCGCAGGGCCGCGCTGGTCCAGGCCGACCAGGTGAAAAAGGCGGTGAGGCGCCGGACCTCATGCGGGGTCGTTGATGGCCGGGCGGCGAAGTCCCCTCTGGTTTCCGGGCCCGAACCAGTCGCGGTAGTAGTCGTACCAGGTGCTGAAAGCCTCGCCCGAGCCGGGCTGAAGGCGAGAACCCCCGTCGCGGCATCGTAGCGGTTCGCCTTCAGTTCCCGCTCCACCCTGGGCCCGGGCCTCCCCTCCGGAGACCCCCTGCCCCAGGTAATAGCCGAGCATGGACTTGGCGCCGCGGTGCAGCGCCTCGGCGGTGAAGTCGGGACCGAGATAGGCCCCGTGGCCGAAGATGGTGCCGTACTGCATCAGGCCGAACTTCTGGAAAATGTGCTGCCCGGCCATGATGTCGTCCCCGGTGAAGAGGACCTGTCCTCCGGCGACGCGCACCTCCCGGGGGATGGGGGGCGAGCCGGAGATGATGCGGGCGGCCAGGTAGCCGAGAACGGCGAAGCCGAGGACGAAGGTGACGACGGCGGCCTTGACCCAGCCGGAAGAGACGGTCATTTTCGCAGTGTCCATATCGGCCTCTCGGAAAAAGGTTAATTGTCTCAAACATACTGCGGCTTTTCCAAAGTTCAAGGGAGACTTGGAGACCCTCCAGGGGGCGAAGGCCGCCTTCGCAGTTAAGGGAGTCCCCTATCCCTGTTCCCGGCAGGATCTTCGGCAGAGCGGTCGTCGAGGTATTCAGGGGGCTGGAAAATGGGAAGGTGAGACGGGGGGGATCAGGTGCGGGTGTAGGGAAGGGTTCGACGGGGTCGTTTTACGGGATCGGCTTCAGGAGTCCTAGTAAAGGATCAGACTGAGCCGAAAGGGGCTGACGCGAAGGTTGTTTTTGACCTCGAACTTCGGCGATGTGCCCTCGATAAACAGGTGCGGGCTGGCAATGACTGCCGTGACAACCTGCGCCAGATCGCCGCCCGTGATCACGACGCCGGTGGTCTTTCGCCCACGCATCCAGGAAGCCGAATAATCTTCCTTCAACTCGGCCTTGATGCCCTTCTGCGTGCAGGCCTCAACGATCGCCTCAGCCAGTTCGATATCCATAATTCCACTCCTTTCATAACGGTTTTCCCCGGAAGCGGCGACTTCCCCGGGGTGGAAGTGTCCGGGCCTATCTGGCAATCCCTCAATGCCGGTGTCGATGATGGATATCGGGCCAGTGGACGTGGGCATGCTCTATTTCTTCATGGACATGGAAATGCTCGTGTTCGCCGTCGTCGGAAGTTTCCTCGTGACCGTGACGGTGGTGCTCGTCGTGGCAATGGGAGTGGGCATGGGCGAGCCGTTCATGCCGATGGTAGTGGCGATGCCGTTCCCCGTAGAGGAAAAACATCCCCAGCAGCATGCCGCCCGCCGCCAGCCAGAACGACCCGGGGGGCCGCTCGCCGAGCACGCTGACGGCCAGCAGGGTGCCGATGAACGGTCCCGAGGCGAACCAGGTGCTGGTTCGTGCCGCGCCGATTTCCCGTAGCGCCAGGATAAACAGGACCAGGCTCGCCCCGTAGCTGAGCGCGCCGATGGCGAGCGCCGACCCGACCTGGAATGGCGTGGCCCGGCTCTGGAACAGGGCCAGGGCGAACAGGACGTTGAACAGCCCGGCGCTCCACCCCTTCAGACAGGCCAGAAACGAGGGCGGAAGCAGCGCCAGCTCCCGGGTGAGGTTGTTGTCGATGCCCCAGAGGAGGCAGGCCGCGAGCACGCAGAGTCCCGGGACCGACAACCGGAGTTCGCCGCCGCCGGCGAGAACGACGAGGAGCGAGGCGCCGACGATAAACGCCTTGCCGACCCAGACCCTGGAACCGATGTGTTCGTGAAACAGCAGCCACGCCAGCAGGGTGGTGGCGACGGCCTCGAAATTGAGCAGCAGCGAGACCTCGCTGGCAGTGCCGTGGAGGATGCCGTAAGCCAGGAAGAGGGGGGCGGCCACCCCGCCGGAGAGGATCGCGCCGGCCAGGAGACCCCACTGCCGCCCGGAAAGGGCCGCCAGGATGGCGCCGACATCGAGCCGCTGCCGGAAGACCAGGCCGGTCAGGCCCAGCCCCGACCCCAGGTAGAGAAGTCCGGCCAGCAGCGGCGGCGACATCGGCCCCACCAGGGCCTTGCAGGCGACGGGAGAGAGGCCGAACAGGAGGGCGGCGAGTAAAGCCGAATGAAGCCCTTTTTTCTCCATTTCTTCTATTATTCGCAAAAACCGCGTTCGGTGCAATCGGCCTCAATGCCCGGATCCTAAAGGAAGAGGTTGATTATCCCGATCAGAAGCCGAGAAGGGCGCCGAAGAGGTTGATGTACTTGAACTGCTCCTGCATGATCCCCATCAGCAGCCCTTCCACCTTGAGAATGTCGAGGGAATTGACCTTTTCCTCCACCATGCGGCTCACGTTGAGGGTCTCCACCAGGGGCGGAACCTCCCGCTTGAGGACCTCGGCGAGCTGCTGGTAAACCCCCTCCTCGAGTTCCTCCCGCACGTCGGCAGGGATGCGCGCCGAAAGCTTTCCGAGGGGTTGGCGGAAAAGCCACTGGTCCATTTTTTCCGCCAGCACCTGCTCCAGCGCCTCCCGGTTGCCTGGAGCCCGCAGGGCCCCGAGAAGCCGGTCGGCGAGCCGTTCGCGCCCCCTCTCCAGACCGTCCTTGGGGAGAGCCTGGTTCAGAAGTGAGGCGAAGGAGCGATCCTTGAGGCGCTCCACCCCGTGCTCCACGAGCGCCATCGCCGATTCGGCCGCCCGGCGGCTGCGCACCAGGTCGGTGGCCTTGGTGCGAAGAAACCGCCGGACCCCGGCGACCTTCTCGTAGGGGACCTTCTCGAAAAATGTGCCCAGCGAGCGGTCGAGGAGGCCGTCGACCCGCTCCCGGAGCATCAGGGCGACCTGCTTCTGGGTTTTCTCCTCCCGCAGCCATCGGGCTATCTCGTCCCCGGCCTTGTCGAGGAACTCGGGGATGCGGGCGTAAATCTTCTCCAGATTGATGAAGCCCGACAGAAGGCCGGCCAGCCCTCCGAGGGAATCGAGGAATCCCTCGATCCCTTCCCTGCCTTTTTCACCAGACGCTCGCGGAATTCCGGGTCGTAGAGCATGCCGCCGAATTTTTCCAGCAGGGGCGGAATCTCTTTTTCCAGTCGGGTCAGGATCACCTCGACCAGATCGGCCGGGAGGATTTCCCGCAGGGTGCGGTCGGAGCCGAGCCACTGTTCGGCCTTGGCATCGACGAAACCCGAGACGGCCCGAGCCACGTTTTCCGAGTGCAGAAAGCGCCGATATGCGCCCGTCCAGATGGACGCGCAGGGCCTCGTACCGCTCGGGGGTGAGGTAGCTCTCCAGGTCGCGGGTGAGCAGCTCGTCCCCCCTGCGGCGCAGGTAGGCGCGGAACTCTCTCTCGAATACCGGGCTCTCCAGGTAGTCGAAGACCACCTTTACAGCCTTCCAGCGCAGCAGGTTGGCCAGCTCGGCGAACCGTCCCCGGTAGTTTTCGGGATCCAGGGACTCCACCGGCCCCAGTTCCCGGTCGAGAAAGTGCCCCAGCTTCTCGGCCACCGCCCCCTTGAGTTCGCGGCGGAAGGAGGCCTTCTCCAGTGCCCGGCCGACGTCCTCGGAGGTGAGCAGGTGGCTTCCGACCATGTCTCCCATCTTCTCCGCCAGCTCGAAGCGCTTGGAGGGGATGATCCCCGGGGTCAGGGGAAGCCGCACCCCCAGGATCCGCCAGGGCCTCAGGGGCCGGAAGAGCATGCGGATGGCGATGTAGTTGGTGACGTAGCCGATGAAGGCCCCCAGCAGGGGGGGGATGGCGTAGGGGAGTATATGGTTCGAGGGTCGTCATGGGTCGCAGAAGACCTTTCTTATCAGGGGATGTCGGGGTCACATCATAACCGCAATTGCGGGCGAGGACAAGAAGGCGGGGAGGGTCGGAAATCACTTTTTTTCTAAGTCCCACAACAGTTGTACTCGGCTTGTCCACATCCTGAGTATCATTTTTGCTGAACCGTCAAAGGAATGGAAACCCTTCGGAAACTTCATCCGGAAACTCCGGCTCTGGCCGATTTCTTGGTCATCCGCCTGGGCCCTTCAGAAGCAGGCGCACTCCCTTCAGGTCGATTCGGAGCCAAGGGGATTGCCCCGCAAAACAACGGCTCCGGCCGCATGCACCGGACCTGACTCCGTGAGGAGTAAGGGGTCCGGGTAAGGAGAAAAAATTCGGAGATTTGCACGGATTCAGTCCGAATTAAAACCCTGGCAATCGGGAGTGCAAGGTGAAAAAACGGGGGATTGGGAAAAAAGGGTGAAAATATCGGGGGCCTAAACTGCGATGCTTGAAGCGGGATCAACGGATGCTCTGCAGGAACCCGGCGAAGGCCGCGATCTCCCTTTGGGCGGAGGCAAATACCTCCGGAAGTTTTTCCATCAGCGGCGCCATTTTCTCCGGCCGTAGATGGTAGGCGTAAACGTTGCGAACGATATGGCGAAAGCCGCGATAGGCTTCCAGCTCCTCTTTTAAACCGGTCGATATGACCGCCGGCCGGACGCCCGGAATCTCGATCGACAATTGGCTGAGCAGTTCCTGGTGCCAGTTTGCTCCACCAGGCACGGTTTCGTCTACCGCGGATGCAATCCTCTCGAATATGCGCTCCAGGCCTGAGTAGAAGCCGTGCAGATTGAGGGCGACACCATCGAGGAAAAAGTCATCCTGACTCTCCCTTGCTTTGGCCCACCCCTGCTCTGCCCGTCTGACGAGATCGGATAATTCCTGCAACTCTGCCAGGATTCTTCCGGCCAGAACCGCTCCTTTGCGAGTCACAATGCAACCCCTTCCTGTTCGATTTTCGCTCAGCGTTTCCGGGCAGTCCTCCCCATCCACAAGGTCAACCGCCCAGATTTTGCTGAAGCCGCTGGCATAGGCGACGGCTCTGTAAATTCTCCGGGCGGGATGCCCCAGACCGCAAGATCGATATCCGAACGGCCGGAAAACCCGCCGCGGGCCAAGGAGCCGAACAGCACGACTCTTTGGGCCCCGTACCGGCTTCGGAGCTCACGCGCCAGAGCGGACGCCTCCCGCCGGGCCTCATTCGCTCGGGCGGAAAGGGGAGGTCTTCTTCCCGACGCGAAAGGGCCGATACTGTCGCCACTCGGCGGGGTCCATTTCGAGAGCGGTTTTTCCCGACATTTCGTTCACCTTCCATGGTCTCCAATAAAAAGGGATTGCACCGTCAACCGGCTAAAACGTTTGATTTCATTTATATCATGCACACGCCGGCCGGCAAAAGAAATCTCGTTGCGCCCTGTATCCTTCACCAGCAGGTGGATGTGCTTTGAGGTGGCAATGTAATTCAGGACACAGAGGCAATATCGCTTTTTGGTTTCGAAAAGCTACCTCAGCCAGGCCCTTCGATCAAAGGCGAATTTTAGAAGAAAATCCCGCTTGTGACAGCGATGATGCTTTCGCAAAAACTCCTGGGATGGCTAAGCAAAAATTTCGTCCTACAAGGCCTGGTGGTTTTTCAGGGGCGAAGGCCACCATCAGGGTGGTCGAGGTCCTGAAAAAGCGCCGTAACGCCGTAGGGCGGACTTTTGGCGACGCCATCAGCAATGGGTGGTGTGCCAGATATCTCCCTGGGCTACCGGACACCCTATGAGGTCATGCGGGAGGCCCTGGGTGGTGCACTTGCAAATTGAATCTGCCGCCTCGGGTTTCCGACTTGGGATTTCCACTGGCTGCAGACGAATTCTGCGCAAACACTTATCGAGGCTCTTTCGTGCAGGGGCTCTTGGTTCGAGTCCTCCCTACCGCCTGGAATCACGCGCGTGCCCTTATGCCGGCCCAGTCAAAAATTCGGGGTGGCGAGAGAATCTCCTCGCCCTGCAGTTAGGTGCGGGTTCGGGGAAGGCGCAGAACCCGGCGCGGGTCTCTTGGACCATCGCGCAAGCTGTTACGGGAGCGGGGCGGACCTCCAATCAAAAAGAGTGGCTGGCGGTTGCTGGCGGATGATGCACCCATCTTCGGGTTTTTCGCCCAGAAGTCTGCGCTTTTTTTCGGCCGCTGAGCTTATCTCGCCGAGGTGGTTGCCTGTCCAGTTAGACGCTCAGGCTGATCCGCCCCCTCCACTTCAGTGCTCTGGCGCAGGAAGCGCGCCTGGTCGAAGGGCACCTGATTCTTGAGCATGTAATAGACCGCCCGGCCAAGCCGGTGAGCCAGGATCGCCAGGGCCTTACCCTTGCCGTGGCGGCTGCCGAGCCTCTTCCGCACGGCCTGAGACAGAGGAGGGGAGTAAAGTTGTTAAATTAACCTCAAACGGAATCGATGGAAGTTCAACATTTAAACTTTCTCAAAACCATTTTCTGCAAAACATTCCTTCACGTCGCCATAAACGAGAATGTTTAAATGTCAAACCAGGTAGGTCGAGGCCCTGAAAAAACGCCGTAACGTCAAGGGCGGACTTTTTGCGACGCCATCAAAGGTAGCAAAAGAGGTAGCCCGTGGCGCACCCGATAAAACAAAGGGCCTAGCCGAAATCGGCTAAGCCCTTGTTTTGTTATGGCGGAGGGGGTGGGATTCGAACCCACGGTACCTTGCGGTACAACAGATTTCGAGTCTGTCACCTTCGACCTCTCGGACACCCCTCCGAACGTGTGTCTAGTCTTCTATTTTTTCTGAAAGCGCAAGTCTTCTGGCGGAAAAAAACTACTCAGAATTTCGCTGCACTCCTCGCCGAGCACCCCTTCGGTCACCGCCACCCGGTGGTTGAACCGATTGTCGGCGGGAAAATCGTAAATCGACCCGACAGCTCCGGCACGGGGGTCCCGGCACCCGAAGACGAGTCGGGGAATCCGGGCCAGGATGATCGCCCCCATGCACATGACGCACGGTTCCAGCGTCACGTACAGGGTGCAGTCGAGAAGACGCCAGGAGTCAAGCACCCCGGCGGCCTGACGGATGGCGAGCATCTCGGCGTGGGTGGTGGGGTCGTTGCTGGTTTCCCGCAGGTTGTGCCCGCGTCCGACGATGCGGCCGTCCTGGACGACGACGGCCCCGATGGGTACCTCGCCAAGCCTTTGAGCCGCTGCGGCTTCCGTCAGGGCCTCCCGCATGAAGTCCCGGTCTTGTTCTTCGGGCAGATTCACGAGAACCTCCCTGGAAAGCTGCGGAAGTTCCGTTTCGAAAAGCTTGGTCCGCCATCGGGGGAGCACTCAACGGCACCGATTTCGTCTGGTGTAATTACCATGATATCCGAGGAAAAAACAAGAAAAAACTTGCCCCGAGGGGTTCCCGGGGCCGTTAGGTGAAAGGAGAAAATTCAGGCCCGGGGCGCCGGGTCAAGGCTTTTTCGCGTTGTCCCGGATTTCACCCAGGGGTTGAAACCCGCCCTCGGGGTATTCCTTGTCGACCAGATAGTCGTCGCCCACGCATATACATTTGCCGCTGATAAAGGGATTGGAGATGTCGATGACTTTTTTCTGGCCACTTTTGACCTTGACCATCCTCCAGCCTCCCGGGGACATGTAGCTTTCCTGGTCGACGGAGAGGGCATTGCAGCGCGTTCCGCAAAGGGACTGGGCGATTTGAGGGGCATTCGGATGGCTTTTGAAATCATAGGCGTAGCTGGTGACGACAAAGACCTTTTTCGGCTCCGCGTGGGCCGGCCGGCACAGCAGCAGGATCGAAACGGAAAAAACGACGGCTTTAAGCAGTTTCATATCGGAGTTCCTCCGGAAGAAGGCGGGCAAACAGCCGGCCTGACCATCGGTGCGGGAAGGTCGCCCTTCCGGCCTCGGGTCAATGGATGACCCAGTCGCTTTTCTTGACCAGTTGCAGGTCCTTGCCCTTGCCGAGCTGGGCGATATAGCAGCCTTTTGAGGCGTAGCGCTGGCCCGGGCCGAAGCTGAGGCGTTCAAAGAGCGGATAATCCTGGTCGGTCATCATGCCGATGGTGTCGAAAAAGAAGTCTCGATAATATTCTCCCCGCATGTCGATCAAGGCCCGAGTCAGGATCTCGCTGGTGGAATAGGCCTGTTCAAAAATTCTTCTGGTCTCACCTTGCAGGGTTTTGCCCTTGAGCAGGGGCCGGATGTACGCCTCGTAATAGCGGGCATCGTCCTGCGGCACCCGGTAGGGATAGGTGATGTAGGTGAAGTCGCGCGCCGGTTCCTTCAAGGTAAGGAGGCTTTTGCCCACACAGCTCCAGGAGATGAATACCATCGCCGGGCGGTCCTTTTCTTCCGCCAGGCTCTCCAGTGCCGGCAGCGCCCCGGTGTCGTCCCAGAGCAGAAGGACGTCGGGATGCTTCCGGTCACCGGCCCCCTGCAATGTTTTCGGGGTCAGCTCCTCGCCGGGTTTAAGAATCAGAGTCTGCGGCGCCTGATGGCCGAAGCCGGCCCAGGCTTCCAGGAATCCCTGCGAAAGGACCCGTCCCTTGCGGGAGTCCCTCACTACCTGGAGGATGGTCTTGTCCTTAAGCAGGTCGTGCAGGCTGTTGAGGTACCGGGCGGCGGCCTCTCCCTCCTGGTAGATACCCTTGGAGAAGTAGAGCGTGTACCAGTCCTTTTCGGAGATGACCGGGTAGTCGGTAATGGGGAAAAGACAGGGTATCTGATTTTCCTCGCAGAAGCGGTGGATCGGCTCCCAGTCTCCGGTCGTTATCCCTCCCAGAAGGGCAAAGACCGGTTCTTTTTTGTAGTATTCCTCCAGTTGCCCGCCCCAGGTTTCGGGAGGGCCTTTCAGCATCCAGCGCGAAAGGGTTATTTTTTTCCCGGCCAGGTCGGGCCCCATCATTTTGACCGCCATCCGGGCGACCCGGGGCCTTTTCCGAAACGTACTGGCGATACCGTTTTTCATGGTGATGTAATGTTCGAGGGGTCCCAGCATGGCCTCGTAGTCCTGGGGGGACCTCCCCGGTGATGACCGTGGCGAAGCGCAGGGTCGTTTTCGAAACGCCCGGCGACGGTTCCGCGGAGAGATGCTTCAGGTAGTAAATGAGGATCGCCATGTCCGCAGCGTCAAGCTCATAGCGGGGCATGACGTTGTCCAGTTCCCGGCCGGTGGGGTCGACTCCCGCCGCGATGGCCGCGGCCAGGGTCTCGTCGCTGTAGGCCGGGCGGGGATGCAGGGCCTCGGCATATTTGGCCAGCCTGGGAACGGATTCGAATCCCTTGACCAGCAGAGTGCGGGGCTGGTAAAGAGTGTTTCCATTGGTGGCCGGGGTGACCACGGTCCCCTCGACAGAGCCGAGTCCGCTTCGAAGATGACAGCTGAGACAGGTGAAGGCGGTTCCGGAGACCGGGACATCCCCGTTGACGAAGGCCTGCATCGGTTTTCCCGAGGGCAGGATGCCCTCACGGTACATTCGTTCGCCGAGCAGCATCATCTGTCTGGGAGACAGGGAGGGTTTGGCCTGCGCCGCCGGGGCTGACGGGACTTGGGCGAAGAGGAAGGCGAGGGCCATCCCGAAAAAGGTGGACTTCAGTGCGGCACTTAACCTGTTTGGCCTTGAACCCTTCATTTTATCCCCGCTTTCCGGCATTCCGCCAAAAAATCACGACTGCTCATAAATCCGAAGAGCCTTATCCATTTGCCGTCCACCGACGAGCGGATGAAGTTCAGCGGCAGGTGTGTCATCTTGTTGGGAAAGTAGGCATTGAAGGCCTCCATGACATCGTCGATGTCATCCCGGCTTCCGGTCAGGAATTGCCAGCCCGGCTTGGCGCGGTAGCGCTCCAGGTATTGTTTCATCACCTGGGGTGTGTCGTTTTCCGGGTCGATGGTGATGGAGACCAGCTGGACCTTCCCGCAGTCGGGCCCGAGCCTTCTCTGGAGGCTGGCGAAACCCGCTGACAGAACCGGACAGATGGTGGTGCAGGTAGCGTAGATGAAATCGACGACGACCGGCTTGTCCGTTTCCAGCAGAGTCTTGAGGCTGACCTTCTTGCCGTCCTGATTCACCAGGACGACATCGGGAGCCTTATAGCTTTCGACCGAACGGTGGTACTTGTGGGGCGCAGCTTCGCTTCGGCCTGCCGGAAATGCAAACGCCGTCGCCAAGAGCAGAGGCAGAAACCGACAGAGGCTTTTCGCGAGGTTGTTTCTCCACCTTCTGCCGGCGTTTGGCGGGAGATGCCGGGGGTTGCCGAAAACCATGGGTGAACCTCCTTGCTGCGGAAAGGGTGGGAGTTAATCCCGGTGAGTCTACCCTAATTTCGGTGCCCGGTCATCATAAAATCGGGGCAGCCTCGATTTTCGGAGCGGGACCCGGCACCCGGGGTCCGTCGGTCGTCCGGTCGGTTTCAGGGATAGCCGGCCAGGGTGAAATGGCCTGCCACCACCGGCCAGGTCGCCAGGGCAAGAAAGGCCAGCATGAACAGCAGCGCCAGCGTGATCCACCTCCTCTCCTTCAGGGCCAGGGCGGCGGCCAGGGCTCTGCGGCGCCGCAGGGGGAGAAAGACTCCCGGAAAAAGGGCAAAGAGTGCGGCCCCGAACAGGGTGAGATAGATGGGGTAGCCGATGAACGCGTAGTGCCGCTGAAGGATGTCGAAGGGACAATGGTGGGTCGGCATCTCGTAGATGTAGAGGCAGATGTAGGAGATGATGGCCGCGATGGCGACGAAAAAAAAGCCGGCTCCGGCCAGGCTGAACAACGCCCGGGGAAGGGCCGCAGCAGATTTCAGACTCCAGAATCCGGTGGCGAGGAAAAAGGCGCCGACGCCGTACAGGGCCGCCATCATCGGATGCGCCGGCAGCCCCGAAAGCCCCGCGGCCAGATGGGTGCCCGTGGCGCTGAAGAGCGACCCGCAGCAGGAGGTGATGACCGAAGGGCTCAGGCCGAGAAAATAAGCGTACTGGCAGTAGACGTCCAGCGCCACCAGGTAGGTCAGAAAGAGAAGGGCGCCGTACTTGGGGCGAACCAGCGGATAGTCCTCCGCGCTCTGGTCGAGGCGGTTGAGCACGATCCACAGGGAGGCGGCGAAAAACATCGCCATTTTGACGTACAGGGCCTGCCAGCCTATGGGATTGGCGTTGAGGGATCCGGTGGCGCACATGGCCCCGACGAAAAGGGGATGGATTTCATCGAGCGTATAGATGAACAGAAGCCCGGAGATGACCTCGAAGCCGAGGGCGTAGTGGATGAGGGTGCTGACGAGGTAGGTCTTTCGCTCCAGGGTCAGCTGCCTCTCCGAGCTGCTGCTGAAGTCCCACCGCCGAAGGATCTGCACCCCCAGTCCGCTGGCGTAGAGCATCATCGCCAGAACGATGGTGGACCCGGTGAGAAGAGCAAGAATGCCGGGGTGCAGGATCACTTGACGGTGACTCCGGTAATCGATCCGTCGTGCATGGCGACAGTTTTTCCGACCAGGGGATGCTCGAAGACGAAAGGGTCGTGGGTTGCTATGACAATGGTCTTTCCCTCCTCGTGCAGGGCGGTAGAGAATTTCCATGAGTTCGCCGGCCAGCCGGCTGTCGAGGTGGGCCGTCGGTTCGTCCGCGACGAGGATCTCGGGCTGGTTCACCAGGGCCCGGGCGATGGCCACCCGCTGCTGTTCGCCACCGGAGAGCTTTCCGGCAGCGATGCGCCGTTTGGCGGCCAGCCCGAGGCGGTCCAGAAGTTCCCCGGCCCGAAGGCGCATGGCGGCCAGGGGCATCTCCACCGGGTAGAGGGGGAGCAGGACGTTCTCCAGCACGGAGATGTCCCGAATCAGGTTGAACTGCTGGAAAATGAAGCCGAAGGTGCAGCGGCGCACCTCGGTCAGGAATTTCTCGGGCAGCTTGGCGACGTCGCGACCGGCGACGACCACCCGTCCGGAGGTGGGGCGGCTCATGCAGCCGATCAGGCTGAGCAGGGAGGTTTTCCCCGAACCGCTCGGGCCCTTCAGCACTGCCACCTCTCCCCGCTCGATACGCATGGAAGCGCTGGTGACTGCTCGCACTTCGTCAGGGCGGCCGGCATGGTAGGTCTTGCTGACCTCCTCGGTGAAAATGAGGCTATCGCTGGATGGACTGGACACTGCTAACTCCGCATGACCTGTTCGGGGTCGGTGATGGCGGCCTTCCAGGAGGGAATCACCGTGCTCGCCACGTAGGGGATGATGGTCAGGAAGGCGATGACGAAGACCTGGTAGGCATCGATGTAGGGAATCAGGTCGAAGCGGGGAAAAAGCACGGACCAGCCCTTGAGAACCGGTGCGAGAATCGTCGCCCCGAAAAAGAAGACGTGCACGTAGGCTGAGATGATCCCAAGAAGAAAAGCGGTCAGAGAGACGGCCAGCCCCTCCCAGAACTTCAGCTCGAGAACGTCGCCGGTATCCCAGCCCGTGGCCTTGAGAATGCCGATCTCCCGGCGCTCCTCGGCGCTCAGCCCCGTCGCCTTGTCCCAGGCCAGGATGCAGAAGGCAACCAGTGCGGCGGCGAAGACCGAGAGCATCATGCCGCTGCGCCAGTTGAAAATAGCGTCGTAGGTGCGCACGATTTCCTCCCGGGTGAGGGGGCGGGTGTCGGGGAGCAGGGCCTTGATTTTGGCGGCGACGGTTTGGATTTCGCTGGGGTTGTAGACCTGCACGCTCAGGTCGGTGGCCCGGTCGGAGGGCAAACCGAAAAAGTCCAGAAGGTCCTTTCGCGGCAGAAGGATGAGGTCGTTGGTCATGAGCCTGGAGGCGGGATGAAAAACCCCGGTAACCTCGAAAGTGATCCCCGTGTTGCGGCTGTCCACAAGCACGATTTCGTCGCCGACCCCGGTCCCCCTCAGGTCCGCGACCCCCGCTCCAACGGCGCATTCGCCCGGTGCTTCGGGGAGCCGTCCATCGAAGCTGCCGGGGATGGCGAGCTTCCCGTCCACCCCCATCAGGGTATAGTTGGCCCGGGTCAAGCCGTCGTAATAGTACCCCCAGAAGCGCGGGGTGACGGAGCCGACTCCCGGGATGGCCCGGATTTTTTCCGCATAGCTCAGGGGAACGAGGGCGTGGCGCCCCGCGGCCAGGCGCTGCACCACCACCTCCGGGGTCCCGGCCAGCAGGCGGGTCGACTCGGCCTTCAGGGCGTGGGTGAGAAAGAGGATGGAAGCGAGGGTAGCGATGGTGAAGGCATAGACCGCCAGGATCGCCAGGTTCTTGAAGCGCCGGCGCAACAGGGAGGCGAGGGCGTACTCGAGAATTTTGAGGTGACGGGTCATCACTTTCGGGCTTTCAGATAAATGATCAACGCCCCGAAGAGGCTGCGGCCGCCAGGTCCGGCGGGGCGAGGATTGACCCGGCCGGAAAGTGCTCCAGCGAGGAAGGAAAATCCTGGAACGGGGTGAATCGGTCGGATTGCGAGGGATGGCGGGTATAGCGGGCTTCGGTCCAGATGGCCAGGTCCGTCAGCCCCAGCTCCCGCACCAAGGCCTGATTGGAGGGCAGCTCGGCCTTCTCCCGGACCGAGACGGTTCGGGAACCCTGCCAGAAAAGCAGGGCGAGGACCATTACCTCCACAACCGTCAGAAAGAGAAAGACACGATGCCGGCTCATCGGCCCGCAGGGACATCCACCAGGGCGGAACCGTCGAAGCGCCGGATTGTCTTTCCGTGGTGGTCCCTGAGAAAGGTCTTGGCCCGGGCCAGGTCGGCAACGGGAACCATCTCCGGCCCCATGGGGCCCATCACGTCGCTGCCAAGGACGAAAAAAACCTTCTTCGCGTCGAGCAGGCGGGTGGAATAGTACTCGGTGACGTAGAGCCCCTGGATGCCGGCGGCGCTTTTCCCCGGTGAGTACTTCCCGAGGTCGAAGAAATAGACAAACATGTCCTTGGGGCCGTCGAAGAAGACCTGGATGCCGTCCTTAAAGAGGATGGTCGATGTCCAGTTGGGGTAGGTGGCGACAAACATTCCGCAGACGGGACAGCGGTCTTTCGGCCCGGGCCTGGACGGTTCGGTCGCAAGGGCCGGAGTGGGGCTCGCGGCGCAGAAGAGGGCCAGCGCCAGGAGGGCGGCGATCACGGAGTTTTTCATGGAGTTCCTCGAATTCAGGCTTGGAAGATGGGGCGATAGAATAAAATTTGAATTCCTACATTTTACACGGGATATCTTCGATTTCAAGGAGGGGCGGCAGGCATGAAATACGTGGGAAGGGTACGCGAAAAGGCCCCACCCCTGAATAGGGATGGGGCCTTGATTTTAGTGGCGCGCCACGAGAGATTCGAACTCCCGGCCTTCTGATCCGTAGTCAGACGCTCTATCCAGCTGAGCTAGTGGCGCGTATCCTGAACCCGTATTTATGGTCGAAAAGGGATGTTTTGTCAACCCCTTTTTTGTCCCGCCGGAATGAAATCAACCAGGGTGAAGCTGTATTTCGGATGCTGGAACGCATGCGTGCCGGGGTAGAGGCTGAAGAGCCAGCCCTTGAAGACCTCGGAACCTTTTTCGGTAATCACCACCTGGGCCGCAGGGTTCCTGGTCTTGTTGGAGGCCGAGGTCATCGTGCTACCATCCATGATGAAGGCGGGGAGAAAGGTCAATACCTTGATGCTGATGTCGGTACCGGGGACCGGCAGCTCAGACCCGATGTCGATGGTGTAGGTTTTTTCGGTGTTGGTATCCTTGTCGGTGATGGATATTTTGACCGCTTTCCATTTTCCCTTGACGGCATCAGGGATGACGACCCGGGGAGGCCTTTTGGTTTCAGTCGGAGCCGCCTTGGAAGCCGAGGGAGCGGCCTGCTGAGCCTCTTTTTTCTCGCAACCGAAAACAAGAAGGGCGAGAGAAATCAGAACAAGGGCCAAAAACCACGAACGTCGGGGCATTCAATCTCCTCGCCGACCCGCTTCTCCTGCTCCAGCGCCATCTTCACCGGCCCGACTCCGTCCGCGTAGCTGGTCTGCTGGGACTTGATGTCCGGGATGTGCACCTCGGCGCCGACGTCGAGCAGGTACTGGACCATCATCATCGCGTGCTCGCGCTCCTCGAGCGCCTGGCGGTAGAAGAAGGCGGCGAGCCGCGGCAGCGTCTCGGCGTCGTAGTAGACGGCGGCCCCAACGTACTGCTGGGAGGCGGCGAACTCGTTGGCGATCTGCTCGTTC
>CAWBQR010000014.1:0-31343 GCA_963791005.1 uncultured delta proteobacterium | reverse complement strand
CCACTCGCCGCCGACGGCCACCGGGCCGGCGCCGATCAGGGCCAACACCAGCGCGAGATGGATGCCGCCGGCGAGGGGAAGCACCCAGGAGCGCCCCTGATAAGAAGGAATCAGAAAAGCGACCGGGGCCAGGATCAAAGGAACAAGGATGAGTGCAAGGATCATGGTCATTCCCTCAACGAGGAGAGGCGTTCGGTATTCAGGGTGGAGAACTCGCGGTTGATCTGATGGATGACGATCCCCATGACGAAGATGGCCACCAGCAGGTCGAGCAGGACCCCCGCCTCGACCATCAGCGGCATTGCTGCCGACAGGAGGATGCCGAAGATGAAGATGCCGTTTTCAAGCATCAGGTAGCCCAGCACCTGGGTGATCGCCTTGCGCCGGGTGATCAGGAGGAGAAAACCGGTAAACAGCGTGGCCAGGGCCGTGGGGATAAAGAGCGAGCCCCGATGCTCGGAAGCCAGGGGGAGAAAGTCGGCGAAGATGAAGGCCGCCGCCGTGGTCAGTGCGCCCAGGACCAGGGTCGGGAACATACCCGATCAGAGGCTCAACCTCTCGCCGGATGCGCACCTCACGCATGGCGCTGAAAAGAAGCCAGGGGATGAAAATCCCCTTGAGCAACAGCGCGCCAAGGGCCAGCACGAAGGCATGAATGGAGAGGGCCCATGAATGGTCACCGGCAACACCGCGAGAATCGCCCCCTGCAGAGCCACGGCCCGAACGCATGCCCCTAAACGGCTGCTGCCGAGGGTAAAGAAGTTGAGCAGAATGACCAGAACCAGAAGCAGGTTGTTGAGTCCGTACATGGTAACCCTCAGACATCGGAAATCAGGTATCAGGTTTCGGGAATCAGGTATCGGGTTTTTCCTAAAACCTGAAACCCGGCTCCTGTTTCCGGTTTTCTACGCTTTGCGCTTCAGCGCAGGACGAGTACCATCGCAAAGGCCGAAACCAGCGTGGTGCCGATCAGGATTTGCGGCACCCGCACCAAGCGCAGCCGGGCCATGACCGATTCGACGACCCCGACCAATACCGCCAGAAACAGCATCCCGGCAATGAAGATCAATCCGTCGAAAAGGACGCTACCGCTTTGCCAGGGCAGCGCGAGGCGCTACAACCAGGGCGCCCAGAACGAAGAGCTTCATGGCGGCGCCGTACAGGACCATCCCGAATGCGGGGCCGCTGTGGTCAAGCACCATGACTTCGTGGATCATGGTGAGTTCAAGATGGGTGTTGGGGTCGTCGAACGGGATGCGGCTGTTCTCCACCAACAGAACGACAAACAGACGAAACCACGATCAGGGCGAGGGGCGCCGCCCCGGCCTGCCAGGCCCGCAGGGACGGGCCGAGGAAGCACGTCAGGGAAACTGACGGAAAGACGCACCAGGACGACCAGGCGAAGAGGAGGGTCGGTTCCGCCAGACAGGAAAACGTCATCTCCCGGGCGGCGCCCATCCCCTCGAAGCCGGAGCCGGTATCGAGGGCGGCCGCGGCGGTAAAAAAACGCGACAGGCCAAAAAGGTAGACGAAGAAGATCAGATCGCCGCTGAAGGAAATCGGCGCCGCAGGCCGCCGAAGGGAATAACAAAGAGGCCAACGACCGGGGCGGCCATCCCAACCACCGGCCCCGCCCGAAAGACCCAGGTGCTGGTCTCGGCTGAAAACCATGCCCTTGCGAAAAGTTTCAGAGATCATAATAGGGCTGCAGCACGGGGGCCCCGACCCGGCCGGCGAAAAGGGCCTTCGTCTTGCCGATCACCCCCAGCGAGCAAGGGGGAGAGAACAAGAGGAGAAAAAGGTGCGCCAGTGTTTCGACCGATCATATTCAGCCTCGCAGGAAAACAACCAGTCCCCAGCAGGACGAAAAAAGGGCCAGCAGCGGTGTACAGCAGGTAAAATGCCGAGTGATCCCGTGCTGCAACCGTGCCCGCAACCGGGTGCAGACACGGGGCGGCTCTCCGGCAAAGGGGCATCGACCAGGCCGTCGAGAACAGTGTCGGGGGTGTGGCTGGAAAAATCCGCCGCACCCGGCAAAAGACCCTACCAACTTCACCTCCGTGCCGCTCGGAACGCAGCCCCCAGCCGAAGAGGCCGACGAGCATCTCGGCGAAGGAGGAGGCGGTGTACTGCATGCGAGGAGTCGGAAAGGAATAGCCACAGCCCCATGTGGGAGCGGTCGGAGGCATTCCCGACGACCTTCGCACCAGGAAAAAGCCGACTGCGCGCGCAGAAGGACGAGTAGCAGCATGGCAGCCCCCGTGACGGCGCTTACCGGAGCCAGCGTGGTGAAACTCCCCGCGGAGAGAGGCCACCCTGCCGTCCAGCGGCTACGGCCCGCGAGGAGCAGGGGGACCACCAGGCGGGGAACAGACCGATCAGCAGGCAGAGGGCGAGCAGGATGCCCATCGGTGCCAACATGGTGACGGGGCCTCGTGGGCCATGGCCGGCCTCGGGTCGGGCAGCGCCGAGAAAGACGACGCCGAAGACCTTGACGAAACAGGCCAGGGCCAAGGCCCCGATCAACGCCAGGACCGGCACCGCGAAGAGCGCCATACCAGGCCCGAGAGGGCGTCGCGTGCGCCGAGTGGAGCAGACCGAGGTAGATGAACCACTCGCTGACGAAACCGTTCAGCGGGGGCAGTCCGCAGATCGCCACCGCGCCGCCGAGGAAGAGAAGGCCGGTCCAGGGCATGCGCCCGCAGCAGGCCGCCGTAGCGGTCGATCTCCCGGGTGCCGGTGGCGTGGATCACGGAGCCGGCGCCGAGGAAGAGCAGCGCCTTGAACAGGCCGTGGTTGATCACGTGGAGCAGCGCCCCGGCAGAGCCCGAGAACCGTCCAGCAGCGGCAGGTCGTAGCTCGACCGATCAGGGCGAGTACCCAGCCCGAGCGCGATGATGCCGATGTTTTCCACGCTGTGATAGGCGAGCAGACGCTTGATGTCGTGCTGGGCGATGGCGAAGGCCACCCCCAGGACCCCCGAGACCGCGCCGGCAGCAGGAAGCACCATCCCCACCAGGGGGGGTGACGGCGAAGAACCCGGTGATCCGCACCAGACCGTAGATGCCGGCCTTGATCATGACCCCCGACATGATGGCCGAGACGTGGCTGGGAGCGGCGGCGTGCGCCCTCAGGCAGCCAGACGTGCAGGGGCATGATCCGGCCTTGAGGCCGAAGCCGACCAGGGCGAGAAGGAAAACGGCCGCGGCGTCCCCGCTCCTGTGTGCAACGCCCCGGCACCGGAAAGTCAAAGGATCCGGTGGCCTCCTCCAGACAGGGCGAATACGGCGAAAAGGGACAGGGTGCCGACGTGGGTGGCGACCAGATAGGTAAATCCGGCCCGCCGCACCTCTACCTTATGGTCCTCGGTGACGATGAGGAAAAAGCCGGCCAGGGCCATCGCCTCCCAGGCCGCAAGAAAAGAATGCCGTTGCGGGCGGTCATCACCAGGGCCAGGCCCCCGGCCAGTATGCCGTAGAAGAGGCGCAGCCGGCTGCCGGTTGCCGCCTGTCGCGCTGGGGCCAGTAACCGAGGCCGTAGAGCGCCCCCAGTGCCGAGACCAGAAAGAGGGGAACAGAAAACAGGCCGAAACCCCGTCCAGGGCAAGGGAAAAAGCGCCCCCGGGAACGGCCCACTTCAGGTCGATGGCCGGCGGCGTGGGCGCCGCCAGGGCCGCCACCGCTGCCGTCGCTCCGAGGACCGAGCCGAGAAGGACCAGGACCGTCGTCACCGCTCCCCCGGCGGCCGACCCTCGGCCGGTGAAGAGCCCGGGAAGACCCGAAAGGAGGAGCAGAGCCGGTGCGGCCAAAAAAGCGGGCATCACCATGCCCACCCCCTGCCGTAGAGGACGACGCCGGAAAGAAGCAGGGCGCAGGCGACGAAGATGTAGAGGAAGTAGATGTGCACCCTCCCCTGCTGCAGCCAGCGCAGGCGGAAAAACCGCTCGCCAATCGCGGAGAAGAGGGGGACGAAAATCTGCCGCAGGACGGGGTCGGCACTCTTTTGGATAAATGTCTCCGACGGGGGGAAAATCCCCTGCGGCGCGCCCCCGGCGGAGGAGGGTCGCAGAGGCCGGGAACGAGATGGGTCTGGGCCATCCCGGCGTAGCCTGCGGCGGTGCAGGCCATGCGGGGAGTGGGGAACGAAATCCGCAACCCCAGGTCGGGCCCATCTTGAAAGGCCTGGACAGGCGAAGAAGGGCGAACAGGCCCCCTGCGGCCAGAAGGGCCGCCAGCAGGGCCAGAGAGGCCCAGCCGAGGGCGGATACGGGCGCCGCCAAAGCCGTTCCGGCTGCGGGAGAGAGTACCGAAACCGGTACGGACACCAGGTCGAGGACACCCCCCGGGTAGACCCCGATTGCCACGCAGAGCGCCAGAAGCAGGGCCATGGGCGCGGTCATGAGGAGGCCCGACTCGTGAGCCGCTGCGGCATCGCGGTGCCGCGGCTCCCCGAGAAGCGCCACGCCCACCAGGCGGGTGAAGACGATGAGCGCCACCCCGCCTGCAAAGGCCAGCAGCCCCGCCAGGAGCAGGGGATAGAGGCCGAAAACACCGCTGGCCCCCTGCCCCGCCCGGAAAAGTCCCAGGTAGATAAGCCACTCGCCCACGAAACCATTCAGCGGCGGCAAGGCCGCGATGGCCAGGCTGCCCCCGAGGAGCAATCCCCCCGTCACGGGCATCCGCCGCAGAAGCCCCCCCATGCGTTCGAAATCCCGGCTTCCTGAGCCGTGCAGAAGCGAGCCGGCGCCGAGGAACATCAGCCCCTTGAACAGAGCGTGGTTCCACAGATGCAGCAGCCCCCCGGTCAAGGCGAGCAGGGCCACTGCGGCCAGCCCGCGTCCTCCCGCAAAAAGCCAGAGGCCCAGGGCCAGGAAGATGATTCCCACGTTTTCCACCGTCGAATAGGCGAGGCAGCGCTTGACGTCGCGCTGCACCGCCGCCATGGCAATGCCGTACAGGGCGCCGCAGACCCCGAGGGCCATCAGCACCCCGCCCCACCAGGGGGGTGGGGTGGGGAGGAAGGTGAGCAGGCGCAGGATGCCGTAGATCCCGGTCTTGATCATCACCCCCGACATCAGGGCCGAAACGTGGCTCGGAGCGGCGGGATGGGCGTCGGGTAGCCAGACGTGGACGGGAAAGAGGCCGGCCTTGGCGCCGAAGCCGAAGAGGGCGAGGAAGAAAAAGAGCGAGGCGCCGGCCGTGGAGAGTCCCTTGAGGGCGACGAAGGAGGCAAAATCGAGGCTCCCGGTCCAGGTACCCGCCAGCAGGAAGAGGGCAAAGAGCAGGGCCGTTCCCAGGTGGGTGGCGATCAGGTAGACCCAAGCGGCCTTCCTCACCTCCTCCCGCTCGTGCTCAAAGGCGACCAGCTGAAACGAGGAAAGGGACATGACCTCCCAGGCGGCCAGGAAGAGGACGGCGTTGGCGGCCGTCACCACCAGGGCCATGCTCGCCGCCAGCAGATTGAAGAAAAACCAGTGCGGTCCCATCCGCCGGGAAGAGGCAAAGCCCTTCATGTAACTGCATCCGTAGAGGGCGCAGAGCAGCGAAAGGAGAAAGATCGGAACGAGGAAAAAGGCCGACAGGCCATCGATGGTCAGGGAAAAGCTCCCACCCGGGACGCTCCAGGCCCGGGCGAAGACGGACGGTGCGGAGGCCAGAAGCCCCCGAACCGCAGCCGTCAGTCCGAGCAGGGAGCCGGCCACGGCGCCGCCCGCCCCGGCCAGTGTGGCCAGGCGGGAACGGCGGCCGGCAACGAGAGCCAGGGCGCCGCCGCCGAGGAACGCCGCCAGGGACCACAGAAAGAGCGTCATGGCCGGGCAATCCTCATGCGCTCCTCCACCCGCCGAAGGGCGACAAAGATTTCCTCCCGGCTCCCCTTCTCTTCCAGGGTTCGGCGAAAGCGCCCGTCCTGCAGGGCAAAGCCGAGCATCGAAAGCAAATGAAGATGGGAGCGCAGGGTCGGAGTGACCAGGGTGAACAGGGTATCGACGGGCTTGCTGTCCAGGGTCTGGAAATCGACTGGATTTTCGAGAAACAGAGGGTCACCGTCGGGCGGGTGACATGTATCAGGACCGGGTTGCGCGGATGGGGTAGAGCGATCCCGCCGCCCACCCCGGTCGAGGCCAAGTGTTCGCGGGCGATGAGAACCTGGAGCAGGTACTGCCTGTCCACCTCTTCGGGCAGCCGCAGATGGGCCACGGTTTCGGCAAGGGCCTCATCCCGGCTCCGTCCCCCCAGGCGGTAAAAAATCCCCCCCGCCTCCAGGGATTCGCTGAGCCGGGAAGGGGCTGGGCGTCGGTCTCCGGCTCCTGGAAAACCTCAGCGGCGACGTTGATTCGGCGCGCCGTCGCCCATTCGAGGATCTCGGCCCTGTTGAAACGATACTGCTCGTGAACCCGGTAGGCGGGTATGACCTCCTGCTTGATCCATCGGTAGATGGTTTTTTCGGAAACGCTGAGCAGACGCGCGGCGTCTTTCACGGACAGGTTCATCGGTCTCCCCTTGACATATGTCTCACGCCCTGGACAAACGTGGACACTATCAGGACGGTGAGACAGATGTCAAGAAAGAAAAAATCCTCCCGAAAACGAAATGGACTTTTTCCTCCCGTAGCCAAAGCCCCTTTTCCTGGTATTCTTGGGGACAGGAGGAAAAATCCACCTCAATCAGTCATTTGCGCCGGCCAGGCCGGAACCCATCCATTTTTCTACCAAGGATTTCAGGGACAGATGGAGACTGTCGTCGGGAGAACCATCGTGACCGAAAAGATTGATTTGTCTTTCAACGTCGAATGCCGGCTCTGCGGGACCCGAACCTCCTTCGACCTCGACCACATAGACCCGGAAGAAGTTTCCCGTTGTTCAGGCTGCGGCCACCCCTTCACCATGAGCCATGAACTGGCTCTGTCCCTTCGCTCCAAGGTAGAAAGCTTCATGCAATCGATCCCCGAGGAAAAAGACCAGGAATAGAAAAGTCGCAAGGGTCATGCCCGAAACCGGCAGAGTAAGTGAGGCTACCCGACGGGCACCGTCTCAGTTATGACCCTCTGCCAGACAGAAAAAGCCCTTAATTTGCGGATTGAGGGCTTTTCTCATAAGGCAGACCTCCCTGTTCCCGGGTATACTGGAATGAATTTCCGGCCGCACATGGGGTCAGGAGCCATGGAGAGATTTCCAAAATCCCTCATCCCCGGGGTCCATCGCTGGCTGGAACGGCTGGTCCGGGTGGAACCTGAAGAAATCCGGGCGCTGCTCTGGTCGTTCAGCTACTTTTTCGCCCTGCTGTGTTCCTACTACATCGTGCGCCCGATGCGCGACGAGATGGGCATCGCGGGGGGCGTTGAGCATCTGCAGTGGTTGTTTACCGGCACCTTTCTGACGATGCTGGCCGCGGTTCCCCTTTTCGGCTGGGTGACTTCGCGCTTCCCCCGCGAAAAGTTCCTCCCCCTGGTCTACCTCTTCTTCATCGCCAACCTGCTGCTCTTCTTCGCGCTGTTCCGCTCGGGGCTGGCCCATGTCTGGGTGGCGCGCGCTTTTTTTATCTGGACCAGTGTGTTCAACCTCTTCATCGTCTCGGCATTCTGGAGTTTCATGGCCGACCTGTTCACCAACGCCCAGGCCAAGCGCCTCTTCGGATTTATCGCCGCCGGCGGGACCGCCGGAGCGCTGGCGGGTCCCGTCCTGACCGCCGCCCTGGCCATCCCCCTGGGGCCGGCCAACCTGCTTCTGATCTCGGCCGCAGGGCTGGGATGGGCCATGCTCTGCATCGGGCGCCTGATCGCCTGGCGCGAGGGCGGCGACAGGGAGCCTGCCGTTTCAACCGCGAATTCCGGCGAGGTCCCGGAAGCCGGCAAGGGAGAGGGTCTGGGCGGCGGGGCCTGGGAAGGCCTGCGGCTCATCGCCGACTCGCCCTACCTGCTGGGGATCTGTCTTTTGATTCTTCTCTACACCACCCTGTCGACCTTTCTCTATTTTCAGCAGGCTCACATCGTCCGCGACAGCTTCAGCGACCCGGCGAAGCAGACGACCGTCTTCGCGGCCATGGACTTTGCAACCAATGCCCTGACCATCGTCATCCAGGTTTTCCTGACGGGCCGCATCGTCAGGGCCTTCGGCATGAGCTGGACGCTGGCCCTGATCCCACTGCTGCTCGGGGGCGGCTTTCTGCTGCTCGGCCTGGCGCCTCTTCTGGGAGTGCTGGTTGCCGTGCAGGTAGTGCGAAGGGCGGGCAATTATGCCATCATGAAACCGGCCCGGGAAATGCTCTTTGTCGTCATCGGCCGGCAGGAGAAGTACAAAGCGAAAAACGTGATCGACACGGTGATTTACCGCAGCGGCGATGTGGTCAGCGCCTGGGCCTATGCGGGTCTTCAGGCCCTCGGCCTGACCCTTTCGGCCATCGCCCTCATGGCCGTTCCGGCGGCGGGACTGTGGGCCTGCATCTGTTACCAACTCGGCCGAATGCAGGGAACCCGGGCCAAATCAGCGGAGGTGTCGCCATGAATGCACACGGTTATCGGATGTCCCGAAGAACCTTCGTCGGCTCCCTGGCCGGCGCGCTTGCGGCCGTCTGGGTCGGCCCTTCGGGGCTGAGAGCCGCGAAAAGGAGTCTGATCCGAAAGGCCATTCCGTCAACGGGTGAAGCCCTGCCCGTCATCGGGCTGGGCACCTCGCGAACCTTCGATGTCGGCGATGAGGAAACCTCCCTGTCGGAGCTTGCCGATGTCCTGAGAGCATTTTTCGACAACGGGGGAAAACTCATCGATTCTTCGCCCATGTACGGCTCGGCGGAGCAGGTCATCGGTACCCTTCTGGAGCGCGTAGGCCACCGGGACCGGCTCTTCGCGGCGACAAAGGTCTGGATAGACGGGAGGCAGGCAGGCATCCGACAGATGGAAGACTCGCTCTGCAGGTGGGGCCTTCGCCGTTTCGACCTGATGCAGATACACAACCTGCGCGACTGGCAAACCCATCTGAAGACCCTCAAGGACTGGAAGGCCGAAGGGAAAATCCGCTACATCGGCATCACCACCTCCCACGGCCACCATCACCGGGAGCTGGAGGCCGCCATGCGCCGTGAGCCGCTCGACTTCGTCCAGTTCAGCTACAACATCGAAAATCGCGCCGCCGAAGAACGCCTGCTGCCCCTTGCGGCCGAGCGCGGGATGGCGGTCCTCGTCAATCGCCCCTTCCAGCGCGGCGAGCTCTTCCGCAAGGCCCGTGGAGAAGCGCTTCCGGATGGGCGGCCGAATTCGACTGCAGGAGTTGGGGGCAGTTCTTTCTCAAATTCATCGTCTCCCATCCGACTGTCACCTGCGTGATTCCAGCTACGGCCAAGCTCCGGCATATGCAGGACAACATGGCTGCAGGTCATGGTCGGCTGCCCGATGCCGCGATGCGCAAAAGGATGGTGGACTATTTCGCATCTCTTTAGGAGGGGATTCGGCAGGAAGGCGTTGCCTGACACTTTCAGCCCGGGGGGAAACTGATACAATGAATGACTCCACCGCAAGCAGCGGGGAATGAATCCAAAAAGATTCAGCCCAAACGGCAATTGAACACGGATAAATCAAAAAAAAGGCCGCCTTTACCGTCCAACCCTTCGATTTATTGATTTTCGCTCTATAAATCCGCGAAAGTCCGAATTGATCAGATTTGTTCGGCGTGCAAATGCTTTGTCCGGGTTCAAAGGAAAGGTGTTAAATGGAATTCCTGAAAAATCATTTCGATGTCATCGTTATCGGCAGCGGCCCGGGGGGCGAAGGGGCATCGATTGCCCTGGCCAAGGCCGGCAAGTCGGTCGCCGTCGTGGAACGCTACTCCCAGATGGGGGCGGCTGCACCCACTGGGCGACGATTCCGAGCAAGACCCTGATTCACACCATCAGACAGTACTCCGAGGTGAAGAAAAACCGGCTCTTCGACCTGATCCATCATCCCGTCAGGGTGTCCGCCGGGGATCTACTGGCCACCATTCAACAGGTTGTCGACCAGCAGGTCCGCGACCGCGAGGGTTTCTACGAGCGCAACGATGTGGAGGTGATCGAGGGACAGGCCCGTTTTGTCGACCCCCACAGTGTCGACGTCACCGACGAGTCGGGAAACTCCCGCCGTTTCACGGCAGAGCAATTCGTCATTGCCACCGGCTCTCACCCCTATCGGCCGGACGATGTCGATTTCGTCACTCCGCATGTCGTCGACAGCGACACGATCCTGCAGATGACGGAACTCCCCGCCACCCTGACGGTCTACGGCGCCGGGGTGGTCGGCTGCGAATACGCCTCGGCCTTCAAGGACCTCGGGGTGAAAGTCAACCTGGTCAACACCCGCGAGCGCCTGCTCGAGTTTCTCGACGAGGAGATCAGCAACGCCCTCAGCTACCACCTGCGCGACGAGAGGGGGATCCTGATCCGCCAGAGCGAAGAGTATGAGCGGGTCGAGGTGACACAGGGCGGGGTGGTGCTGCACCTGAAAACGGGCAAGGTCATCAAGTCCGACATGCTGCTGTGGGCCAACGGCCGCACCGGCAACTCCTCGGGGCTTGGCCTGGAAGCGGTGGGCCTCGAAGCCGACCATCGCGGCCACATCGCCGTAAACGATGTCTACCAGACGGCCCTGCCGAATATCTACGCGGTCGGCGACATCGTCGGCTTTCCCAACCTGGCGAGCGCGGCCTACGACCAGGGCCGATGCGCGGGGACCCACATCGCCGAAGGACACTGTGACGCGCACCTGGTCAAGGACATCCCGACCGGCATCTACACGACCCCGGAGATCAGTTGCCTGGGCCGGACGGAACGGGAGTTGACGGCGGAGCGCGTTCCCTACGAGGTGGGACGTTCGTTTTTTCGCCACCTCGCTCGCGGCCAGATCACCGATCGTAAGACCGGCATGCTCAAACTGCTCTTTCACCGCGAGACGCTGGAGATTCTCGGCATCCATTGTTTCGGCCACAACGCCGCGGAAATTCTCCATATCGGGCAGGCGATCATGGCCCAGCCGGTCCCCTACAACACGGTCAGATATTTCATCAACACCACCTTCAACTACCCCACCATGGCCGAGGCCTATCGGGTCGCCGCACTGAACGGCTACAACCGCCTTTAAACCCTTATCGCTTTGACAGTTAGGGTCCTTTCGACTACATTTAATAGTATTAAATGTAGGAAATCCTGATCTGGCATCCTCCCCCTCTTTTTTAAAAAACTCGAAGTTAAGCCAAAAAAGTCATAAAAAGTAACTGGTTATGCATTTCACTCAAGTTGAGACCCAAGGACGGAAATCGTGAAACACATCAACATGAACAGACAGGACATGCAGGATAAAACTCATGAATTTCAAACGCTTTTATCCTGTTCACCCTGTATATCCCTGTTTAGATCTTTTTGAAAGACTCTTGATTTATTCGTCAGACATCGGATCCGCTGGAGGGAAGTGTATAACCAGAAAAAAGTATAAAAAAGAGCAAGCCGGAATAGATTGGCCTGGATGTATTTTCAATAACTGCAACCCAGATTCAGAGAGGGCGTTCCATGAATTCAAATGAATTCGTCGATTACTACGAATTGCTGCAGCTGAGTCCGAACGCCGACACTGAGACCATTGAACGGGTCTTTCGGCATCTGGCCAAGAAGTATCATCCAGACAGCCCTAGTTTTGCGGGCAAAGACCGATTCTTCCAAATTGTGGAAGCTCACCAAACACTCTCGGATCCCCAGACCCGTGCCGGGTACGATGTAAGGCACCAGGATTACATGCACAGAAAATGGAGACTCGCCTCGGTCACCAGCAACCGTTCATTGCCCGAAGATGACAAGGCGATACGAGAGCGCCTGCTTTCGATGCTGTACGTTCAGCGGCGGCAAAACATGAAAAGTCCCGGACTGGGAGAACATCAAATCGCCCACAACCTCGGAACTCCCTTTGAATTGGTGGAGTTCCACCTGTGGTACCTGAAAGCCAAGGGTTGGGTGGAGCGACTGGAGACGGGTCACCTGGCCATTACCTCATCGGGCGTTGACCAAGTGGAACAGAATCGCACCCCGTTCAGACCCGACCGCCTTATCGAAGCCGTTTGTGACCCCTATGACGGGGAAGCCATGAAGCCGGCCTACAAAGGAGGTTAAACCTTCCCTCCACCTCTCTGCATTTTTGAATTCCGGTTGTAAAACCATGATGAGAAATGCCCCTTGTCGCCAGATAAGGGGCATTTCTCATGCGCCTTCTTTACCGATCCCGCTTTCTTATTCCCTGAATCTTTCCGGATCCACTCTGGAGAAGATCCACACCGGGAACATGGCGAACTTCGCCCGGACTGGAAAAAATACAACAGTCGAACTGACAAAAAAACAACACTCCCGGGTTTCGCCTGGAGACATGCCCCTACCCCAAAGCGCGGATATTCCTATATCGGGGCGGGAGGTCAGCTCCTCGGGCACGAACTATGCAAAAAACCCGAAGTCGCGCTTTAATCTGGCAGAAAGGTGATGTTCCGTGCGGGGGTGGAACAGCCTTGCCGGCATCCCGGCTTGACCGGCCCATGCCTGGCCTAAGCACCGAACACGCATCCAGGAGAAAAAAATGAATAACTGTTTTGAGCCCGGCCTCTACTTCGGCCTGATCCTGCTTTGCGGCAGCACCGCCCTGGCGATTCTGCACCATCACTTCCCGTGGCGCTCCAGGGCCATAGACGCTGTCCTGACGGCAGGAGTTCTTATTCTCCCTTCTCTGCTCACCCTTCATTCCTTTCCGGGGACGGTTCCCGTTCTCCTTCCTCTGGGAATCTGCCTGGCAGGGATTCTGGCTGCGAAACGGCACCTGCGGCACTTCAACGCGGTCGGGCAGGTCTACCTGGTGGCCGCTGGAATGGTGACGGTCTTCGGCCTTGCCTGGAGCGCCGCCTTTCTTGCTGCCATCGACGTGAGCCTCCCGACCCGCCTTCTGCTTTTCACCGGCCTCGGAAGCTCCATCCTGACCCTGCCCCACCTCATCGGCAATTCACTGATCATGGCGGTGGTGATCGGACGTCCCGACCGCAGGCGCCCGAGTCACCCCCTTCCGCCGTCGACCGACCGGCAAAGCTGCCCGAAGGTTTCGCTCCACGTCCCCTGCTATGCCGAGCCGCCGGAGGTGGTGATCCGGACCCTCGATGCGCTCAGCCGCCAAGACTACCCCAATTTCGAGGTCCTCGTCATCGACAACAACACCCGGGATCCCGCACTCTGGAAGCCTCTGGAGGCCCACTGCGCCAGGCTGGGAGATCGATTCCGCTTCTTCCACGTCGCCCCCCTCGAAGGGGCCAAGGCCGGTGCGCTGAACTTCGCCCTGGACCGGACGGCTCCCGACGCCGAGGTCATCGGGGCCATCGACGCCGACTACGTGGCCCAGCACGACTTCCTCTCCCGACTGACGGGCCACTTCGCCGATCCCCGGCTCGGCTTCGTGCAGACTTCCCACGACTACCGCGAATGGAAAAACAGCCTGTACCAGAGCCTGTGCTACTGGGAATACATGCCCACCTATAAGCTGAGCCTTCCGGCACTGAACGAATGGACGGCCGGATATACGGTGGGAACGATGTGTCTCATCCGCCGCAAGGCCCTCGAGGAGGCCGGGAGGTGGGCAACCTGGTGCCTGACCGAGGACTCGGAACTTGCGATCCGAATCCATGCGCTGGGGTATACCTCCATCTGCATGCCGGACACCTTCGGGCGCGGACTCATTCCCGACACCTTCGCAGACTACAAAAAACAGCGCTTCCGGTGGACGGCCGGCCCGCTTCAGCAGTTCAAGAAACATGCGGGCCTGCTCCTTCCCGCGCCCCTGGGCAGAGCCTCGAAGATGACCGCTTCGCAGAAGTTTTTCGAGTTCATTCACTGCACCGAAACGGCAGGAAATATCTTCCAGCTCTTCCTACTGCTTCTCTCACCGCTCATCGGGATTTCGATTTTCGTCCATGGGGACACCATTCCGATCCCCTCCATCGTGTGGACGATGCTCGCCTGCGGGGTGCCCTCGGGCCTGGCCCTGGCGTGGTTGCGGTACCGGAAGCTCGGCGCCACCCTCAAGGACATGCTTTGCGCGAGCCTGGCCGCCCTCTCCCTGGCCCACGTGAGGGACGTGGGGGCGCTCGCGGGCCTTTTCTCAGGAAAACCGCTGGCCTGGACAAGGACCAACAAGTTCAAATCCTGCCCCAAGGGACTGGCGGCGCTCCTCTCGGCAAAGGGAGAAATCCTTCGCGGCATCGCCACGATTCTGGTGGGGGGCACACTCTTTGCGCTCCATGACGGGGCCCGGGCCGACCTTCTCCAGGTCGGTTTCCTGCTGATCTGCCTGTCGGGAATCCGGTTTCTTGCATCTCCTCTGTTGGCCGTGCTCGCGGAGAGGGAATTGGTTCGCCAGGGCGAAGCACCCGAGGTTTTCAAGGTTCCCTCGCTGGAACCGGAGAAGTTCCACGCGCGGGCGGCGTAGAAAGGGCCCTCGACCATGGCAGGCCTCTTAACCGGGGCCTGCCCCGTCAATCTTCGGGACCAATTAATTTTGTTTCTGGAAAACTCCGGCCGATTGGGTTTTAATAGGGACCCGGCATTCCATCGAAACCACTGCAGGAGGACCCTATGAAATTCTTTATCGACACCGCCGAGGTCGCCGAAATCCGCGCCGCCCACGAGCTGGGTCTGGTCGACGGCGTCACCACCAACCCTTCCCTCATCGCCAAGAGCGGCCGGGATTTCCGGGAGGTCGATCACCGAGATCACCGGCATCGTCGACGGCCCGATCTCCGCCGAGGTGATCGCCACTCGACGCCCCGGGGATGATCCGCGAAGGCCAGGAGCTGGCCAAGATCAACCCCAAGAACATCGTCATCAAGGTGCCGATGACCGGCGAGGGGCTGAAGGCCACCCGCATCTTCACCGCCGAGGGGATCAAGACCAACGTCACCCTCGTCTTCTCCCCGCTGCAGGCGCTGCTGGCCGCCAAGGCCGGGCGCCAGCTACGTCTCCCCTTTTGTCGGCCGGCTCGACGACGTCGGCCACGACGGCATGGAAGGGATCGACCAGATCCGCACCATCTTCGACAACTACGGCTACGCAAACCGAGATCATCGTCGCCTCGGTGCGCTCCCCCCTGCATGTCCTGCAGGCGGCCCTTGATCGGCGCCGATATCTGCACCATCCCCTTCAGCGTCATGCCGCAGCTGGACAAACACCCGCTGACCGACGTCGGCATCAACAAATTCCTGGCCGACTGGGGCAAAAACGAGATCTGAAACCGACAAAAAACTCTTCCCAGGCTGGCCGGCCCGGCGCTTTTAGCTAAACTATGTGTTAGTCGAAGCCGCCGGGCTTTTTTCGTTCGCGCAAAAACCCTCCTTCCAAAATTGGTAAGACCCATTGACACATACAGACAAAAGGGTTAAACGGTATATAGTACTCTTAGATTTTTTTATTCTTCCTAATTTTTTTCGGGAATAGAGCAAAAATAAACACTCAAACTAAAACCAAACAGGTCTGACCATTTTTTTCCGCGGGATTATTTTTTTCCCCACATCCGGCGGCCTTTAGTCCCCCTCCAGAAGGCCACGCCCACCCGGACCTCGGCTCTCACACCAAAGGGACTGCAATTTCGGCTACATACAAGGAAAGGCATCGCTTTTGCTGGGGGAACACAGAACACATCGCGGCGCAGGACCCTCGGGTCCTCCGCAGTCTCATTCCAACCTTCACGGGGGAAGCAGATGAACATTCATGAGTACCAGGCCAAGGAGATCCTCAGCACTTTCGACATCCCGGTCCCCCGGGGCCGGGTGTGCCTGACCGCCGACCAGGTGGAGCGGGCCGCAAAGATGATGGGCGGACGCTGCATGGTCAAGGCCCAGATCTATGCCGGAGGGCGGGGTAAGGCCGGCGGCGTGCAGATGGTCTACCATCCCGAGCAGGCCCACGAACTGGCCAAGGAGCTCTTCGGCAAGCGCCTGGTGACGGCCCAGACCGGGCCCGAGGGGCTCAAGGTGCGCCGGATCCTGGTGGAGGAGCCGGTGGAGATCGCCCGGGAGTTCTACCTCTCCATCACCCTCGACCGCACCACCAGCCGCTACTGCGTGATCGCCTCGGCCGAGGGCGGGGTGGAGATCGAGGAGGTGGCCGCCAAGTCCCCCGAGAAGATCCACAAGCTGACCATCGACCCCTTCACGGGGCTGCGCCCCTACCAGGCCCGCCGCATCGCCCTCGCCCTCGGGCTCACGGAACCCTTGCCGAGGACTGCGTGCAGACTGATTCTCAGCCTCTATCGGGTGCTCACCGAAAAGGACTGCTCCCTGGTGGAGATCAACCCCCTGGTGGTCACCAAGGCCGGCTGGCTGCTGGCCATGGACGCCAAGATCTCCTTCGACGACAACGCCATCTTCCGCCACTGGGAATACCACGATCTGATGGACTACTCCCAGCTCGATCCCCTGGAGATCTACGCCGGCAAGTTCGATCTCTCCTACATCAAGCTCGACGGCAACATCGGCTGCATGGTCAACGGCGCCGGGCTGGCCATGGCGACCCTCGACGTGCTCAAGGAATGCGGCGGCGAGCCGGCCAACTTTCTCGACGTAGGCGGCGGGGCCACCCGGGAGAAGGTCGCCGAAGCCTTCAAAATCATCCTTCAGGACCGGGATGTCCAAGGGGTTTTCGTCAACATCTTCGGCGGAATCATGCGCTGCGACGTCATCGCCCAGGGGATCATCGAGGCGGCCTCGGAGATCAACTGCACCCTGCCGATCGTGGTGCGCATGGATGGCTCCCAGCGTGGAGGAAGGGAAGAAGCTGCTGCTCGAATCGGGCCTGAATGTCGAATGCGAGGATTCCCTGGGCCGGGGAGCCGAAAGGATCGTGGAGATGGTGAAGGCGGCCCCCGGAGGGACCGAGCAGGCCAAGGCGAAGGGCAGAAACAGGGGCGGCGAAGGGGAGTAGACCGGCGGCCGATACCCTTTCGACAAAAACCGCAGCAGCAAGGAGAGATTCGATATGTCCATCCTGATCAACAAGGAATCCCAGCATCGTCGTCCAGGGGATCACCGGCAAGACCGGCCTCTTCCATACCCAGCAGTGCCGCGAGTACGGCACCCAGATCGTCGCCGGGGTCACGCCGGGCAAGGGGGGGATCCACATCGAGGGGATTCCGGTCTTCGACACCATGGAGGAGGCGGTGCGCATCACCGGCGCCAATGTCTCGATGATCTTCGTCCCGCCGCCGCGGCGCCGCCGACGCCATCCTGGAGGCCTGCGAAGCCGGCATCGAGCTGGCGGTCTGCATCACCGAGGGGGTCCCGGTGCGGGACATGGTCCTGGCCAAGCGCTTCATCGAACACCAGCGGCACCCGGCTCGATCGGTCCCAACTGCCCCGGGCTGATCACCCCGGAGGAATGCAAGGTGGGGATCATGCCCGGCTACATCCACAAGAAGGGCAAGATCGGGCGTCGTCTCCCGCAGCGGCACCCTCACCTACGAGGCGGTCAAGCAGCTCACCGACGCCGGGCTGGGCCAGTCGACCTGCGTCGGCATCGGCGGCGACCCGATCATCGGCATGAAGTTCATCGAGGTCCTGGACCTTTTCAACGAGCGACCCGGAAACCGAAGGGGTCTTCATGATCGGCGAGATCGGCGGCGGCGCCGAGGAGGAGGCGGCCGACTGGATCCAGGCAAACATGAAAAAGCCGGTGGCCGCCTTCATCGCCGGGGTCACGGCGCCCCCCGGCAAGCGCATGGGGCACGCCGGGGCGATCATCACCGGCGGCAAGGGAAAGGCCGAGGACAAGATCGCCGCCCTTTCCGAAGCCGGGGTGGTCGTCTCCAAGAGCCCCACCCGCATGGGCGAGGCGATGACAGAGGCGCTGGCGAAAAAATAGGTACCCGACCTGCCGGACCTCCAAAGAGGCCCGCACTGGTGCGGGCCTCTTGCATTTTCACCCATGGAAGACCGGGCCGCTGGGCCTCCCGGCGGCAAAAAAGCGCTCTTCCGGTTGACTTTGTCGCCATCCTCCACTTATCATTGAAGGCGTCGCAAAAAGTCCGTTCTACGGCGTTACGGCGTTTTTTCAGGATCTCGACCTACCTGATGTAGGCCTTCGCCCCTGAAAAAGCACCAGGACTTGTAGGACGAAATTTTTGCTTAGCCATCCCATGAGTTTTTGCGAAAGCATCATCATTAGGGGATAAAAAAGGGCGGCGCCAGCCTGCGGCGCAGATTCAGATTCCCGTCAGATTGATAAAGTAAATGGCGATACTACCGATCCTCCACTATCCCGACCCGGTCCTGAAAAAACCGGCCCTGCCGGTGACGGACATCGACGAGGAGCTCCGCAGCCTGGCCCGCGACATGGCGGAGACGATGTACGCGGCTCCCGGCGTCGGCCTGGCGGCCCCCCAGGTCGGCATTTCCCGGCGCCTGGTGGTCCTCGACTGCGCCCCCAAGGACGCTCCGCCCCAGCTCATCACGGCGTTCAACCCCGAGATCCTGGAGCGGGAGGGCGAGGTCTTCGAGGAAGAGGGGTGCCTCTCGGTTCCCGGCTTCTACGCCCGTGTTCCCCGAAGCGCCCGGGTGAAGGTGCGGTTCCTCGACCTGGAGGGCCGACCAGGTCGAGCTGGAGACCGGGGACCTGCTCGCCATCGCCTTCCAGCACGAAATCGACCACCTCGACGGTGTTCTCTTCGTCGACCATCTCTCCCCCCTGAAAAAGGGGATCTTCCGCAAAAAATACAAGAAAATCATGGAACAGCAGCAGGAGCAGTTGTGACCCTGGATCCTCGCAGCATCCGTACCGTTTTCATGGGAACCCCGGAGTTCGCCCTGCCGACCCTCGAGGGCCTCCTGGAGGCCGGGATCGACCTGTGCGCCGTCTACACCCAGCCCGACCGGCCCAAGGGCCGGGGAAAGGCGCTGACCCCGCCGCCGGTCAAGGTGCTGGCGCAGCAGCGCGGCATCCCCGTCTACCAGCCCCTCAAGCTGCGCGACCCGGCCGCCGTCGAGGAGCTCCGGGCCCTGGCGCCCGACCTCATCGTGGTGGTGGCCTTCGGCCAGATCCTCCCCAGGAGCGTCCTGGAAATCCCCCGCCACGGCTGCATCAACGTACACGCCTCCCTGCTGCCGCGCTACCGCGGCGCCGCGCCGATCAACCAGGCGATCATCGACGGGGAGACCGAGACGGGGGTGACGACCATGCTCATGGACGTGGGCCTCGACACCGGCGACATGCTCGTCAGGCGCGCCACCCCCATCGGCCCCGAGGAGACCGCCGGAGAGCTCCACGACCGTCTGGCCCCCCTCGGACGGGAGGCGATGGCGGAAACCCTGGACCGGCTCTGCGAGGGGACCCTCGTCCCCGCCCCACAGGACGATGCCCTGAGCACCTACGCGCCGATGCTGAAAAAGGAGGACGGCCGCATCGACTGGAACCGGAGCGCCTCGGCCATCCACAACCTCGTCCGGGGGCTCGACCCCTGGCCGGGCGCCTACACCGGTCTCGAGGGCGAAACCCTCAAGCTCGCCCGCACCCTTCCGGAAGCGGGTCCGGCCGGCGCGGCGCCGGGGACCGTCGTCTCTGCCGGCCCCGAGGGCGTGCGAATCGCCTGCGGCGAAGGGGTCCTCCTGGTGCGCGAGCTTCAGCTCCCCGGGAAAAAGCGTCTCCCCGCCGCCGACTTTCTGCGCGGCAGACCCCTGTCCCCCGGCACCCGACTGGAGTCCTGACGTGTCCGAGAAGACCTCTATGCCCGAAGGGTTCGAGCCCCGCAAGCGCCATTTCATCGCCATGCTGACGGTGGCCTGCGCCGCTGTGGTGGGCCTGGCCCTCCTGTTGTGGTGGGTGCCCAGCGTCGGGCTCTCCAACATCAACCCCGCCCTGCCCTACATCTTCGGCGCCGTCCTGGGCGTCCTGTCCCTGGTGATCGTGCTGGGGCTCTCCCTGCTCATCCTGACGCTGCTCACGGGCAAGGATCTCTTTTTTTCCCAGCGCCTGCGCGGGATCGTCATCAAGTACCTCTTTCCCGCCATCATCGGCCTGGGGCGGTTTTTCGGGATCGACCGGGACACCCTGCAGCAGTCCTTCATCGCCCTCAACAACCAGCTGGTGCGGGCCAAGAAGCTGCGGGTCCCCCCGCAGAAGGTCCTGATTCTCCTTCCCCACTGCGTCCAGCTCTTCGACTGTCCGATCAAGATCACCGGGGATGTCGACAAGTGCCTGCGCTGCGGCAAGTGCGACATCCAGGGGCTGGCGGAAATCGCCAAGTCCCGCGGAGTGGCCATCGCCGTGGCCACCGGCGGCACCCTTGCCCGCAAGATCATCGTCGAGAGGCGGCCCAGGTTCATCCTGGCCGTGGCCTGCGAGCGGGACCTCACCTCCGGAATCCGGGACTCCTATCCTCTTCCCGTCATCGGGGTTCTCAACCGGCGGCCCAACGGCCCCTGCTTCAACACCCACGTCATCCTGGATGAGGTGAAAAGAGCCCTGGACGAACACCTCGAACCGTCCTCCCCTTGATTTTCCCCGGGCAGGTCACTATATTTGATCCAGCGGGAAGAGCCCGGCGGCCCGGAGCTTCGGGAAAGGCCGGTCGGGAAAACAGCCCTGAATAAGAAAGATGCTTTCGCAAAACCTCATGGATGGCTAAGCAAAAATTTCGTCCTACAAGGCTTGGTGGTTTTTCAGGGGCGAAGGCTGCCTCAGGTATGTCGAGGTCCTGAAAAAACGCCGTGACGACGTAGGGCGGACTTTTTGCGACGCCATCAAGAAAAGGTGAATTTCCAGATGAACACACTGAAGACAGTTATGCTCATGGCCCTGCTCACCGTCCTGCTGATGGCGGCCGGCGGAGCGGTCGGCGGACGGGGCGGCGCCCTCTTCGCCCTGGTCATGGCCGGCGTGATGAACCTCGGCTCCTACTGGTTTTCCGATAAAATCGTGGTCAAGATGTACCGTGGCCAGGAAGTGAGCAGCGGCACCCTGTACGAGGTCGTCCAGGAGCTCTGTCAGCGCAACAACCTGCCGATGCCCAAGGTCTACACCCTTCCCCAGCCCACCCCCAACGCCTTCGCCACGGGGCGCAACCCCGAGCACGCGGCGGTCGCCGCCACCGAGGGAATCCTGCAGATCCTCTCCCGGGAGGAGCTGATGGGGGTCATGGCTCACGAAATGAGCCACGTCAGGCACCGGGACATCCTCATCGGCTCCATGGCCGCCACCATCGCCGGGGCAATCTCCTACCTCGCCTACATGGCCCAGTGGGCCGCCCTCTTCGGCGGCTTCGGCGGCCGCGACAACAACGACAACAACCCCGTGGCCCTGATCCTGACGATCATCCTGGCGCCCCTGGCGGCGATGCTGGTACAGATGGCCATCTCCCGCTCCCGCGAATTCGAGGCCGACAAGGGGGGCGCGCAGATGTCGGGCAACCCCTTCTACCTCGCCAGCGCACTGCGCAAGCTGGAGATGGCCAACACCCGGATGCCGATGCGCCAGGTCAACCAGGCCACCGCCCACATGTTCATCGTCAACCCCCTGCGCGGCGACGGCCTGAAGGCCCTCTTCTCCACCCACCCTCCCGTCGAGGAGCGCATCCGGCGGCTGGAGAGCATGGGGGTTCGGTAAAACCTCGGCTCCAGGACTTGCCCGCCATAGCCGAAAGGCGACGGCGGGTTCAAGGGGCAGGAACAAGCAGTTCTGAGCCGGCACCTCGCCGTCAAGGCCAGGGACCGTGACTAAGGAGAGACGAGCTGCTTTTCCTTTTCTTTTAACATTTAACTTTTTACATTTCACCAGACCCTTGAAACCCACTTCCCCCCGAAAAATGGCCTTCGACATCCTCCGCCGGGTGGACGAGGGGGCCTATGCCGACCTGGCCCTCGATGCCTCCCTGAACGCAGCTGCGGGCCTGGACCCCCGGGACCGGGCCCTGGTCACCGAGCTCGTCTACGGGGTGCTGCGCCTGCGGGGCCGGCTCGACTTCGCCCTTTCCCGCTTCTGCCGCAAGCCCCTGGCCAAAGTCGAGCCGAAGGTCCTCTGCCTCCTGCGGCTCGGAGCCTACCAGCTGCTGATGCTCGACCGGGTGCCGGCGCGGGCCGCGGTGCACGAGACGGTGGAGCTCGCCCGACGGGAGGGGATGGAGCGCGCCACCGGCTTCATCAACGGCATCCTGCGCTCCATCGACCGCGAGAAGGAGCGCCTCCCCTGGCCCTCCCCCGACGCCCCCCTTCCCTACCTGGAAAAGGTGCTTTCCCTCCCCCGCTGGCTGGCCGGCCGCTGGATGGAGGAGCTGGGCGCGTGAGGAGGCGGCGGCTCTGGCCGAGGCCCTCCTCCACCCCGCCCCCTTCACCCTGCGGGTCAACACCCTGCGCATGGCCCGGGAGGCGTACCTGGAGCGGCTGCATGAGGCCGGGCACGAGGCCGTTCCGACCCGGTACGCCCCCGAGGGGGCCATCGATCACGGCCAGGGCCGAGGCCCCCCTTCCGGGGGCGGCCGAAGGCTGGTACCAGGTGCAGGACGAGGCGAGCATGCTCATCGCCCATCTCCTCGCCCCGCAAGGCGGCGAGCGGATTCTCGACGCCTGCGCCGCCCCCGGGGGCAAGACGACCCACATCGCCGCCCTCGCGGGGAACAGCGCCCCCATTCTCGCCCTCGACCTGCATCCCAAGCGCCTCGAGCTGGTCTCCGAAGGCACGCGCGCGGCTCGGCTGCGAGGGGGTCGAAACCCGACCCTGGGACCTCACGACCCCGCCCTCCTTTCTGGAACCGGGCTCCTTCGACCGGGTGCTGGTCGACGCGCCCTGCAGCGGCCTGGGGGTGCTGCGGCGAAATCCCGAGATCCGCTGGCGGCGCCGCGAGGCCGACCTGCGGGAGATGGCCGCGAGGCAGTCGGCCATTCTGGACGAACGTAGCGCCCCTGCGTGCGCCCCGGCGGCCGCCTCCTCTACTCGCTGTGCACCCTCACCCCGGAGGAGACCGACGGGGTGACTCGGGGATTTCTGGCCGCCCATCCCGAGTTCGCGCCGGAGGACCTCCGCAGAGAGTCGCCCCCGGGACTGGGGGAGCTTTTCGACGAGGCCGAGCGCCCTGCGGACCTACCCTCACCGCCACGGGGGGATGGACGCCTTTTTTGCCGCCGCCTTCAAAAAACTCTGACCGCCGCCGGGCGAGCTGTGTTAGGTTTTAACCGTATCAAAAACGGCAATTGCACACGGATAAAATCGGATAAGCGCGGATAAATCAAAGACACAAGCGGTTTTTGCCGCCTCCCCCTTCGGGTTATTGAGCTTTGGTCTCCAGAACCGCGAAAATCCGAATTGCTCAGATTTGATCCGCGTGCAAAGTTGTTTCTTACCAGGGTTAATCATCACCGGTCCCGCACCGTCCTCGGAGCCATACCATGATAAAAATCGCCCCTTCCATCCTCTCCGCCGACTTCTCCCGCCTGGGCGAGGAAGTCCGGGCCGTCGCCGCCGGCGGCGCCGACTACGTCCACGTCGATGTCATGGACGGCCATTTCGTCCCCAACATCACCATCGGCCCCCTGGTGGTCGAGGCGCTGCGCAAGACCACCGACCTGCCCCTCGACGTGCACCTCATGATCGAAAACCCCGATCGCTACATTCCCGACTTCGCCGATGCCGGAGCCGACATCATCACCGTCCACCAGGAGGCCGTCCGCCACCTGCACCGCACGGTGCAGCTGATCCGCAGCCTGGGCAAAAAGGCCGGGGTGTCCATCAACCCGGCCACGCCGGTGGAGACCCTCGACGTCATCCTGGAGGACCTCGACCTCGTGCTGGTCATGACGGTCAATCCCGGCTTCGGCGGCCAGAGCTTCATCCCCTCCTGCCTGCCCAAGATCGCCGCGCTGCGCCGGGAAATCGACCGCCGGGGCCTGCACGTCGAGCTGGAGGTGGACGGCGGAGTCAAGCCCGACAACATCGGCCGCATCGCCGCCGCCGGGGCGGAGGTCTTCGTCGCCGGAAGCGCCGTGTTCAACCATCCGGACTACGCCGCCACCATCGCCGCCCTGCGCGAGAACGCCGTTTCGGTCAAGGTCTGATGCTCGATCCCGGCCCAGTCCGCCAGGCTCTGGCCTCCCATCCCCCCCGCACCATCGAAAACGAGGCCCTCCGGCCCGCCGCGGTCCTTCTCCCCCTGTACCTCAGAGACGGGGACGACCACGTCCTCTTCACCCGGCGCACCGAAATCCTCAACCACCACAGCGGGGAGATCTCCTTTCCCGGAGGCGGCCGCCACCCCGAAGACCCCGACCTGAAGGCCACCGCCCTTCGGGAAACGGAGGAGGAGATGGGCATCCGCCCTGCGGACGTCTCGGTGCTGGGCCGGCTGGACGACTTCGTCTCCATCCACGGCTACCGGGTGACCCCCTTCGTGGGAACCTTCCCCTGGCCCTACCCCTTCCGGGTCAACGACTACGGAGATCGCCGAGGTCATCGAAGTCCCCCTGGCCGACCTGACCGACCCGGCCGTTTTCCGCAAGGAGGACTGGCGCCACAAGGGCCGGCTGCATCCGGTCTATTTCTACACCGTCGGAAGGCATGAAATCTGGGGGCTGACCGCCGCCATCCTGAGGCAGTTTCTCCAGTCGGACCGGCGTCGCGGCCTGAGTTCCCTTCTTGCATCGCGGACCTTTGCGGCTAGAATTTAAGAAATTTTTGCCATCCCGAAGGTTCGATGCTTCTATGAATCCCTTCCGCAACCGCGGGCTGCTGACCAAAATCGGCCTGGTCATCGCCGTCATCCTCCTGCTCTTTTTCGGGATTTCCACCTACATCAGCTATTACCAGCAAAAAGCCTTCATCCTCGAGGAGGCGGTGGAGAAGGCCCGCATCGTCGCCTTCGAGGCCATCCGCGCCCGCGAATACCTCTCCAACCAGCTGCAGGTCGGGGAGGTACCCCTCTCGATCCGGCGCTACGGGCTGATTCCGGTGGTGGCTTCGACCCGCATCGGCGCCCGGGTCGCCCAGGACCTCGACTACAGCATCCGCCAGATCTCCGACCGCTACCGCAACCCCCAGAACGCCCCGGACTCCTTCGAGAAGAGGATGCTTCAGAAGTTCAGGGAAGACCCCTACCTGGAGGAGGACTACGCCATCACCTCCCTGCACGGGGAGCCGGTCTTCCGCTACCTTCGCCCCTTCACCGCCGACCAGAGCTGCCTGCAATGCCACGGCGACCCGGACAACGCCCCCGACTTCATAAAAACCCTCTTCCCCAAGGAAAAGGACCAGGCCTATTACTACCGGATCGGGGAGATCATCGGCGCCGCCTCCGTGACGATCCCCATGGACAAGCTCTACCACCGGATTTACGCCAACGCCCGCAACGGCGCCCTGATCACCGGCGGCATCTTCCTCGCCCTCATCACCTGTCTGGGCCTGCTGATCCGCACGACCGTCACCCGCCCCCTGGGACGCCTCGGCGAGGCCATAGCCTCCATTGTCCGCACCGGACGGTTCGAGAAAAAAATTCCCCGCCGGGGAAGGGACGAAATAGGGATTCTCATCGACGGGTTCAACGAGATGATCGAGCACCTGGAGGAGGAAACCCGTCACCTGGAAGAGTCGGAGAAACGCTTCCGGCTCCTCACCGAGACGGCCCGCGACGGAATCGTCTCCTTTTTGAGCAACGGCCAGATCATCCTCTTCAACCGCCAGGCGGAGCGGATGTTCGGCTACAGCAAAACCGAGGTCCTCGGGGTCACCATCGACAGCCTCATCCACGAGGAGTGCCCCTCCATACACCGCCTGGGGACGGAGGCCTGGCTGAAGGACAAGGCGGCCGGACTCCTTCGCCGGACCCACCGGATACCGTGCCGGCGCCGGGACGGCTCCAAGTTCCTCCTCGAGCTCTCCCTTTCGGTGGCCGAATCGGACGGGCATCTGTTTTATACGGCTATTTTACAGGGAGCAGGGCTGAATCGTCTGAACGGTCCGACCCGTCCGACGGTCTGGACGGGTCGGGACGGTTTTTCGTCCGACTATTCCCTCTCGCGCACTGCCCCCGCCCCCCGCAATACTTCCCTTTTCCGGCGAACTGTGGCATAAACACGGAAACGTTACGCCCGGTTTCCTCCCAACCTTCCGTGGAACAGCTACTTCATGTCCGGTTCAAATCGCAGCCAACGGTTCCTTGAGCGCCTGGCCGGAGAGGTCCTTGTCGGCGACGGCGCCATGGGAACCCTTCTCTACAGCCGCGGGGTTCCCCTCGAAACCAACTTCGAGCACCTCAACCTGGTGCATCCCGACATGGTCCGGCAGGTGCACGCCGACTACGCCGCCGCCGGGGCGCAGCTCCTCGAAACCAACACCTTCGGGGCCAACGCCCTTCGCCTTTCGGCCATCGGCCTGGAGAAGAAGAGCCGGGCCATCAACGAGGCCGGCGCCCGGCTGGCGCGCGCGCGTCGCCGGGGAGGAGCGTTTCGTGGCGGGCTCCGTCGGGCCCCTGATTCGCCCCCGGGGAGAGGCCACCGAGCTCTCACCGGCCGACAAGGCTTCGGTGCTGCGCGAGCAGATGGAGGCCCTGGCCGAAGGGGGCGTCGACCTCTTCATCCTGGAGACCTTCGCCTGCCTCGAAGACCTGGAGATCGCCCTCGCTTTGGCCCGGGAACTGGGGTTGCCCGCGGTGGCCCAGATGGCTTTTCTCGAGGGGGGCCGCACCCGCGAGGGGACCGGCGCCGAAGAGGCGGCCCGCAGGCTGGGCGCCGCGGGGGCCGACGTCCTGGGGGCCAACTGCGGCTCCGGGCCCCTGGACCTGCTCAAGGTTCTCTCACGGATGGCCGCCGCCTCGACGCTCCCCCTTTCGGCCTTTCCCAATTCGGGATTCCCGGAGTTCGTCGACGGGCGCTACATCTACCTCGCCACCCCCGAGTATTTCGCCGGCATGGGGCGGGACATGGCCCTGGCCGGCGCTTCGCTGGTGGGAGGGTGCTGCGGCACCACCCCGGAGCATATCCGCCGCCTGGCCGCAGCCCTGGAGGGCCTGCGCCCCGCCCCCCGGCCCCAGCCGTCTCCAGAGGGGAAACCGCCGCAGCCCCGGCCGGAGCATGCCGAGGCCGCCGCGGAGAAATCGTTTCTCGACGGGTGGGGCCGGCGCCCGGTGATCACGGTGGAGCTCGACCCTCCCCGGGGCCTCGACTGCTCCAAGGTGCTCGCAGGAGCCCGGGCACTGGCCGGGGCGGGGGTCGATGCCATCAACCTGGCGGAAAATCCCCTGGCCCACATCCGCCTCGGCAACCTGGCCCTGGCCCGGCAAATCCAGGAGGAGACGGGGGTCGAGGTGATTGCCCACGTGACCTGCCGGGACCGCAACCTGATCGGCCTTCACTCCGACCTGATGGGGGCGCACCTGCTGGGGCTGAAAAACATCCTCGCGGTGACCGGGGACCCCGTCTCGGTGAGCGGCGAAGCCGGGGCCACCAGCGTCTTCGACCTCAACTCCGTCGGGCTGCTCGAGCTTCTCTCGGCTCTGAACGCCGGCAGGAGTCTGCTGGGGACCGACCTGGGAGGCAGCACCCGGTTTCTGCTCGGGGCGGCCTTCAACCCCAACCTGCCGAGCATGGAAGGGCAGCTGCGGCGGCTGGAAAAAAAGGTCGCGGCGGGAGCCCGCTTCGTCCAGACCCAGCCCGTCTACTCTGTCGAGGTGCTGGATGCGGATGCTGGAGCGCACCGCCCCTCTGAAGGTTCCTGTCCTGGTGGGGATCCTGCCCCTGGTCAGCGGCCGCAATGCCGAGTTCCTGCACAACGAGGTGCCGGGGATCACCCTTCCCGGACGAGGTGCTGCGCAGGATGAAGGGCAAGAGCGGGGAGGAAGGGGTGAAGGAAGGGATGGCCATTGCCAGGGAGCTGGTCGTCGCCGGGCGGGGAAAGGTCGGCGGGTGGTATCTCATGCCGCCTTTCGGCAAGGTGGAACTGGCGCTGGAGCTGATCGGGATCATCCGCCGGGGGACTTGAGGTCGAGGAGCCGGTCCAGCTCCCCCTTTTCATCGAGCTCGAAGAGGTCGCTGCAGCCGCCGACGGGGTTGCCGCCGATGAAGACCTGGGGGACGGTGTCTCCTCCCGAGCGAAGGCGCATCTCCTTCTCCCCGGCGGGGTCGGTGGTCACGTCGTGTTCGATGAAGTTCACGCCCTTGATGCGCAGCAGCTCCTTGGCCCGCCGGCAGTAAGGGCAATAGGACTTGGTATAGATTTCCACCGTTTTCATCAGCCGCTCCCTGATCCGAATTTAAAAAGTCTCAGTTTATCTCATGATCGGAGAGTTGCAAGAGACGCCAGAAGGAGACCCATGAAAAAGTTCCCGTTTCGGAAAAGCCTGCTGCTCCTGTTGCCGGGGATCCTGCTCCTTGCCGCCTGCTCCACCATCGAGCCTCCCGCCACCCGCTTTCCGGTAACGGCGGACGATTTCCTGCAGCGGCTGCGCTGGGGGGACTTTCAGGGCGCCTCACAGCACCTGGCCGGGGAGTACCGGGAGGACTTTCTGCAACAGTTCGACCCCTCTGAAGGACCTCCACATCACCGATGTTCGCCTCGAAGCCTCCACCTTGCGCGAGAAAGACCGGCGGATGGTGACCTGGGCCGTTCTGGAATACTATCTTCTTCCCTCGATCACCATTAAAACCTTCCGTTTTCAGCAGGAATGGGCATTGCAAAAAACCGACCCCCACCTGCCGGGGGAATGGGTTGTCGTCACCCCCTTTCCCCGCTTTCCATGACTGGGGGGGAGTTCCGGAACACGCCTTCTTGCGTCGGCCGGGCCCCGCCGCAGCCCCGAAAATTAATGCCGTCATTCCGGGCTCTTATTATCTGCCGAAGATGAGGGAAGGGTAAATTTCTCCTTGATTTGGTACCACCCCCTGTGGTATTAAGCTGCATACTGTATACAGAAATCAAAGAGCGCGATTTTTGCCAAAGAGCGGATTCCCGCTTTTTTTTCGAGGACTTTCGTTCTCCTTTGCATGAATGGCATACACACCGGTCGAACAGGAGGTCAATTTGACTCAGGTGATTTTTTCAAGTTGGGGAAGGAACGTCGTCGACAACCGCAAGGGAGGCGAGGCGGACCTGGCATCCCTCAAGCTCAAACTTCCCGAGTATTACCTGAGCGAAGGAAAAGTCGGCGCCTTCATGGGCTGGGACGGCGTGGTCGTGATGGACCCCAAGACCGACATCGTCGCCATGGCCGCCGAATACATGAAGCGTGTCCAGGAGAAGTACTGCTGCGCCAAGTGCACGCCCGGCAAGAAAGGGACCAAGGTGCTCCAGGACACCCTGGCACGCATCGTCCAGGGCCACGGGGAGGAAGCGGGACCTGGCGATCATCGAGGGCCTGGCGCAGCTCATGGAGAACTGCAAGTGCACCCTGTGCATGACCTCCGCCATCCCGGTCTTCGATACCGTGAAACATTTCCGGGACGATTACCTGGCCTACATCCGCGAAAAACGCAAACCGGTCTCCGCCGGCGCCTACAAGGAAAAGCTCACCGCCCCCTGCATGGACAAGTGCCCGGCGCACATCGACATTCCCGCCTACATCGAGGGGGTCAAGGACTACCGCTTCGACCAGTCCCTGGCCGCGGTGCGAAAGAACATGCCGATCCCGGCGGTCTGCGGCCGGGTCTGCCCCCATCCCTGCGAGACGGCCTGCCGGCGCGCCCTGGTCGATGAGCCGATCAGCATCATGGTCCTCAAGCGGGTCGCCTCGGACCACGAATGGATGCACAACCACCAGCCGCCGATGGCCCCCAAGGCGAAAGACCGGCAAGAAGGTCTGCGTCGTCGGCGCCGGCCCCGCCGGCCTGGCCTGCGCCTACTACCTCGCCCTGGAGGGGCACCGGATCACCATCATCGACATGCTCCCCGAACCGGGCGGCACCGTCGCCGTCGGCATCCCCGACTACCGCATGCCCCGCGACCTGCTGCGCCGCGACGTGGAGATCATCCGCAGCCTCGGGGTCGAGATCAAGTACAACACCAAGCTCGGCAAAGACGTCTCCCTGAGGGAGCTGAAGGAGCAGTACGACGCCGTCTTCCTCGGCGTCGGGGCCTTCCGCTCCAAGCCGATGGGGGTCGAGGGCGAGGACGCCGGCTACGAGGGCTTCTCCGAAGGGGGGATCAACTACCTGCGGGCGGTCGCCCTCGGCCAGCCCATCGAGACCGGCAAGCGGGTCATCGTCGTCGGCGGCGGCAACACCGCCATCGACTGCGTCCGCGTCGCCCTGCGCCAGGGGGCCGAGGAGTCGATCCTCGTCTACCGCCGTACCCGCAAGGAGATGCCGGCGGAGTCCTACGAGGTCGACGACGCCGAGGAGGAGAACGTCCGCTTCGAGTTCCTGCGCAACCCCACCCGCCTCATCGCCGAGAAGGGCAAAATCGTCGGCGTCGAGGTGGTCGAGATGGTCCTCGGCGAACCGGACGAGTCGGGCCGCCGCCGGCCGCAGCCCAAGCCCGGAAGCGAGTACGTCATCCCCTGCGACATGGTCATTCCCGCCATCGGCCAGGACCCGGACCTCTCCTTCCTGGAGGGGGACGACCTCGGCATCAAGACGACCCGGTGGAACACCGTCGTCGCCAAGGAGGGCCTGCTGATGACCGACTGCGAGGGGGTCTTCGCCGGCGGCGACTGCGAGATCGGTCCGATGACGGTGGTGGCCGCGGTCGGCGGCGGCCGGCGGGCGGCCCGGGTCATGCACCGCTGGCTCACCGAAGGCCGGACCTACCTCAACGAAGAGGACGCCATGGAGGATATCATCAACAAGCTCGGCGTCTTCGATCCCAATGAAAACGTCGGCATCCTCGGCGGCCTGCACCGCGAGCACCAGCCCAAGGTAGGCGGCCCCGAGCGGGCCAGAAACTACGACGAGATCGAACTGGCCTTGCCCGAAAGCCAGGCGGTTCGGGAGGCCGAGCGCTGCCTGCGCTGCTACCGGGTGGCGATGGTGGCGATCAACTGAGTCCCCCGAAGGAAACACATCCATCTGCACGGGCCGCTCGGGCGGCCCCTTTGAAGAGGTTTGCTCGGCGGGCTTCCCTTGATGATTTAAAGGTGAATACATGGTCAATCTGAGGATCGACGGCAAAAATGTTCAGATACACACGGGCGCGACCATCCTGGAGGCTGCGGAAAAGGTCGGGATCCGGATTCCCACCCTCTGCTTCCTGAAGAAGATTTCCCCCACCGGCGCCTGCCGGGTCTGCGTGGTCGAAATCGAGGGCGCCGACAAGCCGATGACGGCCTGCAACACCCCGGCGGTCGAAGGGATGGTGGTGACCACCCAGTCGGAGAAGCTCGCCGAATACCGCAAGCAGGTGGTGCAGCTT
>CAWBQR010000013.1:0-51713 GCA_963791005.1 uncultured delta proteobacterium | reverse complement strand
CGCGCCTTGCATTTGGCGCTTGTTGCCTGGACATCCCCTTTTTTGCTTTCTTGTGAAAGCATCGAGAAAAACCCCGCCCTCTCCCGTTTTTGGGGCATATTGCCCCAAGGGGGCGTATTGCCCCTGCCTTCCTTTCTCCAACCCCTTGAAATTCCGTGAACGGACGTTGGCACGCCCCATGCCTTAATAAAGGACAAATGCTTTTGGAGGCAGCCATGCCCGGTTCTTCCCAGCCGACCCGACGTCACGCCACCGTCCTTCTCGCCGAGGACGACCCGGCTCTGCGCGACCTGCTCGCTTTCTGCCTCTACAGGCAAGGTTACAAGGTGGTCAGCTGCGGAGACGGGGTGAGCCTTCTGGAGAGCCTGGAGGGGAAGGAGGCGTCAATCGACCTGGTGGTCACCGATATCCGCATGCCGGGACTGACGGGCCTGGAGGTCCTGGAGTCGCTCTTCGACCGCCACGGACATCCCCCGGTCATTTGCATGACCGCCTTCGGCGACCCCGAGACCCATGCCCTTGCGGGACGCCTGGGCGCCGCGGCGGTCTTCGACAAGCCTTTTGATATCGACATCCTGGTCGACCGGGTGCGCACCCTGTGCCCGCCGGTCGGACCCACTTCAGAGCAAAGGAGCAACTGATGAGCCTGAAACCTATCGAACGATGGAAACTGCTGCCCCTTTTTGTGCTGGCGGTCCTGGTTGCCCTTCCCGGGATGGCCGGCGCCCAGCAGCAGGGGATCGAGAGCCTGCGCCAGACCGGCGAGGCTTTCAGGGCCGTGGCCAAAAAGGTCTCTCCGGCGGTGGTTTTCATCAAGGTGGAAAAGAGCGCCGACGAGGGAAACATGTCCCAGATTCCCCAGTTTTTCTCTCCCTTCGACAACCCCTTCGGCGGCGACCAGTTCTTTCACCGTTTTTTCGGCACTCCGCCCCAGGGCCAGAACCCCGGCAGAATGCCTAAACGTCATATCGTGGGCCAGGGGTCGGGTTTTATCATTTCCCCGGACGGGCTGATCATGACCAATAATCATGTGGTCGGAGATGCCGACAAGGTGACGGTCCGGCTTCTGGACGGACGGGAGTTCACGGCCAAGGTCGTCGGCACCGACCCCCCCACGGACGTCGCCATGATCAGGATCGACGCCAAGAACCTGCCCTTTCTCGAACTCGGCGATTCGAACCAGCTCCAAGTCGGCGACTGGGTGCTGGCTGTCGGCAACCCCTTCGGTCTCTCCCACACCATCACCGCCGGCATCGTCAGCGCCAAGGGACGCAGCGGCATCGGTCTGAACGACTACGAAAACTTCATCCAGACCGATGCCGCCATCAATCCCGGCAACTCGGGCGGCCCGCTGGTCGACCTGGACGGCCGCGTGGTGGGGATGAATACCGCCATCTACAGCCGAAGCGGCGGCTACATGGGCATCGGCTTCGCCATCCCCATCAACATGGCCAAGAAGGTTCGCGACCAGCTGCTGGAACACGGTAAGGTCACCCGCGGACACCTGGGAGTCTACATCCAGCAGATGACCCAGGACCTGGCCGATTCCTTCGGCCTGAAGCAAACCGAGGGCATCCTGGTCTCCAAGGTGGTTGACGGATCCCCGGCGGCCAGAGCCGGGCTGAAACAGGGGGACGTTCTTCTCAAACTCGACGGCAGAAAGGTCGGTAAGGTGGCCAAATTCCGCAACGCCATCGCCATGACCGCCCCGGGAACGAAGCTCCGGCTCGAGGTCCTGCGCAACGGCAAGACCCGCCAGGTCGAGGTCACCGTCGGCAAACAGAAGGCCGATGCCCAGGGGAGCCCGACTCCCGCCGGCTCCGAAGGCCATCTCGGCCTGACCCTGCAGGCCCTCACCCCCGACCTGGCAACCCAGTTGGGCTACCAGGGGGAAAAGGGAGCGCTCGTGGTAGGGGTTGAGGACGGCTCCCCGGCGGCCGAGGCCGGCATCGAGCGTGGCGATCTGATTCAGGAAGTCAACCGTAAGCCTGTCAGTTCGCCCCAGGATTTCGGCAAGGCCCTCCAAAACAACGGGAAAAAGCCGATTCTTCTCCTGGTGCGCCACGGCGACGCGCCCCGTTACGTGGCCATCCGCCCCGAATAGACACCATAGCTCACCCCGCCGCCATCGCGGCGTTTTGGCCCCCGGGATATTTACCTCCGACCGGGGGCCCTTTTTTTTGCCCGGCGGCCCACCTTTCCTTTTCCCGCCCCATCTCGTATAATCAAAAACCTCAGTCATCCACGAAGGCCACGAAGAAACTTATAAAAATCGATTAGTTCGAAAGACCCGGTGGTTCACCATCGCGGAGGTCAGCACGGTCTCCATAAAGGTTGAATTTCTTTGTGAAACTTCGTGATATTCGTGGACCAAATGCCTTTTTTTGGAAAATGACCTTTTTCCCGGGAGCCCACCGTGCAGCAGAGTTTTTCCCTCCAGGCCATCGGCCAGATGCAGGAGGCCATTCGCGAGGCGGGCGGCAACGAGGTCTTTTTCCTCGGCCGGACCGATGCCGACCTCAGGGTCGTGGAGGCGGAGGTGCTGGCGCGAGGCTCCAAGGAGGCGGTGCCGGCCATCCTGCAGGTCTGCTCCTACGGGGACGTCGTCATCCACAATCACCCCTCGGGAGTGCTCCAGCCTTCGGGCGCCGACATCGAAGTCGCCTCGCGGCTCGGCTCCCTGGGGGTCGGCTTCTACATCGTCGACAATCTGGCCGAGAGGCTCTACAAGGTGGTGGAGGCTTTCGCGCCCCGCCAGGAGGTGACGGTCGAGCCCCAGAGCGTCGACGCCATCCTCGGTCCCGGCGGAGTGGTGGCGGGCGCGCTTCCCGGCTTCGAGGAGCGCCCCGAGCAGCTGCGCATGGCTTTCGCCGTGGCCGAGGCCTTCAACCGGGGGAGGCTTGCGGCGATCGAGGCGGGGACGGGGACCGGCAAGAGCCTCGCCTATCTCGTCCCGGCACTGCTTTGGGCCAAGGCCAACGAGGAGCGGGTGGTCGTCTCGACCAACACCATCAACCTCCAGGAGCAGCTCATCCGCAAGGACCTGCCCTTTCTGGGGCGGGCCGCGGGTCTGGAATTTCATGCGGTTCTGGTCAAGGGACGGGGCAATTACCTCTGCCGGCGCCGGGCCGAGGCGGCGCGCCAGGAGCCGGGCCTCTTCGACGAGGAGCACGCCGGGGAGTTGCAGGCGATCCTCGACATGGGCGGAAAAGACCGCCGACGGCTCGCGCGAGGAGCTGACCTTCATTCCCCGGGAGGAGGTCTGGGAGGAGGTGCGCTGCGAGGTCGACCAGTGCGCCCGGGTGCGTTGCGGCCACTATTCGGGATGCTTCTTCCACAGGGCCCGCCGGCAGGCCGCCCAGGCCGACCTGCTGGTGGTCAACCACGCCCTGCTCCTCTCGGACCTGACCCTTCGCCACCAGACCGACAACTATTCCGCAGCCGCTGTCCTGCCTCCCTTCGAACGGATCATCCTCGACGAGGCCCACCATCTCGAGGATGTCGCCACCAGTTTTTTCGCCTCCCAGGTGACCCGCTTCGCCTTCGCCCGGGTGCTGAACAAGCTGCGCCATCCGCGAAAGCCCCACAAAGGGCTGCTGCCCCGCTTCCTGTCCGCCCTGGCCCGGGAGCTGCCCGAGACCGAGGACGAGCTCTACCGCGCCCTGGCCGAGACGGATCGATGCGCTTCTCGCCGGCCGCCAGGCGCTCTTCGACCGCTCGGTTTTCGAGCTGGAGAAGATCGGAGAAGAGCTCGCCGCCGCCCTGGGGCGGGAGGTCGTTGAGAGGGAGGAGATCCGGCACCGGGTCGTTCCGCCCTTCACCAAGAGTGACACCTGGGACGCCCTCAAGGCCCGGGTTCGGGAGCTGGCGCGGGAAACGGAGCTTCTGGCCAGAGGCGTGCGGGAGCTGCTGAAGGAGTGCGGCAGAATCCCCGAGGAGGTCTTCGACAAGCTCTCCTCCGTTCTCACCGACCTGCGCGGCGCCGCCGGCCGGTTGGAGGCGATCGCTTCCGACCTGAGCTTCTTCGTCGCCGGGGACGAGAGCACCTGCGCCTGGTTCGAGGTGGCCCGGGGCAGGGTGGGTCGGGGTACCGGGGTCATCACCCGCCTCTGCACCGCCCCCCTGGAGGTGGCCCGTAACCTCAAGGAGGCCCTTTTCGACCGCTTCCGCACCGTGGTGATGACCAGCGCCACCCTGGCGGTGGGGCAGTCCTTCGACTACCTGAAGCGCCGGGTCGGCCTCGACCGCACCGAGCCGGGGCGGGTGAGCGAGCTGCTGCTCCACTCCCCCTTCGATTTTGCCCGCCAGGCCCTGGTCGCCGTCCCCACCGACGTCCCCGAACCGGGGCGCTCCGGCTACCCGGAGATGGTGCGGGACCTCTCCGAACGCAGCATCCTCGCCGCCGACGGGCGCACCTTCGTCCTGTTCACCGCCTATTCCCTGCTGCGCCGGGTCCACGGGGAGCTCTCGCCGGTCCTTTCGGCCCGCGGCTATCATTGCCTGCGGCAGGGGGAAGAGAACCGCCACCGCCTGCTGAAGAAATTCGCCAAGGACCCCACCAGCGTCCTCTTCGCCACCGACTCCTTCTGGGAGGGGGTGGACGTCCCCGGGCGCTCCCTGGAGCAGGTGATCATCGCCCGGCTGCCCTTCAAGGTGCCGACCGAGCCGGTCCAGGAGGCCCGGGCCGAAGCCATCGAGGCGGCCGGCGGCGACCCCTTCATGGAGTACACCGTGCCCCAGGCGGTGATCAAGTTCAAGCAGGGCTTCGGCCGCCTGATCCGCCACCGCGACGACCGCGGAGTGGTCCTCATTCTCGACAGCCGGGTGGTCAAGAAAGGCTACGGCCGCATCTTTCTGCGCTCCCTCCCCGAGCTGCGGACGGTTGCGGCGCCGACCGAGGAGGTCCTGTCAGAGATGGAGGCCTTCTTCCGCTCCTGCCGCCCCGAGTAACCCTCCGATTTTACTTGCCCCTCCTGCCTGCCATTCCAAAAATATCTGCTATATTTAGAATGTTTTGTCATTGACGTCGTATTTCAGGGTTCCTGAAAAGGCGATTTCTCACGCGACGACGCGACAGAATTCAAAAACATCTCATGACCCTGCAACTTCAACAGACGGGTGAGTGCCCGTCCCGGGTGTCTTTCTTGATTTTACGTGGCGCCGTGGCGCCGTCGCGTGAGTCAGGTTTCGATTGACCATCCTATTTCGGATGTTATCTCATTTTAAGGGAGGACCCGCATGAACCCGCCCCGCCCCAATCCCCGCACCCCCGCCGCCGAAATCGATGCCATGTTCTGCGACCGCTGGTCGCCGAGGAGCTACTCGGACGATCCCGTTGCCGAGGAGGACCTGCAGAGCCTCTTCGAGGCGGCCCGCTGGGCCCCTTCCTGCTACAACGAGCAGCCCTGGCTCTTCATCTACGCCGCCACGGCCGAGGACCGCGCGCGTTTCGCCACGGCCCTGGTGGAGAAGAACCGCCGATGGGCCGAGCGGGCGCCGGTGCTCCTCTTCGTCCTGGCCCGGCGGAGGTTCGCCCTCACCGGCAAGGAAAACCGGCATGCCCCCTTCGATGCCGGGGCCGCCTGGATGTCTCTCGCCCTGCAGGCCCGCAAGCGGGGCCTGTATACCCATGGAATGGCGGGATTCAGCCAGGAGAGGGCCTACGAGGTCCTCGGAGTGCCGGAGGAGGACTATCACATCATGGCCGCGGTGGCTCTGGGCCGCAGGGGAGCGCCGGAGGTCCTGCCCGAGGACCTGCTGGAGATGGAAGCCCCCAACAGCCGCAAGCCTCCCACCGAGGTGGCCATGGAAGGCAAATTCCGCCAGCCCTGAACCGGGGAGAAAAAGGGGGACCGACCCATGAGCACGCTTTCGTCCGAGCTTCTGCGCCGGCTTGAGCTGGCAGCCCGGAAGGCCGCCGGCTCCAGCTACTCACCCTACAGTGGCTTTGCCGTCGGGGCGGCGGTTCTCACCGAGGGGGATGGGATCTACGCCGGCTGCAACATCGAAAACGCCTCCCTCGGTCTCACTGTCTGCGCTGAACGTACGGCCATCTGGCGTGCCGTCGCCGAGGGCCGCCGTCATATTCTCGCCCTTGCCCTCTACACGCCCACCGCCGCCGCCGTTACTCCCTGCGGCGCCTGCCGTCAGGTACTCCACGAGTTCGGACCCTCTGCGCGGGTGATCGGCGTCTGTGACTCCGACGAGCGCCTGGAAACGACCCTCGCTGTCCTCCTGCCCGCCGCCTTCGACCGGCGGATTCTGCCCGAAAGGAAGGAAGGGCCAAGGGGATGACGACGTTATACCACATCGGCTTCGGCACGGAGGACCTGGGCGAAAATCCGCCGACCCTCGCCCTGCTGTGCGGGGACCCCGGGCGCACCCTTCGGCTGGCCCGGGAGACCGACGGGGTCCGCCTGGAAAAGGTCCTGTCGGAAAGCCGGGGTCTTCACAGCTACCTCCTCGCCCTCGAAAACGGCCCCCGATTGATTGCCGCCACCAGCGGAATGGGGGCGCCTTCTCTCTCCATCGTGGTTAACGAGCTCTTCCAGGTCGGCATCAGAAAGATCCTCCGGGTCGGCACCTGCGGATCCATTCGTGAGGGCATCCGGGTCGGCAGCCTCGTCATTTCCAGCGCAGCCCTCTGCCGCCAGGGCACGGCCGACGACATCGCTCCGCGGGAATACCCCGCCGCCGCAGACCCTTTCCTCACCGTGGCTCTGGTGGAAGTCGCCCGGCGCCTCGAGGTGGACTGGCACCTGGGGGTCACCGCTTCGGTGGACACCTTCTACGAGGGGCAGGAGCGGACCGAGTCCTCGGCCAACCCCCATCTGCAGCGGCGCCTGCAGGGGATCACCGAGGAGTATCGGCGCCTGAACCTCCTCAATTACGAAATGGAGGCCGGGACCCTCTTCAAGATGGGGGGCGTCTACGGCTTTGCTGCGGGATGCGTGTGCGCGGTGCTTGCCGAGCGCACAGGTGGGGAGGCGGTGGCGCAGGAGCAGAAGCTGCAGGCTGAAAACGATCTTTTGCGGGTTGCCCTGGAGACGGCCCGGACGCTGGCCTGAAAGACGCCTCTCTTTTGCTCGAGGGAAGATATGGAGAGGGCTCTTCGGGGATCGAAAGTAAAAATTTTCCTTGACAGGAAAAATTCTCCCGCTAGAATTGTGACCGATTTGGTCATATTTGACATTGAACCTTGAAAGGAGATTTGCCATGGCCCACTGGAGCTGTGAAAAATGCGGTTATGAAAAGGAAGGGCGCTGCAAACCGAGAAAATGCCCCACCTGCCAGCAATCCGACACCTTCGTCAAAAAATAGCCGGCAACCGGCTCGTCCGCAGGAATGGGCGGAGAGCCTCCGTAAGGAAAGCGCCATGAATCAGCGGCTTCAGGCTGCCTGTGACCTCTACCGCGAAGGTTTTCGCTCCATGACCCTGGGGCGGACCCTCTGGAAAGTGCTGCTGATTAAGCTCGTCGTCCTTTTTGCCATCGTCAAGTTTTTCTTCTTCCCCGACGTTCTCAAGACCCGCTTTGCCACCGACGGCGCGCGGGCCGACCATGTGCTGGACACCCTCACCCGGATTCCGGGTACGGAACACTAGCCCGGTACCCTACAGGAGGTAGTCGTGATAGACCCGAGTCATCTCAGCCAGGTCAACTGGGCCCGCGCCCAGTTCGCCCTGACCGCCATGTTCCACTGGATTTTCGTCCCCCTGACCCTTGGCCTTTCCTTCCTTCTCGCCTTTTTCGAAACCCTCTACGTGAGAAGCGGCAACCCGGAATGGAGGCGGATCACGAAGTTCTGGATGAAGCTCTTCGCCATCAATTTCGCCATCGGCATCGCCACCGGCCTCATCCTTGAGTTCGAATTCGGCACCAACTGGTCCAACTACTCCTGGATGGTGGGCGACATCTTCGGCGCCCCCCTGGCAGCCGAAGGGATCTTCGCCTTCTTCATCGAGGCGACCTTCTTCGCCGTGATGTTCTTCGGCTGGAACCGGGTGTCGAAGAGGTTCCACCTCTTCTCCACCTGGATGGTGGCCTTCGGCTCCAACCTCTCGGCCCTGTGGATCCTGGTGGCCAACGGCTGGATGCAGTTTCCACGGGGGATGACCTTCAACCCCGACACTGCCCGCTTCGAGATGCACGATTTCTGGAGCATCCTCTTCTCCCCCGTCGCCATCGCCAAGTTCACCCACGCCACCAGCTCCGGCTTTCTGCTCGCCTGCCTCTTCGTCGTGAGCGTCTCTTCCTGGTTCCTGCTGAAGAAGCGCCACCTGGGGCTGGCCCGGAAAAGCATCGTCGTCGCCTGCATCTTCGGCCTTCTCTCCTCGGCCTTCGTCGCCTTCACCGGCGACGATTCGGCGTACAACGTCTCCAAGAATCAGCCGATGAAGCTGGCGGCTCTGGAGGGGCTCTACAATGGGGAGACCGGCTGCGCCCTGTGCGCCGTGGGGGTGCTGAACCCGGCCAAGGCGCCCGGAAAAAACGAAGAGCCCTCCTACCTCTTTTCGGTCAAGGTCCCCTATCTTCTTTCCGTGCTGGCCAACCGCAACCCCAAGAGCTTCGTTCCCGGGGATCAACGACCTGCTCTACGGCAATTCTGACAAGGGGGTCCAGGGGGTTTCGGAGAAGATGATCCGCGGGCGAAACGCCGTAACCGAGCTCGCCGCCTACAAAAAGGCCCGCAAAGAGGGGGACGAGCAGGCTGCCGCGGCCGCCCTGCAGGAGTTCAACCACAAGCCGCGCCTACCTCGGCTACGGCTATCTGCGTTCCCCGGAAGATGCGGTGCCGCCGGTGGCGATCAACTTCTACAGCTTCCGGCTCATGGTCACCCTCGGCCTCCTCTTCGGATTGACCTTCGTCGTCTACCTCTTCTTCGCCCTGCGCGACACCCTCGCCGGAAAGAGGTGGCTGCTGCGGTTCGGGGTTTTGAGCCTCTTTCTCGGCTACATCGCTTCCGAGGCGGGGTGGGTGGTGGCCGAGGTCGGCCGCCAGCCCTGGGCCATCCAGGGGCTGCTTCCCGTTGGGGTGGCCAGCACCGGACTGGCGCCGGCGAGCGTGCAGACGACCTTTTTCGTCTTTCTTGATCCTCTTCACCACCCTGCTGGTGGCCGAAGTGCGCATCATGCTGAAACAGATCACCATCGGACCGGAGGAGAAATAAGATGATCGGCAACCTTGAATGGTCCCAGTTGCAGGCGCTGTGGTGGATAATCGCCTCTCTCGTCGGAAGCCTCTTTCTCTTTCTGACCTTCGTCCAGGGAGGGCAGACCCTGCTCTTTACCGTGGCGAAGAACGACCTCGAAAAATCGCTCGTACTGAACTCCATCGGCCGCAAGTGGGAGCTCACCTTCACCACCCTGGTCCTCTTCGGAGGCGCCATGTTTGCGGCCTTTCCCCTCTTCTACGCCACCAGCTTCGGCGGAGCGTACTGGGTCTGGATCCTGATCCTCCTCACCTTCGTCATCCAGGCCGTGAGCTTCGAATACCGCAAAAAGCCCGACAACCTTCTGGGGTCGAAGAGCCTTCGAGGTCTTCCTCTTCATCAACGGCAGCGTCGGTCTGCTGCTCATCGGCGCGGCGGTGGGGACCTTCTTCACCGGCTCCAACTTCACCCTCAATGAATACCGGGCGGTCACCTGGACCCACCCCCTGCGGGGGTCTGGAGGCGGCCTTCGTCCCCTTCAACGTCGCCCTGGGGCTCTTTCTGGTCTTTCTCGCCCGGGTCCTCGGCGCCCTGTACCTGGTAAACAATATCGACCATCCCGAACTGGAGGGGCGCACCCGGCGGGCCGCCTTCACCAACCTGCTCTGGTCGCTCCCCTTTCTCCTTTTCGTCCTCTACCGCCTTGTGACGATGGAAGGGTTCGCCGTCAACCCGCCAGACCGGCGCGGTCTTCATGGAGCCGGCCAAGTACCTGCACAACCTGCTCGCCATGCCCGTGCTGCCTCGTGCTGCTGCTGGCCGGCCTGGTCCTGGTCATCGCCGGCGTGGTCGGCGACGAGCTTTCTCGGCAAGAACCGCGGCATCTGGTTCGGCGGGCTGGGGACGGTCCTGGTGGGGCTCTCGCTCTTCCTGGTCGCCGGCCTCAACAACACCGCCTTCTACCCCTCCAAGGCCGACCTGGCGAGCAGCCTGACCATCCACAACGCCTCGAGCAGCCACTACACCCTGACCGCCATGACCTACATCGCCCTGGCCGTCCCCTTCGTCCTCGGCTACATCGCCTACGTCTGGCGGGCCATGGACGCCAAGAGGCTCAGCGCTGCGGACTTGGAGGGGGAAGGGGCGGAGGATCTTTACTGACGGGATGCGGGACGAGGGACGCGCTGAGAACCCTCTTTCCCGTCCCCGGTTTGAAACGCAAAAGGAGAGTTTCGACATGATCGCGATACTGATTATCGGCTGGTTCGTCCTGCTGGGGATTTCCTACTTCGTGGCGGAGTGGGCGCTGAAGAAGAGTGGGCAGTTCTGAGGCCCCTTTTAGGAAACAATTTTTCCCAATAAAGAGCACCCAGGCAGCCGGCCGGGGTGCTCTTTATCTTCCGGAGTCACGGAGTTGCCCCATTCTTGCCATCCCCCTCCCATCCGATATGCTCAAAAACAGGGAGGGCGCCATGTGGGAGTTCAACATCGTCGCGACCATGGACCGGGAGGGGCGCTTCGGGCACCTGATGAAGGAGCTCTCCTTGTACGGGGAGTTCCACAGAACCGACTTCTTCGGAGTGGTCCTGGGCCGGGTGGAGGATCCCGGCGCCTTTCTGGAGACGGTGCGGGCAAAGCGCGAAAAACAGCTCGTCGCCTTCCAGGACCTGGGCCGGGTCCTGCTCATCGACCGGGTCTTCACCTTCTGCCCGAATAACTTTCTCGCGCGGGTGAGCGAGGCGGTGCGGCCCTACATTCCCAGCCTTGCGGGGGAGCGCTATTACGTGCGCCTGGAGCGGCGTGGCTTCAAGGGGGTGATCGTCTCCCCCGAGGCCGAGCAGGCCCTGGACCGTTCCATCGAGGAGGAGCTGGAAAAAAAGGGGACCTCGGCCCGGGTCGATTTCGAGAACCCGGACGCCGTCGTGGTGGTCGAAACCTTCGGCGACCGCTGCGGTGTCGGGCTGCTGACCCGGGAGATGAGGGAGCGCTACGATTTCGTCCGGGTCGGGTAGTCCCTTTACAGAGGGGCAAAAGGCGAGATTGTCTGCCCTTTTTTGCTTGAAAATTACCTGAAGCCATGACCGAATCCTTCCCCCCAGACCTCACCACGGGGAGGAGCGGCCGCTCAGCGGCCGGCCGGGGGGCGGGAACAATCAGATGCACCGCAGGTCGGCGACCTCGTTCTCGATGAAACCGTTGTCGCCCGACGAGGCCTGTTGGTGCGCCACCTCGTCCCGTCTAAAAACCTGGCCGGGAGCGACCGGGTTCTCTCCTTCATCGCCCGGGGGATCTCCCCAAAGACCTACCTCAACCTCGTGGACCAGTACCGTCCCTGCTACCGAGCCGACCAGTATGCTCCCCTCGACCGCCCGCTGACCCGGGACGAATTTCATGCCGCCCTGGCCCTGGAGGCCGAACAGGGCCTCACGCGCCTCGACTGCAGTTGATGCTGAACGTTCACGACTGTCTGGATAGGGACGGGGTGTGAGGCGTGGAGGAACGGGACTGAGGCCCGGGTGCGACAGGGTGTCGTCCGGAGGCCACAGTTCAAACCTTCGCGGCAAGCCCTTGGCGCATGTTGCCGGACTCAGAGGCTTTGGCAAGGTTGCTGCATTTGCTGAGCACCGGAGATTTCGCCTGAAATTTGCATCTATGAATAAAAACCGGAAAAAGGAGGATTTTTCATCCATGAAAAAGACCGTGCTCGCATCACTCGTCCTGGCCCTTCTGGCGGCGCCCGGGGTTCCCGCCGCCAACGCCGGCTTCGATATCAACATCCATCTCGATGATGGAGCCTCCCGGATGGCCCCGGCGCCGGCGCCAGTGGTTTCCGGGGAGGCGCCCCTGTTTCTTTTCCCTCCCTCACTCGGCTTTGCCGTTGCGGTCGGAACCCCGCACGAGATGGTCTATCTCAGCGGCAGTTACTTCACCTTTCAGAGCAACGGCTGGTACTCCGGGCCGTCCTACAACGGGCCCTGGACGATAGTGGTCCACGACCGCCTTCCCCCCGGTCTGCGCAGGTACAAGGTGAAAAGGATTCGCTACTTCCGTGACGAGGAATACCGGCATTATCGGAAGGAGGGGCGCCGATACCGGGGAAGAACCTTCCGTCCGCGGCATGCAAGAGAGCACGGGCAGGAAAGGGAAAAACATGACCACGGCAGGCACAAGGGGTGGAACTAGCCCCGGCTCTTGCCAATCGCTTCTCCCCCCGCTAGACTCTCTTATAACGGATCGGATATGTCACCAGGGAGGGTAGCATGGACAAAACCGCATTCATCACCGGAGCCACCTCGGGTTTCGGCAAGGCCTGCGCCGAAAAGTTTGCCGAGGCCGGTTGGCGCCTCATTCTGGCGGCGCGGCGCGCCGAGAGGCTGAAGGCTTTGCAGGAGGCGCTGGAGAAAAAGGTCGAAGTGCATGTTCTGGCGCTGGATGTTTGCGACCGCGAAGCGGTGGAGGGTATTCCTGACAGTCTGCCGGCCCGTTTTCGGGAGGTCGACCTGCTGGTCAACAACGCCGGGCTGGCCCTCGGCCTGGAGCCGGCCCCCGAGGCGAACCTCGACGACTGGGAGACGATGGTCGACACAAACATCAAGGGGCTCATGTTCTGCACCCGGGCACTGCTGCCGGGAATGGTCGCCCGCGATCGTGGCCACATCGTCAACATCGGCTCGGTCGCCGGCACCTGGCCCTATCCCGGGGGCAACGTCTACGGGGGTACCAAGGCCTTCGTCCGCCAGTTCTCCCACAACCTGCGCTGCGATCTGCTCGGCACCCGCGTCCGGGTGACGAACATCGAACCGGGCATGGCCGAAACCGAGTTTTCAGTGGTCCGCTTCAAGGGGGATGAGGACAGGGCCGGCCAGACCTACCGGGGCGCCGACCCCCTCACGGCGGCGGATATCGCCGAGGCGGTCTTCTGGGTGGCGAACCTGCCCTCGCGGGTCAACATCAACAGCCTGGAGGTCATGCCGACCTGCCAGGCCTGGGGGCCCTTCGCGGTGCATCGGGAGGGTTGAGCAGAAGAGAGCCCGAGTCGAAGGACGCGCAGATTTTATCACCAATTCGGCCTGCAGGTAGTGGAATTTGCATTGGTTTTGTCTTGTCTGGCGCAGGCCGGGGCCATACCCGCGCAGGATTTTGTTCCCCCTTCCGGAGTGGGAGGGGCGATGGATATAAGCCCTTGACTTTTCGTCTTTTTCAGGGCTAAATTGGTTGCTGCCTTTGGCACCTTCGCGATCTTTCCTAAACCCCGCACTTCCCGGAACGCTGTTCCCCAAACCCCGCCAGGACATCTTTTTTTCCGACCTCCAGTAGACAGGGCAATGCCGCCGTGGATGAGGCCGTTTGGGGCCAGCGCGCAACCACCCGGGCGCGCCGGTGACTCCTCTTCAGAGGCAGCCGCAGAATCTGCCGGCGCCGGCGGGAGCGGTATGAAGTTACCGCAGGTCGCCTCACGAAAGCCCCACGTCGACGGTCTTTCCCTGGTGAAGGTCGTCGCGAAATTATTTGGAGAAATGAATGTTCGGCGAAATTCTGGCGCTGGCCATCCTGACCGGCGATGTCTGGGCTATGGTCGATATCTCTCAACGGGCCCCTTCCCCGGGGGCAAAGATTATCTGGATTGTGGTGATCCTCCTGCTTCCTGTTTGGGACTGGCCCTCTGGTTCATGCTTGGACCGCGGGGGATACGGAATTGACCCCCTCCCCGCCGGAAGGAAGGGGCGAGGGTAAACCGGCCGACTTCTTAAAAAAGGGTGATCCGCACCTTCGGAGAGGATAGAATTTCCCTCTGTTAAACCATTCAGACCTTAACCCGGAAAAAGAGGAACCATGGTCCAAAAGGCGATGGCATTTTCTGATCGTGACGGTAGCGGCCCTGGCGCTTGGGGCCTGCGCCTCCTTGCCCCGGAGCGCTGAAATCCGGGACGTCCGGACCCTGCCCCAGCAGGTGAGCTTCTATCTGGACTCCGCCACAGCGGCCCGCCCTCTTCTGCCTCCCGGTCGGCAGCGCCGGCTTGCGGACGCTTTCCTGGAGCGCTATTTCGCCCCCTGGAAGGGGGGAGCCCCCCTGACCCCCAGGGAAAAGGCCTTCTGGGCCATCGACGAGTTCCGGGATGAATCCCTGTACGGCGAGAACCGGCGCCCTCTCGGCCCGAAATGGGCCGAACTTGTCCGGCAGGCCGACAGGGAGGATTTCCCCAGCCTGGACCTTCGGGGGATCACCGTCGGAAACGTCAGCCTCCGCGCCATGCCGACCCGCCTTCCGGCCTTTCGCGACCCCTCCTCTCCCGGGGAAGGCTTTCCCTTCGACTATTTCCAGAACTCGGCCCTCCCGGCCAACACCCCCCTGCACGTCGTTCACCGCTCCCGGGACGGGGCCTGGCTTTTCGTAGAGACGGCGGCCGTCTTCGGCTGGCTTCCCGCCAGCGAGGTGGCCCTTGTGGATGAGGGTTCGTGCAGCGCTTTTCCTCGGGAGCCTACCTCGTGCTGACCCGGGACGACGTGCCGGTCCCTCCGCCGGCGGAAATACCTCTTTTCATGGGCAAGCTCGGCACCATTTTCCCCCTCGTGGAAGGGGCATCCCGGGGACCGGGACGGCCTGGGCGGCGGTGATGGACGAGAACCGGCGCGGGGTTCTGAGGAAGGTCCGCCTGACTCCGGCGGAGGCGGCCGCCTTCCCCCTTCCCCTCAGCTCCGGCGCTCTGGCCTCGCTGGCGGACGGGATGATGGGCCGCCCCTACGCCTGGGGCGGACTCTACCAGGAGCGGGACTGCTCGGCCACGGTTCGGGACCTCTTCATCCCCTTCGGTCTGTGGCTGCCTCGAAACTCGGCCCAGCAGGCCCGGGCGGGAAGGGTGATTTCCCTGGAGAATCTGACTCCGGAGGAAAAGGAACAAGCCGTCCTCCGTCAGGGGGTGCCGTTTCTGACCCTGCTCTGGATGCAGGGCCACGTCATGCTCTACATCGGCGAATTCCGGGGACGTCCCCTGGTCCTGCAGAACCTCTGGGGGATAAAAACCCGCCGCTGGGGGGGCGGGGAGGGGCGCAGGGTGGTCGGCAGGGTGGTCGTCACCACCCTTTCGCCCGGGATGGAGCTGCCCGATATCGCCCTCCCCGAGGGGGACCTGCGCTGGGGCCTGAAGGGGATGACGCTGCTCGGCGGAGAGAGCCCCGATGAGGGCTCCGGCGTCCCGGGCGGCAAGCAAACAGTTGACCCGGCGGCGGAAGAAAAGTATGGTGGATAAATTCGGTCAGGCTTTCCCCGGAAGAGCAGGGGATACGCCTCCCGGTCGCAGTTTTATCGTCAACTCAACATTCCCAAAGGAGAAGGGGTCAAGCCGGCAAGGCCGTCGGCGCCGAGGCCCCGAGGCAACCATGTCCTTCATTCTCCGACTCAAGCGCTTTTCGGCAATCCTCCTGGTCCTGCTCGTTTTTTCCCCCTTGCCTGGCGGCGGCCCAGACTGTCCACGGAGACTACGAGGACAGCCGGGCGCTGCTTCTGAGTTATATCCTGCGTCACCAGCTGCCTGCCAGCCATTACAGTCACAAGCCCGTCGACGACAACTTATCCAGGGCAGCCTTCGACCTTTACCTCAAGCAGCTCGACTCCCAGAAGCGTTTTCTCCTGCAGGGGGACGTGGAAAAGCTCCAGGCCTATTCCACGCGCATCGACGACGAGCTCAACCAGGGGCGACTGGAGTTGCCCAAGGTCGCCGCGGTGATCATGGACGAGAGGATTGCCCAGGTCCAGGGCATGGTCCGGAAGATCCTGGCGGGGGAATTCGATTTTTCCACCGACGAGAAGATTCAGACCGACCCCGAAAAACTCGCGTTCTGCAAGACTCCCCAGGAGCTGAAGGAGCGGTGGCGAAAGACTCTCAAGTTCCAGGTGGAGTCCCGCTACCTGAACCTTCTGGATGACCGGAAGGAGGCCCCGGAAAAAACCGCAGAGGGTGCCGAAGCGGCCAAAAAGACCCCTGGGGCACTGTTGGCCAAGGCAAAGGAGAAGGTGGCCAAGAGCTACGAAGACTACTTCTCCCGGATGCTCGAGGAGAAAATTGAGGACCGGTACAACCGTTTTTTCAACGCAGTGGCCCAGGCTTACGACCCCCATACCAACTATTTCCCGCCGGAAACAAAGGAGGATTTCGATATTCACATGCGGGGTTCCCTGGAGGGGATCGGGGCCACCCTGCGTGAGGAGGACGGCTATACCAAGGTGGTCAGCGTCATTCCCGGCAGCGCCGCCTCACGCCAGGGACAGCTTCGGGCCGAAGACGTCATCCTTATGGTGGCCCAGGGCAAGGAGGAGCCCGTCGACGTTACCGATATGCCCCTTCGGGATGTGGTCAGGCTGATCCGCGGGAAAAAGGGCACCGAGGTGCGCCTCACGGTCAAAAGGCCCGACGGAAAGAGGCTGGTCATCCCGATTGTCCGCGACGTGGTACAGATTGAGGAGACCTTCGTCAAGAGCACCGTTCTGACGCGACAAAAAGTCCGGGAAGACCTACGGTTTTATCAGATATCCCCAGTTTTTACCGGGATTTCAAGGGAACGATGAACGGCGGAAACGGCCGAAACGCCACCGACGACGTACGCGCGGCGCTGCAAAAAGCTCAAGGCAGACAAGATAAACGGGCTCATACTCGACCTTCGCAACGACGGCGGCGGCGCCCTGACCGATGCCGTCTCCATCGCCGGGCTATTCATCAAGTCCGGCCCCGTGGTTCAGGTGAAAAACAGCAAGGGCAGCATCGAGGTCCTGGACGACGACGATTCTTCCATCAGCTACTCCGGGCCGATGGTGGTTCTGGTGAACGAATTCAGCGCCTCGGCTTCCGAGATCCTGGCCGCGGCCATGCAGGACTACGGCCGGGCCATCATCATCGGGGGACAGCACACCCACGGCAAGGGGACGGTGCAGACCATCCTCGATCTGGACCGGAGCCATTCCCTTTCAACAACATGGAAAAATTCAGTCCTCTCGGGGCGTTGAAAATCACCATCCAGAAATTTTACCGGGTCACCGGCGAATCGACCCAGTATCGGGGAGTCACCCCGGACATCATCCTGCCCGGATGACCTGAGGTACCTCAAGACCGGCGAGAAGTACCTGGATTATTCCCTGCCCTGGGACACGGTCGGGCCGACGAAATTCACCAAATGGCCCGGCGCGGTGAAGGATCTTCCGCGGATCAAGGAGGACAGTGCCCGCCGGGTCAAGGCCGACCCGGAGTTCGTCGCCATGCAGGAGGAGGCCGCCCTGGCCAAGGAGCGAAGCGAGCAGACCCTCCAATCCCTCAATATCGACGAATTGCGCAAGGTGCGTCAGGAGTCCAAGGAGCTTGAGGCCAAGGCGGGGGGGACCGCCCACGGCCATGCGGGGGCTCTCGCTGCCAAGGACCGGGATGGGGCCAAGGCGAGCCCCGCAGAAAAACTCCGGCTCTGGACCGAAAATCTTTCCAAGGATCCTTACACGAGGGAAGCGATGTCGGTTCTCGATGATGAAATGGCTGCCGCCGGCACCACCGGCAAGGGGGCGGGCAACCCGGATCCGGCCGGCGCCTCCCGGTGAGCCCGCGCTCCCACCGCAAGGGTGTATACGTCGTTGACAGGCGGGGGCAAAGATTCTTAAACTTTCCGTTTCCGAAACCGGTTCTTTTCCCGGGGCCGGCCGGCACTTTCAACAAGGCAGACGGAAGGAGCAACCATGAAGGTTCTCATTACCGATGAAATTTCCAAGGAGGGCCTCCAGCCCCTGCTGGACGACCCCCGGATGGAAGTCGACATCAAACTCGGCCTCCCCGTGGCGGAACTCCACCAGCTCATCGGCGGATACGACGCCCTCATCACCCGGAGCGGGACCCGGGTGGACGCGCCGCTTCTCGACCATGGCAAAAATCTGAAGATCATCGCCCGGGCGGGAGTAGGCATCGACAACGTCGATGTGGAATACGCCAGCAAAAAGGGGATCATCGTCGTCAACGCCCCCTTCGGCAACACCAACTCCGCCGCCGAGCATACCATCGCCCTGCTCCTGGCCCTCTGCCGCAACATCACGCCGGCCAACGACTGCCTCAAGAGGGGGATTGGAAAAGGGCGCCCTTCACCGGTTTTGAACTCAAGGGCCGGACCATGGGCATCATCGGCCTCGGTAAGGTCGGCGGCCGCGTGGCCCTGCGGGCCAAGGCCTTCGAGATGGACGTGCTGGCCTGCGACCCCTACATCGCCGAAAAACGCGCCGAGGACCTGGGGGTGAAACTGGTCCCCCTCGAGGACATCATCCGCTTCGCCGATGTCATCACCGTCCACACCCCTCTCAACGAGGAGACCCGGGGTATGATCGGGGCCGAGCACTTTCGGGGGATGAAGGACGGCGTGATGGTGGTCAACTGCGCCCGCGGCGGGATCATCGACGAGGCGGCGATGCTCGAAGCCCTCGAAGGCGGCAAGGCGGCCGGCGCCGCCTTTGACGTCTGGAGCGAGGAGCCCCCCGACACCGAGATCCTGCGCAAACTCATCGCCCATCCCCGGATGGTGGTGACTCCCCATCTCGGGGCCAACACCTTCGAGGCGCAGAAGAACGTGGCGGTCGACGTCAGCCGGGAGATCGTCAACTATCTCGACGGCCGTCCCCTGGAAAACGCCGTCAACATCCCCAAGTTCGACCCCGACCTCATGGAGCACATGAAACCTTTCATGGCCCTGGTCGCCAAGATAGGCGAATTCATTTCCCAGCTGGCGCCGCCCAACCCGAACAAGGTGACCTTCACCTACAACGGCAAGCTGGCCCGCTACGACTGCGCCCCGCTCACCGTCGCCGGCCTGGCCGCTCTGCTCAACTGCCACACCGAGCAGGAAGTCAACATGGTCAACGCCCGCCTGGTCGCCAAGAACATGGGGATCGACCGTGGAGGAGGTTCGCACCACCGAGTCCGAATCCTTCTCCAACATGATCACCCTGAGCCTCGAAATCGCCGGAGGGGCGGCGCACCATCGCCGGCACCCTCTTCGAGGGGATACCGAAGATCGTCAAGATGCGTGACTTCCTCACCGATTTCACTCCCGAGGAGCACATGCTGGTTATCACCTATGCCGACAAGCCCGGGCTCATCGGCAAGATCGGCACCATCCTGGGAGAGGCCGGCATCAATATCGGCTCGATGAGCCTGGGCCGCCGGGCCAAGGCTGGCGAAGCCATGGTCGTTCTTTCCCTGGACACCCCTGCGGACGAGGGGACCATCGCCAAGCTCACCACGGCGGTGGCGGCCCACTTCGTCAAGGCGGTGCATATGAAAGGCTGGTAAATTCAAGAGGCCAGGGGCAAGAATATAAACTCGAGTCGTAAGCCTCAGTGACTTGGGTGCAGGGTAACAAAAAAAGCGACCCCTTGACGGGGTCGCTTTTTTGCTGTATTTGGTTCTTAGGTTTTTACTTGAATCTTGAATCTTGGCAGCTGCCTTCAAATAAAAAGCGGCAGCTCGCAGGGGGGGATGATCCCGCGGGCCTCAGCGCGGGCGAAGAGGGTCTCCACGGCCCGGGTTCCCTCCTCGCCGAGGTTGCGGGAGAAGTCGTTGACGTAGAGGCCGATGTGCTGGCCGATGACCTCCTCGGCCAGTTCCTGGGCATGGGCACTGATGTATCCCAGGGGCTCCTCGGGGTGGGCGAAGGCAAAGTCGACGCTTTGCGCGACGGCTTCGTCCACCGCCCCGATCAGGGGCGCCCCCAGGGAGCGCCTGGCGATGATGCCGCCCAGGGGTATCGGCATCCCCGTCTCCTGCTCCCACCATTCCCCGAGGTCCTGAACCTTGACCAGGCCGTGGTCACGATAGGTAAAGCGGGACTCGTGGATGATGACTCCGGCGTCGGCCTGCCCCCGGGCGACCGCCTCCATGATGCGGTGAAAGGGGAGGACCAGCAGGTTCTCGAAGCCCGAGTCGAAGAGCTGCAGCAGGAGGTTGGCGGTGGTGAGCCGGCCCGGGATGGCGATTTTCCTGCCCCTCAAGGTGTCCAGGGAGGTTTCCCGGCGGGCGACCACCAGCGGGCCGCAGCCGCGCCCGAGCGCCCCTCCGCTTTTCAGCAGCACGTAATCGCGGCGCAGATGCCCCAGGGCGTGGTAGGAAATTTTGGTCAGGTCCAGGGCGCACTCGAGCGCCAGACGGTTCAGAGTCTCCACGTCCTCCAGTCGCTCCCGGACGGCCAGGTTTTCCAGGGTTATGCGTCCGTGGGTGAGGGCGTAGAAGATGAAGGTGTCGTTGGGGCAGGGGGAGTAGCCGAGACTCAGCGTTCGGGTCATGCCAGATCCTTTCCTTCATGCCAGCCTTTGAGCAGGGCGCTGACGGCGCGTTGGGCGATTTCAGCCCCCTTTTTGAGGTCCCAGCGGCTGAGGTCGCGGTCCTCGGCGAGGTTGGATATCCCGCGAACCTCCAGGAACGGCACCCCGTGCAGGGCGCAGACCTGGGCCGCCGCCGCGCCCTCCATGTTTTCGCAGATCCCCCCTGTGCGCTCCGCCATCTCCCTGCCGGCGGCATCGGTTCCCGAGCAGGTTGAGACGGTGACGAAGGGGCCGGTGACCAGGGTGCGCCCGGTTTCGGTCGAGGCCTGCTCCAGAAAGGGACGGGCCTTTTTCAGCAGAGAGGGGTCGACGGGGAAGCGGTTGAAAAAGCGAAGACCGTTTCTTTCGACCAGGGGAAGGCCGAGGAACTCGAGGTCCCGAAATCCTTCCGGGGTCAAGACTTCCCTCGTCGCCGTAGATTTCCTCGGTTGCGAGCGCCAGGTCCCCGACGGCCAGCGAGGAGCCGGGGTAGGCTCCGGCACATCCGAAAACGATGAGAGAGGAGGGGTGGAACATCTCCAGCAGGGAAGTCACCGAGGCGGCTGCCGCGGCCTTGCCCGCCCCGCAGTGGAGCAGGACCACCGAGTGCCCGCAGAGCGACCCCAGGAAGAGGTCGCGCCTTCCGCAGTTGCGCACCTCGCACGGCGAAAGGCTGCGGCGCAGTAATTCGGTTTCCAGTGGCATGGCCGCGACGAGAGCGATCATGGGTTCAGGGAGAACGTGAAAAGTGAAAGGTGGATTGTGAAAAGTGAAAGGCAGAATCAAAAGCGCAAAAGTGCAAGGAGGGATATGCTCGGGTTCCTTTTCACTTTTAACATTTCACTTTTCACCCGAATTCAAGGTTTGAACCATCCCTGGCGGATCAGGTCCCGGCGGAGGTCGGCTCCGGGGTTCCGGACCATGCCCCGGTACCAGAACCGGTCCTCGGACAAGGGGGCGTCGTCGGGCGGGTCGAGGCGCTTGCGGGAGTCGACCAGGTTTTTTCGGAGCCGGCCATCGGCTTCGGCGACGATGTCGATGAGTTTCCCGGCCAGTGCGGTCGGCATCCCTTCAACCACGTACTGGATCATGTCCCGGAGTTTAAGGCATTGGCGGTATTCCCAGAGGTCACCTTCGAAGGCCGTCTCGCATTCGCCCACGAAATCGATCCAGTCCAGCAGCAGACTGCCGAAATCTTCTTCGGCGAACTCGGCGAATTCGGGGTGTTTCCGCAGTCGGGCTTCGATGAGGTCCTGGTCTCGTTTCGAGAGGAAGAAGGAAATGTTCTCCTCCACCGGGTACATCTCCAGTTGTTCCACAAGGTCGTTGCAGAAATGGACGTAATCGAGGTCTCTTTCGGCCATGGAGGCGAAGGGCTCGGGAAGGGTTCCCTCGGGGTGGCACAGGAGCGATAGGTGGTCGTGGCCCGAGTCCGCCGGAAAGAACAGGTCGGGGTTGTGCCCCAGGCCGTTGAGGGCCAGCAGATCCATGACTCGGATATGGTTGCCGGTAAAGACTGTCAGGACCTTCTCCTCGGAATAGAATAACTCCATTCCGGCCCGGTTGTTGGCCAGTCCGAAACCGACGAAGCCGTCATGAATCAGCCTGGGAAGAAAGGATTCCAGGACCGAGAGGATTTCCCCCGTTGGATAGTAAGGGGAATAAAAGACGGTGGGCACGGGCTGTTCATTCTCATCCCCCTGGTTTTCATCCGGGTAGTATTCCAGGATCAGAAACGCTTCCTCGGGCAGGGCCCGGGCAAAAGAGCGCAAGACCCTGCTTATTTTCCCGGCCCCGGCCATGACGGTGAAGCGGTAGGAATCGCGACAGTTTTCCAGCAGGGAGAAGGAATACCCCTCTTTGAGGCGAAGCCTCCTGGAGCGCGGCTCGTTGGGCCAGAGGCGGATGCCGAGGGGGAAGTCAAAGGATTCTCTGGGCAAGTGGCGGTCCTTGTTGTGTTGAATGGGAGAGCAGTGCCGGGGCGGACGGCCGGCTGACGTTCTTCAGGACTTGAGGGAAGTTAAAGGTAGTGGATCTGCCGAAAAAAGTCAACCGGGCGCTCCGGCATTCGGGAGCCGTCCCCGGGGGCGGAGAGGTCGGTGTCGCCGACCTCCGGCAAAGAGCGATTCTCCCGTCGACCCTTCGGTGCAAAACGAAAGTTTGGAATAACCCGATCCGGGAAATTCGGGGCCCTGCAAGGCGAAAAAGGTCGGAAAATCAATTTAATTTGGGTAAATCAGTTTTATCTTTAATAAAATATTTTGGTTGACAATTTAGACCATTTTCCGATATACCCGAAACAATAAAACCATTTTTTATTTACGGGGTTTATCCTGCCCGGTATGCGGAAGAGGCAGGCCATGTCCCCCTGTCGCCGGATCAAATCCGAGTGTTTTGGGCGAATAGCATGCCATGCGTGATTTCACGCCATGCGCCGGAAAATCAGACAGGGCCGATTGCGTTGTTTCAGGTGCCAGCTTGTCCGGAAAGTAAAATCCAACCAGCAGAGGGATGACCGAAATGGCCGAAAAAGCGATTAAACCTTCATTGAAAAACCCGTTTGATCCGGCCGAGAAAGTCGAATTCAATATCCCCGGAGAGATTACCCGGCAGGACGGGCGGTATGAAGAGGCGATGAAGGAAGGCTACGAACTGATGCAGCGCCCCGTCAAGTCGGTCAGGATCGACCAGATTGAAAAGCAGCATTTCAAAAAGCGGATGACCGTCTGGGAGCGGATCCGCGTTCTCACCGACAAGGCAGCCCAACGTTCTGTTTCAGAACTGGGGCAAGAACCTCGACGGAGCCTCCCTGGTCACCGCCATCATCAACATCAACGGCCGTGACGTGGCGGTATACGGGCATGACTTCACCGTGCGCGCCGGCTCCATCGATGCCACCAACGGCAACAAGCTGGCCCGCCTGTTTTACATGGCCGGCGGAAAAAGGCATTCCCCTGATCGGCATGAACGACAGCGCCGGCGCCTTCGTCCCGGCCGGCGTCGGCGGACTCGACGGCTATGCCGAGGCCTTTACCGCCCTTCGGAAGATCAGCGGGGTCGTTCCGAGCATCATGTGCATGTTCGGCTTCAACGCCGGCGGCGGCAGCTACCTTCCGCGGCAGGGGAGTTTTCTCATCCAGCCCAACGACACCTTCTTCGGCCTCACCGGCCCGGGCGTCGTCAAGTCGGTTCTGGGGGAAGACATTACCCCCGAAGAACTGGGTGGCCCCAAGGTTCACGGCCAGTCGGGGGTGGTCGACCTCACCGTCTCCGACGAAGTCGCCGCCCTGCGCACCGCGGTGCGGCTGCTGAGTTACCTCCCCGACAACAACAGCGTCATGGCCCCCTTCCAGGAGACGAGCGACCCTCTCGACCGCAAGACCTGGGAGATCAACACCCTGCTCAAGAAGGCCTTCAATTCGCCCACCGGCTTCAATACGCCCTTCGACGTATCGATCATCATCCAGCAGATCTGCGATCACGGCGACTACTTCGAAATCCAGCCCGAGCGCGCCCGCGAGGCCGTCACCGCCTTCGGTCGCCTGGGCGGCAACGTGGTCGGTTTCGTCGCCAACAACAGCGCCGTCGCCTCGGGCCAGATCGACTGTGATTCGGCGATGAAGATCGCCCGCTTCGTTCGCTTCTGCAACATCTACAACATCCCGCTGATCTTCATGGAGGACACCACCGGATTTCTGCCGGGGCGCGAGCAGGAAGCCCGGGGCATCGTTCAGGCCGGCCGTTCGATGCTCGACGCCATCGTCGACGTGCGCACTCCGCGCATCCTGCTGATTCTGCGCAACGCCTTCGGTGGCGCCTACGCCTCCTACAACAACTACCCGACGGGCGCCGACCTGGTCCTGGCTCTGCCCACCACCCGACTGGCCGTCATGGGCCCGGCCGGCAAGGAGTTCGTCTACAAGGATGAGCTGCGCAAGCTGCGCGGCGCGATCCCCGGCCGGATCAAGGAGGGGACCCAGGAGCGAATCGCCGCCGGCATGGACGGCGAGGAGGCCAAGAGGGATGCCGAGAAGGAGGCGGCCGAATGGCTCAAGGCTCAGGAAGGCCAGCTCAACCAGCGCTACGAGAAGGAGCTGATGAACCCGAAGGAGGGCCTGGCCCTTGGCTCCATCTCCTCCATCGTGATGCCGACGGACCTGCGCCAGGTGCTGGGAGAGAACATGCACTTCCTCCTCCGGCATTACAAGCCCTCGCCGATGCAGGGACCCCAGCGCGAATTCCATTAATCAGGACGGCAAGAACGATCCTGATATCGATCATGATTGGAGATAAAGTCCATGGCCCAGAAATTCGATATCGACAGAGAGGACTCCCGGCCGATGCTCAAGGCCATTGAAGGTTATCGGGACAAGCCCCGTCCCGCCGCCCAGAAGTATCGATTACTACCAGAGCAACCCCCTGATCCATCGCGACCGCCGCCTGGGCCAGTCCCCCTCGGCATGGGTGCGCTCCTTTTCCTGCGAGGATCTCAAGCCGCTCATCGTCTGCCGCGGGCCGATCCGCAAGGAGGCGATGGACGTCTTTGAGGAGATGGGGATGACCCATTACGGCATCCTGCTCTCGGAAAAGGATTCCATCGTCTACCCCGGAGCCCTGGCTCCCGAGCTGCGGCAGCTGACCGACCCCAACCGGGTCCATCCGGTCCCCGACTATACCGGCGCCAGCAAGGAAGAGCGGGTGGAGCGGATCCACCAGATCATCCAGATCGCCCAGGACAACGGCTACGATTCGATCTTCGCCGGCTACGGCTTCATGGCCGAGGACGAGGAGTTCGTCGCGCGCCATCGAAAAGGCCGGGCTCAAATTCATCGGTCCCTGCGCCGCCACCCAGGCCAACGCCGGCAAAAAGGACGAGGCCAAGCGCACCGCCCTCGACCGTCGGTGTCAGCGTCACTCCCGGGTATCAACAACGTGACCGCCCGCACCCTGGTCAAAAAACATCCCAGCCGCGAGGCGCTGCTGGCCCTGGTCAAGGCCGAAGGCCTCGCCTGCGAAGCGAAAGTCCTCCGGGACGAGAAGCTCTCCCTGGAAGAGCTGGCCGATCACATCCTGATGGCATCCTACGAAAAGGGGATCGACCTCTTCTCCATCGAAGAGCTCTGCGCCCAGGTCCAGGCCGAAGTCGACCGAGATGTTCCGCGAGCTACCCCCAGAGCCGGATCCGCCTCAAAGCCATCGGCGGCGGCGGCGGCAAGGGACAGCGGATTCTCGGGCGCGCTCGCTGCTTACGGCCAAAAACCCGACGACAAGATGATCGAAAAAGCCGCCGCCGAGGCGCCTGCCCTCGTCCGCGAGGTCCTCAATGAGGTCAAGGCCACCGGCGTGGGGGACAACAAGAACGTTCTCATCGAACTCAATATCGAGCAGACCCGGCACAACGAAATCCAGTTGCTCGGCAACGGCAAGTGGTGCGTCTCCCTGGGCGGCCGCGACTGCTCCCTGCAGATGCACGAGCAGAAGCTGCTGGAGGTCTCCGTGACCCAGGAGGGCCTGGCGGCAGCCGTCGAAAAGGCGCAGAGCCGAGGGCGGAGAGACCGAAGCGCGGGTCCTGGAGAGCGATCTGTCAGTTCTCAGGCGCATGGAAGAGGACGCGGCCCGGTTCGGTCAGGCGGTCGGCCTCGACTCCGCCTCCACCTTCGAGTGCATCGTCGACCGGGACCGTTACTACTTCATGGAGGTCAACACCCGCATTCAGGTGGAACACCGGGTGACCGAGCTCTGCTACAGCCTCAAGTTCACCAACCCCGACGACCCGAACGATTATTTCGTCGTCGAATCCCTGGTCGAGGCGATGGCCCTGCTGGCGCGGCACAAAGAGCGGCTGCCCAAGCCGACGCGTATTCCCCGCTTCAAGGCCGGGGTCGAAGCGCGTCTGAACGCCACCGATGCCTCCCTCTCGCCCCATGCCGGCGGCGCCATCCGCTACTGGTCGAAGCCGATCGAAGGCGAGATCCGCGACGACCAGGGCATCTGCGTGGAGAATCCCGATACCGGCCTCTTCATGCGCTACAAGGTCGCCGGGGCCTACGACTCCAACATTGCCCTGCTCCTCACCAAGGGCGAGGATCGCCTCGCCAGCTACAACCACCTCTCCACGGTGCTTCGGGCAACGAAGCTCCGCGGCTCCGACCTGGGGACCAATCTGGAGTTCCACTACGGCCTGGTCAACTGGTTTATCGGCAACAACGTCCTGGCCAAGCCGACGACCCGTTTCGTGGTCCCCTATCTCACCCTGGTCGGGACGTTGAAAGAAGAGGCCAGCAAGATCGACCCGGTCTATGCCTTCCTCCAGATGAAGAAGCATTATGCCCGCCGGCACGGCGATGAGCCGGGGGTAGTGAAGGCCCTCTCCGAGGTGCTCGACCGCAAGGGGACGCTGCTCACGAGGCCGCTGGAGCGCCTGCTTGAAGACCCGCACCTGCTCTCGGGATGGCTCAGCCTGAACCGAAAGAGCTTCCGCATCGACAGCGGGAAGGTCGTCTGGCTCAAGAACCCGCTGGTGATTCTCGATGAAACCTACGAGTACCTGAACATGTCCTTCCGCACCGAGGCGCCCGCCGCGGAGGTGATCTGGAGTCACGACGAGGAGCTGCTTCAGACGGCCCTTCGTTTTTACGGGGCCCTGCGGGAAAAATTCCGCCTGGGCAAGGACGACTACTTCGAACTGAATCGGCTCCTGCAGCAGGAAAAGCCTCAGGGCGGCTTCGACCCCGACACCTGGGCCCAGGTCCGCTCGGCCCACTTCGGGTACGAGGCCGGCCTCGAGCTGCTCGGCATGGTCTTTTTGATAGCCGAAAATACCGGATTCTGGAAGTTCCGCCTGGAGGAGGATCTGGAGGTCACCATCCCCGAATACCTTACCGATCCCGACCTGCAGGCCCGGATGAAGAAAGTGCTGGTTCCTCCGCCGTCGACCAAGGCCGATGAAATTGTGGCGATCTGCGGCGGGATGTATTACGGCCAGGAAGCCCCCGGCATGCCCGCCTTCGTCAGTGAAGGCATGCATTTCGAAAAAGGGCAGCCCCTCTACATCATCGAAGTCATGAAGATGTTCAACACCGTCCGGGCCCCCTTCTCCGGAACCGTCGACAAGATTCTGATAGAGGGGGGCGACGGGACCATCGTGCAGAAGGGACAGCCCCTATTCAAGATCACCCCGGATGAGAAGTTCGAGGAGGTCGACCCCGAAAAGGTCGAGCGGGAGAGGCGGATTCGCACCTCGGAATACCTGAAGTCGGTTCTCTGAGGAGGGGGGGGATTTAGATTCTGAGTGCTGAGTGTCGATAGGTGTGCCTCGAGAGAAGGGGAAAAGCAGTTCCGCTTGTCCAGAGACAGAAAACCTCGCCGTTTTCTTCAGGGCGGGGTTTTCTGTCTCTGGACCCTTCTGGGGTCTCCGAGGGTCACAGTCCAGATGGTCATCGCAGAGGCCGGAGCTGTGAGCCGGGTGCCGCCTTTCAGGCTACCCAGCTGTAATCATCCCCTTCGACGCACTCGGACTGCGCTCCCAGAAACGATTTCTCCTGAGCGTCCCGGACGATCTCCTGAAGGCCGTGATTGATGGCCCAGAGGGTGCCGCAAATATCGCACTTGATTATCTTCTCATCAAAACCATTGGCCTGAACGCCGATTTCAAGGTGGTTTTTGCTGCTTTTACAGACGGGACATTTCATCGCGATTCTCCTTTTGCCTCCTACTGGGTAAACATCCACAAACGATTATTTTTCAGCCAAAATATACCAAGGGGATTGCCGGATGCAAGGGCAACTTGCGAAAAACATCCCATAAAACAAGTATGTTACGTCTTTTTTTGTTTTGCGGTGTATACCGCCGGTTTAGTTTTGTGAAAAGTTTAATAAAAAAGTAGACAACCAGAACCTTTTAGCCAATTTAATTGCTTGAAATTATTGCTTTTTCAATTTTCAGACTGGTATTTTAAATTTTTTTCGATTTGGGTGGCCCGGTTCAGATGGGCCTGAAAATTTTTGGGACTCCTCACTGGTAAGACCATTGGCAAACCTTGTTTTTTAGTCCCTCTTCGCGATATCGGGAAAGCTTTAATTTCGATAAATGTTTTTATCCTAAATAAATAAATTAATTGACATTTCCTGCGTTTTCAGATATATCCGAGTTGATATAAAACCTTTTTTTATTTCTGAAAGAAAGGTCGGAGATGGAGTACAACATCGGAATAAAAATAAAGAAACTGCGCAAGGCCCGCAAATTGACCCTGCAGGAGGTCGCCCGCGAGACGGGCTTTTCTCCGGCGTTGATTTCCCAGATCGAAAACAACAACGTCTCTCCGCCCATTGCCACCCTCTCCAAACTGGCCCGTTTCTTCGACGTCAAGATGGGCCACTTTTTCGAGGGTGAGGAGGAGGAACGGCCCTTCGAGGTGGTCCGGCGTAACGAGCGCAAGGTGGTCAGCCGCGTCATTTCCAAGGCCGGCACCGGCCACGGCTATACCTACGAGGCGCTCTCCTTCCGAAAGCACAACAAGAAAATGGAGCCTTTTCTTCTCACCGTTTCCGAACGGGCGGGAGAGGAGACCCTCTACAATCACGAGGGGGAGGAGTTTCTGCTGATTCTGAAAGGGAAGGCGGAAATTCTTCTGGAGAACGAGCGCTTCTCCCTCGATGAAGGGGATACCGTCTATTTCGATTCCTCCCTGAAGCACCGGCTTCTGTCATTAGACGGCAATGAGGTGCAGGTTCTGGCCATAGTTGCCCGTTGAAGGCGTCGCAAAAAGTCCGCCATACGGCGTTACGGCGTTTTTTCAGGACCTGATGTAGGCCTTCGTCCCTGAAAAACCACCAAGCCTTGTAGGACGAAATTTTTGCTTAGCCACCCTATGCGTTTTTGCGAAAGCATCACCCGTTGAGTCGTCGCCTATACGTTGTCCCAGAGGAGCATCAGATGAGCATCCAGGACGAGAAAATCCGTTGGGAAAAGACCACCCTGAAGAAGGTCCTCGACAAGCGCTCCGAGCGCAAGGAAAGCTTCGAAACCACCTCCGGCATCGAAGTGGAACGGGTTTTCCTCCCCGCAGCCGAAGACCCTTCCTATCCTGAAAAACTCGGCCTGCCCGGCGAATATCCCTTTACCCGGGGGGTGCAGCCGACCATGTACCGAGGCCAGTTCTGGACCATGCGCCAGTATGCAGGGTTCGGAACGGCCAGGGAATCGAACGAACGTTACCGCTACCTGCTTCAGCAGGGGCAGACGGGGCTCTCGGTCGCCTTCGACCTTCCCACCCAGATGGGCTACGACTCTGACAGCGCCATGGCCGAAGGGGAGGTCGGCAAGGTCGGGGTCGCCATCGATTCGCTGGCCGACATGGAGATCCTCTTCGACCGGATTCCGCTGGACAAGGTTTCCACCTCCATGACCATCAACGCCACGGCCTCCATCCTTCTGGCGATGTACCTGGCGGTGGCCGAGAAGCAAGGCGTTTCCTCCGACAAGGTCATGGGAACGATCCAGAACGACATCCTCAAGGAATACATGGCCCGGGGCACGTACATCTACCCTCCGACCGAGTCGATGCGCATCATCACGGATATCTTCGGCTTCTGTAAGGAACATGTCCCCCGGTGGAACACCATCTCCATCTCCGGCTACCATATTCGTGAAGCCGGTTCTTCGGCGGTGCAGGAAGTGGCCTTCACCCTGGCCGACGGCATCGCCTATGTCGAGGCGGCCATTAAGGCCGGCCAGGACGTGGATGAATTTGCTCCCCGGCTCGCCTTCTTCTTCAACGCCCACAACGACCTTCTCGAGGAGGTGGCCAAGTTCCGGGCCGCCCGGCGCATGTGGGCCCGAATCATGAAGGAGCGCTTCGGCGCCAAGAACCCCCGCAGCTGGATGCTGCGCTTTCACACCCAGACCGCCGGATGCACCCTGACCGCCCAGCAGCCGGACAACAACATCGTTCGGGTCGCCATGCAGGCCCTGGCGGCGGTCCTCGGGGGCACTCAGTCGCTGCACACCAACAGCCGGGACGAGGCCCTGGCGCTGCCGACCGAGGATTCGGTCCGCATTGCCCTGCGCACCCAGCAGGTCATCGCCTACGAGTCGGGAGTTGCCGACAGCATCGACCCCCTGGCCGGTTCATTCCTGGTGGAGAGTCTCACCGACCAGATCGAGGAAAAGGCCCTGGCCTATATCGAGAAGATCGACGCTCTGGGCGGCGCCGCCGAGGCGATCAGCCGTGGTTTCCAGCAGAAGGAAATCCAGGACAGCGCCTTCGCCTATCAGAAGGCCATCGAGGCCAAGGATCAGGTCATCGTCGGCGTCAACCGGTTCACCGTCGAGGAAGAACCTCCCCGGGATCTGCTGAAAATCAAGCCCGAGGTGGAGCAGGCGCAGAAGCAGGCTCTGAGCCAGGTCAGGTCCCGGCGCGACAGCGATGCCGTTGAAGGATCCCTGGCCCGACTTCGCCAGGCCGCCCGGGGGACGGAGAATCTCATGCCCCATATCCTCGAAGCGGTCAAGGCCTATGCCACCCTTGGTGAGATCTCCGATGTTCTTCGGGGGGTTTTCGGAGAGCACCAGGAAACCGTGGTTCTCTGAGGGCCTGAATCCGTGAGGAGTGAGGAGTGAGGAGGTTAAAACGCCAAGGCAGTGAATTTGCCTGAAGCATTACACTCCATCCCTCACGCCTCGCGGATTTGGGTGTAAAATAGGGTGAAAAACGTAGCGAAGGAGGTTGCCATGAAAAGCCTTCTTGCAGTTCTCGCCCTGTTTCTTCTGGTCGGATGCACCGCACATTTCGGACGCTGGGTCTGGCGCCATCCCGACGGAACCTACAATTCGAAACAGTTGTGGGACGACATCTATGCCTGCGAGGAATACCGGAAAATGGTCGAGGACAAGGGCCCGTTCAGCGCCCTTTCCGATGCCAGGGATTACGGGGGGTGGGGCAGCTTCGACTTCGAGTTCTGCATGAATCAGAAGAACTGGTTTCTGAAATACGAGCCGATAGGGCCGCACGGAAAAAGCCCCTAGGAGATTTCATGGTCAAAAAAATCAACCACCTCGGCATCGCCGTAAGGAGCATTGAATCTGCTCTCCCCTATTACCGGGATCTCCTGGGAATGCTGCAGGAGGGAGTTGAAGAGGTACCCGAGCAGAAGGTCCGGGTGGCCTTCCTGCGGGTGGGGGAGAGCAAGATCGAACTGCTGGAGCCGACGTCTCCCGAGTCTCCGGTGGCCAGGTTCCTCGAAAAAAACGGCGAGGGTTTGCATCATGTCGCCTATGAGGTTGAGAACCTCCCCGAAACGCTCGCTGAACTCAAGGCACAGGACGTCCGGCTAATCGATGAAACGCCGAGACCCGGAGCCCACGGCGCCCGAATCGCCTTTTTGCATCCCAGGGCCACCGGAGGGGTCCTGACGGAACTCTGCCAGGCGGGGGGGCATTGAAGAGGCCGAATTCAGGATTGGAATTTGCGGCACTGAAGGCTTTGTGAGGACGCGCGGTCAAAGGGTCTGACCAAAGAATTTTTTACCTTGACAACCTGTTTTGAAATATTTAATGTAGTTTTTAAATTTTAGAACAGGGAAAAGTTGGATGCTCTTGACTTGCCGAATGGGGGTGCTAGACTGGAGCACCGAAATTCAACACAACTTCTCATTTTTCGAAGGGATCCCATGATATACAGGCTCCTATCGCCTATTCTCTTCTTACTCTTCCTGCTTTTTTCTTCCCTTTCCGCCTACGCCATTGAATCCGGTACCACCGCTCCCGATTTTGCCCTGCCGAATCTGGAGGGTAAAACGGTTCATCTTTCAGACTTCAGGGGACAACTCATCATTCTCAAGCTGGCCACCACCTGGTGTCCCACTTGCCGGCAGCAGACCCAGGAGATTCAGGCAGCCGGCAAGTTTCTGGCTGATAACCATGTTGAGGTCGTCGAGGTCTTTGTCCAGGACACCTCGGAAATGGTCGAGAATTATCTGAAGGGCAAGACATTTGTCATGCCTCACGTGGAACTTCTTGACGACGGTCAAGTCCTTCGGTCCTACAATGTCTACCTCATTCCTCGGATGATCCTTATCGACAAGAATTTCAAGGTCTGTGAGGACGGAAGCCTCATGCCCGCCAAAAAGCTTAAAAAGGATCTTGGAGAGATTATTGCCGGGGGTGGCTGCCAGGGGTTGAGCAAAAAGTGAGTGTCTGAAGGTCCATCCTGCAGGCCGGTCTAAAAGGCCTCTCTGATGGGAGACCTCTCGGGCGGATTCTTATTTACGATTTCACCGGATTGCATCTACTCCCTTCTTTTCGCAACAGTCACCGTGACAAAAAAGCTTCACTGTGGCAAAAATTCCACATCAACACGCGGCATTCATGACCAAGGCCCTGGCAGGTATTGCGTAAGTCTACGAAATAAGGGGTTTTCGTTAAAAGGTGTACAGATCTTGTCCCTGCGGATGATTGGCACCAAAGTTGTAAGCCGAAGAAGTGGTTGATTGTATTTTCGATTTTCCGTGTGGTTTGAGCAAAAAATGACCGAATGGTCCAGCGCTCATGAGGAAAGGAGGTGAATGTATGAGGACACTCGTTTCGGTGCCTCAGCCGGCGATGCCGAATCTTTGTCTTCGTGTCTCTGCGAAGAGACGGAACGCGGTGATGGCCGGCGTCGAGCGCCCCGCCTGCGGGTACCGGCTCGAAGCGCCGATCAAGGGTGGAAGCTGACCGGAAAACGAGTGCAAGACCGGCCCGACCGGGCCGGCGCGGCCTGAAGGGATTTCCCCGGCAGGCTAACCTTATTTGGATTTGTGATCAGGAGGCGAAGTTATGAAAAAAATGGCTATTCTTCTTGGGGTCATGATGGTGCTCGGCTTTGCCGGCTCCGCCCTGGCCGTCGATGTCACCGTTCATGGTGACTTGAACAACCGCTTCAATCTCTACACCAACCAGGCAATCATGTACAGCGGAGCCGAGTCAATCGCGAAAGCTCCCGTTCGGAACGATTCCAACAGCGCCTTCTGGGGCGACATCAAGTACCGCCTGTGGACCGACCTGGCCACCAACGACGGCAAGGTCAAAGTGGTGTACGCCATCGAGCTCGGCGCCCTGCGTTTCGGTCAGCAGAACTACTCCAAGGGCGGCGGTGCCACCTACTCCGGCGACGGCGTCAACATCGAGACCCGCTGGGCCTACACCGACTTCCAACTCCCCTTCGTGCAGAACAAGGCCCGGGTGCAGATCGGCCTGCTCCCCTTCATGGTCAACCATTGGCTCTGGCAGGAGACCGCCATGGGCGTACAGCTCGCCGGCGATGCCGGTCCGGTCGGATACAAGCTCGCCTGGGTTCGGGGCCATGAGAATTACCCCACCGATAATTCCAAGGATGCCTTCCAGGATGCAGACAACTTCCTGATTCGCGGCGATCTCAAGCCGATGGAAGGAACCAAGGCAGGCCTCTTCTTCCTCTTCCAGCGCCAGGATGCCTTCAACAACGGTGGCGAAGGCAATGCCCCTGCCACCAGCTATGAGCTCAAAAATTTCGGCAACGACAAGTACAATATCTACACCATCGGCACCGATGGCAGCTTCGCCACCCCGACCGGGTTCGGCAACGCCTTCCTGAATTGGGACCTGATGTACCAGGGCGGCGCCGTCAATAACGGCGGAGACAACATCTGGGGCCAGAACGTGACCAGCCAGGATGTCAGCGCCTACTTCGCCCATGCCGACCTCGGCGTCAACATCGGCAAGGCCAAACTCACCTACACCACTTGGTACGCCTCCGGTGACGACGACCCCACCGACAACAACATCGACAACTTCATGCCCACCGACATCGACATCTTCCAGAGCGTGGTGCTCCAGGAGGGCGGCTATACTGACGACAACTACTTCACCGAAGCCGACGTCATCCTCGACAAGGGTATGTATGTGAACAAGCTCGCCGCCGACTTCAAAGCCACCGACAAGACCACCCTCGGCGCCGCCTACCTCTACCTGAGGACGGCTCAGGACCTGAAAGTGGCCAACAGCTCCCTCGAGCTCGGCCACGAGTTCGACGCCTACGTCAGCCACAAGCTTTTCCCCAACGTGGAAGTGGCCGTCAACGCCGGCTACCTCATCTCCGGCGACGCCATGGACAACTTCGTCGGCGGCTCGGATGCGGGCAACAGCGCCGACGATATCTTCCGCAGCACCGCCCGGGTCCGCTACAAGTTCTAAGCCATTCGGGTAAGCTGAGTTGTCATTCCCATCGGGCCGGGCGTTATGCCCGGCCCTTTTTTCACCCCGGGCGAAAATCCAGTGACGGGTTTCGGCCTCAGCAACAGGTAGAAATTCTCTTTTGGCCGCAGATGAACGCAGATTTACGCAGATATAAAAACGGATTCGAAAAACCTTGCATTTTGATTTTATCTGCGTTCATCTGTGGTTAAAAAATGGTCTCCAGGATTCGTAGCGGACTCACGACAGGTCCATGCAACCCTTTCTTCCCGACGTCAGGAGGTTTTCCCTTGAATTGGCGACGTATCTCTGCATTGGCTCTTTTGCTCACCCTGTTTCTGGCGGCTTCAGCCGGGGCGGCTGTTCTGGACGACATCAAAAAGGATTTCAAACCCCTCTCGGGCTACGTAATCATGCCGGTCGGCGACGAGTTTCTCATTGACCAGGATGCCGCCCATGGGGTGGCGCCGGGAGACCTCTTCTCGGTGGTGAAGCCCGGCGAGAAGATCATTCACCCCGTCACCAAGAAAGTGTTGGGAACCCTCGACGAGGTGAAGGGAACCCTGGAGGTGACCCGGGTTAAACCCGGTTACTCCTACGCTCGTCCGCTGCAGGGAACTTCCGGAGTCGAGCGGGGTGACCTCATCCGCCGCTACGAGAACGTACCGGCCCTCTTCTGGGACTATACCGGACAGGGAGAGCCTTTTTTCATCCGGTTGAAAAGCGCTCTTCCCTCCCTTGAATGGAAAGATTACGCCGCCGCACAGGCCACCAGACCCCCCGCTCCCACCGCCCCCCCCAAGGGGGGCGCGATGCTGGTCTTCGTTCTTCGGCACGACGGGCTTGAGGTGCGGGACGGCGACTTTCAGGTCATTCACGCCTATCCGCCTCCGGAAGGCCTCTCTGCTGCGGTCGCTCAGCCACAAACGGCGACTCCAAAACAGGCCCCCCTCCCGGCAGCTCCTTCCGTCGCCCCTCCTGCTGAATCGCCTCTGGCCGGGACGGCCCCGAATCCCGTCAAATGGGAAAACGCTCCGGCAAAGGGAACGAAGGGAGGATACGAGGTCGCCTACCCAGGCTTTGAGACGGTGGCTCCCCTGCCCAAAGGCACCCTGATGGCCGATTTCACCAGGGACGGAGACCGCCTCTTCCTGGCGACCACCGACGGGAGCACCTTTGAGGCCTTTACGGTGGAGGGCGGCCTGAAATCCGTGGCCAAGGGCCATACCACGATTCCGGGACAGGTTCTTTCCCTGCACTGGTGGCGCCCCGACCTCCACGGCCCCCTGTACCTGGCGGTCACTTCTTCCGTTGAGGCAAACCAGGCCGTCACCGTAGGTACTCCGCATACCATTTCCGGTTCGATTTTCGTTCTGCAGAACGGCCGGTTCAAGCCGGTTCGCGAAGGCCTCCAGGAAATCCTCGGAACCTTCGACCGCGACGGCGACGGAGTACGGGAGACGCTCCTCGGTCAGAACTTCGACAGGGACATCTTTTTTGGGACTCAGATCCGTGAGCTGAAACTGGTAGGAGGAAAGGTAGAATCTTCCTCCACCTCCCTTGATTTGCCTTCGTCCTTCCCCGTGCAGGGAAGCCTTCTGGCCGACCTCACCGGAGACGGAAAGCCCGAAGCGATCTATGTCCGCCGGCGGGTCCTCTACATCTACGACGGGGACAAGCAGCTCTACGAGTCCCCCCGACAGATGGGAGGCAGCCTCTCGGCCATGACCTTCAATCGCAATCCCGAAGCTGTGGACCAGTTGTTTGCCACCCAGGCCTTCGAGGTGTCTCCGGTGGCTGCGGATCTCTGACGGGGACGGCAAACCGGAACTGCTGGCCATCTCCTCCGAAGGGTTCTTCGTGCGGGCGCCGGGCATCGGACCTGGGGTCAACAAAGCCTGGCTCTCCGTTCTTAAGTTTCGCAATGGCGCCTTTGCCCGGGGCAAGCTGGGGGATGATGTGGACAATCCGATTCAGGGAGTGACGGTGGCGGCGAACCGCGTTCTTCTTGCCCTTTCCCAGTCCGGGTCGCTGTTGTCGAAGACGGGAAACAGCTACCTCCTTGCACTGCCTTTAAAACGCTGATTTTCGGTTTAAAAAATTAGTACTGCGTTCAAGGAAAAGCCCGGCCGATGGTCGGGCTTTTCCTTTTTTTGTCTCTAGGAGACCCTGTCCGCAGAAAACAAGAGATCGGAAATAAAGCTCGAAAGAATGGTTCGGGAAGATAAATTTCTGAGATCTGAGCATCCTGTAAAAGAATATGCATATTTCTGAATATAATTAACGAGTCAGCATAAAATGCGAGGGGCAAAGACAAACATCTGATCGACCAATCATCGAACGGAAAACGATAGCCCAATTGCCCAGAGCGCTGTAATCGCGGTGTCAAACAGAGTCTCCGGGTCAGGACCGGCAGGCATAGATTGAGTAGACCATCGGATAAACCTATAAACGGCATTTTATCCACAGTAAGAAATCAAAAGGTAATAACAGTGTTATTTCAATAAGTGGCAAGTGTGGGAGAACCAGAGAAGTTTCGCAATGCAAAACAAGCGACCAAAAAAAGTATTTTTTCAGTGTATTTTTTTTCAACCTGTCGTTTTTAAGGAGAATTTTCTAAGGTGCCAAAAATAGGCAATAAAAAACAGATTTTATCTGCGATCATGGCCAATGTCGATTTGGGGGGTCGTAGGTAGATCCTTTAATATTTCGCATATCGAAACAAAATTTCGAGAGACACTGTTTTATTTTGTTGAAAAATATGAAAAATTTCTGGTTTGATTTAATCCATGCAAAGGGAACTTGAACTAAACAGTTTGCGGGCCGAGAGGAATCAGGTTGGCTTTTTACGGCCTAAAAAAGGCAATGCGGTACCGTAATGCACAGATGATGGCGGTGATTCCTGCCGAATCAGAAAGAATTCGGCCCTGTTCCACCACCCCAACAGGCTCCGGAGACACCACATGACGCATCGTAGAAAAAGACCTGAAAAAATAGTCAACTCCGAACGATCCACCAGCGACCTTCAATTCACCCTCGAGGTCGAGGAGAGCGAAAACAAGGAGCGGCAGTTCGTTACCGCCCTGGCCCGAGGTCTGGAAATTCTGCGGTGTTTCGAGCCGGGGGACCGCCTGCTGGGGAACCAGGACATCGCAAGGCGCACCGGCCTTCCGAAACCAACCGTCTCCCGCCTCACCTACACTCTGACCCGCATGGGCTATCTCTACTACTCGGAAAAACTGGGCAAATATCAACTGGGAACGGCAGTGCTGTCATTGGGGTACTCCCTTCTGAACAATATGGACATCCTGAAGATCGCACGTCCCCTGATGCAGGAATTGGCCGACTACTCCCATACCGCAGTGGCCGTTGGGGCTCGAGATCGATTGGGGATGGTTTATCTCAAAGGCTGTTTGAGTCCCGAAGCGACGGTCTCCCTGCATTTGGAGGTTGGTACCCGTATTCCGATCGCCAGCACTTCTATGGGAAGGGCTCTTCTTTGTGGGCTCCCCGAAGGGGAACGGGAGCTTTTGATGGATCACATCCGCAAGCAGAATGAAGCGCAATGGTCCAAAAACAAGGCCGGGATAGAGCAGGCCCTTAAAGATTATCATGACCGGGGGTTCTGCTTTTCCCTGGGCGAGTGGCGTAAAGACGTGAATGCCGTCGGGGTCCCGATGCTCCCGGTGGGCGGTTCGAGGCTCCTGACCTTCAACTGCGCGGCCCCCTCCTTCGTCTTGCGCCGGCACATGCTGGAGGACGATATCGGACCCCGCCTGGTGAACCTGGTTCGGACCATCGAGACTGAGGTGGCGCGGCTCTGAAGAGAATTCAGGCGCCTTCGTTCCTTTAGAGGCCTTCCACCATGAGCCCAACAGAACCTGGCATCGCATGAGCCCGTGTTGAGGAGAAAAAAATCGCTGGAATTTGTCCAGGCCCTTATCGCATTTGTGAGGAACGTATGTCCACACCGGTTTTTGTCGGTCTAGATATGGGGGCGTCGAGAACGAAGGTCGCCGTCATCAATGCCTGCGGAGAACTGATCGGCCATGCCGTTAAAAAGTCCGGAACCGACTATGTCGCAACGGCAACGACCTGCTTGGCTGTCTCGCTGGAAATGGCACGTGTCAGCCGCAAGGAAATCGCCGGGGCGGTCTCCACAGGGTACGGCCGGGCTAACGTCTCCTTTATCACCGAAAGATGCAAGACGGAGATCGGTTGCATCGCCAAGGGGGGCCACTACGAGTTCCCTGAAGCCATCACCATCATCGACATCGGGGGTCAGGACAACAAAATCATCAAGCTTGACGGCGCGGGGCGGCGCAGCAGTTTCAAGATGAACCGCAAATGCGCAGCCGGCACCGGCGCCTTCCTCGAGGAGATGGCCCTGCGTCTCGACAGCCCCCTCCAGGACATGGATCGTCTGGCCCGTCAGTCTCGGGACATGGTCAAGCTCGGCAGTTACTGCACCGTCTTCTCGGCAACGGAGGTTCTCGAGAGCATCCGCCATGGCAAAAAGGTCAGCGACATCGTCAAGGGACTCTTCTATTCGGTCATCAAGCGGGTCCTGGAAATGGATTCCCTCACAGAGCAGGTCATCATGACCGGAGGGGTGGTGGCACACAATCCTTATCTGGTCGAGATGGCGCATGAAATGTCGGGACGCTCGATCAGGCTTCCCGCGCATCCACAACTGACCGGAGCCATCGGCGCCGCCCTCTATGCCCGGGAGGAAAAAGCTTAGGTCGTCGCCGCTTGCCTTACCTCCTCGATTGCAGGAGCAGTGACCAAGAGAGAAAGGAAAAAACAATGGCTGAGGAACACAGGACAGCGCGCAAGAAGATTCAGGCCACCGACCAGATGAACAGGATCATGGCGGACTACTTCTACGGCCTGAGCGAGGCGGCCGCCACCGGCAAGCAGAAAGTTGCCTGGTGCACCAGCGTCGGTCCGGCCGAACTGCTGCGGGCTATGGGGTTCGCCGTGCACTTTCCGGAGAATCATGCGGCCATGCTGGGCGCCACGCGCCTGTCCACGGAGCTGATTCCGGCAGCTAACGCCATCGGTTATTCTCCGGATATCTGCTCCTACCTGACCGCCGATATCGGAGCTTACCTCAAGGGAATCACACCCCTGGCCAAAGCCTACGACGGGATTACCGCGATTCCTCGTCCGGATGTGTTGGTTTACAACACCAACCAGTGCCGCGACGTTCAGGACTGGTTTACCTGGTACGCCAGAGAACTGGGCGTTCCCGCCATCGGGATCACCTCTCCCAAGAACGTCAACGAAGTGACCGATGCTCACATCGACGATGTGACCCGGCAGATGGAAGCTCTTATCCCCCCCCTGGAAACGATCACCGGGAAGAAACTGGACATGGCCCGACTCCGGGAGGTCGTCGCTCTCTCCCGGGAGTGCACCGAACTGTGGAAGCAGGTCCTTGAGACGGCGACGGGCAGCCCTGCTCCCCTGACATTCTTTGACGGCACTATCCACATGGGCCCGGCCGTCGTGTTGCGCGGTACCCGTGAAGCCGTCGACTATTACAAGCTTCTACTGGCGGAGCTTGAGCAGCGGATCGCCGCCAAGGTAGGGGCCGTCGAAGAGGAGAGCTTCCGCATTTACTGGGACGGCATGCCCGTGTGGGGGCGTCTGCGGCAGAATTCCGAGCTCTTCTCCAACCTCAAAGCCAACGTCCTGGCCTCCACCTATTGCAGCAGCTGGATTTTCCCTGCTTTCGATGAGAGAGACCCCCTGCGCAGTATGGCCAGGGCCTATCTGGAGCTCTTCATCGTACGCTCGGACGGGTACAAGGAGAGGTACATCCAGGAGATGCTGCAGAAGTTCCGTATCGACGGCATCATCTACCACGACGCCAAGACCTGCCCCTACAACTCCAATAGCCGCTACGGCATGCCTCAGCGCCTGGAGGCCCAAACCGGTATCCCGAGCCTGGTCATCTCTGGAGACCTCAACGATTTGCGCTGTGTTTCAGACGAGCAGACCAGAACCAACATAGAGGCCTTTATCGAACAACTTGAGGAGGGAAAATAAGATGCTGGACGCACTTTTCAAGCCCAGAGCCATCGCCATTGTCGGCGCCTCGACCAAAGAACTCTCGATCGGCAACGTCATAATCCGCAACCTTCAGAAGTACGGTTTCAAGGGGGATATCTATCCCCTCAACCCCAACGCGCCCGAGGTGTGCGGCCTCAAGGCCTACCAGTCGATCGACGAAATTCCCGGCGAGATCGACCTTGCCCATATCATCATTCCCAGCAAGTTCGTGCCGCAGACCATCGAAGATTGCGGCAAGAAAGGGATCAAGGCGGTCATCATCAACTCCGCCGGCTTCAGCGAAATGGGTGAAGAAGGTGCCGCACTGCAGGAGCAGTTCCTCGCCAACGCCAAGAAGTACAACCTGCGGGTTTTCGGTCCCAACTGTCAGGGGATCATCAACTCCGACCCTGCGCTCAAAGCCTACTGCAACTTCACCTTCACCTACCCCGATCCGGGCTACATCTCTGTCGTGGCTCTAAGCGGCGGCGTGGGCGCTCTGATCATGCAGGCCCTGGCCGACCTCGGGATCGGTCAGCGTCTCTACGCCTCAAACGGCAACGCCTGCGACATCTCCATACCGGAGATCATTCGCTATTACGGCGAGGATGAGGGGACCAAGGCGGTCATTCTCTACACGGAAGGGTTTTCCAACCCCCGGGAGTTTCTCGAGGCCGCACAGGAGGTAACCGCAAAAAAACCTGTCCTGGCCATGAAGGCCGGCCGCACCGAACAGGGAGCCAAGGCGGCTTCTTCCCATACCGGCTCACTGGCGGGGGTGGATATCGCCACGGAGCTGATTTTTGAGAAGACCGGCATCCTCTCGTTTACCGATGAAGGGGAAATGGCGCGTGCGGCCATGGCCTTCGCCACGCAGCCGATCCCCAAAGGAAACCGGGTCGGGATCATCACCAACACGGGCGGTCCGGCGGTCATTGCCACAGACGTTCTCGTTGCCTCCGGGCTGGACGTGCCGGAACTCTCCGAACCGTCCATCGAGAAGCTCAAGGAAACGCAGCTTCCCCAGGCAGCCCTGGGAAATCCTGTCGACGTCGTTGCAACCGCCGGCGGCCCCCAGTTTCGCGGTGCCCTCGATGTGCTCCTCGAGGAGGAGAGTGTCGACTGCATTTACATCAATTTTGTCACGGCGCCCTTCACCGACACCCAGGAAGTGGCCCGGCAAATCGTCGAGGTCAACAAGCTCGCCAGAAAACCGATCATCTGTAATTTCATGACCGACCTGACCCAGGAGCGCTACCAGATCACCAGAGACATCCTTAAGGCCGGCGGCGTTCCCATCTACGCCAATCCCAGCGACGCCGCCAAGGCCATGGGGGCTCTCGCCAAGTACGGTCGAATCAGGCAGCGCGATATCGGTCAGCCCCAAACCTTTTCCGACATCGATGCCGTCAAGGCACGGGCGATTATCGATCGGGCCCGGAAAGCCGGGGAAAGCGTCCTGTCGGCCACGGACGTCTACAGCATCTTCGAAGCTTACGGCATTCCCGTCGCCGGCTGGGCCGTGGCGGAGGATGCCGCCGACGCCGCCCTTTTCGCCGACCGCATCGGCTACCCGGTGGTGGTAAAGGTCGACTGTGCCGAGATCGATCATAAGAGCGATATGGGCGGGGTAGCCGTCAACCTCAAAGACGCCGCGGCGGTACGCGCAACAGTGTGCGAGATGCAGAACCGTCTTGGCCACCTGGGCAAGCTCAACTTCTTCGTGCAGAAATTCCTCCCGGGCGGTCGGGAGCTGATCATCGGCGCCAGCGCGGAGAGAGAACTTGGGCATCTGGTGATGTTCGGACTCGGCGGCATCTATGTCGAGGTCCTCAAAGACGTCGTCTTCAAGGTCGCCCCGGTCACCCAGATCGAGGCTCGGGAGATGCTCGCCGGCATCAAGACTGCGGCGCTGCTCGACGGCGTGCGAGGCGAAAAGGGGATCGATAAGGAGGCGATCGTCCACCTCATTCAGCGTATCTCGCAGTTGCTGACCGATCTGCCGATGATCCAGGAGATGGACTTGAACCCGGTCATGGCCTTTGCAGACGGCGTTTTCGCCGTCGACGGCCGCATCAGGATCTGAACACAGCTGCTCCAATCGTGGTGAAGTCCTTATTCAATCGTACCCTTCCTGCGGAGGGGTCCCACAAACAGCAAGAGGAGAGTTCAGCATGTTGAAAAAGGCTTACATCCCCTATGGAGGCTACTACAGCACCCCATTTGCCCGCTGGCAGGGCACGCTGGCCAACGACCATGCGATCGTCCTGGGCGCTAACACCTCCAAACGTTTCTTCGAATCCAAGGGATGGGATCCCCAGTCTCTCGATTATGTTCTGGTCGGCAGCACCGTCTATCAGAAGCAGTGGTTCTACAGTGGTCCCTGGGCCGCGGCGATGTTGGGAGCTACCGGAACCCCCGGCGTTCTTGTCAGCCAGGCCTGCTCGACCCCCACCACAAGCATTTACCAGGCCGGGATGGGAATCGAAACCGGCATGTTTGCCAACAGCTGGTGCCTGATGGCCGACCGCTGCTCCAACGGCCCCCACGCCAGTTGGCCTAACCCAAACGGTCCCGGTGGGCAGATGATCGCCGAGGACTGGGTCATGGACAACTTCGGAAGGGACCCCTGGGCGGGCGGTGCCATGATCCAGACGGCCGAGAACGTCAGCAAGGAATACGGGGTCACCCGTGAGGAGTGTGACGCCATCACTCTGCGGCGTCAGGAGCAGTACCACGATGCTTTGGCCAATGACCGGGCCTTCCAGAAACGTTACATGTTCCCCGCCGAAGTGCAGGTTTCCCGGAAGAAGACCATCACCCTTGACGCCGACGAAGGCATCTTTCCAAGTACTCCCGAGGGGTTGGCCGGCCTGCGTCCCGTCCTTCCCGAAGGTGTGCACACCTTCGGCTCCCAGACCCACCCCGCCGACGGCAATTGCGGCCTGTCGGTGACGACTCGTGAAAAGGCCAGGGAACTCAGTGCCAACCCGAACCTTGAGATTCAGATCATCGCCTTCGGTTTTGCCCGGGCCAAAAAGGGATTTATGGCCGCAGCCGTCGCTCCTTCGGCCCAGATGGCTCTCGACAACGCCGGGCTCAAGGCCTCCGATGTGGCCGTGGTCAAGACCCATAACCCCTTCGCGGCCAACGATGTCGTCATGGGCAAGGTCATGGGCCTGGATGTGAACAACATGAACAACTACGGCTCCTCCCTGATTTATGGACACCCCCAGGCTCCCACCGGCGGTCGACTGATCATGGAGGGGATCGAGGAACTGGCCATGAAGGGGGGAGGCCATCTGCTCTTCTCCGGCTGCGCTGCCGGCGACACCGCCGCCTCCATCGTTCTCAAGGTCGGTTGAGCCCCCTGAATCCTTATTCAAGGGAGTGAAGCAATGGATTATAAGTTCATTACCATGAAGAAGGAGGCGCGGGTCCTGACCGTCAGCCTCAACCGCCCTCCGACCAATCCCCTCAACAGCGAATTCGGCCGGGAATTGTTCAACGCCTTCAGCGAAGTCGAGCAGATGGAGGGGGTGACCGTGGTGGTTATCGCCAGCTCGCAGGAAAAAGCCTTCATCGCCGGAGCCGACATCAAGGAGATGGCCAATCAGAGCCAAGACGAGGCCGAGGCCTTCTCCAAGCTGCTGCAGGATGCCAACAACCTTCTCTCCGGCATGAAGAAGGTGGTGATTGCCGCCATCAACGGCCACGCCCTCGGCGGCGGCTGCGAGCTGGCCATGGCCTGTGACTACCGCTTCATGGCCGCGACCAAAGCCCTCATCGGCCTGCCCGAAGCCACCCTCGGCATCCTGCCCGGCGCCGGTGGAACGCAGCGCCTTCCGCGCCTGGTCGGTCTTGCCAAGGCCAGAGACATCCTGCTTCGCGGAAAGACCATGGGACCCGACGAGGCGCTGGCGATCGGCCTGCTCGACCGGGTCATCGAGCCTGAGAACTTCATGTCCGAGGTCATGAAATTTGCTCACAAACTCGCCTCCGGGGCGGGCAAGGCCATGGGCTACATCAAGGTTGCGATCAACGAGGGGATCGACCTGCCCCTGGAGCAAGCCCTGGCCGTGGAGCGAAAGTACGGCCTGGAGAACCTTAGGACCCACGACGCCAAAGAGGGGCTCAGCGCCTTTGCCGAAAAGAGAAAACCCAACTTTCTCAGCAAATAGCCTTTCACTGAGCAACGTTTTTCAAGGAGAGCGAGCAATGACCATCGAAGACATCAAGACCGTAGGTGTGGCAGGAGCAGGGAGTATGGGCGCAGGGATCGTTCAGGTCGCCGCGCAGGCCGGCTTTCAGGTGAGGGTCGTCGACGTCAGTGACGAGGTCTGGAGCCGGGGCAAAAAGACGATCATCAAGAGCCTGGAGCGGCTGCTGAAAAAGGAGAAGATCACCGCCGAGCAGATGGAGCAGACCCTCGGCCGCATCAGTTTCTCAAACGACGTCAATACTTTGGCCGACGTGCCCTTCATCATCGAGGCGGTTTTTGAAGACCTCGAGGTCAAAAAGGAACTCTTCGCCAAACTCGACGCCGTCTGCAAGGAAGAGACCATCTACGCCACCAACACCTCGTCGCTCGCCATCACCGAGATGGCGTCCCTGGTCAAACGCCCTGCCAAGTTCATCGGCATGCACTTCTTCAACCCGGTGCCGGTGATGAAGCTGGTTGAGGTCATACCGGCCCTACAGACCGAAGAGGCGACCACCGCCCTGGCGCTGGAGGTGGCCGGAAAACTGGGCAAGACCGCCATCACCTGCAAGGATACCCCCGGCTTCGTCGTCAACCGCCTGCTGGTTCCGTACATGCTCGACGCCGTGCGCCTGCTTGAGGAGGGGGTGGCCTCGGCCGAGGACATCGATACCGCCATGAAGCTCGGTTGCGGGATGCCGATGGGACCGCTGGAGCTGCAGGACTTCGCCGGAGCCGACATTGGCTACCACGTCGGGAACATCTTTTACGAGTACCTGAAGGAGGCCCGTTTCTCCCCTCCCGGTCTGCTGCGTAACATGGTCAAGGCCGGCTACCTCGGTCGCAAGACAGGCAAAGGGTTCTACGACTACTCGGAGGATTAGCCCCGCCAGAAGAAGGCACGGTCGCCGGGGGAGGATTCCCGGCGTCCCGGTTCCGCCTACAGCGTAAGGTAAGGGAGCTTCGAGACCATAACAGGGAGATCCGTTTTTCAAGTTTTAGGAGGATAAAGATGCAGAATCTACAGGAAACTTACAAATCTCGGCTGGAGACGCCTGAAGAGGCAGTGAAGGCTATCAAAGACCACGGCTACTTGACCGGAAATGGTTCCGTCCCCCTCCAGAAGCAGAACTGGCGGAAAACTTACAAATCTCGGCTGGAGACGCCTGAAGAGGCAGTGAAGGCTATCAAATCGGGAGACCGCGTCTTCTTGACCGGAAATGCTTCCGTCCCCCTCCAATTGCTCGAGGCTCTGGTCAAACGTGTCAAACATGCCCGCGAGCTCAGGGACGTGGAGATCTGTCAAGCCCTGACCATATGTCCGCCCGATTACGTCGCGCCCGAGATGACAGGTCATTTGCGCGTCAACTCGATGTTCATCAGTCCCAACGTCCGCGCGGCCGTCAACGAGGGACGTGCCGATTTCACCCCGGTACTTCTGTCCGAATTTCCCCTTTTGTTCAAAAATCGAGTCCTTCCCCTCGACGTGGCCCTGATCCATATTTCGCCCCCCGACGAGAACGGATACTGTTCCATGGGGGCCGAATCGGGCCTCACCATATCGGCGGCGGAGGTCGCCAAGACGGTCATCGCACAGGTCAACGAGCAGATGCCGAGGGTCCTCGGCGACACAAAAATTCACATCGATAGCATTTCTCACATCGTCCCCGTTAATTCCCCCCTCGGCGAGTATGCCATGGGAAGTTCAGGCGATGACGAAGTGATCCAGGAGATGGCGAAGCACATTGCCGAGCTTATTCCCGACGGCGCGACGATGCAGCTCGGCATCGGCGCCATCCCCGATGCGGTCCTGAAATACTTGTACGACAAGAAGGATCTGGGAGTCCACTCAGAGTTGATTTCCGACGGGGTGATCGACCTGGTGGAGGCGGGGGTCGTGAACAACGCGCGCAAGACCCTCCATCCCGGAAAGATCGTGTGCGGTTTCCTGCTTGGAACCAAACGTCTTTACGACTGGGTGGACAACAATCCCCTGGTCGAGCTTCACCGCACCGAGTACGTCAACGACCCCTTCGTGATCGTCCAGAATGATCGCATGGTGGCGATCAATTCAGCGATAGAAGTCGATCTCACCGGGCAGGTTTGCGCCGACAGTATCGGGACCAAAATGCATTCGGCGGTCGGCGGCCAGCTTGATTTCATTTACGGCGCCTCCCGCTCCAAGGGGGGAGTGCCGATCATTGCCCTGCCGAGTACCTCAGTATTGAGGAACGGAACCGTGGTCAGCAAAATCGTTCCGACACTCAAGCACGGCGCTGGAGTCGTCACCAGCCGCAACCATGTCCGATACGTGGTGACGGAGTTTGGCGTGGCAGACCTCTATGGCAAGTCTGTCCGTCAGCGCACCCAGGCGCTGATCGGGATTGCCCATCCCCGGTTCCGCGAGGAAATCACTGAGAAAGCCCGGGAACTGAAATATCTGTAGAGGATTTCAGATCGGCTGTTCGTCCAGTAATCACCATGAGGAAAGAGGCGGGGTTATTCGTGTGGAATAAGCAAGAGACGATATGCCGTAGGCCGCGTCGAGGCCGTGCGGGCCAAGGTCCGCAATCTCCAGCGGGATATCAAGGATACTATCGGTGTTTCGGTCAGGATCACTCTCGTTTCTCCTGAAACGCTTCCGCGAAGCGAAGGAAAAGCCCAGAGGGTTATCGACAAACGACCGAAGTGAAGGGAATCTTCAGTCCCTGCAGCGGCGCTTGGGTTACAAAAGACGATAAAGGAAGGAATTTTTTTCATGAAGAAAATAATCTCTGGCAATGAAGCGATCGCGCTGGGTTTTTCCGACTCCGGCGGTATTTTTGCCTCCGGCTATCCGGGGACGCCCAGCACCGAGACACTCGAAGAGGTCGCCCGCATCGGTGAGGTCTACTGCGAGTGGGCCCCCAACGAAAAGGTCGCCCTCGAATCGGCCATCGGCGCCTCCATTGCCGGCGGCCGCGCACTGGCCACCATGAAGCACGTCGGGGTGAACGTAGCCGCCGACCCCCTGCTCACCCTCAACCACACCGGCGTCAACGCTGGCCTGATCCTGATGGTCGCCGATGATCCGGGGATGCACTCCTCCCAGAACGAGCAGGACAGCCGAAATTATGCCAAGTTCGCGAAAATTCCCATGCTCGACCCCGCCGACTCCCAGGAAGCCTATGATTTCGTCCGGGAAGGATTCGAGATTTCCGAACGGTTCGATTCCCCGGTGATGCTTCGCACCACCACCCGGATTTCTCACGCCAAGGGGGTTGTCGAGCCCGAAAAGAAGATTGCGCCGAAGGTCGGGGATTGGACCAAGGACGTCCCCAAATACGTCATGCTCCCCAACTTCGGCAAAATCAAGCATGCAGCAACCGAAGAGCGACTCCTGCAGCTGCAGGAGTTCGCCGAAACCAGTTTTCTCAATCGGGTGGAAATGGGGAACACCGATCTCGGGATCGTCACCTCCGGGATCTCCTACCAGCATGTGAAGGAGGCCTATCCCGATGCCTCCATTCTCAAGCTGGGGATGGTTCATCCGCTGCCCGAGCGGAAGATCCGCGAGTTTGCCGGAAGCGTCAGACGCCTCATGATCGTCGAGGAGATGGACGGCATCTTCGAGGAGCAGATCCGGGCCATGGGCATCCGGGTCGACATCGGCAAGAACAAGATCTCCTTCTGCGGCGAGGTCAACGCCGATATTATTCGCGCCGCAGCCGGTGATCCTCCCGCCGAGACGGAAAACGCCTCCCACGGGGATCTGCCCCAGCGTCCCCCCATTTTCTGCCCCGGCTGCGCCCACCGGGGTCTCTTCAGCATCCTGAGCAAACTCAAGGTGTTCGTCTCGGGCGACATCGGCTGCTATACCCTCGGGGCCCTGCCGCCGATGAGCGCCATGCATTCCTGTATCTGCATGGGGGCCAGCATCAGCGCGGCCCACGGCATGGCCAGGGTCAACGCAATCGCCGGCAGGACAGAAAAACCTGTGGCGGTCATCGGTGACTCCACCTTCTTCCACTCGGGGATGACGGGCCTGTTGAGCATGGCCTATAACGACGGCAATGCCCTCGTCATCATCATGGATAACCGAACCACGGGCATGACCGGCGGTCAGGAAAACCCCGGTTCCGGACGCGTGCTCCAGGGCGATGCCTCCAAGCAGGTGGATATCGAGGCCCTGTGCAAGGTTCTCGGCGTCGAAAACGTCGTTGAATTCAGCTCCTACAACCTGGAAGAGGCCGAGGCGGCCATAAGGAAGGGGCTGGAGACCCCCGGTACCTATGTGCTGATTGACAAGAACCCCTGCATCCTTCGCTACCGGGTGAAACACCCTGCCGTCACCGTCAATCAGGACAAGTGCACCGGTTGCCGGGCCTGCCTCAAGGCCGCCTGTGTGGCTCTTGGTCTCACCTCTTCAGGCGAAAAACCGAAGGTTCAGGTCGACCCCAATATTTGCAACGGGTGCGGCGTCTGTTCGCAGTTGTGTAAATTCGACGCAATGTCCCAGGGTTGAGAATTGGAGGAAGCAATGAAAAAAGTCGTTAATATCGTAATCGCCGGAGTGGGCGGTCAGGGGGTCCTCATGGCCTCCAAGGTCCTCGCAGAAAGCGCCCTGGCAAGCGCGATGGATGTCAAGCAGAACGAAGTTCACGGCATGGCCCAGCGAGGGGGGAGCGTCATCAGTTTCGTTCGTATCGGCGAGGAAGTCTTCTCGCCGGTCGTCATGCCCGGAACCGCCGACATCCTGATCTCCTTCGAGCCCCTCGAAGCCCTGAGGCACCTTCACTACCTCAAGCCCGGCGGCAAGCTGGTCTACAACAAAGCGACCATCAACCCCAGCACCGTGGCCTCAGGCATGGCCACCTACCCGCAGGACGTCGAGGAGCGGATTGCTGCAGCCTGTCCCCATGCTGTAGGCATCGAGGCCTTTTCCATTGCCCGGGAAGCCGGAAATTCCAAGGCTGTCAACATGGTCATGGTCGGGGCCGTCATGAAAAATCTTCCCCTGACTCCCGAGGTCGTCCAGGCGGTCGTCAGGGAGATTTCGAGAGACAAGGGACTGGAGGTCAACATGAAGGCTCTCGAGGGGGGCGCTGCCGCCGCTTGAAACCGGCGGGCGCGTCTCCCCTCCGGAGGGAGCGCCTCATACATCATCGATACGCATCGACAAGGGAGTTGATCATGAAATTGAAGCAGATATCCATTTTTCTGGAAAACGCCCCCGGTCGTCTGTATGAAGCCACACAGGCCCTCGGCGAGGCGGGCATTAATCTGAGAGTCCCTCTGCATCTGCGATACTTCCGACTACGGGGTCCTGCGAATTCTCGTATCCGACGTCACAAAGGCCCGGCGGCGTGATTATGGAGAAACAACTGCCGGCCCGCGTCGATGATGTCATCGCCGCTGAACTCGAGGACACCCCCGGCAGTCTGGCCAGGCTACTCGGACTGTTTTTGGGAACCAAGGTCAATGTCCAGTATATGTATGCCTTGGCCGGAGCCACGTCGGGAAAAGCGGTGATGGTGTTTCGCTTCAGCGACAACGAGCTGGCAATCGAGCTTCTCCAACGCAACAACGTCAAGCTCCTTGATGCCAAGGAATTCGGAATTCTCGAAAATCCCAGCTAGTCGCCATCAGGACATTTCAGGCGGGAATGAACTCGTTTTCCCTTGCTGCTCTCGTAAAGGAGTCACGCTATGAACAGAGAAAGCAGCTTCAGGCCAAAAAAGTTTGCTGTGGTTGGGGCCGGACCGGTGGGATGCATCGTCGCCGCCTTCCTGGCCAAGGGGGGCTATGAAGTCACACTCTGTGACATCCTCCCGGAACTTCTGGAACCGGCCCTGGACCCGGGCATCGTCCTGGAGGGGACCGATAGGTTCCAGGCCAAGGTGGCCAGGATCACCACCAGTATCGATGAGCTCGCCGATGATCCTCCCGATGTCACGATTGTGACCGTCAAGGCCACGGTACTGCCCTTGATCGCCTCGGCCCTTGAGAGCTTTGCCTCTGACGGGCGATATGTCGTCAGTTGGCAGAACGGAATCGATACCGAACTGATCCTTGCCCAGAACCTTGGTACCAAACCCATTATGCGGGCGGTGGTCAATTACGGCTGCAGCCTGGTAAAGCCGGCGCACGTCCAGATGGTCTTTCACCATCCGCCGCATTATCTGCAGGAACTCGACCCCGATTCCACCGAGGCCGCGATCGGCATATGCAACGCTCTTACCGAGAGCGGGCTCGAAACCCGTCACACCGACCAGATTCATGACATGATCTGGCGCAAATCCATCCTCAATGCCTGTATGAACCCGATCTGCGCCGTCAGTGGCAAGACCATGGCCGAGGTCATCAATGACCCGATCCTCTTCAACCTTGTCGACTCGCTGATCAAGGAGGGAATTGCCGTGGCCCGGGCCAACGAATTTTCCCTGGGTTCCCAGTATTATCCCTACGGGATGAACTACCTGAAAAATGCCGGCCATCATAAGCCTTCCATGCTGCAGGATATCGAAGGCAGCCGGCGGACCGAAGTCGATTTCATAAACGGCAAGATCGCCGAATACGGTGCCCAGGCCGGTATGGAAACCCCCTATAACACCATGATCCGGGGCTTGGTCAAGGCCCTTGAAACCAGGTGAGTTGCGGTTCATTCGTTCGCCGGGATCGTTGTCTGGTTGGGGCGGGTCCCGGCCCTGCCGACTGCCTCGGAAATTTTATCGTTGCCATGGGAGATCCTCGTGAAGTTGAAGCAGTTATTCCTCTTTCTGGAAAACTGTGAG
>CAWBQR010000012.1:0-147469 GCA_963791005.1 uncultured delta proteobacterium | reverse complement strand
GTGCCTTCGCTGAAATTTTCAGGTGATTCAGGGAAGAATTGGCAAGATAGCTTTGTGTAAGCTTCGTCATCTATGGGCAGGTCTAAGCCGGGGTCCGAAATCACCCTCTGCCCCACAGGAAAAGCCCCCAATCTCCGGATCGGGGGCTTTTCGCATAATGCGCTATTTTTGCCCACCTTTTACCGCACGACTTTGAAAAGTGAGGCAATAGATTGACCCAAATAACGCTCGAACAGAATGTCATGAACCCATGGCGGCTTGACGGACCAAGGACCGGGGTTACAGTGAAATGAGGCTGATATCTGCAAGGGAAAACCCATTCCACCTCCCACCGAAAGGATGTGAGATCATGTCGACAAACACCATCCGACTCCACCGCGTACTCCGTGCTACGCCTGAGAAAATCTATCGGGCGTTCCTGGATGCCGACGCCATGGCCAAATGGCTTCCTCCCCACGGATTCACCGGCAGGGTTTACCACCTGGATGCAAAGGTCGGCGGCACCCACCAGATTCCTTCACGAACTTCACCACAGGGGAAAGCCACTCCTTCGGCGGAAAGTATCTCGAACTGGTTCCCCAGGAACGCATCCGCTACACGGACCGATTCGACGATCCGAACCTGCCGGGGGAGCTCCAGGTGACGGTGACTTTGAAGAAGGTTTCTGTAGGGACTGAATTGAACATCGTGCAAGAAGGGGTGCCCGATGTCATTCCTCCCGAGGCCTGCTATCTGGGTTGGCAGGAATCGCTCACTAATCTGGTCAATCTCGTCGAAGCGCAGATTCCAGATTAGTTTGTGGGATATCTCGCCTTGAACGGGCGAAGGGTAGAGCGTCGCACACGGAGGCGGACCATGATGGATAAATCGAAGAACGTGGGGTTATCGACAGCCGGCGGCACCGACACCCCGGCAATGCCGCCGGTGGTCGACCGGGCCACCTTTCAGGGCGAATTGGATGTCCTGCGGGTTAGGGAGAAGGCGCACACGCGCGAGGGTGACGCGATCGCGGCAGCCCGCCGGCGGCTGTCCGATGGTGGAGGTGGACCCCGCGATTAAACTGATTGGCCCGCACGGCCCGGTGACGCTTTTGGAGACGTTCGAAGGCCGTCGACAATTGATCGCCTACTACTTCATGTGGCATACCGGCCGACCCGCGGCCGAGCAGTGTGAAGGCTGCACGTGGGTCACTACCCAGGTCGCAGAGCTGTCCTACCTTCATTCACGCGACATCACCTACGCGGTCTTCTGTCAAGGGCCCTACGACGAGAGCCTCCGCTATCGTGACTTCATGGCGTGGGACATACCCTGGTACTCAGCGGAAGGTTCCCTCGATGCTCTGCTGACCGGACGCCAGGTGGGTATGATGCACCTCGTGTGCTACCTGCGGCACAGCGGCAAGGTTTACGAAACTTACTGGACGACCCGCCGCGGCGTCGAGGCAATGGACTACAGCTACGCGCTCATGGACCTCACGGTGTACGGCCGGCAGGAGCCGTGGGAGGACTCGCCCCCCGGCTGGCCACAACAGTGCACCTACACGCGGACTGGCAGCGGCTCGCCCACTTGGCAACCTGCGTGGCCGGGCGGACGCCCCATCGCCCAGTGGCCTCGCCTCGAAGCTGGACGCTCTGACGACCTCGGACCCGCTGACTAGTTAGTTTCCGTCCGGAAACGGTTCTTTTCCGCCGTGGCGGCGTCAATCTGCGGTCTTGCTTGTGCGGCGTACCGGTGTACGCCTCCGCGCCGCCCTTAATTTCCTTGCCCCGACGAAAAATTCCTCGTTTCCGCTTCGGAAACCTCGGTGTCCATCCGGAGTTTCCGGATGGACACTAGTTAAAACGGAGACAAAAAAAATGAAACCGAGAATCACGATCATCACGCTTGGCGTGGCGGATCTGCCGAGTGCCATTCGGTTCTATCGAAATGGGCTCGGCTTTCCAACGGACGCGAAAGATGATGCGGAGATTGCATTTTTCATGACCGGTGGCGTTCGGCTGGCGCTTTACCCGAAGAAAGCCCTGGCGGAAGACATATCGAAGGAGATCAAGCTCGCACCCAAGGGCTTCGGCGGTATCACCCTGGCTCACAATGTTGAACGAAAGGAAGAAGTGGCTGAAGTTCTCGCGCTGGCAGAGAGAGCTGGAGGAACGATCGTGAAACCTGCTCAGGACGTATTCTGGGGAGGCTATCACGGTTACTTCTCCGATTTGGACGGGTACTATTGGGAGGTCGCTTGGGCGCCGATGTGCTCCTTTGATCAAACCGGAGCGCTCGTGTTCAAGAAGGGATGAAATCGCCGAATCCAGTGTCGGACCCAACTGCCTCGGCCGTCCTGACGCACCGGTAGCGCCAGCCGGCGGCTGCGGCTGTACTATGCAATGTAGCTGTAGAAAAACCCTGCCTGATAAATCAGGAGTTGTGAAAACCCGGATGGGAAAACCTCTTACCTCCCCGATCTCAATTCGAGATGATTTGCCGGACGGCCAAAAAGCTTGACCGACCGATGCTGTTGGCCTACATTGATTCCGTCTTATTTTTATGGATTTACAGTAAGAATGGTTTGGCCGTCAAGAAGCTCAGGTGCACGATCGCGTAATCGAATTCATCGACTTGGAGGTAACGGTAGGTTTCAAAATCAACGTGAGTATCTTGTTTGGGTTGGAAGTGAGTGTTAAAGCAATGCTTCATTCTTTTGCGGAGGTGCTTATGAAAAATCCATTCGTATTGCTTTCATGCGTATGGTGCGGGGTGGCGTTTCTGCGGGCCGAGTTGGGACACTTCCAATCCAGACGAGAGATTAGCGTTGCAAAGTAGAGCCTGCCCGATCCAGGAGAAACGAGAGAGGGTGCAACTCCCTCTCCCCGCACCATTATTGCCCCACCAGGCGCAGCAGCCGCGTATTTGCCTTCGGGGCTTCGCCCCTGCGTCAAATACGCGGCTGCGCTGGAGCGATATCTGGCAAACACTGCATCCTGATTGGAGAAAAGAAAAACTCGCTGCTGTCGGCTATTTGCAGGCCAGCGATTTTTTACTTTCTACTTTAGTTTTGACCTGTCTATTTTAGGGGGAACTTAGGTTATGAGTTGGGAAGAAATGTCTAGAGACGAGACCCCGTGCCCTTGTGGAAATGGTAAAATTGCCTCAATTTTTCGCATGGACGACTGGAACAGGATCGAGACAATTAAGGAAATTCTCTGCGATTATTGCAGAAGGAAAGCAGAGCAGAGAGAGAAAGAATATGAACGGATAAGAGCTGAAAAAGCGGGCTATCGTGCGAAAGCTCTTTCCTTGGCTAAAGCACGATACTTGCCCGAGTGGCTGGATAGATTCAGTAGTTTGTCGAAAAAGAAAGTGTGGGAAATTATGACCAAATCCGAATACGGCTACCCTTCATTGAGCACCTTTTATGCACACGTAAAGGATCAAGGCAGCGTGTCGGGCTACCTCGAATGGAGATTCGAAACGGATATAGAAAAATTGTTTCCGGTTGAAATCAAAGATCAAGAAATAGAAGAATTGCTGGAGAAATCCAAATAGGATGCAGAATATAGCACTTAACACGTATTGAATCGATCTTAGAGTCCTTTACACGTGCACCTTTTATTGATGCGCTAAATCAAAAATTTCAAGCGGACAGCTCGACAACCGTGGTTCTCGAAAAACTCGGTGGTTTGCCAATGGCGTTACGTTGCCAGCTTAAATTACCGTTGAGGCTGCAGGAAAATGCTTGGAAATCGCGACATATCAAGAATTTGGCAAATTGCCGGAACTCGATTGTCACCACAGGCTCTGTTGACTAGCCAGCTTTCAAGATGATCTTTTACGGTTTCACAGGACCTACCATAAAACTGCGCCTATGAATGCGACAAGTCCATATAAAGATCCCCTTGAGAGATCTCATCGTAACCGATCGGACTTTGTTCGGAAGTTGGTACAGAATACTAATGAAACTGAAAAGGCGTCCTCACTCTACATAACCACCCCCCCAAGGCGAATAGTACAGTTCTGGAACGACCTCATCCGAATCCCGGACGACGTCAAAAAATGTATTGAATCTTGGACGAAACTTGAGGGACAGGGATTCGAACTGCTCCTCTTCGACGAGTACCAAGCGAGAGCGTTCATTCGGAACAGCTTGGGCAACCGTTACGAGCGAGCTTTTGACAAGTGCTACCATCCTGCTATGCAGTCAGACTATTTCCGACTCTGTTACATTCTCACGGAGGGCGGCTGCTACGTAGATGCTGATGATGTCTATCGTGGAGTTGAAATTGAACACCTTTTCAGTGATGGAAGACTCAGGGTTCAGCCGCTCTGCTATGACATCTCGACTGACGAGATGGTCCCGCTTTCCATATTTACCAGTCCAGGAGCAAACTCAGTGAACTGGATTTTCTATTTTAACAACAACCCATTGATAGCTATCCGCAATCATCCGATTGTCGAGCGGGCACTAGAGAGTGCTACAACGTCCCTTGAAAAACTCTCCCCTAACCAGTTACCTGAAATCCAGTCGACAGCAGGCCCTGGGAACCTCTCTAAATCTATATTTAACATCGCTTGCGATACGATTGACATAGAGAAATCGTTGCTTGTCCTACACGATTGGGAGGATGTCGCCATCACCAAATGGCCACTCAGCTACCGCAGTGATGAGAGAAACTGGAGACTCTCGAATCGGAAAGCATATCGGAGGCTCACTGAGCAAGTAGGCACCAAGGAGGAAGATTGAATCTGTCGCGTCCTTTATTGGCACCTTCGAAAGTGATTTTTCGGGTTTGGATGAAGCTTCGACGACTCCTACCGCGGCAAAGGTGCAGGACATTCGGAACACCAAATCAGAGTGAACAGCCCAGGATAGAGAAGATCTTTGTCATCAACCTCGATCGTCGGCCGGACCGATGGGCTGAGATGGAACGAGAGCTTAGGCATGTTGTAGATGCTGAAGGCACTGAGCTTGTGGACTTGACTGTGAGATTATCCGCAGTGGATGCGAAGGACTTTGCTGAGTTTCCGCCAGGAGGGGGCGAGGAGGTCTTCCCTTTCTATACACTTGAAGATCAGCTCTTTGTAGAGCCGCAACCGCATGCTCTGCCTGAACGAGTGGAGCTGAACCGTCCGATTCCAATGACCCTGCAAGAAATTGCTGTAGCGCACTCTCACATCAACGTGTGGCGGCAAATAGCAGCGGGAGAGCAAGAGTACGTGCTCGTGTTGGAGGACGATGTTTGGTTCCAGAGCGGGTTTGCACGCCAGCTAGATCAGGCGTGGGAAGAGTTCGTGACCCACGAAGAAGAAAGGGAACAACCAGAGCTCTTATACCTGTCGTACAAGGAAGTGAAGAACGGGGCTCAAAAAGCCCTCCTTTCAAAGAACATTTTCCGCCCTATTCGTGGCCTCTGGTACTTGTCAGGCTACGTCCTCTCACGTAAGGGCGCTGGCAAGCTACTTCGACATTTGCCGTGTCGCGGGCCTGTAGACCTATGGATTAATCACCATTTCAAAGAGTTATCCGTGAGAGCAACCCGCCGATCAATAATAGCGCAACGGCTCGACGGTGACTCTTCGAACTCGTATTCTATACTGCCTGTGCTAAATAGGATCGGGGTCATCGACGGTGAGGGAGCATCTCTTTTCCAGAGTCGCCCAACTGAAGGCCCCGTCTTCGTGTTCGGCCCTGAGAATTCGGGGCTGTCATCAGTTGCCATGGCCCTCTCTATGCTCGGATACAGGTGCTGCAGTGATCTCGTAGAACTTCCAGGGGCAGAGAATGAGAAGCTTCTCACCGGGAGGGCTGAGCGGGTCTTTGACGCATATGTAAACATCGGATCGCTAACTGGGAGGATTCGAGAACTGAGGCAACTCTACCCCGGTGCTAAATTTATAGCTACCGCAGGCCAGGGCGGCAATGTTGACGAGATAATAGACGGCATACCTGGAATGACGAAATCAGATGTTGTCTTGGGCTTAGATGAAACAAATAAGTGGCGGACCATCTGTGAACATCTTAGGTGCGCTCCCCCTGTCTGTTCGTTCCCAAAGATAGCAGATCTAGGGCAAAGGCGAGTCGCTGATTCGAACTCCGAGTCGGATGGTTTGTCGGCCATTACCCCCCCAAAACGTGACAGGTCGCCTTGGGTAATAGATTCGTGTTGGAAGTGGGACGGTATCCACACCGTACATGCAAGTTGCTCTCAACCTTCAATCGGGTCCCTCGTTACTATTAAAGACTCCCTAAACAATTTTGACTCAAGACGCTGGGTGCTTAGGGATGATACATTTCCGGGTAACTTGGCTCTTTTTCGTCCCCAGAATGTCGAGTTTTGTGCTGAGGGTGGAATTGCGCTTAGTGTACGGGAAGAATTACTTGGTGTTCGGAATTACAGCGCTGCTGCTGTCTCTAGTTGCAACCGTTATTTTTTGGGGAGGTTTGAGGCTGTGATTCAGGCTACTAACGTGCCTGGAATTGTCACTGGATTCTTCCTGCATCGAGACTCGCCCCGACAAGAGATTGACGTCGAGATAGCTGGGAATAGGCCGGACCGTCTCCTTACGAACGTCTTTTACAACCCAGGTGATGAGGGGGCGAGGTATGACTACGGATATCGAGGGGCACCAATCCATGTTGATCTTGGTTTTGACGCTTCGCAATCCGCACACCGATTCGCAATAGAATGGGAGCCAGGAGAGATAAGATGGTTTGTAGACGATAGGCTCGTACATAGGCGCGTCAACTGGGATCCAACGCCCATCCCACATCTACCAATGACCCTTCATGTCAACTCATGGCCAACCCGATCAAAAGAACTCGCCGGCAGGCTGAAAGTCCGATTGTTGCCCGCGACGACCCTGGTGAAATCAATTACAATAGATGCGACCTCGTTGCAGGCCGAAAGCTTGAATGGCCAAAGGGCACACTCGTTTGATGGAGAATGGCAGAGCCTAACATGTGGCTAAACACCCACTGGAAATGACAACAACATCCGCCGTTCCTTCGTTACGCTGGGTATGGCGGGTTAGCCAGTCGTTGAAGTGTCAGGAGATCTGTCCGAAAAATCACCACATTCAAAACACTTAAAGGCCCACCCCTCTTTCAGAGTCGGGCCTTTCTTAAAAGTTGTTCCACCAAGCAATCCTGCTTCACCTCAGGATATTTGAAACCCCCTTACCGGTCACAGCAACAGCACGTGGACGGGTTTCAACAAGGGAAAAAGGATATCCAGCTCATTCCCCTTCCTCCAGACAGCCCTTCAGATTTTCGGCCAGCTGCTGCATAAGGGTGAAATAGGCTCCTGGTCCCGGGGGCAGGTCGGCCCCGAGGGGGTCAAGCACCCCGGCGCGGGCGTTGGTCCCCTTGATGAGGATTTCCACCAGTTTCGGCTCGAACTGCGGCTCGCTGAAGACGCATCGGGCCCCGGACGCGATTATTTTCCTCCGGATTTCCTCCAGCCTTCTCACCCCCGGCTCCTGTTCCGGTCCGGCGGTAATCGACCCCACCGCATTCAGGCCGAAGCGCCGGTCGAAGTACTGATAGGCGTCGTGAAATACGACGAAGGGTTTCCCCCTGACCGGGGCGAGTGCCTTTTCCATGGCGGCCCGCATCGCGTCGAGGCGCTTCTCCAGTTCTTCGCCGTTCTTGCGGTAGAGCGCCCCGTGGGCGGGGTCCGCCTCGCTCAGGGCGGCGACCACCGCCGCAACGATAGCCCTGGCGTTCTGCGGGTCGAGCCAGATATGCGGATCCCAGTTGCCGTGCTCATGGCCCGCCTCCGTTTTCGGCTCGTCGGCATCGGGCTCCCAGACCCCGCCGTGCCGGGCGGGAAGCAGGCGGACTCCAGGCGCCTCGGCCAGCATCACCACCTTCGCCCGGGCACCGAGTGTAGCCAGGGACTTCGCAAGAAACGATTCGAGGTTCGGGCCCACCCAGAAGATCACCTGCGCCCGGGCCAGCGCCCGCGCCTCGGAGGGGCGAAGGGAATAGCTGTGGGGCGAACCGCCTCCCTTGACGATCAGCTCCGGGACGCCCACCCCGGCCATGACCCCCGCCACCAGCGACTGCACCGGCAGGATGCTGGCGACCACCCGCGGCGACGCGGCTCCTTCGCAAAAGGGGGCAAGAACCATGACCGACAGCAGCGCCATCGGGACGATTAAACGGATTTTCCGCATGGGCGCAGCCTCCTGAGAGAATTTTTCCACTTCCTCGGTATCTGCATTTTGTTATGTTATAACATTCATTGATGCTTTCGCAAAAACTCATGGGATGGCTAAGCAAAAATTTCGTCCTACAAGGCCTGGTGGTTTTTCAGGGGCGAAGGCCTACATCAGGTAGGTCGAGGTCCTGAAAAAACGCCGTAACGCCGTAGGACGGACTTTTTGCGGCGCCATCATTCAATCGGCGGGAGAAGCCTTAATGGCCCTGACGACGACACCCGATTTCCTCGAAGAGGACCACGACCACCGCGAGTGTATCGAGGCGGCCCTGGCGGCGGCCGAGGAGCTCTGCCGGCGGCGAAGCCGGAGGCTGACGGCCCTGCGCCGCCGGGTACTGGAGCTCGTCTGGAGCGGGCACCGGCCGGTGGGGGCCTACGCCGTCCTGGAAATGCTGCAGACGGAGGGACGGGCGGCCCCGCCGACCGTCTATCGCGCCCTGGAGTTTCTGCAGGAGCAGGGTCTGGTGCACCGGCTGGCCTCCCTGAACGCCTACGTCGGGTGCATCCATCCCGGCCGGCCCCACACCGGCCAGTTCCTGATCTGCGAATCGTGCCAGACGCTGGTGGAGCTGGACGATCCGAAGGTGGCCGCGGCCATCGCCGGAAGCGCCGGCGCCGCCGGCTTCCAGGTGAGCCGGCAGACCGTCGAGATCCTGGGCCGCTGCCCCAGGTGCCGGAAGGAGAGCGCCATGAGCGCAGGGCACACCAGGACCACAGCGCCCTCATCGGGGTATCCGACGTCTCCGTCCGCTTCCAGCGGGGAGCTGTACTCAACGGCGTCGACCTGTCCATACACCGCGGGGAGATCGTCACCATCATCGGTCCCAACGGGGCCGGCAAAACCACCCTGCTGAAGGTGATCCTCGGCCTCCAGGTCCCCACCGGGGGGGCGGTCCGGATGAAGCCCGGGATCGCGCATCGGCTACATGCCCCAGCGGATGGCCGTGGACAGCGTCTTTCCCCTGACGGTGCGAAAGTTCCTCTCCCTGGCCGGCCCCGGAGCCCGCGCTCGGATCCCTGCGGTGCTCGGCGAGGTCGGCGCCCTTCGCACCGTCGATTCGCCGATGCAGGGGCTCTCGGGCGGCGAGATGCAGCGCGTGCTCCTCGCCCGGGCCCTGCTGCGCAACCCCGACCTGCTGGTCCTGGACGAGCCGGCCCAGGGGGTCGACGTCCAGGGGCAGGTCGATCTCTTCCAGCTCATCACCCGCCTGCGGGACGAGCTGGGCTGCGCGGTGCTGATGGTCTCCCACGACCTGCACCTGGTGATGTCCTCCACCGACCGCGTGGTGTGCCTCAACGGACACGTCTGCTGCACCGGCACCCCCGAGGTGGTCAGCGCCAGCCCCGGCTACCTGGAGCTCTTCAGTCCCCAGGCGGCGAGCACCCTGGCCGTCTACACCCACCAGCACGACCACCGCACACGACCATCCCCACGATCACCCTCACGGCCCGGAAGAAAGGAAATAGCGATGATGGAGGATTTTTTCCTGCGGGCCCTGCTCGGCGGCATCGGCGTCGCCCTGGTGGCCGGCCCCTTCGGCTCCTTCGTCGTCTGGCGCCGCCTCGCCTACTTCGGCGACACCCTGGCCCACTCCGCCCTTCTGGGGGTGGCCCTGGGGTTTCTCCTGCACATCAACCTGACCCTCGGCATCGTCGTCGTCAGCCTGGTCCTCGTCCTTTTCCTCTTCCTGCTCCAGCGGCAGAAGCGCCTGGCGAGCGACACCCTGCTGGGCATCCTCGCCCACACCGCTCTCTCCCTCGGCCTGGTGGTCCTGGCGATGATGGAAACAGTCCGGGTCGACCTGATCTCCTACCTCTTCGGCAACATCCTGGCCGTCGGCAGGGTCGACCTGGCCTGGATTTTCGGCGGAGGCGGCGCGGCCCTGCTCCTCCTGGCCCTGCTGTGGCGCCCGCTTCTCGCCGTCACCGTCCACGAAGACCTGGCCCGGGTCGAGGGGGTCCCCGTGGACGCCGTCAACCTGGCCTTCATGGCCCTTATCGCCGTGGCCGTCGCCCTGATGATGAAGGTCGTCGGCCTGATCCTGGTCACCTCCCTCTTCATCATCCCCGCCGCCACCGCCCGCCGGTTCGTCAACACCCCCGAGGGGATGGCCCTGGTGGCCGCCCTCTTCGGCTGTCTCGCCGTGGGGGGCGGCCTCTTGGCCTCCTGGAGATGGGACACCCCCGCCGGCCCGTCCATCGTCCTCGCCGCCGCCGCCTGGTTCGTCCTCAGCCACCTTCTTCCCGGGCGGTCCGGCACGTAGGGGCACGGCGCGCCGTGCCCGCCCCCGCCCAGCGGGCAATTCGTGAATTGCCCTTCCCCCACCCTTCCCCAACTTGCCACCCCCGCGATCCTTGCTAAAGTTTCTAATGACCTTCGGCGGTTGTCGAACCGATGAATTCCCGGTGACGCGGTTAGCTCCGTCAAGGTGACGTATCAGGCAGATCGTCCCAGGCATCCCAAACCATTCAAACGGGGATGAAGGGGATACAGGGGATAAAACCAAAAAAATCTCAAACCTTTGTTTTTGAACTATCCTTCATCCCCTTCATCCCTGCAAATAAGATTTTCCTGTTTCCATCAACTGGAGCCAGGCACACAAACAGAAACGGTTTTGCCCCGAGACCCCGGACCTAACCCAAGGAGCCGCCCATGGCAATCACCGACCCTTCCAAAGCCCCGAGTACCGGACCCGAAATGGTGGGAGACGGCCGCAGACGGGTGGTCATCGAGGGAGTGAGCCCGGAGATCGACGGCGGCAGCTTCCCCGTCAAGAGGGTCGTCGGCGAAGCTGTCACGGTGCAGGCCGACGTCTTCGCCGACGGGCACGACCAGGTCTTCGCCCTGCTCCTCTACCGCCGGGAGGAGGAGTTCCAGTGGCACAAGGTTCCCATGGCCCCCCTGGGAAACGATCGCTGGGAGGCCTCCTTCACCGTCGACGCCCTCGGGACATGGCGCTACACCCTGGAGGGCAAGAGTCGATCATTTCCACACCTGGCGGCTGGACCTGGAGAAGAAATTCACCGCGGGACGGGACCTGGAGGTCGACCGCCTCATCGGGGTCGAACTCATCGAGGAGGCCGCGCTGCGTGCCGGGGAGGAGGACGCCGAGCGCCTGACAGCGTGGGCTGCCGCCATCCGCAATGCCCCCGACGACGCCCGGGCCCTGGCCCTTTCCGGGGACGAGGAACTGGCGGAGCTCATGGGAATCCATTTCGACCCCGAACTCGTCACCGCCTACGGCCGGGAGTTGCCGTTGACCGTGGAGCGGGAGAAGGCCCTCTTCAGCGCCTGGTACGAGCTCTTTCCCCGCTCCTGCTGCGTCGAGAATACGCAGCACGGCACCTTCCGCGAATGCGAGGTGCTTCTGCCCGAGATTGCCCGGATGGGCTTCGACGTCCTCTACTTCCCGCCGATCCACCCCATCGGCCGGACCCGGCGCAAGGGGAAGAACAATACCGTCGTCGCCGCCGAGGAGGACCCGGGAAGCCCCTGGGCCATCGGCGCCGCCGAGGGGGGTCACCGGGAGATCCATTCCGAACTGGGGACCTTCGAGGATTTCGAGCGCTTTCTCGCCAGGGCGAGGGAGTTCGGCATCGAGCTCGCCCTCGATATGGCCTTCCAGTGCTCCCCCGACCATCCTTACGTGCGCCAGTTTCCCGAGTGGTTCCGCTGGCGGCCCGACGGCACGGTGCAGTACGCCGAGAATCCCCCAAAGAAGTACGAGGACATCATTCCCTTCGACTTCGAGAGCGAGAGGTGGCGGGCCCTCTGGGAGGAGCTGAAGGGAACCTTCCTCTTCTGGGCCGAGCGGGGGGTACGCATCTTCCGGGTCGACAATCCCCACACCAAGCCCTTCGCCTTCTGGGAGTGGGTCATTGCCGAGGTCAGGCGGGAGCACCCCGACGTCATCTTCCTCTCGGAGGCCTTCACCCGGCCCAAGGTGATGTACCGCCTGGCCAAGGCGGGGTTCAGCCAGTCCTACACCTACTTCTCCTGGCGCAACACCCGCTGGGAGCTCGAGCAGTACCTGAGCGAGCTCTGCCGGCCCCCGGTGCGCGAGTTCTTCCGCCCCAACTTCTGGCCAAACACCCCGGACATCCTCCCGGAGTTCCTCCAGTACGGCGGCGAGCCGGCCTTCGTCATCCGCTTCCTTTTGGCGGCCACCCTCTCGGCGAGCTACGGCATCTACGGCCCCCCCTTCGACCTCTTCGTCGACGACGGCCTGCCGGGCCGGGAGGAGTACCTCGACTCGGAGAAATACGAGATTCGCTGCTGGGACTGGAGCGACCCGCGCAACCTGCGGGACCTGATGGCCCGGGTCAACCGCATCCGTCGGGAAAATCCGGCCCTTCAGACGAGCTGGAACGTGCGATTCTGCGAGACGGACAACGACAACCTCCTCGCCTACCTGAAGGCCTCCGGGGACAACCTGCTGCTGACCGTGGTCAGCCTCGACCCCTTCAACCGGCAGGCGGGGAAGGTGCGCGTTCCCCTGGAGGCGCTGGGGATTGCGCCAGGCCATCCTTACCTCGTGCACGACCTGCTGGGAGAGGCGAAAAACATCTGGCACGATGAATGGAACCGGGTCGAACTCGACCCCCGGGCCCTGCCGGGGCTCATCTGCCGGCTCCACCCCCGGCTTCGCCGGGAGCAGGATTTCGATTATTTCATGTGATTTCAAGGAAAATACCCATGCCCCTCGACGAAACCCCTCTGGCCGACGACCCCCTGTGGTACCGCGACGCGGTCATCTATCAGCTGCACATCAAGGCCTTCTACGACTCCGACGGCAACGGCATCGGGGATATCCGCGGCCTGATCCGGAAGCTCGACTATCTTCAGGAGCTCGGGGTGACGGCCATCTGGCTGCTGCCCTTCTACCCCTCCCCCCTCAAAGACGACGGCTACGATATCGCCGACTATTTCAGGGTCAACCCCATCTACCATACCCTGCGCGACTTCAAGCGCCTTCTTCGGGAGGCCCACAGGCGGGGGCATCCGTATCATCACAGAGCTGGTTCTCAACCACACCTCGGATCAACACCCCTGGTTTCAGCGCGCCCGGCGCGCCCGCCCCGGCACCGTCCACCGCAACTTCTACGTCTGGAGCGACACCCCCGAGAAGTACCGAGACGCCCGCATCATCTTCCAGGATTTCGAGACCTCCAACTGGACCTGGGACCCGGTGGGCAAGGCCTACTTCTGGCACCGCTTCTACTCCCACCAGCCCGACCTCAACTTCGACAATCCGAGCGTACGCAAGGAGATGCTGCGGGTCATCGACTTCTGGTTCGACATGGGCGTCGACGGGGTGCGTCTCGACGCCGTCCCCTATCTCTTCGAGCGGGAGGGGACCAACTGCGAAAACCTCCCCGAAACCCATGCCTTCCTGAAGGCGCTGCGAGAGCACATCGAGAAGAAGTTCCGCAACCGGATGCTCCTCGCCGAGGCCAACCAGTGGCCCGAGGATGCGGTGGCCTACTTCGGCGAGGGCGACGAGTGCCACATGGCTTTCCACTTTCCCCTCATGCCGCGGATGTTCATGGCCCTGCAGATGGAGGACCGCTTCCCCCTGGTCGACATCCTCGACCAGACCCCGCCCATCCCCCAGGCGTGCCAGTGGGCGATTTTTCTGCGCAACCACGATGAGCTGACCCTGGAGATGGTCACCGACGAGGAGCGCGACTACATGTACCGGGTCTACGCCCAGGACCCAAAGGCCCGCATCAACCTCGGCATCCGCCGGCGTCTGGCGCCGCTGATGGGAAACAACCGGCGCCGGATCGAGCTGATGAACATCCTGCTCTTCTCCCTTCCGGGCACCCCCATCATCTACTACGGCGACGAGATTGGCATGGGCGACAACTACTACCTCGGCGATCGCGACGGGGTGCGCACCCCAATGCAGTGGAGCCCCGACCGAAACGCCGGCTTCTCCCGGACCAACCCCCAGAGGCTCTACCTGCCGGCAATCATCGAGCCCGAATACCACTTCGAGTCGGTCAACGTCGAAAACCAGGATCGCAACTCCTCCTCCCTGCTGTGGTGGACGCGGCGGGTCATCGCCATGCGCAAGCGCTTTCCCGCCTTCGGACGCGGCTCCCTGGAGATGCTCTATCCGGACAACCCCAAGGTCCTCGCCTTCCTCCGGCGCTGGGGCGAAGAGACAATCCTGGTGGTGGTCAACCTCTCCCGCTTCTCCCAGGTCGCCCAGCTCGACCTCGGCCGCTTCGCCGGCATGGTCCCCGAGGAGGTCTTCAGCAGGAACCCCTATCCGGTCATCAAGGCCTCCCCCTACGTGCTGACCCTGGGGGTGCACGACTATTACTGGTTTCTTCTCCGCCGTGGCCGGGAAAGCGCCGCCGAAGGCGGAGAAACCCCGGAGCTGGCCCTCAGGAGCGGAAGGCCCTGGGAGGCGGTTATGCGGGACGGCCCCGGTGAGCGCTTCTTCGGCCAGGTTCTCCCCGACTACCTGCAGCGCTGTCGGTGGTTCCGCGGCAAGGCGCGGGCAATCCGTGAGGTTGTCCTCGTGGACGACATCCCCCTGCAGAAAGGGGAGTTCGCACCGCGCATGGTTCTTTTCCAGGTCTTCTACATCGAGGGCTCTCCGGAGATCTACGCCCTTCCCCTGGCCTACCTCCCCCTCGACCACGTCGACCATCTCCTGGAGGAATTCCCCCAGGCCCGCATCTGCTCCCTGCGTATGGGCGGCGAGGAGGGGGTCCTTTTCGATGCCATCTATGACGTGGGCTTTCCGCGACGCTCTGCTGCAGGCCGTCGGCAAAAGGCGCAGGTTCAAGGGGGAGGGAGGGGAGCTCGCCGCACTTCCGGGGACGCGCTTGCGCACCTCAAGTCCCCGCGGGCGAAGCGCCGGCCTCGAGGGTGGCGAGGACGGAGCAGAGTAACAGCTCGGTCCTCTACGGCGACCGCTTCTTCCTCAAGCTCTACAGGGGACTGGAGGAGGGGATAAACCCCGACCTCGAAATCACCCGCTACCTGACGGAAAAAGCCCGCTTCCCCCACGTCCCCCCGTTCGCCGGAGCCATCGAATACCGCCGTCCGGGGGCCGAACCGATGGCCCTCGGCCTGCTCCAGGGGTTCGTTCAGAACCAGGGGGACGCCTGGCAGTTCACTCTCGACGTCCTCTCCCGGTGCATCGAGCGGATCCTGACCCACCGCGCCGAGCTTACCGAGGCCCCGGGGCCCTGCCCGTCGCTGCTCGAATGCCGCGTCGAGAGCCTGTCGCCGGCCGAGAGGGAGATTCTCGGCACCTTCTACCTCGAAATGGCCGAGACGATGGGCCGGCGCACGGCGGAGATGCACCTGGCCCTGGCCGCCAACACCCAGGACCCGGCCTGGCGGCCCGAGCCCTTCTCCCTGCTCTACCAGCGTTCGGTCTACCAGTCGATGCGCAGCCTGGTGCGCCGCTCCCTGATTCTGCTGGAACAGGGCCAGAACCGGCTGCTGGAGGGGGACCGGGAACGCGCCGCCGCCGTCCTCGGGGCTGAGCGGGAAATCCTGGCCCGGCTTGGCAGGGTGCGGGAACGCAAGATTGAGGCCCTCAAGATCCGCATCCACGGCGACTACCACCTGGGGCAGATTCTCTACACCGGCAAGGACTTCGTGATCATCGACTTCGAGGGGGAGCCGGCCCGGACCCTGAGCGAACGGCGGCTCAAGCGCTCCCCCTTGCGGGACGTGGCGGGGATGCTGCGCTCCTTCCACTATGCCGCCTTCACCGCCCTGAAACAGCACGGGCGCACCCACCCCGCCGAGCTTCCCGTTCTGGAGCCGTGGCTGGAGACCTGGGAAACCTACGTCGGCAGCGCCTTCCTGGGGGCCTACCGGGACCGGCTCGGAGAGGCCCCGCTGGTTCCGAGGGAACCCGAGGACCTGGAGACCCTCCTGCAGGCCTACCTGCTGGAGAAGGCGGTGTACGAGCTCGGCTACGAACTTAACAACCGCCCCGACTGGGTGTCGATTCCGCTCAAGGGAATCGAGATGATACTCGGGGACGCCGGTGGCGTAGGGTTAATGGGGTTGGGGCGACGAATGGGACACATGGGACATACAGGACAAATGAGATGCCTCAGCCCCATTGGTCCTATAAGTCCTGCGCGCCCCAGTTGAGGACCAATATCAATGCAAATAGGCGCCACATACCTCGGCAGCGACCACTGCGAATTCACCGTCTGGGCCCCGGCGGCGACGGAGATCGCCCTACACCTCCCCGGGCCGCCGGACCGCCTGCTCCCTATGGAGCGGGAGGAGCACGGCTACTGGCGCCTTTCGGTGGACGAAGCGCCGCCGGGTACCCGTTACTTCTTCCGCCTGGACGGGGAGAGCGACCTCCCCGACCCGGCCTCCTGTTACCAGCCCGATGGGGTCCACAGAGCCTCGGCGGTGCTCGATCACGGCGCCGTCGCCTGGAGCGACGGGGGCTGGAGGGGCATCACGTCCGAGGAGATGATCCTCTACGAGCTGCACGTGGGCGCCTTCACGCAGGAGGGGACCTTCGCCGCCGTCATCCCGCGGCTTTCGGAGCTTCGCCGCCTCGGGGTCACGGCCATCGAGCTGATGCCGGTGGCTCAGTTCCCCGGGGGGCGCAACTGGGGCTACGACGGGGTCCACCCCTTCGCCGTCCAGAACACCTACGGCGGCCCGCAGGGGCTGAAGGCGCTCGTCGACGCCTGCCACAACGTGGGGCTGGCGGTCGTCCTCGACGTGGTCTACAATCACCTCGGCCCCGAAGGGAACTACCTGCGGGAGTTCGGCCCCTACTTCACGTCCCGCTACCGCACTCCGTGGGGCGAGGCGGTCAACTTCGACGGGGCGGGCAGCGACGGGGTGCGCAACTTCTTCCTTGAAAACGCCCTGCACTGGTTCGAGCACTACCACGTGGACGCCCTGCGCCTCGACGCGGTCCATGCCATCTTCGACTTTTCCGCCAAGCCCTTCCTGCAGGAGCTGGCCGAGAGGGTCCATGACATACGCGGAGGGGCCGGCTCGTCCCCTCCGGCTCATCGCCGAGAGCGACCTCAACGATGTGCGGCTGATCCGGCCGCCGGAGCAGGGGGGCATCGGCCTCGACGGTCAGTGGAACGACGACTTCCACCACGCCCTGCACACCCTGCTCACCGCAGAGCTCCGGGGGTATTACCGCGACTTCGGCGCCGCCGCGGACCTCGCCAAGGCCTTCCGCGAGGGGTTCGTCTACGACTGGCGCTACTCGGCCTACCGCGACCGGCGCCACGGCAGCTCCTCCGCCGACAGACCGGCGCGCCAGTTCGTCGTCTGCTCCCAGAACCACGATCAGGTCGGCAACCGCCTCCTGGGTGAACGCCTGCTCGCCCTGACCTCCTTCGAGGCGGCGAAGGTCGCCGCCGCCGCGGTCCTCTTCTCTGCCCTTCGTCCCCTTGCTTTTCATGGGCGAGGAGTACGCCGAGGATGCGCCCTTCCAGTTCTTCGTAAGCTTCGGAGACCCGGAGCTGGTGGAGGCGGTGCGCCGGGGGCGTCGGGAGGAATTCGCCGACTTCGACTGGTCCGGCCACCCGCCGGACCCCCAGAACCTGCAGACCTTCGAGGCCTCGCGGCTTCGCTGGGATAAGCGAGAGAAAGGCAGGCACCTGGTCATGCTCGACTTCTACCGGGAGCTCATCGCCCTTCGACGGGAGGTCCCGGCCCTGGCCGCCCTCGACAAGGAAAGCCTTGAGGTGGACTTCGGAAAGGACCCAAGCGGCTTCGCCTGCATCGACACCGGGCCGGTTCCCAGGCGATCTGCCTGTTCAACTTCCATCGGGAAGCGGTCGAAGTCGACGCCCTGCCCGGCGGCCGCTGGGTCAAGCGCCTCGACTCGGCCGAAACCCGCTGGCTGGGGCCCGGCGCCTCCCTGCCCGAACATCCCGGCAGGGGGCCGCTCGTCCAGCCGGCCCTGAGCTGCGCCCTTTACCAACTGGAGGCTTCCTGCGTATGAAGCGATACATCTGCATCCACGGCCATTTCTATCAGCCCCCCCGGGAAAACCCCTGGCTCGAGGACGTCGAGCTGCAGGATTCGGCCTACCCTTTCCACGACTGGAACGAGCGGATCACCGCCGAGTGCTACGCGCCCGAACACCGCCTCCCGCATCCTCGACGACAAGGAGATGATCCGCAGACATCGTCAACAACTACGCCGGGATCAGCTTCAACTTCGGCCCCACCCTGCTGGCCTGGATGGAGGAGCATCAGCCCGCGACCTACCGGGCAATCCTCGAGGCCGACCGGAAGAGCATGGAGCGCTTCTCCGGCCACGGCTCGGCCCTGGCCCAGGTCTACAACCACATGATCATGCCCCTGGCCAACAGCGCGACAAACGCACCCAGGTCCTCTGGGGCATCCGGGACTTCGTTCACCGCTTCGGGCGCCGCCCGGAGGGGATGTGGCTGCCGGAGACGGCGGTGGATCTGGAGACACTGGAGGTCCTGGCCGCCGAGGGGGTCGCCTTCACCATCCTCGCGCCCCACCAGGCCGGACGGGTTCGGCCCCTGCTCCCCAGGAGAGGAAGGGGAGAAAAAGGAGAAAGGGGGAGAGAGGCCAAGGAAGGTCTGCTCCCTGGCAGGATGTCGACGGCGGCAAGGTCGACCCCCGGATGCCCTACCTCTGCCGGCTCCCTTCGGGACGGACAGATCGTCCTCTTTTTCTATGACGGTCCCATCTCCCGGGACGTCGCCTTCGAGGGACTCCTGAACAACGGCGAGGATTTCGCACGACGCCTGACCGGGGGCTTCGCGGAGAAGGACCAGCCGCAGATTGTCCACATCGCCACCGACGGCGAGACCTACGGCCACCACCACCGATTCGGCGACATGGCCCTCGCCTTCTGCCTCCAGCATATCGAGGCCGAACGCCCTGGCCGCGGTCACCATCTACGGGGAGTTCCTTGAGAACTTCCCCCCGACCCACGAGGTGGAGATCGTCGAGAAGACCTCCTGGAGCTGCGCCCACGGCGTCGAGCGCTGGCGCAGCGACTGCGGCTGCAACATCGAGCGGAAAGTCCGGCTGGAACCAGGCCTGGCGGGCCCCGCTGCGGGAGGCCCTCGACTGGCTGCGCGACCGCCTGGCCCCCCTCTTCGAGCAGGAGATGGCAAGCTCTCCGCCGACCCCTGGCAGGCCCGCGACGAGTACATCGAGGTCATCCTCGACCGCTCGCCCGAAAACGTCGAGGCGTTCCTCGACCGCCAGGCGGGGCGCGAGCTCGCCCGGCAGGAGATGATCCAGGCCCTGCAGCTGCTGGAGATGCAGCGCCACGCGATGCTCATGTACACCAGCTGCGGCTGGTTCTTCGACGAGATCTCCGGCATCGAGACGACACAGATCCTCGGTTACGCCAGCCGCGCCATGCAGCTGGCCCAGGAGGTCGGCGGAACCGACCTCGAAGGCGAATTCCTGAAGCTTCTGGAAAAGGCGCCGAGCAACCTTCCAAAATACAAGACGGGCGCCGGGGTCTTCGACACTCAGGTCTCACCGATGCGGCTCGACCTCATCCGTGTGGCAGCCCACCACGCCATCGCCTCCCAGTTCGACCACGTCACCGCCGACGGGGTCTACTGCTACGCCGCCCACGCCCACGACGCGAGGCGATTCCAGTCGGGCAATCTCCGCCTCTCCGTCGGCCGCACCCACATCCACTCGAAGATCACCTGGAGCGAGGGGGAATTCGCCTACGCCCTTCTCTACATCGGCGGCAACAACCTCAACGCCGGAATCCGGGAGTTCCTCGGCGAGAAGGAATACGCCCGGATGGTGGAGGAATTGAAAACGCCCTCGACCGGGGCGACGTCTCCGAGCTCTTTCGCAGGATGGACGCCTTCTTCGGCAGTCACAACTACACCCTGTGGCACCTCTTCAAGGACGAGCAGCGCCGGGTCCTCAGCCAGATCCTGGAGAGCAGCCTCGACGACATCGAAGACTCCTTCCGCCGTATCTACGAGACCTACGGCAGCGTGCTGCGCTTTCTGCAGGAGGTCCGCATGCCGGCCCCGGCTCCTCTGGCCAGGCCGATCGAGCTCTTCCTCAACGCCCGACTGCAAAAGGCCCTGGAGAGCCGGGAGCTCGACCCCGAGCGGCTCCGCGAGTCGGTTGAGGAAGTGCGCCGCCTCGGGGTCAGCCTCGACAGGACGACCCTCGATTTCGTGGCGGGCAAGCAGATCTCCTCCCTGCTGCAGGCACTGGCGAAGCGCCCCGGCGACCTCTCCCTTCTGGAGAAGATCGAGGCCGTCCTGGAGGTTCTCGACTCGCTGCCCCTCAAGCCCGACCTCTGGCAGGCCCAGAACACCTACTACCGCCTGAGAAACGAGCTGCTCCGGAAGGCCGCCCGAAAGCGTCGGTGAGGACGGGGCGAGGTGGCTGGAGCGGTTCCGCAGCGTGGGACGCTTCCTGCGGGTGAGCACCGGCTGATGCGCATCCCGGCGGCCACCTACAGGCTTCAGTTCACCCCCGGCTTCACCTTCGAGGCGGCCGAAAAACTCCTGCCCTACCTGCACGAACTCGGCCTATCGGACCTCTACGCCTCCCCCATCTTCCGCGCCCGCCCGGGGAGCCGCCACGGCTACGACGTGGTCGACCCCGCGGCCCTCAATCCGGAGCTGGGCCCCCCGGAGGACTTCGAGCGACTGACCAAGAAGGCGAGAGAGGCGGGGATGGGGTGGCTGCAGGACATCGTCCCCAACCACATGGCCTTCGACGCCGCCAACCCCTACCTCGCCGACATCCTCGAAAACGGCCCGGCCTCGCTCCATTTCGACGCATTTCGACATCGACTGGGAACACTACTACGAAAACATCCGCGGCAAGGTGCTCGCCCCCTTCCTGGGCAGCTTCTACGGGCAGGCGCTGGAGGCCGGGGAGCTGACCCTCCGTTTCGACGAGTCCGGGTTCTTCATCGCCTACTACGACCTGCGCTTTCCCCTTCGGCTCGAGACCTACCTCTCGGTTCTCGCCCGCTCCATCGCGCCCCTGGGCCGCCGCCTGGGGGAGGAGGCCCCGGATTACCTGCAACTTCTGGGGGTCATGTACGTTCTCAAGACCCTCCCCGGTGCTCCGGAGTTCGACGAGCGCCGGACACAGGTCCGCTTCATCAAGCAGACCCTCTGGTCCCTGTACCGGAAAAACCCCGCCATCCGGGAGGCCATCGAGGAGGCGAGCGGTTTCTTCAACGGCCGCGCCGGAGACCCGGAGAGCTTCAACCCCCTGGAGAACCTGCTTACCGACCAGTGGTTTCGTCTCTCCTACTGGAAGGTAGCCACCGAGGAGATCAACTACCGGCGCTTTTTCAGCATCAACGACCTGATCTCGCTGCAGCATGGAACGAAGAGGAGGTCTTCGACCACACCCACGCCCTGGTCCTGCGCCTGGCCCGCGAAGGGATTCTCACCGGATTGCGGTCGACCACATCGACGGCCTCTACGACCCGGCGGCCTACCTGGAGCGCCTGCGCCGGGAGACGGGGGGCTCTGTACACGGTCGTCGAGAAGATCCTCGCCCCGGCAGAGGCCCTCCCTCCCTGGCCGGTCCAGGGGACCACCGGGCTACGACTTTCTCAACGAGGTCAACGGCGTCTTCTGCAAGACCGACGGAGAAGGCCCTCTCTCCCGGGTCTACACCCGCTTCACCGGGATGGAGGTTCCCTTCGACGCGCTGGTCTACGAGAAGAAGAAGCTCATCATCGAAAAGCACATGTTCGGCGACATCAACAACCTCGCCCACCTGCTCAAGAACATCGCCGGACGCCACCGCCACGGCAGCGACATCACCATGGACAGCCTGAAGCGCTCCCTCATCGAGGTCATGGCCCTCTTTCCCGTCTACCGCTCCTACCTCCCCCCCGGCGCCGAAGGGGAGCCCGACGGGGAGGCCCTGCGTGAGGCCCTCGACCGGGCGGCCGAGAAGAACCCGAGCCTGCGCCACGAACTCGATTTCATGGGGCGCATCCTGCTGCGGCGCTTCGACGAGTTCCTCGCCGGGGGGAGCGGGAGCAGGGCCTCCATTTCGTACGCCGCTTCCAGCAGTACACCGGACCGCTGATGGCCAAGGGCTTCGAGGACACCGCTCCTCTACGTCTACAACCGCCTCCTCTCCCTGAACGAGGTCGGCGGCAGCCCCGAGCGCTTCGGGGTCCCCCTGGAGGCCTTCCACGACCTTCAACGGGCGCCGCCGGGCGCTCTGGCCCGCCACCCTCAACGCCACCGCCACCCACGACACCAAGCGGGGGGAGGACGTGCGGGCGCGGCTCAACGTCCTCTCCGAGATCCCCCAGGAGTGGAACCGCGCCCTGAAGAGTCTGGACCCGCCTCAACCGGGGGAAGAAGACCACCTCAAGCGCCGGAAGGCCCCCGACCGCAACGACGAGTACTTCTTCTACCAGACCCTGCTCGGGGCCTGGCCCTTCGGCGAGGAGGAGGCGCCCGAATTCCGCCGGCGCCTCGCGACTACCTCGTCAAGGCGGTGCGCGAGGCCAAGGTCCACACCGCCTGGCTCGTCCCCGACACCGCCTACGAGGAGGCCTTTCAAGCCTTCGCCGAGAAGGTCCTCCAGCCCTCGCGCAACAACGCCTTTCTGCGGGAGTTTCTCCCCTTCCAGCGCAGGGTCGCCCACTTCGGCATCCTCAACGGCCTCGGCCAGACCCTGCTCAAGATCACCTCCCCCGGCGTCCCCGACTTCTACCAGGGAACCGAGCTCTGGGACCTCACCCTCGTCGACCCCGACAACCGCCGCCCCGTCGACTACGCCTGGCGCAAAAGGCCCTGAAGGCGATCCGCGCCGGCATCGAAAAGGACCTCCCCGCCCTGCTCGAAAAGCTTCTCGCCGCCCCCGAAGACGGCCGTATCAAGATGTTCCTCATCCACCGCGCCCTGCTCGCCCGCCGCGCCATGGAAAAGCTCTTTCGCCTCGGCGACTACCGCCCCGTCGAGGTCACAGGCGACCGCCGGGAGAACGTCGTCGCCTTCGCCAGGGTGCACCAGGGCGAGGCGGCGGTGACCGTCTTGCCGCGCTTCGCGACCTCCCTGGTCGAGGAAGGAGTGTGGCCCCTGGGCGAGGAGGTCTGGGGGGACACGGCCCTTCGGCTGCCCCCGGAGCTTGCCGGACCCTGTCGGGAGGCGATCGCCGGCGGGGAGCTGGAGGGGGGGAGGAGGTGCCTGTGGGCAAGATCCTGCGACACTTTCCGGTGGCCCTGATGGGGACAAAGTGATAGGTTAGCGTTGCTCCTCTGTTTCGCAGGAAGGGCTCAGAAGCTGAAGGTCAAAACCTTTTTTTGCACGCGGATAAAATCTGATAAATTCGGATAAAACCTCCAAAATCAATCCATTAAACAGGGATAAAGAGGATTCAGGGGATAAATTCCAGAAACCCCAAGCTCCTGATTTTGAATTATTCCCTTCATCCTTTTTATCCCTGTAAATTGGTTTTCCTTTTGGGTTGCAAGCCGATGTCAATCAGATTTGATCCGAATTTATCCGCGGGAGACGCCTTGTCTTTGAATTTGAATCCTTGCCTCACACGGATCAAATCGGATAACTTCGGATAAGACCTGAAAAAGACAAATCATTAACAGGGATGCAGGGGATGCAGGGGATAAATTCCAAATATCCCAGGTTCCCGGATTTGAATTATCCCCTCCATCCCCTTTATCCCTGTGAGAAGGTTTTAGTTTGCCCCCCTCCCCCCTCCAAACCCTCCACGACGTCTTCGGCTTCGGCGCCTTCCGCCCGCATCAGGAGGAGATCGTCTCCACTCTCATCGACGGCGACGACGCCTTCGTGCTGATGCCGACGGGCGGCGGCAAGTCCCTGTGCTACCAGGTGCCGGCCCTGCACCGGCCGGGGGTGGCGATCGTCGTCTCGCCCCTCATCTCGCTCATGAAGGACCAGGTCGACGCGCTTGTCGGCCAACGGGGTGCGGGCGGCCTTCTACAACTCCTCCCTGAAAAGCGCCGAGGCGCAGAGGGGTGCTCGTCGCCCTGCACAAAGGGGAGCTCGACCTGCTCTACATCGCCCCGGAGCGGCTGATGAGCGAAGAGTTCCTCGCCCGGCTCGAAGAGATTCCCCTCGCCCTGTTCGCCATCGACGAGGCCCACTGCGTCTCCCAGTGGGGGCACGACTTCCGCCCCGAGTACGTCCAGCTCGGCCGCCTGCGACAAGCTCTTCCCCCAGGTGCCCGTCATCGCCCTCACCGCCACTGCCGACCCCCACACCCGGGACGACATCCGCCGGCTTCTGGGGATCTGCCCGGTCCCGCTCCTTCGTCGCCAGCTTCGACCGGCCCAACATCCGCTACACGGTGGTCGACAAGGCCAAGCCCCAGGCCCAGCTCGCAGCCTTCCTCAAGACCCGGCGCGGCGAGGCCGGCATCGTCTACGCCCTCTCGCGCAAGCGGGTCGAGGAGGTGGCGACGCGCCTTGTCGGCCGCCGGGCACCGGGCAGCCCCCTACCACGCGGGGCTTCCCGACGAGGAGCGCCGGCGGGTGCAGGAGGCCTTCCTGCGCGACGACATCCAGGTGGTGGTGGCGACGGTCGCCTTCGGCATGGGGATCGACAAGCCCAACGTGCGCTTCGTCGTGCACTACGACCTGCCGAAGAACATCGAGAGCTACTACCAGGAGACGGGCCGGGCCGGCCGCGACGGGCTGCCCGCCGAGGCGCTGCTCCTCTTCGGCTACGGCGACATCGCCATCGCCCGGGGCCTCATCGAGAAGGGGGAGAACGCCGAGCAGAAGCGCATCGAGCTCCACAAGCTCAACGCCATGGTCGGCTTCGCCGAGGCCCGCAACTGCCGCCGCCGGGTGCTGCTCGGCTACTTCGGCGAGCGCCTGGCCGAGGACTGCGGCAACTGCGACGTCTGCCTCGACCCGCCCGAGACCTACGACGCCACCGTCGACGCCCAGAAGGCCCTCTCCTGCGTCTTTCGGGTCGGGCAGCGCTTCGGCGTCGGCCACGTCCTCGACGTGCTGCGCGGCGCCCGCACCCAGCGGGTGATGGAGCTCGGCCACGACAAGCTCTCCACCTACGGCATCGGCGCCGAGCAGAGCACCGAGTTCTGGGGCAACCTCATCCGCCAGCTCGTCCACCTCGGCTACCTGCGCCAGGACGTCGCCAGCTACTCGGTGCTCAAGCTCACCGAGGCGGCCCGGCCGCTGCTGCGCGGCGAGGAGCAGCTGATCCTCGCCAAACCCCGCCTCAGGGCCCTCCCGGAGAAGAAGGCTCCGCGCAGAAAGACGGGCGAGTTCGACTACGACCGGGAGCTCTTCGAGACCCTGCGCGCCCTGCGCAAGCGCCTCGCCGACGAGGCCGGGGTGCCCCCCTACGTCATCTTCGGCGACGCCACCCTCGCCGAGATGGCCGCCTACCTGCCCGAGGACCGCCAGGCCCTGCTCGACATCAACGGGGTCGGCAAGCTGAAGCTGCGGCGGTACGGGGATGAGTTTCTGGAGGAGATCCGGGGGTATCTGGCGGGGAGGTAGCGAGTTTGTATCGTTGGAGAATCCTTGACCTTTACCTTTCCGAACCCGACTCCGACTCCCGAGGTATGGAACCGATGAAAAAGCGCAATCCCTTTGAAGAACTTTCAGAAGCACTCGGAAAGGTCCAGCAGCACAGGGAGGGCAAGATCACCCTGCGACGATATGAGGTTAAGGAACAGGCCAAACGGGAGGTCACCCCGGAGGTGATTCGAGAAACCCGAGAGCGGCTGAAATCCCTGGCGGCGTAAAAGAGTCACAGACCACCTGCATAGCAGGTGGCTTGGGGAAAGCCCCTTAAAGGGGCGAAACGCTTCGTTCTCTTCCCCTGTGACGCAAGGAGGGGGCGGCGGTGCTACCGCTGGCCTCTGGCCAGGCAGATGATAAACTGGTTTTCGTTCGGAAAGGTTTTTTCCCACCGCCGGTCCCCGATCAAATGCCCCCGTCACTTTAAGCCGGTGGACAGGTGGGAAGGATGCCGGGCGATTTGTAACGCCCCGCTGGGGGCGAGCCCTTGGGAGGTATGGAAATGATCGTGCTGCTGAACCTGTTCGCTTTCTGCATAGCCTTGGCTCTTTTCTTCTATCCGTTGCCGCTTGCGGTCGTACGCCCCCTGGAGTACGCCCTGGTCGCCCTCCTCGGTCTGATCTTCCTGGTGCAGATGGTCATGGCGCTGCGTCGCCGCTCGACGGTCACCACCCACCCGGAGTCGGCGAAACCCGTGGCGGCGCCTCCCCCTTCGGCGCCGCCGCCTGACGATGCCGGAGCGGTGGTGCAGTTCCTGGCCCAGCTGCAGGAGAAGGGGCGGCTGGTCGATTTCGCCATGGAGGACATCGCCGCCTACTCCAACGAGCAGGTGGCCGCCGCCGCCCGTGTGGTGCACCAGGGATGCCGGGAAGTCCTGCAGGCCGCCTTCGAGATCGTGCCGGTGCACCGCGGCGCGGAAGGGGAGGAGATCACCCTGGCCGAAGATTACGACGCCCGCCGCTACCGGCTGGTGGGAAAGGTTCCGGTCCGCTCCCCCTTCCGCGGCACCCTGCTGCACCGCGGCTGGCGGACGGGGCGGGTCAGCCTGCCCAGGGTGGCGGCCGGGGATCCGGCGGCGCGGGAGGTGATCGCGCCGGCGGAGGTGGAGATTCAGGGGAAGGGAAATAAGGGGTGGCGGAGTGCATGGATAAGCGCTACGCCGTCGGCATCGACCTGGGGACCACCAACTCGGCCCTGGCCGTAAGCGAAGCCGAAAGCGCCGGGCGCGCCGGAGATCGTGCCGGTGCCGCAGCTCGTTTCCCTGCAGGCGAGCGGCGAGGCGGAGATCCTCCCCTCGGCCCTCTACCTGCCGCCGGAGGCGGAAGCGGCGGCGGTTTCCGCCCGTCTCCCTGGGTGTCCGACCCGCAGGGCGGGATCGTCGGCCGCTTCGCCCGCGAGCACGGGGCGCTGCTGCCCGACCGGCTGGTGACCTCGGCCAAGTCCTGGCTCGGCCATCCGCACGTCGATCCGCGCCAACCGGTCCTCCCCTGGGGCTCGGAGCTCGGGGAGCGCAAGGTTTCCCCCTTCGAAGCGAGCCGCCGCTACCTGGAGCACCTGCGCGAGGCGCTGCTGCACCACCTGCGGCAGCGCGGGGAAGAGGCGGGGCTGGAGGCCTGCGCCGCGGTCCTCACCGTCCCCGCCTCCTTCGACGAGGTGGCCCGCGGGCTCACCTTCGAGGCGGCGGCCGCCGCCGGCTGGGGGGAGGTGACCCTGCTGGAGGAGCAGCAGGCCGCCTTCTATCACTGGCTCGCCCAGGCCGGCGACGGCTGGCGGCGGGCGGTGCGTCCGGGGGAGGTCGTCCTGATCTGCGACGTCGGCGGCGGCACCGCCGACTTCAGCCTGGTGGCGGTGGCCGAGGAGGCGGGAAACCTGGTGCTGGAGCGGGTCAGCGTCGGCGACCACATCCTGCTCGGCGGCGACAACATGGACCTGGCCCTGGCCTACGCCCTCAACGCCGAGCTGGAGGGGCAGGGGAAAAAGCTCGATAGCCGGGCAGTTCCTTCTTCCTCCTGCATGCCTGCCGACTCGGCAAGGAGCGCCTCTTTGCCGACCCGCAGCTGGCGGAGGTGCCCGTCGCCATACCCAGCCGCGGCGCGGGCCTGTTCGCCGGCACCCTCACCGCCGTGCTGCGCCGGGAGCTGCTGCGGACGGTGCTGCTCGATGGTTTTCTGCCGGCGGTCGGCATCGACCAGCGCCCGGTCCGCCGGCAAGCGGCCGGGCTGCGGGAGTTCGGCCTGCCCTACGAGGCCGATCCCGCCCTCAGCCGCCACCTGGCCTGGTTCCTGACCCGCAGCTGGCAGAACGCCCGCTCCAGCGAAAAGCTCGCCGGCCTGGTGGCGGGGCGGGTGCGGGAGGACGTCCGGGACCGCCTTCGTCTGCCCCTCGGCGGTCCTCTTCAACGGCGGCGTGTTCAAGGCCGAGACGATCCGCCAGCGCCTGCTCGAAATGCTCGGGGAGTGGAACGGCGGCGAGCCGGTGCGGGAACTGGCCGGCTCCCATTTCGACCTGGCGGTGGCCAAGGGAGCGGCTTTCTATGCCCGCCTGCGCCTGAGCCGGCGCAGGGGCTGCGCATCCGCGCCGGCACCGCCCGCTCCTATTACCTCGGCCTGGAGACGGCCATGCCGGCAGTACCGGGAATGGCGCCGCCTGTCAAGGGCGTCTGCGTGGTGCCGCAGGGGATGGAAGAGGGGAGCGAAGCGCCGCTCCCCGGGCGGGAGTTCGGCCTGGTCACCGGCGAGCCGGTGCAGTTCCGCTTCTTCTCCTCCAGCGTGCGGGCCGGCGACCCGGTCGGCACGGTGGTGGAGCAGGTCGACGAACTGGAGGAGACGGCCAGCCTGGAACTCACCCTGCCCCCCCTGGGGGAAGGCGCCGGCCAGGTGGTGCCGGTGCGCCTGCACTCCTTGGTGACCGAAGTTGGGACACTGGAGCTGTGGCTGCGCCACGAGGCGAGCGGCCGGCAGTGGAAGCTGGAGTTCAATGTGCGGGAAGAACGCGTAGGGTCAATGTTTGTCATCGCCCAGGGCGAACACAAGGTTCGCCTCTACCATAATTCGGAAACATGACTGACCATCCTCGCTACGCCATCGGCATCGACCTGGGGACGACCAACTGCGTCCTCGCCTATGTGACCCCGGCCGGCCGCGACCGGGGAGCGCAGGTGCTGCCCATTCCCCAGTGGGAGGAGCTGAACATCGTGCGGGAGGGGGCGACCCTCCCCTCCTTCTATTACCTGGCCACCGCCGCCGAGCGCGCCGCCGGCTTCGCCGGTTCGGCCGCGCCGCCGCCGACAGACGGCTGGGTGCCGGGGCTCCTGGCCCGCGAGCGCATGGGCAGCCAGCCGGGGCGGGTGGTGCACTCGGCCAAGTCCTGGCTCTCCCATGCCGCCGTCGACCGTACGGCGCCGATCCTCCCCTGGCAGTCCGAGGAGGTGGCGCCGGGCGAGCGACTGTCGCCCGTGCAGGCGAGCGCCGGCTACCTGGCCTGGCTGCGCCGGGCGTGGGACGCGACCATGGCCGCCGGCCGGCCGCAGGCGGCCTTTGCGGCCCATGAGGTGGCGGTCACCGTCCCCGCCTCCTTCGATGAGGCGGCGCAGCAGCTCACCCTGGAGGCGGCGGCCCTCGCCGGCTATCCGCCGGTGCGGCTGATCGAGGAGCCGCAGGCGGCCTTCTACGACTGGCTCGGTCGGGGGCGCAACACCACTCTCCTGCTCGACCTGCTGGAGCGGGCCGGCGGCGGCGCCAGCGTCCTGGTGTGCGATATCGGTGGCGGCACCACCGATTTCAGCCTCTTCGAGGTCGTCGCCGATCGCAGCGCCCCCGGCGGGCTGGCCCTGCGCCGGATGGCCGTCAGCGACCACCTGCTGCTCGGCGGCGACAATATCGACCTGACCCTCGCCTACGCTTTGGAATCGCGCCTGACCGGTGGCCGCGGCCGGCTGACGGGGCGCCAACTGAGCCAACTGCTGGTGCAGGCGCGCGAGCTGAAGGAGCGCATCCTGCGCGAAGAGACGCCGGCTGCGGCCGAGTTCCCGGTGGTGCTGGCGGCAAGCGGCGCCGGGCTGTTCGCCGGCACCCTGAGTGCCCGCCTGCAGGCCGCCGAGGTGCGTCGGATCGTCCTCGACGGCTTCTTTCCCGAGTGCGACGCGCGGGAGCGCCCCCGCCGCCAGGAAGGGGGGCTGCGCGAGTGGGGGCTGCCCTACGCCGCCGATACCGCAGTCACCCGCCACTTGGCGGCCTTCCTCGATGGGCGGCGGGTCGATGCCGTCCTCTTCAATGGCGGCACCGTCACCCCCGATTTCCTGCGCGCGCGCCTGCACCGCCTGCTCACCGGCTGGCAGGGGGGAAGCGCGCCGCTGGTGCTGACCAACGACGCTCCGGCCCTGGCCGTTGCCCGCGGCGCCGCCCGCTACGCCTGGCTGCTCGGGCACCCCGAGGCTGGCCGCCGCATCGCCGGCGGCCACGCTCACGCCCTCTACCTGGAGGTGGTGCGGGGGAAGAGGAGGAAGGAGCGCTCCCTGGTCTGCGTCCTGCCGCGGGGGATGGAGGCGGGGGAAAAGCTGCGCATCGACAATGCCGAGTTCGACCTGCGGGTCAACCAGCCGGTGCGCTTCCAATGCCTCTCCTCGCATCGACGCGCCGGGGATGCCGCCGGGGTAATCATCCCCTGGAACGAACGCGACTTCCACCCCCTGCCGCCGCTGCAAACGGCCATCCATCTCCCCCCCGATCGCCCGAGACCGGCCAACGACCGGCTGCGCGTCAGCCTCGAATGCAGTCTCAACGAGCTCGGCCTGCTGCAGCTGTGGTGCGTCGAGGAAGACGGCCCGGGACGCTGGCGCCTCGACTTCAACCTGCGGCTGGGGAGCAGCGGCGAGGAGCCGGTGCAGGCGCAGGAAGCGCCGTTGGTCCCCGAGCGGCAGCTGCAGCAGGCGCAGGCGCTGCTGCTGGCCGTCTACGGCAAGAAAAAGGAGGCGGGGCTGCCCGAGGTCAAGCCCCGGCAGTTGCTGCGGCGGCTGGAGGAGACCCTCGGCGGCGCCCGCAACGGTTGGGATTCGGCGACCCTGCGCGCCCTCTGGCCAACCCTGGCACAGGGGATGGGGCGGCGCGCCCGCAGCGTCGAGCATGAAGCGGCCTGGCTCCTCCTGGCCGGCTGGCTGCTTCGCCCCGGCTACGGCTTCGAACTGGATGAGGCACGCATGGAGGAGCTCTGGCATCTCTCCGCCCTGGGCATGGCGCACCCGAAGGAAAAGCGGGTGCAGGCGCAGTGGCATATCCTCTGGCGACGGACCGCCGGAGGGCTGCACGCCGGCCGCCAGGAAAAGGTGCTGGAGCGGCTGCTGCCGGCGCTGCGCGGCGGCGAGCTGAGCGCCGAGATGCTCTACCTGGCCGGCGCCCTGGAGCGCCTGCGCCTCGAACGCAAGCACGAACTGGCGAAGCTCCTCGCCGCCGGCCTTCTGCGGCCGCGCCTGAAGACGCGCGAGCCGTACGCCTGGGCGCTCGGGCGGCTGCTTACCCGCACCCCCCTGTACGCCGGGCCCGATGCCATCCTTCCGCCCCAGGAAGTGGAAGTCCTCTTCGACCGGGTGCGCGGCCTCGACTGGCGCGAACCGGAGTTCACCCCCCTCACCCCCCTTTTCGTCCTCGCCGCCCGCCGCACCGAGCGGCGCGGGGTCGATGTCTCCGAGACGGCCCGGCGGGAGATCTTGACCAAGATGAAGGAGGCGGGCGCCCACCCCGAGCAGCTGCGGGTGGTGCGCGAGACGGTGCCGCTGGAATACGCGGACCAGGTGCGGCAGTTCGGGGAGTTGCTGCCGGCGGGGCTGATCCTGGTCGGGGAGAGCGGCTGAGCGGACGACGTGCCGTGGCGCCCGGCCAGGCAAGCTCTGGGAAATGCGGGCGAAGGGCAAGGGGGGGGATTTCCACCTCTATTTGCGCCTTAAACCGCCATTTTACCTCCAAAATACCTCCTCTAAGCCTGTTAGAGCCTACCTCGGGATTGGCACCAATCAAAAATAACGAAACAGGAATATGGCTTCACGATTGGTAACATCTATGTTACCTTTAGGCGTATGGAGGGGGAAATGCAGCTTGTCGAGTACCTGAACGAGGATGGTCACAGCCCTTTTTCCGCCTGGTTCGACCGCCGCGAAGGTGACTACGGCCCTGATACGGTTGGGTCAGGGCAATACTTTGAACGTCAAGAGCCTCGGAGGAGGCATTTTCGAGAACAAGATCGATTTCGGGCCCGGCTACCGCGTCTACTTCGGAAAAGATGGTGCAGAGGTGGTCATCCTGGTCGGCGGCGGGACCAAGAAGCACCAGTCTCGGGACATCGATGACGCCAGGAGGCGCTGGGCCGATTACAACACACGCAAGCAGCAGGACCGGAAAGGGCGCAGGTAATGGCACTCACGAGGGATTTCAGGGAAACGGTCATGGCACGGGTCAAAAAAGACCCGGAATTTCGCAGCGAACTGCTGATCGAAGCGACCAACTCTTTCCTCGACGGCGATATCGACGCTGGGAAGAGCCTTTTGCGGGATTATCTCAATGCCACCGATTCCCTGCCTGCAATCGCCAGAGAACTCGATCTCAACGAGAAGAGCATCCGGCGCATGCTCGGACCTAAAGGCAATCCCACACTCAAGAATTTCATCAGCCTTTTAAAAGCCTGCAGCCGCCTGGAGCATCTCAAGCTCGAGGTCTGCCATCATTGAATGCCGCATGTTTTGTCCGATCTATTTCAACGGCAAAGCGTCTGAAGCGTCTCTGTAGCCCGGCCCCACATTCGCCCTAACCCCGCATCCTCTGCCGCAGGGCCAGGTCAACCAGCACCAGCGCTGCCATGGTTTCGACGATCGGCACCGCCCGCGGCACCACGCAGGGATCATGGCGCCCCTTCGCGGCCAGCTCTACGGGGCGGCCTTCGAAATCGGCGGTTCTCTGGGTTTTGCCGATGGTGGCGACCGGCTTGAAGGCGATCCGGAAAACGACCGGCTCACCGCTGGAGATGCCCCCCAGCACACCCCCGGCGTAATTGGTTCTGGTGCCGAGGCGATCCCCCTTCTTCACGAAGGGGTCGTTGTGCACCGAACCGAGCATGCGGCTGCCTGCGAACCCCGAGCCGATCTCGAACCCCTTGGTGGCGGGAAGCGAGAGCATCGCGTGGGCGAGCAGGGCCTCCAGTTTGTCGAAGACCGGCTCGCCCCACCCGGCCGGGACATTCCGGCAGACGCAGGTGATGACCCCGCCGACCGAATCGGCCGCCTCCTTCACCTCCCGCACCAGCGTCTCCATCTGCCCGGCGGTCTCGCGGTGCGGGCAGCGGACCAAGGTGGCGTCGACCTGCTCGCGGCGGATTTTTCCGACATCCTCCTGCGGGGCTTCGACGGTGCCGATGGCGCTGACCCAGGCGACGATCTCCACCCCCCACTGCTCGCGCAGGAGCTTCTCGGCAATCGCCCCGGCGGCGACCCGCCCGATGGTCTCGCGGGCGCTGCTGCGCCCGCCGCCGCTCGCGGAGCGGAGGCCGTATTTCATCTGATAGGTGAAATCGGCGTGGGAGGGACGCGGCACCTGACTCATTTCTTTGTAATCGCCGGGACGCTGGTCCCTGTTGCGCACCACCAACCCGATGGGCGTCCCCAGGGTGCGGCCGTTCTCCACCCCCGAGAGGATGGCGACCCGGTCGGCCTCCTGGCGCGGGGTGACCATGTCGCTCTGGCCCGGACGCCGGCGATCGAGCTGCACCTGGATATCCGCCTCGCAGAGGGCCAGACCGGGGGGGCAGCCGTCGACCACCGCCCCCACCCCCGACCCGTGAGATTCGCCGAATGTGCTGACTTTGAACAGCGTACCGAAGGAACTGGACATGATGACACCTCCTTGAGACCCAAAGGGTACCTTTCGAAAATTTCAACATCTCTCCGGAGGGCTTCCGGACCTGGCTGAGAAACCAATCCATCAGGAAAAACCCTGCCAAATCCGAACAGATCTCTCCCAATAGAACCACCATTTTCGATCCAAAATTGAACGAGGCGGGGAATTCCCTACAAATCATCAATTTGCTGCCCGGCATGGCCTGCCCATCACCCAACGATTTTCCCTTTTTCGGCCAGGGTTGTCGCATAGCCCCTGGGAAATTCTTCTCATGGCCTTTGCCTGCAAGTGCACTATAATGAATATGGAAAACCGGCCAGATGCCGGCCCGTCTCCCGCAGCGTCCAGCCGGAGGAAAATTTCCAGGCGCTCCCGGAACAACCGACCGAGGGGTGCCGCCTCCTGGCCGAAATCTTGATTTTGCCTCCTTGACGCGGATGAAAACGATCTATCCGAAAAGCGATTCGCCCCGAGCTGCATCCATTATCATGATCGCGGCCCTTTGCCTGGCTCTGGCGGCAGGCTGCCTCAGTGTGCCGTCCGGAAGCTATCCGCGCACGGTCACCACCGCACTCGACAACCCCGAGAAGACCACCCTTGGGAGGAACTTCGCGCCGCTCGAGAAGGCCCATCCGAAAAAATCCGGCTATCTTCTGCTCAGCCATGGCGTCGACGCCCTTGTCGCCCGCCTGAAGCTGATGGATGCAGCGCAGAAGACCATCGACGTTCAATATTACCTCTACCGGTTCGACATCGCGGGAAAAATGTTTACCCAAAAGCTGCTCGATGCCGCAGATCGAGGAGTGCGGGTCCGCCTGCTCCTCGATGACATGGAAATCGACGACAACGATTTCAGATTCGCCGTTCTGGCTTCGCACCCGAACATTCAAGTCCGGTTTTTCAATCCCTTCGCCGGCCGTTCGGATCTCGGGCGGCTCTGGAGCGTGCTGGTCTCGTTCAAGCGGGTCAACCAGCGGATGCACAACAAGATTTTCGCCGTCGACAACGAGGTCGCCATTGTCGGCGGCCGCAATATCGCCGACGCCTATTTCAGCGTCGATGCGAATCCGTATTTTTCGGACCTGGACCTTCTGGCCGTGGGCCCGATTGTGCGCGAAGTCTCGGCCAGTTTCGACGACTTCTGGAACTCCGAGCTTGCCGTTCCGGTCAGCGCCCTGGTGACCAGGACCCCGACAGAGAAGGACTTGAAAAAGTTCGATAACGGGTTGAAAAAAATCTGGATCAAGTATAAGACCCATGTCTACAGCAAGCGTCTGCAAAAATCGGATTTCAACAAAAGGATAGAAAACAAGGCTCTCGACCTGATCTGGGCTCCCGGCAGGGTCGTTTACGACAAGCCCGACAGGATCCTCCATAACGGGCGGAGGGAAGACCGCCTTTCCTTTTTCGGAGCCGCTCTCGAACCCTACTTCGAAAATACCAGCAAAGAGCTGTTGCTGATTTCCCCCTATCTGATTCCCGGAAAGGCCGGTATGGCGATGTTCCGGGATCTTCGTCGACGAGGGGTGAAGGTCGGAATCCTCACAAATTCTCTGGCTGCGACGGACGTTGCGGCCGTCTACGGGGCCTACACCGATTATCGAAAAGCGATTCTTCGAATGGGGGTCGACCTCTACGAGCTCAAACCGAGCGCGAAAACCGAAGGCGTCGAAGCTGCCCACGGGTCGTCTGTGGGAGCCACCCTCCATGCCAAGACCATGGTGTTCGATCGGACCAAGGTTTTCGTCGGGTCGATGAACCTCGATTTGCGCTCGGTCTATGACAACACCGAGCTCGGACTGATGGTGACCAGCCCACAGCTTTGCGAGAGGGTCGTCAAGCTGTTCGACCGGATGACCTCTCCGGAATCGAGCCTGCGGCTCACCCTTGGCAAGGATGGGGAAACGGTCTGGAACACCCGTGAAAATGGCAAGGAGGTCCGATACGACCACGCGCCGTACGTCAGTTTCTGGAAAATTCTCTGGTCTGACCTGGCGGGCTTTTTGACGCCCGACAGCCTGCTGTGACCCCCCGGGATGGAACCTACCCTGTGCTGCGGTACGGAGAGTGTGTTAGGGGGCTTGCCCACCCAAGTTACTAATCCTAAAATCAAAAAAAGGAATTGAGCCCCGCCTCTGCCTTTAGACGCCCCTTTTCAATGCCAAAATGCTCGTGACTCACAATGCGCCCCCTACCTTTTCCACCTTCCACCTTCCGCCTCCAAATACACCGCCCATCCCTATAAACCTCCCGAACCCGATGAAACGGCACGCGGCGAATCTCACCGCCGCTGCAGTAGAGATCGAAGGCAAACCGGTCATCCTTGGGAAAATGAAGAGCCGAAAAGGGAATACGCACGATCCGGTCCCCGACCCGGTCATAATAACCGATCTCAAAATACGCCTCGGCGGAGGCCCGATCCCACTGGATCCGGTGGAGTAATTCCTGAATCGGCTGCATCCTCTCACCCCCTCTGATCGCGCAGTCGCACTCCTATCTTATCGCTTCTCGGACGGCCTGATTCGAGGGTGCCCTGGAGCGGTCAGGCGGAGCGGCGTTTCCTTTTCCAAAGGGTGAAGGGTCAGGGGTCGCCGGTCTGCGATAAGGGCTTGTGCCTTAACGAGCTTGTGCGCTACATTCATCTTAATCCTCTACGGGCCGAAATCGTGTCGGCCCCCGAGGCCCCAAGGCCCCGGCCACGCCGATCTTATGGGGAGCTCCATGGAAGGGGGCTCCCGGAAACCATGGCGCCTGGGCGAATCACCGGCATTGAGTCATCTTTCGCTGCATCAGTCACCCTCAATCCGAAACCACACAAGGAAAACAAAATGACCAGCAAACAAGCCGGGTCCATCACGAAAACCGATGACAGGGACCAGACCCATGCCACGATTTCAGAGTTGTATCCCGATGTCGGAAGGATTCTCCTCTTCGCAGCTTTCGAAGAGGCGGACTCGGAGTCCGAACCGAATTATCAGCAGATTATTTTCACCCCGCAAGCCGAGGCGATTTTCCGACTCGATTGTTCACGGGACGAATGCGTGGGCGGCGGCTTCGACTTTACACCGGTTGTCGCTGAAATGCTGAAGAACAAGGACTCAAGGGTTCAAGGCAAGCTTGTGTGCGAGGGGACCCTCGGCTCCGGGGGACACTGCTGTTCGTTGAATGCGGAGTACCGCATCATTGTCGCAGACTGATAAAAACGACACCGCCAAAGGAGATAGGGATGGTGCATATTGTTCAAGTCGTTATGTGGGGTGTGGCTGAGACGCCACAGCTTTTTGCCGATGAATCAAAGGCCCGAGCCGCCTATGTGGAATGTGCCAAAAAACACTGGGGACAGCGCTATGCGGCTTACTGCGAGCACCATGGACTGAGCAGTGACACCTTTGACTCGGCACAGGGCTTTGTGGACACGCTCGACGTCTCCGAAAAGAGCAGAATCCATTACTGGACCGTTAATGCGGACGAGCTTGGTCTCGGCGACTCGAAAGAACGCGCCGTCTGGGGCGGAGCTGGAAGAGTTCAGGCATGTCGCCGAAGGCATTGTGGCTGTCAAGACAGGATTGACGGGGCTGCTGGATGACCTGTCCGATCTGACTGTCCGGTTTTCCCGAATGGACCCTTCGCCCGAAAAGGCGCAGGCCGTCGATGCTCCCGAGACGGCCACGCCTTCCCCATCCGCCGACCTGCAGGAAGAACCCGAACCTGATCCGGCAACCTATACGACCCCGGAATGGAAGACTTTTGTGGGAACCATAAAGGGACTGGGCAGCGGCATCAGGAATGAATTCTACCTGTTGCACCGGGATGACTGGCGCCAGGATGTGTACAGCAACCGGACCTCCCTGGAGTATTGGGACTGGGTTGCCGACCGGATCATGAAGTACAAGAAAAGGGCGAAAAAGGCCAACGTCTCGGTCATTCAGGACCCGGAGTCTCCCGGCTCCTACAGGTTCATAAACCAGGAAGGCATTGCGAGCGAAGACCGCTGTGATTCGGAATGGGAAGCATGGTGTGCCGCCGCTCTTGACCTGGAAGGAAATTGCCGGGACGCAGCAGGGTGAAATTTTGTATGCAAAATGGGGCACATCCCCTTTTCCGTCAGGCGACGGCAACAACGGTGTAGGTTTTGCTGCTTCCGCCCTGGTCCACCGGAATCTCGTCGTCGCAGACCTTGCCCAGGAGGGCCCGCCCGAGGGGCGACTCCGGGGTGATGACAACGCACTCCGCTTCGCCATCGCCCACCTTCAATCCCCCCGCATCAGGCCCCACGAACACCCGCATGCGGCGGCCGTCGTGTGACTCGAGGGTGACCAGGGCCGTCAGGCGGATCGGCGTCTCCTCGTCGAAATGCCGAAGGATCAGGGCGCGGTAGCGCTCCAGCGCCCGGCGGATTTCCGCGGCGCGGTTGGCCTGCCCCTGGGCCACGTAGGAGGCCTCCAGGGCGGTGGTGTCGTACTTGTTGTCGGGGATGCACTCCTCGTGCGTGGCCGCTGCATGGGCTCCCTTCGCCGCTGCGGTCAGGGTGTCGAGGTTCGCGGCGAGGGCCGCGACGATGCTGCGCAGGAGGTCTTTCTTGGTCATGGGGAAAGGGGTCCTTACTTCCCGCAGCACTTCTTGTACTTGCTGCCGCTTCCGCAGGGGCAGGGGTCGTTGCGTCCGACCTTGCTCGAACTCAGCGGCTGCGGTTTGACTATCGCCCCCTCCGTGAACAACCAGCGCTTGTCCTTGCGCTTGAACTGCCCGCGCTCATGATGGCGGTGCACGCCCGCCTTGTCGCGAAATCGGGCGACGAATTCGACCTCCCCCTCTTCATCCCCGGGGCCTCCCTGAACGGCATCGAGGACCTCCAGGCCGTGCCATTCGGACTCCTCGGCCCAGGTCCGGGTCGCCTTGTGATCGTACCCCCGGCGGTGGTCGGGATGGGTGCTTTCAAAGAGAAAATCGATCTCGGCCTTCACGTGGGCCGAATACCGCGCCCGCATCAGTTGTTCGGCCGTTTCGGCCTCTTTCTTCCCAGTGATGATCGGTTCGCAGCAGGCGGCATAGTCGCTGCCGCTTCCGCAGGGACAGCTGTCCATGGTGAAATCTCCTTCCCGGCCCAGACGCCGGTATTAAATAGGCTGAAACAGGAATCGCGCGGGCGCCACTACCCGAAGGCGGTCCGGCAGATTACCGCAGGGGCTCAAAGAGGTACTCCAGCCCGTTGACCTTGATTTCATAGACCACCGCCAGCATCCGGCCCAGTTTCCCTTCCGGAAACCCTTGCCGGGCGAACCAGACGACATAGGGTTCGGGCAGGTCGATGAGCCGCATCCCCCCATGTTTTCCGAAGGGCATGCGCATCTCGGCCAGCTCGAGAAGGGCGTTATGGTCGAAGGGAAGAGTGGGTTCCATCAGGTTGCCGGGTGGTGAGGTTTCGGTCGCAATCTTATACCCGGCCTCGGGTGAATTTTGCAAGCCTGAGGGAAGGGATTGCTCGGGAATTTGACCGATCAGACCGCCACGCTCGCCTCGGCAAGCACCTCCTGAAGAATCTCCTCCAGCCGTCCGGCCTCCTGTTGGGGGGAGAAACGCCCGGCCTCCTCTCGCCGGTCCGCCATCTGCCGAAGCCGCCGGGGCTCGGCCAACAAATTGCGGGCGCAGCGCAGAAACTCTCCGTCGCTGCGGTAAAGCCTGCCGTTGACTCCCTCGGCCACCACGGCGGCGTTGCCCGGAATGGCCCGGGCGAGAATCGGCCGCCCGAGGGCCGCCGCCTCCACCAGGACGTTGGGCAGCCCCTCGCTTTCCGAGTGGTTGAGGACCAGGTCGGCCTGGCGCAGCAGGGCCGGCATGGCGGGCGGGTCGATGGTGCCGAGATACCTGGCCCAGGGACGCTCGCGCAGGGCGTCGAAAAAGCGCTCGCCGTAGCGGGGGTCGAGAACGGGTCCGCAGAAGCTGAGGGTGAACGGGGGCTGCGCGGCAACGAGCCTGTCGAGGAGGAGGAGCAGCTCCAGATTCCTCTTGACGGGACGAATGCCCGCCGCATGGAGGAGCGCCTGGGTTTCGGGACCGGCGGGACGGGGGAGGACGACCGGGCAGGGAGCCTCGCCGAGCATCACCCCCGGGGGAAGGTACCGCAACCGCGCGGCCAGCTCGGGGAGTCTATGGGGAAGCTCTTCAGCCGTGAGGCGGTTCTGGGTGAGGATGCGCGAGGCGCGCCGGAGGATCTTCCGTATGGCTGGTCCCTGGGCGGGGTCGTGAATGCCCTCGTGGATGTCCGTCCCCGTGAGCAGAACGGCAAAGGGGATGCGCTCCCCAGCTGGGCAGGAGAGCCAGGGTTCGCCGGCACGGAAGGCGTGCAGCAGAAGGGCCAGATGGGGTTGGAAAGGGCCCGGGTCTTCCGAAAAGGACAAAGGATGCCCGGCGGAGACCTCCGCCAGGCTCACCTGGTGGCCGCGCTCCTGAAGGCCGTGGGCCAGACGCATGGCCGTAACCGTGTTGCCCGTGGCGCGGGGCTGGCGGGGCGTGACGATGAGAAGGCGCATCTACAAATCCCGGAAGGTAATAAGCTCGATTCCACACCGGCACAACAGGTTCCGGATGGCCGGGTCGGTGAGGGCCGAGAGCTCCAGGCGGCGCTCCTCGCCGGAGAAGGCCTGCCCGGGGTCGGGTTCGCCGGGGTGCACCATGAGCTCCCAGGTCCCGGCGGGGATTCTGCGGCAGAAGCTCGGCGAGGGTGCCGGCATCGAGTCGGTCGAGCAGGGGCATGCCCCAGAGCCCTTCGGGATGGGCGCACCCCGAAGCGGCCAGGTCCGCCCTTGTCGTCGGCGAAAGGCGCCGGTACAGGGCGAGCTCCCGGCCGAGGGGGCCGCTCGGGTCCCGGGTGCTCGGTTCGGCGGGGGCGGGAAGCCGAAGGGCTCCGATGCCGCAGGCGCGGGCGAGTTCGATGACGATGCCGGTCACCGGGGGAAAGAGAAAGCAGTGCTGATGGCTGTCCAGGTGGCTGGGGACAAGGCCCGCGCCCACTACCCGCGCCACCTGGGCGGCCAGCTCCCGGCGCACCCCGCCGGCGTCGACGTCGCCTTCCGTCAGGCGCCGGCGCAGCTCCGACTTTCCAGGAAAGCCACCTGAAACGGTGGTCAGCCCGGAGATGGGGCCACAGAGGGGCCGCCCCTCGGAGAGGTTGAGGTGAACCCCGACCGGCAGCGCCAAGGCACGCGCGCCACGGGCAGCTTCGGCAAACGCTGCGCCGTTGGCCAGCAGCGAAGCGCTGCTGACGATTCCGGAGCCAAAGGCCTCGAAAATGCCACGGTTGCGGCCCGGCCCGATGCCGAGGTCATCTGCGTTGACAATCAGGCGGATCATGGCCGGATGATAGCACGGGCCAGCGGCGGCGCAAAGACTCATGCCGCCCTACGGAGGTGGCCCTGTCATTCCCCTGTGCGGTGGCAAGGTTGTGGCGAAGACTCAAAAGGCCATGCTCCCCCTCCCCTGCGATTTGGTATGATCCCTTTTTTTCACGGAGCTGTGGAGCATCCCCCTCTTACTCATTCCGTGGGTTGGCCACGTCACCCGGAAAAACCCTGAACCCCGGCCCCGGGCCTCGCTCCTCATCCTCGGCCACTCGGCAGCACCATTCTTGAACACACTGTGCCATTTATTGCCCACACACTGTGCCGTACAGGGTGTGCCAAAGGGCCATTTTTGGCACACATGTTTGTGCGCAAATAGGCACACAAACATTTAAAATCGTCCCGCCGAATTTTTTTTCAACGCACTTTCGGCCACTTGAAGCGCCAAAAACCTTCTCTGGCACGCCTCTGGCAAAAGTTTATTACGGTCCTCACGCCGAAGAGACCGGCAGAGGCCGTCACCCCAACCCCAACCTCTCATACTGGACGCAAAAGAAAAGGAGAAAGCACCATGGGCGAAGCAGCAAAGGCATTCTGGCTGGAAGAAGAAATCGAGCAGGAGCAGCAGGTACAGGTTCTTTCCTTCGAGGACGTCTCCTACCTGAGCACCGGCATCTCCGACGAGATCTGGAAGTGCGGCGCCGACTGATCCCACCGCCGCAATCGCGAACTGACGAAAGCCCCCGCCCCCTCACGGCCGGGGGTTTTCGCGTTTCTGCTCGACACCCGCCACAAGCCCCGGAGTCCGAATCTGCCCTTTGAGCATCTATCAGGGTCTGCAGAAGAGGTTTTCCCCGGTCAGGGGCCGCCGCCACTTTCCCCTGACCCTTCATAAAAACCGAACAAAAAAAAGGCCTTCCCCATCAAATGTCTGCCAATGGCATCAAATTGATAAAGAAGACCCTTCCAAGAAAGTTAACCCCCCCTCAAAAGGCTCGGCCTTAATACCGCTTAATCTGCTTGAGCCTCTCGATATCCTTGTTCAAGAATTCAAACTCGCTTCTTTCCACATACTTGTTGGTCGCCAGAAGCACTTCCTTTGATATCTGCTCAAACATGTTATCGATTTTGCCTGCGATGGGTTGGAGGTTCTGGGGTACGGCGACCCCGTTCAGTTGGGGTCCGCCGTAAATTGCCGGCTTGTAGTGAACGAGGTCGTCGACCCCCTCGACCGGCAGAGACTTGATCCAGAGTTTCTCACCGGAGAGCGGCTCCAGCATGACGATATTGACGGTAGCGTTTATCTCCATCCGGCCGTTGATATTCTTTCCGCCGAAGATTAGAAAACTCCAGGTATCAAGCTGGGATTTTTCACCGATGTCTATGCGGATTTCCGGATAGAACAGAGCGCTGGTATTGCGCTTCTGGGTGAAGGTCATGTCGTTGTAGCTGTCAAAAGTATCGGTGATGGTGAATCCCTTGGAGAGAAGAATCTTCTGGACTTCGCCGGTAAGGTGACAGGAAACCTTCGAAGTGTCGTTTTTGATCCGGTCGATCAGGCCGCTGTTTGCGGTACGGGTCAAATCAGTAGCGACGGTGATACTGGGCTGGGCAAGGGCAAAAGACAGGCTGGAAATGTCTTCAGGCTTGGGGTAGTTCTTGTTGCCAAGGGTCAGATCCGGCATCATGACATAATTCATGCACCCCGAGAGAATCAGCATCGAGGTCAAGGCGATTAGGCACAGGCGTATCATTTTCATTGTAAAATCCCTCTCCGATTAATTACAGGCTGTTGGCGTGATAGTGGTGTGCACTGTCGGCTGAGGAATGTGATGTACACAGCCGGCAAGGGCTACCGCCAGAGCAAACGCAGCTACTACGAGCACCAAATTTTTCATACTTTCACTCCCTTCTCCTAATTAATTGGCAACGCAATTCGGGGAGGAAGTTCTCCCCAGCACAAAGTTGTATCCTGTCATATTCTGGGTCGCCTCCTGGCGAAACCCCCAGACCCTCTCGGTCAGTAAAGGCAACTTCATACCAACAAAGGTCGACAATTCATCGACGCTGATCTTTCCATCGTGGGTCAGGTCGGCTTCGCCCCCCAAGCCCTCGAGAACCACAAAGGAGAAGGCGCCATGCCCTTTATATCCTTCAAAAGCAACCTGCTCCTTCGAACTTGCCATGAGGGATGCCCGTCCCAACCGATGGGCGAAGCTCAACTGACCGGCGGTGATGTCGCCGGAGATATCCGCCGTTCCTTCAAAGCCCCCGCTCTGGCAGGTGTCGATGAGCACGAGCGTCTGCGCCGACTTGATTTCGGACATGGCTCTCTGGAAGTCGGACGACGACAGGCCTGTTTTTGTCGCCTCTTCCAGACTTCGGTCGTCGAAGTCATAGGGAAGAAAGTAATATTGGGAATTCTGCTCTGAAAAGATGCCGTGTCCGGCCAGGAAGACCACCAGGGCATCGTTGTCGCGGACTTTGTCGCTCAGCTTGTGGAAAAGCGCTCGAACCCCTTTGGCGGTGACGTCCCCGTCATAGAGGGCATAGGAGTGGACATGGCCGAAATACCCGTACCCATCCTCGGCCAGGGCATTGCGGATGGCCATGGCGTCCTTGACCGGGTAACGCAGGTCGTGAGAGTCGCCCTTATAATCCGAAACCGCGAGTGTAAGAATATACAGGTCCCTCTTCTCGAGCTTGTCTGTGTAGGAGACAGACGTTCTGGCCGGGGCGGACTCGACACCGAACTTGTTACGGGCCACCAGGACAATATCGTTGCTGCCGTTCTGAAGGCTCACCACCCGGGAATAGACGGAACACGCATCCTCGGTGGCCGGCTTGAGAGAAATGCCGCGGCCGGCCTCCTCGATATCGACGGGGGCTCCGCGCAGATAGAGGGTCGCCGAAGCCACCCCACCCCCACGGTCGCAAACCCTGGCCAGAATCTCCAGGTCCCTGGTCTGACTCTTTTCCACCGCGTTAACCAGCGAAACCTCCGGAGGACTCATCGCCCCCTTCGCATCCCCCAGGACCAGACTGAGGTCCCTGTAATAGCGGGTCCGGGAAGTCAACTTTTCGGCCAGCAGACCCGAATCCTCCCTGGCAAGGGCCGCGACGTCCCCGGAAAGGATGGATGGAATAAAGGCCCGGGTCAGTCCCTCGCCCCCGGCCGAGGCGCTGTAAATTCCCTCGGAGCTCGAAATCAGCCAGGAGCCATCCCTACCGCAGACCATGTACAGGATGGGGGAAATCGTCCTCTTGCCTTGCCTGATCTCCTTCAGGTCCCAGAGCATCATGAGGCCTGAGGCATCTGCAGAAACCAGGAGATCCTTGTCGCAGGCCAGCGAGGTGACATCAGCCGAATGCCCGACAAGTGTGGCCACTCTGGCAGCATCCAGGTCGTAAACGCAGAGGGCGCCGTCCCGTCCCCCCGAAATCCAGAACCCCTCCGACAGGAATCCGAAAACAAGGTGCTGCTTCCCCTTGAAGTGAGACCAGTCGACCTGGTGTATGGATTGCCCGAGCCGGCGGAGGTCGAGAAGGGCTTGATTGCCGGTCGCCGAATAGGTGAGCGAGTTTTCTTTTTGCGCCTTTTTGATTCCCCTGAAGTTCAGGTATGGCAACCGCTCATCGTCCAGTTGCATGGTATTCAGATTGAAGAGATGTCGAAAATCGGATTCCCCTGAGGTCTCGGAAAAGGCGACATACTTTCCATTGATTCCCACCCGGGCCACGGGAGCTGCCTTCAGTGCCTGGGACCACGCCGGCGTACCCCCTGCGGCGACAGCCACCATGGCGGACAGAAGAAAATGCAGCTGGAGCCTGGAGATTCGCTTGAGAACGTCGACTTTTACGGGCAGGAATTTTTCGGCGAGAGGATTTTTCGAAGGAGTGCCTGGAGGGAAGGAGAACGGAAGAGCCTCCTGGGCTCCCTCCTTCTCCTCCGGCCCAAATAGCCACACGGAGCGCAGAATGCAGTTCAGCAGCCTCCTCACGAAGATGAACATCCCTCCCATATCACCACCACCCGCTAATTGCAAATAAATAATGAAGCTCTTTGTACCGGAAATATTATTACAAGTCAACTAATTATCCCTTTCTTAAAAGGAAAGCCGGAACCCTTGGCCGTATCGGCCCACAAACCTCTTCACCCAGCTCACTCCTGGGATCCACCCGCTTTTTTCAGACCATCTCTCGCTGCCCTGCATTCACCATTTCCCGTTCGATGAAAACTTTCACTTTACTAAAATTTTTCCATTTGATAGTTATTATTTTTTATCTCGGGACTCTAGAGGAAAGTGCGCCCTTTCAGCAACAGAGACCTTCGCTGGCCGTGGACGTCGATAAAACGCAGGACGCCTTCCCGTCACGGCAGGATGAAGAGGAGCCTGAATGCCGCGTTTTGCCAAAGCCAGGGCCATTCTGGTGTTGACCACCGTAGTGCTCTCCGGATGCAGCGCTCACCCAAATGCTGTGGCCCCCCTGGCGGGAAACGGCGCCGTCACGGCGCCACCGGTCACGGAGCAGGCGGGGCCGCCTGAATATACATTCCTGGAGGCTTCCCAGCCGGCAAGACCATCCTGGACGTACGAAACACCGCCGGCAAGTAGCAGCTACCAGTACATGGTCGGTGTTTCCGATTACTGCGCCTCGGAAAAGTCCTCCCGAAACGATGCGCTGGGGCACGCCCGCGAGCAGTTCGCCCAATATACCGGGGTGGACGTCTCCCTGGTCGACCAGGCGATAAGGGCCACCGCTGGCGCCACCAGCGGGGTTCTCGACGCCTTTCTGAGGGAAAACTCCCGTTCGGTTCAGTCCACCGAAGCCCGGGTCAGCCGGGTCAAGGGGCAGAGTTGGTATCTCAGGAAATACCGGGTAACCCAAAACGGCACTTACCGGGGCGAGGCATATAAGTGTTTCGTCAAGGTGGCGGTACCGGCCGATGAGCTCGGTCGGGTTCAAGCCTGGCAGAGGCGACGCGACGAGGCCCGTCGGAAGGAAAGTGCCCGGAGAAAGGCGGAAATCGAGGAAGAGCTGGAGTCTCAGCTGGAAATGGACCGGCGTCAGCTTGCCGAAGTCCGGTCGGCCGTCGAAGGGGGAGACCCCGTTACGGCACTGAATATCCTGCAGGGAGAATGCTCCCGCCTCGATGCCGTCCTCGGGGACTGGCGGAAGCAGGGGGCTAGCCATGCCGCAGAAGCGCAGAGACTCGAGGAGACAAAGAGATGTCTCGTCCTCCGGGTAGACCGGGTGCTGTCTTGCCTGCGTCTTGACACGGGGCGTTTTCCCGTTTCCTATGCCTTTCCAGGCGCGCCTCCGGGCCCGGTGCCCGTCTGGGCCTGGATTGAGACCCCCCAGGGGCGCCCTCCCGTGAAGAACCTTCCCCTGGTCCTTAAAAACGAGGCAGGGGAAATCCTCGGGAGAGCGGTAACCGACCCCAGGGGAAGGGGCGATTTTCATCCTGAGTCCCTTCCTCCCGGCAGCTACCGGGTGGCGGTCGACACGGACAACGGTCTTTTGGCGGAGCTGAACCCCACCCTTCTCGCCACCCTGGGCAAAGTGGAAAACGGCGTTACCATCCTCTCCTCCGACGGGGGGATGGAAAGGGCCGTAGAGGCTGCGGTGACAGGCCTTTTCCAGGGGCCTTCCTCGGTCCCCCTGCCTGTTCGTCAAATTTTCATGGGACCCGTCACCTACCGCAACACCGGAAAAGGGAGCGAGCTTTCCCTGCGTCTGAGGACCCTCCTCGCCGAGCGATTGACGCGGATCGACGGGTTGGAGGTCGTTGCTCCCAAACATCGGAACGTCGGACTGGTCAACCGCTCCATCCGTACCCGGGGTATCGACCTGAAGGCCCGGGCACTGGGGGAAGCCTCGGTGCAGGCGGCCATCGACGGCGCCGATTGCGCCCTGGAGGTTTCCTACGACGTTTCGGGAGAAGAGGTCCCTCTGACCCTGGCCTTGCGCAAGGCCGGCTCCGATGAGCTGCTGGCCGTCTCGTCGGCGGTGATCGCCGCCTCCGCCATCCCCCCGGGCTGCCACATTCTCCCCCCCACTGGAAATCCCGTCTCCGACCCCGAAACGGACCGGATCCGGGGAATCCGGGTTGACGTCTCATCCAACCTCGGCAACGGTCAAACCTATCAGGCGGGCGACGCCATCTCCTACTTTGTCAGCACCGACCGGGATGCCTATCTGCTGATGATATACATGGATGCCGCGCACCACCTCGTCCAGATACTTCCCAATCGCTACTCGGGAAAGGCTTATTTCCCGGCGGGCGGCTACATCCAGGTTCCCGGAACCGGCGCAGACTTCAGGTTTGTCATTCGGGCGCCTTTCGGTCTGGAGCAGGTCCTGACCTTCGCGGCGAGCCGCCCTTTCCCTGAGCTGAAGGGGAAAGTCCTCGCCAACGGACTGCGGCTTCTGGATGGAAGTCTGAAGGACATTTTGATAAAATTGCGGACCTTCGGCCGCCGCCCGGGATTGTTCTACGGGGAGGCGGGGACGGCCGTTACCACCGTCCCCCAGGCCGGCCAGATCGCAAGAAACGACAGGAATTAAAGACAGCGATCCCCAAAAATATCTGTACAAGGAGTGGAAGAATGAAAACCATGGCATGGAAAATTTTATTGTTTGCCGCACTGGTCCCTCTGGCCGGATGTGCCGGCGGCCCGCCCAGAAATGCATCCATACCCGCCGGCCCCGGAGACCGGGAAGTCCTGGTCTGGAGTTCATCGCCTCAACGCCCGGCCTGGACCCTGGAAGAGCCTCAAACCGTCAACGGCATGCTATCCTTTGTCGGGGTTTCAAACCGCCATGCAACGGAAAGGGCTTCCCGGGAGGATGCGCGGCGAAATGCCACCAGCGCGGCGGTCAGGTACATGGGGACCCTGGTCAAAGACAAGTTTGAACGGGCCACGGCCAGCTTCGGGCTGGAGAGCAGCGTCGTCGACGCCACGACCAGCGCCCGTGAATTCGAAAAACAGTTGGCGACCCATATGGCCCGAAGGGTCAAAGTGAAAACCTGGTACGAGGAAAAATGGAAAACCCCTACGGGAATCGGATACCAGACCTTTGCGCTGGCGACGGTTCAGACCGGGGCCGCAGAGCAATCGGCCCGGGAGGCGGCCCAGGATCTGGTCCGCAAGGCCGAGCAGCAAACGAGGGAGGCTTCGGACGCCAGAGCCAGCGCCCAGGCGGAGAAGGCGACGGAATTCTGGAAAAAGATGCAGGAGCGGGGATTTATCGACCCCTGACCCGACGGGCCGTACTCGGGAACATCCGCCGCCGATCAAATTCCTGACGTCAACTCAAAAAGCCGATTTCAACCCACCCGCAGGAGAAGAGCATGATTATTCTTCCTGCCGACCCTGCTTCTTCTGGGGGCGGGAAGCCGTCAGCCACCTGCCGCCGCGCGACGAGCTCTGAATCGACGGGCATCAGCAACGTCCCTTTCCCGGCGCGGCCGGCAAACTCTTTCTCGACATCGAATCGAACGATTCCCGCCGGCAGCAGGCGGCCGCCGCCCCTACCTGCTCTCCTCCCATCCCCATTCGGCCGACCGCATCCGCGCCCTTGAACGGGCCATCAAAGATCACAACTACCCGCTTGAGCCAATGGTGCCGCTGGGCCGTGACCTTTCGCAGCAAACGTCACCTCCTCGGTAGTCCAAAGGAGCTATTCGGGTCCCTTTCGGAGGCTATCCTCTGAATTGCCGGCTGGCGGATACCGCTGAGTCAGGTAACCTTTAAGAAACGGAGCTGTTACTTCGGGGGACAAGAACCTCTTCTTCCGGGTTCTGGCGATCCGGGGCGCCGCCTCCGAGTGAACCGTTCGGCACATGAGCGCCGAACCGCAAGAGGATTCGGGAGGTTTTACCATGGGCGGAAATGGCTGGTTTGAGACCGTGGCCGAGGCGCAACGCAGGGCAAAGAGACGTCTGCCCAGCCCGGTCTACAGTGCGACACTCGCCGGTTCGGAGAAGGGCGTCACCTACCAGGACAACACGGCGGCATTCTCAGAGCTGGAACTTGCCCCCCACGTCGCCGATTTGCATGCCACCCGCGACCTCGCTACGAGCGTCATGGGCCAGGCAATCTCCCTGCCGGTAATCATCTCGCCGGCCGGCGTTCAGGCGGTGCATCCCGACGGCGAGGTCGCCGTGGCCCGCGCCGCCGCCAGCCGGGGAACGGTCATAGGTCTCAGCTCCTTCGGGAGCAAAGCCGTGGAGGAGGTCGTCGCGGCCAATCCGCAGACCTTCTTCCAGCTCTACTGGTTGGGTACCCGCGAGTCCCTGATGCGGCGGATGGACCGGGCGCGGGCGGCAGGAGTCAAAGGCCTCATCCTCACCCTGGACTGGTCCTTTTCCACGGGGCGCGACTGGGGCAGCCCGGCGATCCCCGAACGCATGGACCTGAAGGCCATGGCCCGGCTGCTCCCCCAGACGGTCACCCGCCCGAGGTGGCTCCTGGCCTTCGCAAAGACCCGCCATTTCCCCGACCTCACCACGCCGAACCTCGCCGAGCCGGGGCAGGCCGCTCCGACCTTCTTCGGCGCCTACGGCGAGTGGATGCAGACGCCGCCCGCCACGTGGGACGATGTGGCGTGGCTGTGCGAGGCGTGGGGCGGACCGTTCATGCTCAAGGGGATTACCCGGATCGATGATGCCAGACGCGCGGTGGAGGCCGGAGTGACGGCCATCTCGGTGTCCAATCACGGCGGCAACAACCTGGACTGCACCCCGGCCTCCATCAGGGTGCTCGCGCCGGTGGTCGAGGCGGTCGGCGGCCAGGTCGAGATGCTGCTCGACGGGGGGATTCCGACGGGGAAGCGATGTGGCAAAGGCCCTCGCCCTCGGAGCCAGGGCGGTCATGATCGGGCGGGCCTACCTGTGGGGCCTCGCAGCAAACGGCCAGGCCGGCGTGGAGAACGTGCTCGACATCCTGCGCGGGGGACTTGACTCGACGGTTTTCGGACTGGGGCATGCTTCGATCCGCGACCTGAGCCCGTACGACCTCGTGGTCCCGCCCGGTTTCTTCCGGGCTATAGGTGCCTCGGGCCAGGGAGGGATGCGCTAGAGCCCGAGCCACAGCAGAACCGGACACCTCATCTTCCAGGAGGGGGCAACCTCTGCCTCCCCCACCCGCTTCCCCGGCCCTCTGGATACGGAACCTGCGCCCCGTGCCGACAGAAGGGCCTCGAGGGGGGGACCCTTTTCCTACCAAATGACCTAAGAATTGGTTTATAAAATTCGATAAATCAATAACTTCTGCCTAAAAAAAATTGGATGACGTATACGTTTTTTCTTGACCTTGAGCAAACCGTTATTGTAGGGTTTTTATCGTATCCTACTAATTTACTGGAGGTTTCCCCGATGAACGAAGAAACGAAGAAGCTCGCCTGGGTCCAGTACGGCTTTATCCTCTCCAGCGTCGTCCTGATCGCCATCGCCTCCCTCTATCTGCTTTCCTGAGGCTTTCCACCTTTCGCCGCCCCGGGATCGGGCCGGTGCTGGAGGCACATCTTCGGCTCACGAGTCACCTCAGAAGGCCCCCTGCCGTTGCCCGCAGGGGGCCTTCTGCGCTTCAAGAAAAATCTGTCGCGCGGCGCCCTGCCCTACCGCGGCAGGGAGGGAAGCTCCAGCCCGGCCAGCTTCGCCGCGAAATGCACGACCTGGTAGCTGTAGCCGAACTCGTTGTCGTACCAGACGTAGAGGACGCAACGGTTGCCGTTGACGATGGTCGCCAGGGAATCGACGACCCCGGCGTAGCGGGAGCCGACGAAGTCGCTGGAGACGACCTCGGGGGAGTTGGTGTAGTCGATCTGGTTCTGCAGGGGCGAGTCGAGGGAGACGTCGCGCAGATAGTCGTTGAGCTCCCCCACGGAGGTCTCCCGGCCGAGGGAGAGGTTCAGAATCGCCAGGGAGACATTGGGGGTCGGCACCCGGATGGCATTGCCGGTCAGCTTTCCGGCCAGCTCCGGCAGGGCCTTGGCGACGGCGCTGGCCGCGCCGGTTTCGGTAATGACCATGTTGAGCGGGGCGCTGCGGCCGCGCCGGTTCTTATTGTGGTAATTGTCGATGAGGTTCTGGTCGTTGGTGTAGGAGTGGCAGGTCTCCACATGACCGTGTTCGATGCCGAAGCGGTCGTTGACCGCCTTGAGGACCGGCACGATCGCATTGGTGGTGCAGCTGGCGGCCGAGTAGACCGACTCCTCCGCGGTGATCAGCTCGTCGTTGACCCCGAAGACGACGTTCGGCACGTCCCCCTTGCCGGGAGCGGTGAGAAGCACCTTCGAGACGCCCTTGGCCTGCAGGTGTCTCTCCAGGCCCTTGCGGTCGCGCCACTTGCCGGTGTTGTCGACCACGATGGCGTTGTCGATGCCGTATTGGGTGTAGTCGATGACCTCGGGGCTGTCGGCATAGATCAGGCGGATCATGTTGCCGTTGGCGACGATGGCGTTCTCCTTCTCGTCGACGGTGATGGTCCCCTCGAAATGGCCGTGAATCGAATCCCTTCGAAGCAGGCTGGCCCGCTTGACGAGGTCGTCGTCGGAGCCCCGGCGCACCACTGCGGCCCGCAGACGGAGTTTGTCGCCGCCGCCCGCCTTGTCGATGAGGATTCGGGCGAGCAGCCGGCCGATGCGGCCGAAACCGTAGAGAACGACGTCCTGCGGTTCGCTCAGAAGCGACCCTCTGCCGGTATTGATCTCAGCCAGCTCCCGGGCCACGAAGTCGGCCAGGGAAAGCCCTTGCGTGGCGCCCTGGGCCTGGTAGCGCCTCGTCAGCTTGCCGATGTCGACCCGAGACGGGGCCAGGTCGAGCCGACACATCGCTTCGAGGACCGGAAAGCTGTTGCGGACGGAAATCTCGCTGTCGAGTATCTGGCGGGCGAAGCGGTGGGTGCGCAAGATTTCGATGGCCGATTGGCGCACGAGGGTTTTGCCGTACACCGTGGTGACGATGCCGTGCTCGCGGTAGAGTTGACCGATGAGCGGCAGCATCGATTCGGCGATGGCTTCCCGCTCCTTCCAGTCGGTGAAGTAGGCTTCCTGTACTTCCATTCTTTGCTCCTTGGATGTATTCGTGCGCAGCTGAAAGGCTCGCGTCTGTTGATGTATCGTCGCCCTCTCCCCACCATGCCCCAGCAGACTCCTTCCACGGGTCCAGGGCAGCGGGTCATCGATGAATTTGCCGCCGCACGGTAGGGGGTTGCGTATTCTAGCCGATCGGCGGCCCCGGTGCAAATGGGAGATATCTCTTTTTTTCCGGGAGACTTCGCGAGCTGCGGCCGAAATCGGACGTCCCCCCTGTCTCTGCTTTCCGGCCTTTCGCGGATAGGGGCCAGGTCGCTTGTTGCAGAGTCGAAAACATTGATTAAACTTTATATTTACCGCTCCATGAAAAATTTCGACCTCCGAGCCTGACCGCCTGTCGGGTCAACCCCCATGGCGCCAGGCCAGCGGGTCCTGCCGGAAACGGCCGGGCCTCCCCTGTGGAAAGGAGTGAACCACGCCTAAAGTGAAGAAAAGGGAGAACAGGAATGGATAAGATTCTATCGCGTGAACATGACCGACCTCACCACCAGACTCGAAGAGGTTCCCGCAGCCTGGGCTCCCCTCGGCGGCCGGGGCCTGACTTCGACCATCGTCGCGGCCGAAGTTCCGCCGACCTGCCATCCGCTGGGCCCGAACAACAAGCTGGTTTTCGCCCCCGGTCTCCTCTCGGGGACCCCCGCAGCCCAATCCGGTCGTATGTCCTGCGGAGCCAAGAGCCCTCTGACCGGCACCATCAAGGAGAGCAATTCCGGCGGCACCTCGGCCCAGCAATTCGCCCGCCTGGGCATCAAGGCCCTGATCATCGAAGGGCTGCCCAAAGAAGACAAATGGTACAGCCTGAACATCAACAAGGACGGGGTCACCCTCGCCGAGGAGACCGAACTGGTCGGCAAGGGCAACTTCGCCGTCATCGAGGCCGTCACCGGAAGGCTCGGCAAGAAGACCGGGGTGGTCACCATCGGCCAGGCCGGCGAGATGCGGATGGCCGCCGCCGACATTTCGGTCAAGGACCCCGACCACAAGATCCGCAGCCACGGCCGGGGCGGCATGGGCGCCGTCATGGGATCCAAAAAGGTCAAGTACATCAGCATCGACGACGCCGGCGCCCCCGGGGTAACCATCGCTCACCCCGAGAAATTCAAGACCGCGGCCCGCGTCTTCGCCAAGACGCTGCTCGACCACCCGGTCAGCGGCGAGGGACTTCCGACCTACGGCACCAACGTTCTGGTCAACGTCCTCAACGAGGCCGGCGGCCTGCCGACCCGCAACTTCCGCTACGGGCAGTTCGAAGGGCACGACAAGATCTCCGGCGAGACCATGCACGATACCATCGATGCCCGCGGCGGCAAGACCAAGCACGGCTGCCACTCGGGCTGCATCATCCAGTGCTCCCAGCAGTATGTCGACGACAAGGGCACCTATATGACCTCCGGCTTCGAGTACGAAACCATCTGGGGGCTCGGGGCCAACTGCTGCATCGACGTTCTGGACGATATCGCCAGAGCCGACAACATCATGGACGACATCGGCGTCGACTCCATCGAGACGGCCGTCATGTTCGGCGTCGCCATGGAGGCCGGCATTCTCCCCTTCGGAGACGGCAAGGCCGTGATACGCCTTCTCCAGGAGGAGGTCGCAAAGGGCACTCCGCTGGGCCGCATCCTCGGCGGCGGCGCCGCCAACGTGGGTCGGGCCTACGGGCAAACGCGGGTGCCGGTGGTCAAGGATCAGGGGATTCCCGCCTACGACCCGCGAAGCGTCAAGGGGATCGGCATCACCTACGCCACCAGCACCATGGGCGCCGACCATACCGCCGGCTACGCCGTCGCCACCAACATCCTGGCCGTCGGCGGCAGCGTCAACCCCCTTAAGAAGGAGGGACAGGTCGAGCTCTCCCGCAACCTTCAGATCGCCACCGCCGCCGTGGACAGCACCGGGATGTGTCTCTTTGTCGCCTTCCCGGCCCTGGATGTCCCCGAGTGCCTTCCTGCGCTGATCGACCTGATCAACGCCCGCTTCGGCACCAGCCTGACGGGAGACGACGTCACCAATCTGGGCAAAACGATTCTGAAGACCGAGCACGCCTTCAACCAGGCCGCGGGATTCAGCAACAAGCACGACCGTCTGCCCGAGTTCTTCAGCATCGACCCGGTGCCTCCCCACAACGTGGTCTGGGATTTCACCGAAGAGGAAATCGACTCCTTCTGGGACTTCTGACCCGGAGTTACCACCATCAGCTCTGTCCCCTCGCGCCCGGTGCGGTCCCTCTGCGGGACCGCACCGGGTTCTTTTATGCAGGAGAGATGCTTGCTGGTTCCAAAGGGCTTCGCTCCGGTCCGACCACCCAAAGCGACTGTCCTTAAAACTCTCTCAAAAAAACAGTGGGTTGCTCCGGAGGATAGCCTGTGATACAAGGTTGCGGGAGCGGAATCCAGGAAGTCCTCCGGCGGCCGGAATGGTCGGGGGTACAGACGTGACACCTTAGTTCGATTATGACTTCTCTGCCCACCGGCCCGCCTGAACGGCGGGAATGAAAGCACGTCAGTAAATCCAGATGATACGAAAGCCATCAAAATATTCCTCAGATAGGAACAATCGTCCCAGCTGGCGTGATTACCAGAACGAACTGCAGCGACACTCCGGTCCCCGCCGCCTTCGGGGTGGAGCTGTGGTCCTTTTCGCCCTTCTGGTGTTAGCGATTTTTTTCGGGCTGCACACCCTGATGCGCGGAGAGGCGGCTCCGGAGGGGAGCCAGTCGCTCCAGGCCGCTTCTGCGCCCGAGTTCACCGCGGGCTCGATCAGCAAGGAGGATATCCGTCAGCTCCTCGACAAGGAGGACTTCAACAATCTGACCCAAAAGGAGGTTGAGCTCACGGCCCGCAACCAGGTTCTCCATGTGGAAACCAGCCTGGACGTGGACATGCAGAACTACCTCCTCGACAAGATGGACCGGGAACATTCCCGGTATATCGGCATCGTGGTGATGGAAGCCGACACGGGAAGAGTGCTGGCCATGGCGGGCTTCGACAAGACCGACGATTCAGTCAACCCCTGCCTGTGCAGCAAATTTCCCTCGGCCAGCATCTTCAAAATCGTGACGGCCGCCTCGGCGGTGGACCATTGCGGATATACGCCCGAATCGAAATTCCACTTCAACGGCGGCAAATACACCCTGTACAAGCGGCAGTTGAAGGACCGGATCAACGCCTACACCAACACAGTCTCCTTCAAGCAGGCCTTCGCCGAGTCGGTCGATCCGGTTTTCGGCAAGATCGGCGAGCATCACCTGGGCAAACCGGTGCTGGTGAAGTATGCCAACTCCTTCGGCTTCAACGAACCGCTGAACTTCGACCTGCCCGTTCACCCCAGCCACTTCAAAATCAACGATCAACCCTATCACTGGGCCGAACTGGCCAGCGGATTCAATCGGGAAACCACCATTTCGCCCCTGCACGGCGCGGTGATGGCCTCGGCGGTGCTCAACGAGGGGCGCATGGTGACGCCGTCCATCGTGGACCGCATCGTCGACGGCAAGGGCCGGGTCCTCTACACCGGGCAGCCGGCCTGGGAGCAGCAGGCCATGTCCGCCAAGGCCGCCGCCGTTCTGAACCAGCTGATGCAGGCCACCATCAAATCCGGGACCGGTCACAAGTCGTTCCGCAACTACCGCCGCGACAAGGTCCTCTCCCGCCTGCAGATCGGCGGCAAGACCGGGACAATCGACAACCATGCCCATGATGCGCGCTACGACTGGTTCGTAGGCTTCGGCAAGGAGCGGGACGGCAAAAAGGAGGTTGTGGTCGCGGTCATGGTGGCCCATGAAAAATACATCGGCATCCGGGCCAGTCAATACGCCCGCATGGCCATGAAATATTACTTCAGGAGCCAGCCATGAATGACCTTATCCGCGACCTGCTCGACCACCTCTCCCTTGAGAGGGTGGAGGAAGACCTCTTTCGCGGCGACAGCCGGGACCACGGCGGAAAAAGCGTCTTCGGAGGGCAGGTGCTCGGCCAGGCGCTGATGGCGGCCGGCCGCACGGTAGAGGGACGAGCCGCCCATTCCCTTCACGCCTACTTTCTGCGTCCCGGCGATATTCAGGCGCCGATCCTCTACGAGGTCGACCGCATCCGCGACGGGAAAAGCTTTACCACCCGCCGGGTGGTAGCCCTTCAGCACGACCGGCCGATTTTCAACATGGCCGCCTCCTTCCAGATTGCTGAGCAGGGCGTAGACCACCAGGCCGACATGCCGGAGGCGCCATCTCCGGAGGGCCTTCTTTCCACCACCGAACTGCGCCGCCGGGAGGCCGACCGCCTCCCTGAGAAGCTGCGGGATCTGCTGACCCGGGAGTCTCCCATCGAATTTCGGCCGGTAGAGCCCGTGGACTTTCTCGAACCGGAACGGCGCCAGCCCGCTCAGCAGGTCTGGATGCGAGCGGCGGGCGCCCTTCCCGAGGAGCAGGCCCTTCACCAGGCGCTGCTGGCCTATGCCTCGGATTTCACTCTTCTCAACACGGCCCTTCTGCCCCACGGCTTGTCCTTTTTCCAGAAAGGGGTTTATATGGCCAGTCTCGACCACGCCATGTGGTTTCACCGCCCCTTCCGCATGGACGAGTGGCTTCTCTACGCGATGGACAGCCCGAACGCCCACAACTGCCGCGGGCTTGGCCGGGGGAGCATATTCACCCGGGACGGCCGACTGATCTGCAACGGTGGCCCAAGAGGGCCTGATTCGGACGGGTGCCAAGTAAGAGGGAAAATTCCCCGGAAAACACGAACCTCCCGCCCGGGCGGCCTCACCCGAGGACGACCGCAGGTCGTGCGGCCCGTCATAAAAAAAGCCCCCTGCGTTCCTCCGCAGGGAGCTTGGTGCGTTTCCCGAATAACCTCTCCTAAAAAGGCCAGTCCGCCCACAGCCGCAAGGCGACGGCGGGTCCCGGGCTTTCAGATCTCCACCTGAGCTCCCAGCTCCACGACCCGATTCGGCGGCAGGCCGAAGAAGGCGGTGGCGCTGCGGGCGTTTCGCGACATGAAGATGAAGAGGTTCTCCCGCCAGCGCGCCATCCCGCGGCTTCTTGGTGGAGATCAGCGTTTCCCGCCCCAGGAAAAAGGTCGTCTGGGCGAGGTCGAACTTCCACCGTCCAGCTCCAGGGGGAGAGGGCGCTGGGGATGTTCGGGTCCTCCATGAAGCCGTAGCGGACCGACCATGCGGTACATCCCCTCTCCCAGTCGCTCCACCGTCGACCCGGTCCTTGGCCGGAAACGTGGGGCACCTCCTCCGTCGAAACCGATGAGGATGATGAGCCGCTCGTGCAGCACCTTGTTGTGCTTGAGGTTGTGGAGCAGGGCCGAAGGGGTGCCTTCGGGGTTGCCGTTCATGAAGACCGCCGTGCCCGGAACCCGGGCCGGTGAAAAGGCCTCCAGGTTCTCCAGGAAGGAGGCCACTGGAACCGAGGTGATCCGCAGCCGCCTAGTCGAGGATCTCCCGCCCCCGTTTCCAGGTGGCCATCAGGGTGAACACGACGGCCGCCACCAGGAGGGGGAACCAGCCGCCGTGGGCCACCTTGAGGATGTTGGCGCCGAAGAAGGCAAGGTCGAAGACCAGAAAGCCGCCGCACAGCAGCAGCGCCAGCCGGCAGCGGCCAGTTCCAGCGATGGGCGGCGACGACGAAGAAGAGCAGGGTGGTGATGACCATGGTGGTGGTCACGGCCACGCCGTAGGCCGCCGCCAGGTGCCCGGAGGAACCGAAGCCGAGCACCAGGCCGATGCAGGCCACCATCAGCACCCAGTTGACCGCCGGCATGTAGATCTGCCCCATCTCCCGCGCCGAGGTGTGCTCGATCTCCAGGCGGGGGCTGTAGCCGAGCTGGATGGCCTGCATGGTGAGGGAGAAAGCGCCGGAGATGACCGCCTGGGAGGCGATCACGGTGGCCACGGTGGCCAGAACGACCAGGGGGTAGAGCGCCCAGGCGCGGCGCCATGCGGTAGAAGGGGTTGGCCACCGCCTCGGGGTGCAGCATCAGCAGGGCCCCCTGGCCGAAATAGTTGAGCAGCAGCGCCGGCAGAACCACGGCGAACCAGGCCAGCCGGATGGGACGCGGGCCGAAATGGCCCATGTCGGCGTAGAGGGCCTCGCCCCCGGTCACCACCAGGAAGACCGACCCCAGCACCAGGAACCCCATCCAGCCGTTGGCGAGGAAGAAATCCACTCCGTACCAGGGGTTGACCGCCGCCAGCACCGCCGGATCCTTCAGGATCTGATTTATCCCCAGGACCGCCAGGACCACGAACCAGACCAGGGTGACCGGGCCGAAGATGGCCCCGACCCCGGCCGTCCCCCGCTGCTGGAAGCAGAAGAGGCCGACCAGGATGGCGACGGTGATGGGGATGACGTAGGGGTCGAACAAGGGGGTGGCCACCTTCAGGCCCTCCACCGCGCTCAGCACCGAGATGGCCGGGGTGATCATGCCGTCCCCGTAGAGCAGGGCCGCCCCGAAAAGCCCCAGGATCACCAGCAGCCAGCGGCCGCCCCGTGGCCGAGGCTCGCACCGGGGTCACCAGGGCGGTCAGGGCCAGGATGCCCCCCTCGCCGTGGTTGTCGGCCCGCAGGATGAAGACCAGGTACTTGAGGGAGATCACCAGGATCAGCGACCAGAAGATGAGGGAGAGGACGCCCAGGATGTTGGGCAGAGTGACCGCCAGGGCGATGGTGCTCCCCGAAGCACTCGCGCAGGGCGTAGAGGGGGCTGGTGCCGATGTCGCCGTAGACCACTCCGAGGGCCAGAAGTGACAGGGACAGCAGGTAGCGGCCTCCGGGTTGTCCGGAGCCGGATTGTTCGGATTTCATTCGCGTCAACCATCTGAGGGTGAATTAATGGCATACGCCGCCCCGGCCCGTTGGAAAGCGCGCTGGCGTCGAATGCGGCAAAGGCGGATATTATCACGGTAAGGTATCGAAATAAAACCTCCCGCACTCTAATGAACCCAGAAAAAGCTTTTGCACGCGGTTCAAATCTGATCAATTCGGATTTTCGCGAATTTAAAGACCAAAGACCAACAATCCGAAGGTTTATGCGGTAATAGCAGATGGCGTCGCAAAAACTCACCAACTGCAGCGTTGCTGCAATTGCTCTCGCTGCGTCGACGTACCTAAGCACGCCTCATTGCTCGACAATTGCGCGCCTTGCATTTGGCGCTTTTTGCTTAGCCATCCACTATTTTGCTTTCTTGCGAAAGCATCAATAGCAGCTTTCGTCTTTGATTCATCCGTCGAAAAATCAAAAAAAGCGAGGAGGGGCGAATTAGCGCGGACAAGCGGCGCGTCGCATGGTTTTTTCCGGCAGAGGTGGCATACTCAAGGGGAAAAAGACTCTGTGAAGCCGAGGGGCGGAGGCAGGCCGGAGGCGCCGCCGGCGCGCTGCATCGACCAGCCCCCCACCCAGTAAGGAAGAGGGAAAACCCGGCCGTGCGTATCAGAAGACACTTCTTTCTCCTCTTGTCCGCGAGCATCCTGCTGACGCTTGCGGTGCCCATCTGGCTATCGGGCTGGAGCGGCTTTGCCGCCATCCTCCACCTGCCCTGGTGGGCCGCCCTTCTGATGCTGGGGATGATGGTCTTCAGTTGGACATTCAACACCCTGCGGGTGAGGCATCTGGCCCGGGCACTGGGAACGGAGGTCGGATTCGGGGAGGGCGCCCTGATTGTCATGGCGACGGAGTTCGCCGGGTCCGCCACCCCGGCCTCGGCGGGGATGCCGGCGACCTATTCTTTTCTTCTCGGAAAACACGGCCTCAAACTGGGCCATGCCATGGGCATGGTCACTGTCCTGGTCATCCTGGACCTGAGCCTTTTTCGCCCTCTTGATGTCCATGTCCTTTCTGGGCCTGGCCTTTTCGGGAGTCTTCAACCTGCGGCTCCAACTGGTTGGTCTGTCGGTCCTCATCCTGGTCGCAGGAAGCTTCCTCTTTTGGGGCATGCTCCACTACCATCGCCGGATTTTTCACTTCCTCGGCAGGCTGATGGGCCGGGTGCCCTGGCTGGTGAAATACCGCTATCCCCTGGCCCGCATCACCGTGGAGTTCATCCTGGCCGTTCGCATTCTGGGGCGGGTATCCCTGAGGCGGCGCCTGGCCCTGTTTCTGGCCACCTGCTGTTACTGGCTGCCCCGCTACAGCATCCTGGCAGTGGGCACACTTCTGGTGAGCAGGGCGGTTCCCCTGGCCTATCTCTTCCTGGTTCAGGGCCTGTTGAACCTGGGGGGTCAGGCAATACTTCTACCCTCCGGAGGCGGGGGCGTCGATGCCGCCTTCAGCGCCCTGATGCATCCCTACCTCGTCCACAAAGACCTTGCCTTTGTTCTCATCGTTTGGCGCTCCTACACATTTTACTGGTATCTGCTGGTGGGAGGCCCCATCTTTTTGCTTAAAACGGGGCAGGCCGCCCGGTGGCTGCTGACCCGTGCCCACCGCCCGGCATGAAAACACAAGCCACGGCCCCCGGCACATTTATGCCGAGGGCCTTGGCTTTGTCCGAATTACCGGGGAAAGCTTATTTCTTCGGCTGCTCCTCCTGCGGAGGCATCATCTGGCCCCCCCCCGGCCCCATCATCCTCCCCCCGCCGGGGCCCATACCCCGTTTCCAGCGGTTGGGACAGTTCTGCCACATCTCCTGCATCGTCTTCAGAAGGGCTGCGGTGTCGATCTTGACCTCGACCTCCTTGACGAGTTTCAGGTCCTTGTCGAACTTCATGAGTTTCTGTCCGGCATAGAGCACGACGCCTCCGTCCGGCGTAGCCACCATGGACCCTCCCATCAGACCCGCCATCATCCCCATGTGTCCGGGACCGCAGGAACCCATCCGGCCCTGGTTCATCATCCCCCCGCCCATCATCCCGCCCGGCTGCCCCGTCTGGTTCTGGGCAAAGACGGAAGGGAGAAAACTCAAGCACAACACCGTTGTCAGAATTGCCGCCAACCTTTTCATCGCCTCTCTCCTTCAGATAGGGGGTGAGGAACACCGTGTGAATCGTCCAACGCCTAAGATACCCTACCATCCTCTATTGAAAAGTCTCCCCAGAGGGGGAGTAATTTTCCAAAGAATTGTGTAGAATGGACCGGATAATCGCCCGGCGGTCAAAATTCTCCGAAGTCAAAACATCCTATTCTCCCGGAGTTCGACAGTGACCATGAAAAAAATCGTTTTTGCCCTCGTGCTTCTCGGCGTGGTCGGTGGGGGCTTCGCGTGGTGGAAAACGACCCACCAAAAAGCCCGTATCGAAGTCCTCGCCGCCTCCACGGTGCAGAGGGGGACCGTCCGAAAGGTTCTGGAGGAGACCGGCATCATCAAGTCGCGGGTGGGGGCCATCGTCAAGATCGGCGCCCGCGCCACCGGCACCATCGAACGGATGCTGGTCAAGGTCGGCGACCATGTGAAAAAGGGGCAGCTGGTGGCGGTGATCGACAGCCGCGAACTGCGATCCCAGGAGGCGGAGTCCCGGGCCCAGCTCGCCTCGGCGCGGGCCGAATCAGCCCGGGTGAGCGAGGTCTACCCCCTGCAGATCCGCGAGGCGCAGGCCCAACTCGCCCAGGCCCGCGCTCTGGCCGAATACCTCAAGAACAACTTCCGGCGCCAGCAGGACCTCTTCAAGCAGGGGTTCATCTCCAGCGACGACCTGGACAACGCCCGTCAGAAAACGGAGGTCCAGGCCAAGCAGGTGGTGGCCCAGGAGGCGACCCTGGAGCGGTTGAAGCGGGAGTCCAGGCAGCAGCAGGAAAAGGCCCGCCTGGCCGTCGAAAATGATGAGGCAAGCCTCAAGGCCATCGAGATCCGCATCTCCTATACCCGGATCGAGAGCCCCATCACCGGGGTGGTCAGCGACGTGACGGCTCAGGAGGGGGAGACCATCGTGGCCGGCCTCCAGGTGGCCAACCTGATCACCGTCCTCGACCCGACGCGGCTGGAGATGTGGGTCTACGTCGACGAGACGGACGTAGGCCAGGTGCACGCGGGACAGAAGGCGGAGTTCCGGGTCGACGCCTATCCCGAGAAGACCTTCGCGGGGGAAATCGACACCATCTACCCCCAGCCGGAGATTCGCGACAACATCGTCTACTACCGGGCGCTGGTCAACGTCACCCCTGCGCAGGCCGAGCTCCTGCGGCCGGAGATGACCACCCAGGTGCAGATCGTGGTGGCGCAGAAGCAAAACGTGTTGACCATCCCCAACGCGGCCCTCAAATGGGTCGACGGCAGGCAGGTCGTCTTCGTCAAGGAGAAGGACGGCGCCGTACGGGAGGTGACCCCGAGCCTCGGCCTGGCCGGAATCACCGAGAGCGAGGTCCTCAAGGGCCTGAGCGAAGGGGACCGGGTGGCCACCCAGGTGGTCCTGCCCCAGGCCCCGGTACGGAAGGCGGGATCATGAGCGACGCGGTCATCCGCCTGGAGGACATCGTCAAGACCTACACCCAGGCCGATCTGACGGTCGAGGTGCTCAAGGGCGTCTCCCTGGAGATCGCCGCGGGGGAGTTCATTGCCCTGCTGGGGCCCTCCGGCTCGGGCAAGTCGACCCTGATGCACATCCTGGGGCTGCTCGACCGCGCCACCTCGGGAGGCTATTTTCTCCAGGGCCGGAACATCGTCCACCTCTCCGACGACGCGCTGAGCGAGCTGCGCAACCGGACCATCGGCTTCATCTTCCAGACCTTCTACCTCGTCCCCTACGTCTCGGCCATGGAGAACGTCATGCTTCCAGGCCTCTACAGCCGGACCCCGACCCGCCAGCTGCGGCAGCGGGCGCAGGAGCTCCTGGAGCAGGTAGGGCTCGGGCGACCGCATGGACTTCAAACCCGGACAGCTCTCCGGCGGCCAGCAGCAGCGCGTCGCCATCGCCCGTTCCCTGATCAACGACCCCAGCATCCTGCTCGCCGACGAACCGACGGGCCAGCTCGATTCGGCGACCAGCGGCGGCATCATGAACCTCATCGCCGGCATCCACGGGCAGGGGCGCACCGTCATCCTCGTCACCCACGAGAAGGAAACCGCCGACTACGCCCAGAGGAAGGTCATTATCCATGACGGCCGTGTGCGCGTTCACTGACTTCTTTCGCCAGAGCTGGCGCATCTGCCGCATGGCGGCGACCGCCATCTGGGCCTACAAGCTGCGCAGCTTCTTCGTCGTGGCCGGGGTGGCCCTGGGGATCGCCTCCCTCACCGTCATCGTCGCCTCCGTCGACGGGGCCCAGCGCAAGGCCTTCGAGATCGTCAAGTTCTTCGGCCCCGATGCGGTCCTCGTCTTCGGCGGAAACATCGAGAGCCGGGCCGTCGGCCAGCGCACCGTGACCCTGTCCTACGCCGACGCCGAGCGGCTGCGCCAGTCCCTGCCCGGCGCCTATCTGGTGGTGCCGATGCGGGCCAAGTCGAACGTGACCGTGCGCTACGGCAACAAGAAGGAGCAGCTGCCGATCATCGTCGGCGCCACCGCCGGCTACGCCGAGGTGTGGAACTGGCCCCTGTCCGAGGGAAGGGACCTCTCCAGGGAGGACGTGAGCCGGGGCGCCAAGGTCGGCCTGATCGGCGACCAGCCGGCCAAAGAGCTCTTCGGCAATGCGTCGCCGGTGGGGCGCACCGTCATGGTGGACAAGCTGCCGGTGCAGATCGTCGGCCGACTCTCCTACCGGGGGATCTCCGGGGGCGGCGGCTCGGTGGATGACCGCATCATCATGCCGATCACCACCCTGACCCAGCGCTTCAACCTCGACCGCAAGTACTTCCGGGCGCTGCGGGTGAAGTTTCTCTCCCCGGAGAACATGAAGTTCAATGTCGAGAACCTGCGCGGCCTGCTGCGCAACCTCCATCACCTGAAGCCCGGCGAGCCCGACGACTTCACCATCCTGAGCGCCGACGAGATCCTCAAGTTCCTCTCCATGTTCAAGGGGAGCCTGCTCATCTTCCTGGGGGTGACGGCGGTGGTGGCCATCGTCGTCGGGGGCTTCGTCCTGGCCAACCTCTTTTACCTGAGCATCAACGAGCGCAAGACCGAGCTCGGTCTGAAGAAGGCGCTGGGGGCCAAGAACCGGGCCATCCTCCTTCAGATCCTCGCCGAGGCGATCTGCCTGACCCTGATCGGCGCCCTGGTCGGCATGGCCTTGGGGATGGGGCTGGGCCAGCTGCTGGCGCGGCTGGGGATCCTGAAGATCTTCTTCAGCTGGCGGGTGTTCACCCTGTCGGTGATCGCCGCGGTAGCCATCGGCGTCCTCTTCGGGCTTAAGCCGGCACGGCAGGCCGCCTCCACCCCGCCCATCGACGTGCTCAAGGGGAATGCGTGAGATAACGCCATGTTCTTCGACCTCAAAATCGCCCTATCCTCCCTCAGGGCCCACCGCCTGCGCACTATCCTGGCGATGGTGGGGGTCTTCCTCGGCGCCCTGGCGCTGACCGGGGTGCAGCACGTCTCCGAGGGGATGCTCCTCAAGGCGAAGGTGGAGACGGCCAAGCTGGGGACGAACCTCTTCATCGCCCGCTCCGGGCAGGTCCACTTCCGCCGCTCCGGGTCGGCCAGCGTGCACAACGAGGCCAGAACCTTCACCCTCGCCGACGCCCGGGCGCTGATGGACGCCCTGCCCTCGGCCCGGCTCGGGGCGCCCTTCGTCAGCCAGACGGCGGCGATCCGGGCCGGCAACACCAAGGTCCCCTGCCAGCTGGTCGCCACCTGGCCGACCTACCCCCGGGTGCGGAACTTTGTCCCCGAGTACGGCCATTTCTTCACCGGCAAGGAGGAGGACCGCCGGGCCAAGGTCTGCGTGCTGGGGCGCAAGATCGCCGAGCGGCTCTTCGGCCGCCCCCAGGCCGCGGTGGGTCAGGAGGTCTTCTTCTCCACGGCGAGCGCCCGGGTCATCGGGGTCATGGAGGAGAAGGGAGCCGACATCACCGGCACGGACCAGGACGAGCAGGTCTTCGTCCCCCTGACGACCTACATGCGCCGGCTCTCCAACCAGGATTGGATCAGCGGGGTCTACCTGCAGCTCGCCGACGCCGGAAACTATGCCCGGGCCAAGAAGGCGGCCGAACACCTCCTTCGGGTACGCCACCGGGTCCTGCCCGGGCAGAAGGACGACTTCAGCGTGCTGACCGCCCAGGACACCATGCAGGTGCAGCAGCAGGCCCTCGACCTCGTCCAGACCTTGGGCATCATCAGCTCCAGCGTCTCCTTCGCCGTCGGGGGCCTCGGGCATCCTCTCGATCATGATCCTGCTGGTGCGCACCCGCCGGCTGGAGATCGGCATCCGTCGGGCCGTGGGAGCCCGGCGGCGGGACATCATGCGCCAGTTCATCCTGGAGGCGGGTCTTATGGCCGGTATCGGCGGGGGCCTCGGGGTGCTGGCGGCGGCGGGGCTGGTGCTGATCGTCTACAAGTTGGGCAAGATGCCCGTCTTCTACGACCCCCTTCTGATCCTCGGCCCGCTGGCCGGCTCGATCCTCCTGGGCCTTGTGGCCGGGGCCTACCCCGCCTGGCAGGCCGCCCACGTCGAGGTGCTTGAGGTCCTCCGAAACGAGTAGAGGCGCGGCTCGCCGCGCCCCCGTTTTTTCCCTTTCCTCCCACCTTCCGGAGACGCAGCCCTAAATCTCCAAAGGGCTGTATCTGTCCTTTTCTTCATCGGTCAAATACTATTCGTCAATCTCGATTTCCTTCCAGCTGACCGTAGAAGTCGCGGCGTCGAATTGGCCGTTGACCTTGACGAAGATTCCAGCTTCCAAAGCGGCGAAGAATCCGGCGGCACCGACGCTGACCTCGTTGATCTTGAAATTGGTGTCCGGGATTGTGCTGGTATCAACAGTGAAGCCCACGATGGTTACCGTGTCTCGGGCCGCGTCAAAGGGCCCCACCGGACCCCTGAGCATGACCTGGGTGGAGGAGGAGTCCGCTTCCAGGTCGACCCGGCTGACCAGAAGGGTCGTTCCATTTACCCGGGCCCTGACCTTTACCGAGTTCCCTGCGGTAAGCCCGTCCAGCCCGCTCACGTGCATGAAATCCGTAATCCCATCCTGAACCGTGAAGATGAGACCCGGCAACCCTTCGAGGGTGAAGGTGTTGGTGTTCATATTCACGTTGGCAATTTTGGCCTCGACCCGGACCCCGTCCTTGAAATGGATCTTTGTCGCCTCAAGGATGCCGTTTACGAGGCTCCCTTCAGCTTCAACCTTGACGTCGATCCCCAGGTCGGCCTCCACCCCGCCGACCAGAACCGCACTGGCATAGTGGACCGTCTGGCCTTCCACCACGAAGGTCTTGTAAACGGTGTCCAAGGCCGTGATATAGCCTTCGACCTGGGCCTGGTCGGCATCGTCCACACTGAGGCCTCCGGAGAGCACCTCGATGGTGGAAGCGGTCAGGGTCGTCGTCGCCGGCTCATAGGCACGTCCTTTGACTTCCACCGTCACCCCGTTTGTCAGTCCGTTTGGAAGAGGCGTTATTCCTGAAGCGTCCACAGTGAGAGCATAGATATTGAACGTCGCGCCGGAGAGGTTGCTGACCGGCCCCTTTACCTCCAGGTAGTGGTTGGAATCGGCGAGAAAGGTCGCCAGGTCGGAAGCCACCTGCTCGATGTAGCTGGCCAAAATCGCCCCGTCGGCCCGAGGCAGTCCGTGGACCTTCACCACCGGTCCGGCGGCCAGGGCGGCAAAGGTGAGACCACCTGCCAGCCGGGTCGAGGTGCCGTCCACAAGCACCGTCTGCCCCAGAACCTGGAGGGATTTGACGGTGGCGTCGAGGGCCTGCACCTCGTCCACAGGCCCGAGGACCATGTTTTTCACCTTGATCTGCTTTGCCTTTCCCGTCATCCCCTGCTCGTTGAGGTCGGCCTGGACCTCGACCTGCATACCGACCTTCAAGGCGCTGTCGTCGGTGCCGATGGTGGAAGTGGCGCCATCCATGAGGAGGGTGGCGCCCTGGGTATCGAACTCGACGCCGTTGACGAAGATGCTCCCCTTCTGGGTAATGGTTCCCGAGGAAACCCCTGAGACGGTGGTAGGAGTCGGCGTACTCCCGTCGCTTCCCCCTCCCCCGCAGCCCGGAAGCAACAGCGCCATCCCGAAAAGGGCCGGCAGTAACACGGCCTTCCACAATTTTCCTATCCTGAGCATGGCCTATCTCCTTTCCGTTTCCCGCCAAAAAAAACTCTCACCTCCCGGTCCTCTTCTCCCTCCTTGATTTGAATCCTGGGCTTTTTCCCCGGATTTTGTTTTTCGGCTTCATTCCACATTGCCCTAAAAAAAAATGGGTTATGATTCCATACTTAACATTAAATTTATCTAAAGCAAGCCGGAAAAACACAATCTCTCAGCACCAGGACCAATAAATTAAATCATTCTAACAATTTAGGCAACTTATTGTTTTTAGTACTTTTATTATTAATAAAACAATTGAGTCTTGTCCATCATTCGGCTCTTGACTTCCTCCGGCAGACTGCTATAGGGAAACATAATGATAAATTTTTTCTAACATTAAAACTGGAAGCCTCCAGGAGCCAACCTACCGCCCTGCAGGAGCGGGGCGATGCATTTACCGGAAAAATGCGATGGTCGGGACGAAGGGGCCTTTTCGTCGCCGAACTAGATACCAGACCTGAAAAAACAAAAGAGAGGTGACACCATGAAAAGGATGCTCGTCTTTTTCTCTGCGGCAACATTAACCCTCTTCTTGGCATTTGGAACTTCGGCCCTGGCACAGAAAGAAGGCGGCAGGGGGCCTGGAGGCAGCGGCGAAATGATGGGAGGCCCGCAGCACGAGAGAATGGAGCACATGCCCGCCTCCGGGTCGATGCACCGCGAAACGCTGCGGGAGATGGGCCGGACGATGAACCAGATGCAGGAGACGATGGAGAGGATGGGCCGGACGATGGAGCAGGAAAGATCCATGGACCGGGAGCGGATGCGCGAGATGTCTCAGATGATGGAGCGGATGTCCACCATGATGCGGACCATGTCCCGGGACATGGCCGAGGGGAGGATGGAAGAGGGCGAGATGAAGCAGTACCAGGAGCGACTGAGGGAAATGAACCGGGAAATGGAAAGGATGGAATCCGGAGAGAAATAATACGTTTTTACTTTCAGTCTGGTGACACAGAAAACCCAAATGAATACCGAAAGGAGCCCACAATGAACAATCCGATGGCGAAGACAAAGCGAGGCGGAGTCTTTTTTGCGGTCCTGGTGCTGGCAGCGGCCCTGTTCATGCCGGAAGGCGGGTGGGCGGAGCGGCCGACCGACCCCGGCGGGGGGCCGCCGTCCGGAAAAGGCCGAAAACCGCCCGAGCCTGGCGGAACCACAAAAGGAGATATTCTGGGGGATCTCTGGGTGGTCGTGAGAAACGTCGAGACGGGAGGAAACGGGGCACCGATCCATTTTACCTGGCAGTGGCCCCAGGAATATTACGACGAGACAGGCGCTCTCGTCATTCCCGAAGGGGGACTGCCGACAGGTTACACGAGTGATGAAGACAGCGTCTGCGTTCAGCCGATCAGCTTCAATCCCATCGATCCAGCCCCCATGGTGACTGAGACCGGAGAGGAAAAGCAGTACACCTATGAATACGTAAACTCCTACGGAAATCCTATAACCGTCTACCTCATTCCCCTGGATGCCGAATGCAACATCCCCGACGTTTATGCGGGGACGTGGGGCACCCAGGTTTCAGAGGTCGATTCGGGGCGCCTGGCTCTCGCCCGCACGACCCAGTACGTCATCGATGCAGCCTACGAGGAGGCTCTCAATGCTCTCAACGACGCAACCTCGGTAACCCTCGGGCCTGCGGGCCGGCTACAGATCGTCCCTTTGGGCGCTCCCGAGAGGATCATCGACTCTCCCCGGGAAAACTTGGCATTGTATCAGAGGGTGATGAAGGACGGATGCCTCTCGCCCACCGCCAACGTCTCCCTGACAAACGGGGGAATTTTTGGTGAGGAGGTGGCAAACCTTCTTTGCCCTAATCCCTACACCGGCCCCCAAATTCCGGATAAGGCAGACCTTCAGACGGCCGCCTCCTTCCTGGCAGGAGCGGCGGACAAGACAGGGGACATCGGCATCGACGAGGTCGTCTACCTGAATACCATCCTGGGAATCAACACCGTCGAAACCTCTGCAACGGACGGTTCGCTCATCGTTACCGGGTACTTCGATTTCGGCTACTTTCAATACCATCGCAATGCCACCTATGATTCGCGCCAAGCGGATCTCCTGCAGCCGCCTCTTCCCCCGGGCGATTATGATGAAACCGGCTATCCCAAATTTTTCAATGTGAATCGCGATTTTAAATTTGCCGGGTCTGTTTTCGGCCAAGACACCGCAGGGTTCACAATAGACTGGGACGGAACGGTATCCCCCTACTCGAATTATCCCGTCATCAATTTCGTAAGGGCGGCGGACGACGCCGTTTCGGTCATTTTCTACATCCATAACTACGAACTGCCCGTCTACCCGGTACCGATTGAGGCCGCACCGACCCCGCCGATGGGGCCCGTGCAGCCCGGCAACACCCTGCAGCTGCAGTTTCGGGGTCCGGCTCCCCTTCGATAGGAACCGCAGGGAGGTGAGGCAGACCTGCTGAACAACCTGGACGTTCACACCCTGGATTGGAGGCCGGGGCGGCCGCTTCGCCCCGGCTTGACTTTCTTTCCCGCAGGAACAAAAGGAGTGCGACCATGACGCACCATAAATACAGCGTGAGCTCGACCTTGGTCCTTCTCCTCTGCCTGACAGCGACGATCGCCTTCGCCGCCGGTCCTCCGGAGCCGCCCTCGTTCACCTGGACCACGGTCGTGGACAACGAGAACACCATTCCCGGAGACCGATCGCACCTTCAACAGCTACAACGAGCCCTCGGTGAACGCCAACGGGCTGGTGGTCTTCCGGGCCCGCAGCAGGGGCGGGCGGAACTGGGAATGGCGACGCAGGGGATCTACACCCGCGACATGGCAGTCTCCGACAGCGAAATCGTCCGCATCTTCGACCGCAGCACTGAGGTCCCCTGCCCCAACAACCTGGATACCACATTCGGGGAACCGCCCTCCTTTCCCCGCATCGACCGCTGGGAGAAGACCATCGTCACCCGGGCGAACCACCAGCCGGTCTGGAGCTACGTGCCGGAGGGTGAAACAGAGGCAACCCGCGCCGGCACCAACGGCATCTACGCCACCCCCTACGGCGAGCTGATGACCGCCGCCTCCAAGCTGGGCGCCGTTCCCGACTTCGACTATTTTGCGGTCCCCGGCTCTGACCCGCCGATCTTCTTCGACGTCTTCCCGGGTGCCCCGGCGGTCACCAATGGCGCCACCATCGTCTTCAAGGGCAATTTCACCGTGGATGGCACCGGCCAGACGGGGGCTTACTACCGCGACCTCGAGGAGGCGCCGGCTGGCGGTTCGAATGCCGTGGAACGGATTGCCGATACGTTCACGAACATCCCCGGGGCCAAACCGGCTCAAACCTTCGGCTCCGTCTCCCCCCCAGCGCCGACGGCAACCAGGTCGTCTTCACCGCTTTCGACGATGAGCTGAATCCGAGGCGGGGAGGCATCTACCTGGCTCCGATCATACCGAATCCGCCCCTGACTCCCCTTCTGGAGATCGGCTCCAGGGTCCCCGACGAGATCGGAACTACGGTATTCACCAACTTCGGCGAGGGGCTCTCCTTCGACGGACAAAACGTCGGGTTCTGGGGGGCCTGGGGGAGGCAGACCCGAACCGTTCGCCTCTACTGCCCGCAGGAAGGAAACAAGGACCGTATCGCCTACTGCACCCACACCGATCCATTCGCCGGAAATCAGGGGGACCCCAACACCCACCTCGATGACAAATCGGCCGGTGGTATCAGGACGTGCAGGTCCCCGTCCATCAGGGCATCTTCGTCCACAACATCGATTCGGGCCAGACGATCCTGATTGCAAAGACCGGAAAGGATTTCAATGACTTCCTGTTTTGGAACTATTCCGGCAGGGTCCCCGGAACGGGGGGAGGATCGGGCGAGGGGGACGAGGGCGACGCGGAGAACCGGTACGATGGCGCTCTTCGGCCTTCGTCGCTGTTTCGGGGCCCGGCAACCCGCCCTTTAACACTCTCTTTAAAGCAACCAAGAAAGATAGAGCGGGGAGGTGAAATCACGGGCATCTATCGCGGATGGCAGGGTACGACGAAAACTCTGCCTGTTCTCGATACGACCATGTCGGGGCAGGTGCTCGACTCGAATGCGGACCAAAGGTGGCTGATCACCGAACTCGGCATGGAGCGCGATAGCTTCCGTAACGGCTGGCTGGTGATCTGCTGCGCGCATAGGCCTTGAAGGAGGAAGCGAAGAGGAGGGATCGGCCGGGATCTACCTCACCAGGGTCCCGGGGAATTCGCAGCCATAAAAACGGGCGCGCGGTCCTCCTGAGGAGAGGGCAGGAGCGTCCTCGCCCTGCTACCGTGAAGACTTCGGGATGAACCGGTCCCCTATCTCCCCTCTTTCCCCGGCAAATTCCACCATCCGCCCCCCAGGGCCGTGAAGAGCACGGCGGTGTCCTGAAGCCGCCGGGCCCGGGCCTGAATCTGGGTAATTCGGGCCCGCTGATACTGGAGGTTGGCGATGAGGACCTCCAGGTAACTGGCGATCCCCGCCTCGTAGTTGGAGCGTACCAGCGACAGGTTCTTCCGGGAACTCTGAAGACCTCTGTTTCGGGCCTGCAGAGTCTCGGCGTCGTGCTCCAGTGCCCGCAGGGCATCGGCCACCTGGGCGAAGGCGCCGAGCACAGTCTGCCGGTAGTCGGCCAGGGCCGCGTCGAAGCCCCGCAGCGCCGACTTGCGCTCAAACCACAGGCTCCCGCCGTGAAAAAGAGGTTGGGTGAGGCTCGCTCCCCAGTTCCAGACGTTGCTCATGCTCTTGAAGAGATCGCCGGGACGGGTGGTCTCCTGGCCGTAGCTTGCGCTCAGACTGAAGCTGGGAAACATGTTGGCCGTGGCCACCCCGATGTCGGCGCTCGCGCCATGAAGAGTGGCCTCGGAGGAGAGGATGTCCGGCCGCTGCCGGACGAGCTCGGAGGGAAGACTGACCGGAAGCTCCACCGGCAGGACGAAGTCGTCCAGGGAAACCTGCGGCGGGGAGGACTCGGCCGGCAGGCGTCCGCTCAGCGTGGCGAGCAGATGGCTTGTGTGGTCGAGGCTCTGGCGCAAAGGCGGCAGGGTGGCCTCGGTGGCGGCAAGCTGAGTGCGAAGGCTCAGGACCTCGGTCTCTGCAAGGATCCCGGCCTTGAGCTTGGCCTCGGCGATGGCGACCTGGCGCCGCTCCAAATCGACGATCTCCTCGGTCGCCTCAATCTGCGCCTCGTAGGCCGCCCGGGCGATGACCGCGTTGACCACGTTGCCCAGGAGAGTGAGATAGGTCGCCTTGAGCTGGGCGTCCTGGTAGTCGACCTGGGCCGCCTGACCTTCCACCTGCCGCCGGGAGCCCCCGAAAACGTCGAGGTTATAGGTGGCGGAAAGCGTTGCCGAATAGAGGTTGAAGATGCTTGAGGCGAAACCGCCGCCGAATCGGGAGGCGGTGAACTTCTGCCGGGTGAAATCGAAGCTGCCGTCGATTTGCGGAAAAAAGACCCCGTAGCCGGCCCGCAGAAGTTCCCGGCTCTGGCGAAGCCTCGCCTGCGCCGCCTGCAAATCTCGGTTTCCGGCAAGAGCCTCGTCGATAACGGCGTTGAGCGCCTTGGACTGAAAGAGAAACCACCAGTCGGCGGCGATGTCCCGGCCGGAAACGAACTGCTGGGAGACCCCCGAGGCTTCGGCGGTCTGCCGGAGCGGGGACCCCTGCGTGTATGAGTCGACCTGCGGCGCCTCGGGCCGAACGAAATCGGGGCCGACGGCGCAACCGGCAAGAAGAACGGCAGGAGAATTCCAGGAAAAACATAATGTCCACGAAGGACACGAAGGAACACGAAGAAAATCAGACTGGTTGAAAGGATATGGTTTTCAGTACCTTGGAGCCAATCAGTAAGCTTGTAATCCTTTGACTTCCTTTGTGAAACTTCGTGTCCTTCGTGGATATATGCTTTTTCCAGGTTCATTGTTTTTCCCCCTCCTGTTCTTCCTCCAGGTGGTCGGCGATCCAGCTCCTGGATGGGGGCACCGTCTTCAGGCCGAGACGCTCGGCGAGGCCGGTGATCAGCAGGTAGAAGACCGGCGTGATAAGCAGAGTAAAAATGGTGCTGAAGAGAAGTCCCCCACCACCGCCCAGCCCAGCGGCTGGCGGCTCTGGGCGCCGGCGCCGGTGGCCAGAGCCATCGGCAGGCTGCCGACGACCATGGTGAGGGAGGTCATCACGATGGGGCGAAAGCGGATTTTTCCCGCCTCCACCGCCGCCTCGGCCAGCCCCTTTCCCCCCACCCTCAGGCGGTTGGCGTAGTCGACCAGAAGGATGCCGTTTTTGGTGACCAGCCCGATAAGCATGATGATGCCGATTTCGCTGTAGAGATTAAGGCTGTGGCCGGTCAGCCATAGGGTAAGCAGCGCTCCGGTCAGTGCCAGGGGAACCGAGAGCATGATCGTCACCGGATGGACCCAGCTTTCGAACTGGGCCGCCAGCACCAGGTAGATGAAGATCAGCGCCGCCCCGAAGGTAAAGAAGAGGGCCCCGGAGGTTTCCTTGAAATCCCGGCTCTTTCCGGTCAGCGCCGTGCCGTACTGCTGGGGAAGGATTTCGGCGGCATACTCTCCATCTTTTTCAGCGCGGTGCTCAGGGGGAGCGAGGGCTGAAGGCTGGCGCTGATGGTGAAGGAGCGCTGCAGATTGTAGTGGTAGATGGTGTCGGGGCCGTAGCCGTTCTTCACCTTGACCAGGTAGGACAGGGGTACCAGGGCGCCCGAAGCGCTTCGAACGTAAAGATCGTCGATCTGTTCCGGTCGGGCGCGGTACTTCGGCTCGAGTTGGGCGATGACCCTGTAGCTCTTGTTGTTCATGACGAAATCGCTGACGTGGCGTCCCCCCAGCCCCACCTCCATGGCGCCGGCCACGGTTTCGATCGGAATGCCGAGGTCGGCCGCCCGCTCCCGCTCGAAGTCGGCGGTGACCTGGGGGGTATCGATGGTGAGGTCGGACTGGATGTTGATCATCCCCGGCGTGTCGTGGACCTTCTCCAGCATTTTCCCGTTGAGTTTGGCCAGCTCCTCGAGGTTCGGTCCCAGCACCACGAACTGCACGTCCTGGGCGGTGGCCTGCTCGCCGAGAGAGGGGGGATTGATGGGAAAGGCGAGCACCCCGGGGATGGCAGGCAAACCTGCCGAAAAGCTCCTTGCACCACCTCCATCTGGCTCACGCGAGCGCTTCTGAAGGGCTTCATGTGCGCAAAGACCAGACCGGTGCGGGGAGAGGCCGGCCCCCCCACCGATATGCCGATGGCGGAAAAGTACTGGTCGATGGATGGAATCTGGCGAACACCTTTTCCACCTTCTCCAGGGAATGGAGGGTATACCAGAGGTTGGAGCCCTGGGGGGCCTTGAGAATGGTGAGGATGAACCCCTGGTCCTCCGCCGGCACGAAGGTCTGGGGCGAGATGGGGTAGAGGCCGAACATGAGCGCCAGGTTGAGGACCATGAACAGCCCCATGGTCCGGACATGCCGGACCCCCCATTCGGCGGCCCGCCGTAGCCTGCGCTGCAGCCTCTCGAAGAGGCGCTCGAAAACCGCAAGGGGTCCCCGTCCAGGCTCCGAAAGGCGCAGCGCCCGGGAGCAGAGCATGGGCGTCATGGTCAGGGCGACCAGCCCCGAGAGGCCCACCGCCACCGGCACGGTCAGGGCGAATTCGGAAAGAGCCGGCCGATGTCCCCCTGCATGAAACCGAGCGGGATGAAGATGGCGATGAGCGAGATGGTGGTGGAGAGGACCGGAAAGGCGATCTCCCGGGCACCGTGGATTGCGGCCGGAATCGGCTGCTCCCCCTCCTCCAGGTGGCGATAGATGTTCTCCAGCATGATGATGGCGTCGTCGATGACAAGCCCGATGGCGAGAACCAGGGAAAAGAGGGTCAGGATGTTGACCGAGAACCCCATAACCCACATCCCGGCGAAAGCGCCGACGATGGAGACCGGAACGGCCAGCACCGGGATCAGAGTGGCCCAGAAGGTGCGCAGGAAAATCAGCACGACCAGGATGACCAGGCCGAAGGCGATGAGCAGGGTCCGGATCGCCTCGCGGTATCGAGTCCCGGATGAACTCGGTATGATCTACCGCCACCGTGAGGGTGACGCCCGGGCAGCGCCTGGCGCAGCTCCGGCAGGGCCTTGTGCACGGCGTTGGAGATGTCGACGGCGTTCGACTTGGTCTGGGGGACGATGCCCGTCCCGACCACGGGCTTGCCGTTGAAATGGGCGAGAAGGTCGTAGGACTCGCTGCCCAGCTCGGCCCAGCCGATGTCCCGGATCCGCACCGGCACACCGTCCACCTCTCGAATCACGATGTCGGCGTACCCTTGGGGGTCGGCCATCTGGCCGTTGGCGACGACGTTGAAAAAGCGGGTGTCCGACTTGAGCTGACCGGCCGGCAGCTGCACGTTGTTGCGGGCGAGCGCCGCGGTCACGTCGTTGTAGGCGAGGCCGTAGGCCCTGAGCTTCTCCGGGTCGAGCCAGATGCGCATCGCCCATTTGTGCTCGCCGCCGATGATGACGTTGCCCACGCCAGGGCAGCACCTGGACCCGGCGCTTGACCACCAGGTCGGCGATCTGGCTGAGCTGTTCGATGGAGTAGTTCTTTCCCTGCAGCACCAGCCAGATGATAGGCTGGGCGCTGGAGCTGACCTTGGAGACGACAGGCCGGCTGACGTTGGGGGAGGTGGGCAGCAGATCGATGGCCTTGCTGACGGCGTTGGTCACGTCCTGGGTGGCGGCGTCGACGTCGCGGCTGCTGATGAACTCGATGTTGATGGCGCTGGTACCGAAGGAGCTCTGGGAGCTGATCGAGCGGATCCCCTCGATGGCGTTGAGGTTGTCCTCGAGGGGGTTGGTGATGGTGCTCTCCACCGTCTCGGGGCTGGCACCGGTATAGTGGGTGGTCACCGAGACGACGGGCCGGGTGACGTCGGGGTACTGGCGCACCGGCAGGATCATGTAGGAGGCGGCCCCCACCAGCAGGATCAGCAGGCTGATGACCCAGGCCAGGACCGGCCGCTGGATGGAGAGGTCGGAAAGGATCATGGCCCGGCCCGCTATCGGGCGGCGGAGAAGATCCAGGCGGGGATTGTGAATCGGTTCGTAGGGAGAGACTTCAAGCCTGGCCCCGGGATGGAGCTTCTGCAGACTCCCGAGGCCACCACCCGTCCGCGGCTTGAGACCGGAACGGATCTGCACCCAGTTGTCCTGATACTGGCCCACCTGCACCTTGCGCTGCTCGGCCCTGTCATCGTTGCCGACCACCCAGACATGGTTGACCTGTCCCTCGGCGGTCAGCGACTGCATCGGGACGAAGAGGGCCTCTGGGTATCGTTCCCACCACCAGGCTTACCCGGGCGAACATGCCGGGTCTCAGCCCGCGCCGGGATTTGGGACCGTCGCCTGGAGCCGGACGCTTCGAGAGCCGGTCGCCAGGGCGGGGTCGACCGTGGTCACCCTCCCGTGAAGTCGCCGTCGAGCCCCGAAACGGTGAAGTGCACCGTCTGCCCCTCCGAGGCGGCTTATCTGCTGCTGGGGGAGGTCGAAATCAAGGTGCAGAGGATCGACCTGACGGAGGTTGACGACCGCGCCGCCCGCCTTGACGAAGGCGCCGAGGCTCACCTGGCGCAGGCCGAGAGACCCGGTGAAGGGCGCGCGGATGCGGGTGTATTCGAGGTTGGCCTGGGCCTGCGCAGCTGGCCTCGGCCTGGCGCACCGCGGCCTCGTCGCTCAGCAGCTGCTGCGCGGAGAGCCCCCCGGTATTCTTGACCTTCTGGTCCCGCTCGTAGATTTGGCGGGCGTTGAAGAGCTCGGCCTCGGCGGTCTGAACCGGCGCCTGCTGCACCGAATCGTCGAGGCTGGCGAGGGCCTCCCCCTGCGAGACAACTTTCCCCTGGCGGATGTCGAGACTCGCCACCTTGCCGTCGATCTGGGAGGTGACCATCGTCTCCTGAGGGCTGGAGAGGCCGCCGACGGCCGTGAGGGTTTTTTCTCAGCGGCGCCACCTTCACCGGCGCGACCTCCACCGGCACCGGCGGAGGCGCCTTCTGCTCCTGCTTGCCGGTCCCGCATCCCGACAGGGCGGCAGGAATGGTGAGAACCAGGACCAGGGTCAGCAGCCGGAGGACGACGGGGGCAGGGGCGCGGCAGGTCCGCGCGGTTCGTCCCCTTTTCTTGTTTGGACGGGAAGACGTCATCATGGGAAACGGGTTTCCTCGAGAGCAACGATTTCACGCGGACATCCTCTCATAGGGTAGCAATCCCGGTGGCGTTTTCCAGTTCCCCCCAGGGCGTCGAAGCCCCATCGAATGCTGAGAGTCAAAATGCTACAGGGGCGGATTGCGGAAAGTTTTTTCGTCTGCTATTTTTTTAAATCAGCAGGAGGTGAATCCCGTGAATATCCTGCTGATCTACCCCGAATTCCCCGATACGTTCTGGAGTTTCAAGCACGCCCTGAAATTCGTCCACAAGAACGCGGCCTGCCGCCGCTGGGGCTGCTGACCGTGGCGGCCATGCTGCCCCCGGCCTGGGAGAAGCGGCTGGTCGATCTGAATGTGAGGCCGCTGACGCGAAGAGGACCTGGCGCTGGGCCGACATGGTCTTCATCAGCGGATGGTCGTGCAGCGGGATTCGGCCCGGCGATCATCGCCCGCTGCCAGGCGGCCGGACTGACCGATCGTCGCCGGCGGCCCCCTCTTTACCACCGAGCACGAGCGAGTTCGCCGAGGTCGATCATTTCGTCCTGAACGAGGCCGAACTGACCCTGCCGCGCTTCCTGGCCGATCTGGAGGCGGGGCGAAGCCGAAGCGCCTCTACAGCGACGACGGATTTGCCGACATCCGCCGACACGCCGATCCCCGCTGGGAGCTGGCCGACCTGCAGGCGCTACGCCACCGATGAGCATCCAGTACTCCCGCGGCTGTCCGTTCGACTGCGAGTTCTGCAACGTCACGGCCCTGTTCGGTCACCGCCCGCGCACCAAGACCGCCGGCGCAGGTCATCGCCGAACTCGACGCGCTACGCGCCGCGGCTGGCGAGGCGCGGTGTTCTTCGTCGACGACAATTTCATCGGCAACAAGCGCAGCTCAAGGAGGAGCTGCTGCCGGCGCTGATCGACTGGCAGCAGGGAAGGCGCGGCGATGGCTTTCACACCGAGGCCTCGATCAACCTGGCCGACGACGCGGAGCTGACGGAGCTGATGGTCGAGGCCGGTTTCGACACGGTCTTCATCGGCATCGAAACGCCCGGACGAGGAGAGCCTGGCCGAGTGCAACAAGACGCAGAACCGCAAGCCGCGACCTGGTCGAGGACGTCAAACGCATGCAGCGCGCCGGCCTGGAGGTGCAGGGCGGGTTCATCGTCGGCTTCGACAGCGACACCCCCGCCATTTTCCAGCGCCAGATCGAGTTCATCCAGCAGAGCGGCATCGTGACGGCCATGGTCGGGCTGTTGCAGGCGCTCCCCGGGAACCGAAGCTCTACGAGCGGCTCGCGCGAGGGGCGGCTCTGGCCGGCAGCTCCGGGAGACAACGCCGAGGCGCGTACTCAACATCGTCCCCGGCATGGGCCGGGAGACCCTGCGCGAGGATACCGGCGATCCTGGTCGCAGTTCTACGAGCCGAGGAATTCTACCAGCGGGTCCGGACCTGCTGGCGAATACCGACCGCCGGGGCCCGGCCACCGGGATTCCAGATACCGATGGCGCGTTCTACGCTCCTGCTACCGCCTGGGGATCCTCGGCCGGGAGCGCCTCCATTCTGGCGGCTCCTGCTGTGGACACCCTTCCACCGCCCGCGACTCCTCACCGAGGCCGTGACCCTGGCCATCTATGGCTATCACTTCCGCAAGGTCGCCGAACAGAACTGGCGTTGACTCTCATCCCGAAAAGATTTTTCAGTAGGGTGGGCACTGCCCACCTCCTTCCGGTGGGCGATGCCCACCCTGCGAACTCTACCCTTACCTTAGAATGCGGATTTTTCACGGATGTCCCCCTTTGAAAGGGGAGAGGTGACGATGGCCACCCCCGGACGGGGGTCGGGCTATGGTTGTCGAGGGGTATCCTCGTCATGGGAAAATCTTCCCGCCCCCAATCTGCTTTGAGAGTTTTTGGGCAATCTTGCACATCTGTATCCCGTGCACCAGGGGGGAGGCGCCGCCCCGGGCAGGCGCGAAGACCTGCCCTGACATTTTTGTTAACAGCCGGATTCATCATAACCTTCTCTGTCGGAGTTCCCGGCACCCGCGTAGCAGATATACTATCGAAGAACCCTCCCACAGGAGCGGAGATGGTGAGCGGAAAGAAATCCGAAAAAATGGGCTTCAACGCCGCCTGGTCGATGGCGGTGGGCGGCATGGTCGGCGGCGGGATATTCTCGGTCCTTGGAGTGGTCGTTCACGTGGCCGGTCCCCTGGCCTGGCTGAGCTTCGTCATCGCCGGCCTGATTGCCCTGATCACCGGCTTCAGCTATGTCCACCTGGCCGGACTTTATGAGGAAACGGGGGGCGTTCACCTTCCTGCGCAAAACTGGCCGCAAAAGCTTCGCCGGCGGACTCGCCTGGGTTCTGATCATCGGCTATGTTCTGACCCTGTCGGTTTACGCATTCACCTTCGGCCATTACCTCGCCGAAGCCTTCGGTATCGGCGGCTTCTTCGCCCGAGCCGCCGCCCTCGGCATCATTGCCGCTCTGGTATTTCAACCTCCTCGGATCAGTGAGTCTGCGGGATTTGAAATCGTGGCGGTCTGGGGCAAGCTGGCGGTCCTGGCGGCACTCGCCGGAGCCGGCCTGTGGTTCTGGCACCCCGAGCGGCTCCCGCAGGTGTGCCGCAGGGCGGCATCGGCGGGGCGCTGGTCGGCGCTGCGGCAATCTTCATGGGCTACGAAGGCTTCCAGCTTCGGCCTACGACTACCATGTCATCCGGGAACCGAAGAAGACCTTGCTGGGGCGGTCCCCCTCGCCATCGTGGTGGTCATAGCCGTCTATGTGGCCGTGGCCCTGGGGACGGCCCGCTGATCGGCGCCGAGACCATCGTCCAGAACAAGGAGGTTTCACTGGCCCTGGCCGGACGAACCCTGCTGGGTGCCGCAGGGAAGTGGCTGGTCTCGCTGGCTGCGGCCTTCTCCACCGGCTCGGCTATCAACGCCACCCTCTTCGCTACCGCCCGACTGGCGCGCAAGGTGGCCGAGGAGGGAGAGCCCGCCCCCTGCGGCTCATCTGAACCGCCGGGGGTTCCGAACCGGGCGATCCTGGCCCTGGGGGGGTCGGTGCGGTGTTGGCCGTCGTCGGCTCCCTGGACGAGCTGGTTTCCGCCGCCAGCCTGACCTTTCTGTTCACCTTCGCCACCGTCAACTACGCTGCGTTCCGTCAGCTCGAATCTCGCTGGTGGCGAGGAATCTTCCTCGCCGGAGCTGCCGCGGCCGTTGCGGCTGCCCTGGTGCTGGTCTGGCGGCTGGCAGTGACAACCCCCCTTTCGCTGGGTCTTCTGGTGGCCCTCGTACTGGCCACCATCCTCCTGAGACCCCTGTTATCCTCAGGCATTTTTCCGAAGGCGGGAAAGATTCCGTCCTGAGGCCGTTCATTCTGCGCCCAGGGGGAGCCTCTGCCAGCCGACCTCCCTCCTTCGGGCCGTCATCAGGAGGACAGGAAAGGACCTCGGTTCGCCACCCGCCTCCTTGACCACCTCGAAAACCGTGGCGAAAGCAATCTTCCCGAAGCCCGCCCGGGAGACCCTTGCAGCCAGCTCTTCGCGGTCGAACCCGTGATGACCCTCGAAACCGGGGTCGTGAAAGGAGCCGTCCTCCCGGTCCAGGTCGGCGATTCAAAAGTAGCCCGAGGGCTTCAGCAGGGCGTGGAAACGGCTCAGAATAAGGTCGGTGTCGGGGATGTGGTAAAGGGTCATGGTGCTGTCGACCAGGTCGAAGCGTTCCTGCGGCAGGGTGTCCGCCACCAGGTCCAGCGCCTGGGTCTTCATGTTTCGGATGTCGCCGGCAGCCTGTGTTTCCCCGAGTTGCTGGAGCATGCCGGGGGGCTGTCGGCCGGGGTGGCGCTCATCGCCCCTTCCCGAGCATCCTCTTTTCCCCCCAGAACTTTCGGGCCCCCGGATGGAGGGGAATCTTCACCCCCTGAAGTCCCTTGGAGAGGGTCATATCCCCCGCGGCGGGGTGTGCCGCTCGCATAAGCTTCAGTCCCCCGGGCGCTGAACAGCGACCGCAGGGCGCTGTAGACGAGATTCCTCTCCGACCCCGGCGCCGGCCACCCAAAGAGCCGCATCCTGAAAGGAAAGAATCTCCTTCTCCTGTCCGGGGTAGGTGCCGGCGGGAATGACGGTCGGGGTGTAAAAAGGATGCCGGGAGAAAAAATCCCCCGCCTTTGCCGCCGGGGTCAGATTGAGAAAGCGCAAGGGGACTTCCCCACTGACACTCAGAAGGTACTCGTTGGGAAACCCGACTTCAAGCCAGACGGCGTCCATGTTTCCCATTTTCATATCCTCCATCCCTGTAGCGTACCCCTCGTGAATCGGGACGATCCCGCTTCCACAGGCCGATGCTCTGAAAATAACGCCTCGCCGTCAGAGCCGACCCCGTACCGAAGCCACCGACGGCCACCCTGCGTCCGCGCAGCTCATCGACGGTTCTGATGGAACTCGGACCGGGCAACCACCAGCTGGGCGGTAGCGCCGTAGAGCCGGGCCAGGGCGCGGACATGGGTTGTGGGAGGAAGACCTTTTCTGAGCTCTCCCTTCCGGCCCAGATAGGCGTCACCGGAGAAGACCAGCCCCATGGAGAGCTTTCCCTGGTTCACGTCCAACAGGTTGGCAATGGAGCCCCCCGTCGGCTTCACCACGAATCGGATGTCAGGGATGTCCCTTTGGAGGACTTGGGCCATTCCGGCGGCAATCTTCTCGAAGGTGCCCCCCCGAGGGGCCGCTCCCCAGGGTGACCTCCCGCCCCTGCCGCCGGCAGCTCCCGGCGAGCAGACCGAGGAAGACCGCAAGCAGGAGGACGCCCAAGCGAAAAACGATTCCCCGACAGTACAAACAGGATTTTCGCCCTTCAGCAGGAGTCGGCATCGATTCCCTCCGCAGCCTCGGCACCTATACCCCCCTTGCTATTATCGGTCCGGCAGAGCCGAGACCATTGACCGTACGGGGCACTGAAACGTCCGCATAATAGTATAAGGGCTTCCCGGCGGGGGACAAGGGGTATCCGGAGGACGGAGAGGACGCCCGCCTTCAGTCTTCAGCCTTTCGAGGCGCCCTCACCCGCTTCACCACCGGAGGATGGGAATAGTAGACCCAGGCATAGAGGGGATGGGGATGGAGGTTGGGAGAGGTTTTCCGGGAGAGCTTGACCAGGGCCGAGGCGAGCGCCCCGGGGTCGCCGGTGAGCACGCCGGGCAAAGAGGTCGGCCTGCCACTCGTGACGCCGTGAGAACCAGGCGCTCAGGGGCCCCAGGGGAAAGGCGGCGAGGGAGGCGAGAAAGCCGAGAATCACCACCTGGGCGTAGAAGGAAGCCGAGGAAAGACCGAGCAGACCGGGGATCCCCCCCCCAGCCCAGCAGGCGCCAGGCGAGGTAGAAAAAAGCCAGGGAGGCCAACTTCGGTCAGAAAATCTGCTTGCGGACGTGGCCTTTTTTCCAGTGGCCCACCTCGTGGGCAAGGACGGCCAGGACCTCCCTGTCGGCCATCTGGTCGAGCAGGGTGTCGAAAAGGACGATCCGCTTGACCCGGCCGATGCCGGTGAAGTAGGCGTTGGAGTGGCGGCTGCGGCGCGAGGCGTCGACCTGCATCACCCGGCTCACCTGGAGGCCGGCCTTCTTCATCAGCTCCCGGATTTCTTCTTCCAGCCCCTCTCTTTGCACCGGCTCGAACTTGAAGAAGAGGGGCTCGATCAGATAGGGCGAAGAGATACATCAGAAAGAGGGTGACCAGGGCGAAAAAGCCCCACACCCACAGCCACCACCGTCCGGGGCTGAAACGTACCAGGGCCAACGCAGCGCCCAGAAGCAGGCCGAAAAGCACGAGGGCGATAGCCGGTGGACTTCAAAATATTGCCCAGCCAAATGCGCCACCCCATGGCGTTGAACCCGAAGCGGTTTTCGATCACGGAAGTTGCGGTAGAGGCTGAAAGGGACGTCGATTGCGGTCTGAACCAGGAAAATCCCGAGAAAGAAGAGGATGCCCGCAGGAATGAAGCCCAGACCCAGGGAGGCGAACCAACGGTCAGAGAGAGGAAGCAGTCCCCCAAAGAGAAAGGCGAGAAGGAGAGCGTTTCCGGCCAGCGATTCGACCAGGGAGGGCAGGCTCTGGGCCAGGGTGTAAGCGGCGGTCCGGCCCAGGGTCTGCGGGTCGATCTCCCCATCGAAGCCCGGCGGAACGACAGCGCCGTACCTGCCGAGGTGGCGCAGGTTCAGGAACCGCAGGAAATAACGGAGGGCCAGAAACGACAGGAAAATGGCGAGAAGGATGTATTTTATCGCCGGGATCATAGCCGATCGAGGCTCTTCCGTCGAGGGAAAAGACCGCCGGAATTTTCCGCAAGCCGGGAGAAAAAACTCAGGCTTCCCCGGCCCGGAGTTGCCCGGATTCCACGGAAGAAGCGAGAATGATTCTTTCCGTTGGCCTTGACATGATACATGGCGGTGTCGGCCTTTTTCAGCAAGGTGTCGGCATCGTCGCCATGTTCCGGATAAAAGCTGATCCCGATGCTGGCGCCGACGAGAGGCGCCCCGGTCCCGGGGGTCAACGGTTCGACCAGGCTCTCGAGAATCCTTTCGGCGGCCACCCGTGCACCCCTCTCATGGTCGAGCCGGGCCAGGATCACGCCGAATTCATCGCCCCCGAGCCGGGCCACGGTATCGCAGGCCCGGATACATCGTTGCAGGCGCCCGGCCACCCTCGACGAGAACCCGGTCGCCGACATCGTGACCAGCCCCGTCGTTGATCTGTTTGAATCCGTCGAGGTCGACATAGAGCAGGGCCAGCCGTCCCGAAGCGCGCAGCCGCACTCAGCTCCCTGCCAAGCCGGTCGAAAAAGAGAGCCCGGTTGGGAAAGTCCGGTCAGAAGGTCGAAATGCGCCATGACCTCCATCCGTTTTTCGGCTTCCTTTTGCGCGGTGATATCCTCCAGGGTCTCTATGCCGGCCACGATCTCTCCCCACCCGTTTCGGATAGGAGCCGCCCGGAAAATGAGATATTTCTTGCGGCCGTCGACGCAGGTCCGCCATCCTTCGGCCTGCAGCCCCCCCTCCGGCAGCCTTGCAGGAGGCTGCGAGGCGTAGTGCTCCGGCCAGTCCCGGACTGTCGTCGACGGCCAGATCGACCAGGCAGGAGCAGGGATGGTCATAAAACCCCCCTCCAATGGCTGTCACTTTCAGCTCGCCCCTTTTCAGACCGGTCAATAATTCGCAGGCGCGGTTCCAGATGAGAACCCGATGCCGGCTGTCGATGACGAAAATCGGGGCGGCGGCGTTCTGCAGCAGTTTCCTAGCAGTCTTCTGTTCCTTAACGGCCTTTTTCCGACTCTTCATCTCTGTCAGCATCTGGTTGAACACCTCGGCCAGGGTGCCGAGTTCATCCGGCGAGCCAACGGGCACCGGGATCCAGCCGGTCTCCCCGTCGGCTATCCTTCGGACATGCTCGGTGAATGCCTCCAGGGGCGAGGTCATTCGACGCAAGAAAAACCAGGTGGCTGGAAAAAAGATTCCGGCCAGCAACGCCAAGCCGAGCAGGAAATAGTGCCTGGCCCTGGCAATCGGGGCATAGGCCTCGCGCAGGGGAAAATTGCAGGCCAGAATCCAGCCCACCGACTGAAGATGCTTGAAGGAGCTCAGAGACGGGATGCCCCTGGCATCGACCGTTTCTCTCGTCCCCTCGAAACCGTCGACGCCCCGGTCGGACTGCCGGCTCACTCCGACCGGAACGTGCGACCGCAGAAGTCGGCTCCGGTCGGGTTGAAGAAGAACGGTCCCGTCGGAGCCGTAGAGACACAGGTACCCCCCCTGGCCGACCCGGACACTGGAGAGGCCACCGAGGAAATTCTCCTTCAGCAGGTCGAGGCTGCCAGCCACTATGGCGACCAAGCTCCCCTTCGAATCGAAAACCGGGGCCGTAAACATGACGATGGGATGAGCACTGTGCTGGGTGGAAAAGAAGGGTTTGGATATGTAGGGTTTGCCCGTGCGCCGGGTGGCGCGGAAATAGTCGCGGAAGGAGTAGTTCCGGCCCCGCATCTGGGGTTCCATCCGGGTGCCGGCCAGGAGTTTTCCCGAAGGGGAAAACAAAAACAGGCCGTTGTCGAAGGTCAAAAGGGAGGCCGATTGACGGCGCAGGTAGCGCTCGATCCGCGACGGGTCGGCCTGAAAGGCCGGATTGTAGTCCCCGGCCACGGCCATGATGGTGCGCTGGGCTGCGAGAATCTTGTCGTCGACCTCGTCGGCGAGGGCTGAAACCATGGAAAACTGCTGACCGGCTATGCTCCTGCGGAATTCCTTCTTGAAATAGGCGAAGGAGATAAAGGCACACAGGGCCAGGGCGCCAGCCAGCAGCAGGGATACCGCCGCCGTCAATCTGATCTTCAGGCTGAGTCGGGGCATATCAGCCTCCCTCCGGAAAAAAATGAAACCCGCCTCCGACGGGGGCGGGCGCAATGCAGAAAACCGGCCAGGGTGCCGGTCCGGCTTGTTGTCGGCGACCTGGCGATCCGTGTCTGGCTTCCGGGCAGGGAAATCAGACCGAGGACCCATGGCTTCGCGTCTCCGGATTTCTCCGGGCCTGCCTTTGTCGAATCGATTTAAGACACTGTAAATTCTAGAATTATTCCTAAACGAAGGAGATGTCAAGCTTCTCTTTGTTACAATACGCCAATCTTAATTCCGACAACCTATTCTTTCTTTCTTTCAGCACCTCCGGCCCCCGCCATCTAAAGAAATTGAAAACCATATTCATTTTTCTTGACAGCGTCAGCTCCGATCCGTATTGTTGAAAACAATTTTCAACTTCAAACCCCGAAGAAGCCCTGAGCGCTTCCCGCGGGGCCCGCTTTCCCTGGAAGAATTTTCCCTGAAAAAAACCCACAGGCGGTTCCCGGCCCGCTTTATTTAAAGTCTCATAGCGAATATTCAAAGGAGATACCCACGCCATGCTGCCCCTCGGACTGCTGAGCCCCGGAGAGAACGGGGAAATTATCGAGATTAGATCCCGCTACAGCCAATGTGACGGCCAAGGCCAATGCAGAGGAGGAGGAAAGGGTGATTTCCGGATCGAGGACCTGGGATTGAGGGTCGGCAAGAGCGTGGAGATGCTGACCAAGGGAGCCGGCCCGGTCCTGCTCAAGGTGGACGAGTCCCGCATCGCCATCGACCGGGGACTGGCGATGAAGATTATGGTGCGCAAGGCGGGCTGAAGGGACCCCTGGTCTCACGCGAAGCCGCGAAGGACGCGAAATGATTTTATCGATAGGAGAAACCGATGAATCTGGCGAAACTCAAGCCCGGAGAAAAAGGAAAAATCACCGCCATCGGGGCCATCGGCCCTCTGAGGCGCCGCCTCATGGACATGGGGGTTCTGGTGGGCGAAGAAGTGAAGGTGGTGAAGGTCGCTCCCCTGGGAGACCCCATCGAGGTGAACATCAAGAGCTACCGTCTCTCCCTGCGGAAAAAAGAGGCGCAGGGCATCGGCGTGGAGGTGTCGAAATGAGCGTTGAGGCCAGAAAGGAGCACTCCCCCGGAGAAGCGGCAGCCAGGGGCGGACAAAAAGCCGCCCTGCGGCCGGTGGCGAAACGGGTCATCACCGTGGCGGTGGCCGGCAACCCCAACGCCGGCAAGTCGACCCTCATCAACGCCATCGCCGGAAGCCGCCTGCACGTGGGCAACTGGCCGGGGGTGACGGTGGAGAAAAAGGAGGCGCAGTTTGAGTTCGAGGGACACACCATCCGCCTGGTCGACCTCCCCGGCACCTATTCCCTCTCCCCCTACACCCAGGAGGAGATCATCGCCCGGGACTACCTCGTGCACGAGAAACCCGACCTGGTGATCAACGTCGTCGACGCCACCAACCTGGAGCGCAACCTCTACCTCACGGTACAGCTGCTGGAGCTGGGTCTGCCGGTGGTGATGGCTCTCAACATCTTCGACGAGGCCGAAGCCAAGGGATACCGGATCGATGTTCCGGGGATCGAGCAGATGCTGGGCATCACCGTGGTGCCGACGGCGGCGACCAGGAATCGGGGAACGGTGGAACTGCTCGAAGCGGCGTTGCATACCGCTGGCGACTCCGCCTCCCACCGACCGAAGCAGCTCAACTACGGCGAGGATATCGAGAAGGCGATAGAGAACATCTGTGGCGCTCTTCGGGAAAAGCACCCGGTGCCGGCCAAAAAATACCCCCTGCGCTGGCTCGCCTGCAAACTGATGGAGGAGGATGCCGAAATTGCCAAAGAGGTTAATATCGGCGTGGGCGAGGTGGCATCCGAACCGCTCGCTCACCTGCGCCAAGCCCATGACGGAGACATCGAGTCGCTCATGGCCGATGCCCGCTACGGCCTGGCTACGGGGCTGACCCGGGAGGTGCTGGAGAAGCCCGAGCTGCGCAAGGTGGAGCTGACCGAGAAGATCGACCGCATCGTCCTCAACCGCTTTTTCGGCATCCCCATTTTCCTGGCCGCCATGTGGCTCGTCTTCAAGCTCACCTTCGACCTCTCAGCCCCCTTCGGCGACTGGATCGACGCCACGGCCAACGGCCCCCTCAAGCACTGGGCGGCGGCCCTGCTCGGGTTGCTGCACGCCCCGGCCTGGACGGTGTCCCTGGTCAACGACGGCATCATCGCCGGGGTCGGCTTCGTCCTGGTCTTCGTCCCGATCATTTTCGCCATGATGTTCTTCATCACCTTCCTGGAGGGGAGCGGCTACATGGCCCGGGCGGCCTTCGTCATGGACCGGGCCATGCACGCCATAGGGCTGCACGGCAAGTCCTTCATCCCCATGCTCCTCGGCTTCGGCTGCAACGTCCCGGGAATCTACGCCACCCGCACCCTGGAGAACCCCCGCGACAAGGCGCTCACCGCCCTGCTCATCCCGCTGATGTCCTGCGGGGCGCGCCTGCCGGTCTACGTCCTGTTCGTGGGGGTCTTCTTCGCCCGGCACGCCGGCACCGTCATCTGGGCCCTCTACGTCCTCGGCATGGCGCTGGCCATCCTCATGGGACTGCTCTTCAAGAAGACCCTCTTTCGCGGCGAGACCCCCATGTTCATCATGGAGCTTCCCCCCTACCGGTTGCCCTCCTTCAGGAGCCTGTGCCTGCACACCTGGGAGAAGGGAAAGCACTTTCTGGTCAAGGCCGGGACTTACATTCTGGCCGTCTCGATCCTCGTCTGGTTCCTGATCAACCTCCCCTGGGGGGTTCAGAACAAGCACGACTCCTACCTGGGCAAGGCCGGCCAGGCCATCGCTCCGATCTTCGAACCGCTCGGCTTCGGCACCTGGGAAGCGTCGTCCTCGCTCATCACGGGGGTCATCGCCAAGGAGATCGTGGTCGGCACCATCGGCGAAATCTACGCCCCCGCAGCACGACTCCAAGCCGGAACCGCCCCACCCGTTCGGGGCCGATCTGAAGGAGATCGGCACCTCCTTCGTCGCCGCGGTGAAGGAATCCGCCGCCAACGTGACCTCCACCTTCGGCATCCCAGCCTCTCCTTCGGCGGGGACGAGGGGAGCTCCTCCCTGACGGCAGCGGTGCGGCAGAACTTCACCCCCCTGACCGCCTTCGCCTTCATGGTCTTCGTCCTGCTCTACATGCCGTGCGTGGTGGTCGCCGTCGCCATGCGCCAGGAGTTCGGCAGCTGGAAGTGGTTCGGGGTCTCCTTTGTCTACCAGAGTGTTCTCGCCTGGGGGATGGCGTTTCTGGTCTACCAGGGGGGCCTGCTCCTGGGGCTGGGAGGTTGAGATGAGTATCGCGGATATCCTCTGGATGACGTTTTTCCTCGGTGGGGCCGGCTACCTTCTCTACCGCTCTCTCTGGAAGAAAAAGGGAGGTTGCCACGGCTGCAGCGGCGGCTGCTCCAAGCGTTGAGTCCGGGGCGGCTCGCAACGTCCCTGAATGAATGCTAAGCTTGAAGATTAATGACAACGTGCGAAGGTTGACCGAATGAAAATTCCGAGAAAGTGCTATGGCCTGTTTTTCTGTCTCCTACTGGCCCTGCTGGCCGCCCCTGCCGGCGCCGAGGAAGATCACCTGCTGGGCGACTGGGGAGGGCTTCGAAGCGCCCTGGAGAAAGGGGAGTAGACGCCGAGGCGGAGCTGACCCTCGACGCAATGGAAAACCTGAAGGGAGGCGTCAAACGCGATGGGACGGTGCTGGGGAACGTCGATGTGACCTTCACCGCCGACACCGCCCGGGCGGGCTGGTGGGAAAACGGCACCTTCTTTCTCTACCTGCTCGGCGATTTCAACGCCGGGGGGTTGCTCACCGACAAGGTGGGGGACCTGCAGGGCACCAGCAATATCGAGGCGCCCGAGGCCGTCAAGATCTACGAGGCGTGGTACGAGCACCGCTTTTTCGACGAACGGCTCTCCCTGCTGGCAGGCCTGCACGATTACAACAGCGAATTCGACGTTCTCGAGTACGCCTCGGAGTTCATCAACAGCTCCTTCGGCATCTCTCCGGACATCTCCCAGGTCGGGCCCTCCATCTTTCCCACCACCGCTCCGGCCCTCCGGCTCAAGGCGCAGCCGACTGCCGGCAGCTACCTGATGGCGGCGCTCTACGACGGTGTGCCGGGCGACCCCGAGCTGCCGCAGCGAAGCCACCTGGGGTTCTCCTCGAAGGACGGCGTCTTCGCGGCGCTGGAAGCGGGTCTGACGGAAGGCGAACCCGGTGGGGCCGACTATTTCAAACTCGGCGTCGGGGGGTGGGTCCTCACCGCCAGGGCGGAGGATTTTACCGGACATACCCATGACTTCAACCACGGCCTCTACCTGATCGCCGAGAAGACCCTTTTTGCCGAGGGGCAGGAGGGACAGGGGCTGGGCGCCTTCGTGCAGTTCGGCCTTGCAGACCCGCACCGCAACCAGATCGGCCGCTACTGGGGAGCCGGCCTGCGGTACACGGGCCCGCTCCCGGGACGCGACCACGACGTTGCCGGCCTGGCCGTGGCCAGCGCCCGCAACGGCGAGCATTTCATGGATTACATGGAGAGGGTTGGAATGACCTCGATGGAGCATGCGGAGACGGCCATTGAAGCGACCTATGTGGCCCAGCTGCAGCCCTGGCTGGAGGTTCAGCCCGATCTGCAGTACGTCGTCCACCCGGGAACCGACCCCGCCCTGGACGACGCCCTGGTGGCCGGGGTACGTCTGGAGATATCCTTCTGAAGGCTAATGAAAAGAAGGGGAAACGGAAGGAGTCCAGGCCGCCCTTTTACTCGAAACTGATGGCCCTGTCGGTATGGGCTCCCGGGGAAAACTCCATGAGCCTGACGATTCGAACCAGCAGGCGGGACTCGACCTGGGGCGTCCCGGGCTCCTCCACCTCGGGGGCATAGCCGTTGAGAATTCCGACGGGGGAGGTCTTTTCCACCACCCCCGAGAGCTGGAACCCCATTCCGGAGGAAAGGTCCGTCACGGCGATGGCCACCTTGGGATTTCCGGCGACGTTTTCGAGGGTTTTGGGGCAGAACCAGGCCTCGAAAACGACATGCTCCGGGTCGAGAACCTTCAGGTCCTGTCCCACGGCGAGGTGAGGGGCCCCCAGCGCATCGGCCGAGGCCACGACGGCCCGCCCGGTGCTCTCCATGAACTGTTTCATCTTAGGCGATATCACGGCGAAAACTCTCCTTCATCTTCGAGGGATTCGAGGTAGCGTTCGGCTTGCATGGCCGCCATGCAACCCCAACCGGCGGCGGTGACGGCCTGGCGGAAGTGGGGGTCCTTGACGTCCCCTGCGGCGAAGACACCCGGAACGCTCGTTTCGGTATGGTTGCGAGTGACGACGTAACCCTCGGTGTCGAGTTCCAGTTGCCCCTTGAACAGCCCGGTGTTGGGGGTGTGGCCGATGGCGACGAAAACCCCGTCGCAGGCGATTTCCGCGAGTTCCCCGTTGGCCAGGTTCTGCACGACGACCCCCCGGACTCCGCTCTCCCTCTCCCCCAGGATGCTGGTCACGAGGGTGCTCCAGCGGATGGAAACATGCCGATGGGCCATGGCCCTCTTTTGGAGCTCCGGAATGGCCCGAAGGTCGCCTCGCCGGTGCACCACGACCACCTCCCGGGCGAACCGGGCCAGAAAGGCAGCCTCCTCCATTGCCGTGTCCCCGCCCCCGACGACCACCACCTTCTTCCCCTTGTAAAAAAAGGCGTCGCAGGTGGCGCAGACCGAAAGGCCCCGTCCCAGGAGCTCCCGTTCGTTGGGCAGGCCCAGCATCTTCGGGGAGGCCCCGGTGCTGACGATCAGGGTCCTGCCCCGGTAGACATCCTCCCCAACCCAGACCTTGAAGGGGGAGGCCGAGAGGTCGACCCGGGTGACCATTCCGGTGACGAAATTGGTCCCGAAGCGGCGGGCCTGCTTCTCCATCCGCTCCATCAGGGTCGGCCCGTCGACACCCTCGGGGAAGCCGGGGTAGTTGTCGACCGTCGTCGTTCCGGTGAGCTGGCCCCCGGGCTGGTGTCCCTGGATGAGGAGGGGCAGCAGTTGCTGCGGGCGGCGTAGATGGCCGCGGTAAGACCGGCCGGCCCCGAACCGAGGATCAGGTGGCGGATGGCGGTCGGGCACTTATCGGCCATGGCCGGCCTCCGCAAACTGCTCTTCGGCGTGGTAGGAGGAGCGGACCAGAGGCCCGGCTTCCACGTGGTCGAAACCGAGAGCGAGGCCCCGCCGGCGCCAGTCGGCGAAGGCTTCGGGAGAAACGTAGCGCTCCACCGGGTGATGGTCGCGGGTGGGGGCGAGATACTGCCCGAGGGTGAGCAGGGCGCAGTCCGCCCGCCGCAGGTCGGAAAGCACGGCCGACACCTCTTCGTCCGCCTCCCCGAGCCCCAGCATGAGTCCGGACTTGGTCGGGATGGCAGGAGCCACTTCCCGAGCCCTGGTGAGCAGCTCCAGGGAGCGCCGGTAGACCGCCCCCGCCGCACGGCCGGATAGAGCCGGGGTACCGTTTCGAGGTTGTGCCCGAGGATGTCGGGGGCGGCGGGAGAGGATCGTGGCCAGGGCCTCGCGACTGCCCTGGAGGTCCGGGATCAGCAGCTCGACCCGGCAACCGGGCGCCGCCTTGCGGACTTCTTCGGTCAGGCGGGCGAAATGGGAGGCGCCGCCGTCGGGCAAATCGTCCCGGGTAACCGAGGTGATCACCGCGTGGCGAAGGCCGAGTTCGGCTATCGCGGCCGCCACCTTGGCCGGCTCCTGCGGGTCGGGCGGAAGAGGGGATCCGTCGACGACGTTGCAGAAGCGGCAATCACGGGTGCATCGGTCCCCCAGGATCATGAAGGTGGCGGTGCCGCGGCTCCAGCACTCCCCCTGATTGGGACAGGCGGCGCTGCGGCAGACCGAGTGCAGTCCCTGCTGCCGGTGGTAGCGGTCGATGCGTGCGTATTCCGGCCCGGCGGGGAATCGGACCTTAAGCCAATCGGGCTTACGAGACTTCATCTATAACCTCAATGTTGAATTTTGAATTCTAAATTTTGAATTAATTTAAAATTCCAAATTCAACATTCAAAATTGCGATACGCGCCAGCGTATTCGCTGTGAAATACTTCGGCGTAGGAACGGATGAGCCGCTCCCCGACCTCCGACAGGGTCACGGGGCGACCGACCAGCCTTTCCAGGGAGGTCATCGAAACTCCCTGAAGGCCGCAGGGGACGATGGCGGAAAAACCCGAGAGGTCGGCGGCCACGTTCAGGGCGAAACCGTGCCAGCTCACCCAGCGCCGGACCCCGATGCCGATGGAGGCGACCTTCTCCCCCCCGACCCAGACTCCGGTCTTCCCCGCAACCCTCTCGCCCACGACGCCGTAGGCTGCAAGGGTGTCGATGAGCATCGCCTCCAGCATCCGAAGGTAGCGGTGCACGTCCCGGCCCAGGGGGTCCAGGTCAACGATGGGATACCCGACCGCCTGGCCTGGACCGTGGAAGGTCACATCCCCGCCCCTGCCGACCCGAAGACAGTCCACCCCCCGCCGCAAGAGCTGCTGCGGAGAGAAAAGAAGGTTCTCCTCCCGGGCGCCTCTCCCCAGAGTTACGACGGGATCGTGCTCCAGCAGCAGGAGGATGTCCTCTACCTCCCGCCGTCGGCGTTCCACCAGGGATTCCTGAAGCGCCAGGGCCTCCCGGTAGGGGAGGCGTCCGGGACGCAGGGTTCGAAAACGGCTCATGGAAATCCTCCGCCGGGGGCTCGGTACCCGGCGGAGCGGGAAGGGGTTACTGCCAGTGGATGCAGGCCACCGGGCAGGCGTCGATCGCTTCCTGGATCTTCTCCTCGGAGGCACCGGCACATCGTACACCTCGGCGAGTCCGTCGTCGTTCATGCGGAAAACCTCCGGAACGGTGTCTGCGCAGAGATTGCAGCTGATGCATACATCCTGGTCGACGTAGGGAACCTTGGCCATGTGACTGTCTCCTTTCAGATTTTTTCAAAATTGGACGTGTCGGCGCCGCACAACGGGCAGACCCAATCGTCCGGCAGGTCTTCGAAGGCGGTTCCGGGAGCGACGCCGTTGCCCGGGTCCCCTTCGGCGGGGTCGTAGATGTAGTCGCAGATGACACAGCGGTATTTGTCCATCGTTGCCCTCCTGGCGTGTGGAATGAAAATGACCCTCTCAATTCTAGACGATTTCTTTTCCGTGACAAGGGGGTGGTCATCATTCGGTCGCTACGGGGGGACGCACCGGGGATCCTTCCGGGACGATTTTCACGAACTGTGTCCGGCACCCAGAGAGCACCTTTTCCACCCAGTCGGCCTCCTCGTTCTGGTGGGAGTGAAGGAGTTCGCGGTGGTACCGGAGGAGCAGCTCTCCGACCCCGGCCACGTCTTCCTCATCCAGGTCGCGGATTTCCACCTGCGCCCCCGGGCCAGGCGCCGGCGCAGGGCCTCCCGGGTCAGACCTTTGGCCTCGTCGAGGTGGCAGTAGACGGCCCCCCCGGTCATCCCCGAGCAAATCCAGGGTCCGGGGTCGCCGAGGACGACCGCCCGGCCCGCTGTCATGTACTCGAAGGCAAACCCCTTGAGATTGGCCCTCCCGGCCAGGTTGCCGCGGCTGTCGTCCAGCGGCAGGCGGAGCCGGCCGCCGAGGACCGCATCGGCCCCCGAGAGCCGGATGCAGGCCCGGCTGTCGGCGTCCCCCTGAATGAGGAAGGTCCCCCCCTGGGCGCCGTAGGCCAGCCCCTTGCCGACGGAGCCGCCGACACGACGGCCGTTGCGGTTCTCCCCCTTGAGGATGACGATCCTTCCACCGAGGGCGCATTTGCCCACCCCGTCCTGGACTCCGCCCTCGACCCGGATGTTGATGGCGGGGATGTTGAAGGCCGCCAGGCCGTTGCCGGGGATGGAGTCGCGGCGGAAGTGGAGCAGAACCTGCTTTTCCGGTCCGTAGCGCCCCTCCAGCCGACCGCGGGTCACGGCGCCGGCGAGGTAGGTGCCGATGGCCCGGTCGCTGCTCGAGGCGGTGTCGTCGTCGTAGCGCACCCGGTCCTCGCCCCCGTCGAAGGCCTCGGTGACGAGAGTGGAGATGAGGGAGGTGAGGTAGTTGAGGGGCTTGCGGATGATCCGCACCTTGTTCTCCGGCCGCCGGCCCTCCCCCGCCGGGGCGGGAGTGAGAAGCTCGGAGAGGTCGAGCCGGTCGGCCCCGCGGCCCTGGATAAGGAGGTCGGCCCGCCCGACGAGGTCCTGGGTGCGCTTGAAGCCGAGCTTGGCGGTAATAGTGCGCACCTCCTGGCCCAGCGCCCTGAAGAAGGTGGTCTCGTAGATGACCCCGTTCTCCAGCACCCGGGGGACGAAGCGTTTGAGGCCTCGCCGGCCGGCCTCCTCCGCTGACTCAATCTGGGTGGCGATCCCCACGTGGCAGGTGTCGAGGTGGCACCCCCGGCAGGCGGTGCAGCCGATGACGACCATGGCCAGGGTGCCGAAGCCGACCCGGTTGGCCCCCAGCAGCATCAGCTTGACCACATCCCGGCCGGTGCGGGCCCCGCCGTCGCCCAGATCTCCACCTTGTGGCGCAGCCCCGCCGCGGAGAGTGCCCGATGGGCCTCGTGCACGCCAATCTCGGCGGGCATGCCGACGAACTTGATGGCGTGCTTGCGGGCCGCCCCGGTGCCGCCGTCGTAGCCGCTCACCGTGATGGAGTAGGCCCCGGCCTTGGCGATTCCCATGGCGATGGTGCCGATGCCGGCCACCGCAGGCACCTTGACCGAGATGCGGGCGTGGGGGTTGGCGGTGCGCAGCTCCTCGATAATCTGAGCCAGGTCCTCGATGGAGTAGATGTCGTGGTTGTTGGAGGGAGAGATGAGCGACACCCCGACGGCGGCATTCCGCGCCGCGGCAATCTTCGCGGTCACCTTGAAGCCGGGCAGATGCCCCCCCTCGCCCGGCTTGGCCCCCTGTCCGACCTTAATCTCGAGAAAGTCGGCGGAGTTGAGCAGGTCCATGTGGACCCCGAAGCGCCCCGAGGCGACCTGCTGGCCGCGGTTTTTGCGGTAGCGGCCGAGCATGTCGGCGATCTCGCCCCCCTTCCCGTTCATGCAGACGATGTTCAGCCGCCTGGCGGCCTTGGCGTAGATGCGAAAGGGGGTCTCCCCCTGGGAGCCGAAACTCATGGCCGAGATGAGGATCGGCAGGTCGTGGCCTCCGACGGAGGCGTCGACCTCCTCGGGGTCGACGGCGAGGTCCTCGCGGAAACGGAAGTCGAGCAGATGGGGATGGCCAGGGGGTGCTCCCCCTCGAACTCCCGGATCACCCGGGAGAGGTCGGTGTAGTTCTCCTCCATCTTGGCGACGGCCCCGACCATCTTCCAAATCCGCGGATAGAGCCGGAACTGGGCGGGGACGGGCTGTTTTTCCCGGCTGCGGGCCACGCGCGCGCTCCCGGTGTCCAGCTCCAGCCGCTCCAGAGTCAACCCCCTTCTGCGGATCCGCAGAAGTTGGGGGTCTCGAAGACCTCCGCCAGCTCGGGGAGAGGCCGATGGCTGCAAAGTACTTGCCATAGCCTCCTATTTCATGGGTCCCCATGGTGGAGATGACCTTTTCCAGTCCCCGCTTCCGGGCGGGGGCGTTGCGCCAGGCCGTCCTCCCCCTCCTGGGAAGCGAGCTCCCACAGGAGGTAGGAACAGGAGGCGTCGGCCCCCATGCCGAGCAGGGAAGATGAGGTCGTGAAGGTTGCGGAAGCGCCCCGGAGCGCACCACCACCGAGGTCCGCCGCCGCAGGCTCTCCCCGCCCTCGTCGCGCTCCTCCCGCAGGGTCCGATGAAGGCTTGCAAGGGCCAGCGCCGGGTCGAGAAAGCTCCGCCCCGGGCCGAAGGCGCCGCCGTCGTCGAGGAGGAGCAGGGAGGCGCCCCAGGGCCACGGCCTGGAGCAGCCTCCCGCTGCAGAACGGGTTGAGGGCCTCCGGGATCGTTTCCTTCCGTCCCAGGGTGCAGTGAAGGACACTTGTACCGGAGAGCGGCCTTTTTCCCCGAAATGGGCGAGTATGGACTCCAGCGTGCAGGTTCCGAAGGGTGCTCCGCGGCCTCGGCGTCCCCTCGCCTCCGGCCCCAGGCGGCGCCCCCCGGTAAGGAGCGGTACCTGCAGCTCCACCGCCGGCCCGACCGCCCCCCCGCAAGCCGCGGCCGGGCGCCGAGGGTGACCCCGGGTGAAAAATGCTCGCTCTCCCGTTCCCGGTCGATGGCCGGGTTGGTCACCACCGCCACCTGCTCCTTGAAATAGTCCGAAAGGTTCTGGCGGCTGAACCGCCGGGCCGCAAGCGGCCCGTCGTAACCGAGGGAGGCGATGGGCTCGGTCCCCGTTCTGGAGATGTCCTTGAGGTTTCGAAGGTCGCTTCGTCTTCCAGGCCAGGGCCGAGAGGAGGTTCTCCTGGGAGCCAGAGTTTTTGCCCCGGGAGAAGTCGACTTTCTTCCCCCCCGGTCCCTTTGGATAACCCCCTCCCCACGGGCCAGCGCCTTTTTGGCCGGCAGCCAGGCGGGTGCGGCGGCGGAAGAGTGCAGGATGACCTTCCTTCCTGCAGAGGCGGTGGTACTCGAGGACCTGGAATCTTTTCCCCGCCGGGCAGCCGCACACCCGAGCTTCTCGCCGGGGGCCAGGGGTTTGGGGTCGGAGAGGATCTCCTCGTGGGGGACGACCCCCATCTCGGAGGAGATGAAATATTCCCGCTCGGTCTCGCCGAACCACAGAGGACGAAGGCCCATGGCGTCGACGCTGAAGACGCAGAGTGTCGAGCGTAGCGGGAGATGACCGCGGCCGGGCCTTGGGCGCTGGCGGCAAAGAAGCGGCGGAAAAAGGTGTACATGGCCCGGGGGTCGTCGGCCATGCGGTCCATCTAGGAGAAGATCGGGAGGGAAGACCATCTCCGATCACCTCGAAGAGGGGCGAGAAGCCGAGCGATCGATCAGCCCCTCCAGGGTGCGGTTCAGGTCCTGGGAGTCGCTGCCCCCCGACGGGGGGGCAATTCCCGAGCATCCGGGCCTCCTCCCGAAGCCCAGGGCGATGGTGTTGATCTCGCCGTTGTGGCCGAGCAGGCTGAAGGGCTGGGCACGCATCACCGTCGGAAGGGTGTTGGTGGAGAAGCGGCTGTGGCCGATGGTCACCGCCGAGAGAAAGTCCCGCCGCTTTCAGGTCCGGGTAGTAGCGGGGGAGGATCTCCGGGGGCGCCGTGGACCTTGTAGGAGGCGACGTAGGCCCCAGAGGGAGGCGACGTGGACGGGAAACTCCGTCTCCAGGGCGATGGATGGAGCCCGTCAGAGGAGCCGACAGCGTTATCGAGGCCCTCCCCGAGGTCAAGGGCGATCTGCCAGAAGAGCGGCTCGACCTAGCCCGTGCAGGCGGAGGAGAGGACCTCGCTATCGCACCGGGCCGGCCCGCTCGATAGAGCACACGAGGCTCCCGTGAGCCCTGAACCGCTCCAGGATTCTCTCCTGAAGGTCGGGGTCGGAGGCGAGCTCCTCCCGGGGCACCAGCAGGTGGCCGACGGCCAAAGGAGGGACTTCTGCCGGCGCCGGGTTCGTGGACCGGCTCCGGCGAGGATTTCAGGCCCCAGAGAGGGTGGGGAATATCGGTAAGAATGCCGCAGCCGTCCCCTTCCCCGTCAATCTCCCCGGCCCGGTGGCCCATCTCAATCAGGGCCTCGATGGTGCGCTGGGACGTTGCCGTGGGTCGGACGGCCGGCCTTGTTGAGGTAGCCGATGATGGCGCAGGCATCGCGCTCTGTGGGCAGGAGGGCGGAGAGGTCGGATGTGTGCTGCATGAGGAATCTCCCTTCAAATCAAGGAGCCCAGGTTGATACCGCAGGGCCCCAATGTCATGGCAATGGATGAACGGAAAGACGGCTGTTGCTTCCTCTCAAAAAGGCAATGATCGCGTTTATCTGCACCTGCGGCCGCCAGGACCGGCGAATTTGGGGCTGAGGTTGCTCAGGGATTTTACCAGAGATAACCTCAAGACCGCGGGCGCTGCGCCCCGCTCCCCGCCTGACTTTCTTTTTGATCCCGTCCAAAAGAAAGTCGGCAAAGAAAAGGGCGGCCCCTGCCGGGGAGGCATTTCTGCCGCGGAGGACTTCGACTTCTGCGCGGGTCCGAAAAGTTAATTGCTGCGGTACTTCGTGGAGAGGAAGCAAAGGCCTGCTTTCAATCCGCTTTTCCCACCTTGATTACTTTTTAAAAGCTTATCGAAAAGAACGCCGGAGACAAGGCACTCCCCGTCGCCCCTCCCCTACTCGCCCGCCGGCACCGTCTGCCCTCTCACCTTCCCCCGCAAAATCGGAATAAGCGGCAGAAAGCAGACCAGCACCAGCGTCATCACCCAGAAGACGTCGAGATAGGACATGGCCAGGGCCTGCCGGCCGAGTCGGCGGGCGATGCCGGCAAGCGCCAGCGGCCGCGCGGCGGCCGGGGCGATCCCCGAGTGCGCCGAGAGCAGGTGGAGCCAGTGGTCGAGGCGCTCGCGGAAAAGAGGGTTGTAGGGATTGATCTGCGGCGTCAACCGGGCCATGTGAAACTGGGTGCGGCGGGCCAGCAGGGTGGTGGCGGTGGCGATGCCCACCGACGAGGCCTCGTTGCGGATGAGATTGTAGAAGCCCGTCGCGTGTCCCATCTGGCGGGCGGGCAGGTGCTGTAAGCGGCGGCGGCCACCGAGATGAACAGAAAACCGGTGCCGAAGCCCTGCAGGCCCCGGGCGGTGGCGAGGTAGGCAAAGGTGACGTTCAGGTTCAGATCGCTCAGCATCACCAGCGAGCTCAGCATGACCAGTACCCCGAAGAGGAGCAGCCAGCGGGCGTCGACCCGCTCGATCAGGCGGCCGCCCACCAGCATGGCCACCAGGGCCATCGCGCCCCCCGGCGCCAGGATCAGCCCCGCCCAGGTGGCCGAGTAGCCGAGCATGTTCTGGACGAAGAGGGGCAACATGACGAGAGTGGCGTAGAGGACGAAGTACTGGAAAAAACAGAGGAAGACTCCGGCGCCGAACTCCTTGTTCTTCAGCACCGACAGATCGACCAGGGCGTGCTCGTGGGTGAGGGAGCGCCAGACGAAGAGGGCCAGGCCCACCAGGGCCAGAGCAGCGAACAGCTGGATGAAGTGACTGCTGAACCAGTCGTAGCGCTCGCCTCGGCTGAGAACCATTTCGAGGCTGCCGAGGCCGAGGAAGATGTAGAGAAAACTCTGGTAGTCGACGCGTCCCTCGGGTTTTTTCAGGTAGTGGGGGTCGTACACGTAGAGCAGGGCGAGAAAGATCGCCAGAATGCCGATCGGCAGGTTGATGTAGAAAATCCACCGCCAGCCGAAGTGGTCGGTGATCCACCCTCCCAGGATCGGTCCGATGATCGGGCCGAAGACCACGCCGATGCCGAAGTAGGAGAGGGCCTTGCCCCGCTTCTCCGCCGGATGGGCTTCGAGCAGGATCGCCTGGCTCATCGGCACGATGATCCCGCCGGAGAACCCCTGCAGCACCCGCATGGCGATGCACATGCCCAGGGTGCCGGCGGCGCCGGTTCCCACCGAGGCCAGGGTGAAGATTCCCAGGCAGAGGATGAAAATCCGCCGCCGGCCGAAGTAGTTGCCGAGCCACCCGGTCATCGGCACGATCACCGCGTTGGCCACCAGATAGGAGGTGATCACCCAGGTGACCTCGTCCACCCCGGCGGAGAAGGAGCCCTGCATGTGGGGGAGCGCCACGTTCGCCACTGAGGTGTCCACCGCCTGCATCATGGTGGCCAGCATGGTGGCGAAGGTGATCATGAAGGTGTTGTTGCCCTGCCGGTTCATCTCGACTTCTTTGCCTTTGGCGCGTCAAAAACGGGAAAAGCTCCGCCGAAGGACGCAGGGACAAAGCGTGCGCCTCCGGTTTGGAGCCTCAGGCATGATCGTCCCATTTCGGGGGTTCTGTCAAGCCGCAAGCAGGGAAGGAATTTTGGTCTCTGGAAAGGAGGGTTAAGTAAGGTGACGGACGGGTTCCCGTGACTTTAAGTTCTAGGCAACCGGAGCCGTGGTCGTCCCTCGAATCACCACGAAGGCTCCCAGGCCGTGACCCTCGCGAACCGGCTCGACCTCCTCGATCGCCTCCGGGGGGCGAAAGAGGGTCTGGCTGGAGACGAAATCGCCGAAGCCGGCCGCCTTCATCATCGCCACAGCCTCGGCGGCGGAAAAAAAGGCGGCCTCGCGGTAAAAGAGGCTCTCCCCTTTTCGCTTCTCGTACCCCCGACCCAGCGGGCTTTCCCGGTCGATGAGGCCGACCACCAGGGCGCCTCCCGGCTTCAGCACCCGGCGGACCTCCCACAGGGCGGCCCGGGGGTCGAGGAGGTAGAGGTTTCCATGGCAGACGCTGAGGTCGCGGAAATGGTTGAAGCCCTTGGTCGAGCGGGAGAAGGGGCCGGTGAAAGCCTCCCGGGGAACGACCGCCCAGAAGAGCGTCCCCTCCCCTTTCTCCAGTCCCGGGAACGCAGGAAGCCGCTCACCGAGTCGCTCCGCAGAAGGGGCAGGTCGGCGGTAGTACAGAGGACCGAAGGCGCCTCCCGCAGATGCTCCAAGCCGCTGAAGAGGCTCTCCATCACCGTTTTTCCGGCAGGCAGAAGATTCCAGGAACCGGACTCGCCGAGGGCATCCCTCAGCTCCGGAGGCCCGACGACCACCCCACCTCGCACCTGCGGCACCCCCTCCAGAGCCTCGAGCACGTAGCGGATGGAGGGTTTGCCGGCGAAGGGGAGAAGGGCCTTGTAACCGGGGTGGTATCCGGAATAGAGCCGGATGCGGTTGACCCCTCCGGCGAGCACCAAGGCATCTACCGGAACAATTTCGGCTTCCTGGGAGGTCATAAGACCGTCATCAGTTCCGCCCCCCTCTTCGTGTTCGTCTCTGCCGCCGACTACTCAGCGAGCCCTGACGGGCTGGCAGAGAAGATCTGCGTCTTCGGCCGGACGGCCGCAGGAGTTGCACTCGTATTTCAGGGACTTGACCATAATCCCGCACATCTCGGAGGTCTCCCCGGCCGACCCGCAATAGTCTTCTTTTCCGACTTCACGGGAAGAGCACAATTCCTCGCTTGCCTCGGAAACCACGCCGCATGTTCCGCATTCGAATATCTCTTTCATTGCCAGCTCCTTTCCGCCGCCTATTGAAGATTGTTTTGGTCATATTTTACCATAACCTTCACTCTTCGGCATTTCTTCCGGCACGCAGACGAGAATGGCCCGCGGGTGGTCACCAGGCGGAGGCGGCCTGTTTTTCTTTGGCGAGGAAGACCCTTGAAATGCCCCGGACCGAGTTCCCCATCCCCAAACTTTCCCCCTAAAAACACCCCGTAGCCATCGGGTGTATAATATTTTTATGGGAGAGAGGATTCTCCTCTCCCGGGGAGGCAGACCATGAGACGACTGGCCCTGATGATGGCGATGATTGTGGGCTGGGCCCTGTTCGGAGTTATCCCCGCCTCCGGGCAGGTCGGCGGCCCCCAACTCAGCGACACCGAACAACAGGCGACGATGGAGACCTTCCAGTACGCCCTGGAAAACAATAAGACTGATCAGGCGGCCGCCTGGGTGAACCCCGATACCGACACCTCCGGGAGCCTGGTGCCGGTGCGCACCTTCCAGAACGAGGAGGGGCAATTCTGCCGGGAATACATTACCACCATCACCGTCGACGGCCAGGAGGTGCAGGGATACGGCACCGCCTGCAGGCAGCCCGACGGAACATGGAAGATCGTCTCGGATGAGTCCTCCGCTTCCGAAGGCGGGGCCCAGACCCAGGGTCAAAATTACAATCAGACCCTGGAACAGACCGTCGAGCCGGCATACCCGGCCTATGCGGCGTCTCCGGTCTACCTGTATCCGTACGGCTACCCCTACTGGTATCTCGATTATCCCTATTACGTGTGGGATCTCTACTATCCCGGGATCTTCTTCAGCTACAACATCGTCTTCTTCGGCGAGCACCACCACTTCCATCGTGACCACGATTACCACCACGGCTTCCCCCGCTGGTACCATGCCCACCGCTGGCACCACGTCGAGCATGCTGCAGGTTTCCGCCACGGGAGACATTCCGATTACGCCCATTCCCGCGGAAGACGTCTCGCACCGCTTCGAAGCCGGGACGCGCCCGCGCTCCGGCGGCCGGCACTTCCAACATCAACGGTCGCGCTCCTATGGCACCGGGCAGCGTTCGATCGGGCGCGGCAATCCGTGGGGGTGCGGCATTTCAACCATGTGCGAAGGATCGTCGGATCGGTGCGGCACTTACGAAGGGAGGCGGCACTTCGGCGGCGGACACTCCGCCGGCAACATCCACAGGTCCACCACCGTCCCACCGCTCTCGGGGGACGGTTGGACGCGCGCGAGGGCAGAGGGAGTTCGGAGCCTTCCCGGTCCTTCCGCGGGGGGATGGGCGGCGGCTACCACGGCAGCAGTCACTATGGGGGCGGATACCACGGAGGCGGCTCCCAGCGGAAGCGGGCATCATGGAGGCAGACGTCGCTGACGGCGGGCGCACAGTCCTCGTCCGAGAGTCCCCGCAGAAAAGAGAACCGCCCGTCAGGGGCGCGATCCGAGGGGCGGTCATCTGTAGTTAACCCGGTGTAAAACAGAGCCTGAGAGCCCGAATTTCATCACATCCTTCTTCTCGCCCCTCACTTCGACTCTCTAAAGTCAGCAGGAGTTCGCGGAGGTAAGCAAAATCGGCCAGGTCGGGCTTCTTCCGCTTGCCCCTCAGGCCATCTCCGAGCAGAGCCTGGACAGTCTCTCGATCCCCTCGGCGGCTTCGCTGGATCCTTCCGGCGAGCATATAGGCGGGGGTGGAGACGATCTGGTTCTCCCGGTCGACGACGAACTCGGTGACGGGGCAGGAGACGTGCTCGTTCCCATCTTCTCCAGCGCCCGGGCGTTCCCCTCGTGGCGGATAGTCAACTTGTGGTCAGCTCTGCCGTCGCCCAGAACCCGGAGAGGCGCAGCGCCGGGGCGATGCAGACGGCGGCCAGGGGCTTTTCCGCAGTCCCACGACCTCGGCGCAGGAGCTGGGCCACCTCTGCCGGCCGTGCAGTCGGCCCCCTGACGGCGAGTCGCACAGTTTCTTGGCCGCGCCGAGCCGCCGGGCACAATCAGGGCGTCGAGTTCGGCCCGCCTTCACCTCGCGGATATCCCGGATCTTGCCCCGGGCGATGCGGGCCGACTCGACCGGGCGTTGCGCTTCTCCCCTTCGGCGGCCATCTCCGGTGAGGTGGTTCACCAGATGCACCGCTCCACGTTGGGGGCCATGCAGACGACCTCGGCCCTGGCCCGGTCAAGAGCGAGCAGGGTGATGACCGCCTCGTGGATTTCGTTGTCGTCATAGCCGCCGCAGCCCAAAAGGACAACTCCTACCTTTTTCGCCATGGTGGTTACCTCCCTTTTCAGAATATAGTTTGAAGCGAGTTATCGGCATTTCGCGGTTTGTATTATTCCCAGTTATTTTGAAGGATTATCGGGATTTCCTGGTCGTCCAGATTATTCAACTTATTCCCGGAATAAATAACCGCCACGGCACGGGGCCGGGTTTCGCTGCGAACGACATACCCGTGGGGCTTGTTGGAGTCGTAGGTAACCGAATCCCCCGGCCCCATGGTCATCACCTTGCCGGCGTAATGCAGATCCAGCTCCCCTTCCAGCAGGAAGAGGAATTCCTCGCCCTCGTGGCAGACCAGCAGGTCTTCGGACCATTCCCTCGCCACGAATTCGACCAGGAAGGGTTCCAGGTTCCGGTTTTTCTTGCCGTAGGCCAGGGAGTGATAAATGTAGGGGGGCGGCGAGCCACCGATGCTTCTCCGTTGCAGCTTGCGACTTTCACCGGCCCGCACCAGAATGCATTTCTCGGTGTCGCCCTCTTCCTGAAAAAACGTCTGAAGGCCGACCCGAAAGGCCTTGGCGATTCGAAGCAGGGTGGCCAGGGGCGGGATGACCTGTTCGTTCTCGATTTGGGAAGGAGAGGCTTGGAAAGTCCGGTGGCCTCGGCCAGGGCCTGCAGGGTCAGCCGCCTTTGCTGGCGCAGCTGGCGGATCTTCATCCCGATTTGCAGCTCCTTGACTTCCTTCCGGATATTCTCCATAACTATCCGTCCTCACAGGTTTTTTTATTTTCTTTTACCCTTCTGGGCGGGGCAAGTCAAGGGATTTCTCGGCCCTCCGGAAGACGGGACGGCAGCCGGGCAGGTTTTGCGGGGCGAAAAAGAATCTCCTGAAGCGGTTTTTTCGCCTTAATCGAAGAAAAGCCCGCCAGCGGTTGCAAACCTCACCCTGCCCGGCAATACTGGGTGTATAATTGACATCGTTGAATTTTTTCGCTAATCTGCCTCTGGCCTTGGGGCCGAAAAAAGGGAGACATCATGAGCACCGTTTCGCGGCCGATCCTTCTCGTTCTTCTGGTAACTCTGACGGCCCTTCTCCTCGCCGGCTGCGGCAAGGAAAAGGAGGTCAAAATCGCAACCGGGGTCCAGGAGAAAAAGGCCGAAGCACCCGTTAAGCAGCCCCCCCAGGAGATTCCTCGCCACCCAGAAGGCCTTCATCGAAGTGGCCCGCAAGGTCATGCCGGTGGCGGTGAACATCCGCGCCGAGCGGGTCCAGTCCATGCGCAACATGGCCCCCCTCTTCCGCGATTTTTTCGGCGACCTCTTCAAGGACCATCCTCAACTGGAGCAGAAGGAGCAGATTCTCGGCTCGGGTTTCATCTTCAGTGGGGACGGCTACATCCTCACCAACGATCACGTGATCAAGGGGGCGCAGAAGATCAAGGTCAAGCTCTCCACCGACAGGGTCTACGACGCCAAGGTGGTGGGCAGCTATCCCCGGACCGATGTGGCGGTCCTCAAGATCGACGCCGGAGGGAAGCTGCCCGCGGCGGTGCTGGGCGATTCGGATGCCCTGCAGGTAGGCCAGTGGGCCCTGGCCATCGGCAACCCCTTCGGCCTCGGCCGGACCCTGACCGTCGGGGTCGTCTCGGCCACCGGCCGCAGCGACGTCGGTATCGAGGAATACGAAAATTTCATCCAGACCGACGCCTCCATCAATCCCGGAAACTCGGGGGGCCCCTGCTCAACATCTTCGGGGAGGTTGTCGGCATCAACACGGCGATCGTCGCCTCCGGGCAGGGTATCGGCTTTGCCATCCCCATCAACCTGGCCCGTTCGGTGGCCGAGCAGCTGATCAAGACCGGCAAGGTCACCCGCGGGTGGCTGGGGGTGAGCATCCAGCCCCTGACGCCCGAACTGGCCCAGTCCTTCGGGCTGGAGACGACCACCGGGGCGCTGATCAACCAGGTCATCGCCGACTCGCCGGCCGCCAAGGCGGGTCTGCGCCGGGGAGACGTCCTTCTCACCTTCAACGGCAAGGAGGTTCGTGGCCCCCGCGACCTGCAGCTCATGGTCGCCAGCACGACCCCGGGCACGAAGGCGGACCTGGAGATCCTCCGCGACGGCAAACGGCAGAAGATCACCCTGACCCTCGGCACCCGGAAGCCCGAGGAAGCAGAGGCCGCCCCCACGCCCTCCGGCCAGGGCCAGGGACTGGGGATGACGGTGGCCCCCAACCGGGGCGGCCAGGGCGTGGTGGTCCAGACGGTCGCCCCCGACAGCGCCGCCGCGGATGCGGGCGTGCAGCCCGGAGACGTGATCCTCTCGGTCAACAGGTTGGACGTCAAGGACCTCGCCTCTTTCCGGGCCGCGGTGAAAAAGCTCTGAAAGGGCCCAATGTGGTACTGCTCATCCAGAGGGACGATACCACCATCTACCTCGCCTTCCCCGTATCCTGAGCCGGTTACTGAAACCCAGGGAAGGCAGCGTCAAATTTACTGCTAAGAAAAATTGAGGCTTTCGCTAGAAAGCAATTTTTGGGATGGCCAAGCAAAAAGCGCCAAATGCAAGGCGCGCAATGGTCGAGCAATGAGGCGTACTTACGTACATCGAAGCAGCGAGGCGATTGCAGCAACGCAGCAGTTGGCGAGTTTTTGCGATGCCATCAAAATTGATCGGATCGGAGTTACCATGGCCAGGCTTGTAGAAAATCCTGATCTCGCCTTCCGGCTGGCGCGGGCGATCGTTTCGGACATCGCCCTGTACAACCAGGAGAAGGTAAAAGAGGGGATCAAAAACGACAACATCTTCGACCTTCTCACCGACGAACTCAAGGAGGGGCGGGACCATTTTCACACCCGGGTCTCCCCCGACCTGTCAAACCGCGACCACCTGTATGACCGCGCCATTGTCGATGTCATGATCAAACAGGCCGGCAAGATCGAGAGCTCTATCTGGTAGATGGAGCAAATCCGCCGGTTCACCTTTGAAACAGGCCGCCCTCCCGAGCGGCTGGACCGTTTCCTCGCCGACTGCATTCCGGAGCTGACCCGCTCGCAGTTGAAAAGACTCATCGACGAGGGACGGGTCCTGCTCGACGACGTCGCGGGCAAGGCCGGCGGCGACTTAAGGGGGGCGAGACGGTCACGGTCGTCATTCCGCCCGCCGCCCCTGCCGAGGCCGTTCCCGAGGAAATCCCCCTCGACGTTCTTTACGAAGACCCGCATCTGATCGTCATCGACAAGCCGGCGGGGCTGGTGGTTCACCCCGCCCCCGGGCACCAGGGAGGCACCCTGGTCAATGCCCTCCTGCACCACTGCCAAGACCTGTCGGGTATCGGCGGGGAACTGCGGCCCGGCATCGTCCACCGCCTGGACAAGGACACCTCAGGGGTCATGGTGGCGACCAAGGACGACGCCACACACAACCATCTGGCCCGCCAGTTCAAGGCCCATTCCATCACCCGCCGCTACGTGGCCCTCGTCCACGGCCTGGTCCAGAAGAAGCAGGGAACGGTGGACCGGCCCATCGGCCGCCACCCCGTACAGCGCAAGAAAATGAGCGGGGGGACCGGGCGGCGCGCGGTCACCCATTGGAGGGTCCTGCGCCGGTTCGACCGGGACCGGCTCACCCTGGTGGAATTGACCCTGGAGACCGGACGCACGCACCAAATCCGGGTCCATCTCTCCGAGATGAGCCACCCCGTGGTCGGCGATCCGGTGTACGGCAATCCGGGCCGCACCAAGACCCTGACCGACCCGCAGGTCCGCAAGCGCGTCCAGCACCTCCACCGGCAGGCCCTCCACGCCCGGGTCCTCGGTTTCATCCACCCCGCAAGGGGGGAGTACATGGAGTTCGAGAGCCCCCTGCCGGCGGACATGGCCGGGATCGTCGAATACCTGGAAGAGAAATACAGGGCCGGGAAAATCACCTGAGGCACCAGCCGGACATTTCATACGCATTACATTCCACTTATCACCATTAGCCCTTAGCCCTCGGGCCTGAAAATGGAGTACCCCCATGAAACTCGCACGCCAGGGAAAAATCAGCTACCTGCAGCCTGCCTGGGCACAGCAGGGCGAGGTAGAGGCCGGCTTCACCACCCGCAACGGGGGCGTCAGCCGTCCTCCCTACAATTCCCTGAATCTCGGCTTCAACACCGAGGACCCCCGGAACAACGTCGAGGGGAACCGCTCCACGGTAGCCAGGGCCTTCGGCCTTCCGCCCCATCTGCTGCTCACGGTCCGCCAGGTGCACGGCACCGACGTCCTGGTCATCGACGAGCCCAATCCGGACCTTTCCCATTTCCTGACCGTGGAGTGCGACGCCATCGTCACCAATCAGCCCGGCATCATGATCGGCATGCTGGTGGCAGACTGTTTCCCGGTGCTCCTTCTGGACCCGGTGAAAAAGGTGGTTGCGGCGGTGCATGTGGGCTGGCGAGGAGCGGCGGCGGGAATCCTCGGAAAGACGCATCCAGGCCCTCCAAAACGGCTTCGGAAGCCGCCCGCAGGACCTGCTGGCGGCGGTGGGGCCCGGCATCGGCGCCCACCGCTACGAGGTGGACCGCCCGGTGCGCGACGCCTTCCGCCAGGGCTCGGGCCACTGGGCGGAGGTAGCCTCGGAGGTAGCCCTGGGCAAATGGCGCCTCGACCTGCGCCACAGCTGCCTGCTGCAGTTCGCCGAAGCGGGGCTCGACCCGGCCCGCGTGACTGCGACCGAGGAGGACACCTGCTGCCACCGGGAGCTCTTCTTCTCCCACCGCCGGGACAACGGGCGTGACCGGCCGGCAGATGGGATTCATCCTGCTGAAATAAGGAACTCTGGCAATCCGCACGCAAAAAGGGAGGCCTATGTCCTCCCTTTTTGCGTTCCTTTGCTGAATTCCCCCGCCTCCTCGGCGTCGCCCCTCCCCTCCTCTACTCGAACCCGAAGCGCTTCAGCGTGGCCGCCGGAGCCTGATCGAAGTGGGAGAACTCCATGGTGAAGGTGCCGCGTCCTCGGGTGGCGCTGCGCAGCTCGGTCATGTAACCGAACATCTCGGAGAGGGGGACCTGGGCGCGGATCACGTCGGTGTCGCCCCGGGACTGCATCCCCTCCACCCGGCCCCGTTTCTGCTGCAGCGTGCCGAGAACCTTGCCCGAGTACTCCGAGGGGACGATGAGCTCCAGGGCCATGACCGGCTCGAGCAGGGTGGGCGAGGCCTCCCGGGCCGCCAGCATCAGTCCGCGCTGGGCTGCCGCCCGAAGACCCAGTTCGGTGGTCACCCCGACCTGGAAGGGCGCCTCGGCCACCCGGACTTCCAGGTCGGTGAGGGGATAGCCCGACCTGACTCCGGCTGAGCATCCCTGCTCCAGGCTCTCCCGCAGCAAAGTACGCAGTTCGGCCGGGAGGGAGGAGTCCTCCCCCAGCTCGACCGAAACCCGAATCCCCTCGCCGCGGGCAAGGGGGGCTAAGCGCAGCACCACCTCCCCCGCCTGCACCTTGCCCTTCCGCCTCGCGGCGAAAGACCTCCCTCCGCTCCACCGCCCGGGTGACCGACTCCCGGTAGACCACCTGGGGCCGGCCGGTCTTGACCTCCACCCCGAACTCCCGGGCCAGGCGGGTGGTGACCACCTCCAGATGCAGCTCGCCCATTCCGGTCAGGATGGTCTGCCCCGTCTCAGGGTCCTCATGCACCCTGAAGGTGGGGTCCTCCCACTGCAGCTTCTCCAGGGAGGGAAGGAGCTTCTCCCGGTCCTCCACCCCCTTGGGCTCCACCGCCAGGGAGACCACCGGTTCGGGGACGGTGAGGCCGGCCAGGAGCAGCGGGTGCGCGGGATCGCACAGGGTATCCCCGGTGAGCGCCTCCCGCAGGCCGGCGGCGGCGACGATGTCCCCGGCCCGGGCCTCCTCCAGGCGCTCCCGCTTGTGGGCGTGCATGAGAAAGAGCCGAGCCGCCCGCTCCTGCCCGCCCCGGGTGCCGTTGAGCACCAGGTCGCCGGCCTTGAGCCGCCCCGAATAGAGGCGCAGGTAAGTGAGCTTGCGCCCCTCGTCGGAGAGGACCTTGAAGGCCAGGGCGCACAGGGGGCCCCGGGGGTCGCAGGGCAGCTCTTCGCATTCCCCCTCCGCCTCGGGGTGACGGGCAGCCACCGGCGGAGCATCGAGGGGCGAGGGAAGAAATTCGCCGATGGCGTCCAGGAGGGGCTGGACCCCCTTGTTGCGCAGAGCCGAACCGAGCAGGACCGGGTACAGGCGGCAGGCCAGGGCGCCTCGGCGCAGGGCGCTCTTCAGGCGCCCGGCAACGACGGGGTTTCCTTCGAGAAAGTCGTTCAGAATGGTGTCGTCGAAATCAGCCGCCGCCTCGACGATCTTCTCCCGCGCCTCGCGGACCTCCTCCCGGCGCTCCTCGGGAACGGGGCCCGTAAGGACCGTCTGGCCCTCGTCTTCCTCGGAGAAGGTCAGAAGCTGTTCGGAAAGCAGGTCGATGACCCCGGCAAAATCCCCCTCCAGGCCGACGGGCAGATGGAGCAGAACGGGCCTGGCCCCAAGCCTCTCCCCCATCTGTTCCAGGGTCCCGGGGAGGTCGGCGCCGACACGGTCCATCTTGTTCACCAGGCAGATCCGCGGCACCCGGTAGCGGTCGGCCTGGCGCCAGACCGATTCGGTCTGGGGCTGAACCCCCTCCACGGCGCTGAAGATGACCACCGCCCCATCCAGGACCCGCAGGGAGCGCTCCACCTCGATGGTGAAGTCGATGTGTCCGGGGGTGTCGATGAGGTTGAGCCAGGTATCCTTCCAGCGGCAGGTGGTGCTGGTGGCCGTGATGGTGATGCCCCGCTGCTGCTCCTGCTCCATCCAGTCCATGGTGGCCGAGCCATCATGGACCTCGCCCATGCGGTGGATCTCGCCGGTGTAGAAGAGGATGCGCTCTGAAACGGTCGTCTTGCCCGCGTCGATGTGGGAGATGATGCCGAAGTTGCGAATGGCCTCAAGAGGAGGAGGAACTTTCATGGCGCCTCGCAGAACGGGAAAGGAGAAAAGCTTGAAACATCAGGGTCTGAACTTCAATTCAAAATTCAAAACTCAAAATTCATCATTGCTTTGATTCAGGCACTCAACCCCTTGCGGATCTGGTAGAGGTCTTCCATGTCCAGATTGTTCAGCTCGAAGTACTCCCGCTCCAGCTCCTCGACGTAGAAGCGGTCGAGTCCGCTGTTGTCCAGGAAATCTTCCCGCAGACGGGTGTCCCTGCGGGCGACGATGGGCGGCAGCAGATTGTGCAGATAGATGGCCTCCTTCTTGATGTTGACCACCACGTTGCGGAAGAGGGCTGGGGCGATTTCATCGTCCCAGAGCTCCTTGTTGCGCAGTTCCTCCGCCACCTCGGTCCGCAGGGCCTCCTGCTCGGCCCGGGTATTGTAGCGGGAGTAGAAGTTGCGGATCCGCTCCTTGACGTGGGCCAGCAGAAGGCTGGAGAGGTGGTTCTTCCGGTCGACCTCGTGCAGCTCTCTCAGCAGGTCCTGAAAGGTCAGCCGCCCCTCCTCGATATCTTCGATGCCCTTCTGCAGGCAGCGCACCTTCTGCCGGCCGAAATGTCCCAGGTACTTGTTCCCCAGGATCCCTTTGAAGAAGAGTTCCCGGAAGAGGCCGCGGGAAAGCGCCTCGAAGGCCCGCCGGTTCCCCAACAGGCTGCGGAGCTTCTCCTCGGTGAACCGCACGTTCTCCATGAAGGCGAGCTGGTTGATGGTGGCCGAGGCGTTGTCGTACCGGTCGAAGAAGGTGATGACGTAGGAAAAATTCTCCAAAAGGGAGATGTCCGCACCGTCGCGGATCTTCTCGTCGCAGGCCTTGCCGGTCTCCAGCAGGATCTGTTCGAAGGTGTGGTCTCGGTTTTCACTGGCTCGCCGCTTGGCGTCCAGCAGCTTGACCATGTCCTCCCGGTCGATGCTCGAGTCGATCTGCCTCTCGTGCAGGAAGAGCCCCTCCAGAATCTGCCGGGTTTCGGAAATGTAGTCCTGCTCCTCCAGGTCGACGAGCTTGTCGTGCTTGAGCATCTCGTCCAGGGTGTAGAAGAGGGCCGAGGGAATCTTGTTACGGACAGAAAGGGTCTTCAGGCGCGTCAGGCGGGCGTTTTCGAGCTTGTTGATGTTGCCGCGGCGGTTGCATTCGATGAGGATGCTCTTGTACTCGTCGACGATCCGGCGGTTGTCGGGATGCTTGTACATGACGTCGATCCGGATGCGCTCCTGCTGGTAGCGGTCGAGGCCGAGTTGCTCGGCCAGCCGCTGGAGGCCCTCGAGCTCGGCGTCGGGGATTTCCTTGTGGGCCAGGTAGAGTTCCCGGAAGGCGTCGTGGTAGGCCTTGTGCTTCTTGTGCAGCAGCCTGACCAGGCACAGGGAGCTGCGGTGTCCGAGCAGGCCGAAGATCTCCTCCGTAAGGGCCGAATCATCCCGGTCACCGACCCCGGCACTGCGTTTCAGAAGCTTGCCGAGCAGGCGCAGGATCCCCTCCTGCTGCTCCCGCGGCGAGCCCGAGACCGAACCGGTCAGGAAAAAAAAGTAGTTGCAGACGGCATTGCCCTCGAAAAAGATCCGCTCGTAACTCCGGCTGCCGTCGGTGTGGTCGGTGAACAGCAGGCTGCCGTCCTTCTGGTAGGTGGTCCCGTAGAGAACCAGACGGTTGCGCACGTCTCCCTTGGCCAGGTCGGCCAGGGGCTGGTCGACCCCGAACATGTATTCACAGAAGGAGCCCCCGTTTCCCCGATGGTGAACACCCCTGCGGTCGACCACGAAGCTGTTCCCGGGGGAAAAGAAGCGCAACTGTTCTCCGGAAAATTCATAAAAGTGACGCCCAAAGGCGTCCCTGGCAGCCGCCGTCGCCATATATTCGATGGTGTCGTCCACATGGCCGTGAAGGCGGATTTCCTGATGCATGGGGCCCCTTCCTGATAAAAGTCTTTTCATATTAAAGCGAAATGCCGGGTGATTCAAGGGGGATTCGAACTTCACCCCCGACGGTCCCCGCGGAAGTGCAGCCGCTGTCCGTCGAAGGCGAATTCGGCCCCGGGCGGCAGGATGGAGGCGTGGCGGTCGTGATCGACGTCGTGGCTCAAGTGCGTGAGCAGAGTCCGCCGGGGCCTCACCCGCGCCGCCGCCGCCAGTGCCTGGGGGATGTTGAAATGGGTGGTATGGGGACGAAAGCGCAGCCCGTCGATGAGAAGCGTATCGAGATTCTTCAGGCGCTCTTCGGTTTCAGGGGGAATGTCACTGCAATCGGTGAGATAGGCAAAAGGACCGAAGCGATACCCGAGGGATCGGCCCCTGCCGTGAACCAGGGGGAGCGGCTCCACTCGTCAGGCCGAAAAGGGTGAAGGGGCCGTCGACCTCCCTGGCGACCAGTTGGGGCCGGTATCCCGGCTCCAGGTTCTTGTCGAAAATATACCCGAAATTCCCTTGGATGACGGCCAGGGCCTCGGGGGAGCCGAAAATCGGGATGGCCTCTCCCGTGACCATGTTGAAGGGGCGCAGGTCGTCGATCCCGTTGACATGGTCGGCGTGGGTATGGGTAAAGAGGACCGCGTCGATGCGGTCTATTCCCTCCCGCAGGACCTGCTGCCGCAGATCGGTGGAGGTGTCGACGAGAACGTTCCTTCCCCCCCAGGAGACCAGGATGCTGCAGCGGGTGCGCACATTGCGGGAGGAAGCAGGAGAGACAGACGTCGCAGGAGCAGCCGGGCACCGGGACGCCGGTGCTGGTGCCCGAGCCGAGAACGATGACCTCGAGTTCCTGGCCGGTCATACCTTGAAAGCGCTCACCTCGTTTTCCAGCTCCGCGGTCTGCTGGGACAAAAGGTCCACCACCTGGTCCAGCTCCGCCGTGCGCCCCGCCGTGCTCTCGGCGATCTCCCGGATGCTCGAAGAAGGCCTTCACCACCTCGCGCGTCCGCTGCGTCTGCTCCTGGGTGGCCCCGTCGATGCGCTCGATCATCTCCCGGATCCGCTCCATGCCGGCGTTGATCTGACGGCTGCCCTTGGCCTGCTCCGCGGTCCCCAGCTTGCCCTGAGCCGCGATTTCCTTCATCGCCTCGGCCGCCTGGGCCAGTTGCGACGTGCCGACGGTCTGCTGCTTGACCGCCGTCGCTATCTGGCCAAGCATGGCCGCCACCTGGTTGATCGACGCCGTTATCTGACGGCTGCCCCGCGCCTGCTCCGTCGTCGCCAGCACGATACTGCGTACCTGCTCGGTCGCCTTGAGGGTGCTGGTGCGGATCTTCTCCAGCGCCGCCCCTGCGCTTTGGGAACGGGCAACCTCCTGGTGAACCTTCTCGCTGCCGGCGGCCATCACCTCCACCGCCTCCGCCGTGCCCTGCTGCAGCCGGGCGATGATCGCCCCGATCTCCCGGGTCGAAACCGCCGTACGCTCCGCTAGCTCCCGGATCTCCTCGGCCACCACCGCAAAACCGCGCCCGTGCTCCCCGGCCTGAGCGGCGATAATCGCGGCGTTGAGCGCCAGAAGGCTCGTCTGGTCGGCCACCTCGTCGATGACCGTCAGAATCCGCCCGATGGCGCTTGACTGGCTGCCCAGCTCCCGAATCACCGCCCCGGCCTGGTCCACCGTCTCGCGGATTGAGCCGATCCCCCGAATCGTCTCCTCCACCGCTGCCTTGCCCTGCTCGGCGTCGCGGGCCGCCGCCTCCGAGAGGTCGCTGGTTCGCTCGGCGTTTTCCTCGATTTCCTTGATGGAGGCATCCAGCTCCGTGATCGAGCTGGCCGTCACCTCCGCTGAACTCGAAAGGATCTCCACGTTTTCCGCTACCTGCTGCCCGGAGACCGACATCTCCCCGATGGCGCTGGAGACCTCCTCCACCCTGGCGAAGAGCTTTTCCATCTGCCCCGCGATCTCCTCGATGGTCGCCCCCAGCTCCAGGGTCGCCGAAGAGCTCTCTTCGGCCGATTCCACCAGGGCCCCGGTGCTTCCGGCGATGCCCGCGATGGACCCCTCGATCCCCTGGATGGCCCGCACCGACTCCTCCAGGGCCTGGGACTGGCGCACCGCCCCGTCATTCACCTGCAGGGAAGAGCTGCGGATTTTTTCGGCGGCTCCGCTCAGGTCCGCCGCCACCGTACGGGTGCTGTGCACCATGGCCCCCAGGCGCGCCAGAAAGCGATTGAAATTCTCCGCCAGAATCCCCACCTCGTCACCGGTGCGCACGGGCAGGGAGCGGGTCAGGTCCCCCCCTCCGGCGGCGATGTCCTTCAGGTTCTCCACCACTTCGGACAGGGGCCGGGCGATGCCGTTCGAAACGAGGATTCCGGTCAGAACGGCCAGAACGCCCACGACCAGCAGAATGGTCAGCAGAATCTCGCGAAGGCTGTCCCTGGACTTCAGCGTCCCGGAACGGTCCAGTGCCATGAGGATCCCCCTCTCGGGGCTTCCTATGGTACGGGTGAACAGGGCATGGGGAACGCCCTCCAGGTTCGCCTCCTGTCAGCCTTCCCGCCAGGACCTGCCGGGGGTCGACCCTGGCCAGGGCCTCATCGGTGGATCCCACGATGCCGCCCTCGTCGAAAAAGGCCAGCTTCACCCCGTCTCCGGCCTGGATGTCCCGGGCAAAGGTTTTGTTGAAAAAGGTGACCCCCACCAGGTGGCCGACGGTGTCCCCCATGTAGACCACGGGGGAGGCCGCCACGATGGAGAACTGCCCGTCGAACATTCCGGCACTGCAGGAGGGCTTGCCTTCCAGACTCGCCTTGATGACCGAATCTTCCCTTCCGGTCGCGGGGGGGATGTCCAGATGCTCCTTGCCCACCGAACGCAAAAGAAGGTTGCCGTTTTTGTCCAGAACCTCCATGAGGTCGAAACCGAAGAGCTTCTGGTCTTCCTGGACCTGCTCCTTCAGCTTGGCGATATCCCCCCTCAGCACCGCATCCCAGGTGGCTGTCCGCAGCTCGTTTCCATGGGCCATCAGCTTGATGTAGTTGCCCCGTTCCTGCTCGGCGAGGTTGGTCGTCCGCTCGACGGAGGCGGCGATCTCCTTCATCCGCAGATCCTGATTTTTTTCGATCTGCTGTTCGGTGAGATGGGAGATGATGAGCAGGATGACCGCCACCGGAATGACCGAAAGGCCGATCAAGGGAAAGAGAATTTTCCAGCGCAACCTCAATTTAGCCAGCATGATTTCGCCCCTGTCTTCAATCAAACCAAATACCATGGGTAAGCGGCTACCCGATATTTTGCCTCAGTCGTCCCACGGTCGGGCCCGAATGAGGCAAATTACCATTTTTGAACTCCGCCTGGCAACTCATTATCGGCCTAAATCCCGAATTAACAAGTATATTGGGTGGCCGGCGCAGCATCTCCCCTTCGCCTGCGCGGTCCGCCCCCTTGTCCGTCCCGTCGTCGAAGGTTAAGATTAAAAAGAAGATGCAAAGGAGATTGCCGGTGCCCGATTTCCGTCCGGACATTCCCAGCCTTTTCGTCACCGATTTCAAGGTCGATTATGCGGCCCCCTTCCGCCGCCACCTCAATCGCCTGGAGGTGGAAATCGGCGGGGAGGACTATCGCCACCTCAAGAGGGTGGAACTCCTGGACGAGTCTCCCTCGGAGGCGCAGTTCTCCGCCATGGAGGAGATCACCTCCCGGCTGCTGGAGACGACCCAGAACAACTACAACCGGGACCTGCTGCAGCGGCTGGGGATCCGAGTCTACCTCGACGTTCCCCGCTATGCCGTCTATTACCGTCTTCCGGACCGCTCCTTGCGCTTTACCGCGGCCTGGCGGCAGAAGGCCCTGGTGCGGTTCTTCCGCGAGGTCCCCCTCGACAACACCGGCTGGCGCCCCTGCGGCTCGGCGCCTCCGGGTTTTGCCGGCCGGTTTCTTCCCGATCGCTCGGGCGGGGTTCTGCTGCTGCGGCAAAACCACCGTCCGGACGGGGAGCAGCCCCTGATCACCGCCACCCACGGCCCCTACGACCCCCACACCCTCGATGTGGCCCTCTACTTCCTGCGAACGGGCAAGGCCGGAGCGGCCCTGATCAACCTCGGGTTTTCCGGCCGCGAGCCCCTCACCGATGCCAACCTGGAAAAGCTCAAGCGCTGGGGGATTCCCCTGAATCCGAGCAACATCGACGTCATCTATCCCTACACCGACGAGGCAGGTCACCCATACTGCTACAAGCTGGAGGAAGGTCTCGGCCGTCTCGTCGGCCTTCTGGAGATCGACCCCCCGGGCCTGATCCTCGATATCCACGGCTGCGTCGGAACCCGACCGGAGGACGTCCGCCTGGTGGTCGGCCTGGGAGGCTTTCCCCCCTTTCCCCGACCTGGAGGTTCTGGGGGAGGCAAGGAGGGAAAAAGACGTGGTTCACCTTCGCTCCCGACCTGTGCTGCATCGCGGCCTTTCCCTGCTGCGCGACCTCTCGGACGAGATCTACGTCCAATTCTGTACAGCCCCCCACGCCTGCTATCATTTTTTCGTCCTCGGAGGACTGCAGCTTCTGGGGCGGGAGGTAGACCTCCGTGCCGAGGTCCGCAGCCTGTTGCCTGGGGAGGAGCGGACCTTTCTGCCCCGGGAGGATATCCGCTGGCTCCCTGGCGCCAGGGGCAACGCCCTGCAGCGAAGGGAGGCCCGTAAGCTGCGCCCCGAGGCCCTGTGCCTGCACGTGGAAATCCCCACCTTCGTACGCCGTCGGATGGCCCTGCGGCTGCGGGAGCTGGAGATCACCGACTCCCTCGATTCCAGCGGGCTTTGAAGGAGGGCCATCTTGTTCCAGGGAATCACCCTCAACGTGCTGGCCTTCGGGCTTGTCAGCTTCTTCACCGACGTCTCCAGCGAGATGATCTATCCGCTTTTGCCCCTCTTTCTCACCACGGTGCCGGGAGCCGGGCCGGCCTTCCTGGGGATCATCGAGGGAACGGCCGAGTCGACGGCGGCCCTGCTGAAGCTCTTCTCGGGAATCCTCTCCGACCGGGTGAGGTGCCGGAAAAACCTGGTGGTGGCCGGCTACGGCCTCTCTTCTGTGGCCCGCCCCCTCGTTGCTGCGGCCTCCTCCCCCCTGGCCGTCCTCTTTATCCGCTTCGCCGACCGGGCCGGCAAGGGGATCCGGACCTCTCCCCGGGACGCCCTGCTGGCCGACTCCTCCGCGCCCGAGGTGCGCGGCAAGGCCTTTGGCCTGCACCGGGCCATGGATCACGCCGGGGCGATCGTCGGACCGCTCATCGCCACCGCCCTTCTGGCCGGGGCCTCTCTGAACCTGCGCACCGTCTTCTGGCTGGCGGCCCTCCCGGCCACGGCGGCAATGCTGGTGCTGCTTTTCCTCGTCCGGGAGGCTGCGAGGACAGAGCCGGCGCAGGCAAAGGCCTCCGGCCTGGGGTCCTTCCCCACCGGACGGCTGCGCACCTACCTGCTCATCCTGCTTCTCTTCACCCTCGGCAACTCCTCCGACGCCTTTCTGCTTCTCCGGGCCGGCCAGCTCGGCGTGCCCTCGGCGGCTATTCCCCTGTTGTGGACCTTTTTCAGTCTGGTCAAGATGCTCTCGGTCATGCCCTTCGGATCCCTCTCCGATCGTCTGGGCCGCCGCGGCGTCATCGTCGCCGGTTGGGGCGTGTACGCCCTGGCCTACCTCGGCTTCGGCCTGGCGCAAACCGCCCTGCAGGCGTGGCTGGTGTTCGGATTTTACGGGCTCTTCTACGGACTGACGGAGGGAGTGGAGAAGGCCTTCCTGGTGGACCTGGCCCAGGCAGGACGGGTGGGAGGGGCTTTCGGTTGGTACAATTGCGCCGTCGGGGTGGGGGCCCTGCCCGCCAGCCTGATATTCGGCTTTCTCTGGCAGAGCCGCGGCGCCTCCACCGCCTTCGGTTTCGGCGCCGCCCTGGCCGCGGTCGCGTCGGTCCTGCTGCTGACCCTGGTGAGGCCGGAGAGACTAATGCAAGGGACCGGTTAAATAGGGGCTGGGGACTGGGAAAACCGGAACCCGGGGATCAAAACCAGTCCCCGAACCTTGAACTTATCCCCTGCCCCTCGCCCACCCCAACCCTTTGCCGACGAAGACCAGGGCCTGTGGAACGGCGATGAGGACAAGGTAGCCGAAAAGGGGCATCAGAAAATAATCGGCCGGGCCGTCGGTCAGGCGCGGCAGGGCCAGTGCGGGGGCGGCGTTTCCCGCCAGAGCGAGAAGGACGCCGGATACAAGGGCTGCTTTTTTCATAGGATGGCTCCTTTTCAATGGGAAGGTTGCCTGCCACCAGAATTGGTATTTAATCACATTTGCATCATGCGTGCCATTTCTGATCACATTTCCCACAAATGGTCACAGAGGCAGTCGATACAGGCCCTTCCGCCCTCATCTTCCCAGCCCACCCGTCCCGCCAGCCGCCCCTTTTGGCGCAAAAACCCCGGACAAAGGGGCACCTCCTCCGTCAAAAAACTTTCCACCTCCTCCGCGGCAACGCCTCGGCACCCGCCGGGAGGTTGACCCCGGAATCTTTTTTGGCACAATTGGAAGACCCTTAAACTCAACCCTTTCCCCGGAACTTAGCCATGCCTTTTCAACTCGCAGACCTGCTGCGACCTTTCGAGGATTTTTTCAAGCGCCAGGCCGCAGGAGGGATCACCCTTGTCGGGGCCACCATTCTGGCCCTTGATCCTGGCCAATTCGCCCCTCAGCGACTTCTACCATCAGTTCTGGGAGTGGAAGTTCACCGTCGGCCTTCCGGGTTTCGAGCTTACCAAGAGCCTCCATTTCTGGATCAACGACGGCCTGATGGCGGTTTTTTTCTTCGTGGTCGGCCTGGAAATCAAGCGCGAATTCCTCGCGGGGGAGCTCTCCAGCCTGCGCCAGGCCGGCCTGCCCATCGCCGCCGCCCTGGCGGCATGATCCTGCCGGCGCTGATCTACCATTTCCTGGTTCCGAAGGTCGCCCAGGCTCAGGGATGGGGCATCCCCATGGCCACCGACATCGCCTTTGCCCTGGGCGTCATCGCCCTGCTGGGCGACGGGTTTCCCGGTCCCTCGCCATTTTCCTCACCGCCCTGGCCATCGTCGACGACCTGGGGGCGGTGGTGGTGATTGCGATTTTCTATACCGGCGAGTCTCTCCGGCGCCCTGCGCCTGGGTCGGCCGGACTCTTGCACTTCTGGTCATCGGAAACCGGCTCGGCCTCCAGCATCCCCAACTACTACGCCCTGGTCGGATTTGCTCTCTGGGTAGCCATGCTCAAATCGGGCGTGCATGCCTCCGTGGCCGGGGTTTTGATCGGAGCCACCATCCCGGTGAAACCCCGCCGCAGCCAGGAGGAGTTTCTGGACAGGACCGATAAGCTCATCCAGCGTTTCCGGGATATCGAGGTCCTTGAGGGCCCTTTCCTTCGCGAGGAGAAGCTCGGGACCCTCTCCGCCCTCGAACACGTCTGCGCCGAGGCCATGAGCCCCCTGCAGCGCATGGAGCATGCCATGAACCCCTGGGTCATATTCGGCGTCATGCCCATCTTCGCCCTGGCCAACGCCGGCATCCCCCTCGACCTGGCCGACCTGGGACCCGCTCTGGCCCACCCCGTCACCCGGGGAGTGGCCCTCGGACTTCTGGTCGGCAAACCGGTCGGCATCTTCCTCTTCTCCTGGGCCGCCGTTCGCATGGGAGTCGCCGAGCTTCCCTCCGGAGCCACCTGGCCGGAGATCTTCGGGATCGGGGTGCTCGGAGGTATCGGCTTCACCATGTCCCTGTTCATCACCAACCTCGCCTTTGTCGACCCCCAGTTGGTGGACGCCGCCAAGGCAAGCATCTTCGCCGCCTCCCTCCTGGCCGGGATCGCCGGCTTTGCCCTTCTCTCTCTCACCGGGAAGAAGCGCTCCTCCTCCGCCTCATCCTGAGACCGACAATCACCCCCGGGGGTGGCCAAAATTCCCCCAGACCTTCCCCGTGGAGGTTCCCTTTTGTCCTCCCGCCCACTTTTCAGCGCCACGGACCTCCGCTCTTCCTCCCCGCCCCCCTTTTCCCTTGACTTACTCTGCCATTTTGATAATTTACATGACTTGACTTTTTCCCACCGACCCTGCCGCGGGAGGAGCCGCAATGGATTACAAAGAGACCCTCAATCTGCCCGTCACGGAATTCCCCATGAGGGGAAACCTGCCCCAGCGCGAACCGGAGATCCTGAAAAACTGGCAGGATGCCGGCCTCTATCGGAAGCTGGACGAAGCGGGGCGCGGCAAACCGGCCTTCATCCTCCATGACGGCCCCCCCTACGCCAACGGCCACACCCATATCGGCCACGCCCTCAACAAGATCCTCAAGGACATCGTCATCAAGAGCCGCGGATGCAGGGCTTCTACGCCCCCTACGTTCCGGGCTGGGACTGCCACGGGCTGCCCATCGAACTGATGGTCGACAAGCAGCTCGGGTAGCAAGAAACAAGACGATGAGCAAGGCCGAAGTGCGCCGGCGAGTGCCGCGACTACGCCCGCAAATGGGTGGACATCCAGAGCGCGGAGTTCCAGCGCCTGGGGGTCCTCGGGCGAATGGGACGACCCGTACCTGACCATGAACACCCATTACGAGGCGACCACCGCCCGGGAACTGGCCCGATTCGCCGAACGCGGCGGCCTGTACAAGGGGAAGAAGCCGGTGCACTGGTGCTCTTCCTGCGTCACCGCCCTGGCCGAAGCGGAGGTGGAATACGCCGACCACACCTCCCCCTCGATCTACGTCAAGTTTCCCTACACCGACGAGCTGCCGGCCGACCTGGCGGCCCTGCGGCGGGAAAGACCTCTTTTTCGTCATCTGGACCACCACCCCCTGGACCATCCCCGCCAACCTCGGCATCGCCCTCAACCCGGAGCTGCACTATGTGGCGGTCGAGACGGCGACGAGGTTCTGGTGCTGGCCGAAGGGCTCTACGAACAGGTGATGAAGGAGCTGGGGATTGCCGAGTACCGGGTCCTGGCGACCTTCGCCGCCCTCCTCTTCGAGAGGAAGAACTGCCGCCACCCCTTCTACGACCGCACCTCCCTCATCGATGCTCGGCGACCACGTCACCCTCGAGGCCGGCACCGGCTGCGTCCACACCGCCCCCGGCCACGGCCAGGACGACTACCTGGTCGGGCTGCGGTACGGCCTCGAGATCTACAACCCGGTGGACGACTACGGCCGCTACCGCGAAGAGCTGGAGCTCTTCGGCGGCATGAAGCTCGACCGAGGCCAACGCGGCGGTGAACGACAAAGCTGGCGCGAGGTCGGCGCCCTGCTCAAGGAGGGGAAGGTCACCCACAGCTACCCCCACTGCTGGCGCTGCAAGAAGCCGATCATCTTCCGCGCCACCGAGCAGTGGTTCATCTCCATGGAGACCAACGGCCTGCGCGAGCAAGTCGCTGGCCGACATCAACGACGTCGCAGTGGATTCCCCGCTGGGGCCGCGAGCGCATCTTCGGCATGGTCGAGAACCGCCCCGACTGGTGCATCAGCCGCCAGCGCAGCTGGGGGGTACCGATCACCGTCTTCTACTGCGAAAAATGCGGCGAGGCGCTGGCCGACGGCAAGACCATGCACCATGTGGCCGATCTCTTCGAAGACGGGCGGCAGCGACATCTGGTTCGAGAAGGAAGCCGCCGAGCTGCTGCCCGCCGGGCACCATCTGCCCCAGCCTGCGGCCATGACGCGCTTCACCAAGGAGACCGACATCCTCGATGTCTGGTTCGACTCGGGCGTCTCCCACGCCGCGGTGCTGGAGCGCCGCGACAACCTCGCCTCCCCGGCCGACCTCTACCTGGAGGGTCGCGACCAGCACCGCGGCTGGTTCCACTCCAGCCTGCTGGCGGCGGTCGGCACCCGGGGTATCGCCCCCTACAAGGCGGTGCTGACCCACGGCTTCGTGGTCGACGGCAACGGCAAGAAGATGTCCAAGTCGATGGGCAACGTCATCGCCCCCGAAGAGGTCATCAAGAAGTTCGGCGCCGAGATCCTGCGCCTGTGGGTCGCCGCCCAGGACTACCGGGACGACATCCGCCTCAGCCAGGAGATCCTGCAGCGCCTCTCCGACGCCTACCGGCGCATCCGCAACACGGCCCGCTACATCCTCGGCAACCTGCACGACTTCGACCCCGCGGCGGACGGCGTGCCCGATGGCGATCTGCTCGAGCTCGACCGCTGGGCCCTCTCCCGGCTCGAGGAGCTGGTGAACCGGGTGGAGCGCTCCTACGAGGAGTACGAGTTCCACGTCCTCTACCACGCGGTGCACAACTTCTGCAGCGTCGACATGAGCGCCTTCTACCTCGACGTCCTCAAGGACCGGCTCTACACCGCCCCGTCCAAGAGCCTCGCCCGGCGAAGCGCCCAGACCGCCATGTACCGCATCCTCGACGCCCTGACCCGGCTGATCGCCCCGGTCCTCTCCTTCACCGCCGAGGAGATCTGGCGGATTCCTCCCCGGAGAGCGGGAGCAGAGCGTCCACCTGGCCGGCTTTCCCCGCTTCGAGACGCGCCTTCTCGACGCCGAACTGGAGGCGCGCTACGAGCGCCTGCTGGCGGTGCGCTCGGACGTCTCCAAGGCCCTGGAGCTCGCCCGCAACGAGAAGAGAATCGGCCACTCCCTCGACGCCCGGGTGCTGATCGAAGCCCCCGAAGGCGCCTGGCGCGACCTGCTCGCCGCCTACCGGGATGAGCTCGCCACCCTCTTCATCGTCTCCCAGGTGGAACTGGCCGAAGACCTTTCTGATGCGGTTGCCGGAGAGGAGGTGGAGGGCCTCAAGGTCCGGGTCGAAAAGGCCCAGGGAGAAAAGTGCGAGCGCTGCTGGAACTACGCCACGACCGTCGGCGAGAGCGACGAGCATCCGACCGTATGCCACCGCTGCCGGGAGGCCTTGACTTAAACCAGGGAGATGGGGAGGTGGTGAGGAAGAGGAGATCGATCCTCCCATCTCACCAATTCCCCACCTTCCCCTCTCACCCGCCTTACGGAGTTTCCGTGTCCCGATACCGTCTGCCGCTGATCATCACCCTGGCCGTGCTCGCCCTGGACCAGGCATCCAAGCTCTACATCGACGGGCACCTCGCTCTCTACCAGTCGCTGACGGTGGTGCAGGGATTCTTCAACATCACCTACGTGCGCAACAAGGGCGCCGCCTTCGGCATCTTCGCCGACAGCGCGGTCCGGCTTCCCTTCTTTATCGGCATATCGGTGCTGGCCGCGGCGGCGATTCTCTGGTACCTCTGGCGGCTGCCGGAGAAGCAGAAGCTTATGCGCGTCTCCCTCTCGCTCATCCTGGCCGGGGCCCTGGGCAACCTCATCGACCGGCTCCGCCTGGGAGAGGTCATCGACTTTCTCGACGCCCACTGGCGCCAGCACCACTGGCCCGCCTTCAACGTGGCCGATTCGGCCATCACCGTCGGCGTCGTCCTGTGGCTTCTCGACCTCTGGCTGGAGGAGCGCCGGAAAAAACGGGGATAAGAGTCGACAAAAATTTTTCAGACACAAAAAAGCCGACCCTTTTGAGGTCGGCTTTTTGCGTTCTTCTCTCTCAGGAATGGCGCAGGTTGAGCTTCTTGATCTTGCGATGGAGGGTGTTTCGGGCGATACCGAGGGCCCGGGCGGTCTCGGTGATGTTCCAACGGTGCTGCTCGAGGGACTTGCGGATCATCTCCACTTCGGTTTCCCGGAGCCCCGGCTTGGCCGGAGGCCCCATCCCTTTTTTGCGAAGAGCCGCCAGGACGCTGGCCTCCAGCCCGTGAAGGGAGTGGAGCATCTGGTTCAGATCCCCGGGGCTCATTTTCTCCAGGAATTCCTCCTTGCCGTACAGCTCCCAGAAGCTTTCCGCCGAACCATCGGGGGAGGAAGCGGCCGTCTCAGGAGGCGCCGGAGCCGGAACTTCCGCCGGCTCGGAGCGCAGGGCATCGCCCAGATGGGTGGGCTGGATGGTGTCCTCGCTGCACAGCACGGCGGCGCGCCTCATGACGTTTGCCAGCTCACGAATGTTGCCGGGCCAGGGGTGTTCCTCCAGCAGGCGCAGCGTCGAGGAGGCCAGACGGAGGTCGGGGTTGAACTGCTGGACGAAATGCCTGGCCAGCAGGGCGATGTCTTCGGGGCGGGAGCGCAGGGGGGGGATTTCAAGGCGCACGACGTTGAGCCGGTAGAAGAGGTCCTCGCGGAAGGTTTTCTCCCTGATCGCCTCCTCCAGATCGACGTTGGTGGCGGCGATCAGGCGCACATCGGTCTTGATCGGCTTCTCCCCTCCGACCCGGACGAACTCGCCCGTCTCCAGCACCCGCAGCAGCTTGACCTGGATCGGGGGGCTGGCGTCCCCGATCTCATCGAGAAAGAGGGTGCCGCGGTTGGCCAGTTCGAAAATGCCGCGACGGGTCTGGCTGGCGCCTGTGAAGGCTCCCTTCTCGTGGCCGAAAAGCTCGCTTTCCAGGAGATTTTCGGGCAAAGCGCCGCAGTTGACGGGAATGAAAGGCTGGTCCGAGCGGTTGGAGGCGGCATGGACGAAGCGGGCCAGGACCTCCTTGCCCGTCCCGGTCTTTCCCTGGATCAGGACATTGATCTTCTTGGTGGCGATTTTGTAGGCCAGGGAGGCCAGGCGGCGCATCTCGGCGCCGCTGCCGACCTGAAAGCCGACGGCCTGGGCCGTGTCGTACCATTCCTCGCCGGCTGCCGTGTCCTCCCGGCGGTTAAGACCATAGGTGGCGGCCTTTTCGACCAGGGATTCGATCTCGCCGATGTCGTCGAAGGGTTTTTCCAGGTATTCGTAGGCGCCCAGTTGAACCGCCATGACCGCCGTTCGAACGGTGCTGTAGCCGGTCATGATCACAACCTCGCAGGCCGGCTGGCGGGCCTTGATCAACTGCAGAAGAGTGAGTCCGTCGGTGTCCGGCAGCTTCAAATCGACCATGGCGACGTTGAAGGTGGTCTCCTCCAGCGCCCGCAACGCCTCGCGCTGGTTCAGCGCGGTGACAACCTGGTAGCCCTTTCGCGTCAGCAGACGGCTGAAAAAGGTGCACACTTCTACTTCATCGTCGATTATCAAAGCCTTGATCTGATTCACTCTAGCACCGCCTTTGATTCCTTTTCTCCTTGGATTTTAACAGGTTTTTCCCATGCCGTCGGCAGCCCCCCTCAGGGCTGCCCCAGGGGCAGGACCAGGGAAAAGGTGCTCCCCTTTCCCTGCTCGCTGTCGACCTCGATCGTTCCGTTGTGCGACTCGGCAATGCCCAGGCTGACTGAAAGCCCCAGTCCCGTTCCCTTGGAGGCCTCCTTGCTGGTGTAGAAGGGGGTGAAGATCTTGGCCAGGTTGTCCCGCTCGATCCCTGTCCCGTTGTCCCGCACGCTCAAAACGGCCCAGGTCTGCGTCCCCGACCCGGCGCAGCGCCGTGGTCACCCCGATGAGCTTCTCCTTTCGCTGCACCTCCGCAAGGGCGTCCCGAGCATTGACCAGCAGATTGGTCAGCACCTGCTGGATCTGCGGCCCGTTGGCGGTCAGTTTGGGCAGGTCGTGGTCCAGGTCCTCGACGATCCGGATCTGGTTGCGGTTGATCTGGTACTTGATCAGACTCAGCACCCGCTCCACCTCGGCATTGAGGTCGATCTCCATCACCGAAAGCTGGTCCTGCCGGGAGAAGGTCAACAGGTTCTGGATGATCCTTTTGCAGCGTAGGCCGCAGTTGATGATATCGGAGAGGACGTCGGCCTTCTCCTCCTGTGCCTCCTCCCGAAGCTCCCTGGCCAGCATCTGGGCCGTTCCGATGATCACCGTCATGGGGCTGTTCAACTCATGGGCCACCCCTGCGGCCATCTCTCCCAGGGCGGCCAGCTTGGCCGAATGGACCAGTTGGGCTTCCATCTGGGTTTTGCGGGTGACGTCCTTGAGGATGATGGTCACCGCGGCCAGCTGCTTGTCCTCGTTGAGCACCGGATAGTAGGAGAGGTCCAGGAGCAGCCCCGCATCGGTCTGCCAGCGCTGGAAAACCGGCTTCCCGGTCTGCTGCACCTCCTGGATGGGGCACCCCCGGCAGGGATGGGTACGCCCGTGCAGCTTGGCAAAGCACTTGTTGTCGAGGGCCCGGTTCCAGAATCCGCTCATCTCGGGCGGCATTCGGTCGTTGTGGAGCAGAACGTTGTAATCGGTGTCGACCAGGAAGATAGGGTCGGTCACCGCCTTGAAGGTCTCCTCCCATTCCTTCTTGGCCCGGGAGACCTGCTCATAGAGGCGGGAGTTCTGAATGCTGATGGAGAGCTGGTCGGCCAGATGCTGGACGAAGCTGAGGTCCTCGAGCCGGTAGGCGCCCACGGCGACGCTCCCGACGACGAGGGCGCCGATGACCTCGTCCCGTTTGTACATCGGAGCGACCCCCAGAGACCTGAGCGGGCCGGCTTGCCCCGGGCAGATCTGCATGTGGTCGAGTTCCCAGGGTTTCAGGTTGAAGATGCCCGCCTTCTTCTCCCGAATGACTTTCAGGGAGGGGGAGTGGACCGGGAAATCGTCCATCTCGCAAAAATCCCGGGGCATCATCGCCTTGAGGGACAGCTTGCCCTTGTAGACCGTCACCAGCCCCAGAAAGTCGCAGGGCAGCGTCTCGGGCAGCTTACTGAAGGCCCGATCGATGATGTCCTCGATGGACATGTCGATGTTGATGTCGCGGGTGAGCTGTTGAAGGATCTCCAGGCGGCGGTTCTGTTTAAGGACCTCCTGGTTGCGCTTCTTCAGCTCGACGTAGTAGTTGAGCTTCGAGGAGTCGACCCCGGTCAATTGTTCGAGCAGCTTTTCCCTCTTTTTCACGTGTCCGCCTGTAAATTTCTTTGGTGAAATGTGAAATGTAAAAAGTGAAATGTCCGGATGCATTCTACCTTTCACTTTTTACTTTTCACGGGTTTTACATCGCCTTGCGGAAAATGGCCTCAATCTCCTTGGTGGTGGCGCTGCGGGGGTTGGTGATCAGGCAGGCGTCCTTCATCGCATTGCGGCTCAGAAGCGGGATGAACTCCTCTTTCAGCCCGATCTGGCCGAGCCCCTTGGCCAGTCCGACCTCCCCGATCAGCCACTCCACCGCCTCGATGGAGCGCCCTGCAGCCTCCAGGAGGTCCAGTCCCGAGACGTCCTCCCCCATGGTGACGGCCATCTCCCGGAACCTTTCCGGACAGGTGGGCAGGTTGAACTCCATGACGTGGGGGAGGATCGCGGCGTTGGTCTCGCCGTGATGCTTGTCGATCAGACCATCCACCTGATGGGTCATGGCATGGGTGGCCCCGAGGATGGCGTTGGAGAAGGCGAGGCCGGCGGTGAGACTGGCCATGGCCATATTGGTGTTGGCCTCGATGTCGCCGCGGTCGGCCACCGCACGGGGAAGGTTCTGCGAAATGAGCTGGATCGCCTTGAGGGCGTGCACGTCGGTCAGGGGGGTCGCCGCCAGGGAGACGAAGGATTCGATGCCGTGGGTCAGGGCGTCGAGACCGGTGGCTGCGGCCAGAAGCGCATCCTTGGTCTTGAGCAGTTCCGGGTCGACGATGGCGATGTCCGGCACCAGGGATTTGGAGATGATGGACATCTTGAGCTTGCGCTCGGTGTCGACGATGATCGCGAACTGGCTCACCTCCGAGCCCGCCCCGGCGGTGCTGGGGGCGATGACCATGGGCGGAAGGGGATGGGATATCTTGTTGATCCCCTCGTAGTCCTGGAGCTTGCCCCCGTTGGAGGCCAGGATGGCGATGGCCTTGGCGACGTCGGTGGGGCTGCCCCCCCCGACGGCGACGATCGCATCGCAGCCCGACTCCAGGTATCTTTCGGTCCCCTCGACGATCTCGAAGTCCTTGGGGTTGGTGGTGAGGGAGGAAAAGATCTCCGTCTCCAGGCCGGCAGCGTGCAGGTAGTGGAGGGCCTTCTCGACCCAGCCCGCCTTGATGACGCCCTCGTCGCTGACCAGAAAAACTTTCGAAGCCCCGATGCGAAGGGCGCTCTCCCCGAGCTGGCTGAGAGAACCACGACCGAAAATGATCTCGGGGGCCACGAATTTGCTGATATTCACGAAACCTCCTATACCGGTTGAAGGGGTCGAGCGCGAGCAGCGGGAGGGTGAACCCTGGAAGGCCTTTCCCTCCGGTTCCCGGGCCGACTCGGTTAAATTTATCACGAATAGCCTTTCAGACGCCACCCGGAAGCCCGCAAAACGGGACCTCCCGCCACCTTGCGAAAGCCAGGTTACGACCGGAAAACCCGGCAAGCCCGTATACATCTGCAATTCACATGCACAAAACCTCCCCAACGGCCCAGACCGGCGCCACGCGTCCGTTCCCCCGGACCGTCCCGTGCCCGCCGGCGCTCCATGCCGTCCTCCCCCGGGCCTTGACGCAAGGCCCTTCCGCCCTTCGCCGGACGTCGAAAGGTCCGGAGAACAAAAGAAAAAAAAATTTACGAAAGGAATGAATTCGACCGGGGGAATTGAGTGAACCGGAGGAGAGCACCGTCTGCGGAGCCCCTCGCCTGTGCCATTTTGGCCCTCATCGTTCCTCAACGGCCCGCGCAAGAGACAAACTGTGCCGCCGGGACCGGACAAGCCCTCTCCCTGCCACGGGGGAGCCACTTGGGACGATTTGTCTCTGTTTGGGGCAAAGCGCTCCCCTTTGGGGCTTTGGTCTATCCGGGACGATATTGGGCATTTCTCAAAAAGATATCGGGAAAACCTTGTATCTTCGCCCACATGCCAGACACCGAAAAGACTGGCATCCTTGTTGCTGTATACCCGTAGGATGTCAACCAATGTTTTATTTTTCCGGTCTAATACTTAAGGAAAAAGGTAGAGAGAGGAGGTGCAGTCGGCAAACCCCGAACAATCATCGAGACTCTTGATTGCTTTTTAAAGTTTTCCGCCGTTCCTACGGCACTTTCAACCCAAGCACACAAAGGAGAGTGGAATCATGGCATTAGCAGACCAGACTTTCGGCTTCTTCATCCCCACCGTTTCGCTGATGGGCGTCGGCTCCTCCAAGGAAGCCGGCGATCAGGTCAAGGCCCTGGGCGCCAAGAAGGCCCTGCTCGTCACCGACAAGGGCATCGCCGGCATCGGCATGGCCGATCAGATCAAGCAACAGGTGGAAGCCTCGGGCGTCTCCGTGGTGATCTTCGACGGCGCCGAGCCCAACCCCACCGACAAGAACGTCCATGACGGCCTGAAGGTCTACCAGGACGAGAAGTGCGACTCCATCATCTCCCTCGGCGGCGGCAGCTCCCACGACTGCGCCAAGGGGATCGGCATGGTCGCCACCAACGGCGGCCACATCCGCGACCTCGAAGGCGTCAACAAGACCACCAAGCCGATGCCTCCCTTCGTCGCCATCAACACCACCGCCGGCACCGCCTCCGAGATGACCCGCTTCTGCATCATCACCAACACCGACACCCACGTGAAGATGGCCATCGTCGACTGGCGCTGCACCCCCAACATCGCCATCAACGACCCGGTCCTGATGGTCGGCAAGCCGGCCCCCCTGACCGCCGCCACCGGCATGGACGCTCTGACCCACGCCGTGGAAGCCTACGTCTCCACCATCGCCACCCCGATCACCGACGCCTGCGCCATCAAGGCCATCGAGCTGGTCTCCGAATACCTGCGTCCCGCGGTGGCCAACGGCAAGAACCTCGAAGCCCGCGACAAGATGGCCTACGCCGAGTACCTCGCAGGCATGGCCTTCAACAACGCCAGCCTCGGCTACGTCCACGCCATGGCCCATCAGCTCGGCGGTTTCTACAACCTGCCCCACGGCGTCTGCAACGCCATTCTGCTGCCGGCGGTGTGCGAGTTCAACATGATCTCCAATCCCAAGCGCTTCGCCGACATCGCCGTCGCCATGGGCGAGAACATCGACGGGCTCTCCGACGTCGACGCCGCCGCCAAGGGCATCGCCGCCATCCGCAAGCTCTCCGGCGACATCGGCATCCCCGCCGGGCTCACCGCGCTCAGCGTCAAAGAGACCGACCTGCGCATCATGGCCGAGAACGCCATGAAAGACGCCTGCATGCTGACCAACCCCCGCATCGCCACCCTGGACTGCGTGGTCGGCATCTACAAGGCCGCCATGTAACGACTGAAAACCTGCAGGGGCTCGCAAGAGCCCCTGCGTTTTTTCAGTCCGATAAATGCAGGATCTCCGAGCCCGGTCGCCTACCGGAAACCATCCTACGGTGTCGGGCCGACGGGTTTCGCTGGAAACGGCGCGGCCTCCCTTTCGGAAAGGAGATTTCAGCCGCGAAAGCGGCGCGAAAAAAACAGCAGTGAAAGGGAGAAAGTATAAAGATGGATAAAATCTTTCGCGTAAACATGGCCGACCTGAGCACCAAGGTCGAAGCTGTTCCGGCCGAGTGGGCCGGGCTCGGCGGTCGCGGCCTGACCTCGACCATCGTGGCCGCCGAAGTCATCCCCACCTGCCATCCCCTCGGGCCCAACAACAAGCTCGTCTTCGCCCCCGGCCTTCTCTCCGGCACGGCCGCGGCCAACTCCGGCCGCATGTCCTGCGGCGCCAAGAGCCCCCTGACCGGCACCATCAAGGAGAGCAACGCCGGCGGCACCTCGGCCCAGCAGTTCGCCAAGATGGGGATCAAGGCCCTGATCATCGAGGGGCTGCCCAAGGACGACAAGTGGTACAGCCTGCACGTGACCGTGGACGGCGTCACCATCCAGGAGGAGACCGAGCTGATCGGCAAGGGGAACTTCGCCGTCATCGAGGCCGTCTCCGCCCGCCTCGGCAAGAAGACCGGCGTGGTCACCATCGGCCCTGCCGGCGAGATGAAGATGGCCTCGGCCAACATCTCGGTCAAAGACCCCGACAGCAAGATCCGCAGCCACGGCCGCGGCGGCCTCGGGGCGGTCATGGGCTCGAAGAAGATCAAGTACATCAGCATCGACGAGGCCGGCGCCCCCGGGGTCACCATCGCCGAGCCCGAGAAGTTCAAGACCGCGGCGCGCACCTTCGCCAAGGCGCTCCTCGATCACCCCGTGAGCGGCGAGGGCCTGCCGACCTACGGCACCAACGTGCTGGTCAACATCCTCAACGAGGCCGGCGGTCTGCCGACCCGCAACTTCACCTACGGCCAGTTCGAAGGCCATGACAAGATCTCCGGCGAGACGATGCACGACACCATCGCCGAGCGCGGCGGCAAGTCCAAGCACGGCTGCCACGCCGGCTGCATCATCCAGTGCTCCCAGGTCTACACCGACAAGAACGGCAACTACCTCACCTCCGGCTTCGAGTACGAGACCATCTGGGGCCTGGGCGCCGACTGCTGCATCGAAAACCTCGACGACATCGCCACCGCCGACAACATCATGGACGACATCGGGGTCGACTCCATCGAGACCGCGGTCATGATGGGCGTGGCCATGGAAGCCGGCATCCTGCCCTTCGGCGACGGCAAGGGGGTCATCCGCCTGCTCAACGAGGAAATGGGCAAGGGCACCCCGCTGGGCCGCATCCTCGGCGGCGGCGCCGCCAACGTCGGCAAGACCTACGGCGTCACCCGCGTTCCGGTGGTCAAGGGTCAGGCGATTCCCGCCTACGACCCGCGCGCGGTCAAAGGGATCGGCATCACCTACGCCACCAGCACCATGGGCGCCGACCACACCTCGGGCTACACCATCGCCACCAACATCCTCGGCGTCGGCGGCCAGGTCGATCCGCTGAGCAAGGACGGCCAGGTCGAGCTCTCGCGCAACCTGCAGATCGCCACCGCCGCCGTCGACTCGACCGGCATGTGCATCTTCGTCGCCTTCCCGGCCCTGGATATCCCCGAGTGCCTGCCGGCCCTGATCGACATGATCAACGCCCGCTTCGGCATCAGCCTGACCGGCGACGACGTCACCAACCTCGGCAAAACGATCCTCAAGACCGAGCGGCGGCTTCAATATCGCCGCCGGCTTCACCAACAAGGACGACCGTCTGCCCGAGTTCTTCGTCAGCGACCCCGTGCCGCCGCACAACGCGGTCTGGGACTTCACCGACGAGGAAATCGACGAATTCTGGAACTTCTAGGTCGTACCCGTTCGTAAGAGGGCTCTCTTTGAGTCACTCTCTCCCTGCCCGGTGTGGTCCGCCAAGGCCACACCGGGAATTTTTCCCACCTCCTTAGCCTCCGGGAACGAGCCTATTTTCCGGAAGCGGCGACGCCTGAAGGGGCCGGGAAGGAGATCACGAAAATGCAAATCACGGTAAAACTTTTCGCTACCTTCCGGGTCGGCCGCTTCAAGGCCGAAGACCGCGACTACCCCGAAGGGACCGACTGCCGGCATGTCGTGGTCGATGTCGGACTGAACGAAGAGGAGTTGGGAATCGTGCTGGTCAACGGCCGGCACGCCCCGCTGGAGCAGCCAGCTTCGCGAAGGCGACGCCCTCTCCCTCTTCCCCCTGGTCGGCGGAGGGTAGAGATGGAGGCGGTCTTTTCCTTTCTCCGGGAGCAGACCCGGGAAAACCTCCTCCCATGGCCCGTGCAGACGGCCGCCGCGGAACGCTTCGGCCTGAGCCTCGCCACCATCGAACGGCTGTCCCTCGAAAGGGGCCTCCTACCCGCGCGCTACCGGCGCAACCGCAACATGATCTCCACCGCCGACCAGCTGCGCCTTTTCCAGAGCACCGTAGCGATCATCGGCTGCGGCGGCCTCGGCGGCTATATCCTGGAAGCCCTGGCCCGCCTCGGGGTCGGCCACCTGGTGGCCGTCGACCCGGACGAGTTCGAGGAGCACAATTTGAACCGCCAGCTCCTGTGCACCCCCGCCCTTCTCGGCCGGCCCAAGGTAAGCGCTGCGGCCGAACGCCTCGCCGAGATCAATCCCGCCGTCTCCCTGACCCCCGTACACGCCCCCTTCGCCAGCCGCAACGGCGCCGACCTGCTCTCGGGAGTCCACGTCGTCGTCGACGCCCTCGACGAGCATCGCCGTGCGCCTGGAGCTTGCCGAGTGCTGCGCCGCCCTTGGCATCGCCCTGGTTCACGGCGCCATCGCCGGCTGGTACGGCCAGGTCACCACCCAGTTTCCCGGGGACGACACCCTGGCCAAAAGCTACACCCGCTCCGGCCAGGGCATCGAGAGGGAGCTCGGCAACCCCTCCTTCACCCCCGCCCTGGTCGCCAGTCTGGAGGCGGCGGAGGTCTGCAAGATCCTGCTCGGCCGCGGAACCCTTCTGCGCCGGCGCACCCTGACCATCGACCTGTTGGAGATGGATTTCTTCACGACGGAGGCCTGAACCGCTGTGGGACTGATCGACCGCCACGGAAGACAGATCAACTACCTTCGCCTTTCGGTGACCGACCGCTGCAACATGCGCTGCCGCTACTGCATGCCGGCCGAGGGCATCCCCAAACTGTGCCACGAGGACATCCTCAGCCTGGAGGACCTCTACCGGGTGGCCCGGGCGGCGGTCGCCCTCGGCATCGAGAAGGTCCGGGTGACCGGCGGCGAGCCGCTGGTGCGAAAGGGCATCCTCGAGCTGCTGGGCCGCCTGTCCGCGATTCCCGGCCTGAAACAGCTGGTGATGACCACCAACGGGATGCTGCTGGAGAAAATGGCCGGGGACCTTCGAGCGGCCGGGGTGCAGCGCCTGAACGTCAGCCTCGACTCCCTGCGCCCCGACACCTTCTCGGCCGTCACCCGCGGCGCCGACCTCGGCAGGGTCCTTGCGGGCATCGCCGCCGCAGAGCAGGCCGGCTTTCCCGCTCAAGATCAACGTGGTGGCCATGCGGGGGGTCAACGATGCCGAGATCCTCGATTTTGCCGCCATGACCCTGGAGAAGCCCTACGCGGTTCGCTTCATCGAGTACATGCCGACGATGAAATCGCCCAACTGGCAGAGAATGGCCATCTCCGGGGAGGAGATTCTGGCCCGCATCGCCAAACGCTATCCCTTCCGTCCCATCGCTGCCGAACGAACTGGCCGGCCCCGCCCGGGCGTTCCGCATCGACGGCGCCGCGGGAACCCTCGGGGTCATCACCCCCGTCTCCGGCCACTTCTGCCAGAGCTGCAACCGCATCCGGGTCACCTCTTCGGGCAAGGCCCGCGGATGCCTCTTCGCCGAAACCGGCCTCGACCTGCGGCCCTATCTCCTCGACGGGGACGTCGCGGTCTCCGAAGCCATGGAGCGGGTGGTCGGCCTGAAACCGGGCCGGCACGGCATTTCATCCCAGGAGATGGACCATGAACCCTTCGCCATGTCGAATATCGGCGGATAGCGCACCGGAGCCCCGAAAGACCCCTGTGATCCCCGCCGTCGTCGCCGTATGCGTCAGCGAACGAAAGGGCGAGCGTAAAACCCCTGTCGGGGAGGCCATCCTCCGGAAGGATCACGGCATCGAGGGTGACGCCCATGCCGGCCCCTGGCACCGGCAGGTCAGCCTTCTCGCCCGGGAGAGCATCGCCAAAATGCAGGCCCTGGGCCTCGATGTCGATGCCGGGGATTTCGCCGAGAACCTCACCACCGAGGGGATCTGCCTCGTTTCTCTGCCCATCGGCACCCGCCTGGTCATCGGCCGGGCCCTGGTCGAGGTCACCCAGATCGGCAAGGAATGCCACAACCGCTGCGCCATCTACCACCAGGCCGGCGACTGCGTCATGCCGAAGGAGGGGATCTTCGTCAAGGTGCTGCGGGACGGCCTCGTCCGGGCGGGCGACCCTATTCATTTCATCTAAAAAGGGAATTTGCGAAAAAGCGGCGAACGCCGCTTGAAAGGACTTTAGCGCCCTGACTGCGCGAAGACATACCGGAGCTCAGCGGTCCGCCTCCATCGGCGCGGGGGTGAAGGGCCCGGAGGCCCTTCGCTCCCCAACGCGGCGGAAGCGGACGCCGGCTCAGGCCCTGGCCTGAGCCGCCCGATCACCGTGCTCCCGTTCGGCCAGTTCGAGGCTCTTGCGCAGCAGCATGGTGATGCTGAGGCCCGAATCTTCGGCGAGTTTCTGAAGCGCCTCCATCTCCCGGTGATTGACCCTGCAGGAGATGATGAATTTTTTCGGATTGGTGCTGGTTCTGCCCATGACCTACCTCCTTCATTCTGCTTTTTTGGAATGGCGGCGCTCTGAACCGGCAGGGCGCCAAATGATTCTGTCTACGGTATTGCAAAGGGGTTGCCACCCTGGACGTTTTTCGCATTAAAATTTTTTTCAATGTAATTCTCGATAGGTTACAACGACAACCCCCGTCACCACCCATTTCGCAATGGAAAAAGTCTCTGTGGTCCAAACAGTTACACTCCGAGCCGGGCTGTTACCGTATACCATTCAAGCTCGGGTAAAATCGTAACAGTTTCCCTCACCCTTCAGGTCCACCCGAGACAGGAAATACCAATCTTTCGCCCGCTCTTTCCAGTCGCTTGAGAATCGCAGAGATCTCTTAGAAAGATTTTCCCAATTTTTCTCTGTGGCCTGTGTACCCCGTGGTTCATGATTTTCTCACGGTTCGAGTTCGTATTTGAAACTGGCGGAAAAAGAGGACGATTGCTTGAGAGCCCCTTCACAAGTCGGCGTTCTTCCCGTTCTCCCGGACCCGCAGAGCATTTTCGGCGGCGTGCATCAGGTTGCGCAGGATCTTCCATTCCTCCCCGAAAAAGCGAAGCGACGCCGCCCAACTGCCGGCCTCCGCCCCCTTGGGCCGGGGCCGGCCGGCGCACAGCCTGCCGGTAAAGGTCCAGAACCCTCCCGGCGGTGCGCTCCATGGAAAAATCTCCAGCGGTCCGCAGGGCGGCGTTCCCGCAGCAGCCGCCGCCTCTCCGGGGCCAGGCCTGCGGCCCAGGCCAGCGCCCGGGCCATCCCGGTCTCGTCGAGGGCCGGAAGCAGGCGGCCGTTTTCCCCGTCGCACACCACCTCCCGCACCCCCGGACCATCCACCGCGACCACCGGAACCCCGGCGGCCATCGCCTCGGTCAGCACCATTCCCTGGGTCTCGCTCAGCGAGGCAAAGGCGAAAACGTCCATCGCCCGGTAGGCCTCAACCAGCTCCCCTGGCCCCAGGGTCCCCAGAGGGTGCAGGCGCTTTTCGAGTCCCTGCTCCTCGAAGACCCCGAACATGGCCTCTGCGGCCGGTCCCGTGCCCGCCAGGAGGAAATGCGCCCGGGGCGCCCCCTGAAGGAAGCGGGCGACCGCCCGGGCCAGGAAGAGGGGGTTTTTCTCTTCGGCCAGACGCCCGACGTGGCCGACGACGAAGGCTTCGGGAGGGCATGCCGAGTCTCCGGCGCAGGGCCCCCCCCTCCCCCGGGGAGAAGACCCCCAGGTCGACGCCGGTGGGGATCACCTCCACCGGGACGCGCACCCCGCGCTCCGCCAGCAGGTCGGCCACGGAACGGCTCGGAGCGATCACCGCGTCACAGAGGTTGCCGTACCCGGTGGCGAGCTCGGCGGCAAAGCGCTGCAGCCGCGGCGACTCCCCCGACAGGTAGTGGGTGTAGCGCTCATAGAGGGTGTGGTGGGTAAAGACCACCGGCAGGCCGCGGAAGGCCGCCACGCGCAGGGCCGTCTCGCCGAGCAGGAAGGGATGGTGGGAGTGGATGACCTGGGGGCCGAGCTCCCTCAGAGCCCGGCTCACCCGTCCGGGCAGCGGTACGGGCACGGAAAAATCGCTGCCCGAAAAGTGCCGGATGGCAGGCAGGCGCACCACGTCGGCCTCGGTCGCGGGCATCCCCTCGAACTGCGGGGCAACGACGACCACGCGGTGGCCCCGGCGGCGAAACGCTCGGGTGAACCCCTGAACGCTACGGGCCACCCCACCGACATGGGGGGTGAAGGTGTTGGTGAACATCAGGATATTCATTGCATCACCCGCCTCAGCTCGACGCTGAAGACCTCCGGCCCCACCGTCGCCGGGACGCATCCGGGCGGTCGCACCTCAACGGCCTCGGGCGGGCTCCGCCACTGGGCCTGCCAGGCAACGCGCACCGCCTCCGGTCCGGGAAAGACGGTGACGGCTCAGCGCCCCGAAGGCGCTGGGGGCCGGACCGAAGACGATGGGGCCCTCCTGCTCAAGCCAGGCCGGAAAAATCCCCGAGGCGAGAATGAGACGCTCCCCCTCCTCGCGCAAAAAGCAGTTGCGCAGCATCAGCACCCACTCGGCCGAGGCCCAGACATGGTGGCCGTCGCCCATGCAGCCGCCCCCCGTTCGAGGGTGGATCGCTTCGGGCCACTGGCCGGTGGGCGAGGCCAGGTCGGCCACGGCGCGGAAGAGGTCGAGGGCGCGCCCGTCGCCCGCCCGAAGCAGCACCTGGGCGAGGTGCAGGGTCAGGTAGGGATTGATCCCCGAATGGATGACGTCCTGGAAAAAGCCGCCCTTGTACATGGAGCGCTCGAGCAGAAAAGCGACGGTGTCGAGCAGGCGGGGGTCTGCCGATGCGAAGAGCTGCAGGGGATACCCGGCCGCCAGCGAGCCCACCGCCCCCGAATCGAGCCGCCGGCTGGGGGAGGCGGGCATCCCGGGGCGCCCCAGGCGCCCCGCGGCGTGGCGGAGGCTCGCGGCGATGGCCGTCTCGAACCGCCCGGCTTCCTCGCGCATTTCTCCGGCAGGGCCGCCCTCTCCGAGCTCTTCGAGAAGGGCGGCGGCGGCGCGCAGGCCCGCCACCCCCCAGAAGTCGTCCCAGTAGTAATAGTCGTTGGGCCCGAGGTGCTCGGCGCTGAAACCGGGGGGCAAGCAGGCCGGAGTAGCGGGGGTCGCCCCCTTCGGGGCGGCGTTTGCGCCGAATCCACCGGCCCCCCTTCAGGATCGTCCGGCGCCATTCGGGCTTGGGGGCCCTGCCGGTAAGGCGGCAGAAGCGCTCGAGGATCCACAGTGCCTCGCCGTTGGAGTCCCACTCCCCCTCCTGTGAAAGAAAAAAGCCGGTGGCGGTCTGGCGCCCCGGAAAGCTGTCGAGGACCCTCTCCACCCGCCGCTCCAGCCCGAGGCAGAGAAGGGCGTTCAGGATGAAGGCGGCGTCCCGGAACCAGAACCGCTTGTAGGTATAGGGTCCGGGATAGACCTCGCCGGGGGCGTGCAGGACCAGGGAGCGTACCGCCGCATCGAAGAGCATCTGGAAGCGGGGCTCGGGCAGCCGGGCCGTTGCCGCCCCTGAGAGGGCCTCGGCCCAGGAGCCGGGGGGGACCTTGCCGTCGCCGTGGTCGCCCTCCGACTCCAGGGGCACCTTCACCCGCACTGTCCGCCCCTCGGGACCGACGGCAAAAAGAGCCGCGGCGGTAGCCATCCCGACCTTGCAGAAGGCGCCCCCGGTCTCACTCGGTCCGAAGAGGCGGGCGTGCACGTCCCCGGTGTGGTAGTCGGAGAAACGGAAACGCTCGGCGGGGGGATCGAAGAGAATCCGCCCCCGGCGGTCGACGAGCCAGCCCGAGAGGCCGTTTTCGGCCTCCACACGGTGAATGAAACTCACCCCCTCGGGGTTGTAGGGGCGAAGGGCCACCACCAGCCATGCCTCCCCTTCGGGGCGGGCAAAGACCTCCATACAGCAGACCGGGGAGCCCGGACTCCTCCTCGACCAGGGCCCGCACGGAAAGCTCGCCCCCCTCCAGGGCACCGCGGGTGACCACCGCCAGGCGCCCGTCGAACTCGGGATGCTGTTCCAGGGCCTCCAGCTGGGAGGGGACGAGCCAGGGGCCCTTTTCCCGCACCAGCCAGCAATCGAGGGACCATCCGTCGAAGAAGGGGGTCAGAAGGCCTCGGGGGTCGACGATGGGAATCCGGTCCTCGTCGGGCAGGCCGATGGCCGTCCAGTTGCGATGGGTGAGGTTGATGTGGGTGATGGAGAAGGCCCGGGGAATGAAGGCCGGGTCGCCGGGGTCGTACTGGCGCTCGACCCAGTAGGGCCAGATCCAGTCGAGATTGTGCTGGATGGCTCCGGTATTGAGCAGGCCCCGGGCGTGAAAGAGCACCCCGGCCCGCAGCAGTTCCAGGGGCTCCTTCAGTTCCAGGGGCTGACCGAAACCCTCCAGGCGCGAGAGGATCCGGATCGGGTCGACCATCCCCCGGGACCGGGCCAGTCTGCTGACCACCTGCTTCCACGGAAACCAGCGCCAGAACATTCCTGCCCTCCCCGGCCAAGCGGTTAGAAACCATGCACCTTGGGTAGAGATTAAATTAACGGGCTCCTTTTGCAAGGGTCCCCGGGGGTAATTCGGTCCCGATGGGCCCCTCACCCTACGCCTTCTGGACGAAAGGCGCGAACTCACCTATTCTTTAAGAAGTAAAAAACTCCGGAATCTCTCATGTCCCGCCTGTTTCGAGGCTGACAAGCGATGATGAAACCGGCCCTGAAATACTGGATCTTCCTGGTTGCCGTCATAACCGCCATCTTCGCGGTCATTCTCGGAAGCTTCGCCGCATCCTGGTACAGCCTGTCGCAGGAGGAGAAAACCCTCGTCGGGACCGTTTCCCACAAGCTGCTTCCCTTCCCCATTGTGGGAGCGATCATCCTGATGATGATCATCGGCACCCTGGTGAGCCTTCTCTTCAGCTACTACATCATCCCCATCCTCAAGCTGGCCGAGGAGGCGCGGCTGATCGCCACCGTCAACCCGGCCTACCGCATCACTCCGAGCCGGCGCCAAAGAGGTCGTCTACCTCACCGGGGTCATCAATGCCTCCGCCGAAGCCTTCCAGAAACTCCAGCTCGACGTCGATGAACGCATCCACACAGCCCGCACGGAGCTGCACGAGGAACGCAACCGGCTTGCCGCCCTCATGTCGGAACTGCCCGGCGGAGTGCTGGTCTGCAACACCGCCGGCCAGATCCTGCTCTACAATCAGGCTGCCCGCAAACTGCTCCAGTCCGGCGCTCGAAAAGGTCTGGCCGAAGACCGGCCGGGTGTCTGGATCGGCCTGGGACGGTCGATCTTCGGGGTCCTGGAGCGCGAGCCCATCGTCAAGGCCCTTCAGCACCAGCAGGAGGCGGCGGAAAAGGGACGAAGCGCTCCTGCCTCCAGCTTCCTGACGACCCTGCCCGACGGAACGTGCCTGCGGGTCAACATGGCGCCGGTATTCAGGAACGAAGAAAACAAAAAGGACCTCTCCGGATTCGTCCTCACCCTCGAAGACATGACCCGTCAGATTGAGGCCGTCACCCATCGTGACCTCATCATCAAAGCCCTGACCGAGGGTCTCCAGGAGTCCCTGACTCGAGATCCGGCGTTCGATCTCCTCCATCCTTGCGCAGGAACACCTCTCGCCCCAGGAGCTTCACCGCTACAGGCAAACCATCGACCGGGCCTCCCGAAGCATTCAGAGACAGTTGATCCTGGCCCGGGAGGACTACGCCAGAGACCTGCCGAAGATAAACACCGAGCAGGAGGTAACGGCGGCAAATCTCCTCCAGCTCCTTCGAAAGACCGTTCGGGAGCGCAGCGGCATCGAGCCCTCCGGCGAGGCCCCCGAGGGGTTGTGGCTGCAGGTCGACAGCTTTTCCCTGGTCCAGGCGATCTGCGACCTGGTCGACCGTCTGCAGGAGGGGACGAGCCTTTCCGCCCTTTCCATCGAACTGAAAAAATCGGGGACCGAACAGGTTTCCCTGACTGTCGCCTGGCCGCAGCAGGAGATGCCGGGCCGCCTCATCAGCGAGTGGGAAAACGCCCCCCTGAATACCGACCGGCAGGGGCGGACCCTCAGCATTCGCGAACTGATGGCTCTCCATGGGGACATGCTTCGTTTCGACGGCCGGGAGGCCGAGGCCTGTGGAGGGATCCGCCTGATGATTCCGGCGGCCCCGGCCGAGAGACGCCTCGGAATCCCGACCGGGGCGAAGGCCCGGCCCGTCTTTTACGAGTTCGACCTCTTCAACCAGAGCGTTCAGACGGAGAAGGGCCGCTGTCCGCTGCGCGAGCTCACCTACGTGGTCTTCGATACCGAGACCACCGGACTGAACCCGGCCGAAGGGGATGAAATCATCCAGATCGGCGCCATTCGCATCGTCAAGGGCCGCCTGCTCTACGAGGAAACGATCGATCTGCTCGTCAATCCCCAGCGTCCGGTACCGAAAAGCTCGGTGGCGATCCACGGCATCGAGCCCGATCTCCTTCAGGGACAACCGACCATCGAGCAGGTTCTGCCGCACTTTCACAGCCTTTGCGGAAGGAGCGGTCCTCGTGGCCCACAATGCGGCCTTTGACATGGAATTCCTGAAGCTGAAGCAGCTTCAGACCGGCATCCGCTTCGACCATCCGGTGCTCGACACCCTGCTTTTGTCCTCCATCGTCCATCCTTCCCTGGGAACCCATGCCCTGGAGAAAATCGCCGAACGGCATGAACATCCCCGTCGTCGGCCGGCACACCGCCCTCGGCGACGCCATCGTCACCGCCGAGGTCCTGCTGAAGCTGATCCCCCTCCTCGAGGCCCAGGGCATCGTCACCCTGGAGGACGCCCTGGAGGCCTCGGCCAAATCCCCCTATGCTCGTCTGGAGTTCTGAATATAATCGAGAGGAGAAGTGAAAATGGAAAGCAACAAAGAGAAGGTCTTTCTGATTACCGGCGCCTCCACCGGCATCGGCCTCGCTACCGCCCGGCTGGCGGCGCAGGCGGGCTACCGCCTGGTGCTGGCCGCCCGCTCCAAGGAGAAGCTCGAGCGGATCGCCTCCGAGCTCGGAGGCCCGGAGCGGGCCCTGGCGGTAGGCTGCGACGTGGGCGACTGGTCCTCCGTGAAGGCCCTGGTGGAGTCCACCCTTGAGGCCTTCGGCCGCATCGACCTCGCCTTCGCCAACGCCGGCGGGGCCTGGGGCGGACGCTACGTCGGCGGGGAGGACACCCCGGAGGAGTGGCGGCAGATGCTGATGACCAACGTCTTCGGCGCCGCCGCCACCGCCCGGCTGACCCTGCCGGAGCTCATCCGCAACAGGGGCCACCTGCTCCTCACCGGCTCGGTGGTCGGACGCACGGCCCCGCCCAACAACTTCTACTCGGCGACCAAATGGGCCATAACCGGCATGGCCGAATCCCTGCGCAAGGAGCTGGTCGGCACCGGCGTGCGGGTGACCCTTGTCGAGCCGGGCAAGGTCGACACCCCCTTCTGGAAGGCCAGAGCCCGACGAACCGATGGTCACCGGAGAGGACATCGCCCGGGCGGTCCTCTTCGCCGTCAGCCAGCCGCCCCACGTCGATGTCAACGAGGTGCTGGTGCGGCCGGTGGGGCAGGAGCTCTAACCTTCAGATTGAGCCGTGAAGCCGAAGGTCGCGACGGGCAAAGACCACATCCACTTTTGCCCATTTCCACGCCAAAACCTTCTTGCATTTTCCCCCCGGCTCGTGCTAAAAGTTCCGTCTGTTGTTCAAGGGAAGATACACGTCGGGGCGTAGCGCAGCCTGGTAGCGCACCTGCTTCGGGAGCAGGGGGTCGGAGGTTCAAATCCTCTCGCCCCGACCAATCTTTTCCTTATAGTTTCATCGGCTTTCCGAATCCCGAACGCGGAAGCCAACCCGAACAAAAAGAACGCCTCTGGTCCATGTCCGGTCCAGAGGCGTTTTCTGTTTCTGCGTTTGGGGTGGATATGGATTAGCTTCTGAATGCTCCGGTCCGGGAATGAGCCTCCGGGGAGAGACTCCGGGGCGTCGATGGGCCTCTGCACAATCCAAAGCCTGCTGTAGATTCAGTCGGAAAATTATTTTTAGTGGGTATGTAATTATGCTCTGCGACTAAATTCTCAAAGGAGAAACGTAATGCGTTTTGCAAAAATTGTGAGTCTTTTCGTTGCGGCACTCTTTCTATCTATGGTTCTTGGCTGCTCCCATGAAGTTGGAAGCAAAGAGTGGTGCTCGGACATGAAAGAAAAACCCAAGAAAGACTGGACTGCCAGCGAGGCAGCTGATTACGCAAAGAATTGTGTTTTCAAATAAACTGCAACTTTCTTCTTATCAAGCCAAAGGAGCCTTTAATTTGATGGGAAGTTTATAAGTCTTTCTATTGAGAAGCCCCAGCCATCCCCGGTTGGGGTTTTTTCTTTTTCCTAAAAACCTGCCTCCTCTCCTCCCCTAGAATCGCACTCAGGGTCGGACATAGGTCGGGTTTGGACTAGGGGGATTAAGAAAGGTAAAAGGTACGGATCCCCAAGCGGAGTCCGCGTGTCAGCGATGCAGTCCATTGGCAGGCTTGGCTACCTCCTGCTATCGCTGATTTCCCAGGGGCCACGTGCTATTCATCTCCAGGGATGTGCGTCGCGCATACGTCCGAAACGGTCCAGGGCATCGGCGATGTTCTGCCGTTGTGGAGCCCTTTGGGGGCTCGAAATAGAAAAGATTTCAGTGCAAACTGGCGAGACGAACCCGGAAATATCGGAACAAAGATTTGGCGGCCGAGCATATTTTTGCGTGGTGGTAAACTATCATCCCGACAACCCTCTCAGAAATCAGAATTTTTCAGACATGCTAATGGCCCATCTCAGTTTTTGGCAAGATTTCAGCAGGGTGTTGACATCGAGTGCATCTATCATTAAGGGCTTGGCAGTCGGAACTGCGGTAAACACAATCAAAGTTGACCGATGCTCGCGACTGCATTAAATTTGTATTGTCTAAATTTTACGAATTTACAGCGGGCAGGAGCAGGGTCTGCCAACCTCTTGTCTCCCAGCGGAACCTAGGGAAAAATGACAAAAGAGACTGGAAATCGGGTGGCCGCCTGCCTGATCTGCGGCAGAGGCAAAGAAAGGGGTAGACTGATCCCCGCCCCTTTGATCAGGGAGTCGGTCGCGCAGGAAATCCGCCGGGACCATCCGGACTGGTCCTCCGAAGCCTTTATCTGCCGGGATGACCTAAACCGCTATCGCAACAGGCACATCCAGTCGTTGCTGGAGGCAGAAAAGGGTGAACTGACAGCCTTGGAGCAGGAGGTTCTCGACAGTCTAACCCGGCAGGATATCCTGTCGAGCGACATCGAAGAACAACTCGAGCGAAAGCTCTCTTTCGGGGAGCGCTTGGCGGACCGCATCGCCGACATCGGCGGGAGTTGGTTTTTCATTCTTAGCTTTGCCGGTTTCCTGCTGCTATGGATATTCCTTAACTCCGTCGTTCTGCTGAAACGCCCCTTCGATTCCATACCCCTTCATCCTGCTCAACCTGGTCCTCTCCTGTCTTGCCGCCATCCAAGCTCCCATTATCATGATGAGCCAGAATCGGCAGGAGGACAAGGACCGCCTCCGCTCTCAGAACGACTACCGGGTCAATCTCAAGGCGGAGTTGGAGATCCGTTACCTGCACGAGAAAATCGACCATCTCCTCTGCAAGCAGTGGGAGCGTTTAGTGGAGATCCAGCAGGTTCAGGTAGAGTTGATGAGCGAGATTACGCGCAGGGGGTGACGCGGTAGAGATTAGAATGCTTCGGGCGTCCCAATGATTTGTTCCCGAAGACCCCTGGTGCTCCTTTTTCAGCCCCCCAGCATAGGAAAAACCTATCCGATAATTTACTCCTTCCGAAACAGATCTGGGCAGTCCTGGTCCACGGAGAGATTTTGGACACTTAAAAAGGGCCATTCTAATCCCTCGGATCGGAATGGTCTTTTCTCCTGTCTGAGTTTGTTCCAGAAATGTGGGGCTCACAGCCGGCGTCGGTCGTTTGTCCATTTTCCCGTGGAATGAACCTGCCCTGGGAAGGTGGTCTAAGAAACACCCGCTTGAGAAACGCCAGGGGAAGAGACTCGGTGCGGTTCCAAGGCATCAAGTGCATCAGCCTCGCAAGCGGACAATAATTCAGAAACAGGTTGGCCGCCAGGCCGACCGTGGTGATGTACATCAGAATAATCATGCTGGGTACGTATTTGCCGATCGAGACCCAGAACAGATAGGCGAGGCGAACCTGTACCGGAAAGGGATCAACTCGGAAGCGGAACAACCAGAGAAACAGAAGAACGTGGAGAACCGAGAGGAGGACCACTCCTAGGTAGAAATAGTGATAGAGGAGGCCGCCGAGTAAAAGGAACCAGGTTAGCAGCCAGAGCCACCAGATTAGAGTCTTGCGAGATGGTTCGGAGAGGTGTTGCTAAGGTATAGCCGATTGGGTCATAGGGCCACCCATAGCAGAGGAAGGTTTTTGCTTCAGATATATTATGACCAGAATCCATTTTTCTGCGGGTTAAAGGTCTTTTCTTTTCCCGCTCACCACCGGCCGGATGCTCCAACTCTCCTCGATTCATCTCCTGATGGAGAAGAAACGCACCCCCGGCCGGGGTGGCAGGTTTGCTGGAGCGAAAAATCGCCACAGCCGGAAATGTGAACATTGTCCCGACAGGTGGTCTTTTGACAACGAGAAAGGATCGATTAACGTTGATTAATGGGGTATGGGAATGGCTGATAGACGCCATCGCACCGCTGCCCACTTCACTACCGACCTGAACTTCATAGGCATTTACCAGGACCGCCTGCCGCTTCAGACGCTGAGGCACCCTTGAAAATAGCCCCGATTCGTTGGGTGAAGGAGGAAGGAATGAAAAATCTCATGCTGGCCACCGATCTCACAAGCCAAAGTGATCGTGCGTTTGAGAGAGCGATTAAGTTGACCGCAATGATGAAAACCAAACTCCACATTCTCCATGTTTGCCCGTCTTATTCGTATGCAGACCAGAAGAGCCGGTTTTCCTCCTTAAAGTCGGATGCCGAGGATACTGTCAAAAATTACCTGTCGTGCTATCCGGAAGCAGAAGACATTCAATACTCCATTACCATCATTGAAGGCGGAGAAGTTTTTCTCGAAATCATCAAACATGCGGAAAAGGTAAAGTCTGGCCTGATTGTGATGGGGATGCATGGAAAATCCAAATTTCGAGATATGTTTATCGGAACCACCATTGAAAGAGTCGTCCGCAAAGGCATAACTTCAGTCTTGATGGTCAAAAACAAAGCGGTAGGTGATTACAAGACTATTTTAATCGGCACGGATTTCTTGCCTGGCTCAAGAAAGGCTTTTCAAATAGCCCTTGAATTGGTCCATGACGGGTTTTTCCACCTGTTTCATTGTTACGAGATCCCCGACACTACTATCGGAGATACGATCAGGCACTGGCATGGCGACATGATAAAAAAAAGTGAAGATGAACAGTTGGAAAAATTCGTCAAAGACCACCAGAAATTCCTGAAGAAATTTGGCGTCTCCCCAGAAAGATTCCGTTACTGGACTGCTGAGGGCACGGCGTACTCCTGCCTGACTCAGGAAGTTGCTGCGTTGAAGCCAGACCTGATTGCTATTGGCGCACATGGTAGCGCTGGCGGTTTTACAATAGATAAACTCGGAGGTACGGCGAAAAGCATCCTGACGAAGACCCGCCTTGTGATGTACTGGTCGCCAGAGCATTTGATGTTTTGGGGAATAGCGGGGTTGAGCGGAATGATTGAATTTGTTGGAGCAAAGCCTGGCCTGCCTGAGCGCGATCGT
>CAWBQR010000011.1:0-115097 GCA_963791005.1 uncultured delta proteobacterium | reverse complement strand
AGTGAACGAAAAAAGGCCGACCCTGGTGAAAAGGGGGTCGGCCTTTTGCCCTTGCTCCTAGCGATGGATTTCCACACCTTCCCGCCCAGTCCCCAGTCCCTGGTCCCCAGGCCCTCTTAATCGCCTTCCCAAATACCTCGCCAGCCCGTCCCTCCAGTGCGGAACATCCTTCCCTGTAATTTGCCGGTATTTCTCCTTGGAGAGAACCGAGTAGGCAGGCCTCGCGGCCGGGAGGGGATATTCCTCCGTCCGAATCGGCAGAACCCTTCGAGTTTTGACCGGAAGGCCACACTCCTGCAGCCCGGCAATAATATCCCGGGCGAACTCGAACCAGCTGCAGGTACCTTCGTTGGAAAAATGGTAAATGCCGAACCCGCCCGGGGACGGTCGGGAGGCTTTCGGCCCTCCGGCAGCCTCGATGAGGTGGAAGAGCGCCCGGGCGAGGTCTTCGGTGTAGGTGGGAGAGCCCACCTGGTCGGCGACGATGCCCAGCTCGTCACGCTCGGCGGCCAGGCGGGCGATGGTTTCGACGAAGTTCTTTCCCCCGGGGCCGTAAAGCCAACTGGTGCGGACGATAAGATATTCTGTCCAGCCCGCTTTCGAGAACAGCCTTTTCTCCGGCCAGCTTGGAGCGGCCGTAGGCCGATTGCGGACCGACGGGATCCTCTTCGGTGTAGGGACGATCGCCAAGACCGTCGAAGACGTAGTCGGTGGAGATATGCACCAGCACCGCCCCGAGCTCCCGGGCCGCCTCGGCAAGGTACCCGGGCCCCTCCCCATTGACCCGGAGGGCGAGCTCTTCCAGGCTCTCGCAGCCGTCGACGTCGGTGAAGGCCGCGCAGTTGACGATCACCTGCGGCCGGGCTCCAGACATGGTCTCCAGCACCTGCCCCCTGTCGGTAATGTCGAAATCCGGAAGGTCGAAGGGGACGATCCGGTACTCCTTCCGGAGCGGTTTCCCGGACCATAGTCGCCAGCATGCCGTTGGCCCCGACGAGGGCCAGAACCTTGCTTTCCTGCTCATTCATCAATACCTCTCCTCTTGAACGCCTCTGAAAGGGGATATTTTCCCCACGCCTCCTCACCCCAAGGGCCAGCCCCGATTTTTATCAGATAGGAAGACGATTTAAAAGGAAATTTCCCCCTCACGAAAACTCAAGGCCCCATACTCGGGAAAAACATGGTAGCTCTTTTAGGATTGCATTCATCTACCACAAGGAGGAACGACATGAAGGATTTGAAAGGCACCAATACTGAAAAGAACCTCCAGGCGGCCTTCGCCGGGGAATCCCAGGCCAGGAACAAATACACCTTTTTCGCCTCGGCGGCAAAGAAGGAGGGATTCGAACAGATTGCCGCTATTTTTCTGGAGGCGGCCGACAACGAGAAGGAGCACGCAAAGCTCCATCTCAAGGCCTTAAAGGGCATCCAGGGCACCGTCGACAACCTGAAAGCCGCGGCGGCCGGCGAAGGTGACGAGTGGATGGATATGTACCCTCGAATGGCCAGGGAGGCCCGAGAGGAGGGTTTCGAGGAGATAGCAAAACTTTTCGAGGGGATCGCCGACATCGAGAAGGCCCACCAGGAGCGCTTCAAGGCCTTGCTGCAGGATCTGGAATCGGACTCCGTTTTTCGCAAACCGAAGGAGGTGACGTGGAAGTGCCGCAATTGCGGTCATCTGCATGAAGGCACCGAGGCGCCCGAGAGCTGTCCGGTCTGCAAGCACCCCCGCGCCTATTTCGAAGCGGTCCCAAAAGCCATATGAAACTCCGAAGGCAGGTGGCTTGAAAAGGAAGCCGATTGGAAAGGGCTGGCTGCCGGGTCAGCCCTTTCGGCGCCCTGCTGAGGCTCTTTGCTTAACCATCCACTATTTTGCTTTCTTGCGAAAGCAGCAAATTTGGAAACCACAACAAAAACAAGGGGCCAGCCAATAAAAAGCCATAACCCCTTGTTTTTATTATGGTACCCGGGACGGGAATCGAACCCGTACAGGGGTTACCCCCCGAGGGATTTTAAGTCCCTTGCGTCTACCAGTTCCGCCACCCGGGCAAATCGGGTATAATTACGCATTTTGGTCCCATGGTGTCAAGAGAAAAGCCCTCTACCCACCATTTTCGCCGAAGGAGAGACAAAATGCAGGAAGCCTTGAAATGTCCCAAATGCGGGGCGGCGGTAAAAACCTTTCAGAAACCCCTTCCCGACCGTCGACATCATCATCCGGAAAGGGAACGGTATCGTCCTGATTAAACGAAAAAACCCTCCCTTGGGCTGGGCGCTTCCGGGCGGATTCGTCGATTACGGGGAAAGCCTGGAAACCGCGGCGGCGCGGGAGGCGAAGGAGGAGACGGGGCTGGAAGTGGCCGAGTTACACCAGTTTCGCGCCTACTCCGAGCCCGACCGGGACCCCCGCCAGCACAACATCTCTATGGTCTTCACCGCCGTCGGTCACGGAGAGATCCAGGGTGGGGACGATGCCTCGGAGGCCGTCTTCTTCCCCCTGCACAAGTTGCCCGAACCGCTCTGTTTCGACCACGGGAAGATCCTGGAGGATTATCTGGAGGCGGAGAAAAGCAAAAGGTGAAACCGTGTTCAATTGCCGTTATTGATAAGGTTGTCCTCCCCGAAGAACCGAATCTCCGGCATCTCGGGGAGACGCCCGTATTTGACCAGCAGCCGGAAGAAAAGCTCCAGGCCTTTCAGATGCTCATCTTTCAGGTCGTAGTCCATGCAGCGCCAGTAATCGACCAGTTTCTTCTCGTCTATCCAGAACCGTTCGGGGGAGCGGCCGGCCAACTCCTCAAGGGACGCGAAGGCCTTTCGGCGGGAGGCGGTCAGCTGTTCACGAAGACTGTGGATTTCGTCGGGTTTGTCCAAGGCGCTCTCCCGGCGGAGGATCCAAAGAGCAAAAACGAAAGGAAGCCCCGTAAAACGGTACCAGAGCTCACCCAGGTCGAAGACATATCGGCTTGCCGACGGATTCAGTGCGGCCTTTAGAGCACGGTCCCCTATGAGAAGGCCGGTGCCGCCCCCGGCGATGATGCCCTCCAGAGAGGAGGACTGCGGAACGTGGAAGTCCACATCCTCTGTCTGAAGAAATTCCCGCAGAAGAACATAAAGTAGGTTGACCGAAGTGGCGGACTCGCCCGTGAGGGCGATCTTTTCGCCCGCCAGTTCCTCCAGGGGCCGGGAGGAGAACAGGAGCACGCTCTGGACCGGTCCTCGGGAGCTGATGGACTGGCCCGGTAGCAGAAGGTACTGCCGCCATCCGCGGGCGTATTCGAAGGATGAGGAGGGGCTGATGTCGATCTCCCCCTCGGCAAGGAGGCGGTTCAGGTGGGAGGGGACTCCCGGGACGATCCGACCGGAAAATCCGCTTGAGTCGAGGTAATGGAAAAACGGGGCGCAGTTGGCATAGGTGATGTGGCCGACCGAAAGATTCATTGGCTAAGATCCTCACCGATAGTTTCTGGTTCTATCCCCTTCAGGACCCAGCGGGGGTTGCCGTATTTCTCCTCCGCCAGAGCCCCGGCTCTCTTCAGCTCATCCGGAGTGGGGCTGTCCTCAAGAAAGTGAATGTTGGCCTTCCTGGCGAAGGCAGCGATCAGGCTCTCCTCCACCTGAGCTACGGCAACCGGTCGAGGCAGCCAGCGGTTCAACCACCCGACCTTCCGTTCCAGAAGCCGGCCGCCCTCCTCGGGGGAATGAAGCCCATGGGTGTCCAGGGCCTGGAAGAGTCGGGCGGGCTCGATGTCGACAGGAATGGAGCCGTGCTGGAGAAAAGCGCCGTCCTGCCGCTTCTGGGCGCTGCCGGTGACCTTGCAGCCCCGGAAGGAGAGTTCGTAGCTGGCCGGGGCTGTGAAGCAGGCGCTCGATTGCGCCCCCGGCCCTTTGCCCCTTCGCTCCCTGGCCGGGGTCAGGCTCGCCTCGACCCCCAGGGAAAGAAACGCCTCCAGAAGCACACCGGCGATGGCGCGGTAATTTTCCAGAATGCCACCGGGGAAGAGGGGACTCTTCTCGGGGGAGATGACGGCGTAGGTTGCCTCCCTGTGGTGCAGCACGGCGCGGCCCCCGGTGTTGCGCCGAACGACGTCGTAGCCGAGCTCCCGACAGGCCCGGGGATTGACCACCCCTTTGCCGCGCTGGAAATAACCGAGGCTGACGGCCGGGGGAGCCCACCCGTAGAGGCGCAGGATCGGCAGGGAGTTGCCGTCAGCCACCGCTTCCAGCAGCGCTTCATCCAGAGCCATGTTCATGGCTCCCGTCAGGGGCCCCGAGCGGATCAGCCGCCAGGTGGATTGCGTCATTCTCGCCCCCAAAATGTCGAGGGGCCGAGCCATCGCCCCGCCCCCCTTTTCCTGATTTCCGGTGGTCCCTTTCAGTACACCATCCGTTCCAGGAACCCTGTGTCGACGGTTCCTTCGATGAATTCCTTGTTGCCCATGATGCGCTGATGGAAGGCGATGGTCGTCTTGATTCCCTCGATGATGTATTCGTCGAGAGCCCGGGCCATGCGTTTGATCGCTTCCTCCCGGGTCTCGGCATGAACGATCAGCTTGGCAATCATCGAGTCGTAATGGGGCAGGACCGTGTACTGGTCGTAAACGGCGCTGTCGACCCGCACCCCGAGGCCCCCGGGGGTGTGATATCCGTCGATCTTCCCAGGGGAAGGGGTAAATTTGAAGGGATGCTCGGCATTGATCCGGCACTCGATGGCGTGACCGTTGATTTTGATGTCGGACTGCTTGAAGCGAAGGGGCAGACCGGCGGCGGAGCGGATCTGCTCCTTGATGATATCGACTCCGGTTATCATCTCGGTCACCGGATGCTCGACCTGGACCCGGGTGTTCATTTCCATGAAATAGAAATTGCCCTGCTGGTCGAGGAGAAACTCCATGGTCCCGACACTGGTGTATCCGACTCTTTTCGCCGCCGCAACGGCGCATTCGCCCATTTTCTTTCGCTGCTCGGCGGTGAGAACCGGGCAGGGGGCCTCTTCGATCAGCTTCTGATGGCGGCGCTGGATCGAGCAGTCGCGCTCGCCGAGATGAATGACGTTGCCGTGCTTGTCCGCGAGGATCTGGATCTCGACGTGCCGGGGGCGCTCGCAGAACTTTTCGATGTAGACCTCGGGATTGCCGAAACCCGCCTGGGCCTCGGAGCGAGCGGCGGCGAAGGCGTTGGGCAGGGACGCCGGAGAATGGACCACTTTCATCCCCCGCCCTCCCCCACCGGCAGTCGCCTTGATGATGATGGGGTAACCGATGTCAGCCGCAACCTTTTTGGCTTCTTCGGCCGAATGAACCCCTTCCTTGGTTCCCGGAAGAATAGGCACCCCCGCTTCGGTGACGGTCTGGCGGGCACTGATCTTGTCCCCCATCAGGCGCATGTTTTCCGGGGTGGGGCCGATGAAGGTGATGCCGCAGTTGGCGCAGATTTCAGCAAATTCGGCATTCTCCGATAGAAAGCCGTATCCGGGATGAATGGCGTCGGCGTCGGTCACCTCGGCGGCGCTGATGATGGCCTTCATGTTCAGGTAGCTGTCGGCGCTTGCCGCCGGGCCGATGCAAATGCTTTCGTCGGCCAGCTTGACGTGCAACGCCTCGCTGTCCACGTCAGAGTGCACGGCAACCGTCCCGATTCCAAGCTCCTTACAGGCCCGGATGATGCGCAGGGCGATTTCGCCGCGGTTGGCGATCAGTATCTTATAAAACATGGAAAACTCCGGTTAATCGTGAATGGCGAACCATGAATCGTAATCGCAATCAGTGGCTGCGGGGCTGCCAGTCACCAATCACCAGTCACGAATCACTCTTTTTAAAGTTTCTCAACCAGATACAGCGCATCCCCGAACTCGACGGGCTGGGCATTTTCTTTGAGAATTTCGACGATCTTGCATTTGAACTCGGCCTCAATCTCATTCATAAGCTTCATCGCCTCGACGATACAGAAGACCTGGCCTTTCTCGACGATGGAGCCGACCCCGACATAAGGGTCGGAATCGGGAGAAGGGGCCCGGTAAAAGGTCCCGACAATCGGAGAGGTGATGGTCTCGTATTTCTCATTGACCGCCGCGGCCTGGGGGGCGGCTTCCGCAGCCGGGGCGGCAGCCGGGGCGGCGACGGGGGCGACAGGCGAATAAACGGGAGGTGCGGCGACGTGGACGATCTCCTGGCTCGTTCCTCTTTTTATGACGACTTTCTCGTCGGCGTTTTCCATTTCAAATTCGGTGATATCGGTATCGGTAACCAACTTGATGAGCGTTTTAAGGTCTTTGATATCCATTTAAAATATCCTCCTTGTCTATGTTCGAATTGAAAATCTTCCGGAAAGCGCCATTGAGCAGAATCCGGCTCTCAGGTCGGAAGGGTGCGAAAGGCTTTGGGTATGGTGGTCAGGGGACGGCAGCCCTCGGCGGTCACTTCGACCATGTCCTCGATTCGGACTCCCCCCAGGTCCGGGATGTAGATTCCCGGTTCGATGGTGAAGACCATCCCCTCACGGGCCGTTTCGTCGGAGCGGGGGGAAACGGTCGGAAACTCATGTACCTCCAGCCCCACTCCGTGTCCCAGACCGTGCCCGAAATAGTCGCCGTAACCGCCCTCGGCGATGTGACGGCGGGCGATTTCGTCGAGGTCTCTCAGGGCGCGCCCCGGCCGCACTTCGGCCACGGCCCGGTCATGGGCCTCCAGGACGATGTCGAAAATCTGCCGCAGCCGTGCGGAAACGGGGCCGACAGCCACCGTAACCGTTTCGTCTGAATGGTATCCCTGAAAACGCACGCCGAAATCGAGGGTCACCAGCTCGCCCGCGGTAATCTTTTTTTCCGAGGCAACTCCATGCGGAAGAGCTCCCCTCGCCCCGGAGGCAACAATGAAATCGAAAGCCTTTTCCTCCCCGCCCCGACGTCTGAGGGCAAATTCAAGAGCCAGGGCAATATCTTTTTCGACGGCCCCGGGGCGAATGAGGGGCAGGACCTCGTCAAAGGCTTCGGCATTGAGGCGACAGGCTTCGCGGAGGGCAGCCGTCTCGGTAGAGTCTTTTACACCCCGAAAGGATTGCGCCTCCCTGGTGACGGGAACCCATTCGGTTCCGGCAGGCCCCTTCTCCTGAAGCTTCCGGACCGTGGCAAAGGGGAGCGTCTCGGCTTCGAAGCCGATTTTTCGAAAGCCTTTTTCCTCCAGACAGGAGACAACTCCGTCTATCTTGACCCGGTACTCCACCACCCTATCAGCGACGACCTGCTCACCGGCCTGTGTCGTATAGCGGGAATCGGTCAAAAAAAGGGATTCCCCACCGCCTGCCACCAGGACGCCGTCGGTTCCGGTGAAACCGCAAAGAAAACGCAGGTTGGTCGGATGGAAAAAAACGAAAGCGTCCAGCCCGCATTCTTTGAGAAGATGCCATACCAGAGGGGCTCTGTTTTTTATCATAATGGTGTTTTATTCACAATAATTATTTTTTCAGGATACCTAAAAGCGCCCGCAGAGCGAGGGCGTAACCGGCGGCCCCGAATCCGCAAATCTGGCCAACGGCGACGGCAGCGATGTAGGAATGTTGGCGAAAGGCTTCCCGGGCGTGGATGTTGGAAAGATGCACTTCAACAGTGGGAATGGACACCGCGGACAGGGCGTCCCGAAGGGCGATGCTGGTATGGGTGAAGCCGCCCGGGTTGATGATGATCCCGGCCACCCCTTTTTCCCGGGCCTGGTGGACCTGGTCGATCAACTCCCCTTCGTGGTTGGACTGAAAGAAGGCGACTTCGACCTCCGTTTCGGCGGCCAGCGCGGCCAGGTCCCGGTTGATGTCCTGAAGGGTTTGCCGCCCGTAGGTTTCGGGCTCGCGGGTTCCGAGAAGATTTAGATTGGGACCATGCAGAACCAGGATTTTCATCGTCTTCTCTCTCAAGCCAGGGCTTCTCTCAACCGAGGGGTCTCCCTGGAAAGCAGGTAGCGGCCCTTGCCGAAATTTCCGTCACGTTCCAGGGTCAGTGCGACGAAATAGTCCTCGGTCAGACTCCGGATGACAAAATAAAACATCCCGGTCTTGATGGAGACCTCTTCCAGTGCCCCGGAATTGAGAATATTCACCGTCTTTTTGATCTCCTTGAGGACGTTGGCGTATTCCACGGCCATCAACTGGAGGTCCAACCCTTCGCTGGCCTTGAAGTACTGGTCGATAGCAATTCCGTCGTACCCCATGAGAACCGCCCCGACTCCCCCTCCGGTTCCTTCGACTATCTCCCTCAGAATATCATTGAACATGCTCTCTCCTTCTGTTGATGGAATCGAGCCATTCCTCCAGTGTCGTCAAAATCTGCTCTTCACCGCCGCCGCCATCTCTCAAAAAGGTTTCGTCAACAACAGGGGCAATGGCCTGGGGTTCACCGTCAGACATTTTACCGGGGCTGTGTCGGGAAGCGGAGGATTCCCCCGCCCCCTCCGTCTCGGCCAGCATCTGTTTTTTCAGCGCCACCAGCTTCTGTCGGATCCCCTCGTTATGCGGGTCGCTTTGGAGGAGCTCCCGATAAATCTTGGCGGCCCGCTTCAGAAATCCTTGTCGAATGTAGATCTCAGCGATAGTCCCCGTGGAAATGGGGTCGTTTCCGGACTTTCCCACCGGGGGAGCAGGTGGAGAGGGAACGTCCTTCTCTTCCTGGACAGGCGAGGTTGCTGGCTGCGTCGGATGAGGTCCCAACTGGTCGAGCCACCGCCGCACGGCATCATCCTCGGGCTGCAGGGCGGCCGCCCGCAGAAGAAGGTCCCGGGCCTGTTCCCTCCCTCCCAGCCGGATCCGCACCCGGGCCAGACCTTTGAGGGTGGCAAGGCTGTTCCGGTCAAGAGACAGCGCTTTTTCAAAAGCGAGGGCCGCTTCCTCCAGATTCCCCTTCTGGGCCTGGATTCTGCCGAGAGCCGTAAACCCCGGCCCAAAACCCGGAAGAACCTGGGTGCCCTTCCGGGCTATATCCAGAGCATCGTCCAGAAGACCCATCTGCCGGTAGGCCTCGCTGAGGGGAACAAAAACCGTGGAGCGCGGGTCTTTGGCCAGGACCTCGGTATAGTTGGCAATTTTACCCAGCAGGGAAAAGCTGGACTGACTTCCCGACATAGTCTCTTTCCATCACTGTTTCCGCAAGGAATTCAATGCCTCGGAGAACACCCCTTCGGGATTTTCAACCTTACGGACCAGGCAGTCGCCGATGCCTTGGTTCAGAACCAGCCGCAGAACGCCACCCTTCACCTTCTTGTCCCTTCCCATGGCTGCGAGGTAATCCGCCAGGGGGAAGTCCGGTGGCAGGAGCGGCAGCTTGAAGACAACCAGAAGGTTTCGAATCTCATCGACGTTCTCCTGGGTACAAAGACGAAGCTGGTGCGAAACCGTTGCGGCAACGATCATCCCGATGGCAACGGCTTCCCCGTGACGGAACGCGCCGTAACCGGCAAGGGTTTCAACGGCGTGACCGAAGGTGTGTCCAAAATTTAGGATGGCTCTGAGGGAGCCTTCGCGCTCGTCAATTTCTACAACATTCGCCTTGATTTGGCAAGACCTCTTTACCGCGTGGATCAGGGCGGCAGGGAGCAGTCGCGCCAAGTCCGGAGCAGCCTTCTTCAACCAATCGAAAAAGCCCCGGTCCCGGATGACGCCGTACTTGATGACCTCGGCCATCCCAGCGGCAAATTCCCGTTCCGGCAGGGTCGTCAGAGTCGAAACATCGATATGGACGTGGCGGGGCTGGTAGAATGCTCCGACAAGGTTTTTCCCCAGGGGATGATTGACCCCCGTTTTCCCACCGACAGAGCTGTCCACCTGAGCCAGAAGAGTGGTGGGAACCTGCGCGAAGGGAACCCCCCTGAGAAAGGTTGCTGCAGCAAAGCCGGTGATGTCGCCGATCACCCCTCCGCCAAGGGCCACCAGGCCGGAAAAACGGTCGAACCCCTTCCGAATCAGGCCATCGTAGATGGTTTCCAGAGTCGCCAGGTTCTTAAATTGTTCGCCGTCGGGGATGGTGACGAGGGAGGGGGCGAACCCCTCCCTGGAAAGAGAAGCCAGCACCCGGTCGGCATAGAACGCCCCGACGGTGGGGTTGGTGACAACAGCAATTTTCCGGGGGAAGGAACAGGCACTCAGGGCCGATCCCAAATCGTCCAGTATCCCTTCCCCGATCCAGATCGGGTAACTCCGTTCCCCCAGGCCTACAACGAGTTTTTCCAATATTTCATTTCCTTGTGACATACTTTCCACTATTCACCGATACGGGGCTTCAAAATCTGTGCACGTGACGCTGGCAGGCGGCTATGTTGTCCCGGACCTCCTCCATCGCATCCCCGCCGAATTTTTCCAGGACGGCCGCGGCAACCTCCACCGCCACCATGGCCTCGGCCACCACCGCCGCAGCCGGAACCGCACAGACATCCGACCTTTCAACGGTCGCCTGAAAGGGCTTTTTGGTCTTCAGGTCGACGGTCTGAAGCGGCTGGTAAAGAGTCGGTATGGGCTTCATGGCCCCCCGCACGACTATCGGCTCCCCATTGGTCATGCCGCCCTCAAGGCCTCCGGCCCGGTTGGTGTGACGGAAAAAGCTGCCCTGGTCATACCCGATTTCGTCGTGTACCCGGGAACCAGGCAGCCTGGCAGCCTGAAATCCCTGACCGATTTCGACCCCTTTGAAGGCCTGAATGCTCATAATTGCAGCGGCGAGTCGGCCATCGAGCCGTCGGTCCCACTGCACATGGCTTCCGAGACCGACCGGCGCCCCGAGCACCACCACTTCGATGACCCCTCCCAAGGAATCCCCTTCCTCCTTGGCCCGGTCGATCGCGGCGATCATCTCCCTTTCGGCGACGGGGTCGAAGGAACGACAGGGGGACTTCTCACTTCGTGCAAAACGGCTGCGGTAGTCGAGTTCGGAATCGTTGGCGGCGACCCCCCCGATTTCGGTCACATAGCCCATGAGCTCGATGCCGATTTCCTGGAGAAACTTTCGGCAGAGACCGCCGACCGCCACACGGGCCGCCGTTTCCCTGGCGCTCGAACGCTCCAGGATGTTGCGGCAGTCATCCTGGCGGTACTTGATGGCCCCGCTCAGGTCCGCATGCCCGGGGCGGGGATGGGTGACGGCAATCCCCTCCTCCCGGTCCCCGGCATCGGGGGACATCTTCTTTTCCCAGTTCGCCCAGTCCCGGTTGGTGATCGACAGGGTAATGGGCGATCCGAGGGTTTTACCCCAGCGGACCCCCGAGACAAAGGAGACTCTGTCCTTCTCGATTTTCATGCGCCCCCCTCTGCCATACCCTTCCTGGCGGCGGGCGAGGTGGCGGTCAATATCCTCTTCGCACAGGGGAAGATTTGCAGGAATCCCCTCGACGATGGCGGTCAGTGCGGGGCCGTGGGACTCCCCCGCCGTCAAAAAACGAAGCTTCATCCGAAAATCCTTGTTTATTCTGTGATCTGAATACGGGCTGTTGCCTTCATGCCGTTAAGTATAGGAATTTGTTTTCAGTTTTGACAAGAGATTTCTGGAAAGGGGAGATAGGTTGGGAGGGAAATGGGAAGGTGAAAAAAAACCAGAAGGGGCCATCTGCCCATCTTTCCTGTTCACCACTTCCCCCTCTCCAAAAAAAGGACAGGCACGAAGCCTGTCCTTGGGAAATCCACCGTCGAAAAGGATGGAATATCACTTGACTATTCTGGGGGTGATGAAAATAAGAAGCTCCGAGCGGGTGTTGGTGCTGTTGGAGGATTTGAAAAGATGTCCTATAATCGGGATTTTCATCAGCAGCGGCACTCCGATTTCCTTCTGGCTGTCGTTTTCTACGTAAATCCCCCCGATGACCGTCGTCTCGCCGTTTCGGACCAGGAGCTTGGTCTTGGCTTCCTTGGTGTCGACGCTGGGAGCGCTGCCTCCGCCGCCCACCGGAACGGCGGAACCGAGGGAGCTGTTGGTGGCGTCGATGTCGAGAATGATGCTGTTGTCGGGGTTGATCACCGGCTTGACCTTCAGCTCCAGGTTGGCGTTCACGAACTCGGTCTTGGGCAGGCCATTGTTCCCCGAAGAGACGTAGGGAATCTGGGTCCCCTGGCTGATGGTCGCCTCCCCCCCGTTCAAGGTGGAAACCCGGGGCGTGGAGATGATCTTGCCATGCCCCGAAGTCTCCAGGGCGGATATCTGCAAATCAAGGATAGTGCTGTCAATCCCGACCCGCCCGAAGGTGATGCTGCTTCCCAGGCCCGCATTGGCAATCCCTCCTGCCGAAGGCGGGCTGATCAGGAAATCTCCCCCCAATCCGATTCCCGCCTGACTGGCATCCCAGATGCCGCCCGAATCATTCTGGTAGGTAATTCCCCATTTGACCCCCAGGTCGCGGCTGAAGCTCGAATCGGCCTCGACGATCCTCGCTTCGATCATCACCTGCCGCTCCGGTGTATCGAGGATTGAGATAAGCTTCTTCACATCCTTGATTGCCGAGGGGACATCGGTCACGATGAGTTGTTTGTTCCGGGCGTCCTCGGTAATCTTCCCCCTGTCCGACAGAAGATCCTTGGCCGGACCGGCCACATTGCTGAGGTCCGTATAGCTCACACTGATGACCTCGGTGACCAGGGGTTCGAGAGCCCGTTGCTCCTTGACGGCGGTAAGCTCCGCCTGTCGCCGTGCGCGGATTTTTTCAATCGGAAGGATGCGCACCACGTTGCCCTCCTGGATCATTCCAAGACCCTTGGTTTCCAGGATGAGCGAGAGGGCCTGGTCCCAGGGAACATCCACCAACCGCAGGGTTATGGTCCCCTTGACGTCTTCGCCGGCAACGATATTCAGACCGCTGACCTGGCCGATGAGCTGAAGGATCTTTCGGATATCGGCATCATCGAAAACGAGTGAAATTTTTTCACCCCTATATTTGTGCTCTTTTTTGACGGTTTCTACGGATTGGGTTTTCCCCAGGGGGGTTGAGGTCGCCACCGGGGGCGCAGCGGTTTGAGCCACAACGCTCCCGCCAGCTTTTTGGACCGTCGGGGAGGGTGCAGGAACCGCCACCTCGGTTTTTTCAAGCCGGGGTGAAGCCGGCTCGGCGAAAGGTCCGTTTTCAACTACGAACCGTACAGTGTGGCCAACCTCATGCAGAGAGTAAGAGACGGGGCCTTTCAACCGGACGGCAAAGCGGACGTCCTGGGAGCCGTCATCGACTGCGGTGTAGGGAGTCACCAGCCGCACCGCACTGGGAAAGGCGGAGGCGTCGATGGTTCGACGCAGGTCCCGGCCGATATTGGCGTTGCGGATGCCGAAGGTTACCGTGTCCCCCTTGGCGGTCGGCTCAATGATGTCAGCGGGCCCCGAAAGAACAAGGGAAACCACCGAATTCCCATCCTCAACTTTGAAGCTTACATCCTGTACGGTGACAGGCGTTCCCGCAGGAGCCGTTTCCGGTAGAGAATCATTATCCTTGACCCTATCCCCCCAGGTCACCACTACCGAGCCGGGTTTTTCCTTGACCGCGTGGGGCGGTACTTTTCCCTCAGCATCGAAAACAAAGCGGGTCTTGTCATCGTCGGTCCCGACACGGACCCGGGCAAACCCTGAAGAGCCCTTGAACGCGCGCTCCCTGAAGGCCGGCCGCACCCCGAACAGGTCCACCACCAGCCTTGGCGGCGCGCCCAGTTGAAAGGAGCGAACCTTCCCGATACGACCGTTTGCAGCCAGGACGGCACTGCTGCCATGAACCTTCACCGATTCGACCACCGTCGCCGGTTTGAGGGGCGCGGATTCCCCTCCTTTGCCGGCGTCAGGGCTCGAATTTTCCGCAGGGGCCTCCCCTTTGAGCGGCTGGGTGGCCCGAGCGGAGAGCTTTTTAACAACCACCGGGGTTTTTCCGGTGTTTTCCGGTTTTTGTTGAGAGGGGGAAGCCTTGGGGGTTGAGGTGGGGATGTCGATGGTCAGATCGTTGCCCGAGAGGGAAACCTTGTATTTCGTCTCTTCGGACAAAAGGAGTTCCACTCGGCCCAATTGCCCGGAGGTCAGATCAAGAGAAGAAATCCGGATCTGCTGAAGGAAGCCCGCTCCCACCTGAATCGGAGTGGAGACCGCAGAAACGTCCATGGCGGGGAAATCAAGGGTGATCCGGGCCGGATTGGCGGAATCGTATACCGTGTACCGAAATCCAAGAGGGTTTTCCGTTTTAATGTTTACGACCGTCTCGGTATGACTCCGGTCAACGGAGATGGAAACGATACGGTTGTCGGGCTGGTCCGGGGCGGCATTCTGAGCCCATGCCGTCAAGGGCGGGCAGGCCAGAATACAAAACAGGCACATCAGGGCGGCCGGAAGCCATAGTCTTCCAAACCATTTCAACGGATGGGTCATTGCATTAAACTCCTTCACGTTTAGGAACCTGTATCTCCTGAACGCTCTTTCGGACATCACCGGAGAAGTCGTAATAGGTTTCCTGGACGACAACGGAATTCTGTTCGACGCGCAGCACCACGCCGTTGTTTTTGCCGACCTTGGTTCCTTTTTGAAGAATGTAGGATTTGCCGTCCGGCGCCACAACCATGGCACTGGGAGTCCCCTTGCCGATAATAATTCCTATCAGCCGAAGCTGAGCAAGGTCGTATTTCTGCAGGGGGGTCAAAGGCTCATTGGATTGGGAAAGGGGCCGTCGCATCGTCACCGGGAGGTCAAAAGGATCCCGGCGGCCGGCAGGGGCGTAGGTGTAGACAGGCGTAGGTTGTTCCTCCTTGGCTGCGGAAACAACTTTTTCCCTTTTAAGCGGTGGCGCCACGGCCTTTCGGGAAGGCGGAGATGAAGGCCGCGATTTTCCGGAGTCGTCACCGCATCCGAAGAGAAGGCTCAAAGAGAGGCCCGCGGTCAGAAGAATGTAAATAGCCTGGCGAATCATGGCCCCCTTCCCTTTCATTTAGATTTTTCCAGGAACCGGAAGGTGGTAGCAAGGCAATTGACGGACAGTGTTGTGCCGTTATCCCCTCGCTTCGGACTACCCAAGGACAGGTTTCCAATGTTGACAATCCGGGGAAGGTTTCCCACCGACTGGAAAAAGAGGGCAACCTGGTTGTAGGAACCAGTGAGTTTGAGCTCCACCGGCACTTCAGCATAAAACCCCCTGGGCCTCTCGCCATCGGGCTTGAAACGCAGGATGTCGAGTCCGTTTTCCTTGGCCAGGGACGAAATGCTGGTCAAAAGGGTCGGGATTTCCTTGGCATTAGGCAGTTCGGAGAGGGCTTCATTCAGGCGGCCCTGCATTTTTTCATATTCGGCCTTGAATTTCGGCAGGTTTCGCGCAATCCTCTGGCTTTCCCCCAGTCTGGCCTGAAGAGAGGCTTCTTTTTTTCGAAGCTTTCCCAGTTCATCCTTCTGGGGAAGGTAGAAAAGATAAACGAAAGCTCCCGCGATTGCCAACAACAGCCCGACAAGAATCAGGCATCGCTGGTAAGGCGGCAGTTTCAGAATTTTTTCCAGCCGAGGGTTCATATCGTTTCTCTGCTTAATTGGAGGTTTTTTTCGGCGGGCTCTGAACCTTGCAGGAAATCTGGAATTTCTGCAATTTCAAGGGCCCCTGCGAAGCCCGTTCGGTCACCCTCAGTTCGACATCCTGAAAATAGGCGGAGGCCTCCAGGTCCTGCATAAACTCGGCCACCGATTCCTCGCTGAGGCCCCGACCGGAAATCGATACCGAACCACCCGATTCCTTAAAGGTGTCCAACCAGACCTTTTCGGGGATAGCCTGACTCAACTCGTCCAATAGATGAACAGGCCCGTTTTTCCCCTCCTTGAGCTTATTCAGAACATCCAGTTTGCCCTGGAGCTCTTTCTGTAGCTTCTTGAAGTGGGACACTTCCCCGATCTTTCTTCTCAATTGGCCAATCTCGGACTGAATCCCGTCAACCTTCTTTTTCTCTGAACTTATCTTTGATTGGAGATCCGCGTAAACTCCGGCGCATCCGATAAGGACGAGGACCACCGACAGCAGAACGATTATCAACTGCCCCCGCAGGAGTTCTTTTTTCTGGGCGGCCTTGACGGGCAATAAGTTGATGCGGATCATTTATCCCCCAATCTTCTCATAGCGAGACCCACGGCTACGGAAAAGAAAGGCGCCATCTCCTGCAGGTATTCCGGGTCGAATTCTTTTTCGCTGACAACCATTTGGCGAAAGGGGTCCAGAAGAGTCACCGGTATCCCCAGGCGATCCTCAAGGGCCGCCTTGACTGTGGGGGATTTCGAAACCCCGCCGGTGATGAAGAGGCTCTGCACCTTTTCATCGGCAGATGTGGCCGAAAAGAAATCCAGGGACCGTTGCACCTCCTGGGCCAGGACCTCGGTGGACTGACCGATCACCTCTTCAAGGTTTTGAGGGTCCACCTCTTCGTGTTCTCCGCCCAGTTTGACCCTTTCCGCTTCGGTTCCGCTCAATCCGAGGCGTTTCTGGATCTCATCGTCAAACATATTGCCACCGACCTGGATGTCCCGGGTAAAAACGGAAACCCCTTCCCTGAGGATATTGATGTTCGTGGCGCTGGCCCCCATATTGACCAGGGCTATCGTCTCGTTGCCGCCGTCGTGGTTGGCCTCGAAGGCATTTTCGATGGCGAAACAGTCGATGTCCATCACCACCGGGTTAAGCCCGCATTCCTTGAGAACAGCCACATTATCGTCAACGAAATCCTTTTTGGCCGCAACCAGAATAACGCTCATCTGCGAGGGATCCTTTTCATCGGATCCCAGGATTTGGAAATCGAGATTGACTTCGGAGATTTCAAAGGGGATGTATTGTTCGGCTTCCCACTGGATGGAGGACTCCATTTCTTCCTCGGTCATAATCGGCAGGAGTATCTTCCGAATGATTACCGAGTGACCGGAAATGGAAGCGGCGACATTTTTTGTCTTGATCTGATGGCTTTCCACCAGACTCCGGATAACCTCGACCACCGAAGTGGAGTCCATGATGGCATTGTCGACAATGGCCTCGGGCGGCAGGGGAGCAATCCCCAGGCTTTCCAGATGATAAATCCCCTTGGCCTCCCGCAGCTTTACCAGCTTGACGGAACTCGAACCGATATCCAGCCCGACAATATCCTTTTTGGCCTTGAACAGCATCTTGGGACCTTGATGAAAAAGTAAATGACTGCAAACCTGAGCCGCGCCTCGCTTGAGAAGAAAGCAAAGGGCGTACCATTTAGCCGCTTGTCTCGGGAAAAACCGTCTCCCTGTCGGCGAGACCCAGACCCAGGCCGAGAATAATCTTTCTCATGGTCGGCATTCGGCAGGGGGACCCCTTTTCGATCCGGTCAATGGTCAAGGGAGAAACACCGGCCTTGCGAGCAAGTTCAGCCTTGCTCATCAAGAGGGATTCGCGAATTTCTTTTACGCGGTTTTGTGGCATCATTGCAGCTTTCGAAAAAACTCATCATTAGATTCCAGTAGTCGATCAACCATGGAAATTAAATAAAATTATACGTAATTATAGGTCAGTTAAATATAGTGTCAAGCAATTAATAGGGAGTCAAAACCTCCCTAAGCCATTGTACTGACAAAGAAAGACAATTTTTGTCACCATATGTTGTGAAAGCGAGAAAGAAAAGCGCAAGATATGGTATTCGGCGGGGAGAAAACGATTGATGGCGTCGCAAAAACTCACCAGCTGCAGCGTTGCTGCAATTGCTCTCGCTGCTTCGACGTACCTGAGTACGCCTCATTGCTCGACAATTGCGCGCCTTGCATTTGGCGCTTTTTGCTTAGCCATCCACTATTTTGCTTTCTTGCGAAAGCATCAACGATTCAGAAAAGCGACAGATACCACCGGATCAGCTCCGGCCCCCAAAAGAGGTAGATGAGCGCCCCCAGAGCGAGAAAGGGACCGAAGGGAATGGCGAGTTTGCCGTCGGCCTTCTTGATGAGCATCAGTGGAACCCCGACCAGGGAACCGATGAGGGAGCTGAGAAAAATGACGGGCAGCACCGCCTGCCAGCCCAGAAAAGCCCCCATCATGCCCAACAGCTTGATGTCGCCCCCGCCCATGCCTTCCTTCTTGGTCAGCAATTCATACCCCGCCGCAACGGCAAAGAGACTCCCCCCTCCGAGAAGAATGCCGAAGAGGGAATCGGTCCAGGAGATCCACGGGAGGGCGAAGGAGCAGAGAAAACCGATCGGTATGCCGGGGAGGCTGATGACGTCGGGGATGATCTGATGGTCGAGGTCGATGAAGGTGATGGCGACCAGGGCGGCGCAGAAGAGCCAGTAAATCGGCGTGGCCCATTGAATGCCGAAGCGGTAAAAAACCAGAGCGAAAAGCCCCCCCGTCAGCGCCTCCACCATCGGATACCGAATGGAAATGGAGCCCTTACAGGAAGCACACTTTCCGCCGAGCACCAGCCAACTGAAAATCGGTATATTCTGGTACCAGAGGATTGGCGTTCCGCAGTGGGGGCACCGGGACCCGGGAGAGACGATGGACTCCCCCGCAGGGATCCGGTAGATGCACACGTTGAGGAAAGAGCCGATAACTGCGCCAAGAAGAAAGGAAAAAAAAAGAAGGATCAAAATATTCATGAAATATTCAACCTTGAAAAGAGGCTACTTACAGCCCTCAGCACTTCCTCCACGGTAATCTCCGAAAGGCAGAGGGCATTGCTCGGACACGGGGGCGTATTTCCGAAGCGGGTGCAGGGGGAGCAGGGAAGTTTCTTATTGAGGGGGATGTGCTCCTGGCCACGGGGAGCCCACTTGGCGGCGATGCCCGGACCGAACAGGGAGACCGTCGGCCTGCCGAGGCCGACCGCGACATGAAGGATGCCGGAGTCCCCGCTTACCAGTACGGCGCATTTCTCAAGCACCGCCGTCGTCTCGATGAGGGAGGTCCGGCCCGCCAGGTTCAAAATCTTCCCGCCTTCGGCAATCGCTGCGCCATCGCCGACATCTTCCTTCCCGCCTACAATGACGGACGGAATCCCCTTCTCGGAAAGGGCGGCGGCCACCGCCCGGAACTTCTCCGCCCCCCATCGTCGCTCCGGGATGCTGGCGCCGGGAAACAGGGCGGCAAAGGGTCTGCCGAAAATCTCTCTCAGCAGCTCCCCTGCCCTTTTGCTGGCAGAAGGTGTCACCTGAAGAAAGGGAATTTCTTTCGCCTCCGAGGGAGCGATGCCAAGGGGCCGCAGCAGATGGAAGAAGCTGTCGACTTCGTAAGTCTCATGAGCATAGGGCACGGGATGGTTGAAGAGTTTTTTCCGCCCATTGGTCGCAAACCCGATTTTCACGGATGAGCGGATGAACCGGGCTATTATCGCTGAGAGGTGGTGCCACTGTTCCGTGTCGATGATGGCATCATAACGGCCGCCACGGGCCGCCAGCAACTCCTTGGGCCGGTCGTAGCGGAAAACGTCATCCACCTCCGGACAAAGGCCGAAAACTGCCGCGTTGCGGCTCTCGGCGAGAACGTGAATAATCGCCTCCGGATAGGTCCGGCGGAGTTGCCGGATGGCCGGCGCCAGCAGTACGGCGTCGCCGATGCCGCCGGGGCGAATAAGCAGCAGGCGGGAGACGGCCAGGGAGGCGGTCCCCGGTTGCGCCGGCCGCGGCAGCAGGCGGGCAAGCATCGAGCCTGCCAGGCTGTCTATTTTTTTCAGGAACAAAGTGTTCATAATACCGAAGAGTTAATGCGGGTTGGGACCATACGGCATCCGATCTTCATTCTTGACAACCTGTCTCCACGCCTTCAGCCCTCACCGTCCTCGACAAGCCCCTGACGGAAAGATTCCCGAACGGCATCGCGCGAGCCGGTAATTGAGGTAATTCCCAGATAGAGAAAGTAGTCTCTCATCACGTTCCAGGCCAGTTCGTGAGTAAACGCGAAGGCATGGATCAGCCCTTGCTTTTCCAATTCAGTCAACGGCCAGTTCGACGGCTCTGAGCAACTGAGACAGGGCAGATTCATAGTTGGCCAATCGCTGTATCCAGCGGATATCTTTCCCGACAATAAAAGCAATCCTCTACAATTGCAAATAGTAAACCCGCGGCCGGGAGTTGGCCGAAGATTCCCAGAACTGCATCCTTTTTTCCAGGGGCTATTCCAGGGGCTATTCCAGGGGATTCCGGAGGCGGAGCTGGTATTGTGCGATGTCCTTGTCTGCGGTAACGAGAATCAGTCCTTCGGCCTGGGCCTGGGCGATCAACATGCGATCGAAGGGGTCTCGATGTAGTGACGGCAGGGTTCCGGCCAACTGGCCGTGATAGAGGGAAATCGGGAGCTTGCTGAATCCCTCATCCTCGACGATGGAGTCCATATCCTCCGGCGCCTCCAGTTTACCGAGGGCCATTTTAATGGAAATTTCCCAGGTCGTTGCGGCGCTGACGAAAACCTCGTTGCGGCGATCGGCAAGGACGTCCCGGCAGCGGGACCCGAGCTGGGGGTCGTCTCCGAGCCACCAGAGCAGGGTATGGGTATCGAGCAGGAATCGCTGCATCAGCTTTTCCCCTCAAAGGCATCGACAATCTCCTCGGGCGTCCGATCAAAATCCCCGGCCATACGAATACGGCCTTTAAAACGACCCGGCTTGCGTGGGATGCGCTCTTCCTTGTGCGGCAGGATGTCGAGATATGGCTTTCCCGCCTTGGCAATGACGACTGTTTCCCCTTGCCAGACCTTTTCCGCAAGAGCAGACAGTTTACTTTTGGCCTCGTGCATATTGACTTGCATGATCCACCCCTCTTTTGATTTAGCTAGACTTAGTCAACATTAGTTGAACGACAATCCATTGTCAAGAAAATCAGAAAGACAAGTCTTTTCCGTTTCCGCCGTCTGAAAGGTGCTATCCAATGGAAAAAGGGTCAGGCCTGAATGGCTGTAACCTTTAAGGAAAAAGGGTCAGGCCTGAATGGCTGTAACCTTTAGCTCCTTCTTCAACCGTTCAACCTTCCCGGTGAGGCTCGGATCGTCTTTTTGGCGCACCTCAAAACGACTGATCGCCGCGCTCAAGGTTGAGGCGTCTCGCCCGAATTTTTCAGCCAGATCGTTCAACGTCGCATCCGTCAATTCTCGAACGGCCCAGGCAGCCAGCCCCCGGGCCTCCGATGGCAGTCGTTTCTGACCGGAAGCGCTTAGTTCCTCTTCCCGCAGATTGTACATCCTTGTCACGATCTCCAGCACCGCTTCGATAGAAGGTCTGCGCACCGGCAGGGAATTCGCCTCCCGAAGGACTCTCTCCACGAACCGGTCCTCGCCGATGAGGCGGCCATCGAGACTCCCCTTCCCGTAAAATTCCTCCCGGCGCCCCTCCTCGATTCTTTCGGCGACGAATTCGCCAAACAGTCGGCGGGCTTGTTCCAAATTCGTAGAGAAGTGGGTCAGCACACAATCCGGGCTCAACCATGGGATCGTCTCATGGCCGAGGTAGGCACGATGGCTGCTCCATGGATAGAGCTCCGGCCTGTCGGCCATGCCGGCGCGTACTGGAGATAGCATCATTCGGACAACTTGCAATCTTTCAGGCCCGACCCTTCGATTCTTCGCTTGACCTTCGGCAGGCATTTCGAGCATCTCCTCTCAGCCTCCTTTTTCTTTCTGCACGATCCGATAATCCTGCCTGATCAGCCGCTTGAACCGCTCATTGGTGACTGACCAATCGAGAAAATCAACCTTGAACGGGAGAGCCGATTCGGAGAAAGCCTCTCTCAACTCGGCCAGTTTTTCGGCATCCAGGGGGGTCTCGTTGATAATCGCCAGGTCGAGATCTGAGTACGGTTTGAGATTTTCTCCGTGAACCCGCGATCCAAAGGCCCACACCTCCAACCCCGGCACGTGAGCACGAAGAATCCCCCGGACCGTTTCCAGTTCCTCCGGTTCAATCTTCAGATCACTCATTGCGGCGCTTCAATTCATCTCGAAGGAAATGCATCTCGCGGACGAAATCCTCCATAGCCGACAAAACCTCCTCCGCTCTGGCCTCGTCATACGTATGGCGGGTCATGTTCCTCATCTCCCGAAAAAGTCGATATGAAGGAACCTGCCGCACCAATCCGGCCTCGGCTCCAGTGCGGATCATGTCCATAAAAACCATTTCCCGAATTTCCGCCGGATTGGCCGCGATCTGCTCCAATTGCCGGCGAAGCATCTTGATACCGAGTTCGTAACTGTACTCGAAGGCCTGAATGGTCGCCGCACGGAACTGCTCCCGTAGGTCGGCATCCTGGCGTGCCAGCTCGGAATGGAGGAATCCCAAACTTTTTTCCAACTGGGAAAGCGCTTTTTCAAAGGGAGAAATATCGAGTTTCATCTCATTATCTCCGGCTTGGGGAGGCAGTGGTCCCTTGGTGTGTAACACGGGAAAGAACCCCGATGCAAGCACAAGAGAGGGGTCGCCCGACTTCCTGAAAAGCCCCCATGCATAGAACTCTCCCTACCTGCTTGAATTCGACAACGTCGAAAATATCGTCGTTTATCTCGATCTTGACAAAGAAAGAAAAAGGGTCAGGCCTGAATGGCTGTAACCTTTAGCTCCTTCTTCAACCGTTCAACCTTCCCGGTGAGGCTCGGATCGTCTTTTTGACGCACCTCAAAACGACTGATCGCGGCGCTCAAGGTTGAGGCGTCTCGCCCGAATTTTTCAGCCAGATCGTTCAACGTCGCATCCGTCAATTCTCGAACGGCCCAGGCAGCCAGCCCCCGGGCCTCCGATGGCAGTCGTTTCTGACCAGAAGCGCTTAGTTCCTCTTCCCGCAGATTGTACATCCTTGTCACGATCTCCAGCACCGCTTCGATAGAAGGTCTGCGCACCGGCAGGGAATTCGCCTCCCGAAGGACTCTCTCCACGAACCGGTCCTCGCCGATGAGGCGGCCATCGAGACTCCCCTTCCCGTAAAATTCCTCCCGGCGCCCCTCCTCGATTCTTTCGGCGACGAATTCGCCAAACAGTCGACGGGCTTGTTCCAAATTCGTAGAGAAGTGGGTCAGCACACAATCCGGGCTCAACCATGGGATCGTCTCATGCCCGAGGTAGGCGCGATGGCTGCTCCACGGATAGAGCTCCGGCCTGTCGGCCATGCCGGCGCGTACTGGATTGAGATGGATGTACGCCGCAAGTTCAAGCAAGTACGTGTCGGCATCCACGAGAACGGCCTGGTATCTTCCCTGGAAAAGGTGACCGCTCCTGCCCTGCCTCCTGTTTACCAAGCGCGTATAGCGGAACGAAAGATTCTGCATGATGCGCGACAGGGGGATGGACCCCACCTGAATTGCGAGATGGACATGGTTTGTCAGCAGGGAAAAGGCGAGAGCTCGGTGGCCGTAGCGCTCAATTCCTTCTTGGAGCAGGAGATAAAATCGACAACGGTCCTCATCGTCGAAAAAGATGTCCTGACGAGCATTCCCCCGAAGGATGACGTGGTACACCGCGCCAGGATAATGGATACGTGGTTTACGTGCCATGGGATAAGGATAGCATCATTTGGACAACTTGCACCCTTTCAGGCCTGACCCTCCTACTTCAATTCCCTTGAGACAAAATATTCCAGACGGCATTCTCAAAGAATCCGAACATTGTGTCTGTCGAACTCCTTCCAGAAACCGGAGGCTGAAGTCCGAATCTCCTGGAATTCCCGGGGAGTGTACACCAGGATATCGACAGGGACGCCGAGGTCGTAAAGGTCTGAAAACTCACGAGGGCGTTCGACAAAGGGCTGCTCGGTGGGCTTGACCACGACTATGTCCACGTCAGACCATGGATTGCAGGTCCCTCGGGTGAAGGACCCGAAAAGATAGGCCTCCGAAACCCCTCTATTGGCGAGTTTTTCACGGAAAAATGACTGGACTTCAGCCGGAGAAAGGTCCAGGAGACTCCTTCGCGGACGGCTCCGGTCAAGAATCTTGTTCGGCATCTGTCAGACGATCCTTGATGATGGTCACGATTTCCCGGGCTCCCTGAAGAGCGCGCTCCGCCTGCTCGGCAGAGATTATCTCAAAGGGGGCTCCGGCAGGAAAGGCATCAGGATAACGCGCTGTTATGTAATAGAGGTCGAGTTCCCGGGCATGTTTTTCAAGCGTGCCGTTCTCTCCCAGATTTTTGACGATCTGAAACAGGGAGTGAGTCCGGATAATATCGAACCCCTTGGCAAAGCAAAAGGCCTTGAGAGCCTTTTCGCTGGCCTGCTGGGCGACGAAACACGTCTGGGCACAGAATCCCCCGGCCAAGGAGTGACTTGCCCATTCCAGATCGTTTTCTGCCTGGCGGAGCCAGTCGAGGTGCCTGTTTATCATGAGGATCTTCCCTCCAAATCGGATGGCGGCAATGCGGCCGGGACTCAAGAGCTGGGCCTGGCCGACACAACCTCCCTAAACTCTTTCCCTATCTTAACGACAGGTGGCCAAACTCCGAACTTTTGTTCACATTGTAGAGGGTTGGCGGCCGTTCGACAAGCTTTCATCCCCGGGACGGCTCGAATTCCGAAAAAGCCGTTCCACCGCAGCAGTTACCTCTTCTACGGTGATCTCCGAAAGGCAGAGGGCATTGCTGGGGCACGGGGGCGTTTTCCCGAAGCGGGTGCAGGGGGAGCAGGATAGATTCTTGTTGAGGACGATGTGCTCCTCGCCTCGGGGCGCCCACTTGGCGGCGATGGCCGGACCGAACAGGGAGACCGTGGGCTTGCCGAGGGCGACCGCCACATGAAAGTCAGAAAAAGGGTCAGGCCTGAATGGCTGTAACCTTTAGCTCCTTCTTCAACCGTTCAACCTTCCCGGTGAGGGTCGGATCGTCTTTTTGACGCACCTCAAATCGACTGATCGCCGCGCTCAAGGTTGAGGCGTCTCGCCCGAATTTTTCAGCCAGATCGTTCAACGTCGCATCCGTCAATTCTCGAACGGCCCAGGCAGCCAGCCCCCGGGCCTCCGATGGCAGTCGTTTCTGACTGGAAGCGTTTAGTTCCTCAGCCCGCAGATTGTACGTCCTTGGCACAGGGAAAAAGCAAGAATCCGGTGGCCGTAGCGCTCAATTCCTTCTTGGAGCAGGAGATAAAATCGACAACGGTCCTCATCGTCGAAAAGGATGTCCTGCCGAGCATTCCCCCGAAGGACGACGTGGTACACCGCGCCAGGATAATGGATACGTGGTTTACGTGCCATGAGATAAAGATAGCATCACTTGGACAACTTGCAATCTTTCAGGCCTGACCCTCATACCTCACTCGATTTCCTAGATGTGAATAAAATGCATTGAATATAATGCAAAGTGGTGTTGACAGTGCGCTATGTATTACATACAATGCATTCATGCTATACGAAATCGGACAAAATATCCGCACTGAGCGAAAGCGCCGCAAACTGACTCAAGGGCAGTTGGCTGACCTTCTGGGAATGAGCCGAGCAACGATCAGCCAGATAGAGAATGGGACGGTCCAAGATATCGGCTTCCGAAAGGTCCTGCGGATTCTCGAGGTCCTCGGCTTAGAGCTCAAGGTTCGGCCGGCTGGATCTCCTCCGACGCTTGATGAGCTTCAACAGGAGTCCGATTGATGGCCGGTGTGAAAGCGTTGGATGTCTGGGTCAGTCGCTCGATGGCCGGTCGTCTGTTGCGGGAGGCTCAACGCAAGTTCGTCTTTGGCTATGATAGCGAGTCTGTTGAGGCGGTGTCTCTCACCATGCCGGTTCGGCTGGAAGGATGGGTCACGCCGGAGCTTCATCCGGTTTTCCAGATGAACATTCCTGAAGGGGCACTCCTTGAGGCCATCCGGAACGCTATTGCGAAAATCGTCGGCGAAGATGACATCTCCATCCTCCAGGCCACCGGGGGCAACCAGATCGGGCGGAACGGCTTCTCCTTGCCGGGTGAGGGGTACCCGGGGGACGGCCGCAGGACTGAGTCTCTTGAGGAATTGCTGACCTATCCGAACACGACGGAGCTTTTCCACGATTTGATTGGCCGCTACGCACTGCGCTCCGGCATCTCTGGTGTCCAGCCCAAGGTTCTGCTCGATGCGGCGCAGCGGGGAACCTCAACCGCAAGGGGCTATATCGTCAAGAGCTGGGGAACCGAGTACCCGCAACTGGCCGCCAACGAATTCTTTTGCATGACCGCGGCTAAGGCTGCGGGGCTGGCGGTCCCGGAGTTCCATTTGTCTGGGAACGGCGGGCTCTTTGTGATGCGACGGTTTGACAGAACCCCAGAGGGGCTTTCCCTTGGCTTTGAGGATATGTGCAGCCTACAGGCCTTGGGAACTGCCAAAAAATACAGCGGCACTTACGAACGGGTCGCCAAGACTCTGAAAAACTTCATCTCAGGGGAAAATCTGCCGGCGGCCCGGCGCCAGTTCTTCGCTACCTTGATCCTTTCCTCCATGGTCCGAAATGGCGATGCCCACCTGAAGAACTTCGGAGTTCTTTATCCCTCCTGCAGCGAGCCGGTATCGATCGCGCCCGTATTCGACGTGGTTACGACAACGGCTTACATCCCTAAGGACGTTCCGGCCTTGACTATTGACGGCACGAAGAAATGGTGGTCTCGCAAAGTGCTTGAGCGGTTTGCCATTGCGCACCTTTCGCTGCCGATCGGGGAGATTCACGAGACCATCTCCCAGGTGGCCGATGCCGTGATGGAAACTCGGCAGAGAATCCCCCGCTACATTGCTGATCATCCGGATTTCAAAGAGGTTGGAAAGCGGATGATGACCATCTGGGAGGAAGGGGTAAACTCCATATAACAGATTGAAATTGCTCAGTTATCTCACCACAAATGTCCAGCAGGCCAAAGCGAGAAATTTCGTTTTTATCTGTTTTTTCAGCAACTTAAGAAATATCGACCTTTTGCGAGACCATCCTTCATCAAGGCGCAAAACGATCTGCTGGCTATCGCTCTCCAATCCTTTTGGATCTCTTGGACGACGAGGAGCCGATTGAACCGCTTCTCCCCCCGGCTCGGTAGCCATCCGAATGGGGGGGGACGTTGTTGACTACCTTGACCAGCTTTTCTCCCCTCGGCTCAAAATCCTGGATATCGCCGAGGAGGAAACGCCGAGCCATCTCGCGGATTCCGCCAGCGTCAGACAAAATGCGGCGCTTTTCGATTCCCCTGATGATGATATCTGATTAGCACTGATCTTCCGCTAAGCGGAGCCAGCGTTCGGAGCGTTTGCCTGTATTGACCGCAGCGACGATCATTCGAGGGAGCAAATTGGCGAGATCGAAGCGGCGGTTGAAACGATATTGAAACTCACCGAGATAACGGTGTGCATATTTCTCAAAGTCGAAGGCATGGTACGTGCCGTTAATGGCATTCTTCAGGTTGCCCAGAATGGTATTGACCCAGGAAAAGCATTCCATGTCCGTACTCTTTCGGCCCGGACCGACAACTTCGCGTTGCTGGATACAGCCGGCCTGGGTGACCGACCGGAAGCACCAAAGGCCATCAGAGACCACAGTCGTTGCCGGAACCAGTGAGCGATCGGCCCAGGCCTTGACCTCAGCATTGCTGAACGCCTTGACCCTGGAGAAGATGACGTACAGTGGATGGCGCTTGTCATTGGTCTGAACAGCAGCAATAAACGGGACCTTGTTCTCAGATCCGCGACCGGCCTTGCCACCAGGATTCTCGCCACCGAGGTAGGCGTCATCTACTTCGACACGACCTGAGAGCCGGGTGGAGCTTTCCCGCTCATACATGACCTGCATGAGCTTGTGCTTCATCCTCCATGCGGTTTGATAACTCAGGCCAACCAGGCGACGCAGCTCCAGGATCGAGACGTTATTTTTCGTTTGGCTCAGAAAGTACATGGCTTGGAACCATTTGGTCAGTGGCAACTTTGTCGAGTGAAAAATCGTCCCTTCCGTCAACGTTGTCTGGGTACGACAAGCACGGCATTGAAAGACTTTCACGCGACCACGCCGATACGAAGTATGCTGCTGCGCTTTGCACGTCGGGCACTGGAAACCTTGAGGCCAGCGGGATTTTTCAACAATGGCCTCACATTGGGACTCGGAGCCATAATCGGCAAGAAACTGGCTCAGGCTCATCCCGGCCTGGAACTGGATTCGATTCATTTTCACGGCATGCCTCCTTGGGAGAAATGTCATGAGGTTAACCTCTCCCCGTGTCACAATATGTCATACTGTGGCCCGGCGGAAGATTCGTGCTAATCAGGTGATGATATGATGCAGGGTGCCGGGAGCCTCGAGTCTTGCTTGTCTTGGCATCATGGGACTCCGGACTTTCGGAAGTGGTTTCGAGGAAATTAGCAGGGCTAGTCACTCTAGTCAACAACGTCCCTGGGAATGCACATGCAGGCCTGCCCCTCATACCCCCCTCCAGGAACAGGGTGTTCAACTATCTCACCCGCGCCACGACATTGATATTGTCACCCATTCCCAGCCATTTACCGCCAATTGCCAGGGGCGCACACAGCATCATGGAGACAACCCGATTGTTGCCCAGGAGCCATTTGACGAAGCGGTTCGGGAAGGTGCGAACCAATGCTCCCGGGTAATAGAGGGGAGACGGGGTCTGATAATAGGCAACGATATCGAAGTCTTCCCCCGTCAAAAACCGGTGTATTGAGCGGGGGGTAAAAAAGTTGCAATGCCAGGGCAATACCCACGCCCAGCGAGTTTCGAAAAGATAGCGTCCAAGGCAGTTGATATTCGGCACAACGACCAGGACCACGCCGTCCTTTTTCAGAAATCCCTTGATTTTCCGGAGTACCGCCCCTGGATCGCCAAAATGTTCGACGATATGGCGCAGTACGACTACGTCAAACTCCTGGTCAAATTCGACATTCTCGATGTAGTCACAAACGACATCGATACCGTAGTTCTCACGGGCGTAGTCAGCGCGGGTTTTGGATGGTTCCAGACCCACCACCTGGACCCCCAGGTCAGCGTACGCCCGGGTGGTCCAACCGGTGCCGCAACCGATGTCAAGCAACCGGAGCGCCCCCCTGCCCTTCGACATCCGCAGAGACCGGATTTCCTTTTTGATGAAATAGTTGATGTAGATTTTTTTAAGCAACGGAGAATTAAACAGTTCGGCATTTTCAACCCCATCCATCTGTCGGCTGTCGAGTTCGGGAATGAAGACCGGACGGGCAAACAGGAATGTGCATTCAGGGCATTTAAAAAACTCGGATGTCTCTTCGCCGTCCTTGAAAAAGTAGACGATATCAGCAACCGGGGTACCACAAACAGGGCAGAGCCTTGGCTGATCTGACTGGAATCGATGCTTTTCAAAAGATTTCAAGGAATGCCTCGGATCAGGGGAATGTGCGTTCGCCGGTATGAATTGACACGAAGGAGGAGAATACGGTGTAAAGCGTCGTCACAAGGAGCAGAAAAAACCCCACCCTCAGACCTAATGCAGGCATTCCTATCAAGGGAAAGAAGAGAAGAGTCAGGGCTTCGTAGTCCGGAAAGGACAAGAATGATTTAAAATTTCGTGAAAAGAAAAACCGGCGATATTTCCGGAACCAATTTAGCGGGCCGCAGCCGGGGGGATTTTCGGACCGGTTTTCCAGTGTGCCGCGGGAATCCAAAGCAAAATTGGCCAGATAGGAAATATAGGATTCGGCAATATGCATGAAGAGCATGGCCAGGATCAGGGGCGTGAACAGGAGGCTCTGGCCCCAGGCAAACGCTGCGAGAATCAGGATGTCGCCGACAAGGTCGGATAGGTGGTCGAAATAGCGCCCGAAAGCGGAGGTCTTTCCCTTGAGGCGGGCGACCGGTCCGTCGACGCAGTCGATGACATAGGCCAAGTAATAGCAGAGGGCGCCGGCAACCAGCCCCCAGCGGCTCCCCCCCAGGAAGCAGAGAGCGGAGAGCAGACGGAAGACAGAGGAGACGGCTGTGATCTGGTTCGGGGTTAATTCGGTATAGTTACAGACCAGCACGACGAGGCGGTTGGCCAGAGGCAGAACCCCGAAAGAGGCCCACCAGGAGCGCAGAACCAGCCTTTCGTTGACCTGCTGCAGGGTGAATTCATGCCGTTTTTTAAACATACAGACTCCCTCGGGGAGAAGCCGCACGGAATTCAGCGGATTTCAAAAACGCTGCCTGTCGTATCTATGGTCAGGGACGCAACGATCTGCTCGGCAACATAATCGGGAGACAACAGGCTCTCAGGGGATTCCTGCCCAAAATTGCGAAACCGCAGGCCCGTCTGCACCCGCCCCGGACTGGCGACATTGACTTTAACGTTCCAGCAGTCCACCTCTTCGGCCAGAGCTTGGCAGAAATTGACCAGCGCCGCCTTTGAGCTGCTGTAGGCGGCATACCCTCCCCGCCCCCGGGTATAGCTGCTCGACCCTACCAGCATCAGGCTGCCTGATTTCTGTGTCTCCCAGATCGGCATCAGCGCCTTGGCGAGGTAGAAATTGCCGGACATGTTGATCCGATAGAGGTAATCCCACTCGTCCAGGGTCATGTTGGCCACGTTTTTCCGAATCAGGTCGCCGGCGCAATTGACCACATAGTCGATGCGTCCCTCCCGGCGGAAGATATCCCCCATCGCGGCCTCCAGTGAGGCGAAGTCCGTGACGTCGGCAGCCGGGGTCGAGGTCCGTCCCAGCGCATACACGGTCGCCGACCCGCAGCGCTCCAACACGGCCGAGATCGATCGGCCGATCCCCTGCGTCCCCCCGACGATGACAACCACCTTGTCCTCAAATTCCAGACCTGCCCCGGCAAGCGCCAGGGGGGGCTGTGTGTTCAACTGGAAGAGTTTGTCGGCCAGGTGCAGGTCGAGGGGATAGGTGATTTTGATGTTCTGCTCTTCGCCCTCCACGACATAGACGGGACGGCCCATCCGCAGCACCAGGGAGCAGTCGTCGGTGGAATTCTCGATTCCGCTCTCCCCGGCCCGCCGGTGCGCCTCGAGGATGAGGGGATAGGAAAACGCCTGAGGCGTCTGGCCGCGCCGGAAGTGGGACCGGTCAGGAATGTTGCGAATGAAATTGTTTTCGTCGATTACCACAAGGGTATCGGCGGAAGGAATGACGGTATCGACCGCCCCGTGTTCCCTCACTGCGTCCACGAGCCGTTGCAGGACCTGTTGGGAGATGAAGGGGCGGACGCCATCATGGATCAGGACGTATTCCGTATCCGGGTCGCAGCATTCCAGACCGATCCGGGAGGACTCCTGCCGGCTCGCCCCGCCGGCGACCACCTTGTCTACCTCTTTCAGACCATGCTTTCCGACCATTTCCCAGACCTGGTCCACATACTCCTCATTGGTTACGACGATGACCTTGTCGACACCGACAAAGGTGTCGAAGGACTTGAGAGTGTGGACCAAGACCGGCAGGCCGGCCAGTTTGGTGAACTGCTTGGGTTGGTTGTCGCCGAAGCGGAGACCTGTACCTGATGCGAGAAGGACTGCAGTTACTGACATAATGTCTCGGATGCCTCAAATTGCTGCCAGAATTTTGAATTTGCCCGCTCGAAAATTTCCAAAAGCTGTCCATCAGATAAATCGTTTTTCGTAAAAAAGTCGATATCGAGCAAAAATCGTTGAATATAAAACGCTAGATCAGCTTCGGAGAAGTTTGCATAATGAGCATCGCTCAGGATTTCAACAGGCTTTCCAACTAACATGGCCTCTAGACCGGCGGTAGAATTTAAAGTGATAATTCGACGGCAACATTGCAACAGCTGAAAAAGATCATTATTGACTATGCGGAATTTAAGCTCATCACGCAATCTGAACAATGCCATAATGAAGCACATATCATCTTCAACAGGATGCGCCTTAACTACCAAAGACACTCCCTCGCTTTTTGCTTTTTCATGGCATATTCTTATTGCCTCCAACTGACCTATTTTGCTATTCCAAAGGACTTGACTACCTGAATTAACCTGGAGTGGGAATAGAAAGAAATTGCCATCTTGCAACCCATTAATATTATCATAATCATAATCTATGAAACGACTTTTTGCGTAATTGATAATCTTTAAAAATATCTTCTGTTTTTCATTTGCTGGAGCCCCAAGAAAGGAAAATCCGAAAAGGTCAAACGCATAAGGCCAGTTAAATTTAACAAGAGATGAGCGCTGCTTAACTACATGTTTTTTTTTCTTCTTTTCTAAATATCTTTCTTTCCATATTCTATACAATTCCCAGTCAACGTTTGCTGATGGATCTATGGTATTCAGTCTGTGAGTGAAATCGGAACGGGCATTAACTCCCAAAGTGTCCACAAAAAGTTTTCCTGGAAAATTCCCTAACTGGAAAAAGAGGGTCTGGACTCCAAATTCCTTGCCGACTTGAGCAAGGGTCTGTCGCATCAGGTTGCAGCCATCCCAGAACCAAATTTGATCAGGCCGCTCCTTAACGAAAAAAGACTTAGCAAAGCCCTCAACTCGCTGGACCAGTCGGCATGCTTGGCCGGGCGAGAGAAGACCATGGCGCACCTCAAATGCAATATCGGGATCAGAGCCCAAAGAGCCATTACCAGATTTTTTAAAGCCATGAAGAAGGCAGCTATTATATCCATCGATTTTGGCCCGCAAAACAACCGACCACCGGTGAGACAAAAAGAGAGCTCGTTTATCTAGTTTTTCAATCCCCCGAACACAGCGGCGAAAAAATAAATATTGCTCATGGTTATTACAGAAGAGAACAATTGTCATTTCAGGTCCATAATCCCCAAGCACGAAACAGTTCCCCGTAGGCTGCTTCCCGAGTGAGATATTCCTGGGCAAACTGACTTGCTTGTTGCTGCAATTCAAATAATTGACTAGGACTTCGAAAAAGATTAAGGATAGCCTCAAAAAATTCTTCTTCGCACCGACTCACGAGCAAAACACCTATCCCTTTATGGACAGGAAAACCTTCAGCACCACATGGTGTGGTCAAAACGGGGACGCCACCTGCTAATGCATCAATGTTCTTGACCTTTATGCCCCCGCCGGCCTGAACAGGATTGACAAGCAGGTTGATTTGAGAAAAAAATAACTTTAAATCTGAAAGATAACCAAGAGGCTTTACACATTTATCCGTTGCTTTGACTTCTACAGAGACTCCTCCACCGACAAAAAAGCTAATTTCAGGAAAAATATTTTGAAGTTTTGGCCAGACTCGGTCAAGAAACCATCGTAGAGACTCCCTATTTACTTGATTGTTTCCACCTAAAAAGCCTAGTGTAAATTCTGAAGGAATAGAAGGCTCTCGAACCGTAACAGGGGAATCCAATCCCGAGCAAAAGACATTGCCTCCAGGGATCATTTTTAATATTCTAGCCTTTTCCTCTGGCTGAATCGCAATGATGCTGTCAAAACGAGAGAAAGCTTCTGCTTCCTCATCCTCTGTAATTTTGATCCAATGCCGAAGCCCTGCTCTCTTGAAGGAGAGATAACGCTGACTCATAAGGTCATGGGTATCCAAAAATTTTTTCATCGATAGCCCAATTGGGCACCAATCGAGGAGATATGTCATCCGAACAAATTCAACCACTAAAACCTGAGGTTTACTAAAATCAACAAAGTCTTTGAAAGCTTTTCCTACTCTGGCTGAGCGAAAAAAGGGAAGACGCACCCCCCCTAAGAGTTCCCGATAGACAATTTTTCTCACCCATTTGGAGAAAAACCTTAGCCCCCGCAGAGAGGCCAAATCACTTATAGTTAATGATCGTCCATCATCAACCACCCTCCAGTGCAAGAGAGGTAGGTCACCTATCTCGTCTCTATCTTTCTCAGAGAGGGCTCCCACAAAAAACAAGCATACGCTTGCCCCAGAATCCGTTATAGCTCTTACCAGGCGGTAGATTCGTTCCTCGGATCCAAGCTCTCTACGCCAAAACGCTACATCAGTAGCTATGAAGATTCTCTTATCAAAACTCAATGATCACCTGCTAAAATTAAGGTTGGATCAATCCTCGTTGTCCTTGCCATCCTTTTGTCTATAATCGATTTAAATACTAAATTAAAGAAAACAGAGACGCCCCAATGATCTACAGTTGAGCACCCATTAAGATCTCAAAAATTCTTTTGATTTTTTAGCATCAAAAAATTCATCAGTTTCTGCCTTGAAGTAGTCATCAATCTCATTTCCCGCCAGAAAAGAAGAAATCTCTTTTTGCAGCGGCAAAAGCGCTTTCAGGTTATATTCAGAAAGGAACATATGAGAACCCTTAGCAAGTTTCACCCTCAGATCCCTAGAGTCTATAATTTTCAGAATAGAAGAGCCGAATTGCTCAGGTGTTGAAGCACAAAGAAATGCCCGCCCCGACCATTCCTGAATGCCAGCGGCACCGACAGGCGTTGTCACCAAGGGTTTATTCATAGCCAAAGCTTCAATCGTTTTGATTTTGAGTCCCGTACCAAATGTGGTAGGATTAATCACAACCGAAGCATTCCTGTAAAAAGGAGCGAGATCGTTGACAATTCCATGAAGGTTTAAACCAGGGGACGGACTTATAAAGTCGCCAATACCACCGACAACATCCATTTCAATGTCAGGTATTTTTCTCCTCAGATCTTCAAACACTTCCCTCAGAAACCAATTAATACCATTACGGTTGACGTGGTTAGAGGAGGCGACGAAAAGCAATTTCGGCGAGTTAGAGAATTCACATGCTTTATCCTTGACTGGTCTCATAATGTGGCCAATTGTCAGGACTTTCCTATCGACCAGCTTAGTGAAATATTTTGCTTCCTGAGATTGGATCGCAAGAATTATATCTGCTCGCTCAAGACCTTTTTTTTCCTCAACTTCTGAAGTATAAAAAAATTTTGGTTCAAGCCCATTTTTAGTAAATATCTTTTCTCTTCCACCGAACACATCATGAGTGTCAAGAATTTTCAAGACAGAATCATCAAAAAACTCAAATATTCTCGAAAGAAAAACATATTCGACCATGACAATGTCCGGTTTCAACCCTTTGGCTGTCTCCAGGACAGAGTCAAGTGTGCCAAAGTCAAACCAGTCATCAATCCTGTAGGGAAGCACTTGATTCCTGCCGAAAGCTCTCCACAGTAAATCATGGGCCTTCTTGGCGAACCGAGTGCGCGGAAGCCGGCAAGGGATGCTATTGAATCCGTCCCACTGCCGCATCATCCCTAATTCATCATTATGTTCTTCTCCTTTTTTCAGGTAGAGAAAATGAATTTCATGCCCGGCGCGTTGCAATTCGCAAAGGAGTGTGAAAACCCTTGCTCTGTTACCGGCATTTTGGGGATGAGAAGGCGTGGGAGATATTACAAGGATTCTGGCCATGGGATGCCTGCGGATCAAGATTGCCCGGCTTGCTGCAACAACAGGTCAAGTGTGGTTTCTATCATATTCTCTACAGAGAAATCATTAACCCTTTCCTGAGCGGCACAGGCGAATCCAGCCATTTCCTTTTCGTGAGAGAATGCCCACTCGAGCGCATTTTCTAAAGCGTCTGAACTCCCTTGAGCAAAAAGGACCCCATGGACCCGATCTTCTATGACCTCTGGAATTCCGCTGGCGTCCGAGGTAATTATCGGCAGACCCGATTCCATTGCCTCTAAAAGAGTCATGGAGAACCCTTCATAGAGAGTCGGGAAAAGGAATAGATCTGCGACATTCATCAAAGCAGGAATATCTTGACGATAACCGAGCATCCTGACTCGAGATTCCATTCCGCACACCTTGAGCGCACTCTTCAATTTGCTACGCTCTTCTCCCTCACCTACCCAGACAAAGAGTATTTCTGGATGTTTTTTCACAATTCGGGGAAGGATTGATGTTATCAAATGATAGCCCTTCTGACGGTGCAACCGTCCAACAGTCAGGATGACTTTAGTACTATCTGATGCACCGAACTCCCTGCGTAGGGCCTTCGGTCTCCTCAGCCCCGGGTTTCGCGGTGGGCAGGGACTTCATACAGGGGCCATTGTAAACGACGCATATCTCTCCTGTAGGCATATCGAAAAGGCGGCCCAAGATATTGCGATTATTTTCGGGAAACTGCGACCCATTTCTGGTGTTTTTTTCGCATCCAGGCATAGAGTTTCCGCCTTACAGCACCCATACAAATTTCATCGTTCACAAGATGAAACACGCAAACTGTTGGTATTTTAAATAACGCGCATGCCAACATGCTGCCTAGCCCCTGGTTGGGGTAAGGCAGGCCTAGATGCACCGCCTCGGGGTGCAACCTCTCGAGCAGAGCAAGAGTGGTTGCGCAGTGACGGAGGGTGTTTTTTAGGCCCTTTTCGCCGGCAGGGATATCCAAGTGATGGCAGGACATGCCCCCGGCCTTGTAATCGTGCACCAAGGTGGCTGTGCCCTCGGTTACCGGGAAGGCCGCATGGACCTCATGCCCCCTCTTGGCGATGCCCTTGCCGACAGTAAGGGCTTGTTCTTCAGCACCACCCCGGATGGGTGAAGGGAAAATTTGCAGCACCTTCATCGTTGGCTACCGTCCTTGAGCAATCCGTCGATGAAGCTGACAACACGTTCTCCGGCTCTGCCGTCGCAGGGGCCCGCGAAGTCTTCGAGAAATCTCCTCTGCCCCTTCAGAAGCCACGCTTTCTCCCCCGGTGTCGGATCCTCCGCACGGGCGAGGGATTGGATGAGTTCCTCGGACGAGAAGCCCGGCAGGGCGGCGCCGTAGTCGACGAAAGGCATTGTCGGTTTCGATTGGCAGAAATGAGCATGAATCAGAAGCTTGCCGTGGAACATCGCCTCTATAGCGGCTGTAGAGTCTTCCGATACGACCAATGCGGCGGCGAGAATCATTTCCAGGATGTTCTGATCAGATACCGTTATGCGATCTTGCAGGCCTGCCCGTGCGATTTCCTGTCGGTAAAGCTCCCGGTAGTCATAAGGATGGGGTTTGATGACCAACCGGGCACCGGGAGTGTTGCGTAGTGCCTTGATCAGTGCTGCCAGGATCTGAAGTCCTTCCCGAGGATCGCGGGATGGGGCGTAACATTTCTCGGAGGTGTGGGGGCGGGTGGCCCAGAGCCAATAATTTCCGCTAGATGTAAAGGAGGCAGGCAGTTCGATCCGATCGTATTCCGGGTTCCCTGTGATGCGGATTTCTGGTTTCTGGGTGGAATTTTCCCGGTAGCGGCGATCCCGCTCCGGCCCCCACACAGCAACGTGGGAAGCATAGGCTTCATCCAAGTAAAATCTCTCGCAATCGAGCCCGTGCTGCAACATGACAGAGGGGATTTTCATCTCCTGGGCGATCATGACGTAAGGCTGAAATGGGGGATGGTTGTCGGCATGGACGAGCAGGACTTCAGGTAACAGTCTCTCAAATTCCCCTCGCGCCCTCTGGACCAATGCCGTCAGGTCTTCGGTTTGGCGCCTGAGAAGGTTCTCGTCCCTTTCTTCCAGCACGATGCCGAAACCACCAAGCCCGACGCGTATTCCTTTCACCAGGTAGTCTGAAAAACTTAGGTCTGGCTGTACGGGTATATTCGGCTGAAAGCAAATGACGCCCGGGCACTCGGCCACCAAATGTCGGGAGACGACCTGACAGGCCCCTTCCCTAGCTAGGGCCGCAGCCGCAGCCTTCAGTCGCGGTGATACCACAGGGGCGTATAGGAGTTTTCCGCTCCTCCGCTGGAAAACACCAGCTGCAGGTCTCGCTCTCAGGGGCAATCGCATTCTGGAGAAGAGACCGCCCAAATGACCAAGAACTCCGGGTTGTTTCGCCGGGGAAGGGAAAGGCGAAGCTGCCTTCCTTTCCGCATCTTCCAGTAGGTGGCGCTCAAAAGTCCAGACCTCGGGCGAGGTATCTTTGCGGATGGCGCGGCCGACTTTATCCCAGAGGAACCAGCGGGAGAGCAAGGTAAAGTCGAGTCCGGCAAAGGTGAACTCACCCTCGGACCTTTCGGGCCACTTGCAGATGGCGTTCCAAGCCAGCAGATCTAGTTCTTTGGTTGGTAGAACTTTTGGCTTCAATTGCGCACCCTGTCTACCCGTCTCTTTTGAAGAACTGTTGGAAACACTGTCTGGCTGACGGGTGCCTTGATCCCTTTCGGAGTTTTCCTTGAACGGTCTTTTCTATCCTCTTGATCTCTGATCGAGAGGGAAGGGCAACCATCGCATCTGGGTCTTTCTGGCATATGAAGGACATGGCCCATGGATGGATTTCGTTGCCTTCTGTCGATATGGCAACAGGAGAGAAGCCCGCCCGGGCCAGGAAGTTCTTCAAGGACGCTTCATGGAACTGGAAAACATGGGCGATGTGAAACATGCCTATTCCAGACCAGTTACCAAGGATGTTTGGCACTTCGATGAAGAGGATGCCGTTATCTTGCAACAGCTTGTGAAGGCAATTCAAGGATTTCCCGGGATCCAGGAAATGCTCCAGAACGTGATTGAGGATGATAATGTCGAATGTTGAACGAGGATTTTCCTGAAAGAAGCCCTCCAAAGAGCCGGTATATATTTGCGCCCCGCTATAGCCTTTGGCAAACCTGGAGAAATTTATCGAGGGCTCAATTCCCGTAGCCGCGACTTTCCGGCGGGAATTTTGGAGAATAAAACGTAAAACCGACCCTTCGCTGCACCCTACATCGAGGACTTCGACAGGATCGGAAAAAGGAATTTTTCCTTTAATAAAATTTTTCAGGTGATTGTAAACAATGTTCGCCCTCTGGGTGAATCGACCCTCTCGGATATATTCCTTGCTGGGATGTTCTACTGATTCATAGAACTCTCGATAAAATTTCTCGTAGAATTCCTTGAATGCGGTGTCGTCGGGCCTTGGGTTGGTGTAAATCAGACCGCATTTTTTGCAGATGACGGTTGTGATGCCCATTTGATAACGGTCACCGACAAAAATAGGCTTATTTTTGCATGATCCGCAAATAGGACAATCCAAGTGGTGTTTTATTGTTGTCTGATAGTCAAACATTTGAATCCATATAGCCAAGTCTTTGCAGGTTTTCCCTTCAAAGCGACAGGGGTCACCCATTGTTGACAAAACCATTGTCAACCGCTGAAAGGGCAACTCACCCCCCATGATTCGCAAAGTCCCTGTCGACCGCTTGCAAAACCAACTCACAGCCAACAAAAGGGTCTAAGTGCATAAACCCTACGGTTTGATTTGCAGTTTTAGCGCCGCGCAAAGTGCGACCATATCCCGCCAACCTTCTCGGACAATGTAGTGGATGATGTCCGGTTCGATATCCTGATATTGATGGATGGCGATATTCCGGAAACCGGTCATCCCTGCGAGGCGCGAAGCCAGGGCGTTGTCGAGTTTTCCTGCCTGCTGGAGGAGCTTGAAGGATTCGGCGCTGCTCTGCGGCATGCCCAGATGCTCCACGGAGACAACATGCATGGCCAGGTCGATCGCGGCCTGGCAGGCACGCTCGATATTCAAAATCAGTGCATCCAGATGGGTCGCATTGGAGAGGCTGTTATCGGCCTCGTACTCTTCGCGCATGCGGCGGATGCATCGTTCGATAATCGCTGCTTTATTCAGGCTGACATTGTCAGGCGGCACGATAGCTCTCCTCGACTTCCTTACGATCTTGCCTGAAGGTTAAATAACACCCCAGCAAACGCGTTTCCATCGCTTCGGTATAGTCTTTTTGCACTGTCACAATGCGCCGACCGTTCAAGATTGCTTCGCCGGCGTAAATCAGATTTTTTGACGTTATCACGCCTATATCAATCGTCCTGTTCAGCCTGGTTTCAAGCAAGGCGGCAATTTCCAGACGTGATTGCAATGAGATGGCCTGTTCATCAACTGGAAGCAGGGCGATGTCAATGTCACTGTCGTCACGCAGCATCCCCGTCGCTGCGGAACCCAGCAGGTAGACAGCGGCAATGCCGGGTTGATCACCCAGGATGTGGGTTATGTGCTTGGTGACACGTTGTATCTCTTCTTGCCTTTGTTGATCTTTTTTCAAATCACTCATAACCGGCAGCTCTGAAGGAAAGCGGCTCTGTTTCGTCTTTATACGTTGCCATTGACTTAACCAAGGCGACGTACTATTTTTCGTGGCGGCGGCTCCTCCGCAAGACCTTTCATCTCGTCAAACGAAAAAAACACATCGCAATTCTCCACCGTCGATTTCCGGTGGGAAACGATTACCAGTGTCTTCTCGCCACTCAACCGACCAATCAGCTCTTTGATCTCAAAATCCTTCTTCTCATCCAGAGCACTCGTCGCCTCGTCGAATATCAGCACCTCCGGCCGCCGATACAGCGCCCTGGCGATAGCGACCCGCTGCTGCTGCCCACCGGAGAGCCGCACGCCCCGCTCACCGATAGGGGTATGAATTCCCGCAGGGAAGCTGGGGCAGAAAATCGACCGCCGCCATTTCACAGGCTTCCAGCACCCTTTGTTCATCAATTCTTTCCGAGCTTACACCAAAAGCGACATTCTCCGCCAGGGTTCCGTCGACAATATACGGGAACTGCGGAACATAACCGATCCGCCGCCGCCAGTCCGGCAGACGTCTCCTCGCTCAGAGGAATTCCGTCCATCAAAATGCGCCCCTGCTGCGGCGGAAGGAGCCCCGTCAGCAGATCGACCAGGGTACTTTTCCCGCATCCGGACGGCCCCATGATCCCGAGCGACTGCCCTTTGGGAAGGGAAAGCGAAAAATCCCTCAGCACCGGCAGCTCAGGGTTGTAGGCGAAACTGACATTTTCGATCCGGATCTCTTTTTCGAAAGAGAGGGGACGTTGAACCGCCCTCGGGTCGGCCGACTGCGGATGCAGGCATTCTTTCCAAAACCTCGAGGAGAGAAAGCACATAAGGCCGCGACGTCCGGATGCCGGCCAGAGAGGAAACCACCCGATTGAAGGCCGGCAAAGTCCGCCAGGCGGTCACCGCCAGCAAGGCCGTAGTGCCGGTTGTCTGCAGAGGGGAATAACCGAGGCCGAACAGCATGAACAGATATCGCCCCGGCAATGGCGACGAAACCGAGGGTTTCCAGGGCCAGCAGGGGAGACTCCCGCCAGAACTGCTGACTGCCGAAAAGACCGGCGAATCTTTGCGCGTGACCGGCAAAGCCATCCAGGAAATAGTCCTCCGAATCGGTAATCTTCACATCCTTCACCCCCTGAATGGAGCGGGTGATGTGCCGATTCATCGCCATTTCGTTTTCGCGGCAGCCGGTAGCGCTCCTATCCAGCCCGCGCCGCAATCCCTTGTAAACAAGAATCCCGGCGCCTCCCTGGACAACGATAAACAGGAGCGATACCACCGGACGAATCCACAGAAGGCTCCCCAGCAGAACCAGCAGCATGGTGGTTTCGCTGACCACGTTCATATAGGGCTGGACAAAATTACGCCCCAGATGATGGCGCCAGTTGACGGTCTGGATCAGGTCGGCGCTGTTCTGCCGGACATGCCAGCCGTAATCCCTGGCGAGGATCTTCGAGAGAATACGCTGTCCGAAAACGGCCTCCATGGCGGCGCTGTAGCGGGCGATCCGGTAGATCACCCATCCTCGAAAACCGTTTTTCAGGGGAAAGGCCAGGATGAGCAGAACGCTCAAAGTGGCGATCATCGCCGTGGGTGAAGCCAGATAGGGATGTAGAAAGGAGATTTTACGGAAATGCTGCAGCGCAGGCAGCTGGATACTGGAGCGGGGGTCGGAAACAGCAGCGGCATAAAAGGCGACCAGCCCCACGACGGCCGTCTCGATAAACGCCAACGCCAGCATCGCCGCGAGTAAAATGCGAAAACGCTTCCGCATGTAGACGGGAGTCAGGCGGTAAATCTGAAGGAAAAGGGGGGATATATTTTTTAGAACTGCTTTTTTGCCCATTGGTAGAACCAGATTTTCATAGATTTCCAGATTTCACCCTATTCCGTAAATCCCCCAATAAACCATCCCCGCCCAGACCACCCAACGACAGAAAGAAAAGGGTCTTTCAGAGCGATGCATCAAGGAGGAAATCGACCACGAAGCGGTATCCGTCTTCTTGGAGCAGAGCATAAATCTTCCGCATGTCGATGTTCATGTAGTCATGAACAATGCGGTTGCGGATGCCGATCACAGCATTCCAGGCTTCAATGTCGTCCCGCACTGTCGAATGCCGGCAGGCCAGCGCGGCAAAGCTGTCGTAGGCGGATACCGGCACGGGCTCACCGGCTGCCTTGAGCAATTGCTTGGCCTTGCCGATCGCATTTTCAATCAGGATCTGCAGCGCATGCAGCACCCCGTTTTCTTCAAGACGCGAAAGATGCTCTCCGGCCGCGAGCCGCTCTCGGACCTCATCGAGCACCGCCCCCTGGATCCTGGCGATGGCCGCCGTTTCCTGCTGATAGAGATCAATTCGCATAAATCTCCTCCCAGTAGGCCTCTTCCAGATCCCGCCACGTCTTCTGCAGGAAATGCTTCCAGGCTAATGTGTCCTCTCCCTTGAGAGGGATCCCCTCCTCGGCGATCACGCTGCGCATAGCCAGGCGGGCATCCGGAATGTAGATCAGGTCGACGGCCTCCCCCGGGCACCCGAGTCGGTCGGCCAGGCGGTGCCTCAATTGTTCGGTAAGAGCCATGCAGCGCATGAGAGGAGGCACCCCCCGCCACTGAATGGCGACATCCCAGTCACTGTCGGGATGGGCCGCGCTTCCGGCCCGGCTGCCGATCAGCACGGCGAGTTCCAGTTCGGACTCGGCGGCCAGCAGTTCGGATAATTTCCCAATCTCTTCCGCAGCCATAAGCTTTCCTGTCGATTCAACCTCCCCCGTAAATCCCCCACCAAACCATCCCCACCCAAACCACCCCAACAACAAAAAGAAAAGGGTCCTTGACCAGCGCATCGGTCGGGTCGCCCTGCTGCCCTTCCTTGACCAGCAGAATATAGCGCAACAGCCCAAAGGCACAAAGAGGGACAGTATAGACCAGAAAGTGTTTCGAGAGAATATAAAGAGTGTATGTAACCATAACGGCGCCACCCGTCATAAACATGGTGCCGTCCAGATATCCTGCAGGGTACCCGGAGAGGGAAGGTCGATGTTCCGCTGCGGCCTCACCGAGAGCGGACTTTTCCCCCAGGCGTTTGCCGGTCGCCAGAAAGAGAGCCAGGAGAAAAACCGTCAGAAACAACCACGCTGAAACGTGCACCCCAAAAGCCGAACCTCCGGCCTTGAGACGAAGCAGAAAACCTGCCGGGATGCAGAAGAGCTCGACCACGGCAACATGCTTCAAGCCAAGCGAATAGACGAGAGTCACCAGCAGATAGGCGCTCAGGATCAGGAAAAATTCCTTCCCCATCCGCTGTCCCAGGACAATCGCCCCGGCAAGCAGCACCAGAGCCAGCACCGCCGCCCCCGACACCGACACCTGTCCCGCCGGTAGGGGACGAAACTTCTTGCGGGGATGGTTGAGGTCCGAGCGGCGATCGAAGATGTCGTTTATAACGTAGGTACTGCTGGAGGCCAGGCAAAAGGCGGCCAGCGGCACCACCGCTTCAGAGGATAACCCCGGCCGCACCAGGATTCCTCCCAGAAAGGGCGGGAAGAGCAGCATGAGATTTTTCAGCCACTGGCGGGGCCTGAGCAGTCTCACATAGCCCCTCACGGCGTTCCTCCCAGTCTGGCGAGAATCATGGCTGCGGGTTTCTTGTAAAAGGCGTGGTTCGGGGCCTTATCATGGGCCTCGGCAAGGCACCGAAGCGCCTCTGCCTTTTTCCCCTCGGCCAACAGCATCTTCCCCTGCCGATAGAGCCAGAAAGGATTTTTCGTTCTTTGGTAGAGATCTTTTTGCAGACCGATAATTTTATTGCCTCAGTTCAGATTGTTCCTGCGGGTCGGAAACATCGCCGAGACGTCGGTCCAAAAGTTTGACAAAGTTTTTCAAAATAGCAGCCGCAGAGTGGGAATTTTCCCTTGCCGCCTCCCGAAACAACGTCTCGGCTTCATCCCTGCGTCCCTCATTCCAGAGAACAAAGGCTTTGTTGTCCTTGGCGTAACCGGTTTCACTCCCGTTCCGGACGATCCGATTGCTCTTGAAAATCTCCTCGCCCTCCTTGGTGCGTCCATGGGCAATCAGGGCCAGGGCCAGCTCATTACGGACCGGAGGAAAGTTCGGTGTCTTGGCATCGGTATCCTGAAAAAGGGTCAGATTGTCCTGCCAGATGATGTTCCGCTGAGCTGTTGTGATCGAGAAGGAAAAAAGTACTGGAGCCAGTGCAAGAAGCGCTACACGCTCTTTTCCGAGCCTTTCAATAGTACGACCAGGCAACCCAGAGAAAAGGGATGACGAAAAAGGCGGCCGGCAGATACATGTAGCGTTCGGCCAGGGGGGTCCAGGTCATCTGAAACAAGGCAACCAGGACCGCCGAAGAAGCGAGCCCTGCGGAGGCCAGGAACAACGCCGGGACAAGACTTCTGCGCGTCAGCCACCAGAGGCAGAGGAGAAAAACGAGCACACCAGGCACGACATAAAGGTTGGAAGCGCCGATAATAGCAAAGTTGAGGGGCCAGGGGACAAATAATTTCTTGGCGTAAAATCCTGTCGCCTTGAAAAAAATCCGAAGGGTGTCCACCAAATCGTAGGAATGTCCGCCGGCAGCCTCGGCGACCTTATGGATCCCCTTGTCGAAGGGTTTCCCGGCGTACCTCAACCAGAAATAGACGCCAAGGGACAAGACCCAACCGGAGTAATGCTGCATCAGGTTCCGGAAGGAAGATTTAAGGGACCCCTCTCCCCTTCTCCCTCGAAACCGCCAGGCACCACAGAATGCCGGCAGGAAAAAAGAAGACGGCCGTCTCTTTGGACAGGCAGCCGAGCAGGAAAAAGACCCCTCCCAGCCAGGACCAGCCCGGACGGTCGGTCCTCAGACCTCGAAGAAGAAGCCAGGCCGCGGGCAGAAGAAATGTCCCCGCCAGAACGTCGGTGCGTCCCGAGATCCAGTCGACGGCTTCGGTATTGATGGGGTGGATGGCAAAGATCAGCGAAGCGCAGAATGGGAGCCAGCCCGCAGCCTTTTTCGGGTCAAGGATCCGCATGGCCTCCCGGGCGAGGAAGAAGACGAAGAGGCTGTTGGCCAGGTGCAGAAGGACATTCTCCAGATGCATGAAGGAGGTGTCCAGAAGCCACAAATGGAGGTCCGCAAAGAACGTCGCCATCAGGAGGGGACGGTAATAGTTGTTGCTGCTTCCGTGGAAGAACAGACTGGTCCATTTCACGTCCGGCGAGTTCAGAAGAAAATGAAGCATCTTCTGGTCATCTACGGTATTAATCGTCCCGAAGAGGTTCGAATAATAGAGACCGAGAACGACAAAAGCGAGCAACAGCAGCTGATACCTGGGCTTTAACGTCATTTGGCGCTCCGGGCGACGATGTCCAGGAAGAAGGCTTCCAGGTCCTTGCGCCGGGGCTCGACAAGTTCAATCACTGCGCCTACCGAGTTCAATTCACTGACGACCCCTGCGAATTCCTCTTTAGGGATAAAAAATTCATTCCCCTCTCCCCCGGCGCCGTACCTTTCCACAAAGGCCGAGGAAGCTCCCCGAACCTTGAGCTGATAGCCGACAACCCCTTCGGCTAGAATCTCCTGGACAGGCTTGAGAGCCTGCAGGCGGCCTCCGACCAGCACACCCACCCGGTCACAGACAAGCTCCACGTCCGCAGTGATGTGGGTGCTGAAAAAAACCGTCTTCCCATCAGCGCGCAACTCGGTGATGAGGTTTTTAACCAAGGCCCTGCCGAGGGGGTCGAGCCCGCTCATCGGCTCGTCAAGAATGTAGATATCGGGGTCATGGAGCAGTGTCTGGGCCAACCCGAGGCGCTGAACCATTCCCTTGCTGTAGCTGCGAATGGGACGTTTTGCAGCCGCGGTCAACTCCAGCCGCTCCAGGACCTCGCCCGCGCGCCGACCGATGGTCTTCCCATCCAGGCCGAAGGCCCGACCGACGAAGGCAAGGTATTCCTTTCCGGAGAGAAAATCGTAGAAGGTGGGATTTTCGGGAAGAAAGCCGACAGACTTCCTTGACTGAGAGGAGCCGGCGGTCACCCCGTCGAGCAGGGCCGTCCCGGAGGAAGGCCGAAGCAGTCCGAGGAGGGTCTTGATGGTCGTACTCTTGCCGGCGCCGTTGGGACCGAGAAAACCGAAGACCTCCCCCCGCTTCACCTCCAGATCGAGCCCGACCAGGGCCTCGACCCGGCGCCAGCCCTTTCCGCGGTATATTTTGGTGAGGCCGGAGGTTTCAATCGCAAGGGACATGTTCATCTTCCTTTTTTCATTTTGCCTGGGGTTTCCGCAAAGTTGCTCGTGCTTTTCACCTCGCCTCCAGGCCCCAGGTAAAACCGCCCTCCGTAGGGGTCGGAGGGGAGACTCTGCAGGAATCCGGTATGCAGCAACTGTTCCACCGAGGTGGGGAGATGTCCCTTTTTCCGTTGAAACCTGTCGCGGGCATCCTCGATGGCGCGAACGGCCTCGAGAGCGGCCAGACGTTTTGCGTAGGTCCGGCGAAGGGTATCGGTCCGCGCCTTCTTCACCATCTCCTTGAGGAAAACGACGGCCAAATCGCTGCGCCCGGCCTGGTGAAAGTACCGGGATGCCAGGTTCGTGTAAAACGAACTGCCCGAGATCTCCGCCGCCCGCTCCATGTAGGCGGCCGCGGCTTTGTAGTCCTTGAGAAAGTAGGCCGCATTGAAACCCGCGTAGAAAGGGAGCCAGTAGTCCCAGGTGCGGTATTTCATGCCGTAGGCGAGGATCTTGTTGACGTCCCGCGCCCGGTTGAGCCCCCAGGTAAACTCTGCCTGGAGGAAATAGTAGGCATCCGAGTTGTAAGGGTCAAGCTTGACGGCTTTCTCGAGGGTTTTGAACATCAGGTAATATTCGGGACGGTCCCGACGACGGTTGAAGTTCTCGTCGACCAACGATCCGTAATAGAAAAGAACCTTCGAAACCGCCATCTGAGCGAGAAGGGGGCGGAAATCGGCGCTGACCGCCTTGAGAATTTCTGCATCGGGCATATAGCCGAGCCGGATGACTGTAGGGCGCCGCTGCATCCCCTCGGCGAAGGGTCCGAGAACCAGGAGGTAGCAGACCAGAAGGGCAGCCAGCAAGACCCACCGTTTCACGGGAACTGTCTCCGCGAAAAGACCCAGACAGCGACCCACAGGCACAGCCCGACGTAAACCACCAAGTAGAGCCCTGCCACCCCGGCCTGGACGAAATCGACAGGCAGCCCGTAAATCGCCTGGGTCTTGAAATCGAAGGCGGAAAAATTCGGCAGCAGGTAATAGAGCCCCTTGATGAGGGCCACAAGGGAAGGGGCAATGAGCTTACCGTAAGAACTGGTAACGTAATCGTAAACCTGTTGGGAGGCGCTTCCGGCCAGATAGGCCGCGAGGGTGCCGAAAAAGGGAAGGAAGAAGGAGGTGCTGACGCTGGAGAAAAGGACCGCCACCGCGGCCAGGAGGACGAACTTTCCCCAAAGTCCCACCGCGGCCAGGGCCAATGTTCCCCAATGGGGCGGGATATCGGAGGGATATAAGGTGCGGGCATAAGTAAATCGCCACGGCAGAGACGCTGCTTATCAGAACGGTGGCACCGGCGAGAAACAGTACGATGCCGACAAACCGCCCCAGAACGAAATTTCCCCGGGAAAGGGGAAGGGTCAGAACGGAGGCGGTGTAGCGCCGGTCGACCTCCCGCCAGAGGGAAAAGCTGCCGAGCAGCAGGACCAGCACGAGCAGAACCAGGGCCAACAAAGAAAGACAAAGGGTGGCGGCCAGTTCCTGGACCTGGCGCATGGAGAAGAGACTGAAGGCGGAACCGCCAGCAGCAGAAGCAGCGCGACCCTGAGGACCGCATGGAGGAGCCGGTCGCGAAGCGCCCAGCGCGAGGGTGATGAGAATATGTGTCTTAAACATCTATTTTTATGCCAGCGAAAAGGAACGGGATGCGCTGCGGCGCATCCCGTTCGTGTTCAGACTTCAGAAAAAAAGTCTCTTACATTTCGCGACCATCCGGAGCCGCTACCGAATGCAGTAGAGTCGGACTTGCTGTTAAGTTCATCATTGGAGTCGATGAGCGGACTATTGGCGTCCCCATCCTTAGAATAGATGCCAGTGTCATCGGCCGCAGTACCATAGAGCTTGCTGCCCTTGTCCGATTTGGTAGCAAGAGCATACGAGGTGGTGCCATAATAGACCACCGCACGAACATTCGAGGAAAGTTTGGCGATAACATCGCCATTACCAGCTTTATGGACAGCCCAGCAGAACCGGAAGACGCAGGGGCGCGGCAAAGGCAGGGACGGCCGCGAAGAGGAGTAGAGCAGTCAGAGCAATCGCTTTTTTCATCTTTATCCTCCTTTTAACGATAACTTGGGGTTAGTTGATGTTGATGGTTCCCGGGTATTCCTGGTGGGGGTCGGTAGCCGCATAGGCTTCCATTCCAGTTTTGGCATTACGGGCGTCGGAAAGGGCCGCACTATTATAGGCCTTCTGCCGGTAGGAGGCAAACTGGGGAATGGCGATGGCGGCGAGGATACCGATGATCGCCACGACGATCAGCAGCTCGATCAGGGTGAAACCCTTTTGAGACCTTTTTAACTTTTTCAGCATCTTGTGTTCTCCTTTCGGAATGGTAGGTAAGACCGGCGAACCGGCACAGCTGACGCACAATTTCCCCCCGCAAAACGACGAGGGGAAATCCGTTATCCTTCACTTACCGGGGATATTTAGCAAGGCGCGTGCCAGCTTTACGGCTCAGGAAAAGACAAAATTTACTTTAAATTTCGGCAAGATATAAACAACACCATCCCCTAACAGGAAAGCGGGATGGCGTCAAAACGCTTAATGTCACCCTCTCTGACAAAAATGGTCACTCATCCTCGTCGAACCCGGGCTCGATGTCGAACTTGGCCAGGCGATACCGGATCGACCGAAAGGAAATCCCCAAAAATTCCGCCGCCTTCTTTCTTACCCCCCCGCATCTATCCAGGGCCTTGAGGAGGATGTCCCTCTCTATCCCTCCCAGGTAGGCATCGAGGTCCATACCCGTCTCGGGTAGCTCATCCAGGCCTCCAGGACCGGCGGCCGCCGGTCCCTGCAACTGTGACGGCAGGCAATCCTCGGCAATCTCCTCCGAATGCCCCAGCACCACGCAACGCTCCAGGGCATTCTCAAGCTCTCGGATGTTTCCGGGCCAGTGGTAATCGAGGAGCCGCCGCATGGCCCCTTCGGACACCTTGACTTCCCCTTTTCCGGTCAGTTTCCGGAAAAAGTGTTCCACCAGCAAAGGGATGTCCTCCCGCCGCTCCCGCAGGGAAGGAAGGGGAATGTGGATGACGTTGAGGCGATAGAAGAGATCTTCCCGGAAGATTCCCCGTCCGACCTCATCCTCCAGGTGCTTGTTGGTGGCGGCAATGAGGCGCACGTCGACCTGGATGTTCTTCGTCCCCCCTACCCTGCGGAACTCGCGTTCCTGGAGAACGCGCAGAAGCTTGACCTGCATCATGGGGGGGAGCTCGCCGATCTCGTCGAGAAAAAGCGTACCCCCGTCGGCTACTTCGAACATCCCGGCCTTCTGGTGCACCGCCCCGGTGAAAGAGCCCTTTTCATGACCGAAGAGTTCGCTTTCGAGGAGATTCTCCGGGATGGCCCCGCAGTTGATTGGGACGAAAGGCTTTTCTTTGCGGTCGCTGTTGAAATGAATCGCCCTGGCGACGAGTTCCTTGCCCGTTCCGCTCTCTCCCGTGATCAGAACATTGACTCGACTGTCGGCGACCTTCTCGATGAGGTCGTAGATGCCCTGCATGTTCTTGCTTTTGCCGATAATGCTGCAGAAGGAGTGGCGGCGGCCCAGTTCTTTTTTCAGTTCGGTATTTTCCTGACGCAGGGCCTTGCGTTCCAGGGCATTTTTGACGATGAGACGGATTTCCTCGTTCTTGAAAGGCTTGGTGATGTAATCGTAGGCCCCCTGCTTCATCGCCTCCACAGCCTCCTCGGTGGAGGAGAAGGCGGTGATCATCATGACGACCGTTTCCGGGAACCGCTCCTTGATATGACTCAGGAGCTGAAAACCATTGAGGCGGGGCATTTTGATGTCGCTGATCACCAAGTCGTAACTTTTCTCCTTGAGGCTGGTCACGGCCTGGGTGCCGTCGGAGGCGGCGTCGACCTCATAGCCCTCCCGGTGAAGCATGATGGTGAGGAATTCCCGCATGCTCTCTTCGTCGTCGACTACAAGGATGCGATATTTTGTGGGTTCCATTTTCATTCAGAGCGATCCAGTTGGGTATGAAGTTGTAACCAGGAAAAAGATCTTTTCTTAAGTCTTTTTTCACCCGGCGCTGGCTCGAAAAAATAGCTGATTAGCGCTTATCCTCAGCAAGTCTCTCGAACCGCCCGAACTCAGGCCAGGCAGAGGCAATTTAACAGTGATAAACAGGATAGACAGGATAAATGGATCAACTAATGGACATGTTTTATCCTGTTCATCCTGTGCATCCCTGTAAATAAAGATTGGCTGAAGATCGACGCTTCTTCTTCTTAGAAAAAAATATGAGGCTGGGCGCGTAAACCGCAAGCGATTATAGAGCATCTCTCCTGGCGTGAACAAGTTTTAAAATTTTCTTATCTCATTCTCAGGTCCTGGCGTTTCAGACGCACGGTCACCCGGGTCCCCCCGCTTCTACCGGGCCCCACCTCGACGATGCCGTGATGCGCTTCGACGATGGCGTGAACAGTGGCCAAGCCGAGGCCCGTCCCCCGGTCCTTGGTGGTGAAAAAGGGGTCGAAAATCTTCTCTCGGATCGATTCGGAGATTCCGGGACCGGTGTCTTCCACGTAGACTTCTGAGCCTACGGGGTCAACCCCAAGCCGCAGAAATCCCCCGTCTTCCATGGCCTCGGCGCCGTTGATGACCAGGTTCAGCAGGGCTTGGCGAAACTGTCGGCGATCCACGCGCATCCGAATTCCCGGGAAATATTCCCGAATTATCCGGGTGGCCGAGAAGCGTGGGTCGGCGCTGACCATGTCGGCCACTTCGTCGAGAAGCGAGGAAATATCGGTTTGGTCCAGTTCAGGCTTGCCGGGTCTGGCAAAGACGAGAAAGTCCGTCAGAAGGGCTCCGAGCCGCTCGGCTTCTCTGACGACAATGCCCATGAGGCGGCGATCCTCGGGGGATACATGCTCTCCCTCCATCAGCAGTTGCACCGAACCACTGATGGAGGCAAGGGGATTTCTGATTTCGTGAGCCATGCCCGAGGCCAGTTGCCCCACCGCCGCAAGGCGGTCCGACCGCTTGAGCTGGTTTTCCAGGCCTTTGAGTTCGGTCAGATCCTGAAAGGTGACGAGCAGGCCCAGAGTCTTCTCCTGGGGGTCCTTGACCAGGGAGCTGGCATAGCCCAGGATCTGCCTCTTTCCGGAAGGGCCGGTAAACGGGGCCTCTCCCCTATGGACAATCCGGAAATCGTCCCCACCCAGGACTTCGAAGCCGGGGAAAATCTCCCTGACGTCCCGGTTGTAGACCTCTTCGATCCGGTACCCGGTAATTTTTCCAGCCGCGGTATTGAAGGAACGAATCTGGCCCCTGGAATTGATGATCATCAACCCGCTGCCGATGTTGGCCAGAATCGTGCGGTTGAGCTCTTCAAGTTCCCCGTAATCGATTTCCCTCTTTTCCAGGGCGGCTTCGCTTTTACGCAACCTCTCAGCCAGGGTTCCAGTCAACAGGGCGGTGAAAATAAATGCCAGGACGTTGAGAAATACCGCATAGAATACATCCCGACCGTCGATTTCTCCGGGGAAAGGAACCCCTTTCAGCAGGGGAAGATATCCGAAGAACTGCAGATCAAGAAGACTGCCGTATAGAATGGCGGAGGCTGAGGCGACAAAAAGCAGCTCTTTCCGGGAAAGGAAAATTCCAGCACTGATGACAACCAGGATAAAGACAAAGGAAAAAGGGCTGGCGATCCCGCCGGTAAAATAAACCAGGGCGGTCGAAAAAAGGAGATCCCATACAACCTGGGACTGTATGAAGAAAGTTATCCGCTTGACGCGGGGGAGCAGAATTGCCGAGGCGAGGGACTGAAGGTAGGAAAAAACAATCAGAAGGTTGAGGTAGGCAAGCGAGAAATGTCCGCCGGCACTGCGGATCTGGTAGGCGATGGTTCCACCCAGAAATAGCGTGATGACCAGAACCCGCAGGAAAAGATACCAGCTCATCTGGCGCCGGGAAGGCCCCGGCGGTTGATGAATATTCCGGTCCTCTCTCATGGTCTGGATTACCCCGCCGCGACTCCAGCAATCTTGAAGATGGGCAGGTACATGGCGATGACCAGGCCCCCGACCGTCGTGCCGAGAAAAAGCATGAGCAGCGGTTCGAGCATGGCGGTAAGGTTGCCCACGGCCTCGTCTACTTCATCGTCATAAAAATCGGCGATCTTGTTGAGCATGGTGTCGATGGCGCCCGACTGCTCGCCCACAGCGATCATCTGGCACACCATCGGCGGGAACACCCCAGACTTCTCCAGCGGTTCTGCAATCGTTTTACCTTCACTGATACTTTGCCGGACCTTGTTGACAGCCTTTTCAACCGTTTTGTTGCCGGCGGTCTTGGCCACGATATTGAGCCCGTCGAGGATGGGCACGCCGCTGGAGAGCATGGTCCCAAGGGTGCGGGTGAATTTCGCCACCGCGACTTTCCGGATGAGAACCCCAAAAATCGGGAGTTTCAAAACCCAGTCATCGATCTTCTCACGCCCCTTGCTGGTCGCATAAATCTTTTTGAAAGCGATGACCAGGAACACCAGGAACCCGAGAATCAGTAAAAAATATTTTTGGACAAAGTTGCTGATATCGATAACGATCTGCGTAGGAGCAGGCAATGCGCTGCCGAAATCGGCGAACATCTTAGCGAATGACGGGATGACGAAAATAAGGATAACCGAAATGACGACCAGAGCGACGCCGACCACCGTTGCAGGGTAGGTCATGGCGCTCTTGACCTGTTTCTTCAGTTTCATCGCCTTCTCGATGTAGGCCGCAAGACGGTTCAGGATGGTGTCGAGAATGCCGCCGACCTCTCCGGCGGCAACGAGGTTTACGTAAAGTTCATCGAAGGCTTTGGGATGTTTCTTCAAAGCATCCGCGAAGGTCGACCCCGACTCGACGCTTTCCTTGACGGCGGTCAACATCGATTTGAAGGTCTTGTTGCTCTGCTGGCGCCCCAGGATGTCGAGGCATTGCACCAGGGGAAGACCGGCGTCGATCATGGTGGCGAACTGTCGGGTGAAGACCACCAGGTCCTTGGTGGTAACCCTTGGTTGCAGGCCGGGGATCTTGATTTCAACATCCAGGCCCTTGCCCCGCGCCTTGATTTTGGAGGGCATTATCCCCTGCCGCCGAAGCTGAGCCGTAACCGCCGCCTCGTTCGGCGCCTCCATGTCGCCTTTTTGCACCATTCCGGTGCGGGTTTTGCCTTCCCATGAAAATTTGGGCATGGAATACCTCTTAAAATCTAATGAAAAACTCGTGATTAGTGATTAGTGATTGGTGGCTTGCGAACACCCGGTATTTCACTTTTCGCTTTTCACTTCGCCCTTTGCGCACCAGGGACCTGTCTGCGAAGAACGGCGGCCGGGTTGGCGAGCATTTGCCGCAATTCGTCCGGATCGGAGGAGCGGCCGAGGGCGGCATCGACGGTGATCTGGTTTTTATATGCGAGAAGAAAAAGGGACTGATTCATCGTCTGCATTCCGTATTTTTCCTGGCCCATCTGCATCTGGGAATAGATCTGATGCACCTTGTCGTCGCGGACCAGAGCCCGGATCGCCATATTGGGTACCAGGACTTCCAGTGCCAGAATGCGCCCACGGTTCTGGGAGCGCGGAATGAGGGTCTGGGAGAGGACCCCCTCCAGAACGAAGGAGAGCTGGGTGCGCACCTGCTGCTGCTGGTGTGTGGGAAAAACGTCCACCACGCGGTTGATGGTCTGCACGCAGCCGTTGGTATGCAGGGTGGCAAAGCAGAGGTGGCCCGTTTCGGCGATGGACAGGGCCGCCTCAATCGTCTCCAGGTCGCGCAGCTCGCCGAGCAGGACCACGTCGGGGTCCTGGCGAAGGATGTATTTGAGGGCCTTCTTGAAGGAATGGGTGTCGGCCCCGACCTCCCGCTGGTTGACCAGGCATTTTTTGTGAGGGTGGAGATATTCGATGGGGTCTTCGATGGTGATGATGTGCTCCCGGCGCTCGTTGTTAATGAAATCGATAATGGAGGCCAGGGTGGTCGACTTGCCGCTGCCGGTAGGGCCTGTGACCAGCACGAGACCCCGCGGCTTGCGCGAGATCTCCTTGACTACCGGGGGAAGCCCAAGCTCTTCGAAGGAGAGAAATTTGTAGGGAATCATCCGGAAGACACCGGCCAGAGCGCCCCGCTGGATGAAGATGTTCCCTCGGAACCGGGCCAGCCCCTTCACCCCGAAGGAAAGGTCCAGTTCATTCTCTTCTTCCAGCTTCCGCTTTTGCGCCTCCGTCAGCACGCTGTAACACAACTGCTTGGTTTCGGCAGGCAGCAGGGGCGAAAGTTTCAACGGCAGCATCTGCCCGTCGACCCGCACCTGGGGTGGACTTCCTGTGGTGATATGGAGGTCGGAAGCGCCCTGTTCGACCATGGTTTTCAGGAGCTGATGCATTTGGGACATGGGAAATCCTCGGTTTTAAGTTTTAGGTGTTAGGTGTTAAGTACTTAAAACTTAAAACCTAAAACCTAAAACCGGTTTTAATCATCCGCCACCGTACTTCGCAGGACTTCTTCGAGGCTCGTCACCCCTTCCTTCAACTTGGTCAGGGCCGCCTGGCGCATGGTCTTGACGCCGAGGCGCATCGACTCGCGCTTGATCTCGGCGGTGTTGGCTCCGGCCAGGATCATTTCGCGGATTTCTTCGAACATGGGCATGACCTGGTAGATGCCGACCCGCCCCTTGTACCCTGTGCCGTTGCAGGTGGGGCATCCCTGACCTTTGTAGCAGACGTACTGCTCCACCTCCTCTGGCCGCACGCCGGCGTCAATGAGCGCCTGTTGGGGAAGCTCTTCGGGCTCCTTGCATTCGGAACAAACCCTGCGCCCAAGGCGCTGAGCGGTGATCAGGTTCACCGCCGATGCGACGAGGAAAGGTTCGATTCCCATGTTGAGCATCCGGTTGATGGTGCTGGGGGCGTCGTTGGTGTGCAGGGTCGACAGCACCAGGTGCCCGGTAAGGGCCGCTTTTACCCCGATCTCCGCCGTTTCGAAATCCCGGATTTCACCGATCATGATGATATCGGGGTCCTGGCGGAGAAAGGCCCGCAGGGCCGCAGCGAAGTTGAGTCCGATCTCCTCGTGCATCTGCACCTGGTTGATGCCGGCGAAGTTGAACTCAACAGGATCCTCGGCGGTGGAGATGTTTTCCGTCACCTTGTTCAGCTCCGCCAGCGCCGAATAGAGGGAGACGGTTTTCCCCGACCCTGTGGGCCCGGTAACCAGAACCATGCCGAAGGGCTTGTGAATCGCCTCCTTGAACCATTGCAGGGCCCGCTCCTCGTAGCCGAGCTTGGTCATGTCGAGCTGAAGGTTGGATTTGTCCAGAAGCCGCAGAACCACTTTCTCGCCGAAGAGCGTCGGCAGGCAGTTGACGCGGTAGTCCATATCCTTGCCGCCGGGCAGTTTGATCTTGATGCGGCCGTCCTGAGGGAGGCGCCGCTCGGCGATGTCCATCTCCGCCATGATCTTGAGGCGGGAAATGATGGCGTTCTTGAGCTTCATCGGCGGCTTCATCACCTCGTACAGAACGCCGTCGATACGGTATCGGACGCGGAACGATTTTTCGTAGGGTTCGATGTGGATATCCGAGGCCTTCTTCTTGATGGCGTCGGTGAGAATCAGGTTGACCAGTTTGACGACCGGCGCGTCCTCGCTGGCTTTCTCCAGAGCCCCGACGTCGACATGGTCTTCCTCGTCGACCAGTTCCAGGTCGATGTCCTCAAGGTCCTCCATGACGTCGGCCAGGCTGGCGCTCTGGTCGTAGTACCTGTCGATGGCCTGCCTGAGGGAGTCTTCGGGGGCGACGACGACCTCGACGTTGTACCCTGTCATGAACTTGAGGTCGTCGATGGCGAAAATGTTCGAGGGGTCGCTCATCGCGATGATCAGGGTGGAGCCGGCCCTGTTGATGGGGACAATCTGATACTTCTGCGCGACCTCGGAGGGAACGAGCCGGATGACGGAGGGGTCGACTTCGAACTCGGAGAGGTTGATCGAGGGAACACCATACTGCCGGGAGAGGAAAGTGGAAAGCTCATTCTCCTTGATGAAGCCGAGCTTGATCAGGTTGGACCCCAGCCGGCCCCCCTGCACCTTCTGCTCTTCCATCGCCTTGGCCAGCTGATTTTCGTCGATCAGCTTGTGCCGCAGCAGCAGCTCTCCGAGTCGATCATTTTTCATAAAATATCATTCCGGTTACTGACTTAAAATCCGGCGCAATCTTAAGGGAGTGCTTCGGGGGCTGTAAAGACGATGACTCCGAAGCCTCTCATCTCAAAAACTGCAATGGTCGTGCCGGAGAAAATCCGCAGAGGGGGCCGTGCCCGCCCGGGGCTACCCCCCGCCGCAATCGAGATATTCGTGGTATTCCACGATCCTGGCAGAAGCGAGGATCTTCCGGGCGCGCTCGATGTCACTTCTCGATCGCCCGGGCAAGGTCGGCAGGATCGGGGAAAAGCATTTCATCCCTCAAGCGCTCTGACGAAATAGAGTCGCAGATTCTCGTCGTAGATCTCCTCGTGGAAATCGAAGATATGAACCTCCACCGAAACCCCTTCGGCCTGGAAGGTCGGTTTGCACCCGATGTTGACCACGCCGTCAAGGATCATCCCTCCCCTTTTGACCTTGACCGCATAAACCCCCGAACGGGGGAGAATCTCCTTATCGACATCCAGGTTGGCGGTCGGGAAGCCGAGCCCCTGGCCCCGCTTATCGCCATGGACGACCCTGCCCTCAAGGGTAAAGTTCCTTCCCAGCAAGGCCGTCACGCCGACGACATCCCCCTCGGAGAGAAGCCGGCGAATCCGGCTGGAGCTGTACACTTCGCCATCCCCTTTTATCGGCTCGAGAACCTCCACCATGAATCCGAACTCCTTTCCTTTCCGGCGCAAAAGCTCAACATTCCCTTCCCGGTTTCGTCCGAAGGCGTAATCGTAACCGATTACAAGGTGCCGGACCCCGATTTTCCCGACCAGGATTTCCTCGACGAACCGCTCGGCCGGAATGGCGGCGGTCTCCGCACTGAAAGGAGCACAGATAAGCACGTCGATGCAGGAGGCCTCGATGAGGCGCTCCTTTTCCGCGTAGGTGTTGATCAGCCGCGGCGCACGCTCCGGAGCAAGAATTTTGAGGGGATGGGGCACGAAGGTGTACACCACCGAGGTCCCACGGAGTTCTCCGGCCCGGCGCACCACAAGACGAAATATCTCCCGGTGCCCGAGATGAACCCCGTCAAAGTTGCCGATGGTGACGACGGCCGCCGGAAAAGGAGCGGTAATATCGTTGAGGTCCCTGATGATTCTCATTTCATTCACAATCGTAGGGGCGCAGCATGCTGCGCCCGATCTTGGGATGGGTGGTTACCATCTGGGCGCAGCATGCTGCGCCCCTGCACGACCGTTACCTCCGTTGTTTCCGAGGGCGTCGGGTCGGTCGGGCCGGCTCCGTTCCGACCAGTTCGGGCAGGACGAAATCGATCTCCCGGCGTTCCAGATCGACCCGGACCACCTGGACTCTGACTTCGTCCCCGACCTGAAAGGTTCTCCGGTTGTTGGCCCCGTAGAGACGATGCAGATCTTCTTCGAAATGGTAAAAGTCGTCGGTCAGGCTGGAGACCCGCACGAGTCCCTCCACGAAAATCTCCTTCAATTCCACGAAAAAGCCGAAGGGCTGGACGCCGGAAATGAATCCTGAAAATTCCTCTCCCACCTTGTCCGCCATGAACTGGCACTTCTTCAGGTCGACGATCTCCCGCTCCGCGTCCATGGCCCGGCGCTCCCTGCGGGAGGTGATCTCTCCCATCTCCGGAAGCAACTGCTGTCAGGCGCTCTGTTTCCCTTTCGGAGAGCCCCCGTCCCCGCAGGGCCTTGCGCAGGACCCTGTGAACCACCAGGTCGGGGTAACGGCGGATAGGTGACGTAAAGTGGCAATAGCATTCCGCGGCAAGACCGAAGTGCCCGACATTGTCCGAAGAGTAGCGGGCCTGTTTCATACTGCGCAACAGGACCTCGTTAATCATCCGCTCTTCGGGCTTTCCCTCGGCTTCCGCCAGCAGCGTCTGAAGGCGGCCGGGTTCGATTCGGGTATCTTTCAGAAAGGGGCCGTAGTTGAAATGGGCAATGAACTCCTGAAAGGCCTGGAGCTTTTCCAGATCGGGCGGTTCATGAATCCGATAGAGGAAAGGGGCCTTTTTGCCGGTGAGGAAAGCGGCGACCGCCTCGTTGGCCGCCAGCATGAACTCCTCGATCATCCGATGCGCCAGGGTTCTTTCAGAACGGACGATGTCCTCGGGGCGTCCCCGCAGGTCGAGGACCACCTCGGCTTCGGGGAGGTCGAAGTCGAGGCTTCCCCGCCGGCGTCGCATGGCGGTGAGCCGCAGGGCCAGCTCCTTCATCACCTCCAGGTGGGGGAAGATTTCGGGATAGCGGTCGATAACCGACTGGTCCCGGTTGACGACCATGTCGCGGACCTCGGTGTAGGTCAGGCGCGCGCGGCTTCGAATGACCGAGGTGTAAAATCGGCTCGAGACCCGGCCGCCCTGACCGTCGAAAAGCATTTCGGCGGTCAGGGTGAGACGGTCGACCCCGGGGTTCAGGGAGCAGATGCCGTTGCTCAGCGATTCCGGGAGCATGGGGATGCAGCGTCCGGGAAAGTACACGCTGGTGGAGCGCTCAAGAGCCTCACGGTCCAGCGGGCCTCCCTCAGCCACGTAGTGGGCGACGTCGGCAATCGACACCCAAAGTCGGATACCGTTGTCCCCTTCCCTTTTAACCGCAACGGCGTCATCGAAATCCCGGGCTGTTTCCCCGTCGATGGTGACGACCGTCAGGTCCCTGAGGTCATTCCTCCCGTCAAGATCGGCCTCCAGCACGTGATCGGGGATTTGGGCCGCCCGCTCCAGGGTTTCGGCCGGAAAGCGGTAAGGCAGGCCATGTTTGTGGACGATGGCCAGGATTTCCACCTCCGGGTCGTCGGGGTCCCCGAGAATTTCGATGATCGTTCCTTCGGGGTTGCGGTTTCTCTCCGGATAGGCGTCGATGCGGGCGATGACCATCTGTCCGGCACGGGCCTTGAGGCTGGCCCGCGGAGGGATGAAAATATCGTGGTTGAGCCGTGGATCGGCCGGAACGACGTAACCGAACCGCTTGCCCGCTTCGTATCGCCCCACAAGGGTCTGATGCGCCCGCTCGAGAATGCGGACGATGCGCCCCTCGGGTTTGCCGGTCTTCCAGCCCCGTTCCACCCTGACCGCCACCCGGTCGCCGTCCATCGCCTCACGTACGAACCGGGCAGGGACGAAGACATCCTGGTCCTCCTCGGTCTGGGTGACGAACCCGTAGCCGTCGCGATGGACCGAAATGATGCCGACCCGCAGGTTGACCTGGCGGGGAAGGGAATACCGGTCGCCCTTGAGGCCGGATCAAAGTCCCCTCTTCCACCATGGCATCCAGCAGCCGCACCGCCGCCTGCCGCTCGTCGCGTCGGAGGCGGAACTGGCCCAGGAGATCTCCGGCGGAAAGGGGACGGCGGGCCTGCTTTTCGAGGAATTTCAGGATGTCCGCTCGTGATATGGGCATGGCGGATCAGTTCCTCAGAAAGGGGCCGTGAATCGTGAACCCGCCGTCGCCTCTCGGCATCGGCGGCGAGCCGGGATCCGGCCATCTTAGCTTGCCAGGGCATACCCGAAAAGCGACGCCTGGTCGCTCAGCTCCTGGTCATTGGCTGTCCTGCCCCGGCAGGACGCCCCTTGCCCAGAGATGGCGGCCGAATTTCCAATAGCCCTCGCACATTGCTCAGGCGGGCATCCCGGGCGGAGTCGACCGGAAGTACGCGACCGTTCAGCAGGGGCTGAAGGTACTTGCTCAACACGGCGCCGCCGCCGCCGGTGATGACCATGGCGTCCATGTCCCAGTCGTCCGCCCAGAGCCGGTCGACCTCATTGGCCACGGCCGCGGCCAGCTGCCCGAACACCTGTTCAACCAGGCTCTTGAGGTCGTATTCCTTGCCGCGAATCTTTATGCTCCCCCCTGTCGACGGCCTCGTAGAGACGGTACAGCTCCACGTTGACCCCGCTTTTTTCCCGCAGCTTGGTCGCGATGACGTTGAAGGCCTTGGCAATGCCCGAATCGGTGGTGCGGCTGCCCCTTTCCGAATAGCGCATCTGGTCGGAAATAGTGAAGTCGGAGGTCCTGAAACCGACATCGATGACGCCGACCTTTTCCTTGACCAGCACCTTGTCCCCAAGCTCGCCGAGATCGTTGAGCATGAGGTTGAAGAGCGAGCCGAAGGGCTGGGGAATCACCCGGACCTTGTTGATGCTGATGACCTTCTCGTGGCGCTTTCCCTCGCCGTCGGTGAGCACGACCTTGTGTTCGCCGGCCAGGATGCGCGCCAGTTCATCCTTGTGCTGTCGGTAATACCCGATAGGCAGGCCGGTGACCAGGTTGACGGGGATGTAGCCCCCGACCAGGCGGGCCGCGGCCGCCAGGGCCAGGTTCTTGGCGAATTTTCCGATAAACTGGGTCTGGTCCAGGGTGAAAAACCGCACATTGCTCTGGCGCTCGGCCAACTCGCCCAGGAAATAGGACTTCCCGTCCACCTCGATCTGGAGATGTTCCTCACCGGCGGCCCCGTCCAGGATTTTCTCCCTGAACTGGATGTCCGTAGCCTCTCCCAGCACGGACTTGAAAACCAGGGTTTCCTGGCCGTTGGTGGCCTTGGTGAACCCGAACCCTATATCGATTCCGACAATTTCCACGAAGTTTTCTCCCATTCGGCTCAAGTTCAGGGGCAGGTGGACCATCTCCCCATCCCCGACCTTCCCCTTTCCCTGACCCCTGTCCTCTACCCCTCCACCTTCTCCCCTCTCGACGATCTTGTTGATCACCAGGCCGGTGAGAAGCTTGGGATAGAAATAGGTCGATTTCTGGGGCATCTTTTCCCCGGCGTTGGCCACGTCCCGCACCTCGCTCATGCGGGTCGGGTTCATCAGAAAGGCCCCCTGGGCTTCCCCCTTCAGCACCCGCTCGAAGGGCTCGTCGAAATTTTTGACGTATTTCAGGTTGCTCTGCTGCTCCTGGGCTTCGGGGGTGATGTTCAGGAGGTCGCTCGAGAATCAGACGATGCAGGATGGAGACATCCAGTGTACGAAGGGCCTTGGGGGATTTGGCGTCGAAGAGCTCATCCATCGCCTTCTCGTCCTTCAGGGAAAGATAATACACCTTATCGCCCCCGGCAAAGAAGGCCAGGGTATGCTTCCCCTCCCCCTTTTCCTGGAGGGCCTGGCGAACCTGTGCCCGGGCCTCGGAGTCGGAGGGATCGATGGAAGAGGTCTCCACAGAGAAGAATTCCTCCAGAGACTGGAGGAAATCCTGCAGATGAAAATCGGGGAGGTTGAAAATCAGCCGGTGGGTGGGAAAAATCAGCATCCCCTGGTCTTCCATGTTGGCGAAATACATCAGGACGTAATTGAAGGGCTCCTTGCCGGTGTAGTCGGGATGCTTCTCGCGCATGTAGTTGCGGTAATTGAGGGCTGTTTCATACCGGTGATGCCCATCGGCGATGAACAGGGGCTTGCTGTCGAGAAGTTCCTGCGCCTTGCCGATGATCTGCGGCTCGACCATCTGCCAGAGCCGGTGCTTGATGCCGTCGTCGTCTGTCACCTCCAGGTCGGGAGTCCGCTCCTTTTCCTTGCGGGCAAACGCCTCGAGAACGCAGCAGGGATCGGAATACAGGGAGAAGATGGGGCTGAAATTGGCCCCGCAGGCCTTGGTCAGATTGAAACGGTCGGCCTTCGGCCCCGAGAGGGTTTTCTCGTGAGGCTTGACCACCCCGGAGGAAAAATCTTCCAGGCGGGTCAGGGCCATGAAGCCCTTTCGCACCACGGTCTTATCCCCCTCGACCGGATATTCCTGGTCGTAGAGATAGATGGAGGAGGTCTCATCGCGCCCCAGGATGCCGTCTTTCTGCCACGCCTGGAAATCGGCGGCGGCGCGGGTATAGCGGTTGTTGGTGTCGCTGTCGTTCTCCCAGGTTTTCCCCAGAATGAGGCGCACCACGTTGTAGGGGCTGCGCTGGTAGAGCTTCTCCTGCAACTCGGGGGAGATCACGTCATAAGGCGGCGCCATAACGCTGCCGGCATCGCCGATCTTCTCTGTTTCGTACCGCAGACCGCGAAACGGAACAATTTTAGCCATGGCAAAAATCTCCCTTTTTTATGCTTTCGCAAGAAAGCGAAATGGGAAATGGCTATGCAAAAAGCGCCAAATGCAAGGCGCGCCATTGTCGAGCAATGAGGCGTACTTAGGTACGTTGAAGCAGCGAGAACAATGGCAGCAACGAAGCAGTTGGTGAGTTTTTGCGACGCCATCTTTTTTCGGTAAAAACGTGAAAAACACTATAAAAAATTGCCGGGGGGGTTGCAAGGGAAAAGTCGGACGGGGGATGGGGGACGGGGGACGGGGGACGGGGACGGGGGACGGAGGTTATTTCCAACGTTTCTCTTCAGCATTCCACTGGCTGATGCTGACTTTCCCGGTCGCCGCATTGCCGACCCCCACCAGGTAGCGCCGCTTTCGGCTCTCATCCATAACACAAAAATATTGGGAATTTGATGACCCGAAAGGGTTAAAAGTGAGAGGGATGGTCCCGGAGGTGACATCGCAATCTTTGTTGGCTCGCAAAGACCCTCCGGAGACCGAAAACCAATCCGAAACCACGTTCTGGTCCCAGGAAGAATCACTGCTCAAAGAAGCACGGTTGCCGTGAACGAGTCTGCAAAGACCTTCCGAAAGATCGACCTCGACGCGATGCTCCAGGTTGGAGGAGATCGCCCTCGATCTGGCATCCTCCATTACAGCCAAGAGCTCCCGGGCGCCTTTTCGATATTCCGATGCTCTTAGCCATGTGCTGAGCGTAGGCCAGGCAAATGCTGACAGGATACCGGCGATGCAGATAACGATAAGCAGTTCGAGTAAAGTGAAACCCTTTTCCCCCTCCATGGTCCCCCTCCAGGTGGTGAGTGAAAGAAAAATCGGAAATGTATCGTATTAGGTCATGTTCCCAGCATAAACCTCTCTTTAAGCCCATCCTTCGAAAGCTGCGCGACAGAATTATTGGATAACGACACGACCGCTGTTTGGGAAGGGGATTTTAACTTTGAGTTTTTCAATCCCGTTCCTTTCAAATATGCACAGATCGGGGATAGCGGCTGAAGAAGTTGCATCCGAAGAAGCTGAACCGTTAGGATAAAAATAAATATCCAGAACACCTGTCTGATCACAGGCATCCCCGTGCTTCAGAAAAACGTTTTCCGGAAGAGAAACCGCAGGAAACGGCTTCGGCCAAAGTGAGGAGTTGAAGGAGCGATTTCCGCGATAAATCTGAAAACGTCCGGCCGTTGGCTGAATGTTGACCTTGTGCTCGGAGTTGGTAGAAATGGCCTTCGCCCTTGCCTCCAATAGTAAGGCTGCGATGCTTCTCGCTGCCTCCCGGCACTGAACGTTCTGCATCCAGTCCTTGTAGGCTGGAGCGGCAAAGGCCGCAAGAATCCCTATCACGGCAAGGGTGATCAGAAGCTCTATGAGTGTGAAACCTTTTTCCCCTTTTTTCATTCTTTCCCGCTTACAACATGGAGATGTCGAAAGAAATTTCCTGCGCTGCCCGCAACCCCTCCCCATCACTGACCTCGATTTTTGCCTTGTGCTCACCGGCCTGGTCCGGGCTGATATCCCAGGTCAATCGACCGGTATTTTTATCGATGGTCATACCCGCCGGGCCCGATTCGAGGGAATAGCTCAAGTTATCTCCATCGGGGTCCTCGGCCCTGGCCTCATAGACGTAGGTTCGGGTTTTTCGCACCGGCGGAGGGGTGGTGACAAAATGGGGCGGCGCATCGGGTACGGTGATTTCACCCGTGCGGTACGCCCGCCCTTCCTTCTCCCCATCGAACGGGATGACCTGGAGTGCGATTCGGTCCCCCCTGTGAAACCGATCGCCGATCAGGACCGAAGAGTCCTCCCAGGTCTCCTGCTCTCCGTTGATAATCCAGAGGTAGCGGAATCGGACCTCGTCGCCGTCAGGGTCCTCGGCCTGAGGCTGGACGGTTACGTCAATTCCGCGGTAGAAAGCGGCCGGAGTGAAATGCACGCCGAGTACCCTTGGCGGGGCGTCGGCAATGGAGACGGACGCTTCCACCTCCTTCCCCTCGACCATGACGGAAACCGAGATCAGGTCTCCTTTCCGGAATTTTCCCCTGGGCAGGGAGCCCCCGCCTTCACCTTTCACCTTTTCACCGTTTATTCGCCAGCGACACCGGCCAATCTCGCTCCCACCAGCGAGAGCGATGTGAAGGTCATCCCTTACCGAGGGAGATTCCGGGGAAATGGTTACGCTGGGAATCTGAGTCTCCATGGCCCTTCCGTGTCCCGCGCCGGTCGCTTTCCCTGCCATCGGCAGTGACTTTACCGGAGGCGGCTGATGGCTTTTGCCGCAGGCGGTACAAAGAAAAAGGGTCACCAAGGCGGCCGCCAGAAGCGACGCGCCCCTCCGCAAGGAATCCATTCCCCTATTTTACTCCGTCGAGAAGAACCGTTTTCCAAAGGATCGGCCTCCTACCACTGCATCCAGTAGAGGGGGAAAACCATCCCGGTCCCGTTGACGTCGATCGAGGGAAAGGAGCCCTCCGCTCCCCAGAAGGGCGGAGGTGCTCCCGTCCTTTCCGATGATGAATGTCGGCCCAGTAGGCAGACCTCCCCCGAGGGTCGTTTCGCGGTCGGCACGTCGCAGAACATAAAAGGTCCCGTCCTTGGTCTGACCGAGAAACCTGGCTCCATTATCGTAACTGCTTTGAGCGTCGGTTCCCGGGTCCTGCGATTCTCCGTAGGTATCGGTCCCGCTCTGTGTGTAGGAATCGAGTACCGCTTCGCCGGTCCGATAATCCAGGGCATAAAGCCGTGATGTTCCGAGGTTGCCCGGATGGCAGGGATCGATCGAAGTCGTTGCATTCGGTGAATAGGTAGTAAAAAAGGCCGCTCCATTGAAGACGGACGGAGAGGCCAGAACCTTTTCGCCGTCATGGCCGCCGGCATTGAGTTTGATGTACCAGCCGTATTTACTCCAATTGTCATCATAATGATAAAGCTGGTCCAGTAAATTTTGGCTTTTGGTCTCGAAGTTGGCTTGGGTAGGATCCTGCTGGAGATAGTCGTCAGTCACGTCGACCAGGTTGCTCTCCGTGATGAAGGACGGTGGAGAGGAGTTCTGGTCGTTGTCCCTGTCCTCGACCATGTAGATCCGGTCAACCACCGCCCCGTCGGTGGTGCCGGGGTTGAGGTAATTCTGCGGGTGGGGCCGATCGCCGGTGCCGAAATAAAGGGCGGTCGTATTGGCATCGAGAGAGGTCACCGCGGGGCGGTAGAAGATTTTTCGGCCGTTGGAGTTTACGCCGGTAACGTCGGCAGTCCCGGGATTGGCACAGAATACAATCTTGGCACTGGAGGTCCAATCGGTTGTCGAGGCGCTTCCCACGTCGAAACGCCACATTCGGCCGCCCGTATCGCCCACGTACAGCCGGTCGGTAAAGCCGTCGTGGTTCCGGTCCATGGTGGTGACGTCGGAGGGAATCGAATAGGTCATCCAGACCAATTGTCGGTCGCGGGTATATCCCCACACCTTGTGGCCGATGTTGGCGAAATTCGGAGTATAGTCAGAGCCGACCTTGTTCAGAGTGGCGATTTCAACAGCATACAATCCCCCGGCCCCGGGCGTGGTGCGGGATGTCCCCATCGGAGCTTTTTCCAGTGTTGAACTCCCTGGGAGGCCTTGGAGATATCGGTCGAATCGTCCGTCCCGTATGGGAAGGTTTGGGTATTGCCGAAGCGGAGGTCTTCGTTGTTGTCGTAGCCGGCCCCGATAAAGGCAACCACTTTTTCCTATGCCGGCGAACCGACCTTGACCTTTGCCAGCCGCGGCACGCTCCAGGTCTCCCCCAACTCGGGATAGAGCTTGTTCCCCGACCGTCGACGGTGTTGCTGTCAATCTTCCCCAGATATTTGGGATCTGTCGGGTCGGTGACATCCAGGAAATAATAGGCGCCCCGGGTATCGAGTAGTGGCGGATGTATACCCGGTATTGGTCAGGTGATTTTGCCCCCCTCCCCGACGGGTCCCGAACATGAGGATGGCGTAATCACCGTCCCCCGAGACGATATTTCCGTCATTGTTGGCATCATGGACATACACCACGGGAGAAGAGTCGACGAAGTAGCAGTGGGAGGTGTCGCGCAGATACTTGAGGTTTCCCAGCAGGTCGGGAGGCACAAAGGCCCAGGCCTCCGACCCGTCGATATCCTTGAAGGCATGGAGCATACCGTCGTTGGAACCGACGAAAATATAGGTTTTGTTATAGTCTGGGTCGTTTTCATGTTGGGTGGTGAAGTCATAACTCTTGTAGTTCAGAACCAGGGGCTTGGAGTGGAGGATGTCGCCCAGAATCCAGTCCCGCTTTTCGTCCGTGTCCCCGTCCCCGTCGTAGTCGTAGGCGTCGAGCCCATGGATGAAATTGATGAGTTTGGTTCTCTCCCCCGAGGGGTCGCTCTCGCTGTCCAGACCCAGGACGGTGGTAGTCAGATGGTCGGTATTGCCGGTGGTAAAGGCGTTGGTGGAGTCGGTAAGATTGCTGGAGGCGCCCAGATAAGTATAGATGTTTCTCGAGCTCTGCCCCAGCAGTTTTTCCCCGGTCCGCCGCTTTCAACCTCCCCCCCGTCGGCGCCCGAACTCCAGTAGGATTGAGCACCGAAGTTAAAGGTTCCGTCGGCGTTGGTTGTCGCAATCCCGTTCACGTCGACGATTGAGTTGTCTGGACCCGATGCCGTATTTCTTGAGGTTCCCATACCATGGTTTCTGAGTAATCGGCTTGAAGAAACCGAGATAAACCCTCTGGCCGCTCTCGGTCCGGTTTTCCGGGCTGGAGGGGACCACGGGAGCGACAAAGGCGGTGTTGGCTTCGAGGACGATGTTGGCCAGAAGCTAGGTCAGGGCTGCGGAGAGTTCATTCGCATTATAGACGTTGTAGTATTTCCCTCGCCCATGCTCGGCGTTTGCCGCTCTCTCGACGAGCGGATCGCTTGATTGGAACGCGAGGATCGTGTCCGTCTGGATTCTCTGGACTCCGTCAGAGCTCGAACTGTTGTCGGTCTCGTAGAGGTACTTGGCGACGTCGTCGAGGTAATGGGTTCCGCCGGTACCGTACCCATAGGCTTCCGCACCGTCGCCGTCAAAGTCCCCGACCGTATCCACCATCGAGTGGTCAGAGTCCTTGTTCGACATGCCGTTGGTGATGAGGATGACGAAATTCTTGTACGCAGCTCTCAGTGATCGGAGAGGTGTATCCCGAAGTTCCCCTGAAATATTGGCCGGCATCGAAGAGCGCCGAAGCCTGGGGCCGAGAGTTCTGGTCGCTCAGAAGCAGTGCTGCCGAGGGACTGGGGCTGCCAGGGAGCCCATTCAAAAATTCACTGAAGCAGTGTCTGACGGAAAGGTCTTGAACCGGGCGGATAACGTTCCCGCCCTCCGTTTTGGCTGTTATCATCGACCATCGCCCCGAAATTGACGGCATATCTGCGATCCGGCAACGACGGTAGACACGGCATCATAAATCGACTTTTGATTCGCTATCTGAGGTGCCGTCTCGCGGCTCTGTCTGCGTGTAGTTGAGGTAATTTCCAAGGGCATAGGTGTAAGCGTGTGCAGGTTTTCGTCACACCCGCCATGGTTTGTCAAACTGGGGTAATCCGACGTGCCTCGGCCGGCATACGTTCCAGCGGAGAGGAGCGTCTTCTTGATGAGGTTAGTCGTTGCTCGTGCAGGAGATTCCCATCGAAGCGCGTTGGATGGAATTTTCAAATTCTTTGCTATTATTTCCAAATTCTCCATGTTGGTCGCCTTGGTAGACTCCCCATTTATCCCGTCCGCGGACCGCCATCTTCTTACACCTCGGGTCATATTTAACGCCGGACGCTGAGTTGGCCGCCAGAGTTGCTATTATCGATGATGAAACAGGACATTGGGCCGCAGGTACTCGGTGCTGCTGCTGTAAATCGCCGTATCCCCGATAAACCGATCGGGTTCGGCCGAAGCGGAAAAGGGAAGTCCCAAAAGGGTGAAGGCCAGTAAGACGAGAGAAAAAATCGGAAAATGTCGTTTCATATCACCCCCCTGAGGTGGTCCGGAAAATCGAATCGTCTTCCTTGGGGAAAAGCCGAACCCGCTGGGTCTCGATCCGGGCCTTCGCGACCGCCTTGCCGCCGGAGTCGACTTTGGCCCCCGTAACACTTATCACATAGTAATTGGCGCCGAATTCGTTTCCGAATTTGGCCTGAAGCTTCGCAGGGAGCTCCCCCGGGCCGAGGTTCAAAACTTCGTTGTCGGAACCCCAGAGTTTAGTGCGCCCCACAGTGAGATCGCCGGCCATGGTGCCGCTGTTCAGGTCTATGGGGTCGCTGCTGGCGTTGTAAAGGATATCCGAATTGCCCATGGCGTACTCCACGGCCCTGTCGGCGGCGTAAAAGGCATCCTGGGAGGTCCGGAAGTTGCTCGAAATACCGAGGTCGGAATTGGAAGAGGAGAGCACCATGGCGCCGAGTATGCTGAGAATGGCCAGCATGGATACGGCCAGGATCAGGGCAAACCCTTTGTCGTTGCGTAACCGCCCCGGGACGACGAATCTGTCCCAAAAAAATTTCCTCCCCCCTTTTCTTTCCGGCAGGGTGCCCCCGTCCAGACTTCTCCTGGAAAATATTTTCATAATCACCCCTGATGCTTTCGCAAAAACTCGTTGGATGGCTAAGCAAAAATTTCGTCCTACAAGGCCTGGTGGTTTTTCAGGGGCGAAGGCCTACATCAGGTAGGTCGAGAACGCCGTAGGGCGGACTTTTTGAGACGCCATCACCCCTTATTCATTCCTCAATACGACCACCGTCTCCAGACGCCTCGTTTTCACCCCGGAGTCTGAAGGTGTCCCGACCTTTGTCGCATCGAGCGCCCCGGTGATGGTGACCCGGACGGCCCGGATGGTGGCCCTTTGAGTGGCCGTGGGGGCCGTTACTTCCGTGCCGCTGTCGAGAATGTAGCTGAACTGCACATCGGTAATCTTCCCGGCAACGGGCTGGTCGCTTCCCGAGAAATTTCTTTCCAAAATTTTCATGGCCGGATCGGCGCTGTCGGGGTCGTCGACCAGAGAATAGGTGAGATCGGTGGTGGCTGGGTAGTCGGCGGCGTTATCGTTCGGGTCGGTGTTCGTATCGGAAGTGACGTTCCCGACCCAGACGATGAGGTCGCCTTTTACGAATTTCTGCGCCGAATCGAAATATTTCAGGGTCAGACTCGGAGCGCCCCGATCCTTGTTTGTGACCAGAAAGACCCGGTCCATCGGATTGCTGGCGTCTGCGGGGCGAATGATCCGAACATAATCCCCACTGGAATTGCCGGAATTGAACAGGTCGACCATGTCGGAGGAGGCCACGCTGACCGTCTCCGTGGTGGAACTCGTGGAAGAAGAAAAGTCGGCGGCAAGGCGGGCGACCTTGCCGCCGGATGTGGATGTCGCCATGGTCAGAGTGAAGCTTTCTCCCGCATCGGCGCAGTCACCGTCATCATTCAAATCCCTGCACAGAAAGTTCGGGGCCGACTGAATCGGGTCCGTCCCATCGGGGACGAGGAACCCGGCCATCCGAATGTCCCGGGAGATCCGATCCATGGCGATGCGGAGGTTCTGCTGCACATCCACCACTTCTTCCGAGGTATTGGCCGTCTTCTGGGTGTTCAGGTACAGGCTGTAGACGGCCATGACGACCAGGCCCATGATGGCCATGACGATGAGAAGTTCGAGAAGGGAGAATCCCCTGGCGTCAAAAGGTCTCTTTACCATGTCGATGTCTTCTTGAATCCGACAAGCGTCACGCTCGGTATCGCGTAGTGTCCACTTCCGGAAACGGTGATGGTTATTTTTGAGACGCCGTTTACCGGCGTATTCGTGGCGACGGTGTAGGTCGCCCCGTAATCGGTCACCGACGAGGGAAGAGGCCAGGCCGTATCGGCAGCAGTGGCGGTCGTTACCAGCGAGTCGGAGGAATCTCGGGCCAGAAATTCCTCGAGCACCCCTTGGGCCAGGGAAGTCGATAACGACAGATTGTAGGCCCTGGAGTTGGCGTGAAGAGCCGTGACCTGCATCCCGGCAATACTGAGAAGCCCCACGGAGAGCACCGTGATGGCGATCAGAAGCTCGATGAGCGTGACACCCTTCTGGGATCTTGGGATTTCAGGCATTGGCTCTGTCTCCAAAAAATTTTTCTTCCTGCAGGCTTTCAAATCAGCAAGTTGCATACCAATCAAGCCAACGGCTGCAAAACGCCGGGATACGGGGGATTGTCATCTCCACGCAAGGCCAAAACGCGGAACAGACATGCAAATTTTGCACGCTTGCCCTGCAACTTTTTCAAGTGCCAAATCCATCTACAGGGATAAATGCGGATGCAGGGGATAGGTTGAAATTCCAGGTTTTATCCCCTTTATCCCCTTTATCCCTGTTTAGAATGTCTTGCTGATTTTTATAAGCTCACTCAATCCCGTACTCTTTCATCTTGTACATCAGCGCCCGCAGGCTGATCTCCAGAAGCCGTGCAGCCTGGGTCCGGTTGCCGCCCGTGGCTGCGAGGGCCTTTCGGATGAATTCCTGCTCCAGGCGCAGGGAGGCCTTTTTGAGGGAGAGGTCATCTCTCCCCTCCCGCTCCCGGCGACGGACCTCCCAGGGCAGGGAACCGAGGGCGAGTTCGGCCCCACGGCAGAAAATCATCGTTTTTTCCATGAAGTTTTCGAGCTCCCGAATGTTTCCGGGCCAGCGATAATCTTCCAGGGCCGCGAGAACCTCGCTGGAGACCGCCGGCGCAGGACGCCTCTCCCGCTCTGCGATTTTCCGGATGAAGTGCCTCGCCAGCAGAGAAATGTCCTCCCTCCGGTCCCTCAAGGGAGGAACATCGATCTCGACCACCGCCAGCCGGTAGAAGAGGTCGTCCCTGAACCTCCCTTTTTCCACCTCCTCCGCGAGATTCCGGGCGGTGGCCGCCAGAACCCGGACGTCGACCCGGCGAGGAGAGGTCTCCCCTACCCTGCGGATTTCCCCCTCCTGAAGGACACGCAGCAGTTTTGGCTGCAGGTCGAGGGGCAACTCGCCGATCTCATCCAGGAAGAGCGTCCCCCCGTCGGCCGCCGCGAAAAGCCCCTTCCTCTCCCGGTCGGCGCCGGTGAAGGCGCCTTTGCCGTGGCCGAAAAACTCGCTGTCAATCAGCCCGGAGGAGATGGCGCTGCAGTTGACCGCGATGAAGGGGCCCTGGTTCCTTCCGCCTCCGGCATGGAGGGCCCGGGCGACCAGTTCTTTTCCGGTCCCCGTCTCTCCGGTAATCAGGACGGGGGAGGACGAAGCGGAGGCCTTCTGAACAAGATCGACCACCTTCTCCATGACGGCGCTGCGAAAAACCATCTCCCCCTTTCCAGGACGGGCCAACGCCTCTTTCAGCCGGAGGTTTTCCCGCCGGAGCTGAAGCCGCTCCTCGGCCTTTTTGAGGCTCAGCACCACCTCGTCCGGCTTGAAGGGCTTGGAGATGTAGTCGTAGGCGCCCTGTTTCATGCAGTCGAGAGCCGTGTCGATGGTGCCGTAAGCGCTCATCATGATGACCGTGGCTGAGAGGTTCCTCCGCCCCATTTCCGCAAGAAAGGCCGTTCCGTCCATTTCCGGCATGCGGATATCGCAAAGAACGACCTCGTAGGGCTCCGTCTCCAGGAGTCGCAGACCGGAGGCGCCATCCCCGGCCTCGGAGACGCGGTACCCCTCCTTTTCCAGCACCAGGCGCAGCATGTGCCGCATGGCGGCTTCGTCGTCGATGACCAGGACCCGGTTCGGTTCAGGTTTCATGGGGCGTTGAATCCTCCGGCTGAAATCACAGGCATTTTATTTACAGGGATAAAAGCGGATGCAGGGGATAATTCAAAAAAACCGAACGCTTTAGGTTTTGCCGTTATCCCCTGCATCCCCTGCATCCCTGTTTAAAGGGGTTTGTTTTTTTCATGAGGTTTGGGGTTTGTTTTTTTCATGAGGTTTGGTCCGCCTTGGGCAGCCAGACGGTGAACCGGCTCCCTTCTGCAGGCCTCGATTCGACCTCGATCCGCCCTCCGGCCTCCTCCACCACCCGGTGGCAGACCGAAAGCCCCAGTCCGCGACCCTTTCCAGGGGCCTTGCGGGTATAAAAGGGGTCGAAAATATGCCCCAGGACCTCCGGCGCCATCCCCTCGCCGGCATCGACGACGGCCAGCCAGACGAATCCCTCTTTCTCCCCCCCGCAAAGCCGGATGGTGTCACCCGGGGAGGAAGCGTCCCGGGCGTTCAGCAGCAGGTTGACCAAAACCTGCACCAGCCGGTGGCGGACCAGCAAAACCTCGGGTAGCGCGGCTGGAAGCTCGTCTGAAACCTGCAACCCCTCGAAGGCCCCCTGCTGCGCCAGGAGTTCTCTGGCCGCAGACACCGCCTCCGCGGGGTCCAGCATCCCCTCCTCCAGCGTTCCGGGCCCCGCGTAATCGAGCAGGTCCCGAACCAGCCGGTCGATTCGCTCCGCCTCGGCCAGCGACCGCCGGAGGATATCCCCGGAGGCCCCGGTGGGATTTTCGCCCTTGAGCAGCTCCAGGTAACCGATGAGGGCGCCGAGGGGATTGCCGACTTCGTGGGCCATGCCCGCGGCGAGATGCCCCACCGAAGCCATCCTTTCACTGCGCACCAGTTCGTCGCGGGTCGCCTGAAGTTTGGCGTTGGTTTTTTTCAGCGAGCCGATGGTGGACTCGGTTTGCAGACGGCTCTCGTTGAGGGCGGCGGTCATGGTGTTGAAGGAGTCTGCCAGGGCGGCGATTTCCCTCGGACCTTCCACCGGGAGGGTTTGTTCGAGGTCGCCGCCGGCAACCTTGCGGGTCGTTTCGGTCAGTCGCTTGACGGGGCGGACGACGATTCGGTTCAAGAGGTAAAAACCGAACAGGACAAGGATTATGCCGAAGCCCAGAGAATAGGCGAAAATAAGCTTTTGGGCGCTTGCCATCCGCTGCCGGAGGTCGGCCAGGGGGAAGCGGGCCTGAAGAGCCCCTGCGAATTGCCCGTGGAAGGTGACGGGAACCGTCACTACAGCCGAATAATCGGCGGGCGCCGCCGGGGAGAAAAAAGAAGGTGGGTAATGCACCTGCAGGACCGGTTGGGAGAAATTTCTGGCTCGGGCCAGGTCCGCCGTCTCGACCTGGAATACCGGGCCGGAGGAGGCAAAAAGTCCCAGGTTCGGGCCAGTCACCGCCCAGGCATCCATGGGCAGAGTGGGAGAAGCGGCCTTCAGCATGTCCCCGGCACGCCCCAAAAACTCCCGGGGAGAAAGGGGCTGCCCCCGTGTCCCGGAGGTCAGGCTTTCCGAAAGGGATCCCATGATGGCAGTGATGCCGGAGAGCCTCTGGTCGAGCAGTTCCCGCTCTGTAAGCTTGAGCAGGAGGAAACCCGAAAAAACCAGCGCCGCGGCCATGAGAAAGGCAATATTGAGGATGATCTCTGTGCGAAGCCCGGAGGGTTTGGCCACCTCGCCTCCACTGTCAATCAGGCAATTCCATCAGCAATTAATCAGCAATAAAACCAGAAAACGGCAATCGAACAGGGATAAAATCGGATAAACACGGATAAAGCAAAGTCAAAAACCGTTTTTAGCGCCTGACCTTTGGGGTTGTTGGTCTTTGGCCTTTAAATCCGCGAAAACCCGATTTGATCAGATTTGATCCGCGTGCAAAGGTTTTTCCCAGGTTTGAATGTATAGAAATGGACCGGCTACCGGGTTCACCATTCACGCACCCACGAACATAACACAGAGGCTGTGTGACGTGAAGCTAAGAAAAGAGCATTAAATCAGGAAAAATTTCTTGAAATTACCGGCCCGAGATAGTAAAGAGAGTTGTATACATTCATTTTTAATCCCCCAGTCTCCATCCATGAAAGGAATTCATCATGCCCCGCATCCCCGTTGTCGACCAGGATGCCTGCATCGGCTGCGAAACCTGTACCCAAATCTGCCCCGAAGTATTCCGAATGGAGGAACCCGAGGGCGACGGCGGCCCCCATGAACACAAGTCGGTGGTCTACAATCCTTTCGGTGCGCCGGAGGGAAAAATCGAGGAAGCCATGGACAACTGCCCCGTGGCGTGCATCCATTGGCAGGAATGACGGAAATGAATAACGCTGGTTTTAAAGTTGAGATTCGGATTTCCGGAGCTAGAATATCCGCTGCAGCTCTAGGAGATCCTTTTATTATGAATGCAGGGAGAGAGACGATGGAAAAGCTTTACGAAATCCCTTTGGGATGGGAAGAGCATCTTGATGTCGGCGAGTGGGTAGAAATCCTGGAGGCTTACGGGGAGGCTACCGGACGGGAACCTATCCGGGTTGCCAGCATGAGAGTCTCCGGAAAAACCGTGTTTTCGAGCAGGCCGCGCCAATGGAAGCAAAAGGGCTCGGCTCTGCGGCCCCACGAGGGGGAAGTCGTTTCCATACATCTGGGGTCTGAAACGGCCAGCTTCGGCCTTCGGCTTCGCGGGTAGGAAAATAATCACCATTCAGGAAATAATGGGGGGGCCGCTGAGGCTTCCCCTTTTTTAATTTTAAAATTTTTGACATTTTTCCAACGATTTATGTATTATCATGCCTGTTTAAGTTGAAGAAAATCATCTTAAGGGCTGAATATAGCTGACTTTAATTTTATTTGCCATATTTTTAGAGTAGAATGCCGTGAAGTATATTTCCCTGGTTGTCGTTGTTTTTTTCTCCCTTGGAACGTTTCCCCTCTCCGCCTGTGCGGGGGATGAGGGACCAACCATTCTGACCCCTCCCGACCATGCCATCGTTCAGGGTCGGTTCATCGACCTCGTCTTCAACATCGGCCCCAATTCTCCCGATGCTCTGCGGATTGCCGTCAACGGGGAACTCCACCGGCCCATTCCGACCCTGAAAGACCGGAAAACCGTCTGCGTCGCCGGTCTGCCCTTGACTCAGGGAAAAAATGAAATCACCGTTTCTTTGCTCAAGGCAGGAAAAACGATCGGGCAAACGTCCACCTCCGTTTACCTCGGTGCCGACCCCACCGGGACCTTCGATGCTCCCCCGACCGGGTTCACCAGGTACCTCTTCCATTCCCCCATCCATGACAACGCCTGCAGGATGTGCCACAACCTCGATTTCAGCAAGGCTCCCGAAAATCCCTCCTCCCCGAAACAATCACCCTGTTACCTTTGTCATGCCCAGCTGACCGGGGGGAAATTCGTCCACGGCCCGGCATCGGTCTGGGCCTGCATCATGTGCCACAACCTCACCCACGGGACGGACCAGTCGAAGCCGGACCAAAGCTATTGCGTCCCCTGCCACGGCGACAGCATCGACGCCTGGAAAACCGAGAAGCACCAGCACGGCCCGGTGGCCATGGGATTCTGTACCACCTGCCACGACCCCCATTCCTCGAACCATCCTTTTTTCCTCCGTAAGGAAACGACGGACCTGTGCAGCACCTGCCACGAAGACACCGCCTCGCGTCCCCACGTGGTCTCCATGTTCTTTACGGCAAAGGGGCACCCCGTTTATCGCCCCGAGAACCCCTTCCAGCCCGGAAAATCCTTTAATTGTGCCAGCTGCCATCGTCCGCACGGAAGCTCTTTCGACCACCTGCTGCGCTGGGACGGGTCTTCCATGAAGAGCTTCTGCACCTCCTGCCACAAAATCCTCCCACAAGCCCGTCGATGAACATGCGAGGGCCTTCCGAGGAGCCCCGCCGCCTGTTTTTTATTGCATCAATCTGGATATCCTGTGTTAGTATGCGGGGAAATTCCTTCCCAAAATCAGGTCCTTCAGGAGTCTCTGTGCTTTTTTCCGTAGTCGTTCCGATTTTCAATGAAGCCGAAAACATTTCGTCGCTCTACCAGGAAACCTGCCAGGCCATGGACACGGCCGGACTCGACTTCGAGCTGATTCTGATAGACGACGGCAGCCAGGACCACTCCTTCGAACTCGCCGCCCAGCTGGCGGCCGAGGACAGTCGGGTGAAGGCGGTTCGCCTGCGGCGCAACTTCGGCCAGACCGCGGCCATGGCCGCCGGGTTCAACCTTGCCTCCGGGGAGATCATCATCCCTATGGACGGCGACCTGCAGAACGACCCCCGGGATATCCCCCAGCTTCTTGAAAAAATGGACGAAGGATACGACGTGGTTTCGGGATGGCGCAAGAAGCGCAAGGATCCCTTCCACCGCCGACTCCCTTCCCTGTTTGCCAACTGGATCATCTCCCGCATGACCGGGGTCGGCCTCCACGATTACGGCTGCACCCTGAAAGCCTACCGCCGGGAGATCCTGGCCGAAGTAAATCTTTATGGCGAGTTGCACCGTTTCGTACCGGCGCTTGCACATCAGGTGGGCGCCAGGGTGGCTGAAATTCCGGTCAACCACCGACCCCGCCAGGCTGGAAAAAGCAACTACGGCATCGACCGCACTCTGCGAGTCATCCTCGACCTCATGACGGTCAAGTTCCTGCTTCAATACTCGACCCGTCCCCTGCAGCTCTTCGGCAAATGGGCGGTGGGCACCTTCGCAGCTTCGGCGGTGACCGGGGTCTCCACCCTCTATATGAAATTTTTCCAGGGCCTGAGCATGAACCGCAACCCGCTCCTCGTTCTGACGGCCTTTCTCCTTTTCACCTCCGTACAGTTCATCGCCCTCGGGCTGCTCGGTGAGCTGGTCACCAGAACCTATCACGAGGCCCAGGGAAAACCGATTTATGCCATCCGGGACACGATCAACATCGTCTCTGAATCGACCGGCATCCCGAATGGAGCCAGAGGATTGAAAAGGGCATGACCGCTCGCGCTTCCGGGATCCTCTCCCGTATTGAAAAAGTCCTCCTTCTGGCCGGTTTTCTGGTTCTGCTGGGAGTTGCCGCCTCCAAGCTGCGGTCTTTCGACCTGTTCTGGCAGCTTCAGTCCGGCAAGTATATGCTCCAGACCCACCAGTTCATCCACCGGGACATCTTCTCCCTTGCACTAAACGCCCCGCGCTTCGAACATTCCTGGCTCCACGACGTCATTTTTTATCTCGTCTACGTCCTCTCAGGCTATGTGGGCCTCAGCCTCTTCAAGGGACTCCTCATCAGCGGGACGGCAGTCATCCTGGCAGCCGTAGGCAGGGTACGGGGGGCTTCCTGGGCCTCGATTCTTCTGCTCCTTTTTCCCGCCGTCATCCTGACCAACGGCGCCTGGCTGGCCCGACCTCAGCTGTGGACCTTCCTGATCTTCGCCCTGTTTCTGCTTATCCTCGAAAGGTACCGCAAAAAGGGCGGGCGCGTCATCTGGTGGACGGTGGCGCTGATGGTCCTCTGGGCCAACCTCCACGCGGCGGCGATTCTCGCATTTCCCATCCTGGCAGCGTATCTTGCCGGTGAAGGCCTCTCCCTGCTCTTCCGTCGAAGCAAGGCTCTGACCAGACGATCCTACGCCACCCTGTGGCTGGTGCTGGTGCTGCTTCTGGGAGCGACCATGGTCACGCCCTACGGTAATTTCCTTCTGCGCAGCCTGGTGAATGCTCCCAAGCTGGGCGGCCACACCGTCGCGGCACAGAAGACCCAAACCGCCCCCAGCCCGCAGGCTTCCGCGTCCCCATCCCCGTCCGCCAATCAGCCGGCCTTCGCCAACGGCATCGGCGAAGATGCGGGAAGGGTCGGCCCCATCACGCAGATTTTCAACATGGACTGGCGCCGGGTCAGCTTCTGGCGTGATCCCGGATTCTTCGTCGGCATCGGCCTTGCCGCGGCCCTTTTGCTCCTCGGTTGGCGTCGGTTGACCCCGACCGATCTCTTCCTGCTCACGGGGCTTGTCCTGATGGGGTTCAAGCTGTACCGCCACACCCCATTCTTTTTTCTGGCGGCGGGAGCGTTGCTGCCGGTCTACCTCGATGCCGCGGTTCAGCCCGTAGCGAGACGGGTCGGGGAAAATCACCGCAACATCCTGCGGGCGACAGTTATTGTGGCAGCGATCGCCTTCAATAGCTTCCTGTTCAGCGGGCTGATTCGCGACATGGGCTTTTTCCAGCCCGGCCTGGAGCGGTGGCACTATCCCGTGGCTGCCGCCGAGTTCGTCCGTGAGAATCACCTTCCGGCCAACCTCTACAACACCTATGAGTGGGGAGGGTACCTGATGTGGACCCTCTATCCCCAATACCAGGTCTTCTGGGACGGGCGGTCGGACTCGGTGCCCATCTTCGCCGACGGGCTGAAGGTCAGCAGCGGCGAAGATGGCTGGGAGGAGGTGCTCGACCGTTTTAATGTCAAGACCCTGGTCCTCTGTCCCCTGACCTTCGACCTCGGCGGCCGCCGCCTGATTCTCGACCGACTGCGCGACAACCCGCGCTGGCCTCTGGTTTTCGCCGATGACTCCGCCCTGGTCTTCGTCCGTGCCGATTCGGTCGACCCCGGCTGGCTTCGGGACCACCGCCTGCCTTCGACGGCGATGGACGAGACCGTCCTTGCCGAAGCCGGTCTGCTTCTGAAGGAAGACCGGCACAAGATCAATGCCTATCGTGAAATGGCGACGGGTTTACCTGCGGCGAAAGGAGTTCGTGCAGGCGCTGCGCGTCCTGGAAACCTACCTCAGTGTCACGCCTCAACGAGACCCCGAGGCGGAATACCTCTACCGGAAGTTGTATCCCCTGGTAGAGGGTACCGCTGCTCCGCCGTTTCCGGGGCACTGAAAATCTCGAAAATTACCCGTTGGGGACGACTTTTATAGTGCATTTTTCCTGTTATGAGCTTTCCGGAGGTTCGACAAGCAATAAAAGCAGATGATAAAGGCCCCACGATGGCACGGACCGACCTGCGCATACTTTTCTTCAACTACGAATTCCCCCCCATCGGGGGCGGAGGCGCCAACGCCAACGCCTATCTTTTCCGGGAGTTCGCCCGGATGCCGGAGCTGAAAATCGACGCCGTCACCAGCGCCTTCGGGGGAAAGGACGAAGTCGTCCCCTTCGCCCCCAACATCACCCTGCATCGCCTCGCTGTCGGCAAAAAAAAGCTTCACTTCTGGACCCAGCGGGAGATCCTCACCTACCTGTGGCGGGCCCACGGAAAGGCCGGGGAACTTCTCGAAAAGGGGCGTTACGACCTGGGTCACGCCTTTTTCGGCTTCCCCTCCGGGATGCTGAACTGGCTGCGCCGCTCCGAGCTCCCTTACCTGGTCTCTCTTCGCGGCTCCGACGTCCCTGGGTTCAACCCTCGATTTTCCGCCCAGTACGTGGCCCTCAAGCCCCTCTTCCGCCGCATCTGGGGGGGCGGCCGGTTCGTCGTCGCCAACAGCGCCGGCTTGCGCTCCCTGGCCGGGCAACTGACCCCCGGCCTGGATATAAACATCATTCCCAACGGCATCGACACCGAGGAATTTTCTCCCGCCCCTCCCGAAGAGGCGCAGGAGGGGCATCTGTTGTGCGTCTCGCGTCTGATCGGCCGCAAGGGGGTGCAACACCTTCTGGAGGCCCTGCCGGAGGTGGCCGACGCCGTTCCCGAGGCCCGACTCACGCTCGTCGGCGAAGGAAACCTCGAGGCTTCGCTCAAGCGCCGGGTGTCGGAGCTTGGCATGGACGGGCGAGTCCGTTTTCTCGGCTACGTTCCCCACGAGGAGCTCCCCTCCATCTACCGCAGTGCCCGCCTCTTCGTTCTGCCCTCCTTTTACGAGGGGATGAGCAACACCGTGCTCGAGGCGATGGCCTGCGGCCTGCCCATCGTCGCCACCGCCGAGGGGGGCAAGGAAGAGCTTTTCGACGGCAACGCCCGGACGGTCCCCTACGGGGACCCCCACGCCCTCGCCCGGGTCCTGGCCGGTCTTCTTCGGGATGATACGACCCGTCAGGAAATGGGACAGCGCTCCCGGGAGATTGCCGAGCGCATCGGTTGGCGGACTGTCGCCGAACAATATCTCCATCTCTATGAAGGAACCGCCTGCGGCGGTCCGGGGAGCTGATCCGAAACCATGTGCGGCATTTGCGGTTATATCGGCGACGGGGCTCCCGAGACCCTCAAGGCGATGGCGGCAGCCCTCGCCCACCGGGGTCCCGACGACTACGGACTCTATGAGGCGGACGGCGTCGGCCTCGCCCACCGCCGTCTCTCCATCATCGACCTGGAGGGGGGCCACCAGCCGATGGTATCGCCGACTGGCGATGTCCTGGTATTCAACGGCGAAATCTACAACTTCAGGGAAGTCCGCAGGGATCTGGAGGAGGAAGGCTGCCGCTTCCTCACCCACAGCGACACCGAGGTCATCCTGGCCGCCTGGCAACATTGGGGGGAATCCTGCCTGGAGAGGCTTCGCGGGATGTTCGCCTTTGCCCTCTGGGATTCCAGAACCCGCAGTCTCTTCCTGGCCCGCGACCGGGTCGGCATCAAGCCCCTCTACTACGCGGAGGTGGACGGGGTCTTCTATTTCGCCTCGGAGATAGGCGCGCTGCTGGAGGTCCCGGGCTTCCAGCGCCGGCTCAACCCCCGCGCCCTGCCCCTCTACCTCAGCTTCCGCTATACCCCAGGCGAGGAGACGCTTTTTGCGGGTGCGAAAAAACTTCTCCCGGGCCATTCGATGACCCTCGCGCCGAAGGCTTCCCCCGTTGTCCGCCGCTGGTGGTCCTTCGAGTTCGCCCCGGAGGAGGGACGCTCAGAGGCCGACTGGCAGGAGGTGTTCTGGGAAACCTTTCAGGAGGCGGTCCGTCTCCACATGGTCAGCGACGTCCCCCTAGGCGCCTACCTCTCAGGCGGGCTCGATTCAAGTCTCATGGTCGCCGCCATGAGAGAGCTCTTCGACGGCCCTCTCGATACGTTCTCCGTCGGATTTCGCGACCCTCGCTTCAACGAGCTCCCCTTTGCCGAAGAGGTGGCCTCCCGCTTCGGCTGCCGCCATCACGTCCTGCACGCCGAGGAGGAAGCCGGCGCACTTCTTCCGCAGGTCATCCGGCGCCTCGGCGAACCCCTGGGAGACCTGGCGGCCATCCCCACCTTTCAAATGGCCCGGGAAACGAAACCCCACCTGAATGTCGTTCTCTCGGGCGAAGGGGCCGATGAGCTCCTCGCCGGCTACCCTAAATACCGGGCCTTTCTGGCCGGCCGCCGTCTGCGGAGGATGGTGCCGGGCATAGTCTCAGGCCTGCTCTCCCGGGGAATGTCGAACCTTTCCCTGCAGCGGGCTCTGGCCTCCGTCGCGAAGACCGAACGGCCTGCGGCCTACTTGGCACTGGCCTCTGTCTTCACTGGGGAGGAGATGGCGAACCTCCTGCTTCCGGAGCATCGGGAACTCGCGCGGTCGGATGCAGCCGAGGCCTTCGTCCGGCCCTTCTTCGCCCCCGGCCCGGATGGCCTCAGCCAACTTCTGGCTCTCGATTTTCACACCTGGCTCCCCGACGACCTGCTGCTGAAAAACGACAGGATGACGATGGCCCACAGTGTCGAGGCCCGCGTTCCCTACCTTGACCACAAGCTGGTGGAGCTCTGCGCCCGCGTTCCCTCCCGATATAAGCTCGGCTGGTTCCGGGAGAAGCTGCTTCTGCGCCGCGTCCTCGCCGACCGCCTTCCCGCCCGCATCCGGCGGCGCAGGAAGTCCGGCTTCACCGTCCCTCTCGCGGACTGGTACAGGACCGAATTCGGCCGTCGCGTGGACGAGGTTCTCAACCCCGAATTTCTTCGCCGGCAAGGGCTGTTCCGGCCCGAGGCGATTGCGGCGCTGCGCCAAAGGCCCCTCGACCATCCCTATTACCGGCGTCAGTTCTGGAGCGTGGCCGCCTTAAACCTCTGGCAGGCAGAATTCGAGGTAGAGACAACCCTATGAGCCTGTACCGGACACTCAAGGATAGAGGGAAGGCGGCTTCGGACCATTACGCCGGCAGCGCCGAATATTTTTCCTTGACCCCCGCCAGCCGGTCCCTTCTGCTTGGGCTGCGGCCGGTCCTTGACCGCCATTGCCGGGGGAGGGTCCTCGACGCAGGAACCGGAAGAGGAGCCTACCGGGATCTGCTCAAAACATATGCCGAAGAGTACGTGGGGATGGACATCGCCCCCAGCCCCGCCACGACCGCCGTCGGGGACGCACAGCGCCTCCCCTTCGCAGCCGCCTCCTTCGACACCGTCTTCTGCTCCCAGGTCCTGGAGCACGTCCCCGAGCCCTGGCTTGCGCTTTCGGAATTCCGCCGGGTTCTGCGTCCCGGAGGGCGCCTGATACCTGACGGCGCCGCATCTCTCCTGGCTCCACAACGAACCCCACGACTACTACCGCTATACCCGCCACGGGCTGCGTTTTCTTCTCGAGAGGGCTGGTCTCGAGCCAGCAGTCCGATCGAACCGGCAGGGGGGCTTCTGGCCCTTCTCGGTCACATCCCCTCGACGCTCTGGATGAATCTGACCTTCGGGGTCCCCCTGCTTCATCCCCTCGTTCGGGGATGGAACGTCCTCTGGGGAAAAGGGATATCCTTCCTTGACCGCCACTTGGACAAGAAAAAGCTCTTCGCCCTCAATTACGTCTGCCTTGCAGTGAAGAGAACGGACCCGGTTGTGGTAAAAGGGAGTCCATCATGACGCCTCCGGTCAAAATATTGATGGTCATTGACAATCTCGACCCGGGAGGCGCCCAGACCCTGCTTGTCGATTTAGTTGCAGGACTCGACAAGAAACGATTCACCCCTCTCGTCTGTTCCCTGCGGCCTCCAACCGCCTTTGACGACGCTCTGACTTCCGCGGGCGCGCGGCTGATTTCTCTTCCCGAAGGAAGGGTGGATCCCCGAAAATTTTTCCGTCTGGCCTGTTTTATCCGCCGAGAACAGGTTTCCGTCGTTCACACTCATCTCACGGGCTCCCGCTTTCTTGGAGCCCTTGCCGCCCTGGCCGGGGGGGCAAAAACGGTGATTTCCCACGACCACAGCGGGAAGGAATACCGACAAAACCATCCGTTCCTGTCCCGCCTGTTCCTGGACCCTCTGGACCGTCTTCTGATGCGGTACACCGATCGTGTCCTCGCCGTCTCGGAGGCCATTCGGCGGTACGACGTTGAGGAGAAAAAAATCCCGGCCCAAAAGGTGGAAGTGCTGCATAACTGGATCGATGCCAGAAGATTTTTGCCTGTTTCCGAATCCCGCGCCGAATTGAGGAAACAGTGGGAGATCCCCAGGGAAGCCTGCGTCATCGGCGCTGTCGGCCGCTTGAATCCCCAGAAAGGTTATTCCAACCTTATCGAAGCGGCCCCGGCGATCCTGAAAAACCATCCGGAGACCTTTTTCGTCTTTGTCGGCGAAGGGCGGGAACGGAACCGACTGGAGGGACTGGCCGATTCCCTCGGGGTACTCAAGGCTTGCCGATTCCCGGGCTTCATGCCTGAGGTGCCCCGCGCCTATTCGACCTTCGACCTCTTCGCCCTGCCTTCGGTCTATGAGGCCTTCGGCATCGTCCTGCTTGAAGCCATGGCCGCCGGTCTACCAGTGGTCGCCAGCCGGGTCGGAGGAATTCCCGAGATCGTCAGCGACGGAGAGAGCGGCCTCCTCGTCTCCCCCGGCGACCCTGAGGAACTGTCCCGGGCCATCGACCGGTTGTTGTCGGATCCGGATTTGGCGGTAAAACTTGCCCTAGAGGGAAAGAACCGGGTCCTGCGCAACTTTGATCGTACCAAAGCCCTTGAAAGACTCCAGGCATATTATGACGGATGGTAAAAATTCATCCCTCCTGGGACCCGAGTGGGGAACCCCCTACAGCAAAAAGGTGCAGGTCCTTCTATCCACATACAACGGGGCGGCCTTTCTGGAACCACTTCTGAAAAGCGTGCTGGCCCAGGACCACGCGCCCCTGGAACTCTTGGTCCGGGACGACGGCTCTACGGACGAAACCGTAGGCATTCTGGAGCGCTATGCCGCGCAGGGCAAACTCAGCCTGACGCGGGGAGCCAACCTCGGCTTCGCCCGAAGCTTCCTGACTCTGGCCGCGACGGCCCCGGAGGCGGAGTTCTACGCCTTCTGCGACCAGGACGACATCTGGGAAAAGGACAAAATCTCCCGGGCGGTGGAGTCCCTTTCCCGCTTCGACCCGGCAGAGCCTCTGCTGTACGGAGGGCGTTACCAACTGGTCGACGAAAGCCTCCAACCCATCGCCACCTCCCCTATCCCCTCCCGCGGCCCATCCTTCGCCAACGCCCTGGTCCAGTGCATCGCCCCCGGATGCACCCTGGTTTTCAACGCCGCCGCCCGCCGACTCCTCGCCTCCAGCCTGCCGCCCGAGCATCCTTACAGCCATGACTGGTGGATTTACCTGGTGATCTCGGCCATGGGACGGGTGGTGTACGATCCCGTCTCGAAAATCCTCTACCGTCAGCACGGCGGCAACGTCATCGGACACAAGACCGGCCTATGGGACAGGGTTCTCAAACGTCTTGCGGGGCGGAGGCCTCTCCAAGGGCGCCTGCAGCGCCCAGGCCGAAGACCTCCGACGTCTCTTCGGTGACCGGATTCGTGGAGAAAAGGCGGCCGTTCTGGACCGCTTTCTGGCACCCAAATCGCCACTCGAAAGGATCCGCTATGCCTTCTCCGGCGAAATCCACGGCCAGTCGCCCAAGGACGAACTCAAACTCAAGCTCCTCCTCGCCCTGAACTACCTCTGAACTTCTCACCTGCCCTGAAGCACTGTTCATTTTCTGAACATCAAAATCAGTTTTTCCTTGCAAAACATGCCTCTTCCGGGATATTGTTCACCGCATGAACAACAATCGGGACAACGATCAGGACAGCTATCGCTCCTTTTTACTCATGAGCGAAATCGAGGGAGGCGAAGCCCGCTCCCAGAGGGATCTCGCTAAGCGCCTCGGCATCGCCGTAGGCCTGGTCAACTCCTACCTGAAAAATTTCGTCGCCAAGGGGTATGTGCGGGTCAAGGCCTTCCCCCGCAACCGCTATGCCTATCTGCTCACCCCCCAGGGGATCGTCGAGAAGAGCCGTCTCGCCTACCAGCACCTGACCTATTTCAACAACCTCTACAAAGTCACCCGGCAGGATTACCTCGCCCTGTTCCGTGAGCTGGGCGAGCAGGGGTGTGCGGGAGGTCGCCTTCTGCGGCGTCGACGAGGTGGCGGAGATCGCCTATCTCTCGCTGCAGGAGACGGAGATTCGCCTTGCCGTGATCCTTGACGACCCGCCGGCGGAGAAGACTTTCTTCCATCGCCCGGTAGAACAACTGTCACCGGTAGGGCTTGCGGAGGTCGGTGATGTAGTCGTTACCTCTCTCAAGCGGGAGGAGGCTCTGCGCTCCCGGTTGTTGAACCTGGGCATCCCCCCCGAGCGGGTCCACCTCCCGACCGGGGCGGGAGGAAGCTGAACCGCGTCGTTCGGTAAACAACGGGCACCTGAAATGAGTCAACTCGTCATAGAATCCGGCAAAAGCTCCAGGCAGTACTGGCGCGACCTGTGGCGCTATCGCGGGCTCTTCTTTTTTCTTGCCTGGCGCGACATCCTGGTGCGCTACAAGCAGACCGTCATCGGCATCGCCTGGAGCGTCATCCGCCCCTTCCTGACCATGGTGGTCTTCACCGTGATCTTCGGCCACCTGGCCAAATTCCCCACCGAGGGCGCCGCCCCCTATCCGGTCATGGTGTTCGCCGCCATGCTCCCCTGGCAATTTTTCGCCAACTCTCTGTCCGAGACCAGCAACTCTCTGATCAACAACGCCTCCATGATCTCGAAGATCTATTTTCCGCGCCTGATCATTCCTACCAGTGCCGTCATTGTCGGCCTGGTCGATTTCCTCATATCTTTCGGCCTGCTTGTCCTGATCATGGGTTGGTATCGATTTCGCCCCGAGCTGGAGAATGTTGGCCCTGCCGCTTTTCCTGCTCCTGGCATTGCTCACCACGCTCGGGGTGGGGGTCTGGCTGGCCGCCCTCAACGTCAAGTACCGGGACTTCCGCCACGTTGTCCCTTTCATCATCCAGTTCGGCCTCTACATTTCTCCGGTCGGCTTCAGCAGCACCGTCGTTCCCGAAAAATGGCGACTGCTGTATTCCCTGAACCCGATGGTCGGGGTCATCGACGGTTTTCGCTGGGCCATCCTCGGGGGCGATGTCCGGATCTTCTGGCCGGGTTTGGCGCTGTCCGTGGCAACCACCATGGGGATTCTGCTGATGGGGCTGCGGTATTTTCGAAAGGTCGAGACCACATTTGCAGATGTGATTTAGCTATCCGCCCCGATCGCCTGACAGGCATTCCAACACTCCAATTACTCGGCTGACTATGTCTTCAATTATCAAGGTTGAGAACCTCTCAAAAAAATACATTATCAGCCACCAGCAAAAAGACAGGTACCTGACCGTCCGGGACGCACTTGCCAGCGGAGCGAAGCGTCTTGGGCGCAAGCTCGCCCACCCTTTCCTCGGCTCTTCCGGCGACCCGTCTTTCCACGATTCCACCGAAGAGTTCTGGGCTCTGAAGGATGTCTCCTTCGAGATTCAGCAGGGCGAGCGGGTGGGAATCATCGGCCGCAACGGCGCCGGGAAATCGACTCTGCTCAAAATCCTCAGTCGGATAACCGAGCCGACCGCCGGCCGCATCACGCTTGACGGAAGGGTTGCCAGTCTCCTGGAGGTCGGCACCGGGTTTCACCCCGAACTGACCGGCCGGGAGAACATCTTCCTCAACGGCGCGGTTCTCGGGATGAGCAAGGCGGAAATCAAGGGGAAGTTTGACGAGATCGTCGCCTTCGCCGAAGTGGAAAAGTTCCTCGACACACCGGTCAAGCGCTACTCAAGCGGGATGTACGTCCGCCTCGCCTTTGCCGTGGCGGCCCACCTGGAGCCGGAGATTCTTATCATCGATGAGGTGCTGGCTGTGGGGGACGCGGCCTTTCAGAAAAAGTGCCTGGGCAAGATGGAGGAAGTCGGGAAAGAAGGAAGAACTGTTTTGTTCGTCAGCCATAATATGGGCTTCATAAAAACCCTTTGCAAAAAAGCTGTCGTATTGAAGGAGGGGCGGGTGTCGTTTAGCGGGGATGCCGAAGTGGGCATATCCCATTATTTGAAAAAGGGCAACTATCAACAGGCTGACTTGAGAGAAATTTCAGACAGGTCGGGCAAAGGCGGGGGGCGTTTTTCCGACCTGAAAATAATGGATAATTTCGGTTCATATGTTACCGAAATACCGATTGGAACCCCCGTCAGTCTAAAAATCAACTATGAAGCCGACACCATCCTGGACGAAGTAGTTTTCAGAATAATTTTCAAGGATTTTTTCGGGAACATCAAATTCGTCTGCAACAATTACCATTCTTCGGAACCTTTCGCCTCACTTCAAAGGCAAGGGTGCGTGACATGCAAGATCGACAAACTCCCTCTCTTTCCCGGAGAATATTCTTTGGATTTACAAATGTTGGTCAAGGGAGAAGTTGAAGACGAAATCGAAGACGCAAAGCGATTCGCAGTGATTGAAGGGGATTTTTTCGGAACGGGCAAAGTTCCCGGAATCAAGGAAGGCCTCCTGGTGAATCATGAATGGAGCTTAGATGGGTAGCAACGTTCTGATAATTCTCGGAATGCACAGGTCCGGGACTTCTCTGACCGCAAATTGGCTTAACAGGTGCGGTCTGAATGTCGGCGACAATCTTGAAATCGGCAATTTTTCAAACGTCAACGGACACTTTGAGGATGTCGATTTCCTCGGGCTGCACGAAGCCCTTCTCGAGGAATCCGGTCTTCACAGGTGGGGCTTGTACGACCTGAGAGAATTCCCCCTGGACTCCGAACAAAAAAAACGGCTTGGTGCGTTGGTGACCAGGAAAAATAAATTAAGGCCCCAATGGGGATGGAAAGAGCCACGGACATGTCTATTTTTAAATTATTACAGGGAGTTGCTGCCTGATGCGAAGTATTTTGTCGTTTTTCGCGATATCGGAAGTGTTGTAAGTTCTCTTATTAGACGAGATGTGGGCTTGGCCGTTGCAGAAAAAGAATTTAGAGGGGTTTTTTCTAATCTGAAAAGAAGGAAATATATCAAAGAAATTGAGAAAGAAATTCTGGGAAAAAATAGAGATTCATACATAAAGGCATGGAAGATATACAATTCGGCAATAATAGATCACTTAAAAAATACACCTGAAAATAACTACCTAGTCTTGTCTTATGATAAAATTCCTAAGCACGAAAAAGGAATATTACAATTTTTCATTGATAGCGGTTTTTTATTAGATTATGTGAATTTTGACAGCATTTTTGATTCATCTCTTATCAACAAACCAAGAAAACATAATATCCATATCGATAATGATATATTTAATATAGAATCTATTTTCTTTAATTTTATAAATGCTTCCATATCAAAACTTATACAATAATATTAATTTTAATCCTAAAAAATGATTTTCTATGTGTCATTGTTATTGCAAAATTTTTTGGAATATTTACTTAAGGATTACTGGACTTATTTTTATATAGAGACACAATATAAAAAGTTTCTATTTAAAAGCGAATCCCTCCACAGCAAGCTACGGGCATCAAAGGCTTCAATAATGGACGGCATCACTATCATCATACCAACTCGCAATGGCGGTGCGACCTTTCAGCGCTCCCTGGAAAAGATCCGTACCCAGAACTTTAACGGAGGAATGCAAATTATCGTTATCGACTCCGAGTCTTACGACGGAACCCCAGAGGTCGCCAAAAGAGCTGGTGCTTTCGTAAAAACCATAACCAAATCAGATTTTAACCACAGCAGGACAAGAAACGAAGCCCTGGAATATGCCGCATTTAATAAAATTGTTTACTTTGTTCAGGACGCAATCCCCATATCAGATAATTGGTTACAACATTTAAGTTCCTCTCTAGACAATGATGAGGTGGTAGCCTCGTATGGCCGTCAAATCCCACATGAAGAGGCAGATCTCTACGGACGGTATCAAGTAGATGAATATTTTCGGCATCTTGGAAACTTTGAGCAACTATTTTCTATCGACAATCAAGAGGAATTCAATAATCTACCTTACTCGGAGGCATTACGAATTGTCCGACTCGACAACGTTTGCGCGTGTTACCGAAAAGATATATTAAAAAAATTCCCATTTCCTCAAATTGACTATGCTGAGGATATGGCATGGGCTCTGCAGATAATGCTTAAAGGTTTTAAAATTAAATATCAACCTAAAATTATTGTCAAACATTCTCACAATCGTTCTGCAGATTACCATTTTAGGCGCGCCATCATTGATTCTATCTCTTGCGCTAAGATATTGGACAGAACCAATCTTGACCTTTCATACCTAAACATTAATAATCTTAAAAAAATAAAGGTTTTTACCTTTAAATATGCCGATAAACTCAAGATTGGATCAAACAATATTCCCAAAATAACCGATAATCTTATTTTAAAAGAAAGTTCGGAATTTATTAAAAATTTATACGCTAAACTATTTATAAATTTTCCCTATTTTAAGACCGGCAGAACTCAATATTGCATCAACAATCACTTAGCGAATAGCTTATCAAATATCAAAAGCTTATATGGCAATTATTCCAACCAAGACCTTAACGTTAGCATTGATAAATTTTGTTCAAATGTTTTAGGCAATATTTATGGAGAAACTTATTCCTCCCATCTTTTAAAAGGTAAAATGACTAAAAATATGGAGAATTTCATGCATCATTATATGCGTGATGTATGACCTGTTGTTTTCTCACATAAAGGCTTAATCTTATTATGGATTCTTTAGTTCTAGGCGGCAACGGTTTTATTGGGTCACATCTTGTCGACAGACTTTTGCAAGATGGTCACAAGGTTCGTGTTTTTGACAAATACGAGGAGCATTACCGAAAACCGGTGGCCCAGGTGGACTATCGTTTTGGCGATTTCGGGAATCGAGGGTTGCTCTCCGAAACCCTCAACGGCATCGATACGGTCTTCCACTTGATCAATACAACTTTACCCAAGACCTCCAACGATGACCCGGCGTTCGACGTGCAATCCAATGTCATCGAGACACTTTTTTTATTGGAACAGTGCGTTGCCCGAAAAGTCAAAAAAATTGTCTTTATCTCATCGGGCGGAACCGTTTACGGCAAACCCGAGAAGCTTCCTATTGCCGAAGACAGCCCGACAAACCCCGAATGTTCTTACGGCATCATTAAGCTCACCATCGAAAAATATCTCGCTCTCTACCACCTCCTCCACGGTTTGGATTACGTCATTGTGCGTCCGTCGAACCCTTTTGGAGAAAGGCAAAACCCCAACGGCATTCAGGGTGCTATCCCGGTGTTTCTCGGCAAATTGGCCAAGGGTGAACCCATCGAGATTTGGGGGGACGGAGAGGTTGTAAGAGACTATGTTTTCATTGACGACCTTGTGGAGGGAATCTCCAAGGCAGCCACCGTCGGTACGTCTTCTCGGATCTTCAACCTCGGGAGCGGGAAGGGATACTCTCTCAATGACATTCTTAAAAGAATCTACAAGGTGACCGGGAAGGATACCCCTGTTTTTTACCGCCCAAAGAGACTTTTTGATATACCTCAAATATACCTTGATATAACGAGAGCCAAAAAGGAACTCTCATGGGAACCTAAAACTCATTTAGATACGGGTATCGAGAGAACTTGGCAATTCATACAAAGAATTTGCTAATCATATCTGACAGGGATCACAAAGTGAAAATTCTGCTCACAGCACATCAATTCTTGCCCGAATATTCTGCCGGCACCGAGATACTGACCTATAACACAGCGAAAATTTTAAAAAATTTAGGTCATGAGGTCTCCATCTTTTGTGGCTATCCATCGCCGGACGATATGGCCGACCGTGATAGATTCAAGAGGTATGAATATGATGGGATGCCCGTCACTCAATTCATACACAAACCCACCCCTATGGGCAGGCAAAAAAATATCTTTGAACTCGAATATAACAACTTATTCTTCGCAGATTATTTGCGCAACCATCTACAGAAAGAATCTCCTGATATCGTTCATTTTTTTCATTTGCAAAGACTTTCTGCATCGGCAATTGACGTATGTCACGAACTCGATATCCCGATGGTATTCACCCCAACTGACTTCTGGTTCGTCTGTTTGACCAACCAACTGCGGCTAACGGATAATTCTATGTGTTCGGGGCCTACCCCGGACATGCTCAATTGCTTCAGACACAAAATGGAGCTGAAAAAGAATAATAAAGTTAAGCAAATCCTCTTTAACCAAATGCCTGATTGGTTGATGTCCACCATCATTCGGAAGGTCCAAAAAACCTCATTTCCCAAACTCCCTGCGGTCAACTACATTAGAGCATTGTCCTGCCGTTTCGACTTCTTGATGAAACGGATGAACATGCTCGACCGGGTAATCGTACCGACCCGCTTGATGGAAGGAATTCTTCGGGAGAATGGCCTGAAGCCGGAGAAAATGATTCTCAATCCGTTCGGAATCGATCTGAAACCGTTCGACTTGAAACCCCGGGTCCAGAACAAAAGTTCACTCCGAGTCGGTTTTATCGGCACTCTTTATGAGCACAAGGGTCCACATATCCTGGTTAAAGCGGTCCGCTCCCTCCCTGAGAGCTTCCCTCTGGAGCTCAAAATCTACGGGAAGCTCGATGATTACCCTGATTATGGCCGGGGATTGCTACACCTAAGCGCGGGCGAGAATCGCATATCCTTTCGAGGAACCTTTCCCAACCATACCATTGGCGACATTTTCGCCGATCTGGATGTACTAGTCGTGCCTTCCATATGGTATGAAAACACTCCCTTGGTTATTTATTCTGCACAGGCGGCCGGATGTCCGGTCATCGCTTCCAACCTGGGCGGAATGTCGGAGGTTATTCATCATGGCGAAAACGGTCTGCTGTTCGAAGCCGGGAACGTGGAGGAGTTAGCGGCAGCCTTGAAGCAACTTGCTGAGGACCGGACCCTGTTGAAACGGCTCTCTGAAAATGCCCGAAAACCCCAATCCATTGAAGAATATGTAGCCAAGCTGGAAGTTATCTACCGGCAGGTCATTGGAGAGAAGCGGCCTAAACCTCAGTATCATTCAAGTCATCCATGAAAATTTCCATTGCACTTTGTACCTACAACGGGTCAAGCTTTCTGCAGGCTCAACTTGAAAGCTTTCAGTCGCAAACCCGAAAACCGGATGAAGTCGTTATCTGCGACGACGGCTCATCTGACAGCACGCTGGATATTCTCTATAACTTCCAGGGTAAAGCTCCCTTTCCCATGCGTATCCATCGTAACGGGAAAAACCTGGGTTCAACAAAGAATTTCGAGAAAGCCATCGGGCTTTGCCAAGGTAATATAATCGCCCTTTCCGATCAGGACGATGTCTGGCTGCCAAACAAACTCGAACAGATCGAGAAAATATTCCTTGGACGTCCCCGACTCCAAATGGCATTTTCCGATGCCGAGGTGGTAGATGCCGAGCTTCGGCCGCTGGGATACAGCCTCTGGGAATCCGTCGGCTTTAACCGTCGTCTTCAGGGGCCGTTCACCAGAGGGAACGATTTTCTAACCCTGGCTCGGGGCAACGTCGTCACCGGCGCGACGATGGCGTTTCGAACTGAACACCGTGACCTGATTCTCCCCATCCCCAATTACTGGATCCATGACGCCTGGATTGCACTTCTGCTGGCCGGAGTAGGTCAGACTGCATTCCTTGAAGACCGCCTTATCCTATACCGCCAGCACGCCAACAATCAGATCGGCGCCCCAAGGAGGGACCGGGACTTTGCTCAGGAAGTCGAGGGGGCAAAAAATTGGGGGCAAAGTGAGATTTACTCCAAGGCCAAGGTCCTTGCTGCCGCCCGCATGCGCCTTTCCCGGGAACCCAGCCTGAGACCCGAGAGCTTGAAACAATTGGATGGCATTATCCACCACCTCCTGGCCCGCCGCTCCATCCACAAATCCGGGGCCAAGGGATTCTCCCTTGCGGCCAGGGAATTATTTTCGGGCCATTACCATCGCTATTCCAAGGGCTTCAAGAGCTTTTTCAGAGACCTGGCGGGAGATTCCCTGAAATAACTTAAAACCAGAGAGCTTAGAGGACAAAAAATGAAATCGTACCAACGATTCTGGACCCACGTCCGGGCACGGTGGAAAATGCCAAATTCCGCCCCCTGGTTTTCCCTCTACAAAAAGCAACCCCCGGTTGACAAACACCCCCGTAACACCTTAAAATAAACCGTTTTTTGCTATCATTTTTACAATCATTCATGGGAGGAGCAAAGGAGAAAACCCGTTTATGAGGAAGCTATTTTCCCGAGCCCTCCCCCTTGTCGCCCTGTTGCTCTTCGCCCTCGGCGCTCCGGCCCTTGCCTTCCATGAAGGCGGGGTCGGTTACTGCGCCGGCTGCCACCTTCAGCACGGCTCCGACACCCAGTCCGGCGCTCCCTCCACGGGAAAATACCTGACCCTGGGAAGCGACCCCAGCTCCACCTGCCTGCGGTGCCACTCCGGACTCGGCCCCCAGAGCGTCCTGAGCACCAACGGGTCGGCCCTCACCCCGGGTGGCGACTTTTACTGGCTCAAGCGGACCTTCAACTGGACTGGTGGCAACAGCCCCGATTACACCCACGGGCACAACGTCGTGGCCTCCGATTACGGCCTGATTCCCGATGCGCTCAACCTCACCTCCCCCGGCGGCACCTACCCTTCGGCGTCGCTGAGCTGCATCAGCTGCCATGACCCCCACGGAAAGATCGCCAACAACCAGAATCCCGCCCCCATCTCGGGCTCCGGCTCCTACGGGGCAGCGGCACCGGTCGGAAGCGCCGTGGGCAATTACCGCCTTCTGGGAGGGGTGGGCTACAAGGGCGGGGTGAGCGGGTTCAGCTTCACCAACCCCGCCCCCGTCGCCGCAGCCCCTTCGGCCTCGTCCACCGAAACCGACGCCAACCACGTTGCCTACGGCTCGGGGATGTCCGAATGGTGCGCCAACTGCCACGCCGGCTACATGCCCGGAGGGACGGTCTCGCATCACTCCTCGGGCAGCAGCGCCAAGTTCACCACCGCCGACGTTACCGAATACGACCAGTACCTCGCCACCGGAAACCTCATGGGAACGGCCGCGACCTCCTATTTCGCCCTCACCCCCTTCGAGACCGGGGCAACCGACCCCACCCTCCTCGATCCCACCGGCACGGGGGGACCGACCACCGTCTCCAACGCCATGTGCCTGACCTGCCACCGTGCCCACGCCTCGGCCTTTGAGTACATCGGCCGGTGGGATCTGACCATCGCCTTCACCGGATTTCTCGTCAACTCCCATCCCGACGGCGCCACGGACGGCTCCACGGCCCAGGAAAAGCTCTACTCCTACTACAACCGCGACATCGCCACGCAATTCGGCAGCGGCCAGAAACCGTTCTGCGAAAAATGCCATGTGGGCGGAACGCCTTAAGGTTATTTGAGACACCGGTCGATTCTGTAGGGGCGACGCATGCGTCGCCCTGATTTACAGGCCGCATTTTATCGGGTTATCGCCGACACCTCTCTTTCCCGGCATTTCAGCCGGGCGAGGCATGCCTCGCCCCTACGAGGCGCTTTTTCCCCGCCTCCCCCATCCCGTTGCTCTTCCCTGAAGAGGTGGACTCCTCATTCCTCTTTAACAAGATGCCTTGTAGGGGCGCAATTCATTGCGCCCGAAACCGGTCGTGAGAAATCGGGCGTGATAAATCACGCCCCTACAGGCAGGCAACAACGAGAAAGGCCGCCCCGAACAAGGGCGGCCTTTCTCACTTCTGAGTTTATTCATTTCTCACTTATTCATTTTCCCCCACCCTTAGGGCAGCACATCGAACACCTCCACCCGGTTGCTGTCGGTGTCGGAGATGAACATCCGGCCGTAGTTGTTGACGCAGAGACCGGCGGGATACCACAGCTCCCCTTCCAGCCAACCTTCGCTCAACTTGTGTTCCTTGACCGTACCGTCGGGACTGACCACGGCCACGCTGCCGCTGTGCTTGTCCAGCAGGAAGAGGTTGTTGCTGCCATCGAGGCCGAGGGAGACCGGGAAACGCACCCCGCTTTTGCGCAGGTCGTCGGTCATCGGCTTGAGCTCTGTGTCCGAGGGGGCGGCGGAATAGACCCTGGAGGCGGCACTGTCGACCGCCAGGATGACGCCGCTGGAGTTGACCACCAGGTCGGAGATCAGCCCGAATTGGGAGGGGAATTTGACCTCCCGGAGAAACTTGCCGGCGGGGTCGAGGACCAGAACCCTTTCCCCGGAAACGTCGAGCAGATAGATGTTTCCCTTTCTGGTCAAGGCAAAAGCTTTTGGGGATGATCGTCCCCCCGTCGGGAACCCCGGCGGGATCGATATAGCGGTCGAACCGCCCCTGGGCATCGACATGTCCGAGGCGCCTGAGCTTGCTGTCGAGAACCAGCAGCCCTCCCGAGGGAGGCATTTCAACCTTGGAAGGCTCGGGCAACTCAGGCAGCTTGATGTTCTGGAGCTGGGTGACCACCCCGTCCTTGTAGCTGAATCCCAGCACCCTTCCGTTCCATGCATCGGCCACGGCAAACCGGGCCTGGTCGCTGCAGGCGATCCCTGCGGGCTGCTTGAGGCCTACGTCCTTGTTGTCCCCGTAGACCGACAGACACGTGCCGGAGGGTGACGGCCTCGGCCCTGGGAACAAGGACGACCGGAAGCAACAGAAACAGGGCGGGTATGATGAATTTTGACAGTCGCATCCTTTTACCTCCTGAACTGTTTGGTGTGGCACTGGACGCACATCTTCCCGGCCGGGCTGTAGTGGAACATGTGCTCGTTGGAGTTGCCGTGAACGCGGTGGCAGCTGGTGCACATCACGATTCGGTTCTTGTTTCTCGGGTCGACGGCTTTTTCGCCGATGGGATGCGTGGAATGGGACTGCCATTTGTGGCACTTCCCGCAGAGCTCCTTCTGCGACTTCTCCTTCAGGAAGAAGGTATTGTCCGAGCTGTGGGGCGAATGGCAGGCGAGGCACTGCCCGTCGGCCACCGGCTTATGCTTGGTCTTGGACTCCTTCTGCCGCTCGATGGTATCGGCATGGCAGGAGCCGCAGACGTCGATGGGCTTTGCCTTGAGAAGAGCCTTCTGTGCCGAGGCGTGGGGAGAGTGGCAGTTCAGGCACCCCTGTCCGCTGAGGACCGGCCAATGCAGCATTTTCTTGTTGAGGGCCTCGGTGATCAGGGTGCTGTGGCAGGTCCGGCACAGCTCGGCGCCCTGCCTCTTGGTGGCGAAGGGATTGGCCGAATCGGCCGCTTCGTGGCACTGGTTGCACATCTTGTCGGCCATGGGCTTGTGCGTCGTGGCATAGAGGATGCCCGGGGCATTGCCGCCGTGGGGGTTGTGGCAGGAGGTGCAGCGCCCTTTCTGGACCGGGTAGTTCATGTGGACCGCCTTGAAGACCTTGGCTTTGGCGTCGTGACACTCCAGGCAGAGACCGGGTACCTTCTCCGACAGAAGGTGGTCGGCCTTGGCCGATTGATGGGGGTTGTGGCAGCTCAGGCACCCCTCGGTGACCGGCTCGTGCTTTACCTTGTCCTTCTCCGTCGCCTCCTGGATATCCTTGTGGCAACCGAAGCAAAGCTTGTTGCCCGCAGCCAGGAGGTTGTTCTTGTTGTCGGTGCCGTGGGGGTCGTGGCATTTGATGCAGCCGCCGTCGAGAATCGCCTGGTGGGTGCTGAGCGCATCCTTTTTCTCGATGTCGTCATGGCAGGTCAGGCAGATCTTACCGGGTTCGGCCGCCAGCAGCTTGCCGTGGGAGGAGGCATGGGGGTTGTGACAGCCGGTACACTCTCCTTCCTTGACTGGGGTATGAACGTACTTGCTTTTCAGCTTGGCCTGGAAATCGACGTGGCATTGCAGACAGTTCTTGCCCTTGGCGCCCGGTTTGAGCTTGAAAGGATTGGAATCCTGCCCGAACGCCCCCAGGGCGAACAAGCCGAGAAAGCCGACAACCACGAGAGAGACAAATATCGATTTTCTTACTTTCATGTCTAATCCTCTCATTTATTATCGGTAAGATGGCATTCCCCGCAGGAACGGCTGGCGAAGGGCGGATGCGTATTCTCCTTGAAGAGCTTCGGATCCTTCGAGGAGTGCGGGGTGTGGCAACTGGTGCAGGTCATGACCTCGGCCTTGATGCCGATATGGGCCTTGGAGAAGGTCTGATCCTGAAGGTCGTGGCACTGGCCGCAGAGCTTTTTGGCCGGCTCGGCCAGAAGCGGGTCGGTGTCCGAGTAATGGGGCTTGTGACACTGCAGGCAGTCGCTGCCGGCCGGAGAGTGGACGACCTCTTTGGCCATCTTTTCCTTCATGCCGGTATGGCAGCTCAGGCACAGGTCCTTGCCCACGGTCAGCAGGAGTTTGTTCAGCCGTGCCTTGTGCGGGTTGTGACAGGCGGTGCATTGCCCGTCGGCCACCGGCTTGTGAACGCTGGCGCTTTTCTTGAGGCCGGCCTGGATGTCGTCGTGGCACGTTCCGCACAGATTGGTCTCGTTCTGGACGATCATCCCTTTGTAATTGCTCCCGTGGGCGTCATGGCACTGGAGGCACATGCCTTCATCGAAGGGCATGTGGTTGGTGCCCGCCGTCTCCTTCGCCATGAGAGAAGAATGGCAGTTTGCACACAACTGGGGGCGCGTCTTTTTCAGAAGGTTCTTGTTGCCCGAGGTATGGGGGTCATGGCAAAGGGTGCAGAGGCCGTCGGCCACCGGTTTGTGCTCGTAGGTCTTCAGAAAATCGCTTTCGGACTGGGTATGGCACGTGAAGCAGACCTTGTCCATCCGGTCCTTGAACATGAAGGGGTAGTTCGACCCGTGGGGGTTGTGGCAGGATGTGCACATGTTCTCCCCGTAGGGCACGTGGACGACTTTCCCTTTTTCCTTCTTCTTGAGGTCATCGTGGCAGGAAAAACACAGCTCGTCCGTTGATTTTTTGAGCAGATGCTCATCCTTGCCGGCGTGGGGCTGGTGGCAGGAGACACACCCCTCTTCGGTCAGGGCGGGGTGAGCGTTCTTGACCGGCTGCCGGGCGTTCTTGTGGCAGCCGTAGCACAGCTCGTTGCCCTTGCGCACCAGCAGGGACTTGTTCTCGGAGGTGTGGGGGTTGTGGCAGGAAAGGCATTTGTCCTGCTTGAAGGGAGCGTGCATGACCTTGTTGCCGCCGGCCAGGGTGTCGGCATCATGGCATTGCCGGCACAGTTCGGCTCCTTTTTCCTGAAGGCCGAAGGGGTTCTTGCTGTCGGCCGCGTTGTGGCAGGCGTCGCAGGAGCCTTCAGCCACCGGCGCGTGGGCGCTCACCTTCAGCAGCTTGGCTGTAGGGGGAGGCGTGGGGGTTGTGACACAGGGAGCAGGCGACCTTAGCGACGGGGTAGCCGTCGTGAGCCTTGGTGAAGCTACTCGTCGATTCGTCGTGGCAGGTGCTGCAAAGCTGGGCTTCGGGCTTGGCCAGCAGATTTTCCTGGTCCGAGCTGTGGGGAGCATGACAGGTTTCACACCCCTTGGAGAGGCCTTCGTGGACCTTTCCTTTTTCCAGGTTGTCCTTCTTGTGGCACTTGAAGCACAGCTCATCCCCTTTCTCCTTGAGCAGGTGGTCATTCTCCGAGGCGTGGGGATCGTGGCAGGAGGTGCATTTCGCCTTGCGGGCGAGGGGGGTGTGAAGATGGGGCTTGTCCAGCCCGAGGCTCTTCTGGCTGTGGCATTCGAAGCACAGCTCGTTGCCGCTTTTCTTCAGGATCAGTTTTCCCACCACCCCGTGGGGCAGGTGGCACCCCTGGCAGTCCCCTCCCTTCAACGGAGCGTGCACGTCGCTTTTGGAGAGATATTTGTCGCGGAAATCCTTGTGGCAGTCCAGGCATCCTTTTCTGGCAAAGCCCCTTCGGGAACCGCCCGGAGCACAGGACGACCACCAGAAAAACCAGGCCCAGCAGGAGCAGAACGGCCGCGACTTTTCGGAAATTTCGATATTGCATCTTTTGTTGCTCCTTTTTCGTCGGTTTACTTCAGGGAGGGGTCGAGGATTTTCACCTTGTAATGTTTCCGAAGCTCCGTGGCGTATTTTTCCACTCCCTCTTTCATCCTTTGCCCGAAGAGCTTGTCGCGAATCGTGTCCTTGACCTTGGCGAAATCCTGGGGTTTCGGTTCATAAATCGCCTGGACGTTGACCAGATAGGTATTCGGGCCGGCAGCCCTTATAAATCCGGGTGTCCCCGGCCTTGAGGTCGCTCAGGGCGCTCTGCATGGGTCTGCGGCAGGCCGTCCTCGGTAACGATGTCCCTGTTGAAGTCGACCATCTGGGTCTTGTCGTCCTGACTGTTATCCTTCTGGGCATTGTCGTTCTGATCCTGGTCCGTCTTGGGTTTGAGCACCCGACCATCGGCATTGGCCTTCAGCCAGGCGAAATCGGTCCCCTTGTCGAATTTCTCAAGGGCCTTGCGGGCCGCCGCCGGGTCGGCAAAGGCGATGCTGTCGAGCTGAAACATCCGGGGGGTGGAATAATCCTTCTTGTCCGTGTCGTATTCCTTCTTGATATCCGAGGCCGTCACATTGACCTCCGGAGCGATGACCATGGCCAGGAACTTGCCGAACACGGTGGCTTTGCGGTATTCATCGACCCGCCCCAGGTAATCCGGAGTCTTTGTCGAGCCCGAGCCGCCGCCCCTCGATAACCAGGACCTGCTCCTCCAGGTAGTTGTCCAAGGCGCGGCGTTTCAGCTTGTTGGCGCGCCCTTTCTTCATGGCCCGGCCCAGGCCGTGGAAAAATTTCTCCTTGAGAATCCGGGTCAGGTCCCCAACCGTCACTTTTTCTGCTCCGGCGGTCATGTGAATCCCGGAAACGGGGGGAATGATTTCGGCGATGACTCTCTTGTCCTTCAAAAGATCGTCGATGTTAGCCTTGTCGGGTGAGTAATCGATGCCGTCGATGACCTTGAGGATATACCTTGGTATATTCGTTGCGCAGCCGCTCCAATGTCTTTCCCGAGGCCCTTCTGACCGGCGACCTCGAGGGCGAGCCTTTCGGCTTTTTTCTTCAATTGGGGTCGTCCTTGTGACGCCATCCGAGCAGTTTGAACACCGTGTAGCCCGAGGCCACCTGGAAAACAGGGGAGGTCTCCCCCACCTTCATCCGGGAAAGCTTTTCATTGATCACGGGAAGGAGCTCGGACCTGTCGTAGAAACGTGCCTTTAGAGTGCCCGTGGCCGTTCTGTCGGCCAGGACCTTTTTTGGCAAGCGTCTTCGTATTTTTCACCCTTGGCGATTTTCTTGACGAAGTCTTTGGCCTTTTCCTTGTCCTGAAAAAGCACCGACTTCAGCTCGCCCTGCTGGCTTAGACGCTGGTAAATCTCATCGACGATCTTGGGGTCCGGCTTGACATCCTTCAGAAGATTTGCCGCGACGTCCTTCATGAGTTGGTCCTTGGCATACTTGTCGACTTCCGCCTTTGACGTCGGGCAACTGGTCGATGCCGATATTGTGAGCCTCGAGAAGAATCAGCTTGAGGTTGATGATCCGGTTGAGCGTGTCGCGGTAGTCGATTTTCCCCGCCTTGGCCGAAGAGGCATCGGCTTCGAGGCTCGGCCTTTTCCTTTTTCTCTTTTTCGGCCTTCGCCTGGGCCCGATGCATACGCATCAGGTCCTCGTTGAATTCCTGGAGGGTTATCGGTTTCCCGTCGATGGTAGCGACGGCGGGCTTGCCGTCGACGCGGGGCAGGCTCTTCCCATGGGCGACCAGGGGAAAAAGCAAACCCGCGACGGCGATTCCAGCGATAATTTTGTTTTTCAGCATTTTGACCCTATTCTCCTTTATTGAACGACGATAGCCCTTTTTCCTGAGGGCACTGGATTGCGGCTTGACCTATTTTCCGACTGACAGTCAGACATCTACGACAAACGACCTCCCTCTCCTCCTATTCCCTTGTCGTAACCGAATTCAGCCAACATTACAGTGCCATTAGTCCTCAAAGCCGAATTTCAAAATATTTTGGCTCTTGTTATTGTTATGAGCTGTGAACCAGGAGCTGATTAGCTATGAGCCGGTCACCGTCTTTTTGCTCATGGCAGGGTTCAGCATGCCCGCCACGGCCGTTTGGACCATCATGTCGGTCATGGGATATGCCGACTTGACGCTCCCCAGGCCGAAAAACCACACCCCTTCGTCCCCGCGGTTGAAACTTCGGGACCCCACACCACCTTCCCGGTCCGGTCGGTGGCCACCAGGTAGAAATCGACCGAAGGGACGCCGGTGCCGAGAGGATCGCTGTAGCCTTCGACGATGCCGGTGATCAGCAAGTCGGCATGGGGGATGTCGGAGAGTATCAGCTCGGCGTCGGACCGGGACATGCCGGCTGGCATGACCATGTGGAACTTGAACATGGTCTGGCGGATGGCCCCCGGCTCCAACACCCGGATGTCCCGATTCAGAAACAGCCCCTTGAGGAGATGCTCCTGCAGGATATCCGACCCGTACTTGACCCCGCTGCGGTTCAAAAAAGGCAGGATGGCGACCACCAGGGGAGATTCGCTCGGGAAACCGGGATCCCGGTAGTAGGTCTTCGGCCCGTACTTCCCAACAACCTGAGGCGTCGGGAGCGTATTGTCCTCATAGTACTTCTCCAGAGAAACCGCCACCTCCCCGATGGCTCTCTTCCGCAGTTTCCCCATGTTGCGTGACCATGCCCACGTCGAACAGTCCGGGATGGTCGTCTCCTCGCACTCCTGCGCCGTCCATCCACAGGATGGACGGCGTCTCACCGACGCTGACCAGCCGGCAGGTGAGCGCCACCTTGAAGGGAGCGAATTTCTGATAGGCCTCAAGGGTTGTAATCAGGACTCCCCTGGCCGCGGTTTCCTCTGGCAAACTGGACCGTCGTTTCCCCGTCCACACCGGAGGTATCGCGAAACCGATGCCTGGCCATGAAGGGATCCAACACCTCCTGGTCCAGCACATCGATTCCCCGCTTTTTCAGTTCGTTAACCAGTACCGAGCGGATCTCCCTCAAAGGCGCCTGCAGGCCGCTGTGATTGACAATTGGCAGCACGGCGACAGGTCCATGGGGCTTCTGTGCGGCATCGCACCGGCTCCCAGGTCCGAAGAGCACCCCCATGCCCGCAAGGAGAATTCCCAGGAGCAGAAAGGGCGCCTCCAGCCGGCGCTTGGGCGAAAATTGCCTGAGGAGCTTGACCATGCCTGTTAAAACCGTCGTTCCGGTTACATGAAAAGCTTGTTGAGGAGGTCATGAATCGCCTCCATGGTGACTTCATTCATCGCATGGCCGCCGCCGCCGAAGAGACGCTCGGTCATCCCGATGCCCCCCTTGGTGGAGGCTGCGGACCAGATCTCCCGACCGGTCTGGGTTTCGATCATCCGCACGCTCAGCGAAATGACGTTGGCCGTAGCGCTTCCCGAGCGCACCTCGCCGTACTCGCGAATGGTTCCGACCATCACGGCCTGCACCTTGAGAATCGACCCCAACTGCTTGGCCTCATCCGTCGAGGGTGCCGTCGGGTCCATCATGCGTGCCCGGGAGATGCCTCGGGCCACCTCTCCGGCGGGCACCACGTAAATCGCGCCGGTCGACATCAGGCTCGTCTCTAAGGCATCCCGGACCCGATCGGATGCGTTTTTGTCGGTGGTAAGGTTGGCGAAGGGAAGGACCGCCACCGACTGGATGCCGCCGAAGTCCATGTTCGGGTCGTGATAGACCCCGGCAGGTGTGCAGGCGGCAGCCAAAAGAAGCAACAGGGCTGCCATCAAAAATTTTCCAGGGATTTTTCTGGTCGTCCTCATACCGACATCCACCTCAGTATTGATGATCCAAATGGTTAAGACCGGTCACAACATCCGGTCGGGTTTTCTGGCCCTTCGGCCAGGTCAGAAGATGAGCCGGAGAGTCGCATCGGCACTCTGGCTGGTAATCTCCTGAATCTGCGAATCGTCCCAGGTCCAGTTGTAGGCGAGCCCCAGAATGAAGTGTCGGGAAATTCTCAAGGTCAGGTGGGGAGAAACCTGCCGGGTTTCCCTGTCCGAAGTCGGGCTCAAAAACTCGTTGTAGGCGAGAGTGAACTGCAGGTCGCCGCTGGAGAACGGAGCCCAGTTGGCCGCATAGTTCTGCAGCAGGCGGCGCTCGCCGTCGCGCTGGTCCAGACTGGCCCCGGCGCTCAGGGAGAGAGTGCCCACCGGGGAGAAGAAGACCTGCCCCTGCCAGACCTGGTCCGAAGGACTGCTCTGGTCTCCACCGGAGCTGGTGAAGGTGCCCGAGTAGCCCAGGTGGAAAGACAGCTTGGTATTCGGGCGAACGCTCGAGGCTGCCCGCAGCAGGACGGTCTTGGTCAGGCCGCTCGAGGAGTCGTCGGAGAGGGCGTAGCCGCCGTCCAGGTTCACGGTCCATCCCCGGTAGGGACGAGCCTGGTTGCGCAGAAGCATCACTCCCCGGGTGCTGGCCCCTTCGCCGCTGGAGGTCGAGGCGCTGAAGAGCAGCGTCTGGGAAAAAACCTCGGAATACCTGGCTCTCAGCGAGGAGCTGCCACTGTAACTGGTGGTCAGGTCGTTGCCCGTCCCCCACTGGTCCGCCCGGTTGGCCGAAATGCTGCCCGAAAAAACCTGATTGAAGGTGTGGTTGATATTGAATATGTTGGACAGAAAATACGACTTGGTTCCGAGGAGAAGATCTCTGCTGTCCCGATAGGAAAGAGTATAATTACCCGAGGTTTTGTCGCTGAACCGGTGGTTCACGCTGAAGGAGGCATCCTGGTTCATATTTTCTCCCTCTTTCTTGCCGGGGGGGAGGACGGTCAGAGCCTGCATTTCCGTGACCAGGATATCCTGCGTCTGCGCTTCGGGGGAAAGGGGCTGGACGACGACCTTGATGTAGCGCGTTTTGACCTGGGGAATGGAAATCTCAAAACGGTTGTCCAAATCGTCGAAGGAAGCCGTAACGTTCATGACCACGGCGGTCCATGTAGAGGTTTCGTCGTTGCGGTCGCTGACGTAGACGCTCCACTTCAGTGCGTTGGCCGCCGAGGAATCGACGCGTTTTTGGACGTAAATGTACAGCAGGTCCAGGGGCGATTCGAATCCCAAATCGAGGCCAAGGTTGAGCACGTTCTGAAAATTTCCCTTGACGCCCAGATTTATGCCGGCGGAGACGCTGGTGTCCGAATCGTTCAGTGCACCCAGAGGATCGAGCTGTCCGTCCTCAGGGGTGTCGTCGACGGCGAACAGCCCGCTCAGCGGCCTCAGAAGAACGGGCTGAGGCTGGGGCCCCTCGTTTTCGGTGGTACCGTAATCGATGCCGTAATCGGCAAACATGTTCATCCGACCCTGCAGAAGGGAGTGGGAATAGCTCAGCCGCCCGCTGTGGGTCTGCTGCAGAGAAGTGGAGCCATCGAGCTGGCTCTCCTTATCCTGGCGGTTGTACGAGTAATGGAGCCCCAGGGTTCGAAAGATATAGTCGGTGGTGAAGCGGTAGTCGTTTTCCACATCGTCCCTTGTTTTGGGGTCGTCATAGGTATGAATCCGGTCGTAGTGCAAGGAGAAGGAGGGCAAATCCACGGGCTTCATACCGAAGGCGGCGTCAAACTCCTTGCGGTAAATCTTATGGGATTCGCCGAAGGCCGGATTGCTGAGGAACTGCGAATCGTAATAATCAAGTCCACCGTTTAACAAGGGCGTGTTCAGGCGAATTCCTCCGAAAGGCTGAAAGGACTGAAAGGTATCCGTCGAGTTCTGCCCTTCGGAACTGCTGGTGGTGGTATCTCGCCGGAAGGTTCCTCCACCTTCCAGAGACAGATAGGGATAGAGCCTGTGCCGGACGCTGAGGTTGTAAATCTGTTCGAAGCGATCGTTCTGCGTTTTGGTCTTCTCCCCCGTAAGCTTGTTCTTGATTGTGGAATCGGTCAATTGGTAATCGAAATCGGAAAAAAGACTGTATTCCCAGCATCGAGCCGGTTTGGGAAAGGCAATCCACAGTGCTGCCGCGCCGGCCAGAACCGTCAATAGCCGCACCCAGTGTGGACGGTCATTTCCCACGGATCACCGCCACGGCATGGGATCCCGAAGCGACGGGCATCTGGTCGATCACTCTCTGACCGACCACGTCCACCTTCTGGACCAGGCCTTTTCCGGGGACCAGGGCGAACAAGGCGCTGTCCTCGGGGTCGAGGGCCAGGTAACCGACCGGCCCCGCCACGGGGATGGAGTCGAGTTCCCCGAGTGTGAAGGGGTCGACGATGACAATTTTCGCCTCTCCCGCCAGCCCCATGTAGATAAGCCCTGATCGGGGGTCGATCTTCACCGCCGTTCCGTTCGCGCCGAGTTGGAGGCTGTCGACAATCTGAAGCTTCGCCACGTCCAGAACCGTCAGTGAGGGAGCGCTGCCGGTAAGGTACAGCTTGTCGCCGGAAGGGCTGAGAGCAGCCTGCCGCGGGACGTTCTCCAGCCGGATATTTCCAACCAGTGAACCACTGGCCAGATCGAGCACCGACATCGAATGGGACAGGCGGTTGAGCACGTAGGCCCGCTCCCCCCTTCCATCGACCACGACGAAAGAGGGACCGTCGCCGACCCGAATCCGGGTCCTTTCCGCAAGAGCCCCCGTATCGACCAGGCTGACCGTGCCCGACCCGCTGTCGGCAACCACGAGGGTTCGTCCATCGGGGGTAAGCACCGCTTCCACGGGACGATCTCCGTACTGCAAAGGGATCCGCCACAGTTTTCTCCGGGTCGACAAATCAAACACTTCGATGGCATCGTCACCGGAAGCCGCAACATAGGCGCGCCGCTGATCGGAGTCGAGGACGATCCCCATGGGCTCCGCCCCGGTGCCGATTATTCCAACGCTGTCCAGGGATACCTTGTCGAAGATGGAGATGAGAGAATCAGGGGTTTCGGTGACGTACCCCTTGAGCGCCACCAACTGCTCGCTCCCCTCGGAGGCATGTATCACAGGGAAAAAGTGGTACCCCTCGGCCAGGGATGCGGCAAGATCGAGGTTCAGATAGAAGGCCCTGGCGGTTTCGGGTGTAAGCTGAAACGGTTGGGCTACGAACAGCGGCTTGTCGGGAAACAGAAGCTTCCCCTCTCCCTCCTCACCGAGAAGATAGGCTTCCTTCACCCCAACGGAAAAACCGCTGTACTTCCCTTCGGGCAAAAGCCCCTTGGCGAGCACCAGCAATTGCCCGGTCATCTGGGGCGCTTTTATCTCTCCCAACTGCCCTGTCAGGGGGACCTCCGTTCCATCGGATCGAACCGCCGCAATGGGTCCAAGGACAAAACGCAGTGGCGAGGCGTTTCCCGAGCCCACCCGCAGATAGAGCCGAACCAGGCCCTCCTCCCCCCGACGCAGGGTTCCCGTCTTGCCAGCGGGAAGGCAGCCTGGAAGGAGAAGCAGACCGGCAAGAAGCAACGGCAGAAATCTTCTTGTGTGAACGGAAAGAATGCTCAAAACATCCTCGGAGGATTTATGTAAATAAGCCTGTAAGAGGTTATGACTGATTCTTTTATGATTTTCGGCAGTTTAACCCAAGCATATCAGTTATACTAGGCGACTTTGCGTATGTGTTCGACCATAAGTTCACGGTTCTCAACTGTGCACATGCACAGCTAATGGAAGAAATGGTTGGTTTTTTATTCTCTAATATCAATCAACACATACTTCATGTTGGTTTAAAGATTTTTAAATAGATTTTTTTCAGTTCGGAAGTATAAAAGACACGAAATAAATCGAAAACTAATCGCTGAGAAATCCTCAGTCGTTTCTGTGCCCTCTAGTGAACTAAAGAAAGGGTGTTTGAACCCCAAAAGAATCCGGCCCGCTTTTTGAGTGTCTTAGGGATGATCCGGTTTATCGGGAGGGAAAAAGGCCGGCGGCAAAAGCCGCCGGCCAAGGTCATACCAGGTCATACCAAGGGCCAGAAACAGGATTAGTCCTGCAGGTGGCACTTGTTGCACAGGGAGCGCTGCTGCGTCCCGTAGAAGGCGGTACCGGTGGAGGACACCTTGTTGTAGTAGGCGATGTCGCCGAGGGTTTCGCCAAGACCGGTGGTGGGGTCGAAGATCGGCGACTCGGAGAGCAGCTCGGCCCGGAAATCCCAGCGACCGATGTCGGAGAAACCGGTGGCATGCGCACGGTGGCAGGACAGGCACATGACCTGGTCGCTCGCGGTGGGGCCGGTGGTGCTGGAGGCGCTCAGCTGCGCAGCGGTGGCGGAAGCGCGTTCGAAGGGCACCAAGCTGTCATAGGAGTTGGCGGAGGTGTCGGTGAAGTCGCCCGTCTCCTTATACTTGTTGTAGAATCCGGAAATGGTGGTGCCGAGTTGGCCGCCGTTGGCGCCGGCGGGGTGGGTGTGGTTGCCGGAGCCGAAGCCGGTGAAGCCGCTGTGGCAGTTGGCGCACCATTCGGACATGCCGCTCTGGTAGTCGGTGTGGTTGGTGTCGCTCACGGCCGGGCCATGAATGTCAGGAGCTTCGGCGATGGGAGCGCCGGCGACGAAGGTGGAGCCCCAAGTGGCGTTGCTCGCCGCCGTCGTACCCGGTGTCGCCCAGGATGCGGAAGTTGCCGCCGGTGGAGCCGACCAGTTCGGCGTTGTACGAACCGGATTCGGTGGCGCTCCAGGCGTTTTCACGAACGGCGTTGTTGGTACCGTTGGCGCCGTTCTTGGCATGGGGGTCGTGGCAGCTGTTGCAACCGAGGTCGGCGGCCTTGTAGACCCGGGTCCCGTCGCTGGGAGCGGAAGTGAGGCTGCTGTCCTGGACCAGGCCGAAGTCGGCGGCGATGATGTTGTGGCCGTGGCTTTCGCCGGTGCTGTTGTAGCCGTACTTGCCGGTGTACTTCTGGGTCAGCCAGAAGAAGTCGCCGCCGGGGGTCAGGTCGCTACCGTCGGTGGAGAGGATGTGGTAGCCGCCGCTACCCGAGTGGCAGTTGAGGCAGGTAGAGCTGGGGTCCGAACCCTTGGTCAGGTTATTCGTAACCGTTACCGATGGTCCCACCGTTGGCGACGGTGGCGCCGTCTTCGGAGTTGTGCATGGTGTGGCAGCCTTCGCAGTAGGCGACGCCACCGTTATGGAAGGCGAACGCCGCGCCGCTGAGGCCTAAAACGGCCATACCGGCGGACAAAAGAACAACCAGAAGCTTCTTCATTTCGATTTTCCTCCTTCTTCCTTCGATTCATCAATTGGTTTTGTGTTGCTCCCTCCGGCGGCCGGACTCCTGCCTCCCAGGGTCCGCGGCCTCACGTCTTTGTGGTTCGGCATCGTGCGGAGGAATTTTGGGCGCGTGTTGCCTGTTGCTTTCTACCTTCTACAGTTGCGATTTTCCGAGCATCACCTCCTTTCGTTCTTTTTCTAAAAGCCCCCTCCTCAGTCATGACGAATGCGGAATCCGCATACCCCGCGGTTCCGTATCTGGCTGACGTACAGCCGGTCATGATTGATCACCATTCTCTTCGGGCCGATGAGGCCACCCGGGCCGAAACCCCGCCCACCGAATTCAGTCACGAACCTCAGGTCGGGGCTGAAAACAAGAACCACGCTGCGCAGGATGTCGGCGACATAGATATAGCCCTGCTCGTCGGAGACGATCCCTTTGACGACTCCGAACTTCCCGGGCGCACTTCCCTTGGTGCCGAACGCCCGGGTTGTCCCGTCGGGTGAGACGATAAAGGCGGAAAAGAGCTGGGAAATGGTGAACAGGATATCGCCCTTGCCGTCAACATCGATTCCGTCGAGCGCATAATCTTCCGAGGGATTCCGCTTGGCAAAGTCGGGATCGGTGGAGGCGACACTGTCGGCCAGGTCCATCCCTCGGACAAAATTCCCCTGGCGGTCAAGAGTCATCATCTTCATTCCATCCAGGTCCACCAGGTAAAACCGACCCTGGCGATAGAAGATGCGGGCGGCCTTGAAGTCGGAATAAGAAGCGGGCACCCCGTGAAACCGGAATTCCCCTTCCACCTCGCCGCGATAGTTGCAGCGCACTACCTTCCCCCCGGCCAGTGCGGAGGTCAGAACATAGATGTCGCCCTCCTCGGTGACCGCCACATCCAGCGGCGCCGGCAGCCCCTCATCCTTACCGAAGCGGAAGGTTTCCATCCCCCACTTGTTGTAGATGACCACGTCGCCGTTTTGATAGTCCGTAACGAAGGTCTCGTCGTGGGTCGGGTCGGCGCTGAGGTTGACCCACATGAAGGAGGGCGAAGAGGTGAAGCTGGAGAGTTGATGCATATAGGTTACCTGAACGGAGCCCTGGGCATCCGCCGGGTGGGTCAGGGCCACAAAAACCAGAGCGACGAAGAGCAGGCGAAGCCCGGCATCGGCCAGGCCGGCCGCCGGATTCTTCTGCTGATTCATTCTGCCGTGTATCTGATTTTTCACCCTCATCATCCTCGGTCGATTCTCGAGCATTTTTATTTGGTTTTTTGCCCTGCGCTATCCCTAGAGCAATGCTCATGCCAAAACCATTAACCCCGGATTGCGCGGCGATGTATCAATTATTACCTTTTGGTTAATTTTGTGTTAGCTCGCACCAAAACGTCGGTCAAACCTGATGTAGCGACACGCTTCACCCTGTTTCCGGAATTTTTGTTCAGCACTTTTATTTATTTTTTATAATATTATGTTTTTAATGCCCTTTTCCGGGCATTTGGCAAAACACCGGGTCGGTCAGGTCATTTCGCGTAAAAGAACAGAAAAAAGACCATAAATCGATAGGTTTTATTTATTCCCGAAGAAAGAGAATGCGGAAGGCTGCCCAGAAAGGGACTGTGAAACGCGGAATCGAGGCGATCAGAGGCCCAGTCCCCGGGCCAGGTGTTCGAGAAAGGAGGCGGCGTCCATGACAATTCCTACCGACTGGCGGCTGCCACGGTCCCGCAGTTTGGTCACCACGCCGGGGTTGATGTCGACGCAGACCGTGAAGACCCGTGCCGGGAGAAGATTTCCAGTGGCTACCGAATGAAGGGTGGTGCCGACCATGAGGGCCATTCCGACCCCTGGGACCAAGGCGCGCATCGCTCCCTGGGCGGCCAGAACGTCGGTGATCACATCCGGGAGGGGACCATCGTCGCGGATGGAGCCGGCCAGGACGAAGGGGATCTTCCGTCGTACGCAGGCGTACATCACCCCCCGGCGCAGCAGGCCCGATTCTACAGCCGCGGAGATGGACCCCTCCCTCCGAATGGCATTGATGGCCCAGAGATGATGGGCGTGCCCCTCCCGGGATGAAGCATCGGGCTCCACCGGAACCCCCAGGGACGTCCCCAGCAGCGCCTGTTCGATATCGTGGGCGGCGAGGGCGTTGCCGGCAAAGAGGATGTCGACCCAGCCGTGCTCGATCAGCTTTTCCAGCACCGGCCCCGCCCCGGTGTGGATGATCGCCGGCCCCCCGACCAGCAGGATCTTCTTTCCATCTGCCCTCACCTTTTGCATCGTGCGAATGACCCGGTTCATCAGCAGGGTTTTCGGCTTTTCCGAGGATACCTCGCTTTCCATGAAACGAAAGACGCCGGGGTCCGCCTCACTGGACGGCAGGGTCACCCGGACCCCTTCCTCGCCGACCATCACCTGTTCTCCGGCCCTCACGTCGGCCATCGGAACACTGCGGGCTTCGCCCTCTTCGGGGTCGACGATAACCGCCAGGTCCATCTCCTCCCCGGCGACCGCAAGCCACTTCCCGCCGACCAGAACCTCGGTAGGAAGGTTGGTGGTGGCGTAAAATCCCTCGGGGAGGACTCCGTCGGCGGGAGCAGGAAGAAGCCGGGCGGGGACGACCTCCACGGGCTCGGCCCCCAGTTCCATGACCCGGCGAAGGGCCGACTCCATGGCCGCCGGCTCGGCGGCATTCATCCTGATGACGGCATCGCTCGGATCCTGGCGAACCTTCCCGATATGAAGGGAGACGATTTCATAATCCACCCCCGCCTCGCCCAGGGCGTCAAGGATCCTGGAAAGGAGGTGGTCGTCAATGAGATGACCGCGCAGTTTGATGTCCCGTTGCATCTTTTCGTCACTTTCTTTTTTCAAGGGAATTGACTCCGGCACCCTTCTATAAGTATAAGTCACCTCCTCTGCACCTGCGCATGGCGAGGATTGGCTTCTGGCTTCTGCATTTTAACTTGAATTTCAAAGGGTGTTACAGACCGTTTCTGTTAAACTGGCTTCAAAACATCCAAGGAAACTCCATGGAAACCTGGCTCCGAGCCGTCGCCGACTGGCTCCCTTCGGGAGGGCTCTATTACACCCTCATCGGCGCCATCTCATTTTTCGAATCGGTCGCCCTGCTGGGGATTTTCGTTCCCGGCAGCGTGTTCATCGTGTTCGCCGGTTTTCTGGCCACCCACGGCAAAGGAGATATCGTCTGGGTCGTGACGGTTTCAGCCCTCGGGGCCATTCTCGGCGACTTGCTCAGCTACTGGGCCGGGGCGCGGTTCGGCTCCAACCTTCTGCAGACCCGGACCTTTCGAAAACGCCGGAGCCTTCTGGAAAAGGCCCGGAGCTTTTTCGTCTCCCATGGAGGGAAAAGCGTTTTTTTCGGCCGGTTCATCGGCTTTCTGCGCCCCTTTATTCCCTTCGTCGCCGGTAGCGCCCGCATGTCTCCCTGGCGGTTCGTTGGCTACGCTCTTGTCAGCGGGGTAGGTTGGGGCCTGGCCTACCCGGGCCTGGGCTATTTTTTCGGGGCCAGCTGGCAGATGGTGAAGATCTGGACGGGACGCTTCAGTTTTCTCATCGCCATCCTTCTGGGGCTGTTCGTCCTGAACGGACTATTCTGGAAATGGATGGCCCCCCCGCTCAGCCGGGGAATCGTCGCCCTCTGCCGCAGGATGCAGTCGGGCTGGGGCAGGCTCCTGGAGACGGAGAAGATAAAAGCCTTCGCAAAACGTCACCCTCGGCTGTGGTCTTTCCTCGCCGCCCGATTCACCCTGGAGCGCGGTTCGGGACTCTACCTGACCACCGGTTTCGCCGTCAGCCTTCTCTTTGCCTTCCTTTTCGCCCTGGTGGCCCGTGGGCTGCGGCTCGGCTCGTCGATGGTCGCTCTGGACCACAGCATCTACGAAATGCTGCAGCAATACCACCACCCGGCGGCCGACCTTTTCTTCATCGTCGTCACCTACCTCGGGAGCGCTCCGGCCATCCTCATGGTCGGGGGGCTGGCTCTTCTTTGCCTGCTTCTCGCCAACCGCGACTTTTCCGCATTAATGCTTGTGATCGGCACCGGGGCGGGCGAGTTGCTGGTTTTCGTCCTGAAAGCGCTTTTCGCACGTACCCGGCCGGTACCCGTCTTCCCTGAACTCCTCCCCCTTTCGGCGAGCTTCCCGAGCGGCCACGCCTTTACCGCCATGGTTTTCTACGGCTTTTTGACCTACCTGCTGCTGGGAGCGGTCCGGAGCTGGACAAGCCGTTTTATTTTGGTACTTTCCGGAAGCTTCCTGGTGCTTCTCATCGGCTTCAGCCGCATCTTCCTGGGGGTCCACTGGCTGAGCGACGTCCTCGGCGGTCTGGCGTTGGCGGCGGTATGGCTGACATTCCTGATCACCGCCTGCGAAATGCGCTTTCGCTACGGCGGAGAGTTTCCCTGGCGACAGGGGCTGCAACCCGTCCAGTTGCGCCGGGGCCTCCGCATGGCCATCATCCTCCCGGCTCTTCTGGCGACATTGTGGGGGCTTTATCACTACATCGACACGCATATCCCGCCTAGGGTGTTCAAGGAGCTGAAGCAAGTGACCTCCAGGGGGCTTCATCCCTCCAGAGAATCGGGGCCGGCAGACTCCGGAAGAGCGAAGCCGTTGCAATAGCTGGCCGTTTTTTATAGGATGCCTCACCTTTATACTTTGCATTGTCTGCATTGTGAGGGCTGCCTGCAAAAAATTGAACGCAGATAACTTCGGATAAATACCGATGAAATCAAAGGCTTTTTCACAGGGATAGAAGGGATTCAGGGGATTTTGAAATTCACATATTCGGGTTTGAGGTTTATCCCCTTCATCCCCTTTATCCCTGTTTGATTGGAAATGGCCTTCCAGAAGTAATCCGCGTGTATCCGCCTTTATCTGCGTTCGACAATAAGCTTTTATCGGGGTTAAAAAAGATGAAGAAGAGAAGACTTCCGGCGGAATGGGAGGAGCAGGACGGCGTCCTGCTGGCGTGGCCGCACGAATCGACGGACTGGCATCCGTGCCTGGACGAGGTCGAGCCGGTCTTCACCGAGGTCGTCCGACGGGTCGCCGACTTCGAACATGTACTTTTGGTGGCGCCCGACGCCGCATCCCTGCGAGACAGGCTTCACGCCGCCGGGGTTCCCGGCCACCGCGTTACGATTCATTCCATCCCCAGCAACGACACCTGGTCCAGGGATTTCGGTCCGATAACGGTTCTTGAGAACGGCACCCCCATCCTCCTCGATTTCGGCTTCAACGGCTGGGGCCTCAAGTTCGCGGCCTGTTTCGACAACCAGATCACCCGCCGCCTCCACGAGGCGGGCGCCTTCGGGGCCGTGCCGCGAAAGACCGTCGGCCTCATCCTCGAAGGGGGCAGCATCGAAAGCGACGGCGAAGGCACCCTCCTCACCACCGCCGAATGCCTGCTGAACCCCAACCGCAATCCCCACCTGTCCAGGAGCGACATCGAAAAGGCTCTCGGCGACCTGCTGGGCGCCGACCATTTTCTCTGGCTGGAAAACGGCTACCTGGCCGGAGACGACACCGACTCCCACATCGACACCCTGGCCCGCCTCGCTCCCGGGGAGACCCTCCTGTACGTGGCCTGTGAGGACGAGACTGACGAGCACTACCCTGCACTTTCCCGGATGGCCGAAGAACTGCGCTCCTTCCGGACCCGAAGCGGCCGCCCCTACCGGCTGCTCCCCCTGCCCTGGCCGGCACCCTGCTTCGACGGCGAGGGTCAACGCCTTCCCGCCACCTACGCCAACTTTCTGGTGATCAACGGGGCCGTGCTCGTGCCCACCTACCGGGACAATGAAAAAGATCAGGAAGCTCTGAGGGTGATTGCCCAAGCCTTTCCGGATCGTGCTATCATTGGAGTCGATTGTCTTCCCCTGCTCCAGCAGCACGGTTCGCTGCACTGCGTGACGATGCAGTTGCCCAGTGGCGTTTTGAAGTCTCAAGGCTGAAGACTCAAGACTGAATTTCGGGGCATTTCCCGCTTTTTGTTGAGGCTTGAAAAGATGAAAACACTTACCGTCGGTCTCATCCAGCAGCGCTGCAGCGCCGACCGCAACGAGAACATCGGCAAAAGCCTCGAAGGAATCAGCAAGGCTGCTGCCGGGGGGGCGGAACTGGTCGTCCTGCAGGAACTCCACGCCGGCCGTTATTTCTGCCAGATCGAAGACACCGCCTGCTTCGACCAGGCCGAGCCGATCCCCGGCCCCGACACCGAGACGTTCGGCGCCCTGGCTAAAGAGCTCGGCATCGTTCTGGTCACCTCTCTTTTCGAGAAACGAGCCCCCGGGCTGTATCACAATACGGCCGTCGTGTTGGAAAAGGACGGCTCCATCGCGGGGAGATACCGGAAAATGCATATCCCGGACGACCCCGGATACTACGAGAAGTTCTACTTTACGCCGGGGGACCTCGGGTTCCTGCCCGTCGACACCTCGGTCGGCCGTCTCGGGGTGCTCGTCTGCTGGGACCAGTGGTATCCCGAGGCGGCCCGTCTCATGGCGATGGCCGGGGCGGAGATGCTCATCTACCCCACCGCCATCGGCTGGGACCCCAACGATACCCCGGAGGAACAGGAACGGCAGCTTCAGGCCTGGGTCACCATCCAGCGCTCCCACGCCGTGGCCAACGGCATTCCGGTCCTCAGCGTCAACCGTGTCGGTTTCGAGGAAGACCCCAGCGGCCAGGGAGCCGGTTCC
>CAWBQR010000010.1:0-237759 GCA_963791005.1 uncultured delta proteobacterium | reverse complement strand
AGGATGGGTTTTGAAAAACCTGTTTTAAGTTTTAAGTTTTAAGTAAAGTCAAAATCTTATCTCGACAGGATTATGTTGAAAGGGTCCGAATAGCGGACCAACCAGAGCTTTTAACCTAAAACTTAAAACCTAAAACTTAAAACTGTAGTTCCCTAAAACTTAAAACCGAATTAAACAATCATGAACATCATAAATACCGACATACCGGATTTATTGATCATCGAACCGAAAGTCTTCGGCGACGACAGGGGATTTTTCTTCGAGAGCTACAACGAGCGCACGTGGCGCGAGGCGACGGGCCTTTCGACGCACTTCGTTCAGGACAACCATTCCCGTTCGATGAAGAACGTCCTGCGGGGCCTTCACTACCAGCTCCGCCAGCCGCAGGGAAAGCTGGTGCGGGTGGTGGTGGGGGAGGTCTTCGACGTGGCGGTCGACATCCGCCGCGGTTCGCCGACTTTCGGCAAGTGGGCGGGGGTGCGCCTCTCAGCGCGGAACAAGCGCCAGCTGTGGATCCCAGAGGGGTTTGCCCACGGCTTCCTCGTCCTGTCCGAGGCGGCGGAGTTTCTCTACAAGGCCACCGATTTCTATGCTCCGCAGCACGAGCGCTCCATCGTCTGGAACGACCCCGACCTCGCCATCGACTGGCCCCTGGACGGGGAGCCTATCCTCTCTGCCAAGGACGCCGCGGCGCCGCGCTTCAGGGAGGCGGATTTTGGTGAACCGTGAAGGGTGAACCTAAAACTTAAAACTTAAAACCTAAAACTATTGAAGCCTTAAACACAATATCCTGCGATGAAATTCAATGCCATGCCGAAAATTCTTGTTCTGATTCCCGCCTACAATGAGGCCGAAAATATCGGCGAGGTGGTGGAGGCGGTCCGGAAGGCCCATCCGGACTACGACGTTCTGGTCGTTGACGACGGCTCCCTCGACTTTACCGCCCGAAAGGCCCGGGAAGCCGGTGCCGGGGTGATCCGCCACTCCCACAACATGGGCTACGGGGTGACGATCCAGACCGGGTACAAGTATGCCCGGGTCCAGGGCTACGATTACGTGGTGCAGCTCGACGGCGACGGCCAGCACGACCCCGCCTATATCCCTTACCTGCTGGCCCCGGTGCTGGAGAGGGAGACCGACTTCGTTCTCGGGTCGCGCTTTCTGGAGGTGGAGAGCTACCGCCCCTCCTTCACCCGCCGGCTGGGCATCCTCCTCTTTCGCAAGCTCGTCTCGGTTTTGATCGGGCGGCCGATCACCGATCCGACCTCGGGTTATTCGGCCTTCAACAAGAAGGTCATCCGCTTTTTCACCACCGACATCTTCCCCTGCGACTATCCCGACGCCGACATGCTGCTCACCCTGAACCTGGCCGGCTTTCGCATCCGGGAGGTGCCGGTGCGCATGCTGGCCAACCAGAGGGGCTCCACGATGCACAACGGCCTGCGGCCCCTCTATTACATCTTCAAGATGATGCTTTCGGTTCTGGTGACACTGCTGCGCAGCCGGAAATTCTACGCCAGGAGGAACGCATGCCTCTGAAACAGCAGATATTCGCCTTCATCGTCTGTATCGGCGTGTTCGTCTTCACCGTGGAGATGGTTCGCTGGAAAAAGCTGAGGGAGGAATATTCGGTACTCTGGCTGCTGACCAGCATCGCCATGTTCGTCCTGGTCATCAAGTACGAATGGCTCGTCTGGCTGACCCATCTGATCGGCGCCGCCCTGCCCACGACGACACTCTTCATCGGTTCGCTGATCTTCCTGACCCTGATCGCCGTCCAGTTCTCGATCAAGCTCTCCCAGCTCGCCAACCAGGTCAAGAATCTGACCCAGGAGAACGCCATTTTGGGGCATCAGGTGAGGAGTTTGCAGGAGTTGATTCGGGAGGGGGAATCCGTGAATCGTGAACCGTGAACCGTGAATCGTGAATCGTGAATCGTGAATCGTGAATCGTGAATCGTGAATCGTGAATCGTGAATCGTGAATCGTGAATCGTGAATCGTGAACCGTGAACCGTGAACCGTGAACCGTGAACCGGTGGGAATTGAGAGTGGAGGGCAGTTACGGATCACGGATTACGAATTACGACCTACCGCTCCTCCAACACATACCCCACCCCCCGAACCGTGTGGATGAGTTTTTTGTCGAACTGCTCGTCCACCTTGGCCCGCAGGCGTCGCATGTGGACGTCCACCACGTTGGTATCGCTTTCGAAGTCCATGTTCCAGATCCGCTCGGCGATCCGGGTGCGGGAGAGGACCTCTCCGCTTCGCTGGGCCAGAAGGGTGAGAAGAGCGAACTCCTTCGGGGTCAGGTGAACGGCTTTCCCGGCCCGTCGGATCCGCAGGCCCCGGACGTCCACCTCCAGGTCGGCTACCTTCAGGACGGGCGGTTTCTTCACCGTGCCCCGCCGAAGGACGTTGTGAATGCGGGCCAGCAGTTCGGAAAAGGCGAAAGGCTTGGTCAGGTAGTCGTCGGCTCCCAGTTCGAGCCCCTTGACCCTGTCGGCGACGCTGCCCCTGTTGGTCAGAAAGATGACCGGTGTCTGTTTTCCCCGGCCTCGCAGGGTTCGCAGGATCTCCCACCCGTCCATCTCAGGCAGGGCCACCTCCATAAGGATGGCCGAATAATCGGCCGCCTCGGCCATGTTCAGCCCCTCCGCCCCGTTGCAGGCGACGTCGACGGTAAAGATATTCTCCTTCAGTCCCTTGGTGAGAAATTTGACGGTTTTCTCCTCGGCATCAATGATCAAAACACGCATTAACTACCCTCCAAAAAAAAAACATAAAAAATTCGGCACCGAAAAGTGCCGGAGCGAAGTGCAGAAGTAAAGGCTCAAGGCTCTTGCACGACCCTGTCATTTGTCATTTATCCGCCCCTGTTCACCACCCGCGGCTCAAGGCCTGCGGCGTAATGTTTTTGTAATCTCCATGCAAGTTGATTGCCATTTTATTAATTAGTAATCGGTTCAAATTCCGCCCCGAAGAAAAAGACTCGCATTTTTTAGGGGTTACAAATCTGAAAAAATATTAAATAATGAAATTTTAGAAATTTGCAAGGGAGGAAAACGCCTGGAAGGGGGAGAAAATCCGGATTTTGCTTCTCGAAATAACGGAGCGATCGGTGAAATGCCGAAGGGCGAGGGGTTGGGGACTGGGGAACAGGGACTGGCAAAACCTTGCCCTTATCTTTCCCGGAGTTAGGTAGGAAGCCCCCTGGAAAATGTCATGCGAGGTTCAAATCTCATTGCCCAGGCTAAAAACCACATTAAGCCTCTCACCCCAGTCCCCAGTCCCCCATTCAATCCTCCCCCGCCTCATACGTCACCGGTATTTTGCGGTCGTACTTCAGTGGTCGGTGGCAGCCGGGGGCACAGCTTCCGCCCGTTTCGGTCGCCTTGAAGTGGACGGGAATTCTCCACACCCCGAACTTTGAGCCGTCTTCCCGGGCCAGTTTCGGGTTGTTGCTCGCATGGGGTTCGTGGCACATCCGGCAGGTCCGTCCCTTTCGAATGTCGGCGACATGGAGGTAATGGAGGTTTTCATCACCGTTGCGAAATACGGTGCCCGAGGTGGTCGTCGGGGATTTGAGGAGGTCCGGGTTGTGACAGCCGAAGCAGAAATCGTAGGCGCCCCTGCGGTAGGGGGCATACGGGTCGGCCGGATACTCCCCCCGAAGAAGACGGAAAAAGTCGGATCCGTGGGGGTCGTGGCAGGCCGAGCACTCTCCGTCGCCCACCGGTCCGTGGAGATGCTTTTTCCCGTTGATTTCCCTGGCGATGTTGCTGAGGGGGTCGGAGCGAGTGTAGTCGTCCTCGCCGTGGCAGGAAAGGCACAGCTCCTTTTGGGGGAAAAGGAGCAGGGAGGGGTTCCGGGAGAAATGGGGGGAGTGACAGGTGGCGCACTTTTCGGAGCGATACAGGGCTGCATGCCTGACCCTGGACCTGGAGGCTTTCTCGCCGATGTCCCCGTGGCATTCCACACAGAGGTCGGGCAGCCGTTTTTTAAGCAGCGCCTTCTGTCGGGAGCCGTGGGGGTCATGGCAGACGGTGCATCCTGCCTCCTTGATCGCCGGGTGGATCACGGTGGCTGCGGCGAAATCCTTTCCCATGTCGTCGTGGCACTGAAAACAGAGTTCGGACCCCGCCGCCGCCAGGACGAAGCTTCGGCCTTTCGTGAGGGGGTGCTTTGGGTTCTCCTGCTCGTGGCACGCCAGGCACTCACCGTCGGCTGCGGGAGGATGGGCCACCTCGGCTTTTGCCAGGTCGGGATGGCAGGCGGCCGTAACGCAGGATTTGGCCAGGGCCGGGGCGGGTGAGAGCAGGCAGGCGAGGAGGGGCACAAAGAGAAACGGAAAGGAAGGAAGGCGGTTCATTGCAGGGGCCTCCGGGGATAAATAAAAATGGATTCAACACAACAGTGACACGGGGATGCGGTCCCCTTGAAAACTTAAAGAAACATCTCTCGCCCGCTCCTTGCAGTCGCTTGAGGCGCAGAGAACGCAGAGAAAAAACGCCTTTGCCTTTCTCTGCGACCTCTAGTGACCGCAGCGAACGGGCTAGAGGGAGCCTTTTTGAAGATTCTCTAAAGGGTTTTCCCGTTCGCCCGATGCTAGCAAAAGCCGCGACCTGCGGCAACCGGCATCTGACGCCCCGCAGGTCTTTGCCCAGGTTGGGCCCGAAATGGCAAGGAGTTTGCAGCATGCACGGATTGTCTTTTGTTGGCGTATTTTGAACGTGCCGGGTCTGTTGCTGCAAAAAATATGTAACCGCGTGGCCCCCCATAGGGCCCCCCTCTTCCCCGTTCGAGATTAAAACACCCTTAAGGTTTGAACTTGCGGCCTTTTTCCCTCTTGGGGAAGCGGTCGGCAGCCATTCAATTATTTTTTTTCAGGAGGAAAGATGCGAGGATCAAAGGGATTTTTTCTACCACTGCTCGGTTGCGCCATTCTTTCTTTTGGCGTAGTGCTCGGTCTTTTGCCGGGGGCCTGCCTGGCCCAGGATGTGCCGGCGGCTGACGCGGCCAAGCTGTCGGTCACCGACTGCATCAAGTGTCATGCCCAGGCGCCCAAGGACATCGAAGAGGCCGGCCACGCTCACAAGACGGCCGTCACCTGCCTGGACTGCCATGAGGGCCATCCCCCCAAGGTCCTGGAGATCATCCCCGCCTGCAGCAAGTGTCACTCGGGAACCAAGCATTTCGCTCTGAAGAAGTGCCTTTCGTGCCATACTAACCCCCACCGCCCCCTGGAAATCACGTTGGGCAAAAACATGACTGCCCCCTGCCTGACCTGTCACGACAAGGAAGGGCAGCAGCTCAAGGATTTCCCCAGCTTCCACAGCACCCTGGCGTGCACCTCCTGCCACGACACCACCCATGGGAAGGTGCCTCAGTGCGTGAACTGCCATAAGCCTCATACGCCGGAGATGGTGCAGGCCGACTGCAAGAAGTGTCACCAGGCCCATAAGCCTCTGGCCGTGACCTATGCCGACGACACCCCCTCCAAGGACTGCGGCGCCTGCCACGACAAGGTGTATTCCACCCTGATGGGCAGCCAGGCCAAGCACAAGGAGCTTCTCTGCGCCACCTGCCACGAGACCAAGCACAAGAATATTCCGCAGTGCGTCCAGTGCCACGAGCCCCATGCCAAGGATATGGCCGCCACCGAATGCACGAAGTGCCACCAGGCCCACAGTCCCCTGCCCGTAACCTACGGCAGCGGTGTTCCTTCCTCCGACTGCGGCGCCTGTCACAGCGACGTCTTCAAGACGCTATCCACCAGCAAGACCAAGCACCAGACGCTGGCCTGCACCGACTGCCATGACTCGAAGCACGGCAACATCCCCAAGTGCACCCAGTGCCACGAGCCCCATGCGGCCGACATGACCCAGGCCGACTGTACCGGCTGCCACAAGGCGCACAATCCTCTGCCGGTGACCTACGCTTCCGACATGGCTTCGAAGAACTGCGCCGCCTGCCACGCGGAGCCCTTCAAGCAGCTTCAGGCGAGTACCACCAAACACCATAAGCTCTCCTGTGCCACCTGTCACCAGGACAAGCACAAGACGATCCCCAAATGCCAGGATTGCCATGGCCTGCCCCATTCGAAGACCATGCTGTCCAAGTTCCCCGGCTGCGGGTCCTGCCACCAGACGGCCCACAATCTGCTCAAGTAGGTTGCGTGGGAAATGAAGAACGAAAAGCCCGGCCGGAAGTTCCCCGGCCGGGCTTTTTCTAATTGGATAGTGAGGCTTTCAGGTTGCTAAGGAATCGTCAGACATATTTCGGACGCAATGCCAAAAAAAAGAATGCCTCTGCCAAGTAAAAGCCCGGTCGAAAGATCGAAATTTGATTCAGGCGGGGAAATGGGTGTGACTTTTTCTGTCACGCCTGGATGCTAGAGATTTTCATATATGCGCAGCCCCATCCCGGGGCCGCTACAATCCACCACAGGAGGGGAAGAGATGACGAAGATTCCACAGACCACCGTATACGCCCGGAGCACGGGCATGGAAATCGGTCCCTACGAAAAGCGCAGCGAGGGACGGTCGGCCGAGGGGCGGATTGCGCTACGTTTTTTTCGCCTTGAAAGCGGCGCGGCGGCCCTTCGCTTCATTGCCGAGCCCGCCGAGGCCTTCGACCTCTGTTGCAGGATCCGCCGCATCTGCCGGGAGGGGGGTAGGGAAACCCTGAACCATAAATTCGAGGGAAGCGAAGGGGAAGTGGTCACCCGTCTGAGCCTGGAGCGCTACGACCGCAACGGCCGGCAGGGTTACGCCTTTTCCATTCAGCGTGGCGAGGAGGAGATCAACGTTCCGACCAGCGCCGAGCGTTTTCTCTTTGCCGGAGAATTCCTCCGTCACCTCTCCCTGCTTCAGGCCTGGGTCGAGGCACCGGTGCGGGAACCTGCAGGAGGATAGGGGGCAGGGAAGGCGCTTTTCGGTTGCATATTTTTCCCGGTCGTGCTAGATAACTCCTTCTTGTCGGGGCGTAGCGCAGCCTGGTAGCGCACCTGCCTTGGGAGCAGGGGGTCGGAGGTTCAAATCCTCTCGCCCCGACCATTTGCGCGCCAGTAGCTCAGATGGATAGAGCAACGGACTTCTAATCCGTAGGCCGAGGGTTCGAATCCTTCCTGGCGCGCCACTTCTCCAAAATTTCGGGCGATTTCCGATTGACAAATGCCCGGTTCGTTAAGTAAGATGCCCTGGTTTTTGTGGTGGCTGTAGCTCAGTCGGTAGAGCACTGGATTGTGGCTCCAGGTGTCGAGGGTTCAAGTCCCTTCAGCCACCCCATTTGAACCTCAGAGGTCCGACCGCAGTAGTTCCGAAGGGCTGGGCGCAAGCCGCTGCCTCAGGGGCGGGGCTCGGTCGGACCTTTTGCATGGCGGCGGTCCCGATTTTCGGGTCGCCGGTTTCCGGAGACCGGTCGGGCAGGCCGGGTTGCGCGGGTTTCCTCTTGATGCTTTCGCAAAAACTCATGGGATGGCTAAGCAAAATTTTCGTCCTACAAGGCTTGGTGGTTTTTCAGGGGCGAAGGCCTGCATCAGTTAGGTCGAATCCTGAAAAAACGCCGTAACGCCGTGGGGGAGACATTTTGCGACGCCATCTCTCTTCGTTATTTCATGATCCTGGGATCCTCGTCCTATGCGAGAGTGGCGGAACTGGCAGACGCACTGGATTTAGGATCCAGCGGGCAACCGTGGGGGTTCGAATCCCCCCTCTCGCACCATTTTCTTTTCTCCCCCAGCGAATCTCCAAGCTCTTCGAATCCCGCCGACCAGAGGTCTGCGGGGCGCCGTTTGCATAGATAATTTTCTTTACGAGGTTAAGACATGGACGTTAAAGTCGAAGACATCAGCAGCATCCGGAAAAAACTCTCTTTCGAGGTCGGCGCCGAGAAGGTGGACTCCGAGATCGAAAAGGCCTACCGCAAAATCGCCAAGAGCGCCAAAATCAAGGGGTTTCGTGCCGGGAAGGTGCCTCGGCCGGTGCTGGAGCAGTATTACGCTCCCCAGATGGAGGAGCAGGTCCTGGGACGCCTGATCAACGAATCGTATTTCAATGCCCTGTCCGAGCATGGCATCCCGGCGGTTTCCGACCCGGAAATCGTTGAGAGCAGTTCGCTGGAGAAGGGCAAGCCTTTTTCCTACGAGGCCCAGGTCGAGGTGAAGCCGACGGTCGAAGCCAGGGACTACCAGGGCCTGTCGCTGAAGAAGGAAAAGTTCGAACCCGACTCCGCGGTTGTGGATAGTCGTCTGGAAGAGATGCGGGCCAACCGCGCTCAGATGGAGGTATCGGCCAGGGAGGCCGCTGCGGAGGGCGATTTCGTCACCATCGATTTCGAAGGCTTCGTCGATGGGGAGCCCTTCGAGGGCGGCAAGGCTGAGGGGTATGTCCTGGAGCTGGGCTCGGGCAGTTTCATCCCCGGTTTCGAGGAGCAGCTTGCCGGGATGAAGCGGGGCGAGGAGAAGGAGGTTTCGGTCTCCTTCCCTGAGGAATACGGCAACAAGGAGCTGGCGGGCAAGCCTGCGGTCTTTCGCGTGACCCTTCAGGAGATCAAGGAAAAGGTGCTTCCGGCCCTGGATGACGAGTTCGCCAAGGGTTTCGGCCTTGAATCCCTGGAGGAGCTGCGCAGCCATATCGAGGAAGACTACCTGCAAAAAGAGAAGAACCGGGTCGAGGGCGACCTGAGGGAGCGTCTGGTCAACGCCCTGGTCGAGCGCAACCCCGTGGAGGTGCCCGATGCCATGGTGGAGAGCCAGCTCGATTTCATGCTGAAGAATGTTCGAAACCGCTTTCAGTCCCAGGGGATGAGCCTGGAGATGCTGGGGATGACCGAGGAATCCTTCCGCCAGATGTACCGGCAGACCGCCGTCCGCCAGGTTCAGGGCAGCCTTGTCCTGGAAGCGGTGGGGCGCCAGGAGGAGCATCGAGGTGGAGGAGTCGGAAATCGGGGCCAAACTCGAGCAGATTGCCGAAATGGCCAACGCCCCCTTGGAGTCGGTCAGGAAATTCTACGACCGGGACGAGGCCCGCAGTGGCCTCATCGCCCAGATGGCCGAAGAAAAGGTGGTACAATTTCTTCTCGATCAGTCGATTGTCGAGGAGGTCGACAAGGCGGAATTGGCCGATTCGGCTACGCCGGAAACCAAGGAGTGAGACGATGAGCCTGATCCCCATGGTAGTGGAGCAGACGGGCCGCGGCGAGCGGGCCTATGACATCTATTCCCGCCTGCTCAAGGACCGCATCATTTTTCTCGGCGGCGGCATCGAGGACCACACGGCCAACCTGGTCATCGCCCAGCTCCTGTTTCTGGAGTCGGAGGACCCGGATAAGGATATCTTCCTCTATATCAACTCTCCGGGAGGGGTGGTGACCTCGGGCATGGCGATTTACGATACCATGCAGTACCTCAAGGCGCCGGTCTCGACCATCTGCGTCGGCCAGGCGGCCAGCATGGGGGCGGTGTTGCTGGCGGCCGGGGCCAAGGGGAAGCGCTATGCGCTGCCCCACGCCCGAATCATGATTCACCAGCCCCTGGGAGGGTTCCAGGGGCAGGCCACCGACATCCACATCCATGCCCAGGAAATCCTTCGCACCCGCGAGAGCCTGAACGAGATCCTGGCCGCCCACACCGGGCAGAAGCTGGAACGAATCTCGGCCGATACCGAGCGGGACTTTTTCATGGGTAGCGACGCCGCAAAAAAATATGGTATCATTGATGACATAGTGAAGAGAAAAACCTGATTTACCCTTTTGCGGAGGCTAGTTTCGTGAGTCCAAACGAAAATCGCTCAGGACAACTCACCTGCTCATTCTGCGGCAAAACCCAGGATGAAGTGAAAAAACTTATCGCCGGCCCGGCAGTCTACATCTGCGACGAATGCATCGAGCTTTGCAAGGACATTATCGCAGAGGAGGCCAAGCTCGAGGATTCCGTTGCCGGCGGCGCGGGAAGGCTGCCACGCCCGTCGGAGATCAAGGACATCCTGGACGATTACGTGATAGGACAGGAGCGGGCCAAGAAGATTCTGGCCGTGGCCGTCTACAACCACTACAAGCGGGTCGAGGCGGCCGGCAAGTCCGGAGACGTGGAGATCCAGAAGAGCAATATCCTGCTGCTGGGACCGACCGGCAGCGGCAAGACCCTTCTCGCCCAGACCCTGGCCAAGGTCCTCGACGTTCCCTTCGCCATCGCCGACGCTACCAACCTGACCGAGGCCGGCTATGTCGGAGAGGACGTAGAAAACATCATCCTGAACCTGCTTCAGGCGGCGGACTACGACCTTGAAAAGGCCCAGAAGGGAATCATCTATATCGACGAGGTCGACAAGATCGCCCGAAAGTCGGACTCCCCATCGATAACCCGCGACGTCTCGGGGGAGGGGGTGCAGCAGGCGCTGCTCAAGATCATCGAGGGCACTATGGCCAGCGTGCCGCCCAAGGGCGGACGCAAGCATCCGCAGCAGGAGTTCCTCAAGGTCGACACCACGAACATCCTCTTTATCTGCGGCGGAGCCTTCGCGGGGCTTGAGACGATCATCGCCCAGCGGACCGGTGCAAAAACCATGGGGTTCGGGGCGGAAATCAAGAAGAAGAAGGACCAGAATCTCGGGGAGACCATCGCCCAGGTGGAGCCCATGGACCTGCTCAAGTACGGGCTCATTCCCGAATTCATCGGCCGACTGCCTGTCGTGGCGACTTTGAATGAGTTGGACGAGGACAGCTCTGATCCAGATCCTCAAGGAGCCCAAGAACGCCCTCGTCAAGCAGTACCAGAAGCTCTTCGAGATGGAGAAGGTGAATCTCAAGTTCACCGACGGCGCTCTTGTGGCCGTTGCTCAGCGAAGCCCTGAAAAGGAAGACCGGGGCCCGGGGATTGCGGTCCATCCTGGAAATCGCCATGCTCGAGGTCATGTACGATATTCCCTCCCAGGACCGGGTCAAGGAGGTCGTGGTCAATGAGGATGTCATTCTCAACAAGGCCAGGCCGATTGTCCTGTATGAGTGTGCCGAATCGGCCTGAATGATGAGGGCGAGCGGAAGTTGTTGTCGGGGTAAAGCAGGGCGGAAGCCCTGTTCATCGCCCGCTTGCCTCGATCCCGGGATGTGATTGCCATGAAAGAAATTGAGGACAACATAGAGAGCAAAGAAGAGAGCAAAGAAGCCGACCAGGAACTTTTCCCCCTCCTTCCCCTGCGGGATATCGTCATCTTCCCCTACATGGTCACGCCCCTCTTCGTGGGGCGCCCTCGCTCCATCCGTGCCCTTGAAGGGGCCATGGAGAAGGACAAGCTCGTTTTCCTCGCGACTCAGAAGGACCCCAAGATCGACGAGCCGGGTGCGGGGGATATCTACGATATCGGAACCATCGGGCAGGTCATCCAGCTGCTCAAACTTCCAGACGGGACCGTCAAGGTCCTGGTGGAAGGCAAGCACCGGGGGCGCATCGGGGCACTTATCGAAAAGGACGAGTGCTTCTTCGTTGAAGTCGAGAAACTCTCGGACCTGCCCTCCACCTCGCCTGAAATCGAAGCCCTGATCCGAAGCGTCAACGACACCTTCGAGAGCTATGTCAACCTGAGCAAGAAGGTGCCCTCGGAGGTGGTCTCCTCCATCAGTGGGATGCTCGACCCGGGCCGATTGGCCGATACGGTCATCGCACATCTGAGTATCCGGATTTCCGACAAGCAGGAAATTCTGGGCATTCTCGACCCCCGGGAGCGCCTGGAGAATCTTCTGGCCCTCCTCGAGCGCGAGGTTGAGATCCTGCAGATTGAGAAGAAAATCCGCAACCGGGTGAAAAACCAGATGGAGCGGAGTCAGAAGGAGTACTACCTCAACGAGCAGATGCGGGCCATCCAGAAGGAGTTGGGTGAAAAGGACGAGTTCAAGCAGGAGATGCGCGAACTCGAGGAAAAGATCAAGTCCAGGCGCATGTCCAAGGAGGCCTCCGAAAAGGCCATGGCCGAATTGCGCAAGCTCAAGATGATGTCGCCCATGTCCGCCGAGGCGACGGTGGTGCGCAACTACATCGACTGGCTGGTCTCCCTCCCCTGGAAAAAGGGGACCAAGGACCGGCTCGACGTCGGCCATGCCGAGGAAATCCTGGAAGCGGACCATTACGGGCTGGAAAAGGTCAAGGAGAGGATTCTCGAATATCTGGCCGTCCAGGCCCTGGTCAAGAAGATTAAGGGGCCCATTCTCTGCCTGGTGGGGCCTCCCGGCGTCGGGAAGACTTCCCTCGGCCGCTCCATTGCCCGGGCGCTGGGTCGCAAATTCGTCCGTATTTCCCTTGGAGGCGTTCGCGACGAGGCGGAGATCCGCGGCCATCGGCGCACCTATATCGGCGCCATGCCAGGTAAGGTCATTCAGGGGTTGCGCAAGGTGGGGGTGAAAAACCCGGTCTTTCTTCTCGATGAGATCGACAAGATGAGCACCGATTTCCGAGGGGATCCTTCCTCGGCCCTGCTGGAGGTTCTCGACCCCGAGCAGAACAATACCTTCGGCGACCATTTCCTTGACGTGGAATACGACCTTTCGAGCGTTCTCTTCATTGCTACCGCCAACACCCTGTTCTCCATTCCCCGCCCGCTTCTCGACCGCATGGAAGTTATCCGCGTAGAGGGTTACACCGAGGAGGAGAAACTGCATATCGCCAAGCGCTACCTGCTGGCCAAGCAGATGGAGGCCCACGGTCTTTCCCCGGCACAGGTGCATTTCGCCGATTCGGCGATCTATGAAATCACCCGGCGCTACACCCGGGAGGCTGGAGTGCGCAACCTGGAACGGGAGATCGCTAACGTCTGCCGTAAAATCGCCAGGGAGGTGGTCAAGGGCAGCGATAAGAAAAAGCGGTTCAGTGTGGGCGCCCAGCAGATCAAAAAGTATCTCGGGGTGCCTCGTTACAGCTACGGAATCCGTGAAGAGGAAAGCCGCGTCGGCCTGGCGACCGGTCTTGCCTGGACGGAGGTCGGGGGGGAGTTGCTGACCATCGAAACGACGATTCTTCCCGGGCAGGGCAAACTGACTGTCACTGGAAAACTCGGCGACGTCATGCGGGAATCGGCACAGGCCGCGATGAGCTACGTTCGGTCACGGTGGCAGGAGCTCGGGTTGGAGAAGGATTTCTATCCCAAGGTGGACATTCACATCCATGTGCCCGAAGGAGCCATCCCCAAGGACGGGCCCTCTGCGGGCATCACCATGGCTACCGCGCTGGCCTCGGCCCTGACCGGGCAGGCAGTGGACCGGAACCTGGCCATGACGGGTGAAATCACCCTGCGGGGCCGGGTACTCCCCATAGGAGGGCTGAAGGAGAAACTGCTGGCCGCCAAACGCGCAGGAATAACGCGGGTTCTGATTCCGAAGGAAAACGAAAAAAACCTTGAGGAGGTCCCCCCGACCATCCTCAAGGCCTTGGACATTATTCCCGTGGCGCACATGGACGAGGTTCTCGAGGAGGCAATGCGGCTCTCGGCTACTCTTCCGCCTCTCGGGGAAGCTCCAAGTTCGCTCCCGAGGCCCGGGAACCGGTTCGGCATTAGCCCGGTTTCCGAGAATTTCACTTGACACCCTTTTCGGTGTTCTGTTATAAGTATCGACGGTTTCAGCAGGGCTTAAACAATCCCTAATCGAGTGGAGGTATGTTGTGACGAAGGCGGATCTCGTTAATGCTATGGCGGAAAAGGCGGGCTTGAGCAAGGCCGATGCGGAGAAGGCTCTGAAGGCTTTTACCGATTCCGTGACGGAAGCCCTGAAGGCCGGTGAGAAAGTGGCTCTGGTCGGTTTCGGCACCTTCAGTGTCGGAGAGCGTGCTGCTAGGACTGGCCAGAATCCGCAGACCGGCAAAAAAATCGAAATCGCTGCCGCCAAGACTCCCAAATTCAAGGCTGGCAAGGCGTTGAAGGATTCGGTAAACTAAGGTTGCTAGCTTAATGCCCCCCACACCCTGTGGGGACCTCGACAGGAAAATAGGAAACGGGAAATAGTTAAAATCTTCCGCCACTTCAGGCGATATTTTCTGTTTCCTATTTTGTGTCTTTTGCGGGGCTGTAGTAGAGTCGGTTACAACGCCGGCCTGTCACGCCGGAGGTCGCGGGTTCGAGTCCCGTCAGCCCCGCCATTTTAGTACCGGGCGAATAGCTCAGCTGGGAGAGCATCGGCCTTACAAGCCGAGGGTCACAGGTTCGAGCCCTGTTTCGCCCACCAGTTCAACCGCGGGAACGCTGGACAGAATAATACAGAGGGGCTGTAGTAGAGTCGGTTACAACGCCGGCCTGTCACGCCGGAGGTCGCGGGTTCGAGTCCCGTCAGCCCCGCCAGAACGAAAGAGGCGATCTTCCAGGATCGCCTCTTTTTTTATGCGAGACTCCTTAAATGCCGGTGCCTTTTCTCACGTTGAATTGAATCCTACCGATTGCTTATCGTGGTTCCCGAATGACGATCTCCCCTTTGGGTATCTCTTGAAAAGAGAGGAGCAGGACGGATGTTTTTGCGCAAGGCGGTATATGTGGTTCTGACAGGTGGGCTCTTTTGTCTTTTTTTTTCCACCGGCGTTTTTGCCGCATCGGATCTGGTGGCCAAGGTGGGCGGAGTCCCGGTGACCCGCTGGGAACTGAGCCGTGAGACGGAAAGGATGCTTCCCCGGGGCGGTGGGGTCCACAGCCATGTTTCCGGGGCGAAATTAGCCGAAATACGGGCAAAGGCCCTGGAAAACCTGATTGACCAGGCCTACAAGGTCAGGTACGCCCAGGCGAAGGGAATCTCCGTAGGAACGGCGGCCTTTGCCAAGAGGTTCAAGCCTATTTTCGCCGGTCTTAAGCCGGAGGAAATAAAAAAGGCTCTCAACGGTGAGGACGAAGAGGCCTTCCGGGCTTCGGTCTACCGGATCATGTTGGCGAAAAAGGCTGAAAAATTTGCCGTGGATGACAATAGCAAGCTGACCGATGCCGAGGTCAAGGAATACTACGAAAAGCACAGGAGCGCTTATCTGCGGCCGAAGCAATACAGGCTCAGTGACATTCTTATCAAGGTGAACCCCTCCGCTGACGGCAAAACACGCGAAGAGCTGAAGACGAAAGCGGAGGATCTGGCGAAGAAGGCCCAGGGGGGTGAGGATTTTTACAATCTGGCCTACTACAATTCAGATGACGAGCGGTCCAAATGGGTCGGCGGCGACCTTGGGTTCGTCCATGAATCCCGGCTTCCGGAATCGGTCCGGAAGGTTCTGGGTAAAATGAAGGTAGGAGAAATAACCGCCCCCCTGGAGAATATGTACGGATACCACATCCTCAAGGTGGTGGAAATCGAAGAGCAGAAACAACTCTCCCTGGTCGAAGTGCAGGACAAGATTCGCGAGAAACTGCGGAAGGAAAAGCGGGCAGCGGTCTATGCTGCATGGATGAGTTCCCTTAAGAGCCGGTACCAGGTGGAGCGGTTCGGCCCCCGACAGGCGAAATCCGACAGGTGAACATTCGAGAACCATCCTCTCGCCCGTTCGCTTGGCTCACTAGAGTCGCAGAAACGCAGAGAAAGGTGAAAATCGGGTTTTCTCTGCGGGCTCTGCGCACTCTAGTGAGCGAAAGCGAGCGGGCGAGAGATGCTTTTCCTGATTTTTGAGGGCGAAAACCTGCAGGGAGCTATTTCCCCGGTTCAACCGCAGGCTGGAGCCGTACCTCCTCGTCCCCCTCGGCCGGAAGACCGAAGAATCGCCGTACCTGCGCGGCGATCCCCCGGCGTCCAGGCCGTGGGCGGCCCGAAGCTCCTTCTGGCTGCCCTGCTCGATGAAGGCGTCGGGCAGCCCGATGCGCAGCGTCCTGGGGGCGAGCCCCTCCTCCTGTAACAGCTCCAGCACCGCGCTGCCGAATCCCCCCTGCAGCACGTTCTCCTCCACCGTCACCACCGTCCCGGTGCGCCTCGCCTCGGCACAGATCAGCTCCCGGTCGAGGGGCTTGATGAAGCGCGCATCGAGAACCGCCAGCGATTCAGCCCCTCGGCCTCAAGAATCCGGGCCGCCTCCAGCGCCTCGTGCACGCACACCCCCACCGCGACGATGACCCCGTCGCTCCCCTCGCGAAGCTTCTCGCCCCGGCCCACCGGCAGCGGCTCGGCCGCTGCTTCGAGGTCCAGCCCCAGGCCGCTTCCGCGCGGATAGCGGTAGGCGAAGGGCCCCTCAGCCGCAAGCGCCGTCGCCATCGCCCGGCGCAGCTCCACCTCGTCGCGCGGGGCCATGAAGGTCAGGTTCGGAATGTGGCGCAGGTAGGAGTAGTCGAACACCCCGTGGTGGGTGGGCCCGTCGGCGCCCACCAGCCCGCCGCGGTCCATGGCGAAGGTCACCGGCAGGTTCTGCAGGCATACGTCGTGCAGCACGCTGTCGTAGGCGCGCTGCAGGAAGGTGGAGTAGACCGCCACCGTCGGACGCAGCCCGTGGCAGGCGAGCCCCGCGGCGAAGGTGACCGCGTGCTGCTCGGCGATACCCACATCGAAGAAGCGCTCGGGGAAGCGCCGGGCGAACTCCTTCAGGCCCGTCCCTTCCGACATGGCGGCGGTGATGGCGACGATGCGCTCATCCTGCTCGGCCATCTGCGCCAGCGTGCGGCCGAAGACCGCGGTGTAGCTCGCAGCGCCCGTCTTGGCGGCTTTGACCTCGCCGCTGTCGCGGTCGAAGGGGGCCACCCCGTGGAAGAGCGAGGGGTTTTTCTCCGCGGGGGCGTAGCCCTTGCCCTTTCGGGTGAGCACGTGGACCAGCACCGGCCCCTTGAGCCGCGCCACGTTCTGCAGCGCCTCGGTGAGCTCCTCCAGGCGGTGGCCGTTGAGGGGGCCGACGTAGTTGAAGCCGAAGGCCTCGAAGAGCATTCCCGGGGTGAGAAAGCCCTTGAGCGAGTCCTCGGCCCGGCGCGCCAGGCTCAGCAGGTCCCTGCCGAAGCGCGGCACGTGGCTCAGCACCTGCTCGGTCTCCTTCTTGAGGCGCAGGAAGAAATCCGAGGTCATCTTGCGGCTCAGAAAGGAGGAGAGGGCCCCGACGTTGGGCGAGATGCTACATCTCGTTGTCGTTGAGCACCACGATGAGGTCCTTCTTCAGGTGCCCGGCCTGGTTGAGCCCCTCGAAGGCGAGCCCCGCGGTCAGCGAGCCGTCGCCGATGACCGCCACGACCTTCTCCTCGCCGCCGCGGCGTCGCGGGCGGCGGCCATCCCCAGGGCGGCGGAGATGGAGGTGGAGGAGTGGCCGACATCGAAGCAGTCGTAGGGGCTCTCGCCACGCTTGGGAAAGCCGCTGATGCCGCCGAGCTGCCGCAGGGTGCAGAAGCGCTCCCGTCGGCCGGTGAGCAGCTTGTGGGCGTAGGCCTGGTGACCCACGTCCCAGAGGATCTTGTCTTGAGGGGGCTCCAGGACCCGGTGCAGGGCGACGGTCAGCTCCACCACCCCGAGGGAGCTTGCCAGGTGCCCGCCGGTGCGCGAGACGGTGTCGATGATCTCTTCGCGAATCTCCCCGGCCAGCGACTCCAGATCGGACAGGGAGAGGGCTTTGAGGTCGGCGGGAGACTTCAGGTTCTCTAGTATGCTGCTCATCTTTAATCCTTTAATTACTTCAGGAGGTTCGGTCGACGATGTAACGGGCGATTCGGCGCAGGGGCTCGGCTTTCTCCCCCAGCGGTGTCAGCGCCTCGAGGGCAAGGTCCCGGAGTTCCCTGGCCCGGGCACGGGACTGTTCGAGCCCGAGAAAGGCCGGGTATGTGGCTTTCCCCCTGGATTGATCGCTGCCGACATCCTTTCCCAGAACCTCCTGCTCGCCGACGATGTCGAGAATATCGTCGGCGATCTGAAAGGCCAGACCGGAAGCCTCCCCATAGCGAGTCAGGGCATCGAAACTGCTCTGGTCGGCGCCCCCCAGAAGGGCGCCGGCCTGGATGGCGGCCAGAATCAGGGCTCCCGTCTTGTGGGTATGGATGAATTCGAGAACGGGAAAGGAGAATTCCTTTCCTTCCGATTCCATGTCGACGACCTGGCCGCCGACCATCCCCTGGGAGCCGGCGCATCGGGAGATGATGTGGATGACCCGCCCGAGGACCTCGGGTGGAACATTCCGATTCGCCTTGGGGTCGGAAAGGAGAATGAAGGCTTCGGTCAGAAGGCCGTCGCCAGCCAGGATGGCGACGGCCTCACCGAAGACTTTGTGGTTGGTCGGTCGGCCCCGGCGAAAATCATCATCGTCCATGGCAGGGAGGTCGTCATGGATCAGGGAATAGGTATGAATCATTTCCATGGCGCAGGCCGCGGGAATAACCGTTTCCATCTCCCCGCCGACGGCTTCGCAGGCCGCGATCATGAGCATCGGGCGGATGCGTTTCCCTCCGGCGAAAACCGAATAGCGCATCGCTTTATGCAGGCTTGCCGGCAGGACGTCTTCCGCGGGAAGGTATTGGTCGAGGGCGACCTCCAGGCGGGTTTGCCGGACGCGTAGATAGCTTTTCAGGTCCATTGTCCTCTCCGGAAATCCAGGGTTGTTTATTCTTTCTCGAAATCTTCCAGGGTAAGGTTTCCCTCTTGGTCCTTCAGCAGGACCTGGACCCTCGCCTCCACTCCGCGGAGAAACTGCCGGCACCGGTTTGCACCCTTTACCCCGGCCTCGAAGCATTCCAGGGATTCCTCCAGTGTCAGTTCGCCGCTCTCCAGTCGCTCGACGGCCTGTTCCAGGGAATGAAGCGCTGTCTCGAAGTTTTCCTTTTCTTCCATAGAAGGGCTCGTTTGGTCGTTCGGTTTGATTGATTGGTATCAATTCGTTCAACCAGTTCAACCAATTGAAGGAGTTGAGCCAGTTAAACGAATCAAACCTTAATTATTTCAATGGATGGACCCGGAGTCAAGGGTTTTCCCCTCCTTATTCCCTCGACCTCTCCAATGGTGGCCCGGGCGTGGCCCAGTCCGAACCGGATCCTTACCTCGTCCCCCTTTTTCAGGCTCTGGGCGTTGCGCACGATGTCGCCGGATTTTTCGGCCAGGACGATGGCATAACCGCGGTCGAGGATTTTCAGTGGGGAGAGGCTGTCGAGACGGGAGGCTAGAGCGGCGGTCCGGTTCTGGGCCTGGTGCAGCCGGGAAAACATCGCCTGGCGCAGCCGGTGGAGGAGGTCTTCCTGGCGGCGGCGCCACCAGGCCAATTCCCGGACCGGAGACCGCAGCCTGCGGCGCAGACCCTCCACTTTTTGATTCATAAGGTCGAGTCTTGAGCCCATACCCGAAGCCAGGCGAAGGGTCAGGTGGTCTACGTGGCTTTCAAGCTCCATCCGGCTGCGGGCCACCAGTTCGGCGGCTGCGCTCGGGGTGGGCGCGCGCAAATCGGCGACGAAGTCGGCAATGGTAAAATCGACCTCATGCCCCACCGCCGCGATGACCGGAAGCCTCGAGGCGTCAATGGCCCGGGCGACGATCTCTTCGTTGAAGGCCCATAGGTCCTCCAGGGAGCCTCCGCCCCGGCCGACGATGAGAGCTTCGGCTTCTCCGTGGCTGTTCAGGTCGGCAATGGCCTCGGCAATCTCGGCGGCCGCCCCCTCTCCCTGGACCCTGACGGGGCGAAGCAGCACCCGGACCCCGGCCTCCCGGTGGCGAAGCACCTTCAGGATATCGCGGATGGCCGCCCCGGTGGCCGAGGTAACGACCCCGATGGTGCGGGGGAAAGAGGGCAGGGAGCGTTTCCGTTCTGCTGCGAAAAGACCTTCGGCTGCAAGCCTGGCTTTCAGCTGTTCAAAAGCGACCTGCAGGCTGCCGACCCCCATTGGCTCGATGGCCTCGGCGACCAGCTGGACCTCCCCCCGCTGGGCATAGAGGGAGAGCCGCCCCGAAACGATGACGTGCTGACCGTTTTCCGGACGAAAGGGGAGAAGACGGTTTTGCGGGCGGAACATGACGACCCGCAGTTGGGCCTGTTCGTCCTTGAGGGAGAAATAAAAGTGCCCCGAAGCCGGCGCGGAAAAATTGGATATCTCCCCCTCCACCAGCACCTGGGCAAAGTTGTCCTCCACAATCTCCTTGAGTAGGGCGGTCAGGCGGGAAACGGTCAGTGGGCGTGTGCCTCTGTTCACGGGAAGGTCCTCAATATCTTGGGGTTTATCATTGACAATTTTCAGACAATACCCTATATATAGCTTTCTCTGAAAATGGATAAAGGGATTTTCATGCTGCGGCCTTATGTCATAACCATCTCCAGTGAAAAGGGCGGAGTCGGCAAGACGACACTGGCCACCAATCTGGCCATTTATCTCAAGGCCCTCGACGAGGACCTGCCGGTTACCCTGTTCAGCTTCGACAACCATTTCTCCGTGGACCGCATGTTCCGTATCGGCCGGGGCGCCCCGGGAGGTGACGTTTCCGACCTTTTCTCGGGTCGGGATATCGACGGGCTGACCGAGACCGGAGAATATGGTGTTCAGTTCATCCCTTCCTGCCGACGGCTCCATGCCTTTCGTGACAAGGTTCCCGGACCCGAGGTGCTGGCCCGCTCCCTGGCGGCTTTGGCGCTGACCGGAATCGTCATCATCGATACCCGTCCCGACCTGGATATCTTTACTCAAAACGCCCTTTTCGCATCCGACCGTGTCATCGTCCCGGTAAAAGACGCTCCTTCCCTGGAAAACTCCAAAAACCTCTACGATTTTTTTGAAAGCCAGGGCCTGTCCCGCCGGCCGCTGCGCATCCTGCCCTGTCTCGTCGACCAGCGCATCCATTACGATGGTCCTTTTCGAGACCCCTACCGGCTGCTGCGGGCCTATGCCATCAACCGAGGGTACCGGTGCCTGGAAGGCTATATCGCCAAAAGCCCGAAGGTCGAATCGCTGAACACCAACCCCGAAGGGAAAATTTATCCCGTTCTGACCCATGGACGTGGCACCGAGGTCCATGTCCAGTACGCCCATCTGGCCCGCCAGGTTTTTCTCGGCGCCAGGGAAGGGACGGACCGCCGCCTGGACCAGGTCGCCCTGGACCTGAGCCGACAGCAGAAAAACCGGAGCGAAATGTTCGCAGCCCGTCGGGAGCATCTCCAGTCCTACTGCCTCATCTGCGGCAAAACCCTCATTTCCCCTCAGGGTGTTGCCCCTGCGGGATACTACTGTGAGACCTCCGATGGGCAGGTTGCCGGTTATCTGGAGGAAGAATGCTTTTCCGATGCGGTGTTCCGCCACTTTTACCAATCCCAACGGGAGGTCGGCCCGACCGACCCCCTGAGAGACCTGTTTCGGGAGTCGGCCCAGCGCTCCTTTTTCGTCCTGCGCCGGGCGCCCAACACCCGCAATTTTTTCCAGCAGCAGCTCTCCTTTTACCGTTTCGACGAGGACGGTTTGGAAGTTTCCCACAAAATCATCGAGCTCAAGGAGTTCGAAACGCGTTTTCTGAAAAAGGAGCGCACCACCATTTTCCAGTTGGCGGCCCGGACCCTGTTTGACGGGGAGGGGCGTCTCGGGGACGAATTTCTCCTGATTCGACGGGTCAGTTCCGATTTTGCCGAAGAAATTCTCTATGACGAGGCCTACGAGAGCTTTTCCCGGGTCGGGGGAAAAATCGCTGCCCAGCTTCACTGAGGAAGCTCATTCGGCACCGGGGGAGGAATCAGAAGGTCTGAAACGGGGACCATTTCTACGCCGGCCCGACGCAGGAAGGGCGCTTCCCGGCGCAGCGCCTCGAGGGTTTTCGGATGGGGGTGGCAGATGCCGATGGCGTGTCCTCGCTGGTCGGCGATTCTCACCAAGTGACGGATTTCCCCGGAAATTTTGTCCACATCCTGGACGTTGTCCAGAAAAAGGTCCCGGACCGCACTGGGCATCCCCTCTCTTTGCGCCTCCTCGAACCCCACCGAACGGCCTGAAGTCAGACTGTCGACAAAAAACAGGCCCGCCTTCTTCATCGCTCCCAGGACCGTATCCATGGCCTCGCGATTTTCCGTGAAACGGGACCCCATATGGTTGTTGCCGCCGACGGCGAAGGGCACTCGAGCCCGGTAGGTCTGAAAACGCCGCAGGATTTCCGCTGAAGACAGGTTGAGGAACAGGGCATTGGTGCCGGGGTTGGCTGCCGGGTAACTTTCCGGCTCCATGGGGATATGAATCAAAACCTCCCTGCCCCCCTCATGGGCCAGGGTTGCAACTTCCACCGATTCCGGGGTGTTGGGCAAAACGGAAACCGTCACCGGCAGGCCTATGGAGAGGAGCGCCCTCACCGTTTGGGTTTCCCGCCCCATATCGTCCATGATGATGGCCAGGCGGGGCTTTCCCTTCAGTACCTTCCGGCCGGGTTCGGGCGCCTGGGGACGGAAGTACAGGTAAAAGCAGGCCTGCCCCCTCCAGAGAACGCGCATCTCTCCCGTCGAGGGGACGACCTGCAGCCTGAGGTCGGAAGACCTTTTCTCCAGGCGCCTGCCCAACCCCTCCAGGATAGTGGAAGAGGGAAAATCCCCCTCGACCTCATAGTGGACCCTGTTGTTGCCTCCGGAGTCCTCGTGGATGTGTCCCAGGGCGATTCCGCTGCGCAGAAGGGCGCTCTCCACCTCCACCCGGATATCCTCGATGGGCGGGCCCGTCGCTTGAGCGGTGAGGTCGGTCCCGGAAGGGGACGGCGCCGGCCGGAAGGAGCGGCGCATCTGGGAGAGCAGGACCAGAGCGACGACCAGAAAACCGAACAGGAAAAGGGCGGCCAGCAGGATCTTCAGCTGCTGGCCGCCCGCGGATTTTTTGGCGGGGCGTTTTTTCCGGGGTCTGCGTTTTTTTGCCGTCATGCGAATGTTGATTCATTTTTCCCCGAAGGGGAAAGGAGGTTCGGGTTCAAAAAAAGAGGGGGATGGCGTTTCCCCCCCTCGGGTTCGCGCGTGGAAAAATCAGGCGGCCTGCCTGTTGAGGCCCTCCAGGATCTGCAGCCCCTTGAGCAGGTCCAGAGCCCGCATGAGCTGATAGTCGCTGCGGGTCTTCTTGTCAAGGTGGTATTTCTGCTCCGGGGATTGCTGAGTCTCCGTTTTCTCGGGAGCCTCGATTTCAAAATGATTTTTCAGGTCTTTTTCGCGGAAGTGGTCTGTCTCCTTGACCTCTTTGACTTCCACTGGGTTGACGACGATGTCCGGTGTGATGCCCTTGGCCTGGATTGAGATGCCGTTGGGCGTGAAGTAGCGGGCCGTGGTCAGGCGAAGGCCGGAATCGTCGCTCAAGGGAATTATCGTCTGCACCGAACCCTTGCCGAAACTCTGGGTGCCCAGGATGAGCGCCCGCTTGTGGTCCTTGAGAGCGCCAGCCACGATTTCCGAAGCGCTGGCGCTGCCGCCGTTGATCAGTACGACCATGGGATAGGGAGACTCGGTATCTCTGTCATGGGCGGTGAATTTCATGTTGCTGCCTTCCTCGCGGCCCTGGGTGTAAACGATGAGGCCGCTGGTGAGAAAGGTGTCGGAGACCCTCACCGCCTGGTCAAGAAGGCCTCCGGGGTTGTTTCGCAGGTCGAGAATGAGACCTTTGAGGGTCCCACCGTTTTCCTTGTGCAATTCGGAGAGAGCGGCGTGCAGGTCGTCGGCGGTGCGTTCCTGAAACTGGGTAATCCGCACATAACCGTAGCCATCCTGAAGGGTCTTCGCCTTGATGCTCTTGATCTTGATGATTTCCCGCTCCAGGGTGAATTGCCGGGGCTTATCGAAGCCGTCCCGCATGACGGTTATGGTGACCTTGGTCCCCTTGGGTCCCCGCATCAGCTTGACGGCGTCCATGATCCCCAAGTCCTTGGTGTACTTGTCCTCGATCTTGAGGATCTGGTCTCCGGCCTGCAACCCGGCCCTGTAGGCAGGGGTGTCCTCAATGGGGGAGACAATGGTCAGGACCCCGTCGCGAATGGTGATTTCGATACCCAGTCCGCCGAATTCACCCCGGGTATCGATCTTCAGCTCCCGGTACATTTCGGGCGGCATGAACCCCGAATGGGGGTCGAGGGATGCCAGCATGCCGTTGATGGCGCCGTAAATGAGTTTTTTCATCGGTACCTCTTCCACGTAGCTCTTGCGCACGATGGACAGGACATCGGTAAAGAGCTGCAACTCCTGATATTGCTGGGTTGCTTCGGCATCCTGGGGGTGGCTGTCCCGGCCGAACGATATCCAGCCCAGCAGAACCAGAACCAGCGCCAGGAGAAGGATGCAGGCCGTCGACCGTTTTCCTCTTTTCATGGGGGTTTCCTCCGGATTTGCGAATCTCAGCGCGGGGATAGCCAGGCTGTCGGGTCAAGGGGATCGCCGCGGTGCCTGATTTCGAAATAGACGGCATCGGCACCATCGAACCCCGAGAATGCCAGGGTCTCTCCCCTCTTTACCTTGTCTCCGGCCTTCTTGATCAGTCTGGAAGCCTGGGCGTAGAGAGAATAATAATTATCGCCGTGGTCGACGATGATCAGGTTGCCGTAACCCTTGAAGCGGTCGGCAAAGATGACCTCTCCGTCCCAGACGGCAGCAATCGGGTGGTTGTCGGCCGCGGTGATTTCGATGCCCTGGCTATCGTACACGGTTCCTAGTTCGGGGTGCCTCCATTTTCCAAAACCGACCTTGACCCTGCCCGCTACGGGCCAGGGTAAGTGCCCTTTCTGGCTGGAAAAAATCCCCGTTCCCGGAGTATACTCCCGGGCCTTTTCCGATTCAAGTTTTTTGACCAGGGCCGCAAGGCTCCGTGCCTTTTCCTGCAACTCACTCAACCGGGTCGAGAGAGTCCTCCGGTCGCGGCGGACCCGGGCCAACAGCTCTTCCTTTATCTTCGCCGCCTGAGCGAGGGTCTGCCGATCTTTCCTCACGTCTGTCAGGGTCGATTGTTTTTTGGCCTTCAGGGTTGCCAGTTGCTCCCTTGATGTGCGCAACTCTTTCATCTGCCTGCGGTAGTCGGACAGCAGACCCCTGTCGTGCCGGATGATCCGGCTGAGGAAATCATAATTCTCGGCCATTCGGGCCGGAGACCTTGAGCTGAAAAGCACCTGAAGCAGCCCTGTTTCCCCCCCCTTGTAGAGAGAGACAAGCCGTTGGTGAACCTTTTCTTCCAGACCGACAATAGTTGTCTGGAGCTGTTTGATGGCTTTTTTCTTGGTCACGATATTTCTGTCGACTTCGTGAATCCTGGAGGAGAGCGCCCCAATCCTTGTTTTTATCCGCACCAGCTCATGTTCGACGGTCTTTAGATCGGTCGACAGGGATCGTTCGGAAGCGGTGTTCTGCTCCAGATTTTTCGAGGTCTGCTGGATCCGGCGCTGAATCTCTTCGAGTTTCCTTCGGCTTTCACCCAGGTTTCCGCCGGCGAAGGCGAGGGTGGTCGAGAGGCAAGCGGCCAACAGCAGGGCCAGGGCCGGAAGGAATGGCTTTGGAAAAAAAACGGTTTTCACCTTCAGATCCGAACAAATTTGCGCAGGGAAATCAGGCTGCCGGAAAACCCGAGAAAGACCCCTGCGGCAACCAGGAGAAGCTGATACAGAGCCGGGAGAAAGGTGATCCCTCCCACCCCGGCCGCAAGGAGAAGGGTGCGCAGACCCTCCTGGAGGAAGACGCTGAAAAGGGCGTAGGAGGCGGCGAGGGAAAGCAGTCCGCCAAGGGCTCCCTGCAGAATTCCTTCCAGGAGAAAAGGAGCCTGGATGGAAAAAGGCGTCCCCCCCACCAGGGACATGATTTCCAGTTCCTCCCTGCGGGCGTAGATGGTCAGTTTGATGGTGTTGGCGACGATGAAGAGGGTGGCGAAAAGGAGAAATCCACCCAGGAATCCTCCGGCCAGCCGGACCAGTGTCAGGAAGGATTCGAAACGCTCGAGCCAGTCCTGGCCGTAGCGAAAATCGGCAAAGTTTCCATTCTGTTTGAGCCGCCCGACCACTGCCTCGATGCCCTGGCGGTTCCGGTACGGCCCTTTGAGGGCGATTTCGAGGGAGGCGGGAAGGATGTCCGGATTCAGGCCGTCCAGCAGGTCGGCATTTTCAGCAAGCCTTTTGCTGAAGCGCTGAAAGGCCTCCCGGTTGGAGACGAAGGTCACCTTTTCCACCTCCGGAAAGTTCTTGATGTTCCGAATCCACCCCTGCAGTCGGGCTTCCTCGGGAACCGACTGGAGGTAGGCGACCACCTGTACCTCCCTGCTCCAGTGGGTGGTCAGTTTCTGGACGTTGAGGACAAGGAGGCCGAAAAAAGCGAGGATGGTCAGGGACACGGCCACGGTTCCCACCGCCGCCAGACAAAGGAAAGGGCTCTGGCGCATGTTCCGCAGCGCCCTGAATAAGAAATAGGAAAGGCGTTCCAGCAAAACCGGACCTCGTAGGGAAAAAACAGGGAAAAGCGACCAATGGCCGATTGATAAAGGAAAAATTTGCCCGAATTATGTCGCCGTTCTTCAGGGCGTCCGGTCCTCGATAAGCCGCCCGGCCTCCAGGGTGACCACCCGCCTGGGGAAGCGCCGGATCATCTCACGGTCATGGGTGGCCAGCACAATGGTGGAGCCCCGGGCGTTGGCTCCCTTGAACAATTCCATGATCTCGAGGGTCACTTCGGGGTCGAGATTGCCCGTCGGCTCATCGGCCAGCAGCACGACGGGGTCGATCACCAGGGCGCGGGCGATGGCCACCCTCTGCTGTTCTCCTCCGGAAAGCTGGAGCGGATAGCGCTGAAGCTTGTGCTCCAGACCGACGTGTTTGAGGGCCTGGTAGACTCGCTTGCCGACCTCATAGCGTTTTTTCCCCTGGACCTCCAGGGGAAAGGCGACATTTTCGAAGATGGTACGGCTGGCGAGGAGCTTGAAGTCCTGGAAGACGATGCCAAGTCGCCGGCGCAGTTGGGGTACCCGGGAGGAGCCCATGCGGGTGATGTTCTGGCCGTTGATGAGGATCTGGCCCCGGTTCGGCCTTTCGGCGCAGTAGAGGAGTTTCAGCAGGGTCGATTTGCCCGCTCCGGAGGGTCCGGTGAGGTAAACGAAATCTCCCTTGGGGATTTTGAGGGTGATATCCTCCAACGCCGAGGAATCCTTCTGGTAGGCCTTGGAGATATTGTAGATCTGGATCATCTCCTACCAATCTTTGTAAGGTACACCGTTAAGCCCTGTAAGGTCACTGCCGCTGTGGACGTCGAATACCCCTCCGGGGGGCAGCTCCCCCTCGGCGGATGGTTCGGGCGGGACCGTTTGCCAGGTTTCACTCGAGTGGGTAAAGGGATTGTTGGGGATACCCCGGAGGTATTTGCCCTGTACCAGGTCGTCGAGGGAGTCCGGGTACTTGGCCTGGTCGGTATAAAAGGCATCGATCGCCCGCCGCATCTGGTACAGATCTTCCTGCAGGACCGCCTCCCGCGCTCGTATGGAACTGCGCTTGTAGCTCGGGACGGCGATGCTGGCCAGGATGCCGATGATGGTCATGACGATGAGCAGCTCGATGAGGGTGAACCCCTTGGAGCCGCGATGTCGAAACTCAGAAAGAATCATTGAGGGTTACCATGTGTTGTAGGAAGTGCCGTCGATGGCGGTTCCGTCACTCTGGGAGTAAACGTCGTACACGTTTTCACCGCCCCAGACCGTCGAATCGGGGTCGTCCTGATATGACCGCAGGCCCCATCCCTCTCCCTCGGGGGCGAAGGGGTCTGTGGGGATGCGGCGCAGGTACTTTTTCTTGTAGGGATACAGGTTGCCCCAGTCCACCCCTTTGACCAGGTCGTCGAGCTCCTTGGGATATCCGAGGTCGTCTACGGTGACCTGGATTGTCCCCTGCCTTTTCGCCTCGAGAAAATCCTCATGATATTCGTCGATGGCGGTTCGGATCAGGCGCAGGTCTCGCCTCAGTTCCGTTTCCTTGGTGCGCTTGACCGACATTTCAGCCATAGGAATTACGGCTGCGGCAAGTATGGAGAGGATGACCATGGCGATGAGCATCTCCAAAAGGGTCAGCCCCCGCCGGTCACCCTTGAGCAACAGAAGGAGTTTGGTCAAGCTATTGAACCTCCACGGGCATTGTCCTCTCCACGGTAACCTGTTGACGGTTCCCGGCCGGGTCCTGGAAATTCACCCGGTCCAGTGCCAGCATGGTTGAGCCGGGCGATTTGGCCTTGAAGGTCACCCGGTACAGGGTGCCGCTGCCGCTGGCGCCGGCGCCTCCCGGGGACTGCTTGTTCCCGATAATCACCTGGCCTCCCGCCTGGTCGGGACTGATAGCGAAAACGGTTGTCTGACCTCCCTGCTGAAGGAAGTCTCCTTCCTCTGCTTTGACGAATTCCAATATTTTCGGGTTGAAGGTCAGGAAAAGCGGCGCGCTGAAAAGATGTGTCACATCATGAACATCGACCTCGAAGGTAACGGTTTCCCCGGTTTTGACACGGGTCGGCCCGGAAACGAAAACAAGGGGTTCTCCGGTGGGTGGCGGCGTCCCCGGGGGGATGGCTTCGGCCTGTGTCGCACCTTTTGCCCCGGGAGCCTGTGCCGCCGGCGGGGCCGCCGGAGCGGCCTCAGGTTCGGACACCGGAGAAGGTGCTGGAGTGGCAGCGGGCGCCGCTTTCGATTCGGAGGGCGCGGGGGCCGGCGTGATGGGGGGGCTTTCTTCAGCCGAAGGAGCCGTGGCCGTCACGGGAATCTGCGGCATAATCCCAGGGGCCGGCGTCGGAGGGAACTGTTGCACCGCAGGGGTCAACGGAGCCGCGAAGGCGCCCATCGTCGGCCCGGCCTTGAGGGCGTCTTCGGCACCGGACCAGATGGTGGCCTCGTTGGGACGGGGCATCCTCAGGTTGCGGACGATATGGGGGGTGATGGAGAGAAGGATCTCCCGTTTTGTCTTGCTCTTGTTGTGCGCAGAGAGGAGCTCTCCGATGAGAGGCAGGCGGCCCAGGATGGGAAAGGTATCCTTGGTGTCGCTGGCGTCATTGCGGATAAGACCTCCGATGACGGTCTGTTGGCCGTCCTTGAGGGTGAGAGTTGTCTGAGCGTTGGTGGTGGATATCTCCAGGGCCGTGCCGCCCCCGGTTATCGGTATTTCCTTGGTCTTGTTGCTCACCTCCAGGTTGACCTTGGCCACGACCGTATTGTCCAGGCTGATGGTGGGCTGGATATCCAGCTTGACGCCGACGTCTATGTACTGCACGTTGGAGGAGGTCAGGTCTCCCGTGGTGCTCGTGGTGGTGGTGATGACCGGCTCGCGGCTTCCGATGTGGACCTTCGCCTTTTCCCTGTTTTTAACCCGGATTTTGGGATTGGCCAGGATTTCCGAGCCGATCAGCTGTTTCTGGAAGTTGTAGGTGGCACTTGGGAGGGTGTAGAGGAAATTCATCCTGGAGAGGGCCTCGATCGGGACGGAGTCGAGAGTGGTGGAGCCGGGCGGAACAAAGGCTCCGGAGACGCCATAGCTCGACAATCGCGGACCTATGTTTAGAGTGTCGCTGTGGTTTACCTCCACCAGTTCGAGATCGAAAATCACCTCGGAATCGGGCCTGTCGGCAGCCTCGAGGATCTGCTGCGCAAGCCGGATGACATCGGGGTCGTCCCGGATGACGAGGGCGTTCAACTCCTCATGGACGTAAATCTTCCGCAGCTGCAGCATCGTGCGCAGCAGGTTGACCGCCTTTTTGGCGTCGATGTTGGAGAGGTAAAAGATCTGGACTACCTGGTCCTGGTACTGTTTCTCCTTGTCCCGGGTGTTGGGATAGAGAATGATCGTCTTGGAGTTCAGGATCTTCTTGTCCAGGTCGTTCATTTTCAGGAGGAGTTCCAGGGCCTGGGCAAAGGTGGCGTTCTCCAGGAAAACCGTGACCTTCTGGGGACGGATGTCCTCATCGAAGATGAAGTTGATCCCGGAGAGACGGGAGAGGATGTTGAAAACATCGTGGATGTCCGTATCCTTGAATTTCAGCGTGATCGGTTTCTCCGAGGAGACGTCCAGCTCGTAGCCGTCGACAACGCTTTTTTGCTGCTTTTTGATTTTTTGGAGCAACCCCAGTGCATTCGGGTTTCCGGGGGTCAGTTCAAGGGCCTGGTCGACAGCGTCCTTGGCCTGGGGTAATTTTCTCTCCTGGAGAAAGTCCCCCGCTTCGGAGAGGAGTTTTTTGGCCTCCATCCGCTGCTTGAGCAGTTTCAGCTCCTGACTGGCGCTTACCAACTCGGGGTTGAGCGCCGCCGCGGCCTCAAATTCCGCGGCCGCAGCCTCAAGATTCTGGTCTTTAAGCTGGTCCCGGCCTTTTTTCAGATGGTTCCAAGCCGCTTTTTCCCGGGCGTTGGTCAGGTTTATCCGGTATTCGGCATTTTGCGGGTCCTTTTGGACCGCCTGGAAAAAATGGGCCACGGCCTGGTCGTAATTGCCCTTCTGAGCCAGCTCCTCCCCGGAGAGAAAGGCCCGGCGCCCGGCGCAGCCGGCCGTCAGGGAGAGCACAACCAGGAGGATGGCGAAAAAGATCCCTCTCTTCGAAACGGTCATATTCATCTGGTAATCCCTTCTGCCGGCGGTTTGGTCCCCTGGGTTGGCGGGGTTGGCGGTTTCGGTCCCTTTTCGTCGGCATTGGTATCTGGAGTGTTTTTCAAGGATTCGCTCCCGTTGCACCGGGCAATGAAGGGGCGCGGCCGGGGGTCCGTGCCGGAGCCCTCATGGAGGACGGAACCAACGGAGCGTTCTCCACCAGCAGGATGGTAATCGGCCGGGGGTCGTCGTCCTGGTGAATGACGAGTTTTTCCGGAGTCAGTTCGGCGACCTGGAATTCCTTGTTCTTTCCGAACCGGCTGCCCTTTTTTACGACAAAAATATCATTTCCGGAGGAGAGGAAAACGGTTTTCTCCCCATCTTTCTGCAAAAAGCCGAGAAAATTGAAACGGGCCAGCTGTTTCTGCACCGTTTCGGGAGCCGGGGGGGCGACCTGTGACGCAGGGGGCGGGACCCGAACCACCGGTGGCGCAGGCGGTGGCGGCGGTGGTGGCTTTTCGACGTAAAGGGGACCGAAAATGTCCTTTTTGGCTCCCGGAAAAGCCTGTTTTTCCCGGTTCAGAAGGTCGATGTGAACCCGGGTCCGCCCCCCGGACGATCCCTTCTTGAGGGCCTGGGGAGCACGGTGGCGGGACATATTGCTGCCCGGAGTGTTGACGACCTGCCTTTGCCGGGGCGTTTTCCAGAAAGCATAAACCAAAGCCAGGGCCAGGACCCCCAGAAGTATGGCCAAAAGGAGTTTCTGTCGGTTCATGAGGCTTCCGTCCTGAAATAGGTCGACAGCTTGAGACGAAGGCTGACCTTTTCTTTCCCGGAGTGCTCCCCGCCGCTCAGGGACATCTGCTCAAGGGCGATAAGCCGCTTGGACTGCTCCAGGGAGAAGATGAATTTTTTGATCTGCTCGTATTTCCCCGTTACTGTAAAGGCCAGGGCGTCGCTCAACAGCCCTCTCTCCTCTTTCTTGGGGGTGTAGGTAATCTGGTTGATGTCGAGCCCGGCATTTTTGGCCAGGGAAAAAATTTCTCCGATAAGGGCGGTGAACTCAGTTTCGGGGGGAATGGCTGCCCAGAACTTTTTCAGGTCCTCTTTGCCCTGCCGATAGGTGTTTTGAGGCCCTTCGGCCTGTTGGCCCTCCTGTCGGCCCGCCCTTGCCTGGTTCTGGAGGCTGATGTACTCCCGTTCCAGCGCGTCGATTCTGGGGGACGTCAAAAAGGTGATCAGGGAAAAAACGACGATATTGAGCGCCAGAAGGGCGGCGATCGCAAGGGGAAAACCCTTGTTCATTCTCCAGGCGGCGCGGAAAAAGGACTCCTTGTTCATCTCAGAAGACCCCTTTGAGTACGATGGTGAAATTGACGGCCTCGCGCTCGCGGCCGCTTTCGTCTTTGAAGGTGGTTCGTGACTGTTGCATGAGATAAGCATCCCTGAAGTCGGGGGACAGGATCAGATGGTCCAGGAATACCTGCAGGTCTTCAACCTTTCTGGCCGCCCCGGTCAGGTTCAATACGTTGTCTTTGAAATTGGGCTGAATCCCGCGGATTCTGACCCCGTCGGGAACGACTTTTTCGAGGTGGTTCAACAAGTCGGTCCAACGGAAGCTGTCCTTTTGAAGTATTCCATTGACGAAGTCGATTTCCTTGAGCAGGCTGTCATATTGGGCTTTGGTGACCTTGAGGGTGGATTTGGAATGCTCCTTGGCCAAAGTCTGGTTGAGTTGGCTTATTCGCGCCCCGAGCTGCCGGCTCTGGGCCTGAGCCCGGAAATAGTAGCTCAGATTCAATACCAGCAAAACGATGAGCACCGCCAGAACGATGGCATAGATGGCGTAGAGCGGCCGTCGGTTGATATAGGAGCGGCTTGCCAGGTTGAGGCTCAGCTTCATGCCGGCCATTTACATCATCCTTTCTGCCGCGCCCACGGCGGCCACCAGCCCCCGGGCCTGCCAGGGAGGAAGGTCGAGAGGGGCCTGCGCCATGCGGTCCAGGTGGGGATCGAGAAGAACGACCTCCCGTTCGAAGGCCGAGCGAACCGCCTGGAGGAAAGGGGCCGGCTCACGGCTGTCGGAATGGAAAAAAACCCCAGCCCGCCGGAATGCGGGAAAATTTTCCTGGCATCCGACCATGGAACGGGTCAGTTCCCGGAAAAGGTGGGCGGGGTCGGTCCGGATCTCCCTGGCACGGTGGAAGGCCAGGGTGCGCCCCTGGAAATACTGGAAGGTCAGGGCTCCCCCCTCAAATCCGACGAGAATGAAATCCTCACCGAAATCGAGTCTCTGTTGGAAAAAGTTGTAAAGATTCAGGGACTGGAAATCGACCATCCCGGGATTGTATCCCGCCTCGACCAGAAAATCCTCATACTGGCTGAGCACGGTTCTGGCCATCATGGCCACCGCCAAACGGTATCGGCCGGTATCGCGCTTTTCCAGGAGCTGATAGTCCAGTTGGATTGCCTTGGGATCTACCGGCATGTTGGCTTTAAGTTGCCACTTGAGGATATCGACCCCCTCCTCCCGGGACTTGAAAGTCGTTTCCACCTCTGGAAGTAGAATCCGGCCGATAGCCTCGGGCAGGGTCAGGGCCACCCGCTCCTCGGAGCCCGCCAGGGGGTCGAGAACTTCATGAACGGCATCGATGAAGCGCTGCTGGTCGAGGATGTTGGGCTCTCTTACCGAAGGCGAAAGGACCCCTTCAGGGAGGGACAGAATCCTTCCGCCTGAGAGCAATGCCCCTTTTCCCTTCCGCCTCAGGGAGACGGCCCGCAGTTCGGTGGGCCTGACGTCAAGCCCCAGATAGGTTCGGTAAATCACGCTGATTCCACCTCCTCGACAAACGTCACCCGATTGATTTCCCGAAGTGAGGTTATTCCCTGGAAAACCTTCTCCAGAGCGGCTTCACGCAGGAAAACCGTCCCCGCCTGTCGGGCGGCTGCCTTCAACCTGGAGATCGGCGATTTGTTGACGATCAATTCCCGGATTTCATCGTTGAGGTCGAGCAGTTCGACGATGGCGCTGCGGCCCAGGTAGCCCATGCCGTGGCATTCCTTGCAGCCTGCGCCGGTGTAGAAGGAGAAGTCCTTGTATTTTTCGAAACTCAGTCCCGACTCTTGCAGGGTCTCCCTATCGTGCCGGACCTCCTGCTTGCAGTGGGGACAGATTTTCCGGACCAGGCGCTGGGCGGCGACACAGTTAAGACAGGAGACGAAATTGTAGGGGTCGATCCCCATGTGAAGGAATCGACCGAGAACGTCGAAGACGTTGTTGGCGTGTACGGTGGTGAACACCAGGTGGCCGGTAAGGGCGGACTGAACCGCGATCTGGGCGGTTTCCGGGTCGCGAATCTCCCCGACCATGATCTTGTCGGGGTCGTGGCGCAGGATGGAGCGAAGCCCCCGGGCGAAGGTCAGCCCCTTCTTTTCGTTCACCGGGATCTGGACCACGCCCTTGACCTGGTATTCGACGGGGTCCTCGATGGTGATGATCTTTTCCTCTTCGTTGTTGATTTCCGAAAGAGCGGCATAAAGGGTGGTCGTCTTGCCGCTGCCGGTCGGGCCCGTCACCAGAACCATGCCGTAGGGTTCACGGATCATCCGGCGGAAACGCGCCTGCTCCCTTTCGGTGATGCCGAGAGCCTCCAGGGTCAGGCCCTTCAGGTCGGAGGCGATCGATTCCTTGTCCAGAACCCTGATGACGGCGTCCTCCCCGAAGCTGCTCGGCATGATGGAGACGCGAAAGTCGATGGACTTTCCGGCCATGCGGACCTTGAAGCGGCCGTCCTGGGGGATGCGCCGCTCGGAGATGTCCAGTTCGCTCATGACCTTGATGCGGGAGATGATCGGACTCTGGAACCGCAGGTCGAGGGGTTCGGTGGCCCGAAAGAGGACCCCGTCCACCCGGTACTTGATGATGACCCCTTCCAGGTTTGTCTCGATGTGGATGTCGCTGGCCCGCTTGGTCAGGGCGTCGAAAAGGGTCGAATCGATCAGGCGGATGATCGGACTGGTGTCTGCGGTCAGCTTTTCAATGGAGAGGACCTCTTCGCCCTTTTCCGTTTCCTTCACCAACTGCAGCTTGAAGTCTTCGGAGACCTCCTTGAGAACCCGCTTGGAGCCCTCGCCTTTTTCGATCAGACGGCCGATCTTGGCCTTGGCGGCCACCTGCAGGACGAGTGGGGTGTCGAGGAGAAGTTCGAGGTTGTCCAGGGTCGTGACGTCCGTCGGGTCGGCTATGGCGATCACCAGGGCGTTTCCCTCCCGTCGGATGGGAACGAAGTTGAACCGGATGGGCAGGCCGCTGGGCAGGGAGGCCATCAGTTCTGCGTCGAGGGAGAGGGTGTCCAGATCCAGGTATTCCAGCTGGAACTGCCGGGCCAGACCCTGGGCCAGAGTGTCCCCCTTGAACAGGCCTTCGGCAACTCCGGTTTCGCCGAAGCGGCGCCCGACCACCGTCATGCGGTTGAGGATCAGGTTGACTTCCGCGGGGGTGATGGCCCCCATCTCGATCAGGATTTCCCCTATTTTTTTCCGTTCGAAATTCATGCGGTATATATCGATCCTTGCTGTATTTTATTGATGGCGTCGCAAAAACTCACCAACTGCAGCGTTGCTGCAATTGCTCTCGCTGCTTCGACGTACCTAAGTACGACTCATTGCTCGACAATTGCGCGCCTTGCATTTGGCGCTTTTTGCTTAGCCTTCCACTATTTTGGTTTCTTGCGAAAGCATCATTTATTGAGCCACTGCCCCGGCAAGCTGGAAGATGGGGATGTACATGGCGACCACGATGCCGCCGATGAGCAGCCCCATGCTCATCATCATCATCGGCTCGATGAGTGTGGTGAGGCGCTCCAGCCGCCGTTCCACCTCCGCCTCGTAATATTCCGAGACGTCCGAGAGCATCTCGGCCAGAGCGCCGGTCGTCTCTCCCACCCCGATCATGCGAAGGGCGATCACAGGAAAAAAACCGGTCTGCTCCAAGGCGGCGGCGAGGGAGACGCCCTCCTCTACCCGCTGGATGGCCCGGTTGAAACTGATTTCGAGAACCCGGTTGTTGAGGGTCCCCCGGGACATCTGCATCGCCTGGATCACCGGGATGCCGCTGTTGAGGGTGGTGCCGAAGGTGCGGCAAAATCCGGTCAGGGAATAATCGACGGCCAGCTTTCCGAAAAAGGGAAGAAGGAGCTTCACCCGGTCGAGGAAAAAGCCGCCCCGTTCCGAGCGGACAAAGAGGGTTATCCCGGCCGAGACGACCAGGGCCAGGGGGACCAGAAAAGGCAATCCCTTGACCAGGCCCTCGGCGGTGGCGATCAGCACCCGGGTGATGAGGGGAAGCTGGACATGGGCATCGGCGTACACCTGGGTGAAGGTGGGGATGACGTAAAGCATGAGAAAGAGTATCACTGCGGCTACGGCGATGCTCAGCAGGATGGGGTAGAAAGAGGCGCTTTTGACCTTCCCCTTGATGGCCTCGATTCGCTTCTGATACTCGATGAACCTGGCCAGGGTGACGGGAAGGTCGCCGGTGCGCTCCCCGGCCTTGACCGAGGCCACGAAAAGATGGGGGAAATATCTCGGGAATTTGCCGAAGGCTTCGGAGAGGGAGCCTCCCGCCCTTGATGTCCTGGCGGACCTCACGCAGAACGTCAAGCAGTCCCCCGGGCTCCATCCTTTCGATCAGGGTGTCGAGCACCTGCAGAATAGGCAGGCCCGACCGTATCAGGACCACCAGTTCCAGGTTGAAGGACAGGAACTTCCTTCCCGTCAGCCGGCTGCGGAAGAGATCCCCCCCGAGGAGAAACTGAAAGGGGCGCTTTTTTATTCGGAAGATAAAAAAGCCCTGTTCCTCCAGGCTTTCCCGGAGAAGGTCGCGGCTTCCCGCCTCGAACTCCTTTTCGACCACCCGTCCGTCGGAGGTGCCGATCTTACAATGAAAAACGGGCATACATCTTCCTGCGTCCTGGTTTGGGAGGTACATAACTGAACACCGAATCATAAAGCATAGCGTCGAGTATAGTCAATGATGCCTCACCCGGGGACATTTTCAAGTATTTCCGACTGTTAGTCGTTGATGGCGACGCAAAAAGTCCACCCTGCGGCGTTACGGCGTTTTTTCAGGACCTCGACCTGCCTGATGTAGGCCTTCGCCCCTGAAAATCCACCATGCCTTGTAGAACGAAAATTTTGTTTAGCCATCCCAGGAGTTTTTGCGAAAGCATCAGTCGTTGTCGAATCAACGAATCGGCAAAGTCCCGCATCATGGTAAAAGGATTCTTCCCGGTGCGATTTTTAACTTGATTTGAGCGCCTGTTTAAATTAAAAAAATGGAATAAAAATTTAATTTTTTTTTACACTTGCAAAGTCCAGTATGGCTTGGCCTGGGCACAGAACTCCCGCAACAGTTCTCTCCTTCCTAAAGGCCTCGGATGATTGAATTCATTTCAGCCTCGGCGGCGGTGGTCGGCCTGGGCCTCGCCGGTTGGTTTCTTGTCGTTCGCAATCGGCGGATGCGGCAGGCCCTGCACTCGGCGATGGTCGCGGCCGAGGAGGGGCAGGCGCGCTGGCGGGCGGTTCTCGAGGCCATGGGGGACGCGATCAGCATTCAGGATACGGACCTGAAAATAACCTACCAGAACAAGGCCCACAAAGATTTGATGGGAGAATGTGTGGGGCAGTACTGTTACTCGGCCTACCAGCAGAGGATAGAGCCCTGCCCGGAATGCCATCTGGTCATGTCCTTCAAAGACGGCCTGACCCATCACCGAAAGTCCTCGGCCCGAACGAGGCGTGGCCTGGTTCTTACCGATATCACCTCCTCCGCCCTCAGGGACGCCTCGGGAAAGGTTCTCGCCGGAATCGAAATCGTTCGCGACGAGACCGTGCGCCGGCAGACCGAGGAGCAGTTGCTGCGGCAAAGGGCCGCCATGGAGTCCTCCATGGACGGCATCGCCATCCTCGATGAAAACGAACGCTATCTCTACCTGAATCCATCCCACGCGGCAATTTACGGTTATTCATCTCCCCGGGATTTGCTCGGCAGGAGTTGGCGGGTCCTTTATGAGGAGGAAGAAACAGGGCGGTTCGAGTCCCAAATCCTGCCCGCTTTTCGCCGGGAGGGCTCGTGGCGGGGGGAGGCGACGGGAAAAAGGCAGGATGGGATCTCTTTCCCCCAGGAGTTGTCCCTGACCGCCATCGAAGGCGGAGGTGTCGTCTGTGTTGTCCGGGACATTTCCCGGCGCAAGAAGCGAGAATCGGAGGTCAGGGAATTAAACGAGGCCCTGCATGCCTCCAACAGGGACCTGGAAGCTTTCAGCTACTCTCTGTCCCATGACCTGCGCAACCTCCTCACCCGCCTGTTCACCGCTGCCCAGGCGCTTCGGGAGGAATACGGCGGATTGCTGGATGAGGACGGCCGCTTTTTCCTCGACTCAATCTGCGAAACGGGCCGGGAAATGAAGGATCTGGCGGATGCGATGCTGGTTCTCGCAAAGGCCACCCGCGGAGATATCCTCCTGGAGAAAGTGGCCATCAGCAACTTGGTCGGGGAAATCGCCGGCGAACTGGGGGGAACCATGCCGGACAGACAGGTGGACTGGGTCATCGCTCCCGGAATTTCGGTTTCAGGGGATCGAAAGTTGCTGAGGGTGGCACTGGAGAACCTGCTTCAGAACGCCTGGAAATTCACTTCCAACCTTCCGGTCGCCAGGATTGAATTCGGAGCAACCGAAACGGCTTCCGGACGGGCCTTTTTCGTTCGTGACAACGGAGCGGGTTTCAGGATGAAGGACGCGGGCCGTCTCTTCAAACCCTTCCAGCGCCTGCACCGGGAGGAGGACTTCCCAGGAACCGGCGTAGGTCTGACGACGGTCCAGCGTATCGTCCAGCGGCACGGAGGAAAAATCTGGGCCGAAGGAGAAAGCGGCAAGGGGGCGACCTTCTTTTTCACCCTGCCGGAGGGTGTCTCCCTGTAGCGAAGGCCCTGAAAAGGATAAAAAGAACGTAATGACCTGCCGGTTACGACAGGTCTTTTTTTACCCCTTCAAATCCCCAGTTTCTCCACCACCTGCGCAGCGTAGCGGCGAAAGCCCGGATTCTTCCGGTTCCTTTCCATCAGAAGGTCGAAGTGCAGCTTTTTCGCCGTCAGTCTCTTTCTGAGGACTTCTTTCTCCTGCGGATCCCGGCAGGTCTCCAGGAGGTCCCTCAGGGTGAGAATCTCCCGGTTCAGAAGGAGTTCCTCGGGCAGTACCCCGGCGTTTTTCAGGATTTTGTACCCCATACGCAGTTCCTCGGGAACGTCTGAGAGGTCCTCGATGGGGATGGGACGGCCTTTCAGGGAGAGGTTGTCCAGGTCTCCCCGGGTGATGGCCTCCCGAATTTTCTGTTCGGCGATTGAGGTGAAAAGGCCCATTTCCCGCCCTCCCTGTTGTCGGAACAAGGGAATCTTCCACCATGATACAGGAAGGGTTTTCCTTGGCGCAAGCGGGGCTCTTTACTTGCAGGAAGAGGCTGCCCTGGAGGGTTCAGGTGACTTCGGGGCGGTCGCCGCGGGCCCTTTTGCGATAGAAGGAAACGAGGGCGAAGAGCACTCCCGCCAGCATCAGCAGTGCTCCGGCCAGGGCCAGGTGGGCGCCGGGGTCGCGAGTGATGGTAAGGACGACATAGGTGTGTTGGATCGGCTCGGTGGGCCAGAGCCGGACACCCGCCCGGACCAGGGGGAAGGGAATCCCCTCGGTCAGGAAATACCAGCCCTGCCAGGTTCCCCCTCCCGGACGGGTCAACTCCAACTCCATGGCGGGAGACTTCAGGTTTTCGTCCCGCTGCACAACCCTGTCGCCCTGAAGCCGGACGGCGTCAGGGAGGAACTTCAGAACCTTGAGAGAGAGGCCGTCCTCCAACGGCACAACGGTGCCGGGAAGAAGGGGGAGGGTTCCCCGTCCGGGGAGGAAAAACCGAAAGCCTTCCACCTGCCGTCCGAAGAAGGCGGGAATGACCTCCACTCCCTGCCAGCTCAAGGGGTGGTTGACGCGGGCCTCACGTTCTGCAACCGGCTTGTCCCCCCGCAGTAGGATCAGGCCGGCGACCAGGTCGACGGGCCTGCCTGCCTTGTCGAATTTGGGGTGAAAATCATTCACCTGCAGAAAGTACCCCGGCATCTTCTCCACGGCCGCGGTCTTGCCGACAAGAACCTTGTTGCCCTCACTGCGGAATCCCGACAGGCTTCCCCATATAAAGGCCGCCAGAACCAGGACGAAGCCGAGGTGAATAAGGTACTCGCCCGTTTTGCGCCAGCGGGAGCGGAAACGCATAAGCCAGTCGAGAAAGCAGCACAGGGTGTTGAGGCCGAGCATCAGGATCAGCAGGCCGGCAAGAAAAACCCACCAGGAAAGGCCGGCTGTTTCAAGGCCGGTGCCTGCGAGCCAATTTCCAAGGACCATCCGGTCCATGTCCTCGAATGTCCCGGGATGGGTGACCATCACCATGGAGCCGGCCACGGCGACCGCGGTGGCGGCCGAGGCGAGCACGATGGCCAGCTTGAGTGAACAGAGGAATTTCCAGATCTTGCTGCGTGTCAGCATTTTAGTATTCCATCGGAGCCAAGTCGCTACCTACCTCAGGGGATGGTTGCTGCTCATCAGCAGGCCGATGCCGAGATAGGTGAACAGCACCAGACCGAAGCCGGCGATGGAGAGCCAGGCATAGCCCGTCCCCTGCCAGCGGCGGACGAATTTGGCGTGGCACATCCCGGCGTAAAAGAGCCAGATGAGAAAGGACCAGAGCCCCTTGATGTTCCAGGAAAAGTAATATCCCCAGGCGACATAGGCCCAGATGCTCCCCCAGATGAGGCACAGGGTGAACAGGCAGAAGCCGAGAAAGATCGCCTCCTCGTTGAGCTTGCGCAGGGTTTCGGGGGGAGGAAGCAGTGCGCTGCCGGAGCGCTGGCGCACAAGGTAAAGACATCCCAGGGAGAAGGCCATGGCGAAAAAGGCATATCCGAAGAAGGAAAACATGATGTGCAGGGTGAAAAGGGGCGTGCTCAACTCGGGGACAAGAGGGGGGAGGGCCGGATCCCGGGGCAGGGCCGTTCCGAGCAGCAGCAGGTTGGCCCCCATGACGAAAAGGCCCGAGGCCCCGATCCGGTAGCGGACTTCGAAATAGACGTAGGTGGCAGCCAGTGCCCAGCTGAAAAAGAAGAGGGTGGAAAAGAGGTTGGTCACCGGCAGAAAGCCTGCGGCCAGCCAGCGTTCTCCGAGAAGCACGGTTTGCAGGGCGAAGGCTGCCAGGACCAGGGCAAAGGCACAGCGGTGAACGATCTTCTTTTTCACCACCGACTGGAGCAGGTAGAACAGGACAGATGCCAGGTAGCCGGCAAAGATGCAGACAAGAAACAGAAACTGGTTCTTCAGCATTGAAGGGCTTTCCGGGATGTTTTTGAGATGAAATGCGATGGTAACGGTCAGATTCGACTCGGCCGGAGGGTAGCACACCCCTGATGGCGGAGAAAAGAATAAAACTTGTCAACCTCATCTAAGGATCGCGTTGACAATCCCCTGAACCCGTGCTAGTTTTTCGGCCTATGGAGCGACGTTTGTACAGCATCAGGATGCATGCAGAGGCTTTCGGACGCCACCTCTCGGGAGCTGAGCGCCTGGCAGCCGAGGAGGACCTCGAACGCTTGGCGGCATCCCTCCTGCGGCGGGCCGTGACCCATCCCCGGGGCAGGGCCGATGCCGTTCGCCTCACCGTCGAGGCCCTGGCCCCGGAAGCCGTCGCCAGGGGAGTCCTCCCCGACCTTCGCACGGTATCCGTCAGCGATTTCCGGCAGGGCCGAAGGGCCGCCCTGAGATCTCTGACCGAGGGCGGCGTCTCCGCCCGGGCCGCGGGCGAAGCGATGGAGGCTCTGGCTGCGGGCGCCGCCCCCGGAGGGCAGAGCATGCGCGGCGCCATGCTGGTGGACGCGCAAAGCGGCAGGCGGCTGGAACCCGACCCCGCCCGCGGCATCCGGGTCAGCCGCATGGATCTGGCCCCCGCCACAGAAGGGGAGCTGAGACGGGGACTCGGGTGCCTGGGACTCGACAACGACCATGTGCGCGAAGCGCTGGTCCTCGCGGGCAAGGTGCTCCTGGCCCCCGGTGTCGTGGCCGAGCTGTGCTGGTCCGACGACCCCGATTACACCGCCGGCTACGTGGCCACCCCCGGCGGAGGCTACGTCCGATTTCCCGCAACTCAAGCCGCGGGGGGAGGAGCGCGGCGGTCGGGCTTTTTTCCTGCGCCCCGAAGGGCTCGACCTCGAGGCGGCCATCTGCTTCCTCGAACGCACGCCGCAATCGTTTTCGATACCGTCGGGGAACTAAGGGGGGAAACCCCCTGGGAGGATTGAAATGGAATCGTGGCGCCGGCAGCTTCGGGAGCTCGAAGAACAGGGCATGCTCCGCACTCTTCGGACGGTGGACGGCGCCCAGGGGCCGCGGGTCATGCTGGAGGGAAGGGAGGTTCTGCTGCTCTGCTCCAACAACTATCTGGGGCTCGCCGACCATCCCGCCCTGCGGGAGGCGGCGGCCGAGGCCGCAGGCCGTTTCGGCGTCGGCAGCGGCGGCAGCCGGCTCATTTCCGGCTCCATGGAGCTGCACGCGCGTCTCGAGGAGCGCCTCGCCGCCTTCAAGGGGACCGCGGCGGCCCTTCTCTACAACTCGGGCTATGCGGCCAACACGGGGATCCTGCAGGGGCTCTTCGGGCCGGACGACGTGATATTCTCCGACGAGCTGAACCACGCCTCCATCATCGACGGCTGCCGTCTTTCCAGTGCCCGCACCGTCGTTTTCCCTCATCGGAACACCGGGGCTCTGGAGACGTCTGATGGCCGCCGAAGCGCCGCGGCGCCGCGGACGGTGGGTGATCGTCACCGACGGGGTCTTCAGCATGGACGGGGACCTCGCCCCCCTGCCCGAACTGGCCCGGCTCAAGGAGCGCTTCGACGCCCTGCTCATGGTCGACGACGCCCACGGCACCGGGGTGCTGGGGGCCAGCGGCCGGGGAACCGCGGAGCACCTCGGCTGCCTGGAGAAGGTGGACCTCCATATGGGGACCCTGGGCAAGGCCCTGGGCTGCTTCGGCGCCTACCTCGCCGCCGACCGGGCGGTGGTCGAGACCCTGGTCAACCGCAGCCGCTCCTTCATCTTTTCCACCAGCCTTCCCCCTTCCGTGCCGGCTTCGGCCCTGGCCGCCCTGGACGTCGTCGAGAGCGCCGAGGGAGAGTCCCTGCGAAGGGCCCTGTGGCGAAACCGCGACCTTTTCGTGCGAAGGCTGGAGGCTGGCGGACAGGACCTCTCTGGCGGCGCCTCCCAGATCGTTCCCGTACTCACCCGCGACCCGGCCCCCACCGTCGCGGCGGCCGAAAAGCTTCTGGCGGCGGGCATATTCGTGCAGGGGATCCGGCCTCCCACGGTGCCGCCGGGAGGCTGCCGGTTGCGGGCGACGGTCATGGCCCTGCATGAGCCCGGAGACCTGGTCCGGGCAGCCGACGCCATCAAGGAGGTTCTTGGGGAGGGGGGACGATGAAAATCCACAGACTGCCCGACGGCCGGGCCCTCGCCTACCGGGAGGCGGGTTCGGGCAGGCCCCTCGTCCTGCTTCATGGCTGGGCCATGTCCTCGGCGGTATTTGCCGAGGCCCTCGAGCACTTCGCCGGGGAGTTTCGGGTGCTTGCTCCCGACCTGCGGGGCCATGGAGATTCGGACCCGGGCCGGACTACGGATTTTGCCGATTTTGCCAGGGACCTCGCCCACTGGATGGTCGCCCTCGGCCTGGAGCAGGCCTCCATGGTCGGCTGGTCCCTCGGCGGGCAGGTGCTGCTGGCACTCTTCCCCGAGGTCCGCGACCGGGTAGCGCGGGTCATCCTGGTCGGCACCACCCCCTGCTTTTCGGCCGGCCCCGACTGGCCCGAAGGTCTTCCCGAGGGTCAGGTTCGCGCCATGGCCAGGGACCTCAAGCGCAACTATCTCAAGACCATGCAGGATTTCTTCACCCTTCAGTTCGCCGGGGAGGACATTCCCCAGGAACGCTACCGAAGAATCGTCGAATTTGCCGTGCGGGACGGCCGTCTGCCCGAGCCCGAAGTCGCCCTTTCGGCTCCTGGAGACCCTGCGCCGGGAGGACCTGCGCCATGGCCTCGCTGCTCTGGAGTGCCCGGCCCTGGTGATGCATGGCGGGTTGGACCGGATTACCCCGCCGGGCGCCGGGAGATTCCTGGCCGGGCAGCTGCCCCAGGGGACGCTGGACATGCTCCCCGAAGCGGGGCATGCACCTTTTCTGAGCCGGCCCGAGGAGGTCTTCGGAAGGTGGCGGGAATTTCTGGAATGAGCGGGGCCGCAAGAGTCGATACGAAACGGGTCCGGCGCAACTTCTCCAGCCAGGCTCTCTCCTACGACCGGCATGCCCTTGTTCAGAAGCGGGTCGTGGACCGGCTGCTGGACGTTGCTGCGGGAATGGGGCCCGGTGGACGGCCCGACCCTGGAGGTGGGGGCGGGAACGGGCAGGCTCTCCCGGGGACTGGCCGAGATCTTTCCGCAAATCCGCCCCTTTGTTTCGGACATCGCCCACGGCATGACTCGTCTTGCCGTCACATCCCTTCCCGGCGCTCTGGCGGCCGACGCTGATGCACAGGCCCTTCCGTTTTTGGCCGCCAGCTTCGGCCTGGTCTGCTCCACGTCGGTTTACCAGTGGGTGAACGACCTTCCTCTGGCCTTTGCCGAGAGCGCCCGAGTGCTTCTCCCCGGAGGGAGGTTCGCCTTTTCGCTTTTCGGTGAAAAGACCCTTTTCGAGTTACGGGAGGCACACCGGCTGGCGGTGAGCGAGACCGGCAGCCCCCATCCCTCCCATGTCCAGGATTTCCCCGGCGAGCCGGCCGTGCGGAGGGCCCTGGCCGCGGCAGGGTTCGGGGAATTCGTCCTCTGGTCCCGCAACGAGGTGGAGGAGCACCCCGACGTGGGGCACCTGCTGCAGCACCTGAAACGGATTGGCGCCCGCAACGCCTCTGAAAACCGTCCCCCGGGCCTTTCCTCCCGCCGGGTCCTCGCCCGGATGTCGGCCATCTACCGTGAACGCTTCGGGCGGAGAGATTCGATCCCCGCCACCTACCAGGTGATCTACGGCCTCGCCCGGCGCGGGTGAGGACGGAAAAAGCCCCCTTCTGGCCGTAAGCTTCCTTCCCCGCCCGAGTCAAAGGGGGGCCTAGACCCTTTTGTGCATATTAATTAAACCGAATTTATCCGTATGCAATTCAGGGTTTTGACTTCAAAGGATCGGCTATGCCGTGGATGATCCTTTGCCGAGGGGGATCAGGAGACGTGGAGCACCGCGCATTTGAGGTATTCGGTTTCGGGGCAGGCCAGCAGGACGGGGTGGTCGAAGGCCTGGCCCCGCATCTCCACCAGATGGACGGTGCGGCGGGACTGTTGGGCCGCCTTGCGCAGCAGGCCGAGGAAGGTTTCGCGGTCGAGATGGTGGGAACAGGAGCAGGAGACCAGCCATCCGCCGGACTCCACCAGTTCCATGGCCCGCCGGTTGATGGTGAGATAGCCCTTGATCGCCTCGGGAAGCTTTTTCCGGCTCTTGACGAAGGCGGGAGGGTCGAGAACCACAGTGCCGAACCGCTCCTCCTTCCGGGAGAGGGTGCGAAGGAGTTCGAACGCATCGGCCCGAATGAAGGAACACGAGCCCTGCTGGCCGTTCAGACGGACGTTTTCCTCAGCCAGCGCCACGGCCCCGGCCGAGATGTCCACGCCGACGACCTCGCGTGCGCCGAAATGGGCGGCATGCAGGGCCCAGCTCCCGGAGTAGCAGAAAAGGTCGAGGACCCGGCCACCCTCCACCCGGTTCTTCAGGGTCAGGTGGTTTTCCTTCTGGTCGAGAAACTGCCCCGTTTTCTGGCCGCCCAGGATGTCGACCCGGAAACTCAGGCCATGCTCGGTGATGACGGTACGATCGGGGAGTTCCCCGCGGAGAACCTCCACCTGACGGGGCAGCCCCTCGAGTTCCCGAACACCGGCGTCGTTGCGCGCCACCACCGCCCGGGGGCGGAAAATCTCCTCCAGGGCCGCGAGCACCTGCTCCCGGCGGCGCTCCATGCCCAGGGTGAGAAACTGGACCGAGAGAATATCTCCGTAGCGGTCGACCACCAGCCCCGGCAGAGCGTCCCCTTCTCCGTGCACGATGCGCAGGGCCGCCTCGCCGGGATAAAATTTTTCCCTGTAGTGAAGGGCGGCGCTGATGCGCTGGGTCGAAAAATTGCGCAGTGTCGATCGATTCCTGTCGGCGGGAAAGGAGGCGGGCGGCGATCAGTGAGCGGGGGTTGTAATAGGCGATCCCGAGAAACTCGCCGCCGGCGGTGAAAACCTCGACGGCATCCCCCTCCTCGACTGCCTCCTGAATCTGCCCCACCTCGTTGCTGAAGACCCAGGGGTGCCCGGCCCGGAGGCGGCGGTCATGGCCGGGCCGCAAAGTGAGGCGGCCTATTCGCATTTGCCCGGCTCTGAACAGCGCCCCGATGATTTCGCGCGCCTCGTTGGAAACGACGTGGTAAAAAACCTCCACCCCCTCCCGGCGTCCTTCGATGATACCTTTGTTCTTCAGCAGGGCCAGATGCTGTGAGACCGTGGCCTGGGGCAGCTCCAGGCATTCCCATATTTTCTTCACGTTGCAGGTCTGGGACATGAGCCCGGCGACGATCATAAGCCGGACGGGATGACCGAGGACCTTGAGTATTTCGGCCTCCCGGTCGTAATTCTGGTTCTTATCGAATTCCATTTTTTCCATTATGGGGCCTTTCCCTGCCGGCAAATAACAAAATATAGCGATATTAATAAGATCTTGAGGTATTTGTCAAGTAAAACGGTTTCTTACGGCGGATTTGAGCCCCTCGACTTTCCGGGGCAAGATATACTAAACTACTTGGGTCCGGGTAGGGAATTTTTGTTCCCTCGGGGAAAAACGGATGGATTGTCGGAAATTCCAACCCCAAAAGAGGTATCCCGTGAAGCTCTTATTTAATTCCCTTCTGGTTCTGCTGCTGATTTTACCTGCCGCCGACCTTCCGGTCCGGGCAGCGCAGCGGTCCGAGGCGGAAAATCCGGGCCTTCTACAGGTCCCGACGCGAATCGAGAAAATGCTGGGAGAGTCCTTCGACTACGATATCGCCTTTCTCTGTTTCAACCGGCTGGCCGAAGGCGAACTTTCCTTTCACCGGGGAAAACGTCCGGGAACTTTCGAGGCGGTTCTTGAGGCGAAAACGACGGGGATCGCCGCCTGGCTGACCGGCGACCGGGCCCAGCGCTACGTATCGGAGATGACGGTGGGACAGGACGGGAGACTGAAATCCCAGGTTCATGAGTCCCACATCCTGAAAGGGAAGGGCGGCGACCGGGAAGATCGGGTGAAGCGATACGTTTTCGACTACGCCCACCACCTGGTCCATATGCAGCTCCTGCGCAATGGAAAGACCCGGAAGGAGAAAACCTTTCCTCTTGGCAAGAAGCCCCTCAACGACATCCTTACGGCCTTCTACAACTTCCGCGCCGGTTTCTACGGCCCTTTGGTCCCGGGGGGGCATTACCGCATTCCCGCTTTTGGCCGCACCAAACGCTCGGCCATCGAGGTGGAGATTCTCGATAAAAATGAGAGGGTCAAGAACGGCTTTTTCCCCAAGGGGGGACTGCTGGCCAAGGTGACCGTGGACCCCCAGGTCTTTGACACCGGCGGCGGGTCGGTTTATGTGTGGTTCAACAATTTCGAACAGCCGGCCATGGGCATCGTGGAAAACGTCATCGGCATGGGGGACGTGCGCGGCCGCATTCATGATCATTATAATTAGGAGCGGGTGGACCGGGGATTTGAAGCTGCCATCTGAATCCGGAGAAGGGCCATCATGACCAGGGAAACCGTATATGTCGTCGGGCACAAGAATCCCGACACCGATTCGATTTGCAGCGCCATGGCCTACAGCCGCCTCCGTCAGTTGCAGGGGATGGCCGGGGTGCAGGCGGCGAGGGCGGGCAACATCAACCGGCAGACCGAATTCGTCCTTGAAGAACTGGCGCTTCCGGTCCCGCCGCTGCTGGTGGATGTGCACCCGAGGGTCCGGGATGTGGTCGGCGAGCATGTGGTCACCATTCCGGGAGGCGCCCCCCTGGCCCGGGCGCTTGAGCTCTTCCATCTCCACGGTATCCGTCTGCTGCCGGTGGTCGACGGGGAAAAGCGTCCCCAGGGACTGCTCTCCCTGAAAAGGGTTTCGGAGAGGTTTCTGGTCCCCAGCCAGGAAAAGGAGATTCGACGGGTGCTGGCCTCGCCGGCATCGGTAAGGCAGTGTCTTCGGGCCGAACCCCTGACTCTGTTCGATGAGAATTCGGTGGAGGAGCTCAACCTGTACGTCGGGGCGATGGCGTCGGAGACATTCTACCGGAAGATGGAGGGGCTCGACCTCCGGAAGATGGTCCTGGTCACCGGCGACCGCGAAAATATCCAGAAAAAAGCGGTCGAGCTGGGGGCCAGGATTCTGATTGTTACCGGAAATCTGCCGGTTCCCCCCGAAATTGTGGCCCGGGGGCGCGAGAAAAAGGTGACTATCCTTTCAACCCCTTTCGATACCGCCACCAGCGCCTGGCTCACGCGCCTTTCCACTCCTGTCGGCAGCCTGGCGAGCGGTGATTTTCAGACGGTTGCGCTCAAGGACCCTCTGGATGACCTGCGCTTCAAGCTGCTGCACAGCACCGACCCCGGAGCGGTGGTTCTGGACGGGGAGGGAAAGGTGGCCGCCGTGGCCACCAAAAGCAATCTTCTGGCCACCTCTCCGATAAAGCTGATCCTGGTGGACCACAACGAGCTGTCGCAGGCGGTGTCCGGGGCGGAAAAGGTGGAAATCCTGGAGGTGGTGGACCACCACCGGCTGGGAAATTTTCACACCGACCACCCCATCCGCTTCATCAATCAGCCCCTGGGCAGCACCTGCACCTTGGTGGCCACCCTTTTTCGCCAGGCTGGGCTTGAGCCGGACCGGGCCACTGCCGGCCTGATGCTGGCGGGTCTGCTGTCGGACACGGTCATTCTCAAGTCGCCCACCGCCACGGGAACGGATCGCGAAATGGCGCGGTGGCTGGGAGAACTGTCCAGACTCGACCCGATGGAGTTCGGCCGGCGTATTTTCTCTGCCGGGAGCACCCTGGCCGCCTACCCCTCGGCCCGCCACCTCATCCTGGCGGATTTCAAGGAATATCATGTCGGGGAGCGGTCCTTCGGCGTGGGCCAGGTGGAGGTGGTCAGCTTCCACGAGTTTCATGCCATGAAGGAGGAGATTCTGAAGGGGCTGGAGGCCATCCTGGACGAGCGCCGGTTGGATACCGCAGGCCTGCTGGTGACGGACATCGTGCAGGAAACCAGCCTGTTCCTGGTGGTGGGAGGGAAGGAGCTTCCCTACGTCATCGGGTATCCCCAGATAGAAGAGACCCTGTTCGAGCTCCCCGGCGTCCTCTCCCGCAAGAAGCAGCTTATTCCCCACCTGCTGAAGGTGTTGAAGGGGTAACGGATAGAATACGGAAGACCCGCCTTCGCCGAGGCTTCGGCGGGCAGGCCCCGCATAGCACTCGCCATTCAGCATTCAACCATCGGACGGGCCGGTCACGACCGGCCCAGCTCCCTGTCCAGGTCGGCGGGGTCGGTCAGGGGCGCCAGGCAGGTCTGGCCCTGGCAGAGGTAGGCGGCGGGTCGGCCGCGATCGGTTCCTTGTCGCTGGCCGGCGGCGCCAGGCGTTCCAATTCCCCGTCTCCCGGACGGTGTTCCAGGATGACCGCTCGGGGGAGGAATCGGCGTCGCACAACTTCCAGCAGTTCCTCCGGTTCGGCGCCATCCTCCCCTGTGGCCAGGACAATCTCGGTGCAGGGGCCCAGGGCGAAATCGAGGCCGATGAGCAGCTGGGCATAGACGGCCGGGTAGCGCTCGACCTGTCCCATGCTTGCCCTGAGCAGTTGCTCCCCGCGCTCCCACAGGTCCTGCCGGCCGGTAATCCGGCCCAGCCGCAGAAGGTTCCAGGCCGCCACCGAGGCCCCAGAGGGGACGGCGCCGTCCTGGCGGGAGCGGCCCCGGGTCAGAACCGTTTCGGCGTCCACTCCGGTATCGAAGTATCCTCCCCGGCCATCGCCGAAGAGTCTCTCCATGTCCTCCGCCAGATCCAGCGCTTCCCCGAGGTAACGGGTTTCGAAGCCCGCCATGTACACCTCGATCAGACCCCAGCCGAAAAAGGCGTAATCCTCCAGAAACCCGGGTACCGCCGCCTCCCCCCGCCGGAACCGGCGCAGCAGTCGGCCCTCTTCGTCCCGGAGTGTTTCCAGGATGAAATCGGTCGCCCCTTCCCCGGCTCCCTCAGAAGCGCCTCCTCGCCGAAAACGGCCCCCGCCCGGGCGAGGGCGCCGATGGCAAGGCCGTTCCAGCCGGTGAGGACCTTGTCGTCCCGGTGGGGGCGGACCCTCCGGCTCCCGGGCGGCGAAAAGCTTTTTCTTCCCTTCGGAAAGGAGGGCGGCGAGCTCGGCCGGGATCGACCCCGACCCGCTTCGCCAGGGCCTCGATATCCTCTTCGAGGTGGGGGATGTTTTTCCCTTCGAAGTTGCCCTCCTCGGTGATGCCGTAGCTGCGGCAGAAAACCGTCCCCAGTTCCTCTCCCAGCACCTCCCTGACCTGGGCCGGAGTCCAGAGATAGAAGGTCCCTTCGGCCCCTTCCGAATCGGCATCCTCGCCGCAGCAGAATCCGCCTTCGGGGCCTCGAAGGTCGCGCAGAACGTATTCGAGGATTTCCCGGGCCGACTGGCCGTAAAAGTCATCCCCCGTTGTCTGGAAGGCGTCGAGAAAGGCGTGAGCCGCCAGAGCCTGGTCGTAGAGCATCTTTTCGAAATGGGGGACCAGCCAGCGCTCGTCGACCGAATAGCGGTGCAGGCCGAAGCCGATGTGGTCGAAGATGCCCCCCAGGCGGATCGCCTGCAGTGTCTGAAGGGCCATGACCCGCAGCTTTTCCTCGCCGAAGCGTTGCCCGAGCCTGAGCAGCAGGGAAATGTTGTGGGGCATGGGGAACTTGGGCGCCCGGCCGAATCCGGCATGGCGCCGGTCGAAGGTCTCCAGAAGCAGTTCCCCGGCCTTCATCAGCGGCTGCGTCGCTCAGGGGCGATTCGTTTCCCTCCGCATTTTCCAGCCTCAAAAGCGCCCGGCGAACCTCCTCCCCCGTTTGCAGAAGGCGGGACCGATCGGTGAGCCAGAGTTCGGCGATCTTCTCCAGGATATCGACCAGGCCGGCCATCCCGGCCCGGGAGGTCCGGGGTAGGTAGGTCGCCGCGAAAAAGGGCTTCCTTTGCGGGGTCAGAACGAGGGTGGTCGGCCAGCCTCCGCTTCCGGTCATCATCTGGCAAACCGCCATGTAGGCACCGTCGATGTCGGGTCGCTCCTCCCGGTCGACCTTGATGGAGACGAAATGGCGGTTGAGCACCCGGGCGACCTCCTCGTCCTCGAAGGATTCGTGGGCCATGACGTGGCACCAGTGACAGGTGGAGTAGCCGATGGAGAGGAAGACCGGCTTGTCCTCGGCTCGGGCCCGGGCGAAGGCGGCCTCGCCCCAGGGATACCAGTCCACGGGATTTTCCGCGTGCTGGAGAAGGTAGGGGCTTTTTTCGAAGATCAGGCGGTTGAAATCCTCGCCGCCGTCCGGGGGAAGGCCTGCGGTGTCGATCCCGGAAAGACGGGCGACAAGGTCCTCGTTGTGTTCACTTTCCATGGTGAAGTCCCAAGCGATCTGGAAGGGTTGCCCATACGCCGAAGATGATGTTCCGAAGTTTCGGCGCCATCCTTCGATTTCCCGGCCTCGGTGGTGGGGAAAACGACCTTCGCAGAGGTCCTTTTCAAAAAAGGACCCAGGGCCTTTTTCTATAACCCTATCATCCGGGGTATCTTTGACAACTTTGGTTCTGGGGATGATGACCGATGCTCCGAGACACTCGGAGCCGGAGTTCAGGGGGGACGGATAAAAAAACCCCGCGTACGGAGGGGGGGTGTACGCGGGGCCAAAACTCCAGCCTGCAAGCAAGCTGAAATTTGAATTCATCATACCGGCTGGGCGAATATTTTTCAATAAAAAATTTTATCTGATTCAAGGTTTGCGCAGCCTTTCCGGGACGGCAAGGCTGCTTGCGGAATACACTCGAATCTTCCGGTTCGGAAAAAGGGGTCAGGACTGGTTGTTGACCGCATCCCTTTGTTCATCCTCCGCTTTTCCCGAGGCATTGACGTAGGTGTAAGAATCCCCTCGGTAATTTTTGAGGATGACCTGGCCGCCAAGGCTTTGCAGGTACTCGGGCAGGATCGGTATCTTTCCACCTCCGCCGGGAGCGTCGATGACGTAGGCCGGAACCGCCATGCCGGAGGTGTGGCCGCGCAGGGCACGGATGATTTCGATTCCCTCCTCGACCGTGGTGCGGAAGTGGTTCGTCCCCTGGACCATGTCGGCCTGGTAGATGTAATAGGGCTTGACCCGTATGGAAAGAAGCTTCTGCATGAGACTTTTCATCACTGCGGGGTCGTCGTTGACCCCACGCAACAGGACCGTCTGGTTGCCGAGAGGGATGCCTGCATCCGCCAGCCTGGCGCAGGCTCTTGACGAAAGTTCGGTAATCTCGGCAGGATGGTTGAAGTGGGTGTTGATGTACAGGGGGTGATGCCGGCGGAGGATGCGTACCAGGGTCGGGGTTATCCGCTGGGGCAGGACGACGGGAATGCGGGTGCCGATACGGATGATGTCCACAGTGGGGATGGCCCGCACCCTTTTCAGAATCCACTCCAGGCGGTCATCGGCCAGCAGAAGGGGGTCCCCTCCGGAGAGGATGACGTCCCGTATTTCGGGATGTTTCCTGATGTACTCCAATCCTTGCTCGACGGTTTGCTGGTTGACCACCATGTGCTCGCCTCCCACCTTGCGCTTTCGGGTGCAGAAGCGGCAATACATGGCGCATTCGTGGGAAATCAGGAAAAGAACGCGGTCCGGATAGCGGTGGACGAGGTTGGGAACGGGACTCTGATTCTCCTCTTCCAGCGGGTCGGCCGGACAGATCCCGTCCTCCAGTTCCTCCTCGACGGGGACGGCCTGCCGCCAGATGGGGTCATCCACCGACTGGATGAGGCTAAGGTAATAGGGGTTGACGCGCATAGGGTAGCGTTCGGCAACCTTTTCGAGGGGCCGGGGATTGACCCCGAAACGACGGGTCAGGTCGCCGGGACGGGTGATGCTTGCCTGCAGGAGTTTTTGCCAGGTCTCCATCCTTTCAACTCTCCTCCTCGATAGGGAAGCGTTTGACGTAGGTGATGCGGTCATCCCCCGGGCGGTAAAAATCGCGGATCCGGGATTCTTCCAGGTACCCCGCCCGCTGGTAAAAGTGACGGGTGCGCTCGTATCCCCCCTGGGAGGAGGTTTCCAGGCAGACCAGCCTCGCCCCCCTGGATCGGGCGTCGATTTCGGCTTGGGCCAGCAGTTTTTGGCCGAAGCCTTTGCCCTGGACCGCCGGGTCGGTGGCGATCCAGTAGATGTCGAAAGTCCCCTCGGTGAGGGGGACGGGTCCGTAAAGGATGTACCCTGCCACCTCTCCGCCGTCCTCCGCCACCGAGACGAGGTAATCCTTTTGCCCCGGGTCGTTCAGGACGATGTTCAGAAGTTCCAGGGCGCAGCTCACCTCCTCTTCGGTGAAGGCCCCGGTCCTGCGCAGGATTCGTTCCAGGTCCGGCAGGTCGGTCGGCTTAAGATTTCGCATGCAACAGCTCCTTGCGTTTGACGGCCATGGCCAGAATGCGCTCGATCAGTCTCTGGTAGGATATCCCCGCAGCCCGGGCGGCCCTGGCCAGGCCGGCCCCGGGAGAGATGTCGGGATTGGCGTTTACCTCCAGGATATAGGGGACCCCTTCCCTCAGGCGCATATCGACCCGGGCATAGTCCCGGCATTCCAGGATCTTGAAGGCCCGCAGGGCGACGTCGCGGACCAGAAACTCTTCCTTGGCCTTGAGGGGCGCCGGGCAAACCGGCTGTGTCCCGGCGAACTCGTTGGATTCCTCGAGCCATTTGCCCTCGTAGCTGACGATAGAGCGGGGCAGGTCGGAGTGAAAGCGGATTTCCGAAAGGGGCAGGGCTTCCACCGGGGCATTGCCGATGAGAGCAGCGTTGATTTCCCGCCCCTCGATGAATTCCTCCACCAGCGCGCCCTGCCGGTAGGTGTCGTGGACGTACTGGACCCGCTTCCGCAGCCCTTTTTCCGTCTCGACGATGCTCTCGGCGGTGATCCCCAGGGAGGCGTCCTCGAAACGGGGCTTGACGATGAGGGGATAGGCGAGGTCCCGGGTTCTGGGAAAGTTCTCACCGGGTTTGACCAGGGTATATTTCGGGGTCGGCAGCCGGTGGGCGACCAGGAGGTCCTTGGACCGGACCTTGTCCTGGGTAAGGCCGAGGCAAAAAGGGGCGGCTCCGGTGTAGGCGTAGCCGAGGAGGTCCAGCAGGGCGGCCACGTGCAGCTCCTTGCGGCTATCCCCCCAGAAGCCCTCACAGAGGTTGAAAACGACCTCGGGGCCGACAGAGCGCAGGTTCCGGATAAACGTGTCGATGTCCGAGCACAGAGGCACAAGGGTAGCCCCATGTCCCAGGGCCTGGAGGGCTTTTTTCGCCGCACGGGCTTCGGTTTCCGCCCCTTCTTCGGAGATGCGGTCCCCGGGTTCTCCCTGCCGCAATTTCGAGGGAACACGGTTAAAGCATACAGCGACGTTCATCGAGTCCTCCGGGGACAAGATTCAGCCGTTCGCAGGCGGCATCCACCACACCCAGAATCATCCGATCGTAGGACAGCCCGGCAGCCCGCGCCGCTTTGGGAAAGCAGCTGTTCTGCTCCGGGCGGGGCAGAATCCCGGGCAGGGGGTTGAGCTCGATGACGTTCGGTAGCCCGCGGGCGTCCAGACGCACGTCAATGCGGCACCAGTCGCGGCATCCCATAGCCTGAAAGGCCCTTTTGCAGATTTGCTCGATATTTTTTCGCAGCAGGGGGTTCAAGGGGAGCCGGACAGGAGAAAATCTTCAGGGGATCCTCCTCCCGATCCCAGAGCCACTTGGCCTCAAAGGAGTAGATCGGGTTTACCCCCTCAGGAAGGGTGTCGAAATTGATCTCCACGATCGGCAACGTGCGAAGGGAAGGGCCGTTACCCAGAAGGGCCACTGTGAACTCGCGTCCGGGAAGAAACTCCTCCACCAATGCCGGTTGCCGGTAGGTGCCCAGGACCCAGTCGACCTGGCGAATAAGGGCCCGGCGGTCCCGAACCAACGCCCGGTCGGTCACCCCTTTGCTTGACCCCTCGAGGGTCGGCTTGACCATTAGGGGATAGCGCAGGCGTGTCGGTATCTCTCTCAGGGACTGCACGATGGAAAACCTGGGGGTGGGAATGCGATGGTAGGCCAGGACCTCCTTGGTGCGCCGCTTGTCCAGGCAGATGCCCAGAGCTACGGGGTCGCTCCCCGTGTAGGGAATCCCCAGCATGTCGAGCATGGCGGGAATCTGCGCTTCGCGGCTATTTCCGAGCAGACCCTCCGCGATGTTGAAGACGAGCTCCGGGCGCAACTCCCGGAAGGCGCCATAGGCGTCGAGGTTCGCCTCCACCAGACTCACCTGGTGGCAGCCGGCGAGGGCGCTCTCCACGGCCCGGATGGTGTGGATGTCGTCCCACTCGGCGTAGAGGTCGTCGGAGGTTGGAGAGGGAGGTTCGGATGGAGGGTCGGCGGGAGGCTGGTCCGTTTCGCGGACGGATTCCTCCCTCAGATTGAAGGCGAGCGCAACGTGCATATTTAACCCCTTTTAAAAGCCTTGAATTGCGTCCGTTCTCCCGCAGGAGAGGGATGGAGCCGTTCTTGGAGTCCGGGTTGCCGGGAGGCAGGCGGCTATAAAAAGGGGTTGCTTTTTATGCTTTGTTGTCTTGCGCATTCCCGGACCGGAACGGCATCTCATGAGTCTCCATATACTCCCCTTTGAAATGGCTGTCAATGGAAAAAAATTCTTTCGAAATTCCTTGTGATTTCGAGTTGTTAGCGTGCGAAAAAAAGAGAAATGCAGGAGGCTGCGGGGATGGGAAATGAATTTTTTAAGCGAAGGGGGACGGGGCCAGGGGAATACAAAAGCCGAAGTCGCTTGGATGGGAGGGGAAAGAGGGAGGGGGAAGGGGTCCGGAAAAAAAGAGGGTCGCCGAAGCGACCCTCTTTCCGGGAATTCACGGAACAATGTCCGCTTGCCGACTACTTCTTGTGGCAGTCGTGGCAGCTGGTGGGGCCGTTTTCTTTCTTGTGGCAGCCTTTGCAGAGCTTGTGGGCGACTTCCTTGAACTTGGGGGCCTTGTCGCCGTTATGGCAGCTGCGGCAGGCGCCGGCAGCGACGCCCTTGTGATGGCAGGTCTTGCAGTCTTTGACCAATTTTTGATGCTTTGCGTGCGGGAAAGTCACCGTACCCATCATTTTGGCGGGGAGCTTGACTTCAGCCGGGCCCATGGCGGCGACGGCGGCAAGGGAGCTTCCGGCCAGAAAGGCCAGGGCGACCAGGACAACAAGAGCTTTCTTCATGTAACTTTCCTCCTGATTAATGGGGGTTGATGTGTCGGCGGGACCTACCCGCCTGATTCCTGCCCAACTTTACCGGGCCTTTGTCGAGATTGCATCAGACATCTGCCGTCGTTCAACCCTATGTCGACCCGTATGGAAATGATTTCAACATGTTGTCCTTTGCCATGTCGGGTGCGGTTGCGGGGCTTCAAGGGGGAGATGTTTTGATGTTTGCGCTTTTCGGAGGGGTCTGTTAGACTAACGCGACTTTTCTGCTGAGGTTGTCATGAGCAATGAGCTCCCCCCTACGGTCTGCCTCAACGGCGTAGCTGTCCGGCGGATTCGTGAAGAAAAAAAACTCACACAGCTCTACGTGTCCAAAGTTGTGGGAGTCACCACGGACACCATCTCCCGCTGGGAAAACAACCGCTACCCCTCCATCAAGCGGGAGAATGCTCTTCGGCTGGCAGAGGCTCTTGAGGTTTCGGTCGAGGAGATTCTGGAGCCGGAGTGTCCCGAGGAATCTGCTCCCGTCGAACAGGAGGTGCTCCCATCCAGGCCCCTTCTCAAATATCTGCTGCCGATTCTTGCCTTGGTCCTTATTCTAGGGGGTTTCCTGTATTATCATTATCACCAGGTCCCGGAATCGGGGCTGTCGGCCGAAAGGGTTCTTCCGCATTACGCCGCACCCGGCAGCCTGATTCCGGTCCGGGTGCGTCTGGAAAACGAAGCGGAGATGAAGGGCTTTATTCTCAGGGAGCGCTTCCCCCCGGGATGGAAGCTCATCGAAGCCAACCCTCCGCCCTCCAGCCTCGACAACGAAATCGGAACTGCCCGTTGGATCATCAAGCCGGGCGAAAAGCGCAAGGTCGTTTCCTATCTTCTTAAGGTGGCTCCTGGGATCGAAATGGGCAAAGAGGCGAGATTCTCAGGAGAAATCGTGGCCAATCCGGATGGACGAAGTGCGCCCTCCTCACTGTCCGGGGACGACCGCCTCCAGATCGGACCCTATCAATGGGCCGACCAGAACGGAGACAACGTCATTGACGATGGGGAAATGCTCCAGGCCTCCGATACTGTCGACGAAATGAAGGGGGTGCATATGGATTGGAAGCTGCTGGAGAATATCTGGGATGCCGGGGGGTATCGCTGGAATGCCGGCCATGAACGGTTTGTTCCGGAAAAAAAACCAACTCCTGCTTTCAAACCTTGATGGTGTCGGAAAAGTCCGACCTACGGCGTTACGGCGTTTTTCCAGGACCTCGATCTACTTGATGTAGGCCTTCGCCCCTGAAAACCACCAGGCCTTGTAGGACGAAATTTTTGTTTAGTCGTCTCACGAAGTTTTTGCGAAAGCATCAATCTTGATGCTTTCGCAAGAAAGCAAAATAGTGGATGGCTAAGCAAAAAGCGCCAAATGCAAGGCGCGCAATTGGCGAGCAATGAGGCGTACTTAGGTACGTCGAAGCAGCGAGAGCAATTGCAGCAACGCTGCAGTTGGTGAGTTTTTGCGACGCCATCAATCTTGGTCCGGGACGATTCCGCCCGTCAGGTCCGGACAAAGGCCTCCAGGTACTTTTCAAGGACCCTTTTCCCTTCGGAGGCCATTTCCAGGAACTCGATTCCGGACCAGAAAAGTTCCTCTCCCGCCGGTTCCATATGAACCACCGTTCCTTTGATCTCTACCATTTCGTTGTCCAGGCCCAGTGTCAGAAGCACGGTCCAGCCTGGTTCGAGGGGGGTGTGGGTTTCGAGAAGGAGGCCGGCGCCGCTGATATTCCTGGTGCGTCCGATGCCCCGGCCGATCAAACCGTCGGTTCCGGGGATTTCATAATCGATCAAGTTCAGAGAACTCTTCCGGTCGAAGCGCCGGCGTTCGAAGACGCCCATTGTTCCCCCATGGAGATGCGGATAAATTGAAGGCCGTCGAGTCAGGAAAGAATGGTTATTGCAATCCCCGTTCCAGTCCTGGAAATGTTCCTCGGTCATGGCCCGGGGCGTTGTTGCATGGACGATTGTGCGGATAAACAGCCGCTTATTCCAGGGTAACCGAAAAACAATCCCCGTCAATGAATCGCCATTTCGCTTTTCCCGGCTAACAATTTTTTTTCCTGTGTTGGGAGGTTCTTCCTCGGGATGGGTTCGTTCAAGGCATCCGGCAGAGGGTTCGGTGCGCCTGCGGACAGGCGGAAAAATGTTTTGACAGGTCCTGGAGGATTCTTTAGGATAAACAGAATTTTTTTATTGTGATTGCGGGATTACTTACATGGAAAAAACCCTGGCTCTCCTCGGAAACGACCTGGACAAGGTCGAAGTCCAGTTCAAGCAGGACCTGAACTCTGATGTCGCCCTTATCCGCAAGGTGGGAGAATACGTTCTGGCCAGCGGAGGCAAGCGACTTCGCCCCATGCTTCTTCTTCTTTGCGCCCGCCTGTCGGGGTATGGGGGGGAGTACCACATCGGGCTGGCGAGCGTGGTCGAGTTCATCCATACCGCGACTCTGCTGCATGACGATGTCGTCGACGGGGCGGTGCTGCGCCGGGGAAATGCCTCGGCCAATTCGGTTTGGGGGAACGAAGCTTCGGTGTTGGTGGGTGACTTCCTGTTTGCCAAGTCCTTTTCCATAATGGTCCGTGGCGGGAGCCTGAGGATCCTGGAGGTCCTTTCCAATGCCACCACCCTCATGGCCGAAGGGGAGGTCCTTCAGCTGATCAGCACCTGCGATCTCGACCTGACCGAAGAACGGTACATATCAGTGGTTCGCAATAAGACCGCCATATTGATAGCCGCCGCCTGCCAGTGCGGAGGGATTCTGGGCGGCGTGACCGAAGAGCAGGAGCGGGCCCTGCATGATTTCGGCATGGACCTTGGAATCGCCTTTCAGTTTATGGACGACGCCCTCGACTATGTCGCCGAGGTATCCGAATTCGGCAAAGTCAAGGGACACGACCTCGAGGAAGGAAAAATGACACTGCCCCTCATCCATACCCTGCGTCATTGTACGGATGACGAGCGGGAAGGGGTGGCCGAGATCATCGAAAAGGATGCATTGTCGGAGGAGGACCTCTCCTTCGTGACCTCTCTCATCGACCGTTACGACGGTATCGCCTATACGCGTCGCCGGGCCATGGATCTGGTCGAACGGGTAAAGGAGAATCTGGCCCTGTTCCCCGACTCCGAGGACAAAGAGGCGTTGTATGAACTGGCCGATTATGTGGTGAGTCGTCGTAAATAAATTGTAAATAAAATTAAGTGTTTTAACTTTGTGGCTTCGTAAAATCGCTTTCCGGTGCTTCGTCCGGAAAGCGATTTTTTTTGCTAAGTCCCTATGAAAGGGTTAGAAATTCGGTGTCCTGTGGGAGAAGGAGATGCTTGGCCCGAAACTTGCTCAAGCCATCCATGACGGAACGTCGGTGCTGTTGGAGCGGTATCGAATAACCTGAGTGTGTGAGCATGCCATGGAAACTGAAAATCTGGTTCATACCTGCCTGATGACAATCAGCGGCGAAGATTACGAGGTCTTCGTTTACAGCCGTGCCGACGGGAGCCACGTCGCCAAGACCTTTTTCACCCCCCAGGATGTAATCATCAATGACGGTCCATCCCTCGACGCGGTGCTGATGACGCATGAGCGGGTTCTCCCCCTGGCCGTAAATTCACGGCAAATCCTGCGCGAGCTTCGACAGGACTCCTGACCCTACCCGCCCTCCAATCCCTCACCTCCCCGTCTCTCTCTTTGCTTCCGTTTGCTCCTTCCTTGCTGCTATAATGCCCCATGGTTCGCCTCAACCTTCATAAAAAGGTCCTGTACGCCTTTTGGGCGCTTTCCCTCATCCCCCTCGTCCTTCTTGCCGTCAACTCCAGCGAAAGCCTGCGGTCGGTCGAAACCCTGCTGCGGAACAATGCCACGGAGGCCCTCGATTCCCAGGCGGCCGGCGCCCTTGAGCTGAGGGCGCAAATGGTAGCGGAGGAGGTGGGCAGTTTTCTGAGTCAGGTGAAAGGAGACCTGCAGGACCTCGCCCTTTTGCCGCCGACCAGGGAGGATTACCTCCGCTTCAGCCGCAATCACCGCCGTGAGGTCTGGTACCGCACCGGCACCAATGGCTCTCCGGTAGAGAAACGGGAAAACCTTCCCCTTTTCAGTGAACTGGCTTTTGTCGATCCGGACGGCAGGGAGCGACTGCGCATCGTGAACGGGCGGGTGAGCCATAACCTTCGGGATGTTTCAAACCCCGCAAATACCACCTACCTTACGGAAACCTACTTCAGGAAGGCCCGGAACCTCCCGCCCGGGAGAAATTTACGTTTCCCACCTCACCGGCTGGCATATCAGCAAGGAGGAGCAGTTGCAGGGCGCTCCAAATCCGGAATCGGCGGTGGAAGGAGCCCGGTACGTCGGTGTAGTGCGCTTTTCGATGCCGGTTCGGGACGATGAGGGCCGCCTCAAAGGGGTCGTTGTCCTTTCCCTGGACCAACGCCACCTGATGGAGTTTACTCTTCACATTACCCCGACCAGGGATCGGTACGTAGTTTTCCCCTCCTACTCCAGTGGCAACTACGCTTTCATGTTCGACGACGAGGGATGGATGATTGCCCATCCCAAGTACTGGGATATCCGGGGGCTTGACCGCTCGGGCGGGCTGGTTCCTCCCTATTACGGCCGATAGCCCTCCGGAGGCGGTGGCACGGGGAAACATCCCCTTCAACCTGTTCAAGGCAGGATTCGTCCATCCCAACTATCCTGAGGTCGCCAAGGCGGTTCTGGCGGGAAAATCCGGGGTGGTCGACGTCACCAACGTCGGTGGGTCGAAGAAAATAATGGCCTACGCCCCGATCTTTTTCCATGGCGGGGAATACGGGCGCAGGGGCATTTTCGGCGGGGTGACCATCGGCGCCGAGGTGACACAGTTTCACAAGGCGGCTCTGGCCACCTCGGAGGTCATCCGACGGGAGTTCACCCGATTCGTCAGTACCTCTTCCCTCATGATTACAGTAACAGGCCTTCTGGTTCTCTTTTTCGCCTACCAGCTCTCCCGCGGAATAACCAACCCCCTGCTTGACCTCATCGAGGGAACCAAGAAGATGGCGCGGGGAGACCTTACCTGCAAAGCTGGAGGTTCATTCCCAGGATGAGGTGGGGGAGCTGACCTCGGCTTTCAACAAAATGGCCCAGGAACTCCGCGATCGTCAGGCCCGCCTCCTCAAGACGCTGGAGGACTTGCGAAGATCCCGGAAGGAAATTCTGCGGGAACGCAATTTCAAGGAGACCGTCTTCGAAAACATCGAAACGGGAATTCTGACCCTCGATGCCGCCGGCCGGATTACCTTGGCCAACGGCCCGGCACAGTCCATTCTCGCTCTTGCCGGTCCCCCTTCGGCCATCCCGATCACCGATTTGCTGGCCGGCTGGCCGGAAATCCTCGATGCCCTGGATCCCGTACTCAACAACTCCGAAATAAGAGATGGAGCCAGTATGTGGATGCCGAGCGCAACGGCCGGACCCTCAATTTCCGTCTGGCGCTCCATCCGCTGCGGTTCGGGGAGGAGGGCGGCCGCATCCTCACCGTGGAGGATCTCACCGAGCGGGTCAGTCTACGGCAGCAGATGGCTCGTATGGAGCGGCTGGCCTCCCTGGGACGGCTGTCGGCCGGCATCGCCCATGAAATCCGAAATCCGCTGACGGGAGTGAGCCTGCTTCTCGACGAATTGCACGATCGCCTGCTCCATCAGCCCGAAGACCAGGCGCTGATTTACCGTTCACTCCAGGAGATCGAGCGGCTGGAAGGGCTGGTCGGGGAGCTTCTTGATTTCGCTTCCCAGCCGCAGACCCGACTCGAACCCGGCGATGTTCGGCAGGTTCTGCGCGACACGCTGTTCCTGGTGAAAAAACAGTGCCAGAGGGGAGGGGTCGAACTGGTGGAGGCGATGGATGCCGATCTGCCCCCGGTCCCTCTGGACCGGGACAAGTTGAAGCAGGCCTTTCTCAACCTGATGAACAACGCCCGGGAGGCCATGCCCCGCGGCGGAGTGCTCAAGATTGGTACGCAGGCGGGAGCGGAGGGCGTACGGATCGCCATCGGGGACACCGGCGAGGGGATTCCTGCCGACCGTCTCGCTCTTATTTTCGAGCCTTTCTACACCAGCAAGAGCGCAGGGACGGGTCTCGGGCTCTCCATAACCCATAACATCGTTTCCGATCACGGGGGCCGTATCGAGGTCAAAAGCCGTCCGGGGGAGGGGACGACCTTTTTACTTTTCTTTCCCCTAGCTGCCGAACCTGTTTGAGACAGGCGCCAATTTTCGCCTTTATTCCCTTGGTAAGCTCCTACTGATGACCGAAAAGCGCATCATTCACCTTGGATGTGGCGAAAATTCACCGTTTTTTTGTTGCGTTTCCGGTATACAGATTTTAAAATCGACCATATTCAAAATCTGTTTTATTCCCGATCCGCTTTGATTCACTGAGACGTTGCCTGGGGATCGGGCGGACGAGCCCCTCCGATGAGTTTGATTGATATGGGGGCCGGAGAAGCCATGGAAAAAATTCTGATAGTCGACGACGAAGCCTTCATCCGTGAAAATCTCGAACGTATTCTCGCCGAGGACGGCTACCGCCCCTTTTCCACCGAAAGCGGCGAAGAAGCGGTAAAGCAGGTGGGTGAGGAGGAGGTGGACCTGGTCCTGCTCGACCTCAACCTTGGGAGCAAGAGCGGTCTGGAGGTGCTGCGCGCCCTTAAGGAGGTCGACCCGGAGGTCCTGGTCATCATCATCACCGGTTACGGAACGGTGGAAAGCGCTGTAGAAGCTCTCAAGATGGGCGCCTACGACTACATCAAGAAGCCCTTCAAGGCCGACGCCATTCGCCTGATCGTCAAGCTCGCCCTCGAAACCCGGAGCCTGCGTCGGGAGCTCAGGCACCTGCGCCGCAAGGGAAGCGGAAAGGACCTGCTCGATTCGGCCGACATGGTCGGCTCCAGCCCGGAACTGCTCCAGGTGTACCGCCAGGTGCGCGAGGTGGCCAGGCACGAGTCTGCCACGGTCCTCATCACGGGCGAAAGCGGAACCGGCAAGGAGCTGGTCGCCCGGGCCATTCACAACCTCTCCCCGCGAAGCGAGCGCCCCTTCATCGAGATCAACTGCGGTTCTCTGCCTTTCAACCTCCTCGAAACCGAACTTTTCGGTCATGAGCGGGGCGCCTTCACCGACGCCAAAACCCGCAAAATAGGCCTTTTCGAAGAGGGCAACGGGGGCACGGTCTTTCTCGACGAAATCGGGGAGATGGACCTCAACCTGCAGGTCAAGCTGCTGCGGGTTCTGGAAGACCGCAGGATCCGACGCCTTGGCGGTACCAGAAACATCGACATCGACGTGCGGATTATTGCCGCCACCAACCGGAACCTGAAGGAGGCTATCGAGGAGAAGGCCTTTCGTGAAGACCTCTTCTATCGCCTCAACGTGTTTCCCATCCATATTCCGGCTCTGCGTGAACGCAGGGAGGATATCCCTCCTCTGCTGGACTTTTTTCTCAAGCGCTTCAGCCGGGAGTTCAATAAACGGATTCGGGAGGTCTCCAGGGAGGCCCTGGACCTGTTGATGCGATACCACTGGCCCGGCAATGTGAGGGAGTTGCGAAACGTGGTGGAGCGCATCTGCATCATGTGCCATTCCGAGGTGATCACCCCCGACTTTCTTCCCCTGGAAATCTGGGGGGAGGCCCCGCGCAAGGAGGCCTCCTTCTCCTTCGATATCCCGCCGAGGGGGGTCTTTCTCGACGAGGTCGTCGGTCAGTTGGAGAAAGAGCTCATCACCAAGGCGATCGCCATCACCGGTGGCAACGTGGCCAAGACCGCCCGACTTCTCAACGTTCCCCGCGGCACCCTGCGCTATAAGCTGGAGAAGTACGAACTGGCCTCGGAGCCGTAAGACTGCCGGCGGGACGGCAGCCATCCAAGAAGTCTGTTAACAGGGCGGCCGAACACGGCCCAGGAACCATGAACCCGGAACTGGAGTCCCGCCGTCGCCTTGCGGCGTTGGACGGGCAGACCGGACACGCCCTTGGTTATTGAACCGCCGAGGCGGGGGTGGTAAAAAGAAAGGGAATCTTTTCCTTTTTTCCAGCGAGGTCCCGCTTGCCGCGTCAGAGAATCACCATCGAGGGCATCGTCCAGGGTGTCGGCTTCCGGCCTTTTGTCTACCAGTGCGCCCACCGGTGGGCCATATCCGGGTGGGTGCTGAACGACAGCCGGGGGGTGGTGATCGAGGCGCAGGGGAGCGGGGAAAACCTGGCCACCTTTCTAGCCTGCCTCAGGGCCGACCTGCCGCCGCTGGCGACCATTTCCCGCCTCGAAACCACCGAAATCCCGGAAAAGGGGGAGGCCGGATTCCTCATCCGACCGAGTCTCCACCAGGTAAAGGGCAAGGCGCAAGTTTCACCCGACACCTTCGTCTGCGCCGACTGCCTGCGCGAGCTCTTTGACCCGACCGACCGGCGCTTCCGGTATCCCTTCATAAACTGCACCAACTGCGGTCCCCGCTACACCATCGTCACCGGAATTCCCTACGACCGGCCAAACACCACCATGGCCGCCTTCCCTATGTGCTGCGCCTGCCGGGAGGAATACGAAGATCCCTCCTCCCGCCGCTTTCATGCCCAGCCCAACGCTTGTCCGGAGTGCGGCCCCAGGCTCGCCCTCCTTGATGCCGAAGGCGGAGATGTGTCTACAGAGGACCCGGTGCGCAGCGTAATCGGGTTTCTCCGGGCCGGGAAGATTGTAGCCGTCAAGGGGCTGGGCGGGTACCATCTGGCCGTCGACGCCGGCAACGAGAAGGCGGTTCGGGAACTTCGGCGGCGAAAGGCCCGGGATGAGAAACCCTTCGCCATCATGTCCCGCGACCTGGAGCAGGTCGGCGGCTATGCCGAGCTCGCCGAGGGGGAAGAGGCGCTCCTTTCGGGGGTGGAGCGACCCATCGTTCTTGTGGCCAAGCGGGAGAACTCCCTCATCTCCTCCCTGGTAGCCCCGAACAACCGCTACCTGGGAGTCATGCTGCCCTACACGCCCCTTCACTATCTGCTCCTGGAGGAGAACTTTGCCGCCCTGGTGATGACCAGCGCCAACCTGAGCGAGGAGCCCATCGCCTTTCACGACGACGATGCCCGGGAGCGGCTGTCCGGTATCGCCGACTTCTTCCTGGCCCACAACCGACGGATACATACCCGCACCGACGATTCAATCGCCCGGGTCATGGCCGGCAAGCCGCTCCTGCTGCGGCGCTCCCGGGGGTTTGTGCCCCGCAGCGTTCCGCTCTCCCTTTCCCAGAGACCCGTCCTGGCGCTGGGCGGCGAACTGAAGAACACCGTCTGCCTGACCCGGGACGACCGGGCCTATCTGAGCGAGCATGTGGGAGACCTCAAGAACCCGGAGGTGTACGCGTCTTTCCGCCAGACCGTCCGCCACCTGAGGGAGATTCTGGAGGTGGAACCGAAAATAGTGGCATGCGACCTCCATCCCGACTATTACTCCGCTCGTTTCGCTGAAGAAATCGAGGGGGTCTCAAGGGTACCGGTGCAGCATCACCACGCGCACCTGGCCAGCTGCCTGGCCGAGAACGGGGTCGACGGAGAGGCGATCGGGGTCATCTTCGACGGTCTGGGCTACGGGGCCGACGGCCGCATCTGGGGCGGGGAATTCCTGGTGGGAGATTTTCTCGGCTACCGGCGCCTCGGCCATTTCGTCTACGTGCCGATGCCCGGGGGGGACGCCGCCACGAGGGAGCCCTACCGCATGGCGCTGAGCTACCTCGTGCAGGCCTTTGGCGAGAACCTGCCGCGGCTCCCCCTGGTCGACGCAGTCGCGGAGGGGGAGTTGAGGCTGTTGCTTCAGATGATCCGAAAAGGGGTAAACTCCCCCCTGGCGTCGAGCTGCGGTCGGCTCTTCGATGCAGTGGCAGCCCTGGCCGGACTGCGGCGGCGGGTAAGCTTCGAGGGGCAGGCGGCGATGGAACTGGAGATGGCCATCGAGGAGACGGGCGAGGAGGCCTATCCCTTCGACCTCTGGCAAGAAGCGGACGGCATGACCCTTTTCGACCCGGCCCCCCTCATCCGGGCGGTTGCCTCCGATGCTCTTCAGGGGGAAAGGACTTCCCGCATCAGCCTCCGCTTCCACAATGCCCTCGCCCGAATGGCGGTCGAGGTCTGCCTGCGCATCCGGGAGACGACAGGCCTGGACCGGGTCGCCCTTTCGGGAGGCGTCTTCCAGAACCGTTACCTCACCGAGAGGCTCCTGTTGCTTTTGGAAAAGAAGGGGTTCGAGGGCCTGACCCACTCCCGGGTTCCGCCCAACGACGGAGGGCTTGCCCTGGGGCAGGCGGTGGTTGCCGGGAGGAAATGGCGGGATAATGGGTCGAAATAGGAGGGTCTGCAACATCCTGAGAAACGGGAACGGCGGAAATTTCGGGGTTGCTCCTCCCAAGGACGGCGGAATTGCTCTGCGCGGCAGACGTTTCGGGAACGTGCAAAAACTCGCTTCGCTCAAACATTTGCACGCCCCCGAAACCTCCACCTTGCTCCGGCAGCGGCCAATGGGAGAAGGTTGACGGCCTAATAATCCTTCTGAGATTCGAAAAAAGGCCCCGGAACGCAGCTTCCGGGGCCTTATAGGTTGAGGGGGGTAGCCAAACCTCAAAGCTTGTTTGCCAGGGCTTTGCGACCGGGGAGAGTTTTCAGAGCATAGGTCCAGATGTTCAGCTGCTCAAGGCCGAAAAGGAGGAGCCCGGCGAGGAGGACCCCCATAAAGTTCTCCTCGAGGGCGCCCGCCACGGTGTAAAAGAAAAAGAAGACCGTGCGGTAGCCGAGGTGGGACCAGCTCAGACGGGGGCGTTCCCCCTGGAGCGCCCGGGCCAGGATCAGAACAAGGGCCGAGAGGGTGTAACCGGTAAGGGCCAGGGTCGTAAGCTCCGGCGCCGGCGGGCAGCCCAGCAGTTCCCGGACGCTCTCCGCCAGGGGAGCGAGAAGGTCGACCCGGCGCAACCCGAAGAAACAGGCGCTGATCATGAAGAACAGAAAGAGGTCTCGAAGGCCGCGGCGGGAGAGGCCCTGCAGGTCGTGATTACGGGCCCTGATATCCTCCTCCGCGTTTCCCCGGGCCGCTTGTTTGGGAGGCGTTCCCCAACGAGGGCTTCTTTTTTCGGAATTCGCCAGTCCGTTCATGACAACCTCCCTTCCCTGATGTTCATCTCGCGAAACCATTCGTCAGAGGCCTTTCAGTGGTCTTCGACTCTCCTCCCACCCGGTCCACATCGGCTTGACGTAAGATAGGGGCGTCTTGCCGAGGGTCGCCAGGTAAACGTGGGTAAAGAGAAAGGCGAAGAGTGAACAGGCAAGGAGAAAATGGAGCGCGACGAGGATTTTCAGCCCCCCCACCAGCAGAACCATTTCCCGCAGGGGCGAAACGTTCATCAGCAGGATGCCGGTCAGGCTCACCAGCGGCACGAGGACGAACATGATGGCGAGGTAGGCCGATTTCTGCAGAGGGTTGAACTTGTTGTCCGGCGTCGGGTGGTGGGGATTGGGCTTGCCCTGGAAGTAGTTGAAAAAGTAGAAGACCGCCTGGCGCACCAGCCCGTGCCGAAGGTCCTCCCCCGTGGGGACGTACAGTTGCATCATCTTGCGGGCGATGCAGGTGTAGTAGAAGAACCAGAGTGAGAAGGAGACGGCCACCAGGATGCCGGCGGTGTTGTGGAGCAGAATGGCCGCCTTGTAGCTGCCGAAGATGTTGAGGTACTCGGGGAACCGGATCTGCGCTCCGGAGATACCCAGGGTAACGATCCCCAGGGCGTTGAGCCAGTGCCAGATGCGCACCGGTGTCGGTTGCAGGTAAACCCTTTGCGGTTTCGGGTTGCTGTGTCCGGTCATGACGCCTCTCCTTTCATCGTCTGTTTTTGCGAGTCAGAAAACGCAGGAACCCGTGTCCCACCGGCATCACCAGACCCCCGGCCAGAATGGCGAGTCCGAGGAGGTTGAGGGAGGCATTGCGGGTCGCGCCCATCATGTAGAAGTCCGGCGTTCCGTTCAGGGCGTCGAGGATGGCGCCCTTTTCCACTGGCAACCGGCCGTAGCTGCCGTCCTCCCTGGGGAGGGCGAGAAAGCTGGTCTGCATGGCCCCGGGACCCGAAGCGTGGCAGAAGGTGCAGTCCCAGCGGTTGCCGAGGATCTGCAGGCTGTGGGTGACGACTTCCGGTGTGAGCATGCCTTTGAGACGCAGGCCGTGGTGTTCGGAATGACCGTTGAACTGCTTCAGCTCGGCCAGGGAGACGACGCCGTCGCCGTCTGTGTCGATGAGGGACCGAATGTCCCGGGTCCCCGCCAGGCTCTTCAGCTCCCCGTATCGAGCCGGCACAAAGGCGGCGCCTCGAATGGCGGCTGACCCCCGGGCGGTCCATCCCGCCGGACCATGTAAAGGGTGATCACGTAGTTTTTCGACCCCGTGTGGCAGGAGACGCAGGGAAGCGCCTGCAGATGAAGGTCGGCCTGGGGTAGCCAGGCTCCGTGGGCCTCCTTCATTTTCCCCGGCTGGTGGCAGGCGGCGCACTGACGGTTCATGTCCATCCCGGAAACTTCCGTGGGGGCATGGGCCTGGTGCGGGTTGTGACAGTCCCCGCAGGAGGCGTTGGCGGCATGTGCCGTGCGGGCGTACTCCTCGCTGACCTCCTGGTGGCAATCCCGGCAGGCGGGCCGGGAAGGGGCCTTTCCGTCATCGGGATGGTTTTCGCTGACCGACTGGTGGCAGGTGGTGCACCCGAGTTGGCCGTGGGCCGTATGGTCGAATTTGAGCGGGTCGATCCTGTACTCATCCCCGACGACCCCGGCGTCGCCATGGCAGCCGAGACAGGTTTCGCTCTGCCGTGCCGCCGCACCCGCCGGGTGCCACAGCAACGCTGCCGTCGCTAAGGAGGCAATGAAAAGTAAGCCTATTTTCCGGTTCCATCCCATGGTTCATCCTCCGAAGAAAGGTGTGTTGTCGCTCTTCTAAGGCAGCATCACCCTGCGGGCGTCTTTCTTCTGCTCCGCCCCTTTTGTCAGCACCGCACGCAGGGCGGCCAGGGCCGAAAAGACCTGGGCCACCAGGATGATGGCGCAGTAGCCGAGAAAAAACGCTATGAACAAGCCGCCGAAACCCTCCAAGGGGTACCATCCGAATGCCCCGGCCGCGAGAACCACGGCCGCTCCGAACAACATCAGCGCTCCAATCCAGGCAAGTTGACGTTTCATGGTCGTTACTCCTTTTCACATCCGGTTTATTTCTCCACCTCCACCTTGAGGGCCTCTTCGGCCGACCTTTTCTCCTGTTCCTCCCGAGCCGCCCTTCGGGCGTTGCGGATAGCGGGGAGCAGCTGGGCGACAACGAGCAGGGCGCAGAAGCCGAGGAAGGTCCAGACCACCAGGCTGCTGTTGTCTTCCCGTCCCGGAGGCATTGCGAGGGCACAGGGGACGAGCCCCCAGAGGGTCAGGACCGCGACGGTAAGATGTGCTCGGGTTTTCATGGCGTATTGCTCTCCTTGTCGAAAGGGTTCATTTTTTGCCAGCCGGGATGCACCGCTAATGGATACTCAGGACGTTGACCACGTTTTTGAAGGCGCATTCCACGACCTGGCGGATTTCTTCTCCGTCCTCGGCGCTCACCGGCTTCAGGGCATGGTAGAAAATGCCTTCCTGCCGGATTTTTCGCACCATGGGGAGGGACTCCTCGTCCGCCACAAGAATGATGGTCAGATTTCTGTCGCACCGCTTGATCATGGGTATCAGGTCCGCGGCCGCCACCTTTTCGTCGAAATCGCTTCCCACCAGGATGAGGTGGGCGCGTTTCCTGAGGATGTCGCTCAAGACGTCGGCAGCCGAATCGGTCGTCTTTACCCGGTAGCCGGCCTTGGTCAGAACGTCTGCCAGCAGCCTGCGGGTCGTCGTATCTCTGTCCGCTATGAGAATTCCTTGATCGTTCATGACCGCCCCTTTCCAGATGGAAGAGATTCGATGGCTGCCCTCAGCGGTTGATGCCGCGGCCTTCACCCTCCCCCTTGGGCGTACGGCGGAAAATCTCCTTGACCATAACCCCGAACAGCATCAGGGCCGGCACGACCTGGATGGCGATGAGCAGGGCGAAGAAGCAGAGAAAGAGGGTTGGCAGCATCTCGCTGTCTGCGCCGAACTTCGCCAGGCTGCCGAGAAATACCGTGACGAGCACCACCATGCCGACGATCAGGGAGTTAGCGATTTTTGCTTTCATGGCCGTCTCCTTTTTGTTGTCCCCACCACCGCTCCCGGAGCTTGTCTGCCGGCGCCGTCGCAGGGTGCATGACCTCCTAAAGAGCAATGGCCGTACCGGCTGAAGAGAAATCTGTGAAAAAATTAATTAACCTTTAGATTTCAGGCACTTAGGTGGGGGTGAGGAAGAAGGGAGGGTGTCGCTGGGATTCCTGCCATGCGGGAATCGTTCCTGCTGGGCAGGAATTTTCCTGCCGGGCAGGAATGATGCTTTCGTAAATATTCTTGGGATGAGTGTTTTAACCGGGGCGGGGGATGTCGTGTTTTTTCAGCAGGGCATACAGGCGGGATTGGGAAAGGCCCGAGAGCCGGCAGGCTTCGGGGATGCTGGATTCGGCCATGGACATCAGGTCCTCCAGGTAATGTTTCTCGGCCTGCGAATAGACCCTCTCCCGGAATTCCTGAAGGCGGGGCAGTTTGCGGACGGGACTGGGGGGGGCTTCTTCCTCGGAGGGGGCGTGGTCGCCGTGGACCGAATTCTTCAGAATCTGAACCCGGATGTTGGTGGGGAGGTGCTTGGGATAGAGGGTCGGTTCAAATTGTGCTGCGGAGAAGGCCCGCACGAGGGTGTTGGCCAGTTCACGAACGTTTCCGGGCCAGGAATAGGCCAGCAGGGCGTCGAGGAAATCGGGGGAAAATCCCTTGGAGGCCAGACCGTGGCACTCGCAAAGCCGGTCCAGATGGTTTCGGGCCAGGTCCCGGATGTCTTCGGCCCGCTCCCTGAGGGGAGGCAGTTCGATGGTGAAGGCGCGGAGGCGGTAGAGCAGGTCGCTGCGGAAACGGCTGTCGGCCACCATCTCGTCAAGGTCCCGGTTGGTCGCCGAAACCAGGCGAAAATCGCTTTCAATTTCGCGCAGGCCCCCCAGGGGCCGGAAACGGCGCTCCTGCAGGACTCGTAGAAAGGTTTTCTGAAGGGAGAGGGGGAGCTCTCCGACCTCGTCCAGAAAGAGGGTGCCTCCGTGGGCCTGGCGGACCAGTCCCTCCTGGGGTTTTTCGGCACCGGTGAAGGAGCCCTTTTCATGACCGAAAAGGAGGCTTTCGGCAAGGGTTTCCGGGAGGGCGGCGCAGTCGACGGTGACGAAATTTCTGTCCGCCCGCGGGCTGTTCCGGTGTATGGCCCGGGCAAAGAGCTCCTTTCCGGTTCCGGTCTCCCCGGTGATCAGGATGTTGGCGTCGCTGCCGGCCGCCTGGGCCACCTGGTTCAGGCAGGCCCGCAGCTTCGGGCTGTTGCCGAAGATGTCCTCCCGTTTCAGGGCGATGACGTTCTTTTTCCGTGTTTCGGCCATCTTCTCCCGACGGTACTGAAGGGCACGTTCCAGGGACAGGGTCATGTCCTTGACCGAGGAGCACTTTTCGATGTAATCCCAGGCTCCGCTCTTGATGGCCAGCTCGGCGCCGTCCGGCTCGCCGAAACCGGTGATGATGATCACCTCCGGGGCCGATGGCGCTCTCGGCAATCCTGGGAAGGGCGTCGATGCCGTTGCCGTCGGGCATCCTGACGTCGAGGAAAACGACGTCGAAATCCCGCGAGTCAGGCCATTTCGATCCCGTCTCCCAGGGCGCCGGCGCTGGCGGAGTCATGGCCCAGCCGGCGCACCATCAGGGAAAGGGAAGATACCATCAGCTCGTCGTCGTCGATGATCAGAATGTCTGCCATGGCTCTCTCCTGCGCTCAGGCCGACCCGTCCAGGACCCGCCGGATGACCCGGGCCATCTCGGTTCGCTCCACCGGCTTGCGGATGACTTCGCGGATGCCGATGGTGTGCGCGACCTTGTCGGTGACCCCGCCTCCCGATGTCGCTCCCAGGCCGGTGCAGAGGATGATCGGCATATCGGGCCGCAGGCCGAGGATCTCCAGGGCCAGCCTCTCGCCGGTCAGGTGCGGCATGGTCTGGTCGGTGATGACCAGGTCGAAACGCTCCGGCTGCGCCCGGAAGACCTCCAGCGCCTCCAGGCTGTTGGTCCCCGCCACCACCTGGTAACCGAGGGCCTCCAGCATCTTCTGGCAGGAAAAAACGAGGTCCTCCTCGTCGTCGAGAAACAGAATGCGTTCGGTCCCCCCGGGAAGGGGGCCGGCGGTGTCCTCTTCAGTGGCGGCCTCGGCCCCGTCAATCCGCGGAAGATAGACGTGAAAGAGGTCCCCTTTTCCGGTTCGCTGGCAAAGGTGATTCCCCCGCCATGGTTTTTGATGATGCCGTGAACGACCGAAAGCCCCAGCCCTGTGCCGCGGCCGGGCCCCTTGGTGGTGAAGAAGGGATCGAAAATCCGCTCCATCGTTTTTCGGTCCATGCCGTGGCCGGTATCGGCTACCGTCAGGCGCAGGTAGCGCCCTGCCGGCAATTGTGGGTCTGCCGGCGGGGTCCTGGGCCGGCAGGTCCATGTTCCGCGAGCGAAATGTCCAGGGTTCCGCCCTTCTCCCGCATGGCGTCGGCGGCGTTGGTGCACAGGTTCATGAGAACCTGGTGAATCTGAGTCGGATCGGCCATGACCATGCCGAGACCTTCGGTCGGATGGTGGGGGATATCGATGGTGGCGGCAGGGAGGCCCGGAGAAGTTTCAGGCATTCCCCGACGATCAGTTCGAGGCGGATGGGTTGACGTTCGTGCTCACCCTGGCAGCTCAGGGTAAGAATCTGCCTGACCAGGTTTCTGCGCCCGGAAACCGGCCTTCAACACGATGGCGAGATGCTCCCGCAGGACCTCCCCTTCCGGCACCTGATCGAGGGCCATCTCGGTGTTGGTGACGATGGCGGCCAGGATGTTGTTGAAATCGTGGGCGATCCCTCCGGCCAGGGTCGCGATGGCCTCCATTTTCTGGGCCTGACACAGCTGCCTTTCGAGCTGGACCTCGTGGGTCAGGTCGCGGATCACGGCCGCGTAGGCAGTAATCCCCGAGGAGCCCGAGACGGGGGAAATCCTCGCCTCGACGTCGTAGAGGGTACCGTCGTTGCGCCGGTTGATGAAGCGCTCGGTCCGTGCCCGCCCCATGTGAAGGGAGTCGGCCATCACCCGGAAAAAGTTCCGGTTCTGGTCGTCTCTGCCGACATTCATGATGTTGCGCCCGACGATCTCCTCCCGGCAATAGCCGCTGATCGTTTCGAAGGCCGAGTTGACGTACTGGATCTGCCCCCCGGTATCGAAGGTCAGGACCCCGTCGGCCTCCTGCTCGACAATGGTGGCCAGGAGCGTTGCGTTCGTTCCTTCCCTTCTCCCGCTCTCGCCGCATGCGCAGGGTGGTGATCCCGTAGGAGAGGTCCTCGGCCAGCCCCTGCAGCAGGTTGACCTCCTGAACATCGAAGGCGTCCGGCTCTCCGGCGAAAATGACCAGGGCGCCGAAGACCTGGTTCCCGTCCGAAAGAGGCAGGGAGAGGGAGGAGGCGTATCCGTAGCGCAGAGCCTTCTCCCGCCAGGGCTCCCATTGGGGGTCGGTCAGGATGTGCTGGGCCACGCTCGGGCGGCCCGAGCGGATGGCGGTTCCGGTGGGGCCCTGGCCATGTTCGTTGTCGCCCCAGGAGACCTGCAGGGTTTCGAGATAACCGTTTTCGTATCCCCACTGTGCCACCGGACGCACCCTTTTCGCCGGGGCCGCTTCGGCAAAACCGACCCAGGCCAGGCGATAGCCCTCCGACTCTACGATGATGCGGCAGATCCCCCCCATCAGTTCCTGCTCATTGAAAGCCCGGATCAGGACCTGGCTGCACTCGCTGCGGGCCATCAGGGCGCGGTTGACCCGGTGCAGGGAGATGCGGGAATTTGCCAGGCTCCTTTCAGTGTGGCGGATCAGAACGAAAATGAGGACCGTCGTCACCAGCAGCCAGGACAGACACCGTATCAGTTCCCATCGGCGGAAAATCTCCGGCTCGGGAAACCATCCGGAGAAGAAAATAAATGGTGGAGAATATCCATATTCCTCCGCAGACAAAATATGCACCCGAAATCAGATGGGGATTCAACGTGTCCCGCCAATATTCGCCGGTCATGGATTCCCTCGGTGGCGACGATCTGAAAATAAATAATAATTAATCAATATTTATACAACATATTGGTTGAATTTAAAGCCTTCCTAATCTATTTTTGATGGGAGATGATGGCTTTCTGCACGAATCGCAAGCCTTTCTTCGGACTCCATCCGGGAGGGCGGACCTCAAGTCTTCGGGGAGCAGGATATGCGGCTTAGACTCCTTACCAAATTCACCCTCGTGACCAGCGGCGTTCTGCTCCTGGCGATGGTGTTTTCTCCTGGGTCAATGTCCGCTCCCTGAAGGCGGTTTTCCTCGACGAGGCGATCAAGGATGTCGACAACCTGAGCGAGACCATCATACAGACCACCTATTACCAGATGCTGGAAAACGACCGCAAAAGGGTCTACCAGATGATCCGGGAGGTGGGCACCCAGAAGGGGGTCGAACATATCCGCCTCATCAATAAGGACGGCATCATCATCTTTTCCACCGACAAGCCCGAAATCGGGACGGTGCTCGACAAAAAGGCAGAGGCCTGCAATATGTGCCACGGAGGGAAGAAACCCCTGCTTCAGGCCTCCTCCATGAGTCGAAGCCGCCTGTTCAGGGACCGCAAGGGCAAGGAGGTTCTCGGCATCGCCAGGGGAATCTACAGCGACCCGAGCTGCCTGGCTGCCGCCTGCCATTTTCATTCTCCGCAGGCCAAGCTTCTCGGCGTCCTGGATGTCATCGTCTCTCTCGAAGACATGAACGCCCGGATGGCCAGCCACCGAAACGGCATCATCATTCTTACCTTTTCTCTGCTGGCCTTCTTCTTCTGAGCCTGACCGCCCTGACCCGGCGGTTCATCCATGCTCCGGTCGAACAACTCCTTGAGCACACGCGAAAACTGGCCCGGGGAGACCTGGAGAGCCGGATTGAAGCCTCCTCGGGGGATGAATTGGGGGAGCTGGCCGCCTCCTTCAACGTGATGGCCCTCAACCTCAAGAAGGCCCAGAACGAGTTGCGGGAATGGGCGGCGACCCTCGAATTGAGGGTGGAGGAGCGAACCGAGGAGATCCGAAAGATGCAGTCCGAACTTCTCCAGTCGGAAAAGCTGGCGGCTCTTGGGGAGATGTCCGCGGGCATCGCCCACGAGATCAACAACCCCTTGACCGGCATTCTGATGTATGCCTCCCTGCTGGACCAGGATCGCCGGCTGGACCCGGGGCTGAAAAAGGACCTGAGCACCATTCTCGGAGAGACCCGGCGCTGCGCCGGGATCGTTCGGGGCCTCCTGGAATTTTCCCGCAAATCCATTCCGAGCAAGTCGCTCGCTTCGGTCAATGCCCTTTTGGACAAGACCCTCGCCCTGGTGGAACACCAGTCCTTTTTCTTCAATATCGAGGTCCAAAGGAAGTACCATTCCTCCCTGCCTCAAATCCTCCTTGATCCGAACCAGATCGAACAGGTGTTCATGAACATCATTCTCAACGCGGCCCAGGCCATGCAAGGAGGCGGTACCCTGTTCCTGGAGACGGGGATCCGGGAACCGGGCTCCTGGGTCTTCGTCCGCATCGGCGACCAAGGCTGCGGCATCTCTCCGGATCACCTGGAGAAGATATTCAACCCCTTCTTCAGCACCAAGGGAGCCCAGGGGACGGGGCTGGGTCTTTCGGTCTCCTACGGTATCATCGAAAATCACGGGGGGCAGATCGAGGTGGAGAGCAGCCAGCGCGAAGACAGGGGGACGGTATTCACCATCCTTCTGCCCCTGGCCCAGAAGGAAGAGATTGAAAAGCTGGAGAGGTAGAGTGCGAGATAACCGCCGGTTCCCTCCCCGGTCAGTTGGCCGGGCCTTTGCGACCCGATATACCCTGTTTCTTCAGCAGTGCCTGAAAATTGGGACGAAGCATGCCGACTTCCTCGGCGGCCCGGGTGACGTTCCAGTCGTTTCGCTTCAGGGCGTCCAGGACGAAAGCCCGCTCCAGTGACTCCACGGCCCGTTCGCGCAGGTGACGCTTTTTCTCCTTGAGTTCCTCCAGGCTCTGCGGCACGTAGCCGACCTCCGACCCTTCCCGGGACTTCTCAGATACCTGCAGTTCGAGGTCTTCCCTCTGAATGAATTCCCTCTCGGAGAGGACCACGGCGCGTTCGATCAGGTTTTCCAGTTCCCTGACGTTGCCCGGAAAAGCATAGTTATCCAGAAGCTCCAGGGCATCGGGGGCCAGTCCCCTGATTTCCTTGCCGATTTCCTCGGAGAACTGTTTGGTGAAATGGGCGGTCAGCCAGCCGCTGGTCGCCCTTTCTCTCCCGCAGGGGGGGCAGTTCGACGGGAATGATGTTGAGACGGAAAAAAAGGTCGTCGCGGAACTTTCCCTCGGCGACGAGCTGGCGGAGATTGCGGTTGCTCGCCGCCACCAGACGGATGTTGATCGGAATGGGCTGGGTGCTGCCGATGGGGGTGACCTCCCGTTCCTGGAGGACCCGAAGGAGCTTGGCCTGGGTGGTGAGGCTGATGTTGGAGACCTCGTCCAGGAAGAGGGTGCCACCGTCGGCCACCTTGAACAGTCCCGACTTGGTCTGTACCGCGCCGGTGAAAGAGCCCTTGACGTGGCCGAACAGTTCGCTTTCGAGGAGGTTTTCCACCAGGGAGGTGCAGTCCACGGCAACGAAGGGGAAATCCCGCCGCGGGCTGTTCTTGTGGATGGCTCGGGCCACCAGCTCCTTTCCCGTTCCGCTTTCGCCCGTCACCAGGACGGTGCTGTCGGTGGGGGCCACCTGGAGGATGCGGCGGTAGACCTTCTCCATTTCGTGGCTCTCGCCGATGAAGAGGTCGAAGCCGTGAAAATCCCGCAGCTCCTTGCGCAGGTAGATGTCGTCGAGGAGCACCAGCTTCTGTTCGAGGGCGGAACGAACCTTCTCGGTGATGTCCTCGGGGGAGAACGGTTTGGCGATGTAATCGACGGCGCCGTTTTTCATGGCTTCCACCGCCGTGTCGACAGTGGAGTACCCGGTGATCATGATGATGGGCACTTCGGGCTGGAGAGCCTTGAGGTGTTTCAGGACCTCGATCCCGTTCATCCCGGGCATTTTCAGGTCGGTGATCACTAGGTCGAAGTTCCTCTCGCTCATCCTCTCGACGGCCAGAAACCCGCTGGCGTAAGTCTCCACCCCATACCCCTGCCCCTCGAGAATCCGCTTCAGGCCCTCCCGGATGATTGAATCGTCATCCACCACCAGTATTCCGGTTTTTTCCATTCTGTCGGCTCCCAGTCATCCAGCCATTGATCGTCTCCCCGGGCCGTGGCTTTCAGTGGTCGATGAGGTTCGCCCTTCGAGCTATCGCAGAATCCGCCGAGAGTGCAGTATCGATCAGTCACGGAAAATGATATTTCCTAGTTTGACTCCTGCAGGAACGGCATTGGTGAAAAAACGACCCGATAAAGCGTCGCGGTTAAGGCTAAGTATCGAATTAATTATTTTATATTTATACTCCCGCAAGTCAAGCCCTAAATCCCTGCCCCCGGCCTGGAGGGAGAATGAAGCGGAAGGTGTATGAATTTTTTATACACCTCTCCTTCTAATAAAAAAACCTTTCATTACAACGGCTTTAGCCTCTGTGCTGAAGGCTTCCCGGAAAATTTTCCCCTGCCGCTGCATGATTTCACTATACATCCGGACCCTCCGCCAGGGTAAAAGGGTGCGCTCACTTTTGCAGAAATAACCTTTTAAAATCAATTGCTTGGGTAAATAAAGTAAAAATTTGTTAATGACGGCACGGCCGGTGCAATGAGGAGAAGACAGAGAGAACCCACCCTCGCAACCTTCAAAGAAGGAGGCACGCCATGAAAAACATTCTCAAAACAGCGCTCGTCGTTTTTCTCGCCGGCAGTTCCACCGCCATGGCCGCAGGAGGCGCCCAACCCGAAGGCCTCAGCCTGCTGGTCATCGTGTTTCTTGCCTTCGGGGCCGTGATCGTGGTCTTCCAGGCGATTCCCGGACTGATTCTGTTCTTTTCGATGGTCCGGGGGTTGTTCTCGGCGTCTTCCAGTAAAACGGCTTCCGTTGCCGGAGGTGAAGGTAAACGGAAATCCTGAGGGAAGCCAGAGGGGATCCATCAATTCGAACAGAGAGGCGTAAGGTCATGCTGGGACTTCTCATAGCAGATGAAAATATCGATTCCAGAAAGCAGATGGCCGAGCTTTTCATCGAGGCGGGGTATAACGTCATCGTGACCAATTCCGCTGCCAATGCCCTGTATGGGATTCTGAAGAAGACGGCCCAGGTGGTCCTGCTCGGCAGCCAACTTGATGAACTGACGGCCACGGACCTGATCCCCCTTTTGAAGAAATGCGACCGGAATCTGACGATTATTCTGGTTTCCGACGACTTGTCGCTGTCTTTGATCCGGAAGGTACGCAAGGAAGGCATCTTCTACCATGCACTCAAGCCGGTTAAGCCCGAGGACCGGGAGGAGATTCGCCAGGTAGTGCAGTGCGCTTTCGAGAACCTGGCGAATCAGCACAACTCTACCGCCCGCTTCAATTAACGGAGGTCACCGCTTACCCCGAACAAGGAGGACGTCATGAAAAAACTGGAAACGGCATGCATCACCCTGGGGCTGGTTCTGGCGGCTGTCCCTGCCTTTGCAGCAGTGGACACGGCCAAGGTTTACAGCAGCGGCATTCTGGTCCTGGTCTTTCTGGGAATCTGCGCGTTGTTCGTCGTCTCCCAGATGATTCCCGGCGATTATTCTGCTGGCCGGCATTATCAAAGGGCCTGGTCAGAAACGCCATCAAGGGAAAAATGGCCCCCGCCGAATCGGGGAGAAAAATCTCCACTGATCCTCGGGGCGAAAACCACGCTGTGAACCAAGCTAAAGGAGAGAGGCAATGGAACATCTTCTGGCAAATTTTTTCAATTCGATCGGCCAAATCAAGGAAGTGTATACCCAGGTTGATTTCTACCAGTACATCAAGGGACTTGGAGTACCTGATCTGTGTCGGCTTCTTTATCGTCTTCACGAAATTCTACAAATATATCAATACGCCCACGGACGATACGAAAAAAGAAACTTTGAATTTCCCGCGCCGTGCCGCATGCCCAAAGGAGATACTGCGGATATGGATACCACATGGAAATGGCTTGTGGGAGGAATTCTGGCGGCGGCCTTCTGTTTCCTGCCGATCACCCAGGGGCAGGCGCAGGCATCCCCGATACCATTCAAATCGATTCGTTGTCCCATCTGTACGGTCCGGTCAACTTCGACCATGCGATGCACATCGATATGGCCGGCAGGTGCGCGTCTGCCACCACCATGGCACAGGCGCCCCGGCGAAAAACGAAAAATGCGCACGTTGCCACCGCAATGCCAGAAAAACCAAGTGGTGGCATGCCGGGCAGTGTCATCCGGTGGACCCCTTCTCTGCCGAATACCTGCGCCTGCAGGAGCAGGACGTCACGCGCCACCACAAGGACAAGCCGGGTCTGAAGGCGGCCTATCACCTCAATGCCTGGGCTGCCATCGGGAAACCGGCGGGCCGACCGGATGCCAGGACTGCCATGTCCGAACGGAGGTCGGTGATGCCTTTTTCCATGCCGGTGCCTATGCGCCGAAGGCGGAAACGGGCGAGGGCGGCCATCAATAGAGTGGGAATAAACGGGTCCGGACTGCCGGAACGATTTGAAAAATACAGCGAGGAGATTCGTCATGAAAGGAATCAGTCGAAGAAGGTTTCTGGCCGCCAGCCTGGCCGGCGGAGCGGCGACCAGCCTGACCGTGACCAAGAATGCGTTGGGTTCGGGAACGTTCGAAGGCTATCCGGAGGGCATGGGGGTCCTGGTGGACCTGACCCGCTGTGTCGGCTGCCGCAGCTGCGAGGCGGCCTGCAACAAAGAACAGAAGCTGCCCGCCCCGGCCGAGCCCTTCGACGACATGTCGGTTTACGACGAGCCGCCGGAGGACGGGCAGAAGCGCCGGACCGACGAAAAGCCATTCACGGTGGTCAACCGCTACGAGCCGCCCGGAGCGCAACCGCATCCGCTCTATCCGCAAATTCCAGTGCAACCACTGCAACGAGCCGGCCTGCCTGACCTCCTGTTTCGTCAACGCCTACACCAAGACCAAGGAAGGGGCGGTGGTCTACAATCCCAACGTCTGCGTCGGCTGCCGAACCTGCATGGTCGCCTGTCCCTTCTAGTTCCGGCCTACTGCTATTCCAGCGCCTTCAACCCGGTGATCAAGAAATGCATCTTGTGCTACGACACCCGGCTGAAATTCGGCAAGCCGCCGGCCTGCGTCGAGGCCTGCCCGCAGGAGGTCATGACCTTCGGCCACCGCAAGGACCTGATCAAGATTGGGCCACGAGCGGATCCGGCAACAACCCGGCAAGTATGTCGATCATATCTACGGCGAAAAGGAAGTCGGCGGCACCGCCTGGATGTACCTGTCCGGCGTGCCCTTCGAGCAGATGGGCTTCGACACCACCCTGGGCAACGAGCCGATCATCTCCTACGTGAAGGATTTCTTGGCCATCGTGCCGATGGTGCTGGCCATCTGGCCCGCCCTTTTCACCGGGTTCCATCTGCTGGCCAAACGGAAAAATGGGCACCACGACGAAGACCAAGCCGGCGCAAAAGCAGGAGGGCGAAAAATCATGAACAACCTGACAGCAACAGGGATTAGACCCGGTCGACTCCCACTTCAAGAGCGAGGGGAAGGACCAGGTGGACCGTCAAGGAAAAGCTGCTGCTCGGGCTGACTCCCCGGCAGTACCTGCTCCAGGCCTTGCGCAATCCCTTCAACTGGGTTCTGGCCGTGATCTTTGCCGTGGGGCTGCCCGATCATCGTCGGCCGCTTCATCTTCGGGCTGGGCTGGGTCACCCACAGCTCCTACGATTATCCCTGGGGGCTGTTCCTGGGCTGCGGGCTCTTTACCATGGTCCCGCTGTCGGCCTCCGGCTTCATGCTGGGGACCGCGGTGGAGATTTTCGGCCGCGACGATTTCAAGCCCATCGAACGGCTGGGCCTGCTGAACGGCCTGCTGGGCTATTTCTTCGCGGTCGTCTTCCTGCAGGTCGATCTGGGCCAGCCCTGGCGTCTGATCTATCCGATGTTCATCTCCTTCGGCCCGGCGGCGGTGCTCTTTCTGGTGGCCTGGCATGTGGCCACCTACCTTTCCGTGCCAGATCGCCGAGTCTGGTCCCCGCTTTTTCCGAGTGGATGGGCTTGCCCCTGGGCAAGAAGGTTCATCAGCAAGCATGGTCCTCGGGCTGACCGTGGCCGGGCATCATCCTCTCGACCCTGCACCAGGGCGCCCTGGGGGCCCTGTTTACCTATGCGCCGGGCAAGGTCCATCCCCTCTGGTACTCGGCGCATTTCGAGTGGATCCATTTTCTCTGTCTCGGCCATCTTCGCCGGGCTCTGCATGGTGATTGTGGTCAGCACCTCTGTCAAGAAAACTCATGCGCTGGCGCTGCGACGACAATTTTCTGGACAATCTCGACCGCCTGACCCTGGGGTTGGCCAAGGGGTCGAGCCTGGCCCTGATCACCTATCTCGTGATCAAGATGATCGCCATCGCCCATGACAACGAGTGGGGCTATCTGCTGACCGGCTGGGGCCATTGGTTCATGCTGGAGATTTTCCTCGGGGTCTTGTTGCCGCTCGGCCTGTTTGCCTACGCCATTCGCCACAATCGGCCCGGTCTGGTCCGCTTTACCGCCTTTCTGACGATCTTCGGGGTGGCGCTGAACCGGATCAATACGGCGCTGATCGCCTTTAACTGGAATCTCTACCAGGAAATCCCCGGCTGGAGGGAGGTGGTCATCTGCCTGACCCTGTTCTCCGTCTACGCTGGTCACCTACCGCTTCATCCTGTACCGGCTGCCGATCGTCTATTCCTGGAAGGAAGAGCCGGTGCTGGCCAAAGAGCCTGTCGAGGAGAAGGTCAGCTACGGGCGGCAGGGAACCGATGCCGGTGGAACTGTTGCGGGTCAGCGACAATTGATTGCATGAAATACGGCGGGTTGAAATCCGCGGATATCAACCCGCCGGCTCTTTCGTTCTCGGAAAGGGCGGTGAGTTGCCGCCAGGTCTTTTCAGGAAGAGGGGCGTTATGTTCAAAAATATCTGTGCAAGGGCCATAATCCCGGTGGCGGTGGCGGTGACAGGCTTCGTGGTCGTCTGCTGCCTCCTGCTGTACGCGGCCGTCAAGACGGACATGATCAACGACACCGTGCACCACTCCTCCGCCCTGGCGGACACCATCATCAAGTCGACCCGCTACGCCATGCTGCGCTCCGATCGGGAGACGATCCGCAATATCATCGCAAACATCGGCGACCAGAAGGGGGTGGAACACGTCCGAATCTTCAACAAGAAGGGGCTGGTGATGTTCTCTCAAGACCCCCGGGAGGTGAACCATTTCGTCGACAAGAGCGCCGCAGGCTGCGTCGGCTGCCATGCCGGCCCCGTTCCCAGGGCGACCCTGGAACAGATGCAGAAGGCCCGGACCTTCGTCAACAAGCGACATGTCAAGGTGCTTGCCATCACCGCTCCGATCTACAACGAACCCGCCTGCTACGCCGCCGCCTGTCATTTCCACACCTCCGACCTGAAGCTGCTCGGCACCCTGGACATCGGCCTTGACCGGGCTCCGCTGGAGCGGGCCCTGTCAATCCTTGGCGGACGGATGCTCGGGTTCAGTCTCATGGTCCTTCTTCTGACGGTGGGAGGGGTGGCGGCGCTGCTCCGGAAAAACGTTTTCGTCCCCATCCGAACATTAACGGACTTTACGGATAGTGCTGCCAATGGTAATCTGTCCGGCGATATTCCGGAGATCGGGGGCGAACTCGAGAGGATCGGCCGTAATGTCCGGAACCTCGTCCTGCAGTACCGCCAGAACGCTGCCAGGCTGAAATCGATGGAGGAAGCCGCCGGTAAGGACGGCTCCCGGACCCATCACTCCACCCCCTCCGACCGCGGCGCCGGGCGAGCCGATTGCGGCCAGCCTGAGCAGGGAATGACGCATGGCGAATCTACCGAAGCCCTTGCGCAAGGAAGAGAGGCCGAAACCGGATCCTCGCTGCCGGGAAACCCGGAAGAAGATCCGTAGCCTGCAGGCTCGGGCCAGCCGGGGGCTGTGGGGCCTGGCGCTCTTCATCGCGGTCAGCATCGGCGCCCTGAACGATTTCAGCTTCCTGCCCCCTCTTCCGGGGAACATTCACGCCCTGCTGGGCGCTTCCCCGCCCGTCGGTCTGATCAGCGCCGCCCTCGTCGTCTATACCTTCTCCGCCATTATACTCATTCTTTCCAGGATGACCCTGGGGCGGGGTGAATACACCGGCTTCATGCACGTCTTTTACCTCACGGCCTTTTACGGGTTCTACCACTTTGCCGACGCCCTGGGGGATAACTTCTGGGCGGTCTTCGCCGCCGGGGCGACGATCCTGGGGCTCGAGAGCTACCACATCTGGACCCATTACCGGGAGAAGGCTAGGGAAGAGGAGAAAATCCTGGCGAAAATCGAGAAAACCGGCTGGAATGGTTAGGGGGGGCGGGGGAGACAGGGAGAGTGGGAGAGTGGGAGAGTGGGAGAGTGGGAGAGTGGGGGGCTTCAATCTCCGGGTTCGAGAGACTTCAGGACGGCCAGAAGGTGGGTGCGGATCTGGACGCTGTCGTTCATGGCCAGCACTTCGCGGGCGGCTTTGCGGGCCTTTCGGCTGGAGAGGTCCTGCAGAAACGCCTTGGTGCGGGGGATGAAGGGGGCCGGCATGGAAAATTCCCGGATGCCCATGCCCACGAGCACCAGGAAGTTCAGGGGGTCCGACGCCATTTCCCCGCAGAGGCACAGGCCTATTCCCTCCTTGCGGGCCACCTCGGCGACCTGGTACAGGGTGCTCAGGATGGCCGGATGCAGGGGATCGTAATACTTGCCGACCAGGGGATTGTTGCGGTCGGCTGCCAGCATGTACTGGATGAGGTCGTTGGTTCCGAGGGCGAAAAAGTCCACCTCCCGGGCCATCTGGGGGGCCATCTGGACCGCTGCGGGAACCTCGATCATGATTCCGAGGGGGATCGTTTCGGGAAAGATTCGCCCATCCCTGCGGAGGTTCTCCCGGGCCTCCTCGACCACAGCCTTGCAGGCCCGGATTTCCGAGAGGCTGGAGATCATGGGGAAGAGCAGCTTGACCGGCCCGAAGGCCCCGGCCATGAGAATGGCCTCGATCTGGGTGCGGAAGATGTCCGGATTGTCCAGGGAGACCCGAACCGAGCGCCAGCCCATGAAGGGATTGTCCTCCTTGGGCGGACTGAAATAGGGCAGGGCCTTGTCTCCGCCGATATCGAGGGTGCGGATGGTGACCGGATGGCCGCCGAACCCCTCGACGACCTTGCGGTAGAGCTGGAACTGGTCCTCCCTGTCGGGAAAATCGCCCCGGGCCATGTAGGGAAACTCGGTGCGGTAGAGGCCCACCCCTTCGGCGCCGTTTCGCAGCGCCACCTCCACATCGCTTAGAAGGCCGATGTTGGCCCGCAGAACGATCTTTACCCCGTCCGCCGTTTCGGCGGGAAGATTCCTGAACTCCTCCAGCCGGTGCAGTTCCCGGCTGCGGTCCTCCTCCAGGCGCCGGTACTCCTCGACGATATGCGCCGGGGGGTTGACGTAGAGACAGCCGGAGTTGGCGTCGAGGATGATCCTGTCTTCCGGGGCGACCATCCTGGCTGCGCCCCTGACCCCGACCAGGGCGGGGATCCCAAGAGATTTGGCCATGATGACCGCGTGGGAGTTTTTCTCCCCCGCCTCGGTGACGATTCCCAGGATTTTTTCGTGGTCGAGGGCGGCCATGTCCGAAGGCAGGACCTCCCGGGCCACCAGGATTCCGGGAAATTTCAGCTGCAGCGAATGGCTCCCCTGGCCCACCAGATGCCCCAGAAGGCGCCGGCCGATGTCCTTCATGTCGGCGGCCCTCTCCCGCAGGTAGGGGTCGTCCATCTTCTCGAAGGCCTCGGTGTATTCGGCGACCACCTTTTTGAGGGCGTAGGGCGCGCTGTGTCCGCTGTCGATTTCCCGCTCCAGCTTTTCGAGAAATCCCCGGTCCTCAAGGATCATCAGGTGGGTGTGAAAAATCGCCGCATCGTCCCTGGAAAGGCGTTCGGCCACCCGCTTTTCCAGGAAGAGGGTCTGGATCCGGGTCTTCTCCAGGGCGCTTTCGACCTTCTGGAATTCCTCTTCCCTGCTGACCTCGACCTCGTCGAGAATGTCGGCGAAACCGAGACCCTGGTCGAGGAGGTGGACCGGCCCGGAGGCCACCCCCGGATAGGCGACGGTGCCCCGGATGGCGACTTCCTCCGGCCCCTCCCTGGGGATGTCCCGGGCCACGAGGGATCGGCGGGTTTTTTCGAGTTCCCGGGCGAAACGGCTCGACTCTTCCTCTTTCTGGCGGATGGAATCGAGAAGTCGGGCATTGACCACGATGGAGGAGATCTGAAAGGCGATGGTGGAGAGGGCGCTGATTTCCTCGGGGCTGAACTGGCGGGGTTCCTTGGTCTGGATGACGATGACGCCCAGAGGCGATTTGCGGTCGAAGAGGGGGATGCCGAGGAAGGAGTGAAACCTCTCCTCGCCCGTTTCCTTGAAGTAGCGGTAGCGGGGATGGCTCTGGGGTTCCTGAATGGCCACCACCCTGCGCTCCTCGGCGGCGAGGCCGGTGAGGCCTTCGCCGATCTTCAGAGTGACCTTGCCCATGGCCCTGCGCGAAAGACCCTTGGTGGCTCGCAGCCGAAGGGTGGCTTTGTCCTCCTCCAGAAGGTAGATGGAGCAGACCTCGGTCTTCATCCGCCTGGCGACCAGGGAGACGATGTTGCCCAGGGTTTCGTCCAGGTCGTGGGACTGGAGGATGAGGGTGCTGATGTCCTCGAGGGTCGTGACTCCGAGGCGTTCGCTGGGTCGTGGACTCATGGACGATGTTTTTTGACCATTAAAATTAAAAACATGTAAACAATCACAATCATAGCCCAACCGGGCCTGTTTGGCGACAGAAAAAAACGCCGCCCGGGGGAGAGAGGTCCCGGTGCGGCGAAAGAGGGGTGTGCAGGATTCCGGTCGGTTAAGGAACTGCTTTAATCCCCAAGCATGTCTCCGGTTATAGCAATAGGCGTGCCAGGTTTGGCAGGCTGGGGACGCCGTCCTGGAAAGAGCCGTAAAAAGGGGCTTGAAGGAGGATTGTGCCGTATGGGTCGGGTGGTATCCGGCGTCAAGGTGTGCCAATGATGGCACGCTTGCCGGCAGGGATGGGACAATTTTCGACAAATAATGGATCGGCGGGCCTGGTGGGTGTGCCTGGGCTGGCACGCCTGTCTTGGCAGAAGGTGTGTCATGTTTGGCAAGGGTGGGGCGGCATTCAGCCTTTCTGGAAAAATCCGCCCCTTTGAGGCCGTGGCGGGTCAGAAGGCGGTAGAAGGTTCTTCGGGGGATGTTGGCTTTTCGGGCCGCCGCCGATACGTTGCCTCCAGTCTCCTGAAGATACCGTTTGATCAGCCCTTTTTCAATCTGACCCAGATGCTTGTCCCGCTGGTTGCGAAAGGTGCTGACGGAGGTGCCGGGGTCTCCAGGGTCATTTCGCAGGGACAACTCGGCAAATACCACCGGCAGGTTCTCCAGGCGGATGATGTTGTCCTGCGTCAGGACCGCGGCCCGCTCGATGATGTTCTGCAGCTCGCGGATATTGCCCGGCCAGGCGTACTGCATCATGGCATCCAGAGCTCTTTCCTCGATGCCGATAATCGTTTTGTTGAGACGTTTGCTGACGTGGCCGAGGAAATGGTTGACCAGGCTCTGCAGGGATTCCATGCGGCTGCGCAGCGGGGGCATGGTGATGGTGAAAACGTTGAGGCGGTAGAAAAGGTCTTCCCGGAACCATCCCTCCTTCACCCCGCTTTCCAGGTTTCTGTTGGTCGCCGCGATCAGGCGCACGTCCACCTTGGCCGGAAGGTTTCCTCCCACAGGTCTGATTTCGCCGCTGTCCAGGACCCGAAGCAGTTCGGCCTGGAGTTTGGGGGTGATGTCGCCGATCTCGTCGAGAAAGATGGTACCGCCGTTGGCCGCCTCGAAGAGGCCTTTCTTGTCGGCGATGGCGCCGGTGAACGCCCCCTTCTTGTGGCCGAAAAGCTCGCTTTCGAGGAGGCTGTCGGTCAGGGTGGTGCAGTTCACCGTGACCAGCGGTTTGTCCGCCCGGTGGCTCTGCTGGTGGATGGCCCGGGCGGTCAGTTCCTTGCCCGTGCCGCTCTCGCCGCGGATGAGGACGGTCGTGGGGGTCGGCCCGACCTGGCGGATCAGGTTGAGCACCTCCACGGCTCCGGGCGTCCTGACCGACGATGGCCGCTTCTCCGAATTCCTGTTTGAGGGCCCGCTGGGCCAGTTCGTATTTCTGCGCCAGGTTGAAGCGGTCCTCCTCCAGGCGTTTGAGGGAGAAGGGCAGGCACATGTCGACCTCGGCCAACCCCTGGTAGACCGCGACGGCGTGCTCCCGGCAGGTGGGGTAGCCGCAGGCGCCGCAGTCGAGTTCATCCCGTTCCACGAACTTGTTGGTGGCCTGCAGGATCTGGCGGATGCTCTCGCCGCTGGGGGTCTCCAGCGGCTTGTACTTGTTGAGGAAGCGCCGTTTCAGGTCCGGTCGGGGGGAGGCGCCGAGGTAGTGGGGCGCCGTGTTGTAGGGGATTTCCCGGTTCTCGTAGTAGGTGTGAATCAGGTGGCGCTTGGAAAAGGTGGTCAGCCGGTTGTTCTTTCCCGGCCCGCCGATGCAGCCCCCGGTGCAGAATCGGATGTCCACCACCCGGGGGACGATGCGTCCGGCGGCCAGGTCTTTGATGATTTCCAGGGCGCTTTCCTCCCCTTCGGCGGTAACGAATTCCGGGTTGAAGAAGTCGTTGACGGATGCCGAAGGCCTGGAAGGGTCCGCCGGAGATGGGAAACAGGCGGCCGCGCTGCGGCTGGAGGCCGTCGAAGGGCGTATCGCTCAACCGGGCCAGGTCCATCGACTTTTCCCGGAACATCTCGCTCAGCTCCCGGTAGGTCAGCACGCAGTCGATGGCGCCGGCCACCTCTTCGGCCTCGACTTCGAACTTTCCGGCGATGCAGGAGCTGATGTAGACGACCCGGGTTTTCCGGCCCCTCCTGGCCTTGATGAAACGGCCGACGGCCACCATGGGGGAAACGACCCCGGTGAGGTTTTTGAGCAGCTGGGGATAGTGCCTCTCGATGAGGTCGACGATGGTCGGACAGTGGGTCGATATCAGCGAGGCTGTCCCCGGGGTGGTCGACCAGGCGCGCGGTATTCCTCCACGAGAAGCTCCACCCCGCTGGCCCCCTCGTGAACCTCGCAGAAGCCGAGGCGCTTGAGGCCCGTCACCAGCTGGCCGGGACGGACGTCGTTGAAAAAGGCGGGGAAGGAGCAGCCCAGCACGGCCACCACCGGTCCCTGTTTCAGCAGGCGCTGGGTCTCCTCGATGCAGTCGGCGATCACCTTGGCCTGCTGCGAGCAGACCCGGATGCATTTGCCGCAGCCGATGCAGCGGCTGTGGATGACCTCGGCCCAGTCCTGCTTGACCTTGATGGCCTTGACCGGGCAGTTGCGCACGCACGAATAGCACTTGCGGCAGCGTTCCTTGACCGTTTTTATCGGACCCATGAATGCTCCAGGATAATCTATTTGGGGAAGAGTGTCGCATCGGAAGAGAGGGTTGGCGGGGATTGTGTCACCGGTGGCACGGCGTGTCAACCTGAAACCCTAATATTGCCTATACTTCCCCACTTCTTCGCTGAAATGACAGGCGGCGAAGTGACCGCGCCCCTTGTCTTCGAGGGGTGGGTCCTCGTGGTGGCAGATGTCGCGGGCGTAGGGGCAGCGGGGATGAAAATGGCAGCCGCTCGGCGGGGAGATGGGAGAGGGGACTTCCCCCTTGAGGGGGACGTGCCGCCGCCGGGCGGCGGGGTCGGGCACCGGCACGGCGTTGAGCAGGGCCTCGGTGTAGGGATGGCGAGGAGCCCGGTAGAGGGCGTCGGCGTCGGCCAGCTCGACGATCCGGCCCAGGTACATGACCGCCACCCGGTCGCTCATGTGCTCGATGACCGACAGGTCGTGAGCGATGAAGAGGTAGGTGAGGCCGAACTCCTCCTGGATGTCCTGCGAGCAGGTTGACCACCTGGGCCTGGATGGAGAGGTCGAGGGCGGAGACCGGTTCGTCGGCTACGATGAGGCTGGGCCGCACCGCCAGGGCGCGGGCGATGCCGATGCGCTGGCGCTGGCCGCCGGAGAACTCGTGGGGATAGCGGTGTAATGCTCCTCGGAGAGCCCCACGGTTCCCAGGAGGCGGACGACCTCCTCTCGGATGGCCGCGCCCCTTCGCCAGGCCGTGGACCTTCAGGGGCTCGCCCACGATGTCCCCGACGCGCATGCGGGGATTGAGGGAGGAATAGGGGTCCTGGAAGATCATCTGCATATCCCGCCGCAGCGGACGCATCTCCCCGGCGCAGAGGGGGAGGATGTTCCTGTCCCCGGAAAGAGACCTCCCCGCCGTCGGCCTCGAGAAGGCGCAGGATGAGCTTGCCGGTGGTCGATTTGCCGCAGCCCGATTCCCCCACCAGGCCGAGGGTTTCCCCCTCCCGGATAGTGAAGGAGACCCCGTCCACGGCCCGCAGCTCCAGATGCTTCCCCCCGAGGGGACCGGGGGCGATGGAGAAGGATTTTTGGAGGTTTCGGACTTCCGAAGGGGGGCATGTTATCAGTCGATGGAAAAGTGGATTCGGTTTAAGTTTCAGGTTTTAAGTTTTAAGTGAAAGGCTTTAAGGTCTTGATTCTCAACCTAAAACCTAAAAACTTAAAACCTAAAACTGTATTGCGAATTTTTTACCAGCTCCGAACCAGATGCCCCGGCGTCGCCTCCCGCAGCGGGGGAAGCTTGCCCTCTTTCGGGGGCGAAGGGCGCGGGACAGAGGTCCAGGAAGGACTGGGCCTGGGGCTGACCCGGCGATGCGGACGTCCCGGGCAGTAATCGTTTCCAGCCGCTGCCGCTTCTCCCCCAGTCGGGGAATGCAGGCGAGCAGCCCCTTGGTGTAGGGATGGCGGGGGTCGGCGAAAATCTCTCCGACCGTTCCGTATTCCATGATCAGGCCGGTGTACATGACCGCCACCCGGTCCGCCGATTCGGCGACCACCCCCATGTCGTGGGTGATGAGCAGGGTCGTCATGCGGCGCTCGCTTCTTGAGACGCGTTCAGCAGGTCCATGATCTGGGCCTGGATGGTCACATCGAGCGCGGTGGTCGGCTCGTCGGCGATGAGCAGCTTGGGATCGCAGGCCAGGGCCATGGCGATCACCACCCGCTGCCGCATCCCTCCCGAGAGCTGGTGCGGATATTCCCGCACCCGGCGCTCCGGCAGACGGAGATGCCCACCTGTCTCAGCAGTGCCACCGACGCCTCCAATGCGTCGCCGTGCCCCAGTCCCTTGTGCAGGCGGAGGACTTCCCCGATCTGCTCTCCGATCCGGAAGACGGGGTTGAGGGAGGTCATCGGCTCCTGGAAGACCATCGCCACCTGGTTGCCGCGGATGCGTCGCATCTCCTCCTCGGGGATATGCAGCAGGTCTTTCCCGTCGAAGAAGATTTCCCCTTCGACGATCCGCCCCGGGGGCGGGACAAGGCGAAGCAGGGAAAGGGCGGTCATCGATTTTCCGCAGCCCGACTCCCCCACCAGGGCCAGGGTTTCCCCCTCCTCGATGGTGAAGTCGACCCCCCGCACCGCCTTGATCAGCCCGGAGGAGGTAAAAAAAAAGGTTTTCAGGTTGCGGACGTCGAGAAGTGGCATGGGGTGGAGGTTCGTGAGAGGTTAAAAGAAATCGAGACCCGAGACGCAGAGTGAAACCAAAAGTCGGGGCCCCGGAACCAATCGATACGTCAGCGCAAGGACCAGGGACAAGTGACCGATCCTTTGCAATTTCAGAAGGTTCAAAATCTACACGCTTTTTCAGGGGGGGTCAAGGCGGAACGCGGTTCTCGGGGGGGCTTGAGCCCGGAAGCAAAAATGGCGCATAATGCTCCGAGCACTGCCGGAGTGTTTTTTCCCCGGCGTGACAATAGGAAGGATATCCGTCCATGGGACCTGTCCCCCCGTGTCTGCGCCGGACTCTTTACGCTCTTTCGGCCCTGATGCCGGCCGTCCTCTTCCTCCTGGCCTTTTTGCCTGCCGCGGTCGCTTCGCCCTCCGGCGCCCAACGGGCCACCATCATCGTCGGCGGCGACCGGGACTATCCTCCTTACGAATTTCTCGACAAAGAGGGCCAGGCCTGCCGGCTACAACGTGGAGCTGACCCGCGCCATCGCCGAAGTGATGGGGATGAATGTGGAGATCCGGCTCGGCCCCTGGGGACAGATGCGCCGGGCCCTGGCGGAGGGCAAGGTCGATATCCTGCAGGGGGTGGCCTTTCTCCAGGATCGCTCGAAGGAGCTCGATTTTTCTCCGCCCCATGCCATCGTCTACCAGTCGATCTGGACCCGCAGGGACTCACTGCCCATCCGCTCGGTGGAGGACCTGCGGGGAAAGGAAGTCATCGTCATGCGCGCCAGCGTCATGCACGACTTCATGCTGAAGCTCGGCACCGCCTCCCGGCTTCTTCCCACCGACACCCTCGCCGACGCCCTGAAGCTTCTCGCCTCGGGCAAGGGGGACTGCGCCCTGGTCGCCAAGCTCCCGGGGGAGTACCTGGTGAAGGAGCTGGGCCTCACCAACATCGCTCCCGTCGCCCGACCCATCGCCGAGCAGCCCTACGGTTACGCGGTGAAAAAAGGCAACACGGCCCTGCTGGCCCGCTTCAGCGAGGGGCTGGCCATTCTCAAGAAGACCGGCCGTTATCAGGAACATCAACAGCAAATGGCTCGGCGTGCTCGAGTCGCGGGAGATCCCCTGGGACCGGATCCTGCGCTACGGGGCGATGGTCCTCCTGCCCCTGCTCCTCATTCTGGGAGGCACGGTGGTCTGGTCCAGGACCCTGCAGAAGGAGGTGGCGCTGCGCACCGCGGCCCTGGAGCGGGAGGTTGCCGAGCGCCGAAGAGCCATGGAGGCCCTGCGCATCCACCAGCGACAGCTCATCCAGGCCGACAAGATGGCCTCCCTCGGCATCCTCGTCTCCGGGGTCGCCCACGAGGTCAACAATCCCACACGGCCTGCTTCTGCTCAACCTGCCGCTGCTGCAGAAGGCCTGGGAGGACGCGGTCCCCCTGCTCGACGCCCACCACCGTCTCCAGCGGGGACTTCCGCCTCGGCTGGCTGAACTACTCCCGGATGCGTGAGGAGATTCCTCCCATGCTGGCCGAGATGCGCGAGGGGGCCAACCGGATCAAGCGTATCGTCGACGACCTGAAGGATTTTGCCCGCCGGGACGACGCCGACCTGGACGAGGCGGTGGACGTCAACGCCGCGCATCCAGGCGGCTTTGCGGCTGGTGGACAACTCCATACGCAAGGCGACGGACATCTCGAGGTCGATCTGGGGGAAGCATCTGCCGGCGGTTCGGGGAAACCAGCAGCGCATCGAACAGGTGGTGGTCAACCTCGTGCTCAACGCCTGCCAGGCCCTCGAGGACAAGAGCAGGGGAATATTCGTGCGCACCCGCCACGACTGCGGAGGAGGACCTGGTGGTCATGCGAGGTCCGGGACGAGGGGCGGGGCATCTCCGCGGATCACCTTCCCCACCTCTGCGACCCCTTCTTCACCACCAAGCGCGGGCAGGGCGGCACCGGCCTGGGACTTTCGGTCTCGGCCGGCATCGTCAAGGAACACGGCGGCACCCTGCACTTCAGTTCCCCTCCCGGCCAGGGGACGACCGTCACCCTGTCTCTTCCAGCAAGAAGGAGAACCCGGCATGAGTCCCGAGTCCCTCTACCCATCTTTCGCCGTCCTTCTCGTTGATGACGAGCCGGCGTGGCTTCGCAGCCTGGGCATGACCCTGGAAGGCCCCGGCGGCATCAGCAATCTCCTTTTGTGCCAGGACAGCCGGGAGGTCATGGCCCTTCTCGCCGAGGGGCGCATCGGCCTCGTCCTTCTCGACCTGACCATGCCCCACATCTCCGGGGAGGAGCTTCTGGCGCGCATCGTCGAGGAGCACCCCGAGGTCGCCGTCATCGTGGTGAGCGGAATGAACCAGGTGGAGACGGCGGTGCGCTGCGTCAAGCGGGGTGCCTTCGACTATTTCGTCAAGACCGTGGAGGAGGACCGGCTGGTGGAAGGGGTGCACCGGGCCGTACGCATGCTGGAGCTGGAGCGGGAGAACAGCGCCATGCGCCGGCGGCTCCTTTCCCGCCGCCTGGACCATCCCGAGGCTTTTTCCGACATCGTGACCGCCGATTCGGGGATGCGGTCGATCTTCCAGTACCTGGAGTCGGTGGCCGAGAGCCTCCAGCCGGTCCTCATCACAGGCGAGAGCGGCACCGGCAAGGAGCTTTTCGCCCGGGCCCTGCACGCCCTCTCGGGCCGGCCAGGGGGCGCTGGTGCCGGTCAACGTGGCGGGGCTCGATGACAACATCTTCGCAGATACCCTCTTCGGGCACCTGCGCGGCGCCTTCACCGGCGCCGGGTCCGACCGCGGCGGGATGGTCGAGGCGGCCGCCGGGGGCACCCTCTTTCTGGACGAGATCGGCGACCTCAGCCTCGCCTCCCAGGTCAAGCTGCTGCGGCTTCTTCAGGAGGGAGAGTTCTACCCCCTGGGTCCGACCGGCCGAAGCAGAGCCGGGCGCGCATCGTCGTCGCCACGAACCAGGACCTTTCGGCCCGGCAGGCGGACGGAGCCTTCCGCAAGGATCTCTTTTTCCGCCTGCGTACCCATCACGTGCGCATCCCCCCCCTTCGCGAGCGGGCCGGGGACATCCCGCTGCTGCTCGACCATTTCCTGGAGGAGGCGGCCCGGGAGCTCAGCAAGAAAAAGCCGACCCCGCCCCCGGAGCTCACCGTGCTCCTTTCTACCTACAGCTTTCCCGGCAACGTCCGCGAATTGAAGGCCATGGTCTATGACGCAGTCAGCGCCCACCAGGGACGCATCCTGTCCATGGAGGCCTTCCGCCGGGCCATCGGCCGGACCAACCGGGAGGCGGAGCAGAGCCGGGACAAGAGCGCTCTCTTCGCCTCCGCGCAGGAGCTTCCGACCCTCTCCGAGGCGGTGGAACTTCTCATCGACGCGGCGATGGAGCGGGCCGAAGGCAACCAGAGCATCGCCTCGCGGCTGCTGGGGATTTCGCAGCCGGCCCTGAGCAAGCGACTCAAGCAGTCGCCGGTAGGAAGCCGCCAGCCCTCCCTCTGCACACCCGCTCTTTTCGGGAATTCCGCCCTCTATAAACCCCTATAACTTCCGTTATGATCATAACGCCTGTTATAGGAGCGTATCAATCTGATATTTAACCTCTTTTTCTGCCCCGCAGAGCTCCTTCCATAACCCCCGTTATATCCTTTGGCTCCACCTTCCCATTGTCAGAAAACGTCATTTTCTCCTTTCATTCCAGGACCTTTGGATAGCCTTCGGACCTTGGCACCCCCTTTGCTGAATGGATCTTCGGGAAGACGGCATGATTCCGGACGGATTTTCCGTTCCGCATCCACACAAGGAGGATACAGATGAAAAGATTGGCAGCAGTTCTTCTGGCGGGGATATTCGTTTTCTGCGCGACGGGCCAGAGCCGGGCCGCCACCCGGTTCGTCACCATCGGCACCGGCGGGGTCACCGGGGTGTACTACCCCGTGGGCGGCGCGATCAGCAAGCTGGTCAACGCCAAGCGCAAGGAATACAACCTGCGCATGACCGTCGAATCGACGGGCGGCTCGGTCTTCAACGTCAACGCCCTGGCCAACGGCGACATCGAGCTGGGCGTCGTCCAGTCCGACATTCAGTACCAGGCCTACAACGGCAAGGGGGACTGGGAAGGCAAGCCGCAGAAGAAGTTGCGGGCCATGTTCTCCATGCACCCCGAGGCGGTGACCATCCTCGCCGCCGCCGATAAAAACATCCGTTCGCGTCGCCGACCTCAAGGGGAAAATCGTCAACATCGGCGCTCCCGGCACCGGCCAGCGGGTCAACGCCCTCGACCTCTTCGGCGCCACGGGCATCAACCCCGACACCGACCTCCAGGTCGAAGGGATCAAGCCCTCCGAGGCGGCGAGCATGCTGCAGGACGGGCGCATCGACGCCTACTTCTACACCGTCGGCCATCCCAACGGCTCGATCAAGGAAGCCGTTGCCGGCACCCGCAAAGTGAGCTTTGTGCCCGTGTCCCGCCGAGGTGATCGGCGAAGCTGTCCAAGGAGATGCCCTACTATGCCCCGGCGATCATTCCCGTGGCCGACTATCCCGGGGTGGCCAACACCCAGACGTGCCGACCTTCGGCGTCAAGGCCACCATCTGCACCTCTGCCGATGTGCCCGAGGACGTCGTCTATGCGATCACCAAGGAGGTTTTCGAGAACCTCGACCAGCTCAAGACCCTGCACCCCGCCCTGGCGGTGCTGACCCGGGAAAACATGCTGCAGGGTCTTTCCGCTCCCGCTGCACCCGGGCGCCGCTGAAGTACTTCAAGGAAGCGGGACTGATCAAATAATACGGCGAGCAGAAGGCCGCAGGGGCGGCGGTACGCCCCGGCCCCGGCGATTATCGAAGAACATCGGGAGAGAGTCATGATGGAACAGGAAAAACCGTTGCGGAACGACGAGCTGGAGGCGGCCCGCCGCATGCAGGAAGAAGAGGAACTCGGCCTGCGCCGCCCCAGGGGTACGATCGTTACCTCGTCCCGGGAGTGGCCCTGTGCTGGTCCCTGTTCCAGCTCTCCCTGTCGAGTTGGCTGCTGCTCGATTCGACCTACATCCGGGCCATTCACCTCGCCTTCGCCCTGCTGTCGATTTTCTTCTCCTATCCGACCCTGCGCCGCGATGTTCGCCTTCCGGGGCTTCGCTGGCTGGGGGGAGAAGCACAAGATTCCCTCCGGCGGATATGGTCCTGGCCTCGCTGGCGGCCCTGGCGGCACTCTATATCGTCATCGACTACGAAGGGATCGCCGCCCGGGTGGGGATGCCCATCACCCGCGACCTGGTCATCGGCGGTTTTCTGATCCTCATCCTGCTCGAAGCGACCCGCCGGGTCATGGGGCCGGCCCTGCCCCTGATCGCCATCGTTTTCAGCCTCTACATCTTTTTCGGTCCCTACATGCCCGATTTTCTGGCCTTCAAGGGGGCGGGCTCGATCGCTACATCGGCCAGATCGCTCTGACCACCGAGGGGATCTACGGTATTCCCCTCGACGTGTCGGCCCGCATCGTCTTTCTCTTCGTTCTTTTCGGCACCCTGCTGGAGCGGGCCGGGGCCGGGACGTTTTTCATCGATCTGGCCATGAGCCTGCTCGGGCGCTACAAGGGCGGGCCGGCCAAGGCGGCGGTCATGTGCAGCGGCCTCACCGGCATGGTCTCCGGCTCCTCCATCGCCAACGTGGTGACCTGCGGCACCTTCACCATCCCCCTGATGAAAAAGATCGGCTACCCGGCGGAAAAGGCCGCCGCCATCGAGGTGGCCGCTGCCGTCGACGGTCAGATCATGCCGCCGATCATGGGGGCCGCCGCCTTCATCATCGCCGAGTACGTCAACGTCCCCTATCTGGAAGTCTGCAAGGCGGCGGCCATCCCGGCCTTCGCCTCCTACGCCACCCTCTTCTTCATCACCCACATCGAGGCCGCCAAGCTCGGCCTGAAGGGGTTGCCCAAGGCCGATCTGCCGCGGTTTTTCACCACCCTTCTTCGGGCCTGCACTTTCTGGTGCCCGCTGGGGGTGCTGCTCTACGAACTGATCGTCCCCCGCCACTCCCCCGACATGGCCGCCTTTCGGGCCATCATGGCCCTGGTGGCGATCATGCTCTGCCAGCACGCGGTGCGGGCCCTCTGCAGGGCAGACGCCGTGGCTGCCGGCGTTCGCCGCGGGGCGGCCGAGATTCTCGACGGGCTGGTCGCCGGCGCCCGCAACATGGTCAGCGTCGCGGTCGCCTGCGCCGCCGCCGGCATCATCGTCGGGGGCGTCACCCTGGGGGTCGGCGGGATGATCACCGACATCATCGCCAGCCTGAGCCACGGCAATATCTTCATCATGCTGGTCATCACCGCCATCGCCAGCCTCCTGCTCGGCATGGGACTGCCGACCACCGCAACCTATATCGTCATGGCCGCCCTGACCGCCCCGGTCATCGTCCATATCGCCGGGGCCCAGGGGTTTTTCGTCCCGCTGATCGCCGCCCACCTCTTCTGCTTCTATTTCGGCATCCTGGCCGACGATACGCCGCCGGTGGGGCTGGCCGCCTACGCCGCGGCGGCCATCGCCAAGTCGGACCCGATCAGGACGGGCTTCCAGTCCTTCTTCTACGATATCCGGGCGGCGATCCTCCCCTTCATGTTCATCTTCAACACCGATATCCTCCTCTATAAAATCAACAGCTGGGCGATGGCCCTGGTCATCTTTGCCATGACCTGCCTCGGCACCTTCGCCTTCGCCTCCCTCACCCAGGGGTTTTTTATCGCCCGCAACCGCTGGTACGAGGTGCCGATCCTGCTCGCCATCTCGCGCCATTATGTTCCGTCCCGGTTTCTTCGCCGAGGCCGTGGGGATGGGGGAGAGCAAACACTGGCTGTACCTTCTCGGGGTCGGCCTGTGGGTGCTGTGTATCTGATGCAGAAGCCGCGCTGCCGCCAGGGCAGACTGCAGGCCGCCACCACCTGATCACGGCCCGGAGAAACGATCTTGATTCCCGTCTATAAGACGATTTTCTTTGCCACCGATCTGTCCTCCACGGCGGCCCATCCTTTCGCCATGCGGTGGCGATGGCCCGCGCGCTTGAGGCCCGAAGGTTCACGTCCTGCATGTTTTTCCCGAGGTGGAGCCGGCGGTTCTCAACTACATCGCCACGGTCATGGGCAGGAGCGCCTCACGGACCTTGAACTGGAACACAAGGAGGAGGTCCTCGACCGCATCCGCATGCGCTCCATCGGTTCGCCAAGCGGAGCTGGCCGACCATCCCGAGGATGTGGAGAGGATTGCGGGCATCGAGGTCCACCATGGTCACCCCGTGGCGCGAATCCTGGAGAAGGCCGACCAGTATAGGGGCGGACCTGATTCTGCTCGGCAGCCATGGCAAGGGGCGACTCAAGTACGCCTTTCTCGGCAGCGTGGTCGGAGAAGGTCCTGCGCAAGGCTCACCGGCCCGTCCTGGTCATACCCCCCGGAGCCGAGGGGGGCGATCCGAACCCGGCGAAAACGTGATAAGCTTTGCCCCGTGAGAGTTCCCCGGGACGGCCAGTCCGTTCGCAGAGCCGGTCCCAGGGGAAACCATCTGCCAGGGAGGGAGCGATGAATCGTGTCACGGACAAGGGCCTGGATGAAGCCATTGCCAGGACTCTCGGGGCCAGGTGCCGCACCGCGGAGGAAAACCTCCGCTGGCTGCGGGAGAAGATGCACCCCTATTTCTGGATCACCATGCAGGACGAGCCGGAGGCGGTGGCCGCCCTCGCCCTGCGCCTGCGGGAGCTGGGGCGGGAGCAGCTGCTGCTTCTGGCCGACCGGGAGCGGCGGCTGATTGTGGCCCGGCCCAACCGGCCCGGATCCCTCTACGAGACCCTGCGCCGGCTCTCCGAGCGGGAGATCTCCTATGCCCAGTTCACCCAGTCCTACGGGCCGATGCCGGGGCTGGAGGAGGGCCTGGAGATCGCAGCGCTTCGAGTTCGAACGCAAGACCCACAGGGAAATCAGGGAGGCCGGTGAGCCGGCCATTCCCCAGGCCATCCGCCGCGGGGTCCGCGCGGCAGCCCGGGAGGCCTACCCCCGGTTCCCACCGGAGGATTTCAACCGGCTGCTGGACCTGCTGTGGCTTAACAACGAGTTCTATGTACGGATCTCCCCTCCCCGGCGGGTGGCCCAGCTCCTGTGGCTTTTCCATCAGGGCAACGTGCAAGGCGGAATCCACCTCGATGTGGAGGAGACCGAGGACACCGAACGCCATCGCGAGTTCCGTGTCATGTTTGCCGCCGCCAACCCGCCTCAGGTCGACTTCCTGCTTCAGACCATGGAGGTCTTCAATCGGCTGGGAATCGGGGTCAAGCGGGCCTACTGCCTGACCCTCAGCAACGGCGCCCATCCCTATTTCCTCGGCTCCTTTTACGTCCACGGCCGCTCCGAGGCGCTTCTCGACCGCAACTCGGAGCTCTTCATCCGGCTGCGCAAGGAACTCTACAACACCCAGATCCTCTCCACCTCCTCCCTGCCGTACCGGGAGTTTGTGGTCAACCGGGTGATGAGCGGGGAGGAGGCCTCCCTGGTCAACGCCTTCATCGCCTTCTGCCATACCAACCTCGCCCACGCCCAGCCCGACCGCTTCGGTTTCGACGACGTGCAGGGAGCCTTCCACGCCCATCCCGACATGGCGCTGAAGCTGGTCTGGCTCTTCACGGCCCGCTTCGAACCCGCCCTGGAGGACGCGGAACAGCTCTACGAGCAGGCGCTGGCCGAGGCGGAGCGGGAGGTCGCCGGCTACAACACCGGCCATCGCCACCTCGACGAGGTGCGCCGCACGGTCTTCCGCTGCGCCCTGCTCTTCATCCGCCACACCCTCAAGACCAACTTCTTCGTCCCCGAGAAACAGGCTCTCGCTTTCCGTCTCGACCCGGCCTATCTCGACGACCTCGGCCCCGAATTCACCTCCGACCTTCCTCCCGAGCGCCCCTTTCGCGTCACCTTCTTCTTCGGCCGCCACGGCGCAGGCTACCATATCGGCTTCTCCGACATCGCCCGCGGCGGCTGGCGCACCGTCCTGGCCAAGAGGCGGGACGACTACGTCACCGCCGCCAACACCGTCTTCCGCGAAAACTACGTCCTGGCCCACACCCAGCACCTGAAGAACAAGGACATCTACGAAGGGGGCTCGAAGATGGTGGTCGTCCTCGACGCCGCCGACCTCCAGGACCGTGAACTGGTCACCCGCCGTCTCTACAAGCTCCAGTACGGCTTCATCCAGGCCTTCTTCGACATCTTCGTCACCGAAAAGGGCCGCGCCGGGGACCCCCGGGTGGTCGACTACTACGGCGAGGACGAGCCGATCGAGCTCGGGCCCGACGAGAACATGCACGACGAGATGGTCGAGATGATCGCCCGGGAGTCGGTGCGCCGGGGCTACCTCCTCGGCATCGGGGTCATCTCCAGCAAGCGGGTCGGGATCAACCACAAGGAGTACGGCGTCACCTCCACCGGGGTGGTCACCTTCGCCGAGATCGCCATGGCCGAGCTGGGGATCGACATCCGCCGCGACCCCTACGCGTAAAGTTCACCGGCGGCCCGGACGGCGACGTCGCCGGCAATGCCATGCGCCTTCTGCTGGAGCGTTCCCCGCAGGTGAGAATCGGCCTCATCCTCGACGGCACAGGCGCCCTCGTCGACCCCGAGGGCGCAGACCACCGGCCCTCGGCCCCCTTCTCCTCAGCCGCGACGTCGACGCCTTCGACCCGCAGGCCCTGCACCCGGGAGGATACCTCCTTTTCCGCAACGTGCGGCGCACCGAAGGGTTGCGCGAGCTTTACAAAAAGGTGGTGCGCACCTCCTGGGGGCTGGAGGAGCGCTGGCTGACGGTCGACGAGTTCTACCGCGAGTTCGACGGCCTTCTCTTCAGCGTCCCGGCCGAGCTCTTCATTCCCGCCGGTGGACGCCCGGAGACGGTCGACGCGCGATAACTGGCCGCGCTTCTTCGGCGGGACGGGACGCCCACCTCCCGGGTCGTCGTCGAGGGGCCAACTCCTTCTTCACTCCGGAGGCCCGCGACGAGCTGCAGAAGAAGGGGGTGGTCATCCTGCGCGACGCCTCGGCCAACAAGTGCGGGGTCATCTCCAGCTCCTACGAGATCATCGCCAACCTGCTGCTGACCGAGAAGGAGTTCCTCGCCCACAAGAAGCGCTACGTCGCCGATGTCCTGGAGATCCTCGAGAAACGAGCGGGGGAGGAGGCGCGTCTGATTTTCCGGAGGCACCGGGAGGCCGGCGGGCGGCTGCTGCTCACCGACATCTCCGCCTCCCTCAGCGCCGGAGATCAACGCCCACTACGCCCGACTCTTCGGCTTCTTCCGGGACCACCCCGAGCTGTGCGGGCAGTCCCTTTTCAAAAGGGCCATCGAGGCCCACCTGCCGCGGCTGCTGCGCGAGACGGCCCGCTACCGCGCAAGGGTCAAAAATCTTCCTCCCAAGTACCGGTACGCCATCCTGGCCGCAGAGATCGCCTCCTCCCTCGTCTACCGGGGGGATTCGGAGGCGAGTTTCTGGAGACGATCAAGGGGCACCTGCGGCGGAGTCTGGAGGGGTAGACGGCGGGGAGGAGGAGGGAAAGAACCATGGACCTGGCGACCGGGCTGCTGATTCCTGCAGGCTTCGTTCTCCTGATTGGAGGTGCGGAGCCTCGGGTCCGGGGCGCCGCCCGCCTGGCTACGGCCCTTGGGATCTCGCCTTTGATCGTGGGCCTGACGGTGGTCGCCTTCGGACATTTCCCCCGAGCTGGCGGTCAGCGTCCTGTCGGCCTGGAGTGGGCAGCCCGGGATCGCCCTGGGCAATGTGGTCCGCAGCAATATCTGCAATGTCCTGCTGATCCTGGGGCTCTCCGCCCTGGCAGCTCCCCTGGTCGTCTCGAGGCGGGTCGTGCGGCAGGAGTTTCCATCATGATCGCCGTATCAGCGCTGCTCTTCTCGATGGCTTCATCGGGCCTGGGAAGGCGTTGTACCTTTCGCCGGGCGCTCATCTACATCGCCTACACTGTCTATGTCGTTCTGAGTGGCCTTCAACACGGACGGGTCCCCTTCTTCACCAGGGACATGCTCTGTTTCGCCCTTCCTCTGAACTTTCTCACCCTCCTCGTATCTACTCTGGCGGAATTTTCCTTCGAAGAGAATCGGCCCTTGAAGGCCTTGCAAACCTCCCCGCTTGCGGTAATCGTAGAATAACTCACAGAAGCGGAGGGCCCATGGAACGCTACAGGGATAGGCAGGAATCAGGAGAGAGACTCGCACGCGAACTTTCGTCCTACAAGGGTCGGGAGGTCGATGCCAGGGAATGCCCTCTGCGTCCTGCCTCTTTTGCGGCCATAGGCCTCCGGTACGCGGATTTCTCACAGACCATCGACGAGGAGGTCGGGCGCATCCTGAAGAAGGGGGTGGAATAATTGTTCCGAACCCTTGGCTTTGCCGGGGCCGCATGGATATTAATTAATTGTAGTGAGCCGAATTTTCGAATGTTTTTCCATTCTTTCCCTCCCTTGACTTGAGTTAGTTCCCTGTAATACTTCACCGTATCAATCTCAGCGGAAAATCTTCTTCGAGATCACCGATTAAACTGAACCCTCCGCGAAGGTGGGGGGGGGCATAAAGCCCCTTGGTTCTCATGGAGACAGCCGGTAGCCGAAAGATCCATGGGATGTGCGGCTCCCGTTTTTTTTTGGAGGGATGTTGTTTGCGACATGGTTCGTGATGAGTCCGGTGGGTGAAAGGGGGTGAAACAGTCGAGCAGGGAAGGGTGTTTTTTTAGGAAATTCTTACAAGTGCAGAAAACTCACAGGGAGATACTCAATGCGAACCCAAAGATGGCTCTTTATCCTGTTTCTGGCCTTCGTCACCCTCTTTCTGGCCGCCTGTGGCGACGACGACAACGATCACAACAATCAGGTAATTCCAGCTGCGCCGATCGGTGTGACAGCTACCGGGGGCTTCAACCAGGTGACCATTTCCTGGAATGCCGTATCTAATGCTGCCACCTATAATATTTATTGGTCGACAGCTCCAGGGGTTACCACAGCTACTGGAACCAAAATCACCAATGCTCCAAACCCTTATGTCCAAACCGACGTTACTGCCGATACGACATATTATTATATCGTCACGGCAGTAAACAGTGCCGGTGAAGGCCCCCCTTCTGACGAGGTGTCGGCTACGCCCACAAGCTCCCCGACTGTACCGGTAGCACCAAGCGGGGTGACTGCCACAGCGGGTACCAACCAGGTGACTGTTTCCTGGACGGCAGTCAGCGACGCGACATCATACAATCTCTATTGGGCGACCACCACAGGGGTTAGCCCTGCCAACGGCACCTTGATATCGAACGTCACATCCCCATACGTCCAGACGGGACTTGCCGCTGGAACCACCTACTATTATGTCGTAACGGCCGTGAATGCGGTCGGAGAAAGTGCCCCCTCGGCACAGGCTTCCGCCACACCGAGCAGCTCGCCGACCGTCCCGGCCGCTCCCACGGGGGTGACCGCCGCTGCGGGAGTCAACCAGGTGACCATCTCCTGGACACCAGTCAGTGGAGCGACCTCGTACCATATCTACTGGTCTACCACCTCAGGCGTTACCCCTGCCAACGGCACCGAAATCCCAAATGCCACCTCGCCCTATACCCAGACGGGACTCACTGCCGGCACCGCCTACTATTACGTTGTTACAGCCGAAAATGCGGTGGGTGAAAGTACTCCTTCCTCACAGGTTACAGCGACGCCTACCGCGCCTCCAGCCGTGCCCGCGGCGCCCACAGGGGTAAATGCCACTGCGGGCACAAACCAGGTGACCATCTCCTGGTCGCCGGTCAGCGGAGCGACCTCCTACAACATCTACTGGTCGACAAGCACTGGAGTTACTCCCGCCAATGGAACCGAGATTGCCAACGTCACCTCACCCTACGTACACATGGGGCTGACAGCCGGCACCGCTTATTATTACGTCGTCACGGCTGTGAACAGTACGGGTGAAAGTGCTCCTTCTGCGGAGGTCGCTGCGACCCCCACCAGCACCGCAACCGTACCTGCCGCCCCCACCGGAGTCACCGCCACCGCAGGGGTCAACGAAGTGTCCCTCTCCTGGACAGCGGTAAGCGGCGCCACCTCCTACAATATTTACTGGGCGACCTCGACAGGGGTGACCCCGGCGACGGGGACCCAGATTGCCAACGCCACCTCGCCCTTTGTGCAAACGGGTCTTACCGCCGGTACCACCTATTATTACGTGGTCACCGCCGTGAATTCCGTGGGGGAAGGCGCACCCTCAACGGAGGCTTCCGCCACTCCAACCAGTACACCGGCCGTGCCGGCCACTCCTACGGGAGTTACCGCCACAGCGGGCAACAACCAGGTGACTATTTCCTGGACGGCTGTCAGCGGCGCAACCTCATACAACATCTACTGGTCGACCACCGCAGGGGTTACTCCCTCTACCGGAACGGCGATTACCAACGCCACCTCACCCTATGTGCAAACCGGGCTGACTGCCGGTACAACCTACTATTACGTTGTTACCGCTGCAAACGGCGTCGGTGAGAGCGCTCCTTCCACGGAGGTTTCGGCGACTCCCACCAGTGCTCCAGCCGTTCCCCCCGCGCCTACCGGAGTGGTGGCCACCGGCGGAACCAACAGTGTTACCATCTCCTGGAGTGCTGTGGGCGGGGCAACCTCCTACAATCTCTACTGGTCGACAACCGCCGGGGTGACCCCGGCGTCGGGCACCCAGATTTCCAACGCCACCTCGCCGTATGTCCATCAACTCCTCAGTGCCGGAACCACATACTACTATGTCGTTACAGCAGTGAACGGTGTGGGTGAGGGTTCTCCGTCCGCCGAGGCGATGGCAACTACATCGACGCTTGACGGAGTTTCTCTCTACGCCGCCAACTGCGCCGGATGCCATGGGGCACTGGCCACCTCCAGCAAGCGCGGGAGAACTGCCGCCCAGATCCAGGCGGCCATCGACGGGAATGTCGGCGGCATGGGATTCCTCTCCACCTTGACTCCGGCCCAGGTCCAGGCCATTGCCGATGTGCTGAACCTCTAGAAGGGAGTCTGTGGCAGAACACGGAGGCGGCGGAGCCCAAAGAGGCTCCGCCGCCATCTTTTTTATATTTCTGGCTATGCACTTGGTTCAAGGAAATGGGGCCGAACCCCAAAATTCTTTTTCACCGCCCGTTCGCTTCGCCCGCTAGTGCCCCGTGCGGTTAGTCGTATTGATGAATTCTGAGACGTTTTTGGTGTTGCCAAGGCGTCGACAACGCAGGCCTAGCCGTGCGCTAAGTCAAGTTTGCGCAACGCAGGGAACGCCGAAAGAAGCCAGAATTAGAAGCTAGAACTGACCGCACGGGGGCCCTGCCGCCGCGGCCGTTGATTCGGGCTTCCCGGGCCGCAACATGCCACCCTGAAGGAGCTTTTCCCCGGCGGCATCCCCCTCCCGTCAGCTGCCACCCCCATGGGGAAATTCCTACCCTAAAAAGTAGGATTTTCTCTATGGAAATCCCCGGCAGGTTCCGTAGAATTCTAATGAATAATTGATGGCTGCATTTTGTATTTGGCGACGTTTCGCCGCTCCCTCCGACAAACTCCTTTGATGTCAACAGCAGGACCTTCGTCGAATCCGGCCTGGAGGCCGGAACATTGAATGGATAGGCCCTGTTTAGCCGCAGAGCGCCTGAGGGGCTCGGTTCTCTTTCACTTTTCATTCAATCAATTGTCCCGGGGAATTCTCTCCCCGAGGGGCCATCAACCTTGCCATGGAGGGTATGCAATGACTGGAAAAGAACGGCTCAACGGTGCACTGTTCCGCCTGCCCCTGTTTTTGGCGGCCGTGGCTCTGACCCTTTCGGGCTGCGGAGGCGACGGCGGCAGGACAAGCACCCCCGCCCCCGACCAGGCCCCCGCGATTTCTGTGAATGGTTCCGCCAGCGTCGTCGAAGGGCAGCCCCTGACCTTTGATGTGCTCGGTACGGATTCCAATTCCGGAGCCACCCTGACCTATTCCGTCAGCGGCGCCCCGAGGGGCCTGGACCTGGACTCCGCTACGGGGGAGGTTTCCTGGAAGCCGACCTATGACGAGATCGGGATCCAGACGATCACCTTCTCCGTGACCGACGGGAAGGCCACCACGAGCAAGACCGTCCAGATCCGGGTTGTCCCCGACCCGGAGGAGGACAGCTCCACGCCTCTGCCCGGAGGAACTCTCGATCCCCTCTCCATTCCCAAGTACGTCACGCCCCTGGTCATTCCTCCGGTATTGAACACCACCGGAAAGGCGAACGAGTACGCCGTCGCCGTTCGGGAGTTCAAACAGCAGATTCTTCCGGGGGGCTCTGGGACACCCTCGACGGCAGGGTCGACAGCTTCCCGGCGACCACCGTCTTCGGCTACGGCCCCCAGGCTGACCCGAACCCCGATTCCACCAGCCTGGGGGGCGGCGCCGGCATCGCCCCGGCAGGAAATTCTCAGTTCAACTACCCCGGGTACACGATTGAAACCCGCGCCGACACCCCGGTCAAGGTCCGCTGGGTCAACGATCTCGTCGACTCGAAGGGCAACTACCTGCCATCTCTCTTCGCCATCGACCAGACCCTCCACTGGGCCAATCCTCCCCAGCAGTGCGCCGATGGCCGCACCGCCACCAACTGCGAGGGGGATGACCCCTCGGCCTACACCGGGCCGGTGCCTATCGTCACCCACCTGCACGGGGCCCACGTGGACTGGACCAGCGACGGCTATCCGGAGACCTGGTGGCTTCCCGCTGCCAAAAACATCCCGGCCGGCTACGCCACCTCCGGGAGCCTTTTCGGCGACTCGACGGGGACCAATCCGGGCAATCTCGGGTATGCCGACTACCTCTACCGCAACGACCAGCCGGCGACGACCCTCTGGTACCACGACCATGCCCTGGGGATGACCCGCACCAACGTCTACGCCGGTCTGGCCGGATTCTGGCTCATCCGGGGCGACCATACCGATGCCGGCGGCGGTCCGGTGGTGACCGATGCGGTTGACGACTCCGCCACCCCGGCCGCCAACGACGGGGTGCTCCCCGGGCCGGCCCCGGTGGCGGGGGACGCGGTGGTGGCCCTGAACTCCCCCGGCAACCCGGTGCGCAATGCCGTGCGCGAGATCCCAATCGTGATCCAGGACCGCTCCTTCAATTCCGACGGTTCCCTCTTCTACCCGGACAACCGGGCCTTCTTCGAAGGATTGAAGATGGCCGACCTGCTCGTCGACTTCGCTCCCGAATCCGACATGGCGCCTATCTGGAACCCCGAGGCCTTCTTCAACGTCATGGTCGTCAACGGGGTCAGCTGGCCCAAGCTCGACGTGGCGCAGGCCCAGTACCGCCTCCGCCTGCTCAACGGCTGCAACTCCCGGACCCTTAACCTGGCGCTGTTCGTCGTCGACCCGGCGACGGGCCGCATCGACCGGACCCATGAAATCCCCTTCTACGTGGTCGGCAGCGACCAGGGGCAGCTGCCCAAGGTGGTGAAGATCTCCACCGGCTACGCCACCGCACTGCCGGGCGACGGCACCCTGCCCGCCGCCGATACGGAGGCGCCCGACCCCGACCAGGCCCTGCTCATGGCCCCGGCAGAGCGCCCCGAGGTCATCGTCGATTTCTCCGGCCTGCCCGACGGGACCATCGTCCGCATGGTCAACACGGCGCCCGATTCGCCCTTCCAGGGCTTCAACAACCTGCCCGGGGAGGCCGAGACGGCCGACCCCCTCACCTCGGGTCAGGTCATGGAGTTCGTGGTCAAGTCCTCCCTGACCGGCGCCAGCCCCACCGACCCCAACGGGGCGACCCCGGCGACGGCGGTGAAAGACCTCTCCCTGAACCCCGAGCCGGCCCTGGGCCCTGAGGTCCGCGAGCGACAGGTGTCCCTCAACGAGCTCGAATCCAAGGATATCTGCGTTGTCGGCGGCCTGGACGGATCGGTGCTGCTGCAGCTCGATGTGCCTCCCTACGACCCGACGGGCACCATCATCCCCGGGGACACCGAGGCCAAGTTTCAGGACCGCTGCGCCGCGGCAGGGGGTGTACCCTACGGTCCTCGCATAGCGCTCTTGGGCACCGTCGATCTCAGCGACCCCAACAACCCCACGGCCGTTCCCCTGCGCTGGACGGACAAAACGGGGGTAAGCACCCCCGCCGACGTCAAGATGGCCAACGGAGACACCATCCAGGTCGAGGTCACCGAAAACCCCACCGTGGGCGATACCGAGGAATGGCAGATCTACAACTTCACCGAGGATGCCCATCCCATTCACCTGCATCAGGTACGCTTCGAGGTGGAGGGCCGAACCCTCTTCGATGGGACGACCCCCAGCCCACACGGCAGCCTCCAGCCCTGGGAGGAAGGCTACAGGGACATGGTCATCGCCTATCCCGGCGAAATCACGACCATCAAGGCCAAATTCGACATTCTCGGCCTCTACGTCTGGCACTGCCACATTCTCGAGCACGAGGACAACGAAATGATGCGCCCCTTCGTCGTCTCTCCGCCATCAGCCACCCCGTGAGAGGACGATGAATTGAATCCTAGCAGTCTGCCGTGGAACTCCGGCGGCGGAGCCGAGAAAGGCTCCGCCGCCCTTTTTTTGTGTTTCCCAGGCACCCACCCCTCGTATTTTCCCCGCCCCTCCTCGCTGTTCGCCCAGTCGTTCCCCATGGGAGCCGCACCAGAAATGGTAATACCAAATTTCATATCCAAAAACAAAAGCCTGTTGATTTCTGAAGAGAGCGATGATTCGAGGGGCTCCTGTCGTTTCCTTGGTCTTTCGCGCGGGCAAAAAAAGGTGTAAAAATAAAGTCTTTTAGAGGTGGGGAGGGGCGTGCGCAAACAAGATTTTATTTTTGCCTTGACAGGGGACGCCCATCTTGGTTAAGTTGGGGTGTCAAAAATTGGTAATACCAATTAAACGCATGCCAGTGGCGTGGAAGTGAAGGCCTGGCCGTCAGGCCTTAGAATATCAATTGACGTTTGGAAAGGAAGGACCACCCATGCCAACAGCTCTCTCTCTGTTCCCCATCGTTCTCTTGATTTACCTGATGACCAAGAAACGCAGCATGCCCTCGTATTACGCCCTGCCTCTGGTAGCGGCCCTTCTCTACCTCATCAAACTCTTTTTCTTTCACCTCGATTCGACCCTGGTAAACGCCACGGTGGTGAACGGCATGCTCACCGCCTGGACCCCGATCCTCATCATCTGGGGGGCGGTCTTCCTCTTCCGGACCATGGAGCACACCGGCGCCATGGATACCATCCGCACCTGGCTCAACGAGGTCACCACCAACAAGGTGGCCCAGTTGATGATCATCGGCTGGGCCTTCGCCTTTCTCATCGAGGGGGCGAGCGGTTTCGGCACCCCGGCGGCCATCGCCGCGCCGATCCTGGTGGGGCTCGGATTTCCGGCGGTGCGGGTCGCCATTCTCTGCCTGATCATGAACAGCGTGCCAGTCTCCTTCGGCGCCGTGGGTACCCCGACCTGGTTCGGGCTCGGGCAGCTGGGGCTGAGCCAGGAACAGTTGCTCGATATCGGCGCCAAGACCGCCACCATCCACTCCTTGGCCGCCCTGGTCATCCCGGTCATCGCCCTGGTCTTCGTCCTCTCCTTCAAGGAGGTCAAACGAAACCTGGTCTATGTCTACCTGAGCATCCTCAGCTGCGTCGTCCCTTACCTCCTCCTGGCCCAGTTCAACTACGAATTCCCCTCGGTGGTCGGCGGCGCCATCGGCCTCGTCCTCTCGGTGGTGCTGGCCCACTGGGGCGTCGGGCTGGCCAAGGACAAGGCGCATGTGCGCAAGACCAATTCCGTTCCCCTGCCGGCCCTGCTGCGGGCTTCCTTCCCTCTGTGGGGGACGGTGGCGCTGCTTCTGGTGACCCGCATCAAGCAGCTGGGGATCAAGCCCCTTCTGGTCGCCGCCAAGCCGGCCTGGGCCGCCTCCATCGGGCACCTCGGCACCTTCAGCGTCAGCTCCTCCCTGGTGGTCTCCCTCACCCATATCTTCGGTACCCCAAGTGGGTGGAAGTTCCAGGTCCTCTATATTCCGGCACTGATCCCGTTCTTCGTCATCGCGGCCATCACCTTCTTCCTCTTCAAGGCGGACAACAAGACGATGCGGACGGTGGCGGGCGAATCCTACCGGCAGATGAAAAAACCGATTGCGGCCCTGCTCGGGGCGCTGGTCTTCGTCAAGCTGCTGATGGTGGGAGGGCAGAATGCCTCCACCATGCTCATCGGTAAGGCCCTGGCTGACGCCGCCGGACAGCAGTGGCGCTACTTCGCCTCCTATCTTGGAGCGCTGGGCGCCTTCTTCTCCGGCTCCAACACGGTTTCCAACCTGACCTTCGGCGGCATCCAGGTCGGCATCGCCCAGGCCTCGCACCTGAATGTCTCCTCGATCCTGGCATTCCAGTCCGTCGGCGGCGCCATGGGGAACATGACCTGCATCAACAACATTGTTGCTGTCTGCTCGGTGCTGGGCATCAGCGCCGAGGAGGGCTTCATCCTCAAGCGCACCGCGATTCCGATGGTTCTGTACGGCGTCATCGTGGCGGTCGCCGGGACCCTGCTTTTCGCGGTCTGAGGTTACTTCCGGGGGAGGGGAGGCTCTGAGCTTCCGGGAGATGTCTGTCGACAGTTGATTGTTGGCGGCGAAGGAGAGATCTTCGCCGCCATTTTTTCTTTACAGCGAAAAGGTTTGGAGGTGAGCCAAGAAGGGTATAAGAGATGGGGAGGGGGGCCGAGGGGCAGGGTGGTTCACCCTACGCCGGCTTCCTGCTTTTATTCAGGGAATGGGCAACCGAGCTTGCAACCCTGCGAGGGCCCAGCCGCTCCAGAAAGATCAGCACCTTGTTGACGGCGCCCGGAATCACGAGGGCTTTGCCCTTCATAAGGCCGGAAAAGCCGATTTCGGCCACCCTGGCAGCGTCCATCATGAAGGGGCTGTCGTTCAGTTGCGTGTCATCCATGGCATTCCGTCTGAAAAAATCGGTTCGCGTCGGCCCGGGGCACAGGGCCGTTACCGTGACGCCGTCTTTTTTGAGCTCACGGCTCAGGGCTTCGGAGAGCAGAAGCAGATAGGCCTTGGAGGCATAATAGGTGCTCAGCAGGGGGCCCGCCTGAAAGGCGGCCGTCGATGAAACGTTGAGGATTCTGCCCGAACCCCGCCTGGCCATGTCGGCGCCGAACAGTCTGCACAGCAGGGTCGGCGAGGCAATGTTGAGCTGTATCAGGTTCATGTGCCTGTCCGCATCGGAGTCGGTGAACTTGCCGTAGACGGCGATCCCGGCACAGCCGACCAGGACGTCGATCCTGGCGCCGTCGGCGGCTAATTGGTCGTAAAGCTCCCTGGGGGAGGAGGGTTTGGAGAGGTCCTTGGCGATGACTCTCGCCCGGATGTCGTGCCTCTCTTCGAATTCCCCGGCAATGCTTTCGAGCCTCTCCTTGTTTCTGGAAACCAATACGAGGTCATAACCGTTTTCCGCAAAGATCCTGCAGAACTCGAAACCGATACCCGAGGAGGCGCCCGTGATCAATGCGGTATTTCTCATAATGTCTCCTTGCCAGCGTAAATCGGCGCCTCCCGGCCAAAGCTTCGGCCTGCGGCGTCATCGAGGTTTTGAAGATTTATCCGAAAACCCCCGATTCCGGAGCTGAAAATGTTCAGATGGATTGACCGCAGCCTTTCTCTCAAAATTTCCCTTACCCTTTTCACCATTCTGACCATTATTGCGGCGGGCGCAACTTTCGTCCTGACCCGGCATCAGGCCGAGACGTTGCGCGCCAACCTGCTGGCCAAGGCGAAGAGCCTGGCCTTGACGGGCGCCAAGGCGATGGAGGCAACACTCGATGAGGCCATCGACGGCGGCCGCCTCACAGAGGCCCAGGTCTTTGACGTGAACTACGTCCCCATCCCGGGAACCGACCCTCCCAAGTACCATACCGCCTACGACTCCTATCTGGATAAAAGGATTGTCAAGGAGCAGGACGCCTTCCTGGAGGATGAAAGCCTGGCCTACGCCGTGGTGGTCGACCGCAACGGCTTCTTGCCGACCCACAACAGCCGTTACTGCCGGCCGCTGACGAGTGAGCGCGAGAAGGATCTGGCCGGCAACCGGACAAAGCGATTTTTCGACAACCCGGTCGAACTGGCGGCGGCACGCAACACCGAAGGGGTCCTCGTCCAGGTCTACCACCGCGATACGGGAGAGAAGATGTGGGATATCTCCGCTCCGGTGAGTATCGACGGAAGGCACGGGGGCCTTCCGCATCGGCTACTGCATGTGAAGGTTTTCAAAGGATTGAATTTTCAATTCGAGCAGGGGGGGGGCGTCCCGGGTAGGTGCACCTCAGATAGAGGAGGTACAAGAAATCAGTCTCCTCTGTCATCGTTCTCCGCGGGGCCCATCGGACATCCGGACGGCCACCAGCAATCCGGAGGCCATGGCCTCCCCGGCAACGGCCAGCAGGGTGGGGCGCATCCCGAAGGCGTCAGCCAGGAGCCCGGCCACCGCCGCGCCGATGGCATAGCCGGAGTCGCGCCACAGGCGATAGGTACCCAGGGCGGCGCCGCGCCACGCAGGGGCGGCTTCATCGCTGACCTTTGCCAGAAGAACGGGATACACCAGGGCCGTTCCGGCCCCCAGAAGGGCCGCGCCGGCGGCAAACCACCAGAATTCGCCGGCCACCGCTATCCAGACCAGGGCGGCTCCCTGGACCGCCATCCCAAGATAAATAAACCGTTTTCGGCCCACGCGGCCTGAGAGCGGACCGGTAAAAAGCTGCAGGCCCCCCCCACGCGGCGGGATAGATGGCCGTGAGGACCCCGATCTGGCCGAGATTTATGCCGGAGGCAGCGAACAAGAGGGGGAACAGGCCCCAGGCCATACCGTCCTTCAGGTTGGTTGCCAGGCCGGCTTGCGCCGCCGAGGAAAGATTCCTGTCTGTAAAGGAGGTTCGAAGGACGATTTCCTTCTGGGAGATTTCTCCATCGGCGGAACGGTCTTCGGTTTTCTCGCTGTGGGCATAGGCCCGCGTCTCCTTTGCCAGGAGCAGCGAGAGGAAGAGACCGGCGGCCATCAGGAGGATGCCTGGGTAAAAGGGGATCGGCCGCAGGCCATACCGGTTCGCCAGAATTCCCGTCAGGGCGGCAGAACCTGCCATCGCCGCATAGCCTGCGAACTCGTTCATCCCCGATGCCAACCCCCTGAATCGCGGTCCGACCAGGTCTATTTTCATAACCAGGGTGGTGGACCACGCCAGTCCCTGATGGATTCCCAGAAAAACGTTGGCGGCGATGATCCAGCTCCAACTTGGGGCCCATATCAGCAGGAAAGGGAAGGGGACTGCCGCCAGCCACCCAGCCACCAGCACCTTTTTCCGACCCACTGCATCCATCAGGCGGCCGGCAAAATAGTTAGTCAGAGCCTTTGTCACCCCGAACACGCAAATAAAGGAGAGCATGGCCGTGTGGGCGGACAATTTGAAGACCGATCCGGCTATCGGCGGCAGGATACTGCGCTCCATGCCGACCATGGCGCCGACGCAGGCATTGATCACCACCAGAAGGGTGAATTGGAAGAGGTTGTTCTGCAACCCCTGGACAGGTTCCGACATGGACACATTTCATCAGAATTCAATGGACTGTCAATTCGGGCCCCGACGGTTTATGGGGTTTTGACTCTCCTGCCTCTCTCCGGTGGAATTCTTTGGTGTCCCCGGAACTCGGCCCGGAACCTCTCTTTATGCTCCAGCGTTTCGGTCGTGGCGCTGCGGCGGACCAAACGTTCCCTTTGCTTTTGGGAAAAAGATGTTAGAATGGATAAGATTAAAAATCATTATATTTAGTATGAGCGCCTGAGCCTGCCGCCGCGGGAAAGGAGTCACTATGCAGGATTGGCAGGACCGTATCAACTCTGAAAATCTGGAACGACAAGTCACGGACATCGTCGCCCGGTTCAAGGGCGGCAAGCCGCCAATGAAGATCATTGCCCTGGTGATTGCCTTCCTGATCCTGGCCTGGGGGGCGGTCAGCAGCTTCTACGAGGTCGGCACCGAGGAAACGGGGGTCGTGCTGCGCTTCGGCCATTTCAACAGTTTCGCCGCCCCTGGGCTGCATTTTAAGCTCCCCTTCGGTATCGACACCGTCACCTGGTCAAGACCGGGCGCGTCCTCAAGGAGGAGTTCGGTTTCGCACCGTTAACCCGGATGTGCGAACCACCTACAACACAGAGGGCTTAAGGAGGAATCCCTGACTCTCACCGGCGATCTCAATGTCGTGATCGTTGAGTGGATCGTCCAGTACCAGGTTGCCGACCCCTTAAGTTCATCTTTATCGCATTAAGGATCCGCAGGAACCGATCCGCGACATTGCCGAGGCGGCGGTGCGTAAGGTGGTCGGCAATCCAATGTCACCGAAGTGCTGACCACCGAGCGGGCACTGCTCCAGCGACATCCAGAAAAACCTGCAATCCGATCCTCAACCAGTACGATATAGGTGTGCGCATTGTCACTGTCAAGTTCCAGGACGTCAACGCCGCCCGATGCCGTCAAAGACGCCTTCAACGAGGTCAACGAGGCTGAACAGGAAAAGGAGAGCCTGATCTTCCAGGCCCGTGAACAGTACAACCGCGAGGTCCCCAGGCGCCGGGGTGGCGAAGAAGGTCCTCAAAGGCAGAAGGTTATGCCATCGAAGCGGGTCAACAAGGCGCGGGGAGAGACCAACCGCTTTTTAGGCTCTGCTCACCGAATACCAGAAGGCGCCACGGTCACCCGACAGGTCTCTACCTTGAGACGCTGGAGAAGTTTTGCCAAGCGTCGATGAGATCTACGTCATGGATAAGGAGGGGGCGGGACCCTGCCGCTGCTTCCCCTGCGCACGGCTCTGGAAAGGAGGAGCCGGACAATGAAAAAGCCTGCTGCTCCTCCTGATCGTGGTCCTTGCCCTGCTGGCGGCCATGGATGGTCTGTTCGTGGTCAACGAAGGGGCACAAGCCATTCGTCACCCAATTCGGCAAGCCGGTGGCGGGGTCATCCGGCTTCCCGGCCTGCATTTCAAGATTCCTTTTATTCAGGAGGTCGCCGCTTCGACAGACGCATCCTGAAGTGGGACGGCGATCCCAATCAGATCCCGACCAAAGACAAACGGTTTATCTGGGTCGACACCACCGCCCGTTGGCGGATTAACGACCCACTTCTTTTTTACACCACCGTCGCCACCGAGCAGGGCGCCCAAAGCCGCCTCGACGATATCCTCGACTCTGTGGTGCGCGATGCCGTTTCCAGCCACCTGCTGGTGGAACTCGTCCGGGGCAGGGATTATCAGCCTCCCAAGGGGGGCACCGAGGTCTTCGAGCTGGAAGGGGAGACAGTCCCCGTCGATAATCTTCTCGGCCGCGAACAAATCCTGACGGACATCCTCGCCCAGGCGCGCAAAAGCACTCCGGAGTACGGCATCGACCTCATCGACGTGCGCATCAAGCGCATCAACTACGTGGAGCAGGTCCGCAAGCGGGTTTATGAGCGGATGATCTCGGAGCGCAAAAAGGTCGCCTCTCAGTATCGCTCCGAGGGGGAGGGGGAAAAGGCCAATATCCTGGGACAGATGCAGAAAGAACTTAAGCGCATCGAGTCCGACGCTTACCGCCAGTCGGTACAGATCCGCGGCAAAGCCGACGCCGGGGCGGCGGCGATTTACGCTGCAGCCTACCGCAAGGATCCGGAGTTCTACGCCTTTGTACGCACACTGGAATCCTACCGCAAAACGATGGGAAAGAACGCGCGCTTGGTGATCTCCACCGATTCGGACTTCTATCGCTTCCTGCGGGGTTCGCAGCAGAAAAAATAGGGACCTGGACCGTCCCTAATAGTCGTAGAGACTCATCAACACGATGAAGGGTCGGACCGACCTGTAAATATCCGACCATCTCCGGCTCCCTTGGGCTGCAGACTGGCCCGTGCCCGAAACCCTTTCCGCTGATGAGAAAGAGGGTGACGGGGCAGGGGTTCGCGACAACACGGCCCCTTCGGTTCTTCAGCCCGAGCTGGAGCAGGTTCTGGGCCGCTTCCGCACCGAATTGCGACTGCTTCACTACTCCATCCGCACCGAGCACTCCTACCTCGGCTGGGCCCGGCGCTTCATCGCCTTTCACCGCTTTCAGCATCCCGAAGACCTGGGAGCGCCCGAGGTAAAGGCCTACCTGGAATTCTTGGCCGAGGAGCGGGAAGTCTCGCCCCACACCCTGCGCCACTCCTTCGCCACTCCTTCGCCACCCACCTCCTCGAATCGGGCTCGGACATCCGTACGGTGCAGGAGCTGCTCGGCCACGCCGACGTCTCCACGACGATGATCTACACCCACGTCTTGAACAAGCCCGGCCTGGTGGTTAGAAGTCCCGTGGACGGGCTCTGAATCAGGAAGTTTAAAAAGACGGCACTTGCGTCCTCTTTACAAAGCACGGGGGGGGGCATAGGAAACCTCAAAACCGCGGGCGCTGCGCCCCGCCCCCCGCCTGACTTTTTTTTGATCCCGCCCAAAAGAAAGTCAGCAAAGAAAAGGGCGGCCCCTGGCCGGGGAGGCATTTCTGTTGCCAAGGCTTGGTGCTTCCATTAAGCGGAGGTGCAAATAACCACGCCGGAGCCCTGTGGCGAGTCCTCGGTTTTGGTACTGTCCTTTTCCGTTGAAACTTCGGCAGAGCATGCCAACGGAGAGAGAGTGAACAAAAACGGTGGACTTTCCACGGAGCACCGGAGTTGTTATTTCCTTCTTCAACCGCAGGAGCTACCGTCTCTTCGCGACAGTAATGCCCTCCGCTTGCCCCGCCATAGCCTTGGCGACGGCGGGCAGGAGAACGTCCTTTCTTTGGTGACTTTCTTTGGACGAGCAAAGAAAGCCACCCGGCTGTCGGTCCGGGAACCGACGATTTACAGGTTTTGGTTTAATCTCCCAGACATCTGAATCCCGCCCCTTCCTCCCAGCCCCCTCCCATGCTAAAATCCCTCCCCCACGAGAATCCAAAAGAAGAGAGGTTTTCAGCATCATGGCACTGACCGAAGAACAGGCATCCCGCATCCACTCCTGCCTCGTCGAAGAGACGGGGCTTTCCTCCCAGCAGGTGAAAAATACCGTCGAGCTCTTTCGAGAGGGGGCGACCGTTCCCTTCATCGCCCGCTACCGCAAGGAGCGCACCGGCGAGCTCGACGAGGTCCAGGTGCGCCTCATCGAGGAGCGCCTCGGCTACTTCAGCGAGCTGGAGGAGCGAAAGTCCACCATCCTCGCCTCCATAGACGACCAGGGCAAGCTCACCGCCGAACTGCGCGCCCGCATCGAAGCGACCCGGCAGAAGACCGAACTCGAAGACCTCTACCTGCCCTACAAGCCGAAGCGGCGCACCAAGGCGACGATGGCCCGGGAGCGGGGGCTGGAGCCGCTGGCCGGGCTCATCGCCGCCCAGGAACGGACCTCCGGTACCCCCGAGGAGACGGCCGCCCCCTTTGTCGACCCGGAAAAAGAGGTCCCCGACGCGGCGGCGGCGCTGGCCGGGGCGGGACACATCCTGGCCGAGGGGCTGAGCGAGGACGCCGACGCCCGGGCGCTGGTGCGCCGGCTCACCTGGGAGAAGGGGATCTTCTGCTCCCGCGTCGCCCCCAGCCAGGAAGGGGCGGTCACCAAGTTCGAGATGTACTACGACTACCGCGAGCCCCTGAAAGAGATTCCCTCCCACCGGATGCTCGCCATGCGCCGGGGGGAGAAGGAGGAGGTGCTGCGCCTCTCGGTCGAGGCCCCCGAGGAGGAGATCCTCGCCCACCTCAAGGGGCGGCTCATCCGCGGCGAGAGTATCTTTCGACGCCTTCTTGAGGTGGTGGCCGAGGACGCCTACCGGCGCCTCATCTCCCCCTCCATCGAGGTGGAGCTTCGCCTGGAGGCCAAAAAGAGCGCCGACGAGGAGGCGATCCGGGTCTTCGCCGCCAACCTGAAGAACCTCCTTCTCGCCCCGCCGGCCGGGAACAAGCGGGTGCTGGGGGTCGACCCGGGCCTTCGCACCGGCTCGAAGCTCGCGGCGGTGGACGGGACGGGCAAGTTCCTCGAACACCGCACCATCTATCCCCACACCGGAGCGGGGCGGGTGGCCTCGGCCAAAAAGGACTTTCTGGCGCTGGTGACGGGGCACGGTATCGAGATGGTCGCCGTGGGCAACGGCACCGCCGGAAGGGAGATGGAGCAGTTCGCCCGAGAGACTCTGCGGGAGGCCGGCGCGAGCCTACCGGTGGTGATGGTCAGCGAGGCCGGGGCGAGCGTCTACTCTGCCTCGGACATCGCCCGGGAGGAATTTCCCGACCTCGACCTGACGGTGCGAGGGGCGATCTCCATCGCCCGGCGCCTGCAGGACCCCCTGGCCGAGCTGGTGAAGATCGACCCCAAGAGCATCGGCGTCGGTCAGTACCAGCACGACGTGAGCCAGAGCGCGCTGAAGAAGGCCCTCGACGCGGTGGTGGAGTCCTGCGTCAACTTCGTCGGGGTCGACCTGAACACTGCCTCCCGGGCCCTTCTCTCCTATGTCTCGGGCCTCGGAGAGTCCCTCGCCCGGGGCATCGTGCGTCACCGCGACGAAAACGGCCCCTTCGCCTCCCGCAAAGGACTGCTCAAGGTCTCCCGTTTCGGCGCGAAGGCCTTCGAGCAGGCCGCGGGCTTTCTGCGCATCCGCGGCGGGGAAAATCCCCTCGACAAGACGGCGGTGCACCCGGAGAACTATCCCCTGGTGGCGACGATGGCCGCCGACCTCGAGGTCTCCCTGGGGAAGCTGACCGGCGATCCCTCCCTCGCCTCCCACATCGACCTTAAGCGCTACGTCACCGAGACCGTGGGGCTTCCGACCCTGCGCGACATCCTGGAGGAGCTCAAGAAGCCCGGCCGCGACCCCCGCGAGCAGTTCCAGGTGGTGGCCTTTCGCGACGACGTGCGTGAGATGGCCGACCTCAAGGAGGGGATGGTCCTGCCGGGGACGGTGACCAACGTCGCCGCCTTCGGTGCTTTTGTAGACATCGGTGTCCACCAGGACGGGCTGGTGCACATCAGCCACCTCGCCAACCGCTTCGTCAAGGACCCCCACGAGGTGGTGAAGGTCGGCGAGGCGGTCCGGGTCAAGGTCCTCTCCGTGGATGTCTCCCGGAAGCGCATCGGCCTATCGATCAAGGAGGCCGACCCTAATGCCGGGCAGAAGAAGTCCGCCCCCGCCTCCCGGAAAAAGCCTGCCGCCGACGATGCCTCTGCGTGGGAGCGGGCGGGCTTTCGGGTGAAGAAACGGTAGGGCTGGGATCCGGGAGCAGGGAAAACCTGCTGTTCCCCCCTATTTCACGGGGGGGAACAAGAAAGTCGTTCAACCGACCTCCGTTGGAGTATAGTTGATGGCGTCGCAAAAAGTCCGCCCTTGGCGTTACGGCGTTTTTTCAGGACCTCGACCTACCCGATGTAGGCCTTGCTCCTGAAAAACCACCAGGCCTTGTAGGACGAAATTTTTGCTTAGCCATCCCATGCTTTTTTGCGAAAGCATCATAGTTGGAGTGTCAGAAAGGACTTTGTCGATGCTGAAAAAACTGGTCGATCTTCACCTGCACAGCAGCTATTCCGACGGGATCCACCCTCCGGCGGAGGTGGTGCGCATGGCCTCCGAGGCGGGGCTGGCCGCGGTGGCCGTCTGCGATCACGACAACATCGACGGCATCGACGAGGCGATGGCGGCGGGACGGAATCTCGGGGTGGAGGTCCTCTCCGGGGTGGAGCTCTCCGTCGTCTGGACGTCCTTTCGCGACATCCACCTGCTCGGCTACGGGTTCGACCACCACCACCGGGAGCTGGCGGAGTCCCTGAGGGAGTTCCAGGACTTTCGCGAGAGGCGCAACGAGCAGGTAGTGGACCGGGTCAACGAGAAGCTCCTCCGGGAGGGGAGGGTGGAGATCGACTTTGCGGAGGTGCGGGCCCTGGCAGGAGGGACCGTCGGACGGCCCCACATCGCCATGGCCCTCATCGGCCGGGGCTACGTGCGAAGCACCGAGGAGGCCTTCCAGCGCTACCTGGTGCCCTGCAACGTCTCGAAGCGCTACTTTCCCATCGCCGAGGCCATCGACCTGCTCCACCGGGCGGGTGGGGTCGCCGTGCTCGCCCATCCCCCCTTCGTCACCCCGGATCGCAAGACCTTCCTCGGCCTGCTCGACACCTTCGTCCCCATGGGCCTCGAAGGGGTGGAGGCCTACAACAGCGGGGCGACCAACGACGACATCGACTGGTACATCACCGAGGCCCGCCGCCGGGGACTGCTCGTCACCGGGGGCTCGGATTTCCACGGGATCGAGGGCGGCGCCGTCGTGGTGGGCGGCGGCCGGGGAAACCTGAAGATCCCCTACGCCTGCGTGGAGGAGATCCGGGGCGCTGCTGGCGAAGAAGGCCGGCTGAGGCCATCCCCTCGTCTCACGGCCCCCGCTGGGCGAGCAGGGCATCGACCGCCCGCCAGAGCCGCCATTTGTCCAGCAGGCCCGGCTCCAGGTCGACGTGGGCCAGGCCGTTGGCCAGAAAGAGGCGGGCCTGCCCGGGGGTGACGGCGCGGGCGAGCTCGATGCTCTGGGAATAGGGGATGATGTCGTCGTCGTAGCCGTGGACCAGGATCAGGCGGGCCCGCAGGGGACGGAGGTCCTTGTCCGCCAGGTTAAGAGACCGGATTTCTCTCTCGATCGATTCGGGGAGGTTGGCAATGAGCCGGGGGGCGAGGTTCCGGTCGGTGTTGACGATGAAATCGTAGACCGCCCGTCCCGAAGGGGAGAGCTCCCCCGCCAGGTCCGCTACCCCCGCCGTGAGATTCTGCAGTTTGCGCCGGGCCATGACCCTCAAGATTCTCCGGTCGGGCGGGTAGGGCAGTCGCTCCGCATTGCTCAGGACGAATACCCATTTGCCGAAGGCGTTGGGCGTCCTGTGACGCCAGCTGCCCCCTGCCCGGAACCAGCCGGTAGTGAAGAAGGCCAGCACCTGCCTCAGGTCGTAGTAGGCCCCCACGGCCATGATGAACCGGACCCGGTGGCGGAGGGCCGGCTCCAGGGCCGCCAGGATCGCCGGTCCCGCCCCGTAGCTGAAGGCGATGATGCCGACCCGGTTCCCGGGCGAGAGGTCCGCACGGGACGCCAGCCAGGAGAAGGCGCCGGCCACCTGCCCGATGTTGCCCGAGTTCACCTGCAGGCTCTGCAGGCTGGCCAGGTCGGGGACCAGGACGTTGAACCGGGCCCGGGCAAGGGTTTCGTTGCAAAAGCGACCAGCCGCGGGTCGTCCTTGCCCTCCTCGGAAGCGCCGGGCATCAGGAGCACTCCGGCCAGGGCCTTTTGGTCCGGCTGGTAGAGGTCGGCCAGATATTCGCGCCCCTGCTGGGAAAGCGCAGGCTCGTGCGCCTCGGCTCGGGGTGAGGCGCTTGAGCAGGCTCGGTCTTTCGCCCGCGGCGATGTCCGAAAGGACCAGGGCCGCCTCGAAATCCTCCCTGAGGGCCCAGGCGCCGAGAAGAAGGAGGGCGAGAAGAAGGGGGAGAAGAAAAAGTAATTTTCGATGTCGGTTCATGGACCTTGGCGTCTCGGAGGGTGTTTGGTCTCCTATGAAATCAAGTATAGGATGGAGGGGGAAATTCGAAAGACAGTTATTCACGCGAAGCCGCGAAGGAATGCATAAGCATTTTCAGATTCAGGGAAAACCCAGGGGGTTTTCCTCCTTCGCGTCTTCGCGTGAGGACGGGTTTCGCCTGATTTTATTTCCAGAAAGGAGGGTTTTGTCATGAAGAGATTGCTGCAGGCCGCCGTGGTGCTGCTCGTCCTGATCCTGATGGCCGTCACCAACCCGACGAAGGAGGCCCACCAGAAGGCCTTTGGAAAGAAGCTCTCCCAGGAGCACGGGGTGGTGGGGAAGCTCGGAGGAGAGGTCTATTCGGGGTTTTTTAACTACCGGGATTACGTCTTCTTTTCCCTGACCCGGCATGACGGCGAGATAAAGACCGTCGGCATCCTCGGGATGGTCTTCACCCTTTAAGTTGCCCCGGCGCCGGGCATTGAGGCAGAGGGCGCATCTGCTATTATAAAGAAGGAGAAAAGAGGGCGGAAATGAATAAAGAGGCCGCCGCCTCCGGCGGCGAGGAAAGGAAGGAAGACCATGGCCGAACAGGTATCGTTCAACATCAATGCTGAGCTGTACGAGAACAAATTCGGTGAACTGGCGATAAGATTCCCCGGGGAAAAGGTCTTCCGGGTTGGGACGGGGGAGGGAGGCTCCTTTAAAGACGACGCCGTCAGGATGCTGGAGAAGGGCGAACATCCCGGTGAATGGCGGGAGATGCCCGCCCATGAACTCCTTTACGGACAGAACTGGCACTGCATCAGCCGCCTGGGATATCTCGAGGGCGACGTGGAGAAACCGGCCCTCGAACTTGAGGTCAAGCCCGAGGAAATCGGGGTGAAGGGGAAGGCCTACCTGAAGGAGGTTCTCCACTGATTCCAAGGTGCAGGGGAGCCAAGAGGCGGGTTCCCCCGTGGTGGAATTATTCCATTCATCCAAGGAGGTCAACATGGCGGCACATCCGGGCCTGGAGGCGGTGAGGGCTTGCGTCTTCGACGCCTACGGTACGCTTTTCGACGTCCATTCGGCCGTCGACCGGTTTCGCCCCCGCCTGGGGGAGATGGCCGATGCTGTCTCCGACACCTGGCGGATCAAGCAGCTCGAGTATACCTGGCTGCGCAGCCTCATGGGACGCCACGCCGACTTCTGGCAGGTGACCGGAGAGGCCCTCGATTATGCCTTGGCCGGCTGCGGGGTCGAGGACCGGCAATTGCGGGAGGACCTCATGGAGGCCTACCTTCGGCTGGACTGCTATCCCGAGGTTCCCGAAACCCTCTCCCGCCTGAAGAACGCCGGGATGCCCCTGGCCATCCTCTCCAACGGCGCCCCCAGGATGCTCGCCGCCGCCGTGAAGGCGGGAGGTCTCGAAGGCCTCTTCGAGGGGGTCTTCTCGGTGGAGGAGGTCGGCGTCTTCAAGCCCGACCCCCGGGTCTACCGCCTGGCGACCGACCGCCTGGGGTTTGAAGCCGGGCAGATCCTCTTTCTCTCCAGCAATTCCTGGGATGTCGCCGGAGCGGCCTCCTTCGGCCTGCGCGTCGCCTGGGTCAACCGCTTCGGGCAGGTTCCAGAGCGGCTGCCCTTCGGTCCCGACGCCGAGATCGGGTCCCTGACCGGGCTGCCGGCCCTTCTGGGGCGCTGAGTCCGGATAGTTACTCTCTTTGAAAAATAATTCCAAAACGGCAATCGAACAGGGATGAAGGCGGATAAATGCGGATAAATCAAAGACAAAAGCTGTTTTTGCCGCATAACCCCTCGGTTTGTTGGGTTTTGGTCTTTAAATCCGCGAAAATCCGATTTAATCAGATTTGATCCGCGTGCAAATGTTTTTTCCAGGGTTGGGATTCTGCGCGGGAAAGAGGAGCGCCGGTCAGCGAAAAAGGGTCTGGTCGAGGAGGATCTTGACGCCGATGGCGATGAGGACCAGCCCCCCAAGGATCTCCACCCGCTGCCCCCAGGCGGCCCCGATCCGGCGGCCGAGGAACATGCCGACAACGGTGAGGGCTCCGGCCACCAGGCCGATCACCAGGGCCGGAAGCCAGATGTCGACCTTGAGCATGGCCAGGGAAAGGCCTACCGCCAGCGCGTCGATGCTGGTGGCCAGGGAGAGCAGAACCAGGTTCATGCCGCGAGTCGGGTCCGCCCGGACATGGCCCTCGCCGTGCTCCCGGAGGGCCTCCCGGATCATTTTCCCGCCGACGAAAGCGAGCAGGGCAAAGGCAATCCAGGGGTCGTAGGCGGCGATCCAGCGCTGGACCGTCAGCCCGGCAAACCACCCGATAACGGGCATGAGCGCCTGGAAAAGCCCGAAATGGAAACCGAGGCGGAACAGATGCCGGCCCGTCATCCGCTCCAGGGAAAGACCCGCGCCGAGGGCCACCGCAAAGGCATCCATCGCCAGGGCCACGGCAATGCCCAACAGCGTTATCCAATCCACGAAATGCATCCCTTTGTCGTCAACATGGCCTTCTCCACGGTTTTCGTGGCTCCCTCCCAGAGGTAAGCTTGGGAATTTTCGCGCCCCGCCCACCTGGAAGTCAATCCTTAATCCCGATGGGACCTTGCGAAATTCTTCCGACGGGGATACAATCGAGCCCGTTTGAACGAGGCCGGCTTCTCCGGGAGCTCTCGCATCCCCAGCGGTCTTTATCAGGATACCCCATGTTCCATCGGCGGGAAGACTGGATGCTTCCCGTTGCCAACCGAGAGAGGATTGCCGGCATGAAAAAGATACTCGTTGCACTGTCCCTCATCCTGCTTGCCACCCCTGGCTATGCCTTCATGAAGGGAGGCTGCGGCTCCGGGGAATGCAAGGACTGCCACAGCCTGAGCAAAGCGGAGGCCGCCACCCTTCTCAAGGGTGGAGTGGACAAGGTCCTGAGCGTCGCCCCTGCCGAAATCCCGGGGCTCTGGGCCGTGGAGGTTGAAAAGAACAACCAGAAGTTCCCTGTTTACGTCGACTTTTCGAAATCCTACGTTGTCTCCGGCAACATCATCCGCCTCAAAGACCACCAGAACGTCACAGCGCAGCAGCAGGCTAGGATGAGCCGTGTCGATGTGTCGAAAATTCCCCTGGACGACGCGCTGCTTCTGGGAAAGGCCGATGCCAAGACCAAGGTGATCGTCTTTACCGACCCGGAATGCCCGTACTGCAAGCGGCTGCATGCCCGAACTCAAGGAGGTGGTCCGGCGGGACCCCGACATCGCATTCCTGCTCAAGATGTTTCCCTTGAAAATCCATCCCAATTCCTACGCGGCGTCCCAGACCATCGTCTGCAACAAGTCGCTCTCCATCCTGGAGGACAGCTACAGCGGCAAGGCGGTCCCTCCGCCTCTCTGCGAGACCAAGGCCGTGGATGAGAACATCGCCCTCGCCCATGAGCTGGGCATCCACTCGACCCCCACCCTGGTGCTGCCCGATGGGTCCCTGTCACCCGGGTTCAAAACCGCCGACGCCATCCTGCAACTTCTCGGCGTCAAAACGGCCGGGTCGCCCTCGGCGAAATCCTCGGACAAATGAGACTCAAACCGCTTGATTTATCCTCTGCTATCTGCTAAAAATCCCTATTCACGACAGGCATTCAAGGAGGAAGTCTATAATGGGTTTGATGGAAGGGAAACGCGGCATTGTCTTCGGGCTGGCCAACAATATGAGCATCGCCTGGGGCATCGCGCAGCAGCTGAAGGCCCAGGGCGCCGAACTGGCCTTCACCTATCTCAACGAGTCCCTGGAAAAACGCGTGCGTCCGCTGGCTGAAAGCCTCGGTTCGGAGCTGATCCTGCCTTGCGATGTGGCTAACGACGCCGATATCGAGAAAACATTCGCCACCGTCGCCGAGAAATGGGGAAAGATCGATTTCGTAGTACATGCCGTCGCCTTCGCCAACCGTGACGATTTGAAACACCCCTTTTCCCAGACCTCCCGGAACGGATTCCAGCTGGCCCTGGACATCAGCGCCTATTCGCTGGTCGCCGTCACACGGTATGCGGTGCCGCTTCTGAGAGACGGCGGCAGCATCGTCACCCTCACCTATCTGGGCGCCGAGCGCGCCGTGCCCAACTATAACGTGATGGGCGTGGCCAAGGCGGCTCTGGAGGCTTCGGTGCGCTATCTGGCCGCCGAGCTGGGCGAGCAGGGGATCCGGGTGAACGCCATCTCCGCCGGCCCCATCAAGACTCTGGCCGCCTCGGGCATTGCCAATTTCAAGGAAAAAATCCGCCTGATGGACGACAACGCGCCCCTGCGCCGCACCGTTACCCAGGAGGAAGTGGGCAAGTCCGCCCTCTATATCCTCTCCGACCTCGCCAGCGGGGTGACGGGCGAAGTCCATTATGTCGACGCCGGCTTCAACGTGGTAGTGAGCGCCTGATATGGCGGCCGGTTTCGACCCGATACTGAAAAAAGGCCCCTCTGACGGGGCCTTTTTTTGTCCGGGATAACCCGTGGTTCTCAGCGGCAACCTCACGGGCCTGAAGCCGAGCCAGGTCAAGGCCCTGGAGCGGATTTTTCACCGCCGTATCCCGGCGGCCCAGGTCATCACCCCGGAACTGGCCCGCTACTTGACCGAGCGCTCCCGGGAAATCCACCGCCAACTGGGGATTATCGTCGACCGCCAGGGGACGGTGAAACATGTCATCGTGGGAGACGACCGGGAGATCGTGATTCCCGACCTCTCCGGCTTCGGCCTGGGGCGCAGTGGCCTGCGGGGGCTGCGCTGCGTTCACACCCACCTCAAGGGCGAGCCCCTCTCCCAGGACGACCTCACCGACCTCGCCCTCCTTCGCCTCGACCTGATGATGGCGATCCTCGCCGGCGACCAGGGCCTTCCCGGAAAAGTTCACTACGCCCATCTGCTGCCGGAGAATCCCCAGGGCAAAAATGTCGCGACCCTCTCGGTCTCTTCCATCTACGACCTCGACATGGACCTGGCCGCCTTCCTTCGCTCCCTCGACGAGGAGCTGGAGAGAAAAATTGCCGAGACGGTCGATCTCTCCGATACCCGGGAGAAGGCCATCCTCATCTCCGTGGGTCAGGAATCGCGGCAGGAGATGGAGGATTCCCTCGACGAGTTGGCCGAGCTGGCTCGAACGGCCGATGTGGTGGTGCTCGACCGGGTGCTGCAGCGCACCCGCCGGATCAACCCCAAATTTCTCATGGGCGAGGGCAAAATCAAGGAAGTCGTTATCCGCGCCCTGCAACGGCGGGCGACGCTGCTGATCTTCGACCAGGACCTCTCCCCCGCCCAGGTTCGTTCCATTTCCGGGATCACGGAGCTCAAGGTTATCGACCGCACCCAGCTGATCCTCGACATCTTCGCCCGCCGGGCCCACACCCTGGACGGCAAGGTGCAGGTGGAGCTGGCCCAGCTCAAGTACATCCTGCCCCGGCTGGTGGGCAAGGGCCTCGCTTTCTCCCGCCTGATGGGGGGCATCGGCGGGCGCGGGCCGGGGGAGACGAAGCTGGAGATCGACCGGCGCCGCATCCGGGACCGCATCTCCCGTCTCGAGAAACAGCTCGACACCCTCTCCCGAGGCCGGCGCCAACGCCGCCAGCGGCGAATTCGCGCCGGGGTGCCCATCGTCTCCATCGTCGGCTACACCAATGCCGGCAAATCAACCCTCCTCAACGCCCTGACCCAAAGCGAGGTGCTTACCGAGGACCTTCTTTTCGCCACCCTCGACACTTCCACCCGGCGGCTTCGGTTTCCCCGGGAACGGGAGGTGATCATCACCGACACCGTCGGTTTCATCCGCCAATTGCCCAAGAGCCTGCTGGGGGCCTTCAAGGCCACCCTGGAGGAGTTGGAGGACGCCGACCTGCTCCTGCACCTGGTCGACCTCTCCAATCCCCGCTTCGAGGAGCAGATCCGTTCCGTGGAACGCATTTGCAAGATCTCGAACTGGACCGCATACCGCGGCTGCTGGTCTTCAACAAGACCGACCTGGTTCCGGAGGAGGAATCCGACACCTTCTGCCGGCGTTTTCAGGCCATTGCCGTAAGTGCCCGGAACCCCCGAAGTTTCGAACCCCTCCTGGCGGAGCTGGAGAGTCGCTTCTGGCCCGGAGGAGCCGGAACTCCTTGACATCAAAACCTTTTTTTTATAGCCTGAGGCACCTTTTTTTCCGTGGTATTGAATCGCAAGAGGCTTGAAATGAAGAAATGCTGGGCTTTTGCCCTTTTACTGTTTGCCGGAGGGTGCGTTTCCACTCCCCGGGAGCAGGTCTTTCCCCCGCCGCTCCCCCACGCCCGCCAAGGTCTCCGCTCCCCTTCCGGGCCAAGCCGGGCCGGCGCCCGGCCCGGCGGCGACGGATCGTTCCAGCTCCCTTTCCCCAACCGAGCCCACGACCCTGGCCGATCTGGCCCCTCCCGACAATGGCGACGGCTCTGCGCCTTTCGACGACGAGGAACCGGCGGACCCGGAGACTCTGGAGGATAACCAGGTCCTCTCGGGCGAAGGACAGGCCCCCCCGGAGGACGAAGGCGTGACGGTGCCGGCCAAGGAGGTCACCTTTGATTTTCCGGTGGTGGAAAACGACAAGGTGCGTTATTTTCTCAATTACTTCAGCGGCCCGGCGAAGGGGGCCTTCAGCCGATGGCTGGAGCGCTCGGGGCGCTATCTGCCGATGATGCAGGAGATTTTCGCCAAGGAGGGTCTGCCCCAGGACCTGGCCTACCTGTCGATGATCGAGTCCGGCTTCAACGACCGGGCCTACAGCTGGGCGCAACGCCGCCGGGCTGTGGCAGTTTATCGAGAGCACCGGGAACCTTTACGGCCTGGATAACGACTGGTGGCGGGATGAGCGCCGCGATCCCGTCAAGGCCACCCGGGCCGCCGCCAGCGTCTTGCCGATCTCAACCGCCAGTTCGACGGCGACTGGTACCTGGCCGTCGCGGCCTATAATGCGGGGCCGGGCAAGATACAGCGGGCGGTAAGGCATTACGGCACCCGCGACTTCTGGAAAATCAGCCGGGGCGACTATCTGCAGAGGGAAACCAAAAGGTATGTTCCCAAGCTCCTGGCCGCCCTGATGATCGCCAAGGAACCGCAGAAATACGGGTTCACCGACCTCGACTATCAGAAACCTCTCAAGTACGAAGTGGTCAAGGTGCCCACCGCCACCGACCTGGAGGTCGTGGCCGAGTCCTGCGGCGTCTCCTATGAGCGAAATCAAGGAACTCAACCCCGAGCTCAAGCGCTGGTGCACCCCCCCGGGAGTAAAGAATTACCCGGTGCGCATTCCCTCCGGCACCCGGGACGCGTTCGAGAAAAAATACGCCCATGTCCCCGAGAGCAAGCGGGCCAATTACCAGCGGCATCGTTTGAAGAAGGGCGATACGCTGCTTGCCCTGGCCAAGCACTACCGCATCCGGGTAAGGGACATCATCTCCCTGAACCGCATCAAAATCCCCAGGGCGCTGCGAGTCGGCACCAACCTCATCCTGCCCCTTCATCGCGGCTACAGCCGCCAGCCCCTGGCCGAACTCGGGGACGATTACCTCCGCACGCGGCGCGCCACCTACAAGGTCAGAAGGGGTGACAGTCTGTGGAAAATCGCCCAGCGATTTAACGTCACCGAGAAGCAGTTGCGGGTCTGGAACCGCCTGGGCTGGTCCAACCTTCTTCATCCCGGGCCAGACCCTGGTCGTTTCCTCCCGGGCGGCCCGTCGGACCGTCCTGGCTCGGAAAAGAAGCCACCGCGGACACAAGGTAGCCTACAGTGTTCGGCCCGGGGATTCCCTGTGGGAAATCGCGCGGCGGTTCAACGTCACCGAGAGACAACTTCAGGCCTGGAATCACCTGGGAGGGCGCAACCTCATCCGCCCCGGCCAGAGACTGACCCTTTACGCCTCCTCGGCCCGACAGAGGACCCTCGCCCGGAAGGAAACCCGCCGGGTGCACAAGATTGTCTACCAGGTCCGCCCGGGGGACACCCTGTGGGGAATCGGCCGCCGGTTCGACGTGGCCACCCACCAGATCATGGCATGGAACAACCTTTCAGAGAACGACGTCCTGCAGCCGGGCGACGACATCACCCTCCTTGTGCCGTCGGAAAATCAGGGCTGATTCCCTGTTTTTCCGCCTCCCGACGCGGTGTTTTCCCCCGCCGGCAGAGGGGCTTTTGGGGGGATTGATGCCGGTCATGTATTCTTTTGACTTTTTCCCCTCCGGTTGCTAAACTTCCCCTTCCGAAAAAACCCTGAAAGGAACCCTGAAGCGCATGCTCAACCTGGCCATTTCACTACTGGTTTCCCTCCTGGTAACCGCAGGTCTCACCTTCGTTGCCGGACTCAATGTCTGGTATTCCTCCACGATATCGCTGCTGGTCTTCGCCGGCCTCTACATACTGCTCACCCGGATGGTCATGAAAAAGCTGTCTCTACTCATGGAGACCGCCCAACGGGACATTCAGGCCGGAAGGGCAGAAAAAGCCATCAAGACCCTGGAAAGCGGGTTCAAATACGGCTCCTGGCAGTTCTACATCACGGGTCAGATCAACGCCCAGATCGGTGTGATTCTCTACCTCAAGCGCGATTTCGCCGAGGCCTTCGAATACCTGCAGAAGGCCTTCGTCCGGCACTGGGTGGCCATGGGGATGCTCGCCATCTGCTACATGAAGCGGAACAAGACCGGAAAAATGGTCGAGACTTTCGATAAGGCCGTGGCAGGCACCCGCAAAGAGCCGCTTCTGTGGAACCTGTATGCCTTTTGCCTGGAGAAGGTCGGCGAGCGCGACAAGGCCGTATCCGTCCTCGAAAAGGGCCTCAAGAAAACCAGTGGGGATGAACGGCTCCAGGCCAACCTCGAAGCCCTTCGGGAAGGCAGAAAGATGAAGATGCGGGCCTACGGCGACATGTGGTACCAGTTTCACCTGGAGAAGCAGGGAGCCGTCATCAAGCAGCAGACCAAGGCCATCCAGGGGCGGCGCAAGATCGTGAGGAGATGACCCTTGGCCGGGAAAAAGAATCAAGATAAACCGTTTCGGAACAGCCCCTTCAAGAACCTGAAGGGGTTTTCTGTTTCCACGCCGCCGAAGGCAGAAAAATCCGCAGATGACAAGCCGCCCCAGGCGGCCGGAAAGAGAGGGCAAAAGGAAGAGGTCCTCTTCGGCGAGGAAATGGCCCGGCTCGGAGTTCAAAGGATACCCGGCGGGGATGAGGGAGGCGGGGACGTCCTTGACGGAACGAAAGGGCGGGTTTCCGGGGAACAGGCGCCTCCGGAGAAGGAGCGCTCCCCTCCCCGTGACCGACGAGGAGATGTTTCTCGACGCCCTCGGCCGGATGGACGTTTCGTTCAAGGACGAGATGCCCGCCGAAGAGGATCCGACCCCCGCCCCCGGAGGATGAAGCAGGTGCGCCAGGGAAAAAGGGAGCCCGAGGCGACCCTCGACCTGCACGGCTGTACCCGGGAGGAGGCCCGGCAGAAGGTCCAGTTCTTTCTCGAAGATTCGGTCTATCAGGGGAAAAAGACCGTTCTCATCGTCACCGGAAGGGGCCGGGGGTCGGCCGCAGAGCCGGTGTTGCGGGCCGAGGTCGAGCGCTACCTCGCCTCGGAGGCCGGCGCCCGGGTCAGCGAATGGGGGAGGGCGCCCGGCCGGTACGGAGGCGAGGGAGCGCTGGTCGTCTTCCTGAAACGACGAACCTGAAAAAGCCCGGAGCGGGAAGGCTCCGGGCTTTTTCAGGTCAGCTCTGATTTTCCTCCTCGGCCGTTGTCTTTTTGGCCGAGGCTTTTCGACGGGCGGCGGGCTTTTTGGGCTTTTTCCCGGCTCGCCCTCAGCCGTTTCAGCAGTTTTCTCCGTCGTCCCGGCCCTTTTTCGGCGGGCGGGCGGTTTTTTTTCGATCGCCTCGGTCTCTTCGCCGGTCTTTTTCCTCGGCCGGCCTCGACGCTTGGGCTGGGCCTCGGTGGGCGCCGGAGCCTTTTTCACCTCGGGTGCAGGCGGAGCTACCTCAGCCGGGACGGGGCCGGACGCCGGGGGGGGGCAGGGGAAGTCTCGGCGGCCCCCGGCGGAAGCTCCGGTTCCTCCCCTTTTTCGGCCGCAGTCGTCTTTTTCGGTGCTGTTCGCCGTTTTCGTGGGGGCGCGGATTTTTTCTTGGCGGCTGGTTCCGGCTCCCGGGCGCCCTCGGTTCCGGGCTCGGCCGGCGGGGTTTCCGGTACCGAAGCCGGATTCTTTATCGGCCGGGCGGCCTCCCCTTCGGGCCCGGGTTTTGCCGCGTCTGCAACCCCCTCGACGCCGGCTGCGATTTTTTCCGGCGCTTCAGGGGTGGGGAGGGCCGGCCCCTTTCCTGAGGCGGTCTCCGGGAGCGCCGCCGCTTCCTCAACCATGGCTGGCGCCTCGGTCGGCTTTTTCTTTCTTCTGGTTCTAGCCTTTTTCTCCTCTTCCGGCGCCAGAGCGGGAGCCTGAGGGGCGGCCGTTTCCTCGGTAACGGGCTGCGGCTCGGGCTGTGGTTCCTGCGTTTCCCCGGAGATGGCGTGGGGTTCTGCGCCCGGGCCCTCGCCCTCAACAGGCTTTTTCCTGCGATTCCGACGGCGCTTTTTGCGGTGCGCCTCCTCGCCGGAAGGCTCCTGCTCGCCGGCGGGCACTTCCTCGGCCGGGGCGCATCGGCCTGTGCTGCTGCGGGCTCGTGTGACTCCTCCGTTCCTTTCTCGATTTTGCCCCCGGCTGTCTCCGCCAGCTCGGCAGCTGCCTCGGTTGCTCCTTCGGCCGGAAGCTCCTCTGATGGTTTTTTCCGACGCCGACGCTTGCGTCTTTTCCTTGCAGCCTCATCGGGCTCGGTGGTCGATGCCTCGGGTACCACTGCCTCGACCGGAAGCCCTTCGGGCTCGGCGGCGCCCTCAGCAGACGTGGAAGCGGCGAGGTCCGCCTCGGGGGAGGGAGCCGTTTCGGCGGCCTGTGGGACGGCGGGGGATTCTTCGTCGGTTTTTCTCTTGCGGCGCCGTTTGCGCTTTTTGCGCGAAGGTTCCTCCGCGCCTTCTGCCGCAGGGCCCTCTGGAGCGGCCTCGAAGCCCGGGACTGCAGCGGGTTCACGTTCCACCGGCCGCAGGGGCATCGTCTCGGCCGTTTCGACGGGGGATTCCTCTTTTTCCCGTTTGGCGAAGGTCAGCTCCATCTGGCCGGCGACGAAATCGGGGTGTCCCTTGACGAAAATCGAGAGGTTGTGCCGGCGTTCCATCTCCACCAGCTCTTCGCGCTTGGTGTTGAGCAGGTAGGTGGCCACCTCGAGGGGGATTTCTGCCTCGACCCGGCCGATCTGGCCTTTGGCCACCCCGGCGTGTACCTTTCGTAAAAAGGCGACGGTCTGCGCTTCGGGGCTCTTGACCCGGCCGCTTCCGCCGCAATGGGGACAGGGCAGGTAGGCCCCCTCGGCCAAGGCCGCCTTGATCCGCTGCCGGCTCATTTCCAGCATCCCGAACTGGCTGATTCTCCCGACCGTCACCCGGGCCTTGTCGTACTTGAGGGCCTCCTTGAGGCGCTTTTCGACTTCGCGGATGTGCTTGCGGTCGCGCATGTCGATGAAGTCGAGGACGATCAAGCCGCCGAGGTCCCGCAGGCGCAACTGGCGCCCCGCTTCGGCGGCGGCCTCCAGGTTGGTCTTGTAGGCGGTGGCTTCGACGCCCTGTTCCCCGGCCATTTTCCCCGAGTTGACATCGATGGCCACCAGGGCCTCGGTCACGTCGATGACGATGGAGCCGCCGGAGGGCAGAAGGACCTTGTTCTTGTAGATGGTCTCGATCTGCTCTTCGATCTGGTAGCGGGAGAAAATCGGCCGCCGCTCCTGGTGCAGTTTGACCAGCCTGGCGTAATCGGGCATGACCTGCTGGAAGAAGTCCTTCGCCTCCTGGAAGACCCGGGGATCGTCGACCAGCACCTCGTCCATGTCGGCGGTGAAGTAGTCGCGGATGGAGCGGATGACCAGGTTCGATTCCTTGTAGACCAGGGCCGGAGCCTTGACCCGTCCGGCGAGGGTCTGGATGTTCTCGTAGACCCGCAGCAGATAGTCGAAGTCCCGGCGCAGTTCCTCGGGGGTCTGGCCGATGCCGGCGGTGCGGACGATGTATCCCATGTTGGGGGGCAGGTTGAGGGAAGCCATGGCCTCCTTCAACTTCCTGCGCTGGGACTCCTCCTCGATCTTGCGGGAAACCCCCTTGGTGTCGCTTTCGGGCATCAGCACCATGTATCGGCCGGGAAGGGAGAGGTAAGGTGGTGAGGGCTGCCCCCTTGGTTCCCCGCTCCTCCTTGACGACCTGGACCAGCAGCTCCTGCCCCCGCTTGAGGACGTCGGTTATCCGGAGCCGCCCCCGGTTGTCGCCGTTTTCCACGGCGCCGGAAAAAGGAAGGGTGGAGCTCGCCCATCTGAAGAAAACCGAGGCGTTCGCCGCCGTAATCGATAAAGGCGGCCTGCAGGCCGGGCTCCACCCGGACCACCTCCGCCTTGTAGATATTTCCCTTGGTCTGTTCCCGCCCGGCGATTTCGATATCGAGTTCGGTGAGAATTCCGTCCTCGACGATGGCCACCCGGTTTTCCTCGGGTGGGTGGCGTTGATCAGCATCTTTTTGATCATGAAATATCCTTCCGGCCGTCCCTCGGGACGGCTTCAACAGGGGATGGACGGGCCGCGAAGACCTCGTCTGCGGGTACGGCACGACCCGTTGCATGATGCAACAAAGCCCAGGCCCCGGGCTTCCTGCCGGGGGAGGGGGCGGTGCGATCCGCGTATCAAAACTGGTCTATGTCCAGGGCTCGGCCGAAGCGGGAGCCCGGTGGAATTCGATTCGGCGGGGAAATCCCCGAAATTAGTGGGAACTATATCAGATAAATACGACTTTGAACAGATGGAAGTCGCAGGCCAGGGAAAGGGGGGATTACCCGCTTTCCCCCCGCCCCCGCTCTGTGTTATAACATGCCCCATGCTGCAGCTCAGGAACATCGTCAAGGATTTCGGCGGACGCCGCCTGTTTACCGGCATCGACTGGCACATTCGCCTCGGGGACCGCATCGGCCTGTGCGGAGAGAACGGGGCGGGGAAGACCACCCTGCTCCGGATGCTGGCAAGGCAGGTGAGCCCGGACGGCGGGGAGGTTCAGGTCGCCCGGGGCACCACTTTCGGCTATCTCCCCCAGGACGGCCTGGAGCACCGTGGACGGACCCTCTTCGCGGAGGTGCGCTCGGCGCTGGCGGAACTCCTCGCCATGGAGGCCGAGCTGGGTCTTCTGGAGGAGCGAATCGCCGAAGAACACGCCCAGGCGGACCTGGACCGTTATGCCGTCCTCCAGGAAGCTTTCCGCCAGCGCGGCGGCTACGAGATTGAAACCGAGATTGCCAAGGTGCTCCGGGGTCTCGGCTTTTCCGAAGGCGACTGGGAGAAACCCTGCGACCACTTCTCCGGGGGATGGCAGATGCGCATCGCCCTGGCCAAACTCCTCCTGCAGCGGCCCAACCTGCTGCTGCTCGACGAGCCGACCAACCACCTCGACCTTCCCGCCCGGGATTGGCTGGAAGGGTACCTCCAGGCGTATCCCTTCGCCGTGGTCCTGGTCTCCCACGACCGGTTCTTTCTCGACCAGGTGGTGAGCCGGATCGTCGAGGTCTGGAACGGCCGCCTGACCGAATATCCCGGCAACTACAGCCGGTACCTCGAGGAGCGCGAGCGCCGGGTCTCGGCCCTGATGGAGGAGAAGCGGCGCCAGGACGAGGAGATCGACCGGATCGAGGCCTTCATCGGCCGGTTCCGTTATCAGGCCAACAAGGCCTCCCTGGTGCAGAGCCGCATCAAACAGCTGGAAAAGATCGAGCGCATCGAGGTGCCGCCTCAGCGGCGCAGGATTGCTTTTCGATTCCCCGACCCGCCCAAGGGGGGGCGGGCGGCGCTGGAGCTTTCCGGAGTCGCCCAGGGGTACGGCGACCTGACCGTTCTGCAGGGAGTCGACCTCTGCGTGGAGAAGGGGGAGCGGGTGGCCCTGGTCGGGGCCAACGGCGCCGGCAAGTCGACCCTGATGCGCCTTCTGGCCGGCGAGGAGGCCCCGAGGGAAGGAACCCGCCGGGAAGGGCACAACCTGCACCTGGCCTACTTCGCCCAGGACCAGGCCAAGGTCCTCGAACCGGAAAAGACGGTCCTGCAGGAGATTACCGACGCCGCCCCCTTCGACATGGTTCCGCGGGTGCGCGACATCCTGGGCGCTTTCCTTTTCAGCGGCGACGATGTCCGGAAAAAGGTCAGGGTACTCTCCGGAGGAGAGCGCAACCGCCTGGCCCTGGCGATCCTGCTGCTGCGTCCGGCCAACCTGCTGCTGCTCGACGAGCCGACCAACCACCTGGATCTCGGCCTCCAAAGAGGTCCTCCTCGACGCCCTGCACCACTATCAGGGAACCCTCGTCTTCGTCTCCCATGACCGTTATTTCGTCGATTCCCTGGCCACCCGGGTGGTGGAGGTCGGCGGCGGAGGAGTGACCTCCTTCATCGGAAACTACGAGGACTTCCTTCGGGCCAGAGGAGCCGGCGGCGACAGCCGCCACAGCGCCCTGCGGGTGGAAACGGAATCCTGTGCCGAGACGCCCTCCGGTCCTGAGGACAAGGAGGAGCGCCGCCGGCAGCACGAAGCCCGCAGGGAGGCCCAAAAGGCGGAGAGAAAGCGTCAGAAAGAGGTGGCTGAGCTAGAGGACGCCATCGCGGAGAAGGAGTCGGAGCAGGCCGAACTGGAGCGGCGGATGGCCGACCCCGCGCTCTACCAGGATTCCGAATCCTGGCGCGCCACCTCCGACCGTTACGCGGCCCTCAAGGAAGACATCGACGACCTCTACGCCCGGTGGGAGGAGCTGCATCTGGCGGAGACGGGGTAAAAACAGTTCGCAGCTCATGGCTGATAGATCATAGTAAAGCCAAGAGCGCAAGAGCCAAGAGCCAAGAGCCAAGAGCCAAGAGCCAAGAGCCAAGAGCTGACCTATGGAACGGATTTCCCCATTCGTCGTTACCGTGGCGAGCGAGAAGGGCGGGGTCGGCAAGACGACCATCGCCACCAACCTGGCGGTTTACCTCAAGGCCCTTCGGGAGGACCTGCCGGTCACCATCGCCTCCTTCGACAACCACTTCAGCGTCGACAACATGTTCGCCCTGGGGCCGCGCCCCGAAACCTCCGTGGCCGATCTGGTTGCCGGTGTCCCCGCCTGCGAGCTGGCCGCCCTGGGGGAATACGGGGTGCAGTACATCCCCTCGGAGCGGAACCTGGCGCCTGTCGATCAGGATGTGTACCGCCTGCGTCATGATCTTTCCGATTCCTCCCTGGCCGGGATCCTGGTGCTCGATACCCGTCCCGTTCTCGACCCCATGACTCGCAGCGCCCTGCTGGCCGCCGACCTGGTACTGGCGCCTGTGAAAGACAGGCCCTCCCTGGTGAATGCCGCCTCTCTTCGCAGGACGCTGGAGGAGGGGGCGGGCGACCCGACCCGGCTCTGGATCCTTCCGAGTCTGGTCGATGCCCGCCTCCGGCTGCGAGGAACGGTCGGGGTGCGCGATTTCCTCGCTTTTTCTGCTCGGGAGCGGGGGCTCCAGGTCCTGGAAACCTTCATCTCCAAGAGCCCCAGGGTTGAAGGGCTGGCTACGAGCTTCAGCAGCAAGGTCCACCCCGTGCTGACCCACGCCCGCAGCACCGTGGTGCACCAGCAATTTCGGGAGCTTGCGGACTTTGTCCTGCAGCGCTTCGACGAGACCGAAACACCTCTGAACCGGCAGCCGGTTCACCCGCCTGCCGGCGGAGCGTTCCACTCCGGGGAAGGGAGCCGCCCCTTTCCCGCATGTCCGACCTGCGGCAATGGTTTGGGAGGCGAAAAAGGGCATTTTTTCCAGGATCTGCACAGCCGGCGCCGGGGCTTTCTGCATCGGCCCTGCCTCCTGGAAATTCTTCGCCGGACGGAAATCGAATCGCCGGGGCCATCGGCCGGGATGCTTGTCCTGCGGACCAACGGCCCCGGGGTTGCAGGCCCGGAGGCGGGCACGGTCATCCACCTTTTCGACGGAAAGGGAGAAGAGATGGCCGTTGTGGAGGGAAATCCGACTCGGCCGCCCTTCGATACCCTGCTTTCGGCCGTTTCCGGCCGTCTGTGGGAAGAGCTTTGCCGGGAGATCCTGCTGATATCCCTGGAGGAAGACCGACCTGAAAATTTCCTCGCCGGGCAGGGGCGCCGGCGCTTCGCCACCCTGCGGCGGAAGGTGCTTCGGGAAATTCTGGGGAAGGAAAGATAAAAGTCCAAGGTGCAAGGTGCAAGGCCCGAGGTTTGGGGCCAATGACAAATGACTACTGACAAATGACCGAAGGGCCCCCTGCAGAGCGCTTGCGCTACGCGGCGGTGGGACCAGGTTCCAGGCTTTAAAACATAATCATTCAACGAGTTAGCGGAGGTTTCCAATGTCTCAAGGTGTCATCGGCGTTATCGGCGGAAGCGGTCTTTACGAAATGGAGGGCCTGACGAACGTTCAGGAGGTTCGGGTGGAAACGCCCTTCGGCGAACCCTCCGACGCCTTTATCACCGGCGCCCTGGGAGAGATGAAGATGGTCTTTCTTCCCCGCCACGGCCGGGGCCACCGGCTTCTCCCCTCGGAAGTTCCCTTCCGGGCCAACATCTACGGGATGAAAAAGCTCGGAGTGGAGCGGATCATTTCGGTTTCCGCCGTCGGCAGCATGAAGGAGGAGATTGTCCCCGGCCATATCGTCATTCCAGACCAGTTCTTCGACCGTACGGCCGGCCGTCGAAACACCACCTTCTTCGGCGAAGGGGTGGTGGGCCACGTCCAGTTTGCCGACCCCGTCTGCGCCGCCCTCTCCCGTGGTCTTGCCGGGGCTGCCGAGCTGGTCGGGGCTACGGTGCATCGCGGGGGGACCTACCTGTGCATCGAAGGCCCCCATTTTTCCACCCGGGCCGAATCGAAAATCTACCGGAGCTGGGGGGTGGACGTCATTGGCATGACCAACATCTCCGAGGCGCGCCTCGCGCGGGAGGCTGAAATCTGCTACGGCACTATCGCCCTCGCGACCGACTACGACTGCTGGCACGAATCCCACGACGACGTCTCCGTCGAGGCGGTGATCGCCATCATTCAGCAAAACGTGGCCACCGCCCGCCGGATCATCCGGGAAGCGGTGAAAAACCTCTCCGAGGCAAGGACCTGCGCCTGCTCCGAAGCCCTCAAATACGCCATCATGACCCCCAGAGAGCTCATCCCGGCGAAAACCCGGGAAAAGCTCGAGGTGATTATGGGCAAATATTTGTAGGCAAGACGGGAAAGAAAAGGAAATTTTGAATTTTGAATTTTGAATTTCCTGGAACCTGGAACCCGCCGTCGCCTTTCGGCTATGGCGGGGCAAGCCCTGAATCTTGGAGGTGGGGAGATTTCCCTTGCAACTTCGGGACTTATGTGATTGATTGTGGCGAAAGGATTAGATTGATATGAGCATTCTGGTCGTTGGTTCGGTGGCTTTCGATTCGGTGGAAACCCCCTTCGGACAGGTGGCGGAGGTGCTGGGTGGGTCGGGGACCTATTTTTCCACCTCGGCGGCTTTTTTCTCCGGGGTCGACCTGGTGGCCGTGGTGGGGGAGGATTTTCCCGCCGAGCATGTGGAGTTTCTCCGCTCGCGCAACATCGGGCTGGAGGGGCTGCAGAGGGCTCCCGGGCGCACCTTCCGCTGGAAGGGGCGCTACGGCTTCGACCTGAACGAGGCCCACACCCTCGACACCCAGCTCAACGTCTTCGAAACGTTCCGCCCGGAACTTCCCGCCGGCTATGAAGACGCCGAATACGTCTTTCTGGCCAACATCGACCCGGACCTGCAGATGGAGGTCCTTAAGCAGGTGCGCCAGCCGCAGCTCGTCGCCTGCGACACGATGAATTTCTGGATCGGCGGCAAGCGGGAATCTCTGCTGAAGACCCTTCGTCATGTCGATATGCTGCTGATCAACGAGGGGGAGGCCCGGCAGTTGGCCGATGAGGCCAACCTGGTCAAGGCGGCCAGGTCTATCCTCGCCATGGGGCCGAAAACCCTCGTGGTGAAGAGGGGGGAATACGGCGTCCTGATGTTCACCGAGCATTCCATCTTCTCCGCTCCGGCCTATCCCCTGGAGACGGTCTTCGACCCGACCGGAGCGGGCGACACCTTCGCCGGCGGCTTCATGGGATACCTGGCGGCAACCCGCAACCTTTCGGAAGGCAACGTCCGCCGCGCCATCGTTTTCGGCAGCGTCATGGCCTCCTTTACCGTCGAGGACTTCAGCCTCAACCGCATGAGGATCCCTCGAGTACCCCGAAATCGAGGAACGTTTCCGTAAATTCAAGCTTCTCACCGAATTCGAAGGAATCGGCTGACGCCTGGAGGTCCCATGTTTCACTGGAAGAAGGAAACTCCTGGGCTGGAGGTTCCCCCGCGCAAGGTTCTCAGGGTTTTCCGCTCCCTTTCCGATGTGCAGGTGGGCTTGCCGGGGCTGCCCTCCCAACTGGCGAGCGCTTTCGTGGTCTCCTTCGCCGGGGAAAGGGGCATCCTGACTGCGGTGACCCTGCACCTTTCCACAAGCCATTGCACGGCCCTTTACCTCCATGGCCGGGGTGAAGTCTCCCCCGGAGAGGCGGAGGCTGTTTTGGAGGAGGGTATCCGGTTCGCCGAATCGATGGGTTTCATGCTCGGGGACCTCGATTGGCAGTTGCTGGACGCCTCCGGGCGGGAGGCTTTGTGGGCCTCTCTCCCCCTGGGGGCGGGGCCTCGCCGGGAATCCTCCTCCCCGGCGGCCGACCGCCGCGCCCGGCCTGCACCGATTGACCGGACGGCATCATCGGCCAACCGGCCGTCTTCCCCGCCGGTTGGGAAGAAATATGCCCCTTCACCGGACCTGGCGGTGAGGCGAATCCGGCTACAGGAAACCATCGGACGCTTTCTGGCGTCCCTTTGACGGGAGGTATATGTGCTGAGGAATTTTTTCCTGCTGACCCTGATAGCGCTTCTTCTTTTTCCTCTGGCCGGCTGCGGCATCTCCAAGAAGGCACGCAACGAGGGCCAGGTGCATTACGTTCTCGGGCTTTCCTATCTCAAGGAGAACAATTCGACCCTGGCTCTCAAGGAGTTCCTTCTGGCTGCCGACGCCAACCCCGGAGACCCCGATATCCAGGCGGCCCTCGGACAAAGCTACCAGCTCAAGAAGGCCTATCCCGAAGCTGAGCTCCACTACAAGAAGGCCCTGCAGCTTCGCCCCGACGACCCCCAGATCGAAAACAACCTGGGCGCGCTCTACCTGGACATGAAGCGCTGGGACGAAGCAATCCGCTATTTCGGCAAGGCTGCGGACAATCTCCTCTTTACCCATCCCGAAATAGCCCTCACGGGAATGGGCTTTGCCCATTTTCAGAAGGGGGATTACCTTCAGGCCACGACCCTCTACAAGAAGGCCCTGGCCCTTACTCCTCGCTATCCCCTGGGGCATCTGCGCCTTGGCGAGACGTATGCCGCCCTCGATAAGCCCGAGCTGGCCATCGCCGAATTCCGAAAGGCCCTCTCTGTGGCTCCGGATTTTCCGGTGGCCCAGTACCAGCTCGGTCTGAGTTACATGAAAATTCACCATTTCCGGAAGGCGGAGACCGCCTTCCGGGAGGTGCTGCGGCTCGCCCCCGATTCCGACGAGGGCCAGCGGGCCAGGGATTACCTGAAGACGTTGCACTGAGGGCGAGGAAAGCTACCCGCCTTAAATTCCAGCGAATTTCGAACATCCTGCGGATGCCAGGAGACCCATGAAGATTAAATGCCCCGATTGCGGCGCCCGTTACCGGATTGACCCCGGCCGCACCAACAAAGCAGTGGCCCGCATCAAGTGCCCCCAGTGCGCCAACATCTTTCAGATTACCCTTCCCAAGCGGGGCGAATCGGCCCCCTCCGCCGCCTCGAAGCCAATGTCGGAGTCCCCCGGTCCGACGGTACCCGGAAAAAAGGTCCTGGTGGTCGACGATTCCAAATTTTTCCGGGAACTCGTCGTCGATGTGCTGAAATCCCTGCCCCTTGCCTTTTTGACCGCCGCCGACGGCGTCGAAGCCCTCCAGCTCATTCGTCGGGAACGGCCCGCCCTGGTCATCCTGGATTTGAACCTGCCCTCCGGGATCGACGGATACCGGTTGATCCGGGAGGTTCGCGCCGATAGTTCGCTTCGAAATATCCGCCTGCTGGCCATGAGCGGGGTTTTCCGCCAGCCGGAGCGACGCCGCGGAGGTTGAGAAGGCCGGGGCCGACGATTTCATCAACAAATCCTTCACGCCCGAACAGCTTCAGGCCCGGGTAAACGCGTTGCTCGAGGGCTGATGGTGGAAGAGGGGCGGGAGATCATCGAAAGCCTGCGGCGCATGGCCGGTGAAGAACCTTTCGAGGTCGCCGTCGTCCTCGGCTCCGGGCTCGGAGAGGCGGTGGCCCTCGAAGAGGAAGCCGCTGCCCTGTCTTACGGGGATTATCCCTGTTTCCCCTCCCTGACCATTGCGGGGCACTCCGGACGACTCCTGGCAGGAACACTTAACCGGCGGCGGGTCCTGGTCTTCCAGGGCCGGCTTCCATCTCTACCAGGGGCTCGACGCTCGGCAGGTGACGTTTGCCGGTCCGCCTCGCGGGGGAGCTCGGTTGCCGCCGCCTTCTTCTCACCAACGCCTCGGGAGGGATCAGCCCCGGTTATCGTCCGGGGGATTTCATGTTCGTCGCAGACCACCTCAACCTCATGGGGGACAACCCTCTGCGGGGACTCCCGGGCAACACCTTTATCGACCTCGGCCAACTTTACCGCCGTGACCTGTTCCAGCCCCTGGCCGGCTTCGGGCGGGAGCAGGGAATCGCCCTTCATCTGGGCATCCTGGCGGGAATGACCGGTCCCTCCTACGAGACCCCCGCCGAAATCCGGGCGCTTGAAGCCCTCGGCGCCGACGCCGTCTCCATGTCGACCCTCCCCGAGGCCATAATGGCCGGATTCCTCGGGATGGAGGTGGTCGCCCTCTCGCCTCATCGCCAATCGGGCGGCCGGTCTCTCCCCTTCTTCTCTCAGCCACGAGGAGGTTCTTGATGCCGGCCGTCGCGGCGCCCGCCAACTTTCCCTGCTGATCCGCTACCTGACGACCATCTGGTGACGGAGGCCTTGCCTGTGCCCTGCATCAGCTCAGCCACAGCCCAGCGTGCATGGTAACCTGTTTGAATTGCTGGCCTTTTTTTTGTCAACCACCGGTGTGCGTCAGGCTTGACAGTCATTTCCCGCATGGTAAAATATCGGAAATATTGCAGGGAGTCAGCGCTTGGGAAGAAAACATCGAAAAATTCTTATTGTGGATGACGAGGAAAACGCCCGGATGGGGTTGAGCAAGCTTCTCTCCCAGGAAGGTTACGAGGTGGACAGCGTCGCCAACGGTTACGAGGCGCTGGACTTTCTGCGGCAGAAGAAGGTCAACCTGGTGATCAGCGACATCAATATGCCGGAGATGAACGGGCTGACCTTCCTGCGGGAACTCAATCGGCAGTTTCCCGAGTACCTCCGTCATCATGATCACCGCCTACGGCGGCGTCGAGTCCTACCTGGAAGCGATGAACCTCGGCGCCTTCGAATACATCAATAAACCGGTCAAGCTGGATGAGCTCAAATCGGTCATGAAGAAGATATTCCACGAAGCAAAACCGATGGTCCTCCTGAGACCGATTCCATCTCCCTTCAGGAGGGAAAAATGAAAGAGTTCAAGAAGATTCTGTTCGCCACCGATTTTTCGGAAAGCTCGGATTACGCCTTCCAGTATGCCCATTCCCTGGCCAAGAAATTCAGAGCCAGGCTGATGATCATCCACGTCATCAACGAACCGGTGGACCTGAGGGGATTCTACGTTCCGCACATCTCCTTCGAGAAGCTGGAGGAGGAGATCGAGGAGGGGGCCAAGAAGATGATGGATAAATTCTGCCGCACCCATATCCGCGACTTATGAAAATTATGAAACCTTCATCGTCCCCGGCATCCCCTATGACGAGATTATCAAGAAGGCCGAGGAGCAGTCGGCCGATCTCATCGTCCTGGGAACCCACGGGCGCACCGGCCTGGACCATGTGCTGTTCGGAAGCACCGCGGAAAAAGTGGTTCGCAAGTCGACCGATCCCGGTCATGACCATCCGCATCGGGGAGTAGGCTCTCCGCTTCTTCGGCCTCGAGAATTTCAGGAAAGGCAGCGATTTCGCTGCCTTTCTTTTTTTCAGAGCGGCGTGAGAAAGAGGGATTTCCCCTTGTCAAAATAGCCTGGGACGGTTTATGCTACCCGGGCCTTGACGGATATTACCGACCCGCTCTCGGCCCGGCCGGCTCATCGGGCCGGAGGCATCTACAGGACAAAGCCATGACTGATCGGATACTGGTGGTGGACGACGAGAGAATCATTCTCGAACTCACCTCCATGATTTTGCGCAGCAAGGGCTTATGAAGTCTTTACCGCCGAAAGCGGCAAAGGAGGGCCTGGAGTTGGTGGAGGCGGTCTCCCCCGCTATCGTCCTGCTCGACTACATGATGCCGAGGATGGACGGTATGACCGCTCTGCGGCGGATTCGGGAGAATTTTCCCGATTCCTACGTCATCATGTTCACCGGCAAGGGAAGTGAGGAAATCGCTGTCGAGCTGATGAAGGCGGGGGCCTCCGACTACATTCTCAAACCCTTCAACAACCAGGATCTGCTCGATCGCATCGAGAATGTGCTGCGAATCCGGCGCATCGAGCTGAACAACAAGGAACTTCGGGAGGAACGGGAACGGCTGCTGCAGGAAATCGAAGAATGGAACCAGGAACTCGAACGCCGGGTGGAGGAAAAGAGCCTGGAGCTGGAGCGGGCCCATGCCGAGATCGTTCAGGCGGAAAAACTCGCCACACTCGGGCATCTTTCGGCCGGAATGGCCCACGAGATTCGCAATCCCCTCAATTCCATCAGTCTTTTCGGCTCAGATCCTTAAGTCCGGGCTGGACGATGATCCCGAAAGAAGGCCTCCTATGCCGACAAGATCCTCAAGGAGGTCGACCGCATCGACGACCTTCTGGTCAAGCTGCTGGAGGCCAGCAAGCGCCCCCGCTTCGAACTTCAAGCTCGGTCTACATCGCCGAAGTCATCGACCGGGTCCTGGCGGGACTTCGAGGCCCTGGCACCTGCAGAAGGTTGAGCTGGAAAAGGAATATGTGTCCGAGCCTCCGCCGCCATTCTGGCCGACGCCACCGAAATCGAACAGATCTTCACCAATCTGTTCGTCAACTCCCTTTATGAGATGCAGGAGGGGGGCATTCTCGGCATCCGCCTTTCCCATGATGAAGGAACGATCTTCATTTCGGTTTCCGATACGGGGGGAGGAATCCCCCAGGATAACCTGGGGAAGATCTTCGACCCTTTCTTTACCACCAAGACCAAAGGAACGGGATTCGGCCTTTCCGTGGTGCTGCGGATCGTCAAGACCTACGGCGGCCGGATTTCCGTGGACAGTGCCGAAGGCAAGGGGACGGTCTTTCATCTCCAGCTTCCCCTGGCCTGAAACGAGAAGTTTTTGCGGTGAGCATGGCCCGATGTCGGCATGTCTCTGATATTGCGCGAAGTCGCTCTTGTCGCTGGAAGAGGACGAATCCCTTTTGCCGGGCATGGTCGGCCGGGAACTGGGGGTGGACCCCGGCGATCTGAAGGACTTTCGGATCGTCCGCCGCGGGATCGACGCCCGCAAGAAACCGCGGGTTCTGCGGGTCTATACGGTGGAATTCTGCGGTCGACGACGAGGAGGACTTTCTGCGCCGCCACCGCGGCAATCGCCGGCTGGAGCGGCGGGTCGTGCCGGAGATTCCCCGTCGCCACGCCCCTCGGGAGCCGCCATCGGGCGCTGGTGGCGGGCATGGGTCCCGCGGGCCTCTTCGCCGCCCTGCGGCTGGCGCAGCTACGGCCTGGCGGTCACTCTGGTCGAACGGGGGCGTCCCGTGGAGGAACGGGTCGGGGACGTGCGGCGCTTCTGGGCCGGCGGCGGCGCTCGACCCGGAGAGCAATGTCCAGTTCGGCGAAGGGGGCGCGGGAACTTTCTCCGACGGCAAGCTGACCACCCGGCTAAACCACCCATGGATCCGCCTGGTGCTGCAGACCCTGGTCGATCTTCGGCGCCCCGGAAGAGATCCTGGCGCAGGCCAAGCCCCACGTGGGGACCGACCGCCTGCGGCGGGTGCTGATCAATTTCCGGCAGGCCCTGCTGCGACCTCGGAGTGGATATCCGCTTCGAAACCCGGCTCACCGGTCTCGACTCACGGCCGGGGCGGGTCCGGGCGGGAATCCTCGACGACGGCGAGGAAGTCCCCTGCGACAGCCCTGGTGCTGGCCCCCGGACACAGTGCCCGGGATACCTACCGGATGCTGGACGCAGGCCGGGGTGCGCCTGGAGAGCAAGCCCTTCGCCATGGGGCTGCGGGTCGAACATCCGGCGGAGCTGATCAACCCCATTCAGTACGGTCATCCCGGTCATCCGCACCTGCCGCCGGCCGATTACGCCCTGACCTACAACGACCCGGCCACGGGCCGGGGCGTCTATTCCTTCTGCATGTGCCCCGGCGGAGAGGTGGTGGTTGCCTCCTCCGAGCCGGGCGGGGTGGTGGTCAACGGCATGAGCCATCAGCGGCGCGACGGGAGGTATGCTCCAACAGCGCCCTGGTGGTGGCGGTGCGCACCGCCGATTTCGACGGGGACGACCCCCTGGCGGGAGTCCGGTTTCAGCGATACTGGGAGGAGGCGGCCTTTCGGGCCGGAGGAGGGGATTACCGGGCCCCGGCCCAGAATCTGCTGGCCTTTCTGGGCCGGGGAGAGGGCCCGTCGCGTCCACCTGCCGGCCGGGAGTCCGGGAGGCGGAACTGGACGAGGTTCTGCCCCCCTTCGTCAGTGAGGGGTGCGGCGGGCCCTGCCCCACTTCGACCGGCGCATGCGGGGCTTCCTCACCGCCGAGGCGACGCTGGTCGGGGTCGAGACCCGGACCTCGGCTCCCCTGCGCATCCTTCGGGAGGAGAACGGCGAATCGGTTTCCCATCCGGGACTTTACCCGGCCGGGAGAAGGGGCGGGCTATGCCGGCGGAATTATGAGTGCGGCACTGGACGGACTGAGGGCCGCCGAAGCAGATCGCGACCACAGCCGAAAAGCAGGAGCAGCAGGTGAAAAAAATTTTCGTGGAACAAATCCGGGAGCGGGACTGGGTCGACAGCCCTTTTCTGGTTCGCGACAAAATCATGGCCATGGCCAAGAACGGCAAGCCCTACATGACCCTCAAGCTGATGGATCGCACCGGCGAGGTGGAAGGACGGGTCTGGGACCGGGTGGACGAATTCTGCCGACCGTTTCGAGCAAGGACGATTTCATCCGCGTTCAGGGCAAGGCCAGCGTCTATCTGGGAAAGATGCAGCTGGTGATTCAGGACCTGGATCGCGCCTGGAGGAACAGCGCCGTCGACCTGGCCGATTTTCTTCCTGTGCCGGCCGCGAGTCGCCGAGGAGATGGTCGGCGAATTGCGGGAGCGGATCGCGGCCTGCAGGACCCCCACCTGCAGGCAGCTGATGGAGGCCTTCTTGGAGGATGACGACTTTCTCGCGCGCTACAGCATCGCTCCGGCCGCCAAGGCGATGCACCACGTCTATCTGGGGGGGCTGCTGGAGCATTCCCTGGCGGTGGCCGGCTCTGGCCGACGACATTTGCCGGCGCTATCCCGGCATCCACCGGACCTGCTGATCACCGGAGCCCTTCTGCACGATATCGGCAAGGTGGCCGAACTCTGCTATCGAGCGCAGCTTCGACTATACCGACGAGGGAAAGCTTCTCGGCCATATCGTCATGGGGGTGGAGATGATCGAGGAGAAAATCCGGACTCTTCCCGAGTTTCCCCCGGAGCTGGCCGTTCTGCTCAAACATCTGCTCCTTTCCCATCACGGCCAGTACGAATACGGCTCCCCCAAGCGTCCGAAGACCCTGGAAGCGGTCATCCTGAACTTCCTCGACGATCTGGACGCCAAAATCAACGGCGTTCGGACCCATATCGAAAAGGAGCCGGATAACCCAGCGCCTGGACCAGCTACCACCGCCTCTATGACCGCTATTTCTTCAAGAATCCCTGGCCTCTGCACAGCGCCGGGGAGACGACGGACGCACCGTCACCCGGGTTTCCCCACGGGAAGAGGCTCCGGCTCCGAGGGCTCCTGAGTCGGAGCCTCCACTCGGCCCGAACGGGAGAAGAAGGCCGAGGAGAGAAAACGCATCCTTCGGATTCACTCTCGGCGATCAGCTGCAGGGGAAAGAGCCTGGACCTTTTCACCGCCGAGGACAAGGAAAAGGAATAGAGCATGCGGGTCGAAGCACTGGTCGTCGGACCACTGCAGGTCAACTGCTTCATCGCGCCTGCCCCGAGACGGGGGAGGCGATGGTCGTCGACCCCGGCGGATGAAGGGGAGAGGGTCCTCTCACAGCGCTCAGTGCGCCGGGGCTGGAACTGAAGATGGTCGTCAATACCCACGGCCACTTCGACCACGTGGGCGGCAATGCCCTCCTGGTGGAGGAGACAGGGGCCGAACTGCTCATTCACCAGGCCGATCTGCCCCTGCTGCAAGGGCCGAGGCTCATGCCGCCGCCTACGGCCTGAGGACGTTCCCTTCCCCGGCGCCCACCCGTACCCTGAACGGCGGCGAGCACCTTCGCCTGGGAAACCTGGACTTCGAAGTCATCCATGTTCCCGGCCATTCTCCGGGAGGGATCTGCCTTCTCGCCGAGGGACATCTCTTTTCCGGGGACGCCCTGTTCGCCGGCTCCATCGGGCGAACCGACCTGCCGGGAGGCGACTACGACACCCTGATCCAAGGGATCCGACAGCGCCTTCTGACCCTCCCCGAGGCCACGGTGGTCCATCCCGGGCACGGCCCCGACACCACCATCGGCCGGGAAAAGGCGGCCAACCCGTTCGTGGGAGGATAAACGACAGGGGCACCTTTAGGACCAATAGGACCTATGGGTCCCATTGGTCTCTTAAGATCCCATTGGGCCTATTGGGGCCGGTTACTTGGGAGCAGCCATGCTGAAAGGTAAAAAGATCGTACTGGGAGTGACGGGCGGCATTGCGGCCTACAAGGCCGTCGAGCTGCTGCGGCTCTATGTCAAGGCCGGCGCCGAGGTGCTCGGTGGTGATGACCCGCAGCGCGCAGGAATTCGTCACGCCCCTGACCTTCCAGACCCTCTCCGGGCGACCGGTGCATACCGAGCTCTTCGACCTCTACCAGGAGAGCGAAATCGGCCACATCTCCCTGGCCGACCGGGCCGATCTCTTCGTCGTTGCCCCGGCCACCGCCAACATCATCGGCAAGGTGGCCGGCGGCATCGCCGACGACCTTCTCTCCACCACCCTCATGGCTACCCGGGCGCCGGTCCTGTTCGTCCCCGCCATGAACGTCAACATGTGGGAAAACCCTATCTATCGCGGCAACCAGGCCAAGCTCGAAGGGCTGGGATACCGGTTCATGGAGCCCGCCTCGGGTTTTCTGGCCTGCGGGTGGGAAGGGAAGGGTAAGCTGCCCGACCCGGAGCACATCCTGGAGGAAACCGGAAGAGTCCTCTGCCCCCAGGACCTCTCGGGACAGACCGTTCTGGTCACCGCCGGGCCGACACGTGAGGAGATCGACCCGGTCCGCTACATCAGCAACTATTCCTCGGGGAAGATGGGCTACGCCATCGCCCGCGCCGCCGCCCGGCGCGGCGCCCGGGTCGTTCTCGTCTCCGGGCCGACCTGCCTCAGCCCTCCGTGCGGGGTGGAATTCCTTTCGGTGACTAGCGCCCTCCAGATGCGGGACGAAACGCTGCGGATGGCGGCTGAGGCGACGGTCGTCATCAAGGCGGCTGCGGTGGCCGATTACCGGCCGACCGCCCCCTCGGAGCAGAAGATCAAGAAGGAGAAAGCCGGAGCGCTCACCCTGGAACTGGAAAAAAATCCCGATATCCTGGCGGAGCTGGGAAAGGCGAAGGAGGACCGTATCCTGTGCGGCTTCGCCGCCGAAACCGCTGAGCTTGCGGCCAATGCCCGCAAAAAGCTGCAGGAGAAGAACCTCGATCTGGTCGTTGCCAACGATGTCACCCAGACGGGGGCGGGTTTCGACGGCGATACCAACATCGTCCGCCTGCTCTTTCGCGACGGCACGGAAGAGGCCTTCCCGCAGATGACCAAGGACGAGGTGGCCCATCGTCTGCTGGACAGGATTGCGGGACTGTTGGAAACGCGGGGGAGGTGAGAGGGGCTCGAAGTTTCCGGTTATAGGTTTTAGGTGTTGAGTGCCATAACATCGTGGACGAAAAAATGTGCCACGTACATCGTGGACAAAAGTTCTCTGACAATCGAATAGCCACCACTGTCATCCTGTTGAGCACCGAATATTTTTGGAGGTGCTTCATGAAGGATGACATTCAACAGGAGCGGATTTTGGCTGTCCAGCGGCTCCTGCAATGGCGAGAAGCCCGAAGGAATTCTGCGCTTCTCTCGGGCGTTCGAAATCGTGGCTTTACAAGTGGGCTGATCGCTTTGACGCTGATGACAATTCATGGAGCGAGAGCCTTTCCCGGCAACCTCTTACAGTTGTCTCCCGAACATCGAAAGAGGTTGAGGAAATCGTGAAGATGGTGCGCCTCAGCCTCTACAACAAGGATCAGTTTTGCGGTGCTCAGGCCATCCTCTGGGAATTGGAGGATCTTGGCGTCAAGCCTTTGCCCTCACTGCGAACCATCAACCGGATTCTCAGCCGAAACGAGCTCACCCATCGCAGAACCGGCAAGTACGAAGCCAAGGGTACACCCTATCCGAAGCTCCCGGCAGCACGGCCCAACCAGACCCATCAGGCCGATCTGGTCGGCCCATGCTATTTGAGAGGACCGCTACGCTTTTACGGCCTCAATGTCGTTGGATACTGTCAACCGCTCGCTGCGGTCTTTACCCATCCGAATCCAAACAGTGGCCAGAGTCTTGAATGGCGGCTTTTGGGAGATCTGGAAACGCCTCGGCATCCCTGAGCGCATCCAGGTGGATAATGCCATGTCCTTCTTTGGCAGTCCGAGACACCCTCGCGGCATGGGACCGCTGATCCGTTTGTGTCTGCATACCGGCGTCGAGCCTTGGTTCATCCCCATGGCTGAACCGTGGCGCAATGGGGTAATCGAGCAATTCAACGACCTCTATCAGCAGAGATTTCTCGGCAAGGTCATGATGACAACGGCAGAGGAACTCAAGGCAGGAACGCTTGCTTTTGAGCAACGGCATAACGGCACCTATCGTTACAGTAAGCTGGGCGGGAAAACCCCTTTGAAGGCCCTTGCCGCCTCCAAGATGAAACTGCGCTTCCCAGATAAGGAGGAGGCACCTCGTCGCATGAAGAAGCCTGTGACGGGACGCTATCATTTGGTGCGTCTTATCCGCAGCGACCTGAAACTCAATGTCTTCGGCGAACTCTTCCCGGTCGCGCCAGAACTGAAGCTCGAATACGTGGTGGCTACTATCGATGTCAAAGATCAGAAGCTGAAGCTCTTCCTGGACAAAATGCAGGTCGATGAATTCGATTACCAGCTACGTTAATCCGTGGAGTGTCCACGATGTGGTGGCACGAAAATCAGTCCACGATGTCGTGGCACTCAACATTTAGGTTTTAGATCCGGTTCACGGATTTCGGCCCCTTAGAATCCCGACAGCAGCTCCAGCAGCCGGTCGGGCTGGGTGATGCCTTCGCGGAAGCGGGATTTGAGCTCCAGGAGGATCGTTTCGGCTTCTTCTTTGGGCAGCTTGCCGTCCAGCCAGAGCAGGTTGAGATTCTTCCGGATCATCCTTGCGGCGTTGAGCGCCCGCTCCCCCGTTGGGTCGGCACCCCAGAAGGGGCTTTTTCCCATCCCCGAGAGCACGTTTGCCGCCGCCTCCCGAGCCAGGTCGAGGTATTCCGCCAGATCGTCCTCCCCGATAGTCCACTTGGAGGCGTTGGAGAGCGAACGAAGCATCTTCTGCCACTGCTGGAGGCGGGTCAGCATCAGCAGGGAGTTAAAGAGCCGCTTGTTGGTGTTGAAAGAAAAAATGGTGTCCGAAAGGACGCTGCGCATGAGGGCGTCGTTTTCCTTGAAGTTTTTTCTCGCCACCGTTCGGGCCAGCTGCCATATCTCCGGGTTCACCTGGGCTTCGAAGCGCATTTCCCAGTAGGTATGCTTGAGCAGGACGGTGTTGAAAGTGCGGACCATTCTGTAGGGAACGACGTAGGAGTGAGCCACGGTGTCCGCGGCCAGGTGGGCCAGGTACCCGTAGGCGCAGGCTTTCTGGGAGTCGGTGGCGGCGGCCGCCAGGATTTCTTCCCCCATGCGCCACGAGTGGCAATGCTTGAGGTAGTGGGTGAACTTTTTTCCGAGGGTGATGTCGGCGCTGATGCACCCGTAGAGATAGTCGAAGGGGTTGGCCCCCAGCAGGGCTCCCAGGGCCGGAGGGAGAGATTCGAGATTAGACAGGATTCCCGACCCCAGTTGCAGGTGGACGCCTATCCCCCAGGCCAGGGCTTCCTGCGGGATCAGCACGAAGCAGCAAAGGGCGATGATGAAGAAAACCATGGGCTTTCCGGTTATTCCTATATAGAGGCCCGGCGGCAAGGTCCGGTTTCATTTCCCCTCACGCTGACAGGCCGGATAAAGTCGAAGATTCTTGGTGAAAAAACAACGATAATCCAGCTCCGGAGGGTTGTAAAGGTCTTATGTCGGGCACTATCAACAAAGATCTTCAGGAAACCTTCGCGCAAGTGCGGAGCCTGCTCGAAGACCTGCAGGCCCTGGGCATCCGCGAGGTGAATCTTCCAGAAATTCCCCCGGACCTCCCGGTCTGTCCTCCGGGGGTGTGCGGGGTGGACCGGGGCGGAGAAACCAGCTGCCGGCAGGAGACCTTGGAGGAGATTCGCGCCGAACTCGAAGAGTGTCGGCGGTGCGAGCTGTGCAAGGGCCGCAAAAACGTTGTCTTCGGCGTCGGCGACCCCCATGCCCGGCTGGTTTTTGTCGGTGAGGCTCCGGGGCGGGAAGAGGACGAAAAGGGGGAGCCCTTCGTCGGCGAGGCGGGCCGCCTCCTCGATCGGATCCTCTTTGCCATGGGAATGAGGCGGGAAGAGGTCTACATCTGCAACGTCGAAAAATGCCGTCCCCCCGGCAATCGCGACCCCAGGCCCGAGGAGATTGAAGCCTGCGAGCCTTATCTGAAACGGCAGTTGGCCGTCATCCGCCCCCGGGTCATCGTGTCCCTGGGCAAATTCGCCGCCCAGACCCTCCTTCGGGACCAGACCCCGATCAGTCGCCTGCGGGGAAAATGGCGGCAATACGAGGGCGTCGCCCTCATGCCCACCTTTCATCCGGCGTTCCTGCTGCGCAACCCCGCCTCCAAGCGGGAGGTGTGGGAGGACATGAAAGAGGTGATGAGCCTGCTTCGGGACGAAAAGGGCGCCTCCTCGTGACGGTGGACGGGACGGACCTTGAAATCGAGAACGTCCGAAAGGTCCGCCCGTCTGGAGACGGGGCGGAAAGGGTAATTCTCCTGGGGGTCACCCTGTCGGTTCCGGCCGGGCGCCTGTCGGTGGTGGTCGGCCCCTCCGGCGGCGGAAAAAGCACCCTGGTGAGGCTCCTCAATCGCCTTGAAGACCCCTCCGCCGGTCGGATTCTCCTCGGAGGGCAGGATATCTCGACAATCGACCCCCTCGTCCTCCGCCGCCGGGTCGGAATGGTCCCGCAGAAACCCTTCATGTACCCCGGGACCGTGCAGGAGAACCTGCTGCGCCCCTTTGCCCTGCGGGGAGAGGAGCCTCCAGCGCCCGGGAGCGGGGATATCCTGTCGACCCTGAACCTGTGCCGCCTGGCGGAGGACTACCTTCCGCGGCAGGCCCGCACCCTCTCCCTGGGGGAACAGCAGCGGGTCAGCCTGGCGCGGACCCTGATGACGCGGCCCGAGGTTCTGCTGCTCGACGAGCCGACCAGCGCCCTCGACCGCCCCACGGGCGACCGGCTGGCCGATACCCTGCGCGGCATCTGCTCCCGTCAGGGCCTGACCGTCCTGATGGTGACCCACGATTTGCGGCTGGCGGAGAGGACTGCCGATCGGCTGGCGTTTCTGGCTGAGGGCCGCATCCTGGAGGAGGGAACCCCGCAGGACCTCCTGCAGCATCCCCGGACACCGGAATTGAGGCGTTTTCTCTCCGAGCCGGGGGAGGAGGGAGGCGGAGATGCCGAAGACGGTCATTGACCTCGGCCTTGCGGACCTGGTCCTTGTCTACGGCCTGATACTGCTGGCGGCGGGCCTGGCCCGGCTGCGGAGGATCGGCCAGGAGCGAGACCTGCTGTGGTCCTCGCTGCGGATGGTGGTCCAGCTTCTTGCCGTCGGTTATGTCCTGCACTTTCTCTTTGCATTCCGCAGGCCGGCGCCGGTTCTCCTCATTCTCCTGGTCATGGGGGGCTTTGCCGTGCAGACCGTAGCTGCCCGGGTGAAGAACAGGATGCCGCGCTTCCACCGCATCGTCGGCCTGTCGATTCTGGTCGGGTGCGGCGGCTCCACCTTTTATCTGGCCAACCTGGTCATCGGAATCGCCCCTTGGTACGACCCCCGCTACCTCATCCCCCTGGCGGGGATGATTATCGGCAACTCGATGACTGGGGCCAGTCTGGCCGCCGAGCGCCTCGCCGCCGAGATGAAGGAGCGCCGCGACGAGATCGAAACCTCCCTATGCCTCGGCGCCACCGCCCGCACGGCCTCTGCAGGGGTCGTGCGCAATGCCTTTCGCGCAGCCCTCATTCCTTCCGTCAACGCCATGGCCGCCATGGGGGTGGTCTTTCTCCCGGGATTGATGACCGGTCAGATTCTCTCGGGTACCGAGCCGATCCTGGCCGTGAAGTATCAGATCGCCATCATGTGCGTGATCACCGGCAGCGTTGCCCTGACCTCCTTCCTGATCCTGGTTCAGGGCTACCGGACCTATTTCACTTCCGCCCACCAGCTGAAGGAATTTCTCCAGGAGTGAGGAACTGGGGAATTCCCGGATTCCCCGGTTTCCCTGTCTCTAACTCCCCGCATTCCCGAAGCGCTCCCGGTACAGTCGAAGCGCGTCGCGGATGATGGCCAGGGCCTCCTCGGGACCGAGCAGGTCTTTGACCAGCACCTCCTTTTTCTCCAGGGTCTTGTATTCCTTGAAAAATTTCCGGATCTCCTCCAGCTTGTAAGGGGGCAGGCAGCTCTGGTCGAAATAGTCGGCGAAGGCCGGGTCATGCACGCTCACCGAGAGGATTTTGTCGTCGCGGCCCTTCTCGTCGCGCATCCGCATCACACCCACCGCACGAACTTCGACCAGGGAAAGGGGATGCACCGCTTCCTGGCAGAGCACAAGGATGTCGAGGGGGTCTCCGTCCTCGCAGAAGGTCCGGGGGATGAATCCGTAGTTGGCCGGGTAATGTACTGCCCCGTGCAGGACCCTGTCCAGGCGCAGCATGCCGGTCTCCTTGTCCAGTTCGTACTTGTTCTTGCTGCCGGTCGGAATTTCGATCACGGCCGGAAAAGACGTCTTGAGCAAAGTCTCGTCGACCTTCACCTGGTGCCAGGGATTCATTTTGAGCTTCCTCGTCGCTGATTGAAAGATATGACTTCTTCTCTTCGATAGTTCCCGATTTTCGAAGAATTGCAAGTATCTGTTGCCCTTTTGGGCGAATTTCTGCAACATGGAGCCAGGAGCCAGGAGCCAGGAGCCAGGAGCCAGGAGCCAGGAGCCAGGAGCCAGGAGCCAGGAGCCAGGAGCCAGGAGCCAGGAGCCAGGAGCCAGGAGCCAGGAGCCAGGAGCCAGGAGCCAGGAGCCAGGAGCCAGGAGCCAGGAGCCAGGAGCCAGGAGCCAGGAGCCAGTTTATTGGGATAAGAATGTGGGGAAGGGGATCTTTGTGAAAAGGAGAGCGTCGTGGACTTGAAACGCCTGGAGGTGTTCTGCAGGGTGGTGGAACTGAAAAGCTTCACCAGAGCGGCAGAGGCGGTGACCCTCTCCCAGCCTACGGTGAGCGAGAACATCCGCCTGCTGGAGCAAACCCTGGGGGAGAAGCTTCTCGACCGGCTGGGGCGAGAGGTTCTGCCCACCGGCGCGGGCCGGATTCTCTACCGGTATGCCCGGCGCATCCTTCAGTTGCGGGACGAGGCCATTCAGGCCATCGAACAGTACCGGGGGGAACTCTCCGGCGTGCTGCACCTGGGAGCCAGCACCATACCGGGCGCCTACATCCTCCCCGAACGGATTGTAGCCTTCAAAAAGAAATATCCGGCCATCCGAACCACCGTCAAGATCGCCGGAACGGGCCGGATCGTCGAGGAACTGTTGCAGGGAGGGGTCGAGCTGGGTCTCGTCGGCGCCAGGTTGAAGGACCACCACCTCGACTGCGAGGAACTTTTTTCCGACGAACTGGTGCTCGTCGTCTATCCCGGCCATCCCTGGGCAGGGCGGAAGGTCATTCCCCTGGAAGAGCTGGAGGGCCAACCTTTCATTCTCAGGGAGGAAGGTTCCGGGAGCCGTCTGGCCGCGGCCCAGTCCCTTGGGGACGCCGGCTTCGACCCCTCGCGCCTTTCAGCGGTGGCCGAAATGGGCAGCACCGAGGCGGTCCGGCAGGGAGTCAAGGCCGGCATCGGCATCGCCATCCTCTCCTCCCTTGCAGTGGCCGAGGACCTTCGCCAAGGGGCCCTTTTCAGTGTGCCGCTCAAGGGGCCGCGCATTCGGCGCTCTTTTTACCTGGCCAGGCGAAAAGGCCGTCAGCTCTCACCGTTGGCCATGGCGTTTCTGGAGCATATCCGCAAGGAAAAGATGGAAGACTCAAGGCGCAAGACTGAAGACTGAAGACTGAAGACTGGTGGGACGGGACTGGGGAATGGGGACTGGGGACTGGGGACTGGGGACCCGCCGTCGCCTTTCGGCTATGGCGGGCAAGCTGGGGACTGGATTTTGAAACTAGACTCTTAAGTCTTAAGTCTTAAGTGTCTTAAGTCTTAAGTCTTGCCGCTAGTCGAACGACATTCCCAGACGCTTGATCTTTTCCACCAGGGTGGTCCGGTTGATGCCGAGCAGGGCGGCGGCCCGGGCCTTGACTCCCCCCGAGAGTTCCATCGCCTCGCAAATCATCCGGCCTTCGATTTTTTCGATCAACTGCGCCATGTTCACTCCCTCTTCAGTCACCCGGGGTGCGAGGAGATCGGGTTGCGGCCTCGTCGGCGTCGCCGCCGATGTTGGAGGGCAGGTCCCGTCTTTCGATGATGTCGTGCTCGGTGAGGGCCACGGTGCGCTCGATGACGTTCTCCATCTCCCGCACGTTTCCCGGCCAGTCGTAGGCCTCCAGCGCGCGCATGGCGGAAGGGGCAATGGACATCAGCGGCCGGTCCATCTCCCGGCAGAGGCGCTGCAGGAAATGGCTGGCCAGCAGGGCGATGTCCTCGCCTGCGCTCGCGCAGCGGGGGCAGAAGGATCGGAATGACGTTCAGGCGGTAGTAGAGGTCTTCGCGAAAGCGCCCTTTTTTTACCTCGTCCTCCAGGTTGGCGTTGGTGGCGGAGACGACCCGGACGTTGAGCTTGACCTTCTTGCTGGAGCCGACCCGTTCCACCTCCTGCTCCTGGAGGACCCGCAGCAGTTTCATCTGCAGATGCATCGGCATGGTGCCGATCTCGTCGAGAAAAATGGTCCCGTTGTTGGCCACCTCGAACTTGCCCGCCTTGTCCGCCACGGCGCCGGTAAAGGAGCCCCGGACATGGCCGAAGAGCTCGCTCTCCAGCAGATCGGCGGGGATGGCGCCGCAGTTGATGGCCACGAAGGGTTTCTCCCGCCGGCCGCTGTTGTAATGGATGGCCTTGGCCACCAGTTCCTTTCCCGTCCCCGATTCCCCCAGGATGAGAATGGTGGAGTCGGTGTTGACGACTTTCTCCATGCGGGAGAAGACCTGCTGCATGGCCATGCTGTTGCCGATGATGTTGTCGAACTTGTATTTGCCCCGCAGCTGCTGGCGCAGGTAGAGGTTCTCGGCCACCAGGCGGCTCTTTTCGAGGGCCTTGGAGACCTGGACCTTCAGCTTTTCGAAGTTGAAGGGCTTGGTGATGTAGTCGAAGGCCCCCTCCTTCATCGCCTCCACCGCCGTCTCCGCCGAGGCGTTGCCGGTGATGAGGATGACGTTGGTGTAGGGGGAGTCTTCCTTGACCCTCTTCAGGATATCGATACCGTTGACCCCGGGGAGGAACAGGTCGGTGATCACGATTTCGAAAGGGGTTTTCTGCAGGATTTCCAGCGCCATTTCGCCCGATTCCGCGGTCTGGACCTGGTAGCCGGCATTGGCCAGAAGCAGGGAAAGGGCCTCCCGGTTGTGGGATTCGTCGTCGATCAACAGGATTTGTGAAAGACTTTTCATTGGAGTTCCTCGGGCTGGAAGAGCGTCATCTAATTGACGTCACCTTATCACGACAGTCCGGCAGGGTGCAATACGGTTTTCTCCGACGGTTCTGTGAGGAGGAGACGTTCCGGCGGTTTGACACCCATCTTCTTGCCTGGTAAGCTATTGGAATGAAAGAAGTCATTCGTTATTCAAGATTCGCAGGATTGGTGCTGGCGCTCCTTCTTTGCACGGGATCTCCCAGCTGGGGGCAGGGTCCCGCAGGCCCGGACGTCATTCCCGCCCTTCGGATTGCCGGGGTCATCAACCCGGTGGTCGCCGATTTCGTCACCTCGAGCATAGAAAAGGCCAACTCCCGGGACGACCGGGCCATCCTCATCGAACTCGATACCCCCGGGGGACTGGACACCTCCATGAGGGCCATCATCCAGGCGATTCTGGGCTCGAAGATACCGGTCATCGCCTACGTCTATCCTTCCGGCGCCCGGGCGGCCTCCGCCGGGGCCCTCATCACCCTGGCGGCCGATTTCGCCGCCATGGCGCCCGGTACCAATATCGGCGCCGCCCATCCGGTGACTATCGGCTTCGGCGGGGGCGGCGAGCAAAAAGGCAGCACGATGATGGAAAAGGTTCTGAACGATGCCGCCGCCTACGCCCGCAGCATCGCCCAGGAGCGGGGCCGCAACGTCGAATGGGCCGAACGCATCGTCCGCAAGAGCATCTCCACCTCGGCCACCGAGGCCCTGAAGCTCAAGGTCATCGACCTTGTCGCCCCTGACGAGCAGGCCCTCCTGAAAGCCCTCGACGGCCGCCACTACCGGCGAGGCGGCCAGACGCTGACCCTGCGACACCGCGGAGGCCCGCATCGTTCCGGTCGAGATGGGATGGCGGCAGAAAATCCTCAATACCCTCAGCAACCCAAACGTCGCCTACATGCTGCTGATGCTCGGGATCCTCGGGATTTTCTTCGAGATATCCCAGCCGGGGGTGATCCTTCCCGGAGCCATCGGGGCCATATCCATCCTGCTGGCCCTCTTCGCCTTCCAGACCCTGCCCATCAACTATGTCGGGGTCCTGTTCATTCTGCTGGCGGTGGTCCTGTTCGTCCTGGAGGTCAAGGTGGCTTCCTACGGCATGCTGACTATCGGCGGCATCGTCTCGCTCACCTTCGGCTCGCTGATGCTGATTGAAAGCTCCAAGCCTTTTCTGCAGATCTCCCGTACCATCATCGGCGCCACCGTCGCCGTGGCCAGCGGATTTATCCTCCTCGTCCTCTATTTCATGGTTCGCACCCAGAAGACCCGCTTCGTCTCCGGAGCCGAGGGACTGGCCGGGGAGGTCGGCGAGGCGGTGACGGACATCCATGCCCGGGGGAGGGTTTTTGTCCACGGGGAATACTGGGACGCCTTTTCCGCGCAGGCCGTTCAAAAAGGGGAAAAGGTCAGGGTTCTCGGCATCCGTGAAGGCTTCCGGCTGGAGGTGGAGAAATCAGAACCGAAGACCGAGGTGAGGACTGAGGACGCCAGTATTTTAAAGTTGACTTTGCCCCTGGAACGTTGAACATTGAAGGTTGAACATCCTTCCAAGGAGGATTCCATGATTCCAATAGGCCTGATCGGATGGGCGGTGGCCCTGGCGCTGGTGGCGATCATCGTTTCGAGCGCCATCCGGATTCTTTTCGAGTACGAGCGGGGGGTGGTCTTTCGCATGGGGCGTTTTGCCGGCGTCAAAGGCCCGGGACTGCGGTTCATCATCCCGGTGGTGGACAAGCTGTTCAAGGTGAGCCTGCGCACCGTGGCCATGGATGTTCCCCCGCAGGATGTCATTACCCGGGACAACGTCTCGGTGAAGGTCAACGCCGTGCTCTATTTTCGGGTGGTGCAGCCGGAAAAGGCGATGATCGAGGTGGAAAACTATCTCTACGCCACCAGCCAGCTGGCCCAGACCTCCCTGCGCAGCGTCCTCGGCCAGTCGGAACTCGATGAACTGCTGGCCCACCGTGACAGCATCAACCAGCATCTCCAGGAGATTCTCGACCGCCAGACCGACCCCTGGGGAGTGAAGATCTCCAATGTCGAAATCAAACATGTCGACCTGCCGTCCGAGATGCAGCGGGCCATGGCACGACAGGCGGAGGCCGAGCGGGAACGGCGTTCCAAGGTCATTCACGCCGAGGGGGAATTCCAGGCCTCCCAGAAGCTGGCCGATGCCGCCGAGGTGATATCCACCCAGACGGGAGCCTTACAGCTGCGTTTCCTGCAGACCCTTACCGAAATTGCCACGGAAAAGAATTCGACCATTATCTTTCCCCTGCCGATGGACCTCCTTCGACCATTCCTGGAGAAAGGGAAGGTCTCCTCTGAATGATCCGCCAGGACTATTCCCGGAGGGGACCGGGTTCCCGGTCCCGTGTAACGAAAACCTTCTTCGCATTTTTTTCGATCTAATGGTAATGTGACATATCGAATTTAGTGTGAAGAAGGGTAGAAAATTCTCTGTCAAATCAGTATCTTATCAGATAAAACAATATTTTATCTTGACAGCCCCGGCTTCCCTTTGTTTAGATGATATCCTTTCGTGGTTCGTCTAACTATTCAAATTTACTAAAATTTTTAAATATAACTAAAAATTCGGTTTTCATTTTTCGTTTGATTTCAGGAATATTTATCGAAACAGGGGAATTCGGCTGGAGGAAGCTTGATGGCAGTTAAGAAATTCAGAAAAATCATGGCGGCGAACCGCGGGGAAATCGCCATCCGCATCTTTCGCGCCTGCACGGAATTGGGCATAAAGACCCTTGCCGTCTACTCGGAAGAGGACAGGATCTCTCTGCATCGCTACAAGGCCGATGAAGCCTACCTGATCGGCAAGGGTAAGGGGCCCATCGATGCCTACCTGGGGATTGAGGAAATCATCGACCTGGCCCGCAAGAAAGAGGTCGATGCGATTCATCCCGGTTACGGATTTCTTTCCGAAAACCCCGAATTCGCCGAGGCATGCGCGCGGGCCGGGATCGCCTTCATCGGCCCCACCGCCGAGATCCAGCGCCGGCTCGGGGACAAGGTCGCCGCCCGCCACGTGGCTATCGAGGCGGGTGTGCCCATCGTTCCGGGGACCTCCGAACCGGTGACCACCGAGGAGGAGGCCCTTCGCTTCGCCAGGGAGTGCGGCTACCCGATCATGGTCAAGGCCGCCGCCGGCGGCGGCGGGCGCGGCATGCGCGTCGCCCGCAACCAGCGCGAGCTTCTCGAAGGCCTCAAGAGCGCCGCCTCCGAGGCCAAGGCCGCCTTTGGCAACCCTTCGGTCTTTCTCGAGAAGTTCATCGAGAATCCCAAGCACATCGAAGTGCAGATCATGGGGGACCGGCACGGCAACATCGTCCACTTCTACGAGCGCGACTGCTCCATCCAGCGCCGCCACCAGAAGGTCATCGAAATCGCTCCTTCCCTGTCGCTCAGTGAGAAGCAGCGCAAGGAAGTGTGCGGCTACGCCATGAAGATCGCCGAGACGGTCGGCTACGTCAACGCCGGCACCGTCGAGTTTCTGATGGACCAGGAAGGGCGCTTCTACTTCATCGAGACCAACCCACGCATCCAGGTCGAGCACACCGTCACCGAGCTGGTGACCATGCGCAACCTTGTGCAGACGCAGATCCGGGTCGCCGAAGGGCACAAACTCTCCGACCCGGAGATCGGAATTCGCAGCCAGAAGGACATCGAGCTGCGCGGTTACGCCATCCAGTGCCGGGTGACCACCGAGGATCCGCGCAACAACTTCGCCCCCGATTTCGGTACCATCAAGGCCTACCGCACCGCCGCCGGTTTCGGCGTGCGCCTCGATGCCGGCAACGGCTACGCCGGGGCACAGATCTCCCCGCACTACGATTCGCTGCTGGTGAAGATCTCCACATGGGGGCTCTCCTTCGCCGACACCGCCCGCACCATGCACCGCGCGCTGCAGGAGTTCCGCATCCGCGGGGTGAAGACCAATATCGGCTTTCTGGAGAACGTCATCACCCACCCCGTCTTCCTCGAGGGCAGGTGCGACACCTCCTATCTCGACAACCACCCGGAGCTCTTCCAGATCCGCGAGAAGCGCGACCGTGCGACCAAGCTGCTGCGGTTCATCGGCCGCACGGTGGTCAACGGCTACCCCGGCATCAAACCGGAGAAGGCCCTTCATTTCCGCGACCTGCGCGAACCGGAGGTCCCCGAGATCCATTACGATGCCGTGCGCCCCCGGGGCAGCCGGGACGTGTTGCTCGAAAAGGGGCCCGCGGGGCTCGCCGAATGGGCGCGCAAGCAGAAAAAACTGCTGATCACCGACACTACCATGCGCGACGCCCACCAGTCGCTGATGGCCACCCGTTTCCGCACCTTCGACCTCGACCGCATCGCCGAGGCGACCAGCCATCTGGGCGGCGGCCTCTTCTCCCTGGAGATGTGGGGCGGGGCGACCTTCGATGTGGCCATGCGCTTTCTCAACGAGGACCCCTGGGAGCGCCTCGACAGGCTTCGGACGAAGATTCCCAACATCTGTTTCCAGATGCTGCTGCGGGCCTCCAACGCCGTCGGCTACACCAACTACCCCGACAACGTCGTTCAGGAATTCGTCAAAAAGGCATCCGAGAGCGGCATCGACATCTTTCGCATCTTCGACTCGCTCAACTGGGCCAAAGGGATGCGGGTGGCCATGGAGGCCGTGTGCGAGGCCGGAGCCGTCTGCGAGGCGGCCATGTGCTATACGGGAGACATTCTCGATCCCAAGCGGGACAAATACCCCCTGTCCTACTATGTCAACCTGGCCAAGGAACTGGAGAAGATGGGCGCCCACATCCTGGCCATCAAGGACATGGCCGGGCTTCTCAAACCCTTCGCCGCCGAGAAGCTCGTCAAGGCCCTCAAGAACGAGGTCGGCATTCCCATCCACCTGCACACCCACGACACCTCCAGCAACGGCGGCGCCATGCTGCTGATGGCCGCCCAGGCCGGAGCCGACGTGGTCGATGCCGCCCTCTCCTCGGTTTCGGGGCTGACCGCCCAGCCGAACCTGAACGCCCTGCTCGCCGTCCTCAACGGCACCATCTGGGACCCCGCCCTCAACGAGGAGGGGCTGCAGAAGCTTGCCAACTACTGGGAGACGGTGCGCACCTACTACGCCCCTTTCGAATCCGAGCTGCGCAGCGGCACCGCCCAGGTCTACTGGCACGAGATTCCAGGAGGCCAGTACTCCAACTACAAACCCCAGGTCGAGGGCCTCGGCCTCGGCGACCGCTGGGAGGAGTGCAAGGCGATGTTCCGGAAGGTCAACGATATGTTCGGCGACCTGGTGAAGGTCACCCCCTCCTCCAAGATCGTCGGCGACATGGCCATGTTCATGGTGCAGAACAATCTGCAGCCCGAGGATGTCTTCGAGCGCGGCGAGGAACTTACTTTCCCCCAGGGGGTCGTCGACTTTTTCAAAGGAATGATCGGCCAGCCCTACGGTGGCTTTCCCGAGAAGCTGCAGAAGATCATCCTCAAGGGGGAGGAGCCCCTCACCTGCCGCCCCGGAGAGCTTCTCGAACCCGTGGACCTGGCCGCCAAAAAGGCCGAGGTGGAGAAGAAGGTGGGCCACTCCATCACCGAGCGGGAGGTCCTCTCCGCCACGCTCTACCCCGGGGTCTTCGAGGAGTTCGACCGTCAGCGTCAAGAGTACAGCGACCTCTCCGTGCTGCCGACGCCGGTCTTCTTCTACGGCCTGGAGGTGGGCGATGAGACCTCCATCGAGATCGAGCCCGGCAAGATCCTCATCGTCAAGCTCAATGCCGTCGGGCGCGTCCATGAGGACGGCACCCGCCACATCTACTTCGAGCTCAACGGCGAGCCGCGTCAGGTCATCGTGCAGGATCACTCGGTGAAGACCGAGACCGCCAGCCACAAGAAGGCCGAACCCGGCAATCCCAGGCAGGTCGGCGCCCCCATGCCGGGCAAGGTCTTCAAGCTGCTGGTCAACGTCGGTGACGAGGTCAAGGCCGGCGACACCCTCCTCTCCACCGAGGCGATGAAGATGGAGACCAACATCAAGACCAGGGAGGACGGCACCGTCAAGGAGATCTACTTCAAGGAGGGCGCCCAGGTCCAGCAGGGCGACCTGCTGGTGGAGCTCGAATAGCCGCCTTTCCCCGGGCGGTTCCCGCCCGAATGAGTCAACATGCAGTAATATCCGGTCGGATAGAAGAGGCCGGGCCCTCAGGGGCCCGGCCTCTTCGCGTCCTACCGTCCCTTTGGCAGGTTTCCAAGCCTCCACTTTCCGCCCTCTTCCCTCATTCGGCGCTGGAAGATCTCGCCTTGGTTTCTGCAACCTTGGTTGGAGAAATCCCCTCCACCTTTGTCTACCTTGTTATTAGAAAAATGAACGTCAAAATTTAATAGAATTAAAGAAGCTGAAGATTTGGTGATCCCGTAGTTTTCCTGCGTTGGGTGGTTGCGATGATGCCCAAGATTTCGGGAAACCCGCCCAGAGCCGTACTCATCGGCCTCGAAGCGATGCAGGGTCTGCAGGCCGCCAGAATTCTGGCGGCCTGGGGTGTTCCGGTCATTGCCGTGGCGAAGGACGAGACGCACTTTTGTTGCCGGACACGATGCTGCGAAAGGATCGTGTCCGTCAGGACGGGGCTCCTCAGCACCCTGGAGTCCCTGGGCGGCGAATTGGAGCAGAAGGCCGTTCTTTTCCCCTGCACGGATGAGAGCGTATCGCTTGTCTCCCGCAACCGCAGTTTCCTCCAGAAGTGGTATCGAATCGTTCTGCCGGAGCCGGATGTCGTCGATTCGATGATGGACAAATCAAGATTCTATGTCCTGGCGAAAAACCTTGGCTTCAATATCCCCGAGACCTTTTACATACACAACCGGGAGGAGCTTCTGGCCAATGCCGATAAATTCAGGTTCCCCTGTGTTTTCAAGCCCCGCTTCAGAAGTCCCGAATGGGAGCAGGCCTTGGCGTTCAAGGCTTTTAAAGTAAAAAACTTCGAGGAGTTGACGCTTCTTTTCAACGAATACCAGAAATTCAGTCCGTGTTTTATCGTACAGGACTGGATAGAAGGCCCGGACGCCAACCTTTTCTCCTGCAACGTCTACTTCAATGCCGAGTCGGAGCCTCTGGTGACGTTCGTGGCGCGCAAAATCCGGCAGTGGCCGCCCGAAATGGGGCAGAGCTCCTCGGGGGTCGAATGCCGGGATGATTTCGTTCTGAGCGAAGCCGTAAGGTTGTTCCGGAGCGTCGGCTATCGGGGACTCGGCTATCTGGAGATGAAACGCGACGAGCGCACGGGCAGGTATTTCGTCGTTGAGCCCAACATCGGGCGGCCCACCGGCAGGTCGGCCATCGCCGAGGCGGGAGGCGTTGAGCTTCTCTACACCATGTACTGCGACGCCCTCGGATGGCCCCTCCCCGCCGGTCGCGAGCAGAAATACGAGGGCGTCAAGTGGATCCACCTGCGGCGGGATTTTCAGGCCGCCCTCTATTACTGGCGCCGTGGGGAGCTCACACTCGGGCAGTGGTGGAAGTCCTGGCGGGGCCCCAAGGCCTATGCCCTGTTCAGTTGGAGGGATCCGGGACCCTTTTGGGGCGACCTGCAAAGGGCGGTTCGCCTTTTCTGCAACAAAAACGAACGCCGCAAGAGAACCCTCGACAGGGACCTGGTCCGTATGAAAAGGGGGATGCCATAAAAGTTCTGGTCGCCAGTCGGATTGCCCAGGAGGCGTTGACCGAATTGGACGCAAGGCACGACCTCGTCTGCAGTTTCGACGCCGGCGAGCGGGACCTGATGAGACTGATCCGGGACCGGGAAGTGCTTGTTTTCCGGAGCGGGGTGAAGATCACCGTCGGGGTCCTGGAGGCCGCGCCGCAACTGAAGCTTCTGGTGCGTGCCGGCTCCGGCCTGGACAACATCGACCTGGATTGCGTCCGGAGGCGGGACCTCGAACTGGTCAGAATCCCTGGACCGAGCGCCCGGGCGGTGGCGGAGCTGGCTTTTGGCCTGATGCTGGCGCTGTCCCGTCAGATCCTGGTAGCCGACCGGAGCCTGCGCGACGGCCACTGGGCCAAGCACGAGGTGGCGGGATATCTTTTGCGCGGCAAACACCTCGGAATCGTCGGGCTCGGCAACATCGGCTCTACCGCAGCCCGGATGGGCGTCTCCTGGGGAATGAGGGTGTCGGGCTGCGTTGAGAACCCTTCTGCGGAGCGCGAGGGTGGGTTTGCCGAGAGACGCAATTCGCTTGGCCTCGTTTCAGGAGGTCCTTTGTTCGGCCGATTACCTGTGCATCTTCGTCCCGCTGAAGTCCTCCACCCGGCATCTTGTCGGTGCAAAGGAGCTGGCTTGCATGAAAAAGGGGGCCTTCCTGGTCAACATGGCCCGCGGAGAGGTGCTGGAAGAAGCCGCTCTGGCAAAGGCCCTGTCGGAAGGGGGCGGCCTGGCTGGAGCGGCGCTGGACGTTCACCAGCAGGAGGGGGAGAACAAGGTCTCCCCCCTTGCGGGGTTGGCCAATGTCGTTCTCACCCCCCATATCGGGGCGATGACGGTCGATACCCAGCGGGAAATCGGTCGCCGGATCGTCGACATCATCGATGAATATCCAGCGGGTATCCGGAGCTGCCGCCCAGGGACGGAAAAGTGATACCCGTCCGACAACGCGGAAAGGGAAGGGGCATTTATGAAAAAGAAAACGACCCAAATCAGGCAGATGCTGCACTCGGGGCAGGTCCAGTTCCTGATGGAGGCCCACAACGGTCTCAGCGCCAGGATTGTCGAGGAGGCAGGCTTCAAGGGCATCTGGGGCAGCGGCCTCTCCATCTCCGCCGCGTTGGGGGTTCGCGACAACAACGAGGCCAGCTGGACCCAGGTTATGGAAGTGGTCGAGTTCATGAGCGATGCCACCTCCATCCCGATCATGCTGGATGCCGACACCGGCTACGGAAACTTCAACAACGTCCGCAGGCTGATCCGGAAGCTGGAACAGCGGGGCGTGGCCGCAGTATGCATCGAGGACAAGCTGTTTCCCAAGAACAATTCGATGCTTGAAGGAGCCCCGCAGCCCCTGGAGGACATCGATGTCTTCGTCGGCAAGATCAAGGCGGCCAAGGAAGCCCAGCAGGACCCCGATTTCTGCTTCGTCGCCCGGACCGAAGCCTTCATCGCCGGATGGGGCCTGGGGGAAGCCCTTAAACGGGCCGAAGCCTATCACGAGGCCGGAGCCGATGCCATCCTGGTGCACAGCAGGAAGTCCACCGCCGACGAGGTCCTGGCTTTCATGGAAATCTGGCGGGACACCTGCCCGGTCGTCATCGTCCCCACCAAGTACCATCAGACCCCTCTTTCCGTATTCCAGATGGCCGGGGTCAGCCTGGTGGTCTGGGCCAATCAACTGCTGCGCTCCAGCATCGCATCGATGCAGAGAGCGGCCGCCAGGATTCAGCAACAGGCATCTCTGGCAGGTGTCGAAGAGGAGATCGTTTCGGTTCAGGAAATATTTCGTCTGCAGAACTGCGATGAGCTGGCCAGAGCGGAGGAGAGGTTTCTTCCGCCCCAAAAGAGCGCGGAGCCACCACGTTCCTGCCCGTCCCCTCGAAAAGAAGAGGCGATGCGCCTTGCCGACGGGAGCCTGATATGAATCCCCGAGCCGACTCCCGCGAGCCCCGGCCGATACCGGAGCCCCGGGAAGAAGACGCTTTGTCGGTAGGCCGCCTCCGGGAGTCCTCCAGGGGACTGAAAGGCCATTTCAGACCCAGGCTTTTTCTGGGAATCTATTTGCCCCCGGCAATCCTGCTGCTTGTCTTTTACCTCATAAGCCTGAAGACCAATGTGCCCTTTTCCACCTTCACCAAAGACCCGGGGGAAATTACCCACTCTTCGCCTTTCAACGGTGTACTTTCCAATATTGGTGTTCTTTTCTGGTGTTCATCGGCTGCGATTTCGATCCTTTCGTTCCTGTTGCTAAGGAAAGACCCGGAGCAGAAAAAAATATCACAGTTTTTTTTAGTCTCATCGGTGGTTACGATAATATTGATGCTCGACGACCTATTCATGTTTCATGAAGAAGTGTATCCTCATGTTTTTCATTTCCGTCAGAGATATATTTACCTGGCTTACTTTTTGATGATATTGATTTTTTTGTGGTCGTTCAGAAGGATTATCCTGAATAGCGAATATATGCCGCTTGTCTTTGCCTTTCTGCTTTTCGGGGTGTCGATCGTAGTCGATGGGATTGCGGACAGAATTCACGATATACCCCTTCACTACATGTTCGAAGACGGGACCAAGTTTTTGGGTATTGCCGGCTGGCTGGGATATTTTGGGAAATTTTCTTGGCAGAAACTGTCGGAAAGGCTTGAACGGGCTCCCTGAATTTCGGGGGAAAGGATGGGTTGCGACGAGCGTGCTGCAGTTTTCACCAGGTGGTCAGCGATGCAGGATACCTCTCAGGCTATATTGCCCACCCTGTCCGAAGAAGAGCTGGCCGAATGGCTGAGGCTGAGAGGCGCCAGGGTCCTTTGCCACAAAGGCCGCTTCTGGACGGGCAGATCCTTCGGTTTTTTTCATGCCATCCACCCCATGGCGAGGATGACGTTTGAGGAAGCGACCCGTCCCCTCGGCTTCTGCTGGGGGTTTCGGACCACCCTCGCTCCGGCCGACGCGAAACTTGCCAATGCGACCATGCCCATGCACGTCCTGTCGAACCCCGAAAGCTTCAGCTTGGAAAGTCTCAGCTCCCGGAGAAGGAACAAGGTCCGAAACTGCCTAAAGCGGGTCCGGATCGTCGAAATAACCGGCCCCGACCTCCTTCTGGACCAGGGATACGGAGTCGCCCTTTCGGCCCGGTTGCGCACCGGTTACGGAAATATATCCTCCCCCGAAAGCTACCGACGGGAGGTAGAGCGGTACTTCACCCGGAAAAAGGGGTTGGTCCTCGGAGGGCTGATCGACGGCAGATTGGGAGGCTACCTCACCAGCTATGCCGTGGGGCCGACCGCCTATATCGACGAGGTGCATCTGGCGACGGAGTATCTGAAGACCGACATCAGCCTGGGGCTTTTCTTCGAATGGATGATGATTTGCCGGCGGTCCGGAAATATCCGGGAGGTCGTCCACGGTCTTCACACGCCCGAGAACCCCCAACTCTGTCAATACAAGGCGGGGCTCGGATTCTCGGTGGTCCAGGTGCCCGCCCGCATCTGGTTCCTGCCCTTTACCGGACCTTTTCTCAACAGGCTCCGGCCTGCGGCATATTACCGGCTCACCGGGAAACCGATCCACAGTCATTGAGAAGCCTGGAGGCTGTCCGAGCCCTTTGTTCGATTCCGTCCTCCCCGGAACTCCCACCCGAACCGGCCGCTTGTCTTTCCGACCGTTCGTCCCCGAACTCCTTGACTTTTCCCCCTGCCAATGCTAAAAAGCGCGGGTTTTCCACCCGTCCTAAAAAATTCAGTCTTCGGAGGATCGATACCATGGAAAGAACTTTCGCCATCATCAAGCCCGACGCTTTCGCTGCGGGCAACGCCGGGAAAATCATCACCCGCATCTACGAGAAAGGATTCAAAATCGTCGGCCTGAAGAAGCTGTGGCTGAGCAAGGTGGAGGCCGAGGGCTTCTACTACGTGCACAAAGAGCGCCCCTTTTTCGGGGAACTGACCGATTTCATGAGCAGCGCCCCCTGCGTCGTCATGGTCCTGGAGGCCGAAGGGGCCATCAAAAAATGGCGCGACTTCATGGGCGCCACCAACCCCGCCGAGGCGGCCGAAGGCACCCTGCGCAAGGAGTTCGGCGCCTCCATCGGCGAGAACGCCACCCACGGCTCGGACGCCCCCGAAACCGCGGCCTTCGAGATCCCCTACTTCTTCTCGGGTCTGGAGCTCCTTTAAGGCGGGGAGATGGGGAACTGGGGAGATTGGGAGAGGGAAATATCCTTTGCCTCCCTTCCGCGACGCCGGTCGCGCTTTCAACCTTGTACGCGGGAAGCCCTTCGGTTACAATCCGAAGGGCTTCCTTTTTTTCTCCGCCGTTCCGATTCCGCATTTACGGATCACGGTTCACCGATCACGGCTCACGGACTTCCCTTGACCGACAGCGCCAAAACCGACCTCAAGAATCTCACCACCGAAGAGCTGACCGCTTTTCTGGGGGGGATGGGCAAGGAGCGCTTCCGCGCCCTCCAGATCATGCGCTGGATTTACGTCCGCGGCGTAACCGACTTCGCCGCCATGACCGACCTCTCCAAGGACCTGCGGGAGGAGCTCTCGGCCCGCGCCTTCATCTCCGACTGGAGTCCCGAGACGACGGAGGAGAGCGCCGACGGCACCCGCAAGTACCTCTTTCGCCTCCCCGACGGGCAGAGCGTGGAGACGGTGCGCATCCCCATGGAAGGGGAGCGGGCCACCCTGTGCGTCTCCACCCAGGTCGGCTGCGCCATGGGCTGCTCCTTCTGCCTGACGGGCACCTTCGGCCTGGTGCGCAACCTCGAACCGGCGGAGATCGTCAACCAGGTCTGCGCCGCAGTTAAGGACGGCCCCGTCAACAACATCGTCCTCATGGGGATGGGCGAGCCCCTGCACAACCTCGACAACGTGGTCAAGGCCCTGGAGATCCTCTACATCCCCGAGGGCTTCAGCTTCGGTCCCCGCAAGGTCACCCTCTCCACCTCGGGCCTCGTCCCCCAGATGCTGGAGCTCGGCCGCCGCATCCGGGTGAACCTCGCGGTTTCGCTCAACGCCACCACCGACGCGGTGCGCGACGAGCTGATGCCCGTCAACCGGCGCTATCCCCTCAAGGAGCTCATGGCGGCCTGCCGCACCTTTCCGCTGCAGCCCCGCCAGCGCATCACCTTCGAGTACATCCTCATCCGCGACCTGAACGACACCCCGGAGGATGCCAAGCGCCTGGTCAAGCTCCTGCACGGGGTGAAGGCCAAGGTAAACCTCATCCCCTACAACGAGCACGAGGGCTCGGCCTTCCGCTCCCCGACGCCCGAGCGCATCGAGGCCTTTCAGACCTACCTGCTCAACCGCAACATCGTCGCCATCCGCCGGGCCAGCAAGGGGCAGGACATCTCCGCCGCCTGCGGGCAGCTCAAGGGAAGGCTGGAAAAGACCGGTGAGGTGGTGAGTCGGGGAGGTGGGGAGATAGGAACGAATCCGTAAACCTGAACCCGGCGCAGCCGACATTCCGAGGAGGGTTGAATGAGCATCGAATCGTTTCGTGACCTGTCGCGCCTTTCCCACGGCTTCCAGATGGCCAAGGTTTTTCTGACCGCCAACGACCTTGACCTCTTCGCCCGCCTGGGCGAAGGCCGGGAGGCCTTCGACCTCGCCTACGAACTGCGGGTGGACGGCCGGGCGCTGGGGCTGCTCATGAACGCCCTGGTCGGCCATGGGGCTGCTGGAGAAGGAAGGGGACCTTTACCGCAACGGCCCCTGTCGCCGCCGAGTTCCTCGTCCCCGGGGAAAACTACCGGGGAAACATCTTCAAGCACATCCACCACTGCTGGGACGCCTGGAACGGCCTGCCGGAGGTGGTCCGGGAGGGGGGCCCCGAGGCGCCGAAGGAGGAGGCCATCCTCGGCGAAAAGAAGGAGATGAACCGCAACTTCATCGCCGGCATGGACGATGTCACCCGCGACCTGGCGCCGCAGGTGGTCCGCCAGCTCGACCTTGGAGAAGCAAAAGTTCTCCTCGATGTCGGAGGGGGGCCCGGAACCTATGCCGCGGCCTTCCTGGAGGCTCACCCGGGGTTGCGGGAGGTGAGGCTCTTCGACCTCCCCGGGGCGCTGCAGGTGGGACGGGAGAAACTGGAGGCCAGGGGCCTGCTCGACCGGGTCCGACTGGTGGAGGGGGATTTCACCCTGAGGGAGCTCGGCAGCGGCGCCGACGCCGTCTGGATATCCCAGGTCTTCCACTCCCAGAACGAGGAGGGGTGCCGGATGATTATCGAGAAGGCCTGGCGCGCACTGAACCCCGGAGGGATGCTGGCGGTCCACGAATTTCTCCTCGAGGAGGGCAAAACCTCCCCCGTCCACGCCGCCCTGTTTGCCGTCCACATGCTGGTTATGACGCCCAACGGCAGGACCTACAGCGGGGCCGAGATCGGCGGATGGATGGCCGAGCAGGGATTCGAGGGGGTCGAGGTCCGCAAGGTGAGCGACGACACCGCCGTCGTCCAGGCCCGAAAGCCGCGCTAAGGCCATCTGTTATTGGATAACCAAGTTCGAAAAGGTGTCTTTCGAATGACCACGAAGCTCCTCCTGCCCCGTGGAATTACCGTCAAGGAAAAGGTCAATCCCGGACGGGTCAATCTTCCCGAGGCGCTGGAAAAACTCCGCAACGGCCGTTTCACCGGCTACCTGCGCTTCGATACCCCCAAAGGGACGGGAGCCCTCATCTTCCACCAAGGCCGCCTGACCGAGGCCGCCTTCGAGGGCGGGCAAAGCCTCCTGCTCGCCTTCGATGCCATCGCCCGCATCTTCGAGCAGTCCCTGCTGGGACATCGACCCTCGACATCTACCGTCTCTCGCCCGACCTCGTCCTGCTTCTTCATGCCCTGCTGCACGGCAAGGTCCTCGCTCGCGACCGGGACCTGGCGCGGACCGACGTCCGGGCGCTCCTTCTTCGCTTGAAGGAAGCACGACTTAACGGCTGCCTTCGGGTCTATGCTGGGGAGCGAGTCGTCCTGATTTTTTTCCGGGAAGGACAATCCCTCGGTTTTTTCCACGACGGTGGCAAGGATCTGGAAACCGTCGCCGACCTCTCTGCCTCGGTGGCCCGACTGCCGGGGGCGAAGTTCGACATCCTGACTGTCATACCCGCCGGAGATGCCGTTCCCCTCCGATCTCATGGAGGCGGCCGACCTGGGGGAGCTCTGGAAACAATCGCAGAAGCTGGCGGCCCGGCAGCGAAACTCCTGATAAAAGAGGGGTGCCTGGAGGGGAAGGGCGGGGTCGCACCGGGCCTGGAGGAGACCACCAATGAGTGAACCTCAGCACCGCAGGAACCAGAAGGTACGCAGCAGCAAGAAGGGACGGGTCGCCGACCCGCAGGCGCTGCGCGAAGTGCGCGACTGTCTGGCAGAGATGCCCAGGCGCCGCGACCTGCTCATCGAGTACCTGCACCTGCTGCAGGATCGCTTCGGTCACCTCTCCGCCCGCCACCTGGTGGCCCTCGCCCGGGAGCTGCGCCTCTCACCGGCGGAGGTCTACGAGGTGGCGAGCTTCTACCACCGCTTCGACCTGGTGCCGGACGACGAGGCTCCCCCGCCGCCCCTCACCGTGCGGGTCTGCACCTCGGTCACCTGCAGCCTCTTCGGCGCCGAAGAGCTCGCCTCCGCTCTGGAGGCCGCCCTTGGCGAGGGCGTGCGCGTCCAGCGCGTCCCCTGCTTGGGGCGCTGCCACCAGGCGCCGGTTGCGGTGGTCGGCGAGCGCCCCGTCGGCGGGGCGACGCCCGAGAAGATTGCGGCCGCCGTTGTCGCCGGCGATTTCACCGCGCCCCTTCCCGAGTACGTCGACTACGACCGCTACCGCCGCGAGGGGGGCTACCGCACCTACCGCAAGTGCCTCTCCGGAGAGCTTTCGCCCGAGGCGGTCCTCGCCCGGCTGGAGGCCTCGGGCCTGCGGGGCCTTGGCGGCGCGGGCTTTCCCGTGGGCCGCAAATGGCGCATCGTCCGCGAACAGCCGGCGCCGCGGCGACTGGCGGTCAATATCGACGAGGGGGAGCCGGGGACCTTCAAGGACGGCCACTACCTCCGCTCCGACCCGCACCGCTTCCTGGAGGGGGCGCTGATCGCCGCTACCGTTGTGGGGATCGAGGCGTCACCCTCTACCTGCGCGACGAGTACCCTGCCGCCCGGGTAATCCTGGAGCACGAGCTTTCGGCCCTTGGCGCCGATCCCCCCGGTCCCCTGCCCGCCTCGAGCTGCGCCGCGGGGCCGGCGCCTACATCTGCGGCGAGGAGTCGGCGATGATCGAGTCCATCGAGGGCAGGCGCGGCATGCCGCGCCTGCGCCCCCCCTACGTCGCCGAGCGCGGCCTCTTCGGACGGCCGACCCTGGAGCACAACCTGGAGAGCCTGCACTGGGTGCGCGACCTCCTCGAAGAAGGGCCCGAGGGCTTCGCCGCCCAGGGGCGCCGCGGCCGCAAGGGGCTGCGCTCCTTCTCTGTGAGCGGCCGGGTCGTGCGTCCCGGGGTGCACCGGGCCCCAGCGGGGATCAGCCTGAACGAACTTCTCTACGAGTACTGCGGCGGGATGCTCCCCGGCCACCGCCTCTACGGTTACCTGCCCGGCGGAGCCTCAGGCGGCATTCTCCCGGCTTCCCTCGCCGACCTCCCCCTCGACTTCGACACCCTCGCCGAGTACGGATGCTTCATCGGCTCGGCGGCCATCATCGTCTTCTCGGAGCAAGACCGGGCGCGGGAGCTGGCGCTGAATGCCCTACGCTTTTTCGCCGACGAGTCCTGCGGCCAGTGCACCCCCTGCCGCGAGGGGACGCTGCGGGCCCGGGAGATGATGGAACAGGAGGTCTGGGACCCGGCGCTTCTGGAGGAGCTGGCTGCGGTGATGGCCGACGCCTCCATCTGCGGCCTCGGCCAGGCCGCCCCCAACCTCTGGCGCAGCGTGCTGCGCCACTTTCCCGGGGAGGTGTCCTGATGGCCGGGGAAATCACCTTCACCGTCAACGGCCGGACGCTTCAGGCCGCTCCCGGCGAGACCATTCTGCAGGCCTGCAAGCGTTACGGCATCGACATTCCCCACCTCTGCTACCAGGACGGCCAGCGCCCCGACGGCAACTGCCGGGCCTGCGTGGTGGAGATCGAGGGCGAGCGGCTTCTTGCCCCCTCCTGCAGCCGCCTGCCGGCGGCGGGAATGGCGGTGCGCACCGACAGCGAGCGGGCAGGCGGGCGCAGAAGATGGTCCTGGAGCTGCTTCTGGCCAACGCGCCTCAGAAAAGCGACACCCTGCGCAACGAGCTGCGCCGCTGGTGCGCGGCCCTCGGCGTGGAGACGCCCCGCTTCGCCCCGCGCCTGCCGGCGCTTCCTCCCCACCACCATCCGGCGATGAGCGTCAATCTTTCGGCCTGCATCCACTGCACCCGCTGCGTGCGCGCCTGCCGGGAGGCGCAGGTCAACGACGTCATCGGCTACGCCTACCGCGGCGAGCGCTCCCAGATCGTCTTCGACCTCGACGACGACATGGGCGAGAGCTCCTGCGTCGCCTGCGGCGAGTGCGTCCAGGCCTGCCCCACCGGCGCCCTGATGCCGGCCGGCGGCGTCGGCCTGGAGGTGCCCGACCGCAAGGTCGACACCGTCTGCCCCTACTGCGGGGTCGGCTGCCTGCTGCGCTACCACGTCAAGGAAATCGCATCCTCTTCGCCGAGGGGTTGCCCGGCCCAGCCAACAAGGGGCGGCTCTGCGTCAAGGGGCGCTTCGGCTTCGACTACGTCCACCATCCCCGGCGCCTGACCAGGCCTCTGATCCGCCGCGCCGACGCCCCCAAGGACCCAGAGCCCGATTTCGACCCGGAGAACCTGGACACGGTCTTCCGCGAGGCGAGCTGGGAGGAGGCCCTCGACGCGGCCGCCGCAGGCGCTGAAACGATCCTCGACGCCCACGGCCCGCCGGGGCTGGCCGGCTTCGGCTCGGCCAAGGGCTCCAACGAGGAGGCCTACCTCTTCCAGAAGCTGGTGCGGGTGGGGTTCGGGAGCAACAACGTCGACCACTGCACCCGCCTCTGCCACGCCTCCTCGGTGGCCGCCCTGATGCAGATGATCGGCTCGGGGGCGGTCTCCAACCCCATGGCCGACGCCGAGAAGGCGGAGCTGATCTTCGTCATCGGCTCCAACACCGAGGAGAACCACCCCGTCGCCGCCACCTTCATCAAGAACGCGCGCCGCGCCGGAGCGACCCTCGTCGTCGCCGACCCCCGGGAGGTCCCCCTGGCGCGCCACGCCGACTTCTTCCTCAATTCCGGCCCGACAGCGATGTCGCTCTGCTGAACGCCCTGATGCACTCGGTGATCGAGCCAGGGGCTGGTCGATGAAGACTTCGTCGCCCAGCGCACCCGGGGCTTCGCGGAGCTGAAGGAGACACCTTGCAGCCTTCTCCCCCGAGGCGATGGCGCCGGTCTGCGGCATCGACGCCGGCACCATCCACGAGGTGGCCCGGCGCTACGCCACCGCCAGCGGCGCCATCATCTTCTGGGGGATGGGCATCGCCCAGCACACCCACGGCACCGACAACGCCCGGGCCCTGATCTCCCTGGCGCTGATGACGGGCCAGATCGGCCGCCCCGGCTGCGGGCTGCACCCGCTTCGCGGTCAGAACAACGTGCAGGGGGCCTCGGACGTCGGACTCATCCCCATGGTCTTTCCCGATTACCGCTCCGTGGGGGACGAGGCGGCCCGGGCCGCCTTCGAGGCCCTCTGGCAGGCAAAGCTCGACTCCAGACCGGGCCTGACCGTGGTCGAGGTCGTACAGGCGATCCTCGCCGGCGAGGTGCGCGGCATGGTCATCATGGGCGAGAATCCGGCCATGTCCGACCCCGACCTGCACCACGCCCGCGAGGCCCTCGCCCGCCTGGAGCACCTGGTGGTGCAGGACATCTTCCTCACCGAGACGGCCTGCTACGCCGACGTCGTCCTGCCCGCCTCCGCTCACGCCGAGAAGACCGGCACCTTCACCAACTCCGACCGCCGCGTCCAGCTCGGCCGGAAGGCCCTGGAGCTCCCCGGCGAGGCCCGCCAGGACCTCTGGATCATCCAGGAGATCGCCCGCCGGCTCGGCCTCGACTGGGACTACCAAGGGCCGAAGGATGTTTTCGCCGAGATGCGAGAGGCCATGCCGAGCATCGCCGGCATCACCTGGGAGCGCCTGGAGGCCGAGGGCTCGGTCACCTACCCCTGCCGGCGGAGGGGGACCCCGGCCAGGCGGTCCTCTTCACCGAGAGCTTCCCCACCGCCGACGGCCTGGCCGCCTTCGTCCCGTCCCCTTCGCCGCCGCCGCCGAGCTCCCCGATGCCGAGTTCCCCTTCGTCCTGATCACCGGCCGCCAGCTGGAGCACTGGCACACCGGCGCCATGACCCGGCGCGCCGCCGTCCTCGACGCCCTGGAGCCGGTGCCGACGCGCGGCCTGCACCCGCGACGACCTGGAGCGGCTCGGCATCGCCCCCGGCGAGCCTGTCACCGTCACCTCCCGGCGCGGGACGCTCACTGCTATGCGCCCGCTGCGACGACGGCGTGCAGCCGGGCCGGTCTTCATCCCCTTCTGCTACCGCGAAGCCGCCGCGAACCTGCTCACCAACGAGGCCCTCGACCCGGAGGCCAAGATCCCCGAGTTCAAGTTCTGCGGGGTCAGGGTGGAGAAGGGCGAGGTGTAGCGTATAGGGACGGAAGGTGGGAAAATTTCTTGACCGCTCAACCGAAACGATACGGGAAAGGATGGAATTTTCTGAAGCGCCGACCGATCGCCCCGGGCCCCTGATTATCGTCTGAACACCGGGAAACGGTTTTCAAACAGCGGTTGGCATCGGAATTGCTCATACATCTGAGACGGGACAAGGAAGTCTGTCTACAGGTGGGTAACGAAGCCCAACGGGAAATGTCTCGTTGGGCTTTTTGTATTTAAATTTGGCCCATTAGCCCCTTTGCGAAGACGAGGTGACCATGCAGGTAGTGGCGTGTATCAAGCAGGTGCCCGACACCACCCAGGTGCAGATCGATCCGGAGACCAACACCCTGGTCCGCGAGGGGATCCCCTTCATCATCAATCCCTACGACACCCACGCCCTGGAGGAGGGCCTGCGCCTCAAGGACCGCTTCGGGTGTCGCGTGGCGGTGCCCTGTCGATGGGGCCGCCCAATGCCGAGGCGACGCTGCGCAAGGCGCTTGCGCTGGGCGTCGACGAGGCGATCCTCCTGCTCCGACCGCTGCTTCGGCGGCGCCGACACCCTGGCGACCAGCAGGGTGCTCGCCGCGGCCATCGCCCGCCTTGGCGAGGAGGAAGAGGTCGGGCTGGTCATCTGCGGCAAGCAGACCATCGACGGCGATACCGCCCAGGTCGGCCCCGGCATCGCCACCCGCCTCGGTTACAGCCAGTTGACCCTGGTCGACCGCATCGAGCATCTCGACCCGGGCAGCGGACGATCCGCGTGCGGCGCAAGCTGGAAGGGCGCCACGAGATCGTCGAGGCGCCGCTGCCGGCGGTGCTGACGGTGGTGCGGGAAATCAACCGGCCGCGCTACCCGACCGTGCCGATGCGTCTGGCGGCCGCAGATGCGCCGATCAAGGTCTGGGACAACCAGGTCTGCAGCTCGACGAGCAGGACAATCGGCCTGAAGGGTTCGCCGACCTGGGTCAGCCGGATCTTCTCCCCCGAGCGGGACAAGGGGGAGATCCTCGGCGACGGCCTGCACGATCCGGTCGGCACCGCGCAACCTGCTGGTGGAGAAGCTGCTGGACAAGGACCTGCTGGTCGCTCTGAGACGGCTCGGACTCAACGACATTCGCACGCCCATCCGGCGAAGGAACGATGCAGACATGAGCGAAGCAGAAGAAGATGAAAAGACCGCGCGGCAAGGCCCGGCTGATCGACAGGACGCTGCATCGCCTGCGGCGCCCGCTGCGAGAGCGCCTGCCCGGTCGATGCCATCACCATGGACGAGGCAGGGCGAGCCGATCATCGATCGCCGCCAAGTGCATCGGCTGCGTCAAATGCGTCAAGGTCTGCCCGGCCCAGGCGATGGAGATGTTCTTCACCCCCGAGGAGCAGGCCATCCTCGACGAGATCGACCGGCAGCAGGAGGCAGGCGGCCAGGTCGCCGAAGAAGACTCGATCCCGAGAGAAGCGCGCTGCAGCAGCTGCTCGCCGCCTACCGCGGGGTCTGGGTCTTCATCGAGCAGACCGAAGGGGAGGCGGCCAAGGTCTCCTGGGAGCTTCTCGGCACCGGCGCCGGGCCTGGCCGACGCCCGCGCAGGTCGAACTCTGCGCCGTGGTCATCGGCCACCAGGTCGAGCACCTCTGCGCCGAAGCCTTCGCCTGCGGCGCCGACCGGGCCTACCTTCTCGATGCGCCGGTCTACCGCCACTACCGCACCGAGGCCTACACCCGGGCCGTCTGCCACCTGATCGACAGGCACAAGCCGGAGATCGTCCTGATGGGCGCCACCGGCGTCGGCCGCGACCTGGCCGGGGCGGTGGCCACCGTGGTCAAGACCGGCCTGACCGCCGACTGCACCGGCCTCGACATCGACGACAAGGCGCAACCTGATGCAGACCCGCCCGGCCTTCGGCGGCAACATCATGGCGACCATCATGTGCGACAAGTTCCGGCCGCAGATGGCCACCGTGCGCCCGCATGTCATGCCGATGCCGGAGCGACGTCGCCGGGCCGCAGCGGCAGCGATCATCCGCGACGACTTCGCGCCGCCGGAGGACGAGATCCTGGTCAAGGTCCTGGAGGTCATCGAGGACAGGCGCCGGCAAGGACAAGGTCGATATCGCCGGCGCCGACATCATCGTCTCCGGCGGCCGCGGCCTGATGAACAAGGAGAATTTCGCCCTGCTGCAGGAGCTGGCCGATGAGCTCGGCGGCGTGGTCGGCGCCTCGCGCAGCGCCGTCGACGCCGGCTGGATGCCGCACGAGCGCCAGGTCGGCCAGACCGGCAAGACGGTGCGGCCGAAGATCTACATCGCCTGCGGCATCAGCGGCGCCATCCAGCACATGGTCGGCATGCAGGACTCGGATGTCGATCATCGCCATCAACCGCGACCCCGAGGCGCCGATCTTCCAGGTCGCCACCTACGGCATCGTCGGCGACCTGTTCCAGATCGTGCCGGCGATCACCGCCCGCATCCGCGAATTGCGCCAGAGCAACCTGACGCGCAGACCGCCTAGAGCCGTTTAACCCGACCGCCGCTCCGGAGAACGAGGATCGATTCGATGTCCGACTCCAGCAACTGCATGTTTATTCTCCGCTGTTTCACCGCTGCTCCTGGTCGCTCTTTCGCCTGTCAGCTGCTACCAGCGCTTGCGCTGGTCGCCCTCGGCGCCGGCGCGAGAACCGCTTCGACCGCCCCGGCGCCCGCCTGGCCGGCATGCTCCCCTACGCCTTCGGCCAGAAGCGGGTGGTGCAGCGCCCCTGCGGGATCAACCATTTCGTCATTTTCTGGTCCTTTCTCGTGCTGCTGCTGGCCAACGGCGAATTCCTCCTCGCCGGGCTCTTTCCGCAGCTGCCCTTCGCTGCTGCCGGCAGCCGTCTACCACGCGCTGGCTCCTCGCTCTTCGATCTCGTCTCCCTGGTCGCCCTGGCCGGCGTCGTCGCTGGCCGCCGCCCGCCGCCTCTTCTTTCCCCCCGACTACCTGGCCACGAGCTACGCCAGCCCCCGCAGCGGCGAGGCCTTCCTCATCCTCGGCTTCATCGCCGCGCTGATGCTCGCCTTCTTTCTCTGCACGGCGCCGAAATCGCCCTGGGACAGGAGGCCGCGCGCGGCCTGGATGCCGGTCTCGCGGCGCCTTTGCCGCCCTTCTCGGCGGGCTCTCGCCCGGGCGCCCTGCATGGGGCTGGCGGCCAGCCGCCTGGTGGGTGCATGCCGTGGTGCTGCTGCTCTTTCTCAACCTGCTGCCGCGCAGCAAGCACATGCACATCCTCACCGCCATCCCCAACTGCTTTTTTCGCGCTCGCTGGAGAAGCCCAGCACCCAGCCCCGGGAGAACTTCGCCACGGGCGAGACCTTCGGCGTCGGCAGCGTCGAGCGCTTCACCTGGAAAGACCTGCTCGACGGCTTCACCTGCACCGAGTGCGGCCGCTGCCAGGATGTCTGCCCGGCCCGCGCCACCGGCAAGCCCCTCAACCCGCGGCAGGTGGTCCACGACATCAAGGTCAACCTGCTGGACAACGGCCACCCTGCGGCAAGGACGGCGAGAGGCCGCGCCTGCCGCTCATCGGCGCGGACCGGCGAGGGGAGCAACAGCGAAGAGGCGCTGTGGGCCTGCACCACCTGCGGCGCCTGCCTGAGCGCCTGCCCGGTTCTCATCGAGCACATGCCGAAGATCGTCAAGATGCGCCGCCACCTGGTGGAGATGGAGGCCAGCTTCCCCGAGGAGCTGCTCAACCTCTTCGAGAACATGGAGCAGCGCAGCAATCCCTGGGGGATCGCCCCGGCCGAGCGCAGCAAGTGGAGCGACCCAGCTCGGCGACCGCTCCTTCGTCGCCGGACAGACCGAATACCTCTTCTTCGTCGGCTGCGCCGGCGCCTTCGACACCCGCAACAAGCACGTCACCGTCGCCCTGGCCACCCTGCTCGACGCGGCCGGGATCTCCTGGGGGATTCTCGGCAAGGACGAGCTGTGCTGCGGCGACAGCCTGCGCCGGCTCGGCAACGAGTATCGTCTTCGACCGCATGGCGACGCAAAATGTCGAGCTGCTGCAGGAGCGCGGGGTGAAGAAGATCATCACCCAGTGCCCGCACTGCTTCACCACCCTGAAGAACGATTACCGCCAGTACGGGCTGGAACTCGAGGTCGTCCATCACAGCCAGCTGCTGGCCGACCTGCTCGCCTCGGGCAAGCTCAAGGTCCGCCGCGGACCGTCGATGCAGGCCGCAAGGTCCTCTTCCATGATTCCTGCTACCTCGGCCGGCACAACGACGATTTACGCCGCCCCGCGGCAGGTGCTCGCCGCGGCCACCGGCAGGCGCCCGGGCGAGTTCGCGCGCCACGGGGAGAACGCCTTTTGCTGCGGCGCCGGCGGCGGCCGGATGTGGATGGAGGAGCACAGCGGCACCCGCATCAACCTGGAGCGGGTGCGGCGAGGCGCTCGGCCAGGAGCCCGAGACGATCTGCGTCTCCTGCCCCTACTGCATGACGATGTTCGAGGACGGTCTGAAAGACGCCCAGGCCTCAAACGTCAGGGTGAGAGACATCGCCGAGGTGCTCGCCGAGACCTTCGCGCCGAAGCCGATCTGAGCCGCACGGCCCGGGGTTTTCGGGCCGCAAGGGGTAGAAATCTTTTGCAAAGGCCGTGAAGGGATGCTATAAAGCCCTCATGTTTTCGGATTAATTCGAGGGGGCTCGATTGACGCCTTTACAAGACACCAAGTTTTGAACGAAACGAAGCCGCTTCCGGCAGCCGTGCGCTGCCGGGGGCGGCTTTTTTTGTTTCGGGAGGGGAGGCGATGGAGCGAGGGGGGATGTCAAGCGGTCTCCCCGGCATCGGTCAGCAGCGGTCGAGAGGGCTGATGACTCCCAGGGTGCTTTTGCTGGCCACATGGGTGTAGATCATGGTGGTGCGCAGGTCGGAGTGGCCGAGCAGGTCCTGGATGGTGCGGATGTCGGTGCCGGCTTCCAGAAGGTGGGTCGCGAAGGAGTGACGCAGGGCATGAACCGTAACCTGTCTGGTAATGCCGGCGGAGCGGACCGCCTCGCGAAAGGCACGCTGAAAACGGGCGGGATGCTGGTGATGTCGGCGGACGATTCCGCTACGGGGATCGGTCGATACGCCGCGCGCCGGAAACACCCAGAACCAGCTCCACTCCTTGCCCGCGTTGGGATATTTCCGTTCCAGCGCCTTGGGGAGGGAAACTCCATTCAGATTCTGCTCCCGGTCGGCCTCAAACAGGGCGCGAACCTGCACAAGATGGTCAACCAGCTCTGCCCGAAGGCTTTCGGGCAGCACGGTGCGCCGGTCCTTGTCCCCCTTTCCCGATCGGACCACCACCATGCTCCGCTCCAGATCGAGGTCCTTGATCCGGAGGCTGAGGCACTCGCTCATGCGCAGACCGCACCCGTAGGTCAGCATGGCCATCAGGCGGGTGGTTCCAGCCATTGCAGCAAAGACGCTTTGTATCTCGTTTGGCGAGAGGACCACGGGAAGGCGGCGGCGTTTCTTGGCCCGGACCGCATCGATGGCCTCGCCGGTATCGATATCGAGCACGTGCCGGTACAGGAAGAGGATGGCATTCAGTGCCTGGTTTTGCGTTGCCGCCGCGACCTTACGCTCCACGGCCAGGTGGGACAGGAAACGGCGCATGTCGTCAAAGGCCAACTCACCCGGGGGCCTGGCCCCGAGATAGAGCTGAAACTGGCGCAGCCAGGAGAGGTAGGTTCGCTCAGTATTCAGGGCCAGCTGCCTGACGCGCAGGACATCACGAGTCTTTGCGAGGACATCGCTCCAAGCGTCTTGGTCGGCCTTTACCGGGTTTGAAGAAGGGTGCTCTCTCGATAGGAAGAAATCGAAGCGGCTCAAAGCCTGTCCGGCCTGCCTGACCTGCCAGTCTTCGCGGGAACTTTCCAGGTGGGAAAGGTAGAGGTGGGTTTGTTCCGTAGAGAGACGTTCGCTGGACGGCAGGCGAAAAAATCTATAGCAATCTCTAACCCACCGGATATAATGAGGAATATGTTTCGGATTGATTGAATTGTCGGCGGACAGCTCTTTTTGAAAGGCGTCAAACATAATATCCCCCCGTTCTTATGTTGACATGTCGTATAACGTTACCGTACGCGGATTATATTTGCAAACTTCAAAGTTTAAAGTAGTATTCTGCCAAAAATTTGCGCAGAATTGGTGGAAATTTCAGGGGAAAATTGCGGATTAAAAAATCGACAACTCAAGTCGTATAATCAAATGGTTGGGTGACAAAATAAAATAAATCATTTAGCGGCACCCGTCGCTCCTTTCTACATACCCATTGCTCCCCCATGGGCCGATTGCGCTGTATTTGGCACGGCGGCAATAGCCCCAGAAGGAGGTGATACGTATGGCAGATAAGGTCAAATGCCGCCCCGAAAGGGTCGGCAAGAAGCCTGGGCCAAAAACCGTGAAGGTCGAGAGCCATGAACGGTCCAAGCCCAAGCCTATTACCAAGAAGTGCGGTAAATAGGCAATGGTCGGTGGCGGGTGCCGCTAATGTCGCTAATCCATTTTTGCAAAATGGAGTACTAAAAATGTCAACAGAAACAATGAATATCATTGCCGTCATCCTTGGACCGGTCATTGCCGTAGCAATAACTTTGGCATTTCAGCATTACAAAGAAAAACAAGACGCTAAACATAGGGCCTTTCTTGTCCTAATGGCTTACAGAAAGGCAATCCCACCAAACCAAGCAATGGTTGAGGTTCTGAACACACTTGATGTCGTTTTTGCAAGTAATCGCAATATTGTTGCATTGTGGCACAAGTATTATTCCTTGCTTGCTCAGCCACACTCTCAGGAGAGAGAGCATACATGGCTGGAACTCCTGTCGGAAATCGCGAAAGATCTGAATTATCCAACAGTGAAGCAAACCGACCTTGATAAGTTTTACATCCCACAAGGTCATTTTGATCAGTTTGAATTGAATGCGAATATCCAAAAAGAGTTTTTAAGGGTTTTGAAAAACACAGCAGAAATTGTCGTAAAGAAAAAAGAAGAAATTGAAAATTCATAAATTCACCCATCGTAAAGAAAAAAGAAGAAATTGAAAATTCATAAATTCACCCAACAATGTGCTTGAGCGGACGGGGAAACCGCGGTGGTCCTCGAAAAAGTCTCTGCTGTTTGAGATCCGCCTCAGCGCCGCCGCTCAGCTTGGTCGTTAGAAATTCAAATTAAAAATGGAGAAATTATGAGCTATCTCGATTTCAAAATGCCCGAAATAACTCCAATCTCGCATTACGTTACAGGTCAGGCATCATTCGCTGCCCTCAAAAAGGCGGTGGATGAGATCGTTCGCCTTGCCCCTAAAGATAACGACGTCCTCGTTGAGGCATTCGATATCCCCGTCACTGAAATCAGATATATCGAACCGCATACCTTTATCTTTAGCGGTTTCGACAATGAAGGGAATAATTCCTCGGTAGTCTGTCATTATTCACAACTCCTCGCACGGGTCGTTTATCTCCCAAAGCGTCAAGAAGAGAGAAAAGTAATTGGCTTTTCACCAAGATGAAAATTTCTAACCAGAGCATGAAGGCGGACGATCGAACTCGGTTGATTCTCGAAAAGGTCTCTACCAGGCCGTGACTGCACGTCGTCGCCGCTTATGCGTGATCCGTTAGGCTCAACAAGATGAAATTGGTAACAAAGATGACCTATTTACTCCGAATACTCTTATTTTTCCTTTTGGCTCTAGGTGCAAAATATGCTCTTGCGAGTTCTGCTGAAGAGCTACTTTCTTCTTGTAGGCCTATAGCAAAGGCCGATATAACCGGAGACTATGCTAGGTTACCTCAGACATTCCAAACTGGCACTTGCTGGGGAACGTTCAGTACAATTCAAAAGATCATCGTGCATGTTGATAGCTCTCGCCGACCAATCTATGGTGTTTGCGCTCCACCAAGCAGTACATTGACACAGCTTATATCAATCTATGTGGTTTATGCAGAGAAAAATCCAAAACTTCTTTCCCAAGATTCTTTAAATGTGGCTCTGGAGAGTCTACGAAATGCATTTCCATGTAAGAAACATAAATGAGCCACACAATCAAATTTTTAGGAGATCAATTTGGCGCAAGTAACTACACCGCTATATCTTGATTGGTCATTTTGGGCAGTAGTTGTTGCTGCGGTTGCAGTGTTGCTATCGCAACTACCTCCAATACTTCAATGGTTTAAAAAAGCAAAATTAGATATTGAACTGTATTCAAAAATTTCAATTACACATAAAGTTGGCAACCCAAATCTTCAGCTTCATTTAATCATAAATAATATAGGCGGCAGAAAAATTAGAATAAAAGATATATCGATAGAGTTAAAGCGTGATGGTGCACCACTGACAACATTGCCAGCACAAAATTATTTACAAAATCAAAACGATCAAAGCACTTTATTATTTACTACGTTTTCCCTTAAACCAACGGAAGAATGGGAACATATAATCAATTTTCTGAATTTCTTTAGCCGTGATGATGAAAATGAATATAGATCGATAGAAGAAAAAATGCTTGCTGACTTTCGGTCGAAACGTGACGCATTAACAGAGGAACCAAAAAAACCTATCGAAATTAACGAAGACTTGGTACAGCCATTTCATGCTTTCTTTGAGAGGCATTTCATCTGGAACATAGGTGAATATCAATTAAAAATAAATATTATCACCGACAAAGAAAATGCCAGCATATCTAAAAATTACAGGTTCACTGTGTTTGAGTCACACACTGGCCAGCTTGAAAGAAATTATAGAGCAATATAAATATGGCGGTGGTATATGGTGGAATCCAAATATACCTACAAATGTAATTCTAGATGTAAAAGAGGCCTAACAATTTGCTCAATTCGTTCGCTATCGCTCACTTGGACGCTTCGCCGCATGGCGGCTCGCGCCATTTAGCAAAACGTTAGCCCACAAGAAACGTCCCGATTGGAGAAAGCGAGAAAGATATGGAAGTAAGAGTTATTGACCATGATGAGGAGAAATCTCTTCTTTCTCTGAATGAAGATCATTTCAATGATGTGAAGAGCAAAAGGATAAATCCAGCAAAACTGCAAGAAACATTCGTTGCATTCGCCAATTCAGATGGGGGTGACTTATTTGTTGGAATCGAAGATAAGTCAACGGCAGGAGAAAGAATAGCTGGATTTGATGAGCAAGAGGATGCAAATGGCGTTATCTCAACCTTACTCGAAGAAACTAACCCGGCTGTTGAGAATGTTCTCGTCGAGTTTCTAGAGATAGAAGGCAAAGGACTTGTATTGCATTTTGGCATTCCAAAGAGTCCTAAAGTTCATTACACAGCATCTGGCGATTGTTACATTCGTATAAATGCAGCAAAAAGAAAAATAAAAGGAGATAGAATCACTCAACTTGGCTATTCAAAAGGCGCAGAACCTTATGAGCGCAGAGCCTTAGATAATGTCGATATTGAAGATATTGTAGATGGAGATCTACTGTCAAGATACATGCAGCGAGTGGGTACGCATCTCGAACCAGAAGTATTCTTACGAAAGCAAAGACTCCTAACAAAAAAGGATGGCGATAGATTGCCGAATGTTGGTTGCGTGCTGCTGTTCGATGACGAACCACAAGCAACATTAGAAACACGTTGTGCAGTTAAAGTCTATAGATTGAGAACCACAGAAGCTGAATATAAGAGAGAGCAATTAGAAGAAATGCCCGTCACAATAAATGGCGATGTGGAAAGCGTAATAATAAAAACTATTCAGCAGGTAGCCAAATATATTGACGGGGCTTCCTTCGAGGATGAAGGCAAGATAGTAAAGCTTAATTATCCAGCCGATGCGCTAAAGGAAATACTCGTTAACGCAGTGATTCATCGTGACTACAGCCTCAATGATGATATTCATGTTAGGATTTTTGATAATAGAGTTGAGATCCAGAGCCCTGGAAGACTTCCGGGATATATGAATATTGACAATCTATATGATGAACGCTTTTCACGAAATCCGAATGTGGTAAGAATGCTGCACAACCTTCCAGACCCCGTCAACCATGACATCGGCGAAGGACTGGACACCGCAAAAAACGAGTTAAAGAAAGCTGGGCTAGTAGATCCAGTGTTTCAAGAGAAAGAAAATGCATTCTTGGTCACCATAAGACACCAAAAGTTGGCTTCTGTTGAAGATGTAATATTGCAGTACTTTGCAGAGAACCCGGGCGCATCTATAACAAACAAATTAATAAGGCAGCTTAGTGGAGAAGATGACATGCAAAAAGTTAAAATTGCTCTCCAAAAGCTACGGGCAAACGGGGAAATTAAGCTGGAAGATGAAAATGCTTCACCGTTTAACTACCGTTATATCAAAACATAGGGCTAACAAGGCACTGCAGCCGACGCAAAAAACGCGCGGCTGAGTTTGAACGTTAGGCTTTCAAAAGAAATGGAATCAAATATGAAACTATCATGGAAAATTTATTTGATTCTTTCGGGTGTCTTTATTGGTTCAATCATTTGGGCCTCGTTGCTCGAAACAGAAAATATTGCAAAGCAATTTCTTGCAATACCAGGTGTTGCAGCACTAATTGGTGCTCTTTACCAGTTGCTCCGAGATGAAGCCCAACACCAAAAAGATCTAATTCTTCAAACCGCCAAACAAGAATTTGATCTTGCAATTACTTCGCACATGGCAAATACAGCATTTGATAAGCATGTCACTTTCTGTGAAGATTATTTAACCGAATTCCATAACGCTATGGTTACCTTGTTCCGGAATGCTGAATGTGAAGAACTGCTGGTGCACGCCTCAAACTTAGATCAGATCAAAGTTAAACATAGAGCGTGGCTAACCATAGATATCGAGACCGAATTAGAACCTTTTGAACAGGCACTAAGAAGTCTTGGCGCTGCTGCGCATTTCTACAGTGTTGATCCAGGTAAAGCCGTTTCGAGCGGAAAAATGGATGAAGCTCACAATTTAATGTATGACATTTTTGGCTTTAAAAAAGAGGCTGAAGTGGCGGCAAATGAAGAGATTAGAGACAAAGCTGTAATTCAGAAAATCCGAAAAATCTTAGGGATTGAAGCACTGACATACCTTCGTTACAAACAATTAGGTTTAAATCCAAGCAAGCCTAACCACAAAATTAACGCGGACGGAAAATAGCTGGGTGCTTCCCGAAAACCAAAACCTAAATTGCGGTAGGTCACGCAAGTTCGCGTCGCCGCCGGTTATCTCATACCGTGTACGAGGTTTCAAGACCGTAATCTAGCAATCTGAGTGGGTATGGGGACAGGTCCCGAATTCACACCTAAAAACAACCAATTACAAACATATTTTTCCATGAATGATTTTACCGGGGGAGGGGGAAATGCCAAGGCAAGCTCGCATAGGATTGTCAAATCAGATCTACCATGTCATAAACCGCGGTAACAACCGTGACCGGATATTTCGCGAAGAGGCGGATTTTCGAAAATTTTATGAAATTCTGGCACACTATAAATCCCATCAGGGTTTCCTCCTCTACCACTGGGTGCTGATGACCAACCACGTTCACCTGCTTCTGGCCATCCCCCAAGAGGGGTCCCTGGCAAAAGCGATGCAGGGCATAAACCTTTCGTACACCCTCTGGTTCAACAGAAAGTACAAGCGGGTCGGGCATCTCTGGCAGGGACGCTTCAAGAGTTTTCCGGTAGAGAATGACCTCTACCTTCTCTCATGCGGTCGGTACATCGAAAGGAACCCGTTGCGGGCAGGAATTGTTGGCAAGCCTGGAGATTATCCCTGGAGTAGCTTTCAGTCTCACGCCAAGGGCCTTCTGGATGGGATTACCGACCGGCATGGGATTATTTCTGAGCAGTTCGGTTCTGGGGCGTCCGAAGCATACAGAGAATTCGTCTGTGAAAACCGCGAGAGGGAGGAAGAGGATCTGCGGGAGAAAATGACCAGCGGCGTCATCGGTTCTTCGTCCTTCCAGAAGAAAATCAGACTGGATGCGATAGCGGCTCGGCGTCGGCAACGCGGAAGGCCGTGGAAAAAATAATTTATAACCGATTGTTCTTTCGGGAGAAATCGGGACCTGTCCCCATTGCTTCCATTGCTTCCACGGGGGAGGTATACGAGTTGCGGACGAAGGGAGATGAACGGTGACAGCAATCGTCCGGCAGGGGCAGGAAAAGGTCAAAGCGCTGAGGCAGATACCGGCGGTGGCACACGTGCTCCGTATGAACACCCGGTATGCCACCCGGCTGGGAAACCAGTTCGCGGGGGCCATCACCTACTTCTCGCTGCTGGCAATGGTACCCATCCTGATGTTTGCGTTCTCGGCTTGCGGGTTCACTCTGACTGTACTGCGTCCCGATTTGCTGGAGCGCGTTCAGGCGGCGGTAATGGGACAGCTGCAGGGCGCGCCTGAGGCCCTGCAGGCCCAACTGACCGGACTGATTGCGGGCCTGCTTCACAACTGGGCCTCGGTGGGCTTGGTGGGCCTTCTCTCGTCGATGTACTCCAGCGCCGGATGGGCGGGGAACCTGAAGTCTGCCGTGCGGGCCCAGACCCGCCCACTGTTTGACACGAAAGAACGCAAACGTTTTATCCTTATGGAAATACTGCTGAATTTCGCGATTCTATTGGGATTGCTCATCATCCTGGCAGTGACCTTCTCGCTCGCAATCATGGCGACATCCATGACCGGCACGCTCGTGCACTGGCTCGGACTGGATGAGGTTCCCGGCATCAATGTTCTGCTGCGGATTGTGGGCCCCATTTTGTCGGCCATCGCCGGATGGGCTATGTTCGTGTATCTTTATAAAGTGTTGCCAGAGGTAAAGTTTCCTTTCCACATCATCGCGCGGGGTGCGCTGCTCGGATCCGCCGGCCTTTTCGGCTTGCAGTACCTCACCGGTTTTCTTCTGGGCAAATTTTCGGGCAATCCCGCGGCCGCCGTCTTCGGTCCCGTGATTGCGCTGATGCTCTTCTTCAACCTTTTCGCGCGTCTGAATCTTTATGTGGCCGCGTGGATCGCGACCTCTGTGCAACCGGCTGTGGCTGACAAAATCCAGGAGTTTGACCGCCCATTGCTGAAGGCACCTAACGTGTCGGACCTGGTTCGCCGAGAGGTGCGGGCAGGGTTAAAGATCGGTGAGGATTAGGAATGTTATCATGTGCGGGGTCGGACCGGCCCAAGTTATTGACAATAAAATGAAAATGACTGAATTTCCCCCTGAAAATTGCCCTATGGCTTGATTTTTGGATCCGAAAATCGGTTTATAAACTCGGGCACCAGGGCCGATACCGGAACCGGCTTGAAGGGGAGGGAATGAGCGTGTTGCGGGATGCCGAAGGAAACTATGAGCCCCTTTTCGGGGTCGAAAATAAGCCCATATGAGCGTAAAACGCCCTTTTCGTGGAGATTTTCTGTTTAGATTCAATGGGTTGGGTTGGTCCGACCCTGAGATTCTGAGAGCGTGTTGCGGGATGCCGAAGGAAACCATGAGCCCCTTTTCGGGGTCGAAAATAAGCCCATATGAGCGTAAAACGCCCTTTTTGTGGAGATTTTCTGTTTAGATTCAATGGGTTGGGTTGGTCCGACCCTGAGATTCTGAGATTACCTGGACCCTGAGATTACCCTGGAGTGCTGAAAGAGCAGCCAGGAGAAATGCTTGAAGAGCCTGGCTCGTGCAATGTGTAGCCCCGACCCTTTATAAGACTAAAAACGCAAAGGATAGAGGAATGCCCAAAGCCGTTCTACTCAACGCCGCCCGCCTCGACTTCGACAACCGCCTTGACTTCTCGGCCCTGAGCGCCGTGGCCGAGCTCAGCCGCTTTGACGAGAGCACCCCCGAAGAGATCGTCGCGCGGGTGGCGGGGCAGCAGATCGTCATCACCAAGGAGCTTCCCGTCCCCGGAGAGCTCATCGCCCGCTTTTCCGACTCGGTGCGCCTGATCTGCGAGGCCGGCACCGGCTATAACAACATCGACCTCGCCGCCGCGAGGAAGAAGGGGATCGCCGTCTGCAACGCCCCCGCCTACAGCACCGAGGCCGTCGCCCAGTTGGTGATCACTTTTGTCCTCAACTTCAGCGCCTCCCTCATCGCCCAGCAGCGCATGCTCTGGCAGGGAAACCTCGACAACTTCAGCAAAAGCCTGCAGCTTCCCCACTTCGAGCTGGCGGGGAAGGTCCTGGGACTCATCGGAGGCAGCGGCGCCATCGGCAGCAAGGTGGCGGAGCTCGCCGTTGCCCTGGGGATGGAGGTGCTCATCTCCAGTCGCACGCCGAAGCCTCCGGTCCGGCCCGGGGTGGCGACGGCCCCCCTGGAAGAGCTTCTGGAGCGCAGTGACTTCGTCAGCATCCACTGTCCCCTCACCGCCGGGACGCGCCACCTCATCGACCGGGCGGCCCTTGAGAAGATGAAGCCTTCGGCCTTTCTCATCAACACCGCCCGGGGGGCGATCGTCCGGGAGGCGGACCTCATCGAGGCGTTGCAGCGGGGGACGATTGCCGGCGCCGGTCTCGACGTGCAGGACCCGGAGCCGCCGGCGCCGGAGAGCCCCCTCTATACCCTGGAGAACGTCATTCTCACCCCCCACATCGGCTGGAAGCGCCTGGAGACGCGGCAGCGGCTAATGGACATCGTCGCCGGCAACGTCGCCGCCTTTATTGGAGGGCGCCCGGTCAACCTCGTAGCCTGACCCCCCCCAGGCTCTGGGGCCGCCCTGGCACTTCCCTCTGGCCGCGGACAAGCCCTGATTCAAACTCAACACCGGAGCCCTTTACGCAAGGGCTCCGGTGCCCGTCCTTCCCACCTGCACCATCATCTCATCGCGTCATCCAGGAGCGGTTGCGCAGCGTCACCAAGGCAAAGGGAAAGACCCAGAACAGAGTGAAGAAAGCGAAATAGCCGAACAGGATGCCGTACAGGAACTCCTTGGAACGCTCGCTTCTCAGAAAATAGAGCATGAAAAAGGCCGACGTCAGCCCGATGGAAACCAGCACCCGGACCACGGTGTAGGGGTCGTGGATCGTTAAATACACCAAGAGGGCAAAAGTGATGTAGGCCACCGGGAACCGCAGGTTGGTAATCGTCTTGTCCACCAGGGTGAGAAGCAGGGAATGAACCGGCAGCTTCCACATGATCTTCAGGAGCCGGATTTCTTCGCGGATGTAGCTGCGGTCCCATCGCAGAAACATCCGGCACAACCGCATGTACGTCTCCGGCGCCAGGGTGTGGACCACGGCCGTTCTCTGGTAGAGCGTCTTGTAGCCCAGATTGAGGATGTTGTTGGTGAGCGCCCGGTCCTCGCCGGTGGTGCAGGTGGCCCCCAGGAACTGCTGGTTTACCCAGGGCTCGAGAAATTGCCGGACGAGAGCCGTGCGGTAGGCCGAAAGGGCCCCGGGGCAGCAGCAGACCGCCCCGTAGGTCGACTGGGCGCTGCGCAGAAAGTCAAAGGAGAGGACGTACTGCACGTGCAGCATCCTCGGAAGCAGCGAACTGTAGCGGTTCAGCACGCTGACCTTTCCCGCCACCGCCCCCACCCGTTCATCCCGAAAGGGGCCGGTAACGGCCAGCAGAGTTCCGGCTTCGATGATGCTGTCGGAATCGACGGTCACCACCACCTCTCCCGACGCCATCCGGAATCCGGCGGCCAGCGCTTCTCGCTTGCCGCGGTTTTTGTCGAACCGCACGGTCCGGACCAATCCGGGGTGGGCCCGGGCCGAACGCTCGATGTGCTCCCAGGTGTCGTCCACGCTGCCGTCGTCGATGACGATAATTTCAATGCGGTCCCGGGGATAGTTTGCCTTGGCGCAGGAATGAATCGACCTCTGCACCATGGCGCCTTCATTGTAAGCCGGGATAATGACGGTCAGCCGGGGGGCGTTGTGGTAGCCGGAATCGGGAAGGGGACGATAAGTGGCCCAGAGAAGGGTTCGGATCGTCAGCAGGGCCATCCCCAGCGACAACCACAACAGGCTCGGTTTCACAATGAGGGAGGCCCATCCCCGATTTTCCAGGGACTGGAGGATTGGATGGTACATTCTTTCCTGAAGTACATTCGGAAATACCAGCAGTATCACGGCAAAGATAGCCGTTACGATAACGACGTTCCAAAGATTCGGCTGCCTTTTTTCCGAACTTGCCAAACTGAACTCCATATTGTTCATTGTTTTATTCGAGCTAATTTTATAGCTCTCTCCTGACGAGGTTGATAAACGACTACTGGGACGGAAGGTGGGTTGGTGTCTGTATTTCACCTCCCGGGTCTCGGGCGGGGGAGGGGTCGCTGCAGGATTCCATCATGCTGACCGTTTCCGCCTCCGGGTTCCCCCTGTTTTTTTCCTGGATGAATTTTCAGAAAATTTGTGCAACGCCCATAGGCCTGCTCCCATATGAGGGGTTGAAAAAAGGCTCCAAGGAAAAACCGCCCCTCGAAAGGGACGGCATGGCGGCAATTGGCTTGACATTTTTTGCCCGGAACAGGCTCTCTTCCGGAATCCTTATGGCTATCTGGAGCCCGGCTTGCGCGGCTGAAATTCATGGCTCCGCAAAAGATTCACCGTTTTCGGACCCAAACCTCAATCCAGGCGAATAATACGACGATTTCAGTTTTTTAGAAATGGAAATTTTGACCACCATTCAGGGCGTTGAAGTCTTTTTTGGGCCCGCCCCCTCCGAACCCGAAAAAACCCCCTCAACGGATCTTTTCATAGAGAAATCGGCTGGAGATTTCCAGGGGGGCGGCAAGGTCCAGCTCGCGTTCTGTGCGGGAGGCCGCCGCCCATTCATAATAGACCTTACCGCTCTGCAGCGGGGTGATTGACGCCCTGCTGGAGCCTCGGAAGGACCGGGCAGCGGAGATTTTGGTGAGAATCGAGTCATCTTCCGGGGCGAAAACCGCGGAACGGTCGGCCTTGTCACCCGCCCTCGGCTGCCGCCTGCGCCATGAAGTGATGGCGTCGCAAAAACTCACCAACTGCAGCGTTGCTGCAATTGGTCTCGCTGCTACGACGTACGTAAGTACGCCTCATTGCTCGACAATTGCGCGCCTTGCATTTGGCGCTTTTTGCTTAGCCATCCACTATTTTGCTTTCTTGCGAAAACATCATGAAGTGAACCGGCATCTCGGGGTGGGAAGGCACCGTTTGTCGCCGGTCAGGAGAGGCCCCGCGCATGACAACGTCGTTTCTTATGGTAGATTAAATTTAAAGACCAGGGAGAGGCGGGCTGGAATGCAGGGCGTGGCGGGGGGCTGGTCGCTGCCTGTATCGCTTCTCGAAGGAGGAATTGACGGCCTTTCGGCCGGACTCCCATTGGCCCCCAGAAAGCCGGGACGCGATGGAAATCGAATATATCGGCGAGAAAATCTTTCGTGATGAAATCGAGGCCGCCGGAGAGGTCTGGGTGGCGAGAAACATCTACAAAAACGTCTACGCCGTGGAGATCGACCGGACGGGATTTTCCCTTCCGGTCTGGTCGAAGAGGGAGAGGGCCCTCGAATTCCTGAAAAACGCCAGACTGGTGGGCCCGAAATACGAACCCCACGCGGTGCCGCTCGCGAATTTCACCGATGCGTGGCTTTCGGACAAGATGAGGGACATCTCGGAGCTGCAGATCAACCCCGACGGCAAAACGAGCCGGGTTCTGTGCCTGACATCCGAGGAATTTCAGGCCTCCCAGTCCCTGCATTGACCCGGTGGGGACAGGACCTCGGGCCCTGCGGCAGGCAGGCGCCGGAGGGAGGTTTTCGCAGTCTTACTCCGGCGTCGCTTGTTTCAGGGGCTCGACCACCCTGGCCTCCAGGGGGACCAGCACGATCTGGATGCGGCGGTTCAGTGACCGACCTTGGGGCGTGGCGTTGTCGGCCACCGGCCGATACTGACTGAAACCGCAGGCCGCGAGTTTCTCCCCGGGGATGCCGACCTTGTCCTGGAGGAAGTGGACGACGTTGATCGCCCGGGCGGCTGATAGCTCCCAGTTGCTCGGGAAGGTGTTCCGCAGGCGCGAGCTGATCGGGACGTTGTCCGTGTGCCCCTCGACCTGAATCGCCTTGTCCTGCACACCCTTGAGGACGTCTCCAACCCGGCGAAGCACCTTCATGCCCGCAGGCTTGATCTCCGCCTTGCCCGAATCGAAGAGGATGCGCTCCACCATGTTGACGGTGAGCTTGCCCTGCAGGTCGGAGATGGTGATCTCCCCCCGCTTGATTTCGGCATCCATCTTGGAGACCAGCTGGTCGTAGGTGCTCTTCATCTTGGCGATCCGGGCCTCGCGGGCAATGCGCTCCTTTTCGAGCTGCTGGGAGAGGTCGCGGTTCTTCTCCTCCAGCCCGTCGATGGTCTTGCGCATCTCGGCCATGGCTGTACCGGCCTTTTCGCTGCGGGCCGAGAGAACCTTTTCGAGCCGGTCGATATCTCCCCTGGCCCTGTCCAGGTCTTCCTGCAGGCCGGCGCTTTTCTGCTGCACGTCGGTCAGGTTGCGGCCGAGCTCATCGTTGCGGGCCGAAAGCTCCTCCTTCTGCTTGCTGAGCTTCTCGTACCTGGCCTGGAGGTTTTTCAGAGACTGGGCCAACTGCGCCGCCTCGTCCACCTTCGTCTGGTACGTGGAGCTTCTGACGCAGCCGGAAAAAAGCAGGCAGGGGAGCAGGATCAGAGACAGGATCAGCGATGGACGCACAAGGACCTCCTTAGGCGTGTTGGGAAGGGGGCTCGGGTCTCAGACCCGGCCCCCCTTGCGGCTCAACTCGTGACCGCAATGGATGCAGAGCAGTTTGACGACATCCCTGCGTTTTTCCGTGCTCAGGCCCGACCCCTTGGCGGCCGGGGGGGCGGTGTCGTCGTGAACGATGTTGCGCGAAGTGGCGGTCACCAGAACCTCGCGGTAAGCGGTGCCGAAACAGTTGGGACAAACCAGTGCTTTTTCGGATTTCGATTTCATTGACTCTCCTGTGACCTTTTTAGCCGAACTTCGGCCTCATTTTCTAGCAGAAATGTGAAAAAAGTAAAGGGAAATAACTTTGCGGACCGCCCGGGTTTTCCGGTTGCGGGAGTCCCCCGGGCTGTGTTATAAAAAAGCGTTTTCAATATGTTAGAAGGGAACATCCGGATGCTTGAAATCGACCGCATTATCCGCAACGCCCTGCAGGAGGATATCGGTCCGGGAGACGTGACGACCCTGTCCACCATCGAGCCGGGAACTTCGGCCCGGGCCGAACTGGTGGCGAAGGAGGAATTCGTTCTTGCGGGCATCGATGTCGCCGGCCGGGTGTTCGAGCTTCTGGAGGGGGGATCGCCTTCGAGAAGCTCACCCGGGACGGGCAGTCGGTACGCCGCGGGGAGGTTCTCGCCTGGATCAAGGGCGATGCCGCCCTTCTTCTCCAGGGAGAGCGGGTGGCTCTCAACCTGCTGCAGCGCATGAGCGGCGTTGCCACTCTGACGAACCGTTTCGTCCGGGAGGTGGAGGGGACCGAGGCGCTCATCGTCGATACCCGCAAGACCACCCCGGGTCTGCGCGTCCTCGAAAAATACGCGGTCCGGATGGGCGGGGGCCGCAATCACCGCCACTCCCTCTACGACGGCATCCTGATCAAGGAGAATCACATCGCCGCCGCCGGGGGCATCGCCGCAGCGGTGGACCGCGCCCGGAGACGAGCCTCCCATGTCCATAAGGTCGAGGTGGAGACCCGCAACCTCGAGGAGGTGGGTCAGGCGCTGGAAGCCGGGGCCGACATTCTTCTGCTCGACAACATGGACCTTGACACCCTGGCCCGGGCGGTGGAGGCGGTCGAGGGCCGTGCCCTGACCGAGGCGTCGGGCGGAGTCAGTCTTGAGACGGTACGGGCGATCGCCGAGACGGGAGTCGATTTCATCTCCGTCGGCGCTCTAACCCATTCATTCCGGGCGATGGACATCTCCATGCTGTTCCAGTAGGGCGGCCCGTTTGCGGGCCGCCCCGTTTCGTTTCGCTTATGTCGAAGGACGACCATGACCGACAAGGACCCACGGGAAACGATACTGCGGCTGTTCCGGGAGAAGGCGGAATCCTTCGTCTCGGGGGAGGAGATCAGCCTGGCCCTCGGGGTTTCCCGCACGGCGGTCTGGAAGCAGGTCGGCCAGTTGCGGGAGCTCGGCTACGCCATCGAGGCGGTGCCCTCCCGGGGCTACCGCCTGGCCGCCACGCCCGACACCCTGATCCCCTCGGAGCTCCGGGCGGGACTCGAAACCCGGGTGGTCGGCCGGGAGATCGTCTATTTCGAGGAAACCGACTCCACCAACGTGCGGGCCCACGAGCTCGGTGAGAAGGGGGCCGTGGAGGGCACGGTGGTCGTCGCCGATCGGCAGAATCGCCGGCAGGGGACGGATGGGGCGTCACTGGGAATCCCCCGGCGGGGTGAACCTCTATGCCTCGGTCCTGCTGCGCCCGAAGATCCTGCCCGTCGAAGCGCCCCGGCTCACCTTTGTTTCGGCCTTGGCGACGGCGCGGGCGGTGGAGGAGGTCGGCGGCAGGACGGCTGTGGTCAAGTGGCCCAACGACGTCCTGCTCGGCGGGAAGAAGGTGGCCGGTCTGCTCAACGAGATGAGCGCCGAAACCGAGGGGATTCATTTCGTCATCCTCGGCATCGGCGTCAATCTCAACATGCGCACCGAGCAGTTTCCGGCCGAGCTGCGCTACCCCGCCACCTCGGTGGCCCTGGAGACGGGGACGCCGGTCTGCAGGGCGGCCTTCGCCCGCTCACTCTTCCGGCACCTCGACAGCCTCTACGAGCTTTACCTTGAAAAGGGGTTTACGCCCATCATCCGCGCCTGGGAGGCCCTCTTCGAACTCCTGGGCCAGGAGGTGGAAGTCGACTCCCAGGACCGGGTCCTGCGCGGCCGGGTCGAAGGCCTCGACGAGGACGGCGCCCTGCTCCTTCGCCTGGAGTCGGGTGCGACCGAGCGGATCCTGGCCGGGGATGTTAAACCCAATTAAAATCCGTGGTTTTAAGTTTTAGGTTTTAAGTTTTAAGTATTGGACCTAAAACCTAAAACTTAAAACTCGTCTTTAGCCTTTCACCATTCACGGACTTTATGCTCCTAGTCATCGACGTCGGAAACACCAACACCGTGCTCGGGATGTACCGGGAAGAGAAGCTGGTGCGCAACTGGCGGGTCACCACCGACAAGTCCCGCACCGTCGACGAGTACGCCATGCTCGTGCATGAGCTCTTCCGGCTCTCCGACATTCACTTCACCGACATCGGGGACGTCATCGTCTCCTGCGTCGTGCCCCCCATGCTCAACACCCTGGAGGGGCTTTGCCGGCAGTATTTCAAGCTCAATCCCTACGTCGTCGGCCCGGGAATCAAGACGGGCATGCCGATTCAGTACGACAACCCCCGGGAGGTCGGTGCCGACCGGATCGTCAACGCGGTGGCGGCCTACGAGAAATACCGGCGCAGCCTCATCATCGTCGATTTCGGCACCGCGACGACCTTCGATTTCATCTCCGCGAAGGGGGAATACCAGGGAGGGGCCATTGCCCCGGGGATGGCCATATCGGCCGAGGCGCTTTTCGAGAAGGCCAGCAAGCTGCCCCGGGTGGAGTTCGTCCGGCCTCCCCAGGTCATCGCCAAAAATACCGTCAACAGCATGCAGTCGGGGCTCTTCTTCGGCTATGCCGGGCTGGTGGACGGCATCGTTGAGCGCATGAAGCAGGAGACCAGGGAAAATCCCCTGGTGGTGGCCACCGGCGGCCTGGCCGAGCAGGTTTCCGCGGCCTCCCAGACCATCGACGAGGTGGACCCCTTCCTGACCCTCGAAGGGCTCCGGATCATTTACCTGCGCAACAAGGCCGCCTCCATTGCGTAGGGTCGAACCCCGTGCCTGCGCGCTGAAGCGCTTCGGCGCGCAAGCTGTGTTCGCCCGCGGGCGATGACCAGCATCGCCCCTACCATCTGTTACCGAAAGGAGAGATTTACCGAAGACCTATCGGAAGTTGCCCGAACGATAAGAAGATGCAAACCCGGATACCTGAAGTACGTTGTTTCCTGCACGTAATCCTTCAACTGATCCCCTGACAGGGCGGAACGAAAGGAGAGACCATGGGAAAGTACGATACCTCAATGCTGCGTAACCTGGGAATTGTGGCCCACGGGGGGGCCGGCAAGACCTCCCTGACCGAAGCCATCCTCTTCGACACCGGCATGACCGACCGCCTCGGGCGGGTGGATGACGGCACTTCCAATATGGACTTCGAGCCGGAGGAAATCAAGCGCAGGATCACCATCAGCTCCAGCCTTCACCACTGCGAGTGGAAGGGGCACAGCCTGCACATCGTCGATACCCCCGGCTACACCAACTTTCTCCACGACACCCGGAGCTGCCTTCGGGTCCTGGGAGGTTCGGTACTCATCGTTTCCGCCATCTCGGGGGTCAAGGCCCAGACCCGGAAAATCTGGGAGTGGGCCGACGAGTTCGAGGTGCCCCGCATCGCCTTCGTCAACAAGATGGACCGGGAGCGGGCCGATTTCCTCAAGGCCGTGGACGACATGGCCAAAACCCTCTCCACCCGGGCGGTGGTGGTTACCATGCCCATCGGGGCGGAGGAGAATTTCCGGGGGGTCATCGACCTGGTGACGATGAAGGCCTGTCTGTACGGAGACGACCTTTCGGGCAACTGCACCGAAGAGGACATCCCCGCCGACCTCCTCGCCGAGGCCCAGCGGCTGCGCACCCTGCTCATGGAGGCGGTGGCCGACGCCGACGATGCGCTGATGGAGAAGTACCTGGAGACCGAAACCCTCAGCAACGAGGAAATCCTTCTCGGCCTGCGCGAGGGGACACTGACGGGCGTTTTCACCCCGGTGCTATGCGGCAGCGCCCTGGCCAACATGGGGGTCCGGCAGCTGCTCGACTACATCGTCCATTGTCTCCCCTCGCCGATGGACAAGGGGATCCAGGTCGGCAAAAACCCCAAGACCGAAGAGATCGAGGAGCGCCAGCCCAGCGAGGAGGCTCCCTTTTCGGCCATGGTGTTCAAGACCATCAGCGATCCGTATACCGGCAAGCTCTCATTGTTTCGTATCTATTCCGGCGCCCTGAAGTCCGACTCGATGGCCTACAATCCCAATCGGGAGGCCGCGGAGCGCATCGGCCAGATCTACGAGCTGGAGGGGAAGAAGCAGAAGCCGATCCCCGTCGCGGTCGCCGGGGATATCGTCGCGGTGCCCAAGCTGAAGGAAACGATGACGGGGGACACCCTTTGCGACGGGGCCAACCCGATCCTTTACGAGAGCCCCCTGCCGCTCAAGCCGGTCATCTCCTTCGCCCTGCAGGCCAGGAGCAAGGCCGACGAGGACAAGATCAGCAATGCCCTGCACCGGCTCATGGACGAGGATCCCACCATCCAGATGCAGCGGGACGAGGAGACCAAGGAACTGGTCCTCTCGGGGATGGGGCAGGTTCACCTGGAGGTCGCCGTTGAAAAGCTCAAGCGCAAGTATGGTGTCGAGGTGGAGCTGAAGGAGCCCAAGGTCCCCTACCGCGAAACGATCCGGGGCCGGGCCAAGGTGCAGGGCAAGTACAAGAAGCAGTCCGGGGGCCGCGGCCAGTTCGGCGACACCTGGATCGAGGTGGAACCCCTGAGGCGGGGAGAGGGTTTCGAATTTGTCGACAAGATCGTCGGCGGGGTCATCCCCCGGCAATACATCCCGGCGGTCGAAAAAGGGATCGTGGAGGCGATGCACCACGGACTCCTCGGGGGATTCCCGGTGGTCGATGTCAAGGTGACCCTATACGACGGCTCCCATCACTCGGTCGATTCCTCGGAAATGGCTTTCAAGATCGCCGGCTCCATGGGCTTCAAGAAGGCCATGGAGCAGTGCAACCCGGCCCTTCTGGAGCCGATCGTGGACATCGAGATTACCGTTCCAGACGACTGCATCGGAGAGGTCATCGGCGACATGAACTCGCGCCGGGGCAAGGTGCTAGGCGTCGAGCCCAAGGCCAACAGCCAGGTCATCAAGGCTCAGGTGCCGATGGCCGAAGTTCTCAAGTACGCTCCCGAGCTGCGCTCCATGACCTCGGACCGGGGGCTGTTCACCATGGAGTTTTCCCACTATGAGGAGGTCCCTCCGCATCTCACCTCCAAGATCCTGGCTGAGATGAAGAAGGCGGAATGACCTCCCCTATTATAAATCCCATGAGTTTTTGCGAAAGCATCAAGGAGGGCAGTTTTCCCATGACGGAAGAGAAGGAATTCGGATTCGAAGAAGAGAGCACGGACCCCCAGGAAGACCCGTTTGCGCCGCCCGAAGAGGGGGCTCCGGGGCCGGCTCCTGCGAGCTCGAAGGGCTCCAGGACGAGCCCCCTGCTGCTGGTCCTGCTGCTCGTCGCTCTGGGCGGCGCCGGCTATTTTTACCTTTTCGGCACGGGGGAGGCCTCGCCTCCAAGGCCCCATGCCGTCAAAGTGAAAAAACAACCGATTGCCGTGCCGCCCAAGCCTCAGGCCCCCCTGAAGCCGGTGGTGGCCAAGGCTCCGGCTGAGACGCCCGCAACGCCTGCGGCCCCGGTATCAGCGCCCGTTTCGGCTTCAACGAGCACCCCGGCGCCGGTCGCCAAAACCGAAGCGAGCTCGGATAACAATCCGCAGAAGGCCGCGCCTGCCCCGACTCCCCCGGCAGGTTCGAAGCAGCCCGCCAAGGCTGCGGTCCCGGCTCCCGCGGCCCCTCCCGCCGTTGCGGCAAAGAGCGATTCGGTTCCCGGCCCCGGCAATTACACCGTCGATGCCGGCGCCATCCTTCTTCCCTCCAACCTGAAGGAGGTGGAACGGACGCTGGGCAAACTCGGCTTCGAGCCCCGTCTAAGCGAGATGAAAAAGAGCGAACACATGACCCGCCTGCGGGTCGGCGCCTTTCCCCCTGCGCAAGCCCGGGCCAAGCTGCCGCAGATAAACCGCATCGCCCCGGGCTCCTTCCTCGTCGCCGAGGGGAAACAGCTGGTGCTTTACGCCGGCTCCTACTACACCCTCGACAAGGCCCGCATCGTTGCCGACAGGCTCTTTGTCAAGGGGGTCGAGGTCAAGGAGGAGCCGGTGGAAGTGCCTCTTTCCCTCCATCTGGTCAGTTTCGGCGATTTTACTGACCTTGACTCCGCCAGGAATGCCGCCGAGCGGGCCCGGGCCGCGGGCCTGGAGGTCGCCGTTCGCAAGGTTCGCTGAGCCCTTCGCTGAACGGATGAGACATGATCAGCCGGAAAACCACCGTGCGCATCAAGGTCTCCCCCGAGGTCGCGCGAATCGTCTCCAGGGATGCCCCCCGGGAGGTGCGGCTGAGCGCCGCCCGGGGGGCATTGCCCCTGCCTCCCGGAGAGCTCCTGGTGGCCCTCTTTTTCCTGCTCCACGGCGAGGACCCCGAGGTCAGGGCCCTCGCCGTCGCCTCTCTAAAGAGGATGCCTGCCCAAGACCTGGCCGACTCGGCGGGCAATCCCGATTCCCACCCCCGGTTGCTCGACCTGATTGCCCGCGTGCGCCTCGATGAAGCCGAGGTGCTCCAGGCTGTCCTCTCCCACCCGGCCGTCGACCCCGCCACCGTGCTCTTCGCCGCCGCCCACGGTGCGGAGGAGGTGACGAGGCTGCTGGCCGGTCTGACGAAAGGGGAGCGGGACATCCCCGGCCTGCTCGACACCCTGCTCGCCAACCCCCGTACGCCCCTTTCAGTGCGCAACCGTCTTGAAAAGAGAGACGGAACCCCTACGCCGACCCCCGAGGATTCTGCCGAGGGGGAGCCCGGAGATGTGGAAGAAGGGGGGGCAGAGGAAGAGGAGCTGAATCCCTCCAAATATCAGATGTCCCTCGCAATGGGCGTTTCGGAAAAAATCAAGGTCGCCATGACCGGAGACAAGGAATGGCGGAACATTCTCATCCGGGAGGCCAACAAGCTGGTTTCCACAGCTGTATTGAAGAACCCCAGGATTAGCGAAGCTGAGGTCCTGGCCGTGGCCAAAAACCGAAGTACCAGTGAGGAACTGATTCGCATAATCACTCTGAACAGGGAATGGCTCAAGAATTACGAAATCAAAAAAGCTCTCGCCATGCATCCCCGCACGCCCTTGCCCAAGGCGCTTCGCTATATGTCGATCCTGACCGAAAAGGATGTGAAAATGCTGGCCAAAAGCCGTAATGTCTCACAGGTCATCGTCAACAATGCCCGGCGCATGATGGTTGCCAAGGAGAAGAAGGGGCGCTAGACCGGGGTGGGAGGCTGGGGAGTGTTGTTCATCCGGCCTGACCCCGAAGACCTGGCAGGCCGCCGGGAAATCGTCCAGAGAGAGTGCCTCTTGCCCGGCGACAGAACGCAGACACGCCAACCCCAAGCCCGGCGATTTTCGCCGGGCTTTTTTTGTCGGGAAATCCATTCTCGGCCGATTGCAGGGGAACAGGGCCGATGTAAAATTAAAACTCCTTGTTTTTGACCCAGATCAAAAAGGAGGGAAACAGACGGGGTTAGGATTGGTGCGTTTTTATAAGTAGGCAATTCGATGCCCATTCCGGATGTGAACCCGATACCCAAAGGAGCCAATGAAATGGAGCGAGGAAGCGGGAGTTTTTTGATTGCAGCCCTTCTGGCCTGTCTGGCTTGCCTGCCGATGACGGTCGCCGCTGCGGAAAAGACCAGCAGTGAAACCCAAAAATGCCTGGAGTGCCACAATTCTACTCCCGGTATCGTCAGCCAGTGGAAAGACAGCGCCCATTATGCGGCCGGGGTCGGCTGCTACGAATGTCACCAGGCAAACAAGGGGGAGCCGGACGCCATGAACCATTACGGCTTCACCGTCGCGGTCATCGTCTCGCCCAAGGACTGCGGCCGCTGCCATCCCAAGGAGGTCGAGCAGGACCCACAGCCACCATGCCCAGGCCGGCGATATCCTCAATTCCCAGGACGGCCTGCTGGGCCAGACCGTGGGCGGCGAGCCGGCGGTGGCGGTCGGCTGCCGCCAGTGCCACGGCTCCATCGTCAAGGTCAACGCCGACGGCACCCTCGATCCCGACCACCTGGCCCAACACCGGCATCGGCCGGGTCAACCCCGACGGCTCCAAGGGCTCCTGCACCGCCTGTCATACCCGGCATCGCTTCAGCATCGAGCAGGCGCGCCAGCCCGAGGCCTGCGGCAAATGCCATCTCGGCCCCGACCATCCGCAGAAGGAGGTCTACGAAGAGTCGAAGCACGGCATCCTCTACCAGCGCCTTCAAGGACAAGTGAACATGGACAGCAACAAATGGGTGGCCGGCCAGGACTACTACGACGCGCCGACCTGCGCCACCTGCCACATGAGCGCCACCCCGACCAGGCCGTCACCCACGATGTCGGCACCCGCCTGAGCTGGAACCTGCGGGCGCCGATCTCCAAGCGCACCGACGGACTGGCAGAAAAAACTGGCCGCCATGAAGGACGTCTGCTCCTCCTGCCACGCGCGCCCCCTTCGTCGACGGCTTCTACCAGCAGCTCGACGCCTCGGTCGGCCTCTACAACGACAAATTCGCCAAGCCGGCCAAGGAGATCCGCGATCTGCTGATGGAGGAGGAGATCATCAACCAGCCAACTTCGACGACAAGATCGACTGGACCTACTTGGAGCTCTGGCATCACGAGGGACGCCGGGCCCGGCACGGCGCCGCCATGTCCGGCCCGGACTACGCCTGGTGGCACGGCTTCTACGATGTTGCCAAGAACTTCTACAGCGAGCTACTCCCCGAGGCGAAGGAGGCCTGCGACAAGGCCGGCAAAGCCCAAGGTCTACGAGGAGATCGTCAAGAAGTATATCGCCGGACGCCCCGAGCACGAGTGGTACGTCAAGGGATTCGACCCCAAACGGGTGGAGGAGATCAAGCAATACTACCAGGAGCGCTACCACCAGAAGGTCCAGTGACCTTTGTAAGCCAGGCAAGTCAAAAGCCGGAGCCTTGTGCTCCGGCTTTTGACTCTTTGGACAAATGCCGCCCTCGAGGTAAAATTTTATTGAATGAAATCAAAGAGAGGAGACCTGTCATGAGCGATAAACGCTGCAGCAAATGCCGGATGCTTTTCCCCGAGGAAGAGCTTCTGATTCGCGAAGATACCGGCGAGCCGGTCTGTCCCGACTGTTCGGGACTGCTGGCGGGGGAGGACCTCGGCTGCGCCTATGTCGAGGAGGGATAAGCGAGAGGGGGGAAGTGGAAACGGCAAAGGGGTGGGCCCCACGGGGTTTGCCCCTTGTTGTGTTTAGAAACGTTCCGCGGTAAGATGAACGCCTCCTTTACGGGACCAAATCCGACCTCCGAAAGGGTTCTCCAACGTGGCCGACCTGGCGGAAAACCAACCTGTAAAACGCGGCTTTGGCCGGTGGCTGGCAAAGCACCTGAGGAAAATGCTCGGCACCGGCCTCCTGGTGGTGATCCCCCTGGGAATTACCATCTTCATCCTCCGATTCCTCTTCGACGTGGCCGACGGGGTCCTGGCACCCGTCATCAAGAAGACGGTCACTTTCTTCTTCGGTCAGGGAAGCTACATCCCTGGCCTGGGGATGATTGCCGGGCTGATTGTCGTTTATGTGGCCGGTTTGTTGGCCACCAACGTCTTCGGACGGCGGCTCGTCGACTTTTGGGACCGGCTTCTTTCCCGCATTCCGGTGGTGAAATCGATTTATCTCTCCTCCAAGCAGTTGACCCAGGTCTTTTCCCAGGGCGGGAAAACCTCCTTCCGCCGCTCGGTGTACGTCGAATTCCCCAAGGAAGGGTGCTTTTCCATCGCCTTCATCACCAACACCATCCGGGCCGAATCGGGCAAGCGTTATCACACCCTCTTCATTCCCACCTCCCCTAATCCGACTTCGGGCTACGTCCTGATCCTGGAGGAGGACAAAGTCTTCCCCACCGCCTTCGGGGTGGAGGAGGCGATGAAAATCATCATGTCGGGGGGGATGGTCACCCCCGAGGTGATCAAGGCAGAGCGCCTGCAGTAGGACAGAGCGATTCCCGCCGGAGACAAATCCGCCGCCGGTTGGTTCGAAGAATACGCTTCCTTCCACAGTCGGCTGTGGATAATTTGTGGAAAAGTCCTTTAATCTTTTTTAACAGCTTGATGGGGTAAAGGAATTTAGCCTTTTGCCTAGAAATAAATCATCGGTCCTCTGCCTGCTCAATTTTTAAATTCGATATCCCTGAACGGCCTGTCTGAAGTCGCTCGGTTTCGGAGTTCGTAACCGGCGGATATTCACGATTTTCAACGAGTCTTTATGCCGTCCTTTACTGAATTGACGGAATTCACTCGCTGGTCTATCAAAAAAAATATAATAAATTCAAATGGTTGTAATTTTGGGGCCAGATTTTTCCGATTAAGCGCGTGTTATTGCCACTTTAATTCCCGGAGAATTCTCCCGGTCGGATTATTCTCCTTTACTGTGGTGTGCATGCTTGAAGTTGGCGCCCGGCGACTTCCGAACAGCGCCTCTGCAGCTTGTCCCGAGCCAGCTTAGCCCTGCCGTCGCCAGGTAGTTAATGAATCGACGGACCGGGCAGCTTGCCTTGGGGATAAAAAAGGGCCATCGCCTTTTGGCTTCGGTCAGCAGGTTCCCCGATAGGATGATCCTGCGATTCGTCCCGGATATGCTCGCAGCGGCGCGGGGGACTGGCAACATCCGCTTCGCGTTCCCTGATCCCGAATGTCTGCGGAGGTTCTTTTACCTCCCTTGTGGAACCATTCATTCTTGTGCCTTCTAACTTGAACCTTGAGCCTATTTTGCCCCGGAGGAAAAAAATGAGAATCACTCCCGCCAGCGAACTGATTGCCCGATACCGGAAACTCCAGTCCCTGATGGAGAAGGAGGGGCTCGATGCCATCCTCATGGTCCAGAGTGCCGACCTCTTCTATTTCACCGGCTCGATTCAGCAGGGGGCTCTCTACGTGCCCGCGGGGGGCGAACCGGTTTACATGGTACGCAGGGAATATTCCCGGGCCCGCATGGAATGCGGGCTGAAGGAGGTCGTGCCCTTTCGAAGCCCCAAGGACATCCCCGGGATCCTGGCAGATTTCGGCTACCCCCTGCCGAAGCGGGTGGGCATGGAGTTCGACGTGCTGCCGGTTGGGCTCTTCCAGCGGTTCCAGAAAGTACTCGAAGGGTGTGCCCTCGTCGATGCAGCCCCCTTGATCCGGACGGTCCGGGCGGTCAAGTCCGGGTATGAGCTCGAGATCATGAAGGACGCCGCCCTGCAGGTGGAGAAGGTCTGCCAGAGGGCGAAGGAGGTCATTCGGGTCGGTATGACCGACCTGGAGCTGGCCGCCGAGTTGGAGTATGCCGCCCGCAAGGCAGGACACCAGGGCCTCACCCGCATGCGCGGGTTCAACTCCGAGCTCTTCTACGGTCATGTCTTCTCCGGCCCCGACAGCGCCGTACCGGCCTTCAACGACACCCCCCTGGGGGGGCTGGGGGTAAACCCCTCGATAGGGCAGGGGGCCAGCTATAAGCGGATCGAGGCCAATCAGCCAATCATCGTCGACTTGGCCGGCGCCTTCGACGGCTACATTGTGGACCAGACCCGAGTTTTCTGCATCGGAGGTCTGCCGAACGAGCTGCTGAAGGCCTACGACGACATGCTTGCCATCGAGCGAAAGCTTAAGGAAATCGCCCGCCCGGGGATTGCGTGGGGGGCCGTGTATGACGAGTGCCTCGCTCTCGCCTGCGAGATGGGGTACAAGGACCACTTTATGGGGGCCTCGGGCGCCCAGGTCTCCTTCATCGGCCACGGCATCGGCACCGAGATCGACGAGTATCCCTTCATCGCCCGCGGCTTCAAGGACCAGGTCCTGGAGGAGTTCATGACCTTCGCCTTCGAGCCCAAGGCGGTTTATCCCGGACTGGGTGCCGTCGGTATCGAAAACACCTTCTGGGTGGAGAAGGGGGGGCTCAAACACCTGACCTTCACCAGCGAGGAGTTGGTGGTTCTTTAGGCCAAAGGTGCAGGGTTTAAGGATCAAAGCCCGAAGACCTTGTTCCGAGTTCCGAATGGAAGAGTTGCTCGAAAAGGTGAGGGGCGGGCGGCACCTCGACTCTCAGTCTCAGAGCCGCCCGGTTTGGCTGCGCGCCAACCGGGCGGTATTTTTGTTTCCAAGGCCCGGCACAAGGGTTTGATTTTCAAAGAAAACCTCTTCAGTTTCTTCCCGGGGCCTGGACGCCGGGCCTCCGGCTACCCTTTCGTCACTGAGAGCTGTGAACGAACCTCCTTGACGCCCGTCACCTCTTCGACCAGTTTTTCTATCTTCCCCTTTTGCCCCTCGGTGAGCACCGTTCCCTTCAGTGTCACCACACCATTGGTGGTGCTGACGTCGATATCAGCGCCCTCGGTCTCCTGGCTGAAGAGAAGGATCGTTTTCACCTTGGTCGTGATCCAGCCGTCGGACGCCTTGGCCTCCACCGTGTCGAGGGTTCCTTTTCCCTTGTTCTTTTCCGACGCGGGGACGATTTCGAGCTGGTCCCTGACCCTCCGGACACCGGTGGTGTTTTTCGCCAGCAGTTCGGCCAGTTGGCGGTGAGCGTCGGAGCCCACCTTCCCCTTCAACGTGACCACGCCGTCGTGGGTGGTCACCTTGATATCCAGGCCGTTGGTGTTGCGGTTCCACAGGAGTTTCGATTTGACCTTGGCGGTGACCGTTGCGTCCTCCACCGTCCGGAAGAACTCCGGCTCCCTGCGCTCTCCGGCCATGCTCCCCGGTTCCACCTGGATATCCTCCTTGACGTCCTTGATCCCCTTGACCCCTTTGGCGATCTCCACCGCCAGGTCGCGTTCGACCGGGCTGTCCACGGTACCGCTCAGGTGGGCGACTCCGTCCTTGACATCGACATCGAGCCTGAAGGGGTTCAGGTGCTGGTTCAGGGTGTAGGCCGTTACGAGCTTGGCCTTGAGCCACAGGTCCGAGGTCTGTTCGTCGCTCTTGCCTTGGGAGGCGAGGGACTGGGTGGCCGGGAGGAGAAGACAGATGCAGACAAGTAATATCTTCGCGGTTTTCATGACGGAGATCCTTTTTCCCAAGTTTTCCAGTTGCTTCCGTTGGCGGGATAGGCGAAACAACGGATCGCTCTTTCGGCCATCCGATAGCGTTCTTTCCTGAAAAGGGCGTTTTTTCATTATCAATATTCCTTTATCACTGCATTGATCGGTGTCAAGCGCAATTGACTCTATCCGCTTGGAGGCTGGTTTCCGGGTGCTGCAATGCTAAACTTTCGAACAGGAACAGGTTGCCTACAAAATGCTGAGTGCCAGGAAATCGTTTACATGTAAGACCTGACAGTTCTCAGGGAAAATGGTGCAAAGAATGGTTAAAAGATACTGGAAAAGGTTTAAAAAATGGTTTGAGGGGAAGAAAAACAAAAAAAAGGTCCTTCTGCCGCTGGCGCTGCTGGCGACCCTTTTCGTCCTTGGTCGCCTGGTCGAGGTCGATGAATATCTTCAGACTTTGCAGAAGTGGTTTTGGAGCCTGGGGCCGTGGGGTTCGCTGGCCTTTATCTGCCTCTATGTTGGCGCTATTCTCATACTGATGCCCGGAACGCCTTTTACCATCGCCGCAGCCTTCCTGTTCGGTACTTCCCGAGGCTTTTTCATTATGGTGGCGGCCTCATCACTCGCGGCGGTGGTCGGCTTCCTGGTTGCCCGATACGTTGCCCGCGATACCATTGTGAAGAGCTTTTCCGACACGCCCAACTTCCGCAAGCTCATGGAGATGGTTGAGGAAAACTACCGAATTGCCATCCTCTTCGTGCGTCTCATGCCTTTCTTCCCCTTCGCTATCAACAACTACGCCCTCGGCCTGACACGAATCTCTTTCTGGTCCTACCTGTTTTATTCCGAACTGGTTTTTCTGCCCATGAATGCCGTCCTGGTCTACGGTGCATACGCAATATATCGGACCATGGTGGGTGGTGGTTCCCCCTGGATTCTCATCGGCATCACAGCAGCGGCCGGATTTCTCGTTCTGGGACTGGGCTATCTGAGCAAACGGGCCTTCGGACAGAAGCAGCCGCAGAAGAAGGCATAGAAAGGGACGGAAGAATCCCCTTCCGGGGAAGGCGCAGGGCGCCGGCTTCAGGCCTCGATTCCCGAATGGGACCATTCCGGTCGTTTCGTCGTCATATTCTTGGGCGCCTGACCGCCCCGAAGATAAGAGAAACAACGAACAGAATCAGGAAGATGAAAAAAAGGATCTTGGCAATGCCGGTCGCCGCCACGGCAATACCTGTAAATCCGAAAATACCTGCAATGATAGCGACAATGAAAAAAGTCAAAGTCCAGCTCAGCATGGTGTCCTTCCTTTCTCACTGTGGTATGGCCTCTCCTCCCCGTCCTGCCCAACGCCTCGGTGGGAATCCCGAAAAGAGGTGCATGTCTCTTTTCCTGCAGCGGAATTTTCCGGGAAAACAACCTGTTTCATATGAACTCCTTTATCACCGCTTCGAATGGTGTCAAGGGATACCTGTCTCGCGGCACGGTCATGTGTTTGTTCTACCGCCAGACCGCTTTCCCTTGCCTGTGGCAGCTGTCGGATACCAGAGACCTTTTCGGGGGAACCGAGCCGCTACGGTACCTGAGGGGGGGCAAGACCCCACTCCCGCGCCAGAATCCTCGTCCCGAAGGGACCACACCTCCCGGTGCAGGGCGAGCAGGCAGACTCGGTCGGAAAGGAGAACCCTTTTTTCCCCGGGGTTCAGGCTGCCCGGACCCTGTCGGAGTGCCTTTTCCCGCAGCTGCCGGCGGCGGGCGGCGATGGGCGGAGAAACTGCCGGTTTCTCCCCCAGAAGCGATAGATGCAGCTCGAGGATGCCGGGGTCGACCACGGCCCTGCGGAAACCGTCCCTTCGAGGGATGGGAAGGGGCGAAGGGGAAGAGGCTTGCATCTCTTTGAGGTGACTTCGCAGCCAGACCAGCTCCCTCGGTGGTTCCAGCTCTTCTGGGATGAGGAACAGGCCGGCTTGACGGAATCTGCGCCCGGCATCGACCCGGCTGAAATAGACCGTCAGGGGAATGGAAATGACGAGGGAGAGGAGGATTGGGGTGAGCCACCAGAAAAAGGAGGGATTGAGCCGGAAAACCACGGTCCCCCAGAGGAGCCCGAGGGCCAGTTCCACACCGTGAAACCGTAAGGCTTCGAGCCAGCCCGTGCCCCGGTCGCTCCGGGATTGGGTCCCCCAGCCCACCTGCTGGCCGAGGAGCGTCAAAAAAACGAACTTGCTGTGAAACATCATTCGTATGGGTGCTAAAAGGCTGGAAATAATCCCCTCGGCCAACACGCCCAGGAGGAGCTTCCCTCCGCCGCCGAATTCCCGCCCCCGCCCCTGGTGGACGAGGATGTAAAAGGCGCTCAGCAACTTGGGAAGAAAGAGAATGACGGCCGTCGTTCCCAGCAGGACCAGCGCCCATTCCGGCCTCCACACAGGCCAATGGGGAAAGAGGCTGAATTTCGTCGGAAAATAGTTCGGCTCGAAGAGGGCCTCACCCAGCGCGGCGAGCGTGCTCGCGCCGAGAAAGATGAACCAGAACAGGGCCGAGACGTAGGACATGGCACCGTTCAGAAAAAGGGCTCGATGGGCGGGAAAGATTCCCCTGGTGAACAGCAGGCGCATATGTTGAAGGTTCCCCTGGCACCACCGCCGGTCCCGCTTCAGCTCAGCCAGCAGGGAGGAGGGCATCTCCTCATAGCTTCCCCCCAGGTCGTATGCCAGCCACACCCCCCAGCCCGCCCGGCGCATCAACGTGGCCTCCACGAAGTCGTGACTGAGGATGTCTCCGCCGAGCGGAGGGGTCCCCGGCAGCCTCGGCAGGGCGCAGTGCTTCATAAAGGGCGCCACCCGGATGGCGGCGTTGTGTCCCCAGTACTGGCCGTCGCCGAGCTGCCAGAAGTGGAGTCCGGCCCCAAAGAGCGGGCCGTAAACATGGTTGGCGAACTGCTGCATGCGGGCGAAGAGGGTTTCGTGGTTGACGGTAAGGGGGGCGGTCTGGAGGATGCCGATGGTCGGATGGTTTTCCATGAGTCGCACGAGTCGGACGAGGGTCGGGCCGGTCATGACGCTGTCGGCGTCGAAGACGACCATGTACCGGTAACTGCGTCCCCAGCGACGGCAGAAATCGGCGACGTTGCCGCTCTTTCGCTTCAGGTTGACCCGGCGGCGGCGGTAGAAAATCCTCTCCCAGTTCCCCAGGGAGCGGCACAGACCGGCCCATGCGGCTTCCTCCTCGACCCAGGTTTCGGGGGTGTTCGTGTCGCTGAGCACGAAGAAGTCGAAATTTTCCAGCCTGCCGGTCTTTCTGAGGGACTGGTAGGTTGCATACAGGCCGGCGAACACCCGGTCCACCTCTTCGTTGCAGATGGGGATCAGGACGGCGGTTCGGGCCTCGGGAGGAATGGGGGACTCCTCCGCCCCTGAGGGAGCGGTTACTGCAAACCGGTCGTAGCGGCGCGACAAGGTGATGAAACCGAAGACCGAGGCCCAGAAGCCGATGGAGATCCAGGCGAAGAGAACGGCGAAGAGGATGACAAGGAGAAGCTCCAAGCCGAGGTTGCCCCGGCGCAGCAGCAATATAGCCATCAATCCGCCGACCACGGCGGTGGAGATCAGGATCAGAAGCAGGAGGAGGCTTCGGCGCCAGAAGGCGGATTTTTCCCATGGCTGCGGCAGGGATTCCCGGGCTCTACTTCCGGCTTTCGGCACCGCAGAGCCCGGCCTCCTGCGTTTTGCGGGCAAGGTGCGGCCGAACCTGCGGTGCATCGGCTCGGGAACCATGGCCCCCCGGGCCAGGGGAGGATGGCGCCTCAGTTTCAGGTTCTCCCCTCCGTCGGTGCCCCCTTGCACGGTCAGCGCCTCGCGCAGCAGCCGCATCGTTTCTGCGGTGGGACTCAGGACGGGGTTCGCTCCGAAGGCGGCCTGCGCCTTGTTGAGGGCCTCGGCGACGATGTCAAGCCCTTCGGTCGCGGGCAGCGATAAGGCCCGGAGATAGAGCAGTGCCCGGTCGCGGGCGCTGAGCCATTCCTTTTCACTCACCGCCCGGCGCCTCAGGGGAAAACCACGTAGCTCCAGGTCTCCGTCAAGTCTTCATTGCCTTGACGAAGCAGGGCCCGCAGTTCGAGTGGTTTTTTCATTTTGTCGGGAAGAACCTGGTCCAGGGGGCCCGTCTGGTCGGGAAGAACCTCGAAGGACAGGCGCCAGCCCCCGGTAAAGACATTCTTCTCCACATGCTGTTCGATGACCTTGCCGCCGCCGACGCTTACCAAGGCCTCGACCTTGGCATCCTTTCCCAGGGATTCGAGTTTTCCGCCGGCGAAGTCGACCAGAAACCTTCTGGCCTGATCCTTCTGGCCCCTGGCCGTCCTGGTGGCGACGACGTATCCGGCGGGAGACAGGCGGCCCTTGGCGTACCAGCGGATACGGTAGGAAAAGGAGAGGGGCTTCAGGGGGGCGGGGAGCTTCTGTGGAACCCAGAAAGAGACGATGTTGTCGTTGGTCTCGCTCTTCATCGGAATCTGGACGAGTTCCACCTGCCCCTTGCCCCAATGGCCGGTCGGGGTGACCCAGGCACTGGGGCGCAGTTGCGATTCGGCCTCAAGGTCCTGATAATGGTCGAAGTTGCGGTCCCGCTGCAAAAGTCCGAAGCCCTTGGGTTTGTCGAGTTGGAACGAGGTGTCAAGAAGGGAAGGGGGATCCTCCAGGGGCCTCCAAATCCATTCGCCGGTGTCGGTGGCGATCAGCAGACCGTCGGAGTCGTGAACCTCGGGACGGAAATCGTCGACCGGGCGCAGGTTGGTGTTTTCGCCGTAGAAAAACATGCTGGTCAGTGGTGCGAGCCCCAGCTTCTGAACCTTCTTGCGCAGAAAGACGGTCGCGGTGACCTCAATGACGGTCGCCTCTCCCGGCCGGATGACGAACCGGTAGGCCCCCGTCGCCGAAGGGCTGTCGAGAAGGGCATACACCACCATCTGTCTGGCCCCGGGCTTGGGCCGTTTCAGCCAGAATTCCTTGAAAAAGGGGAATTCTTCTCCCGAGGGCACCGCCGTGTCGATCGCCAGCCCTCTTGCCGACAGGCCGTACTTCTGACCCTTGCCCACGGCGCGAAAATAACTGGCGCCGAGAAATACTGCGACCTCGTCGTAGTAATGTCGGGAATTGATCGGATAGTGCAGGCGGAACCCAGCGAATCCCAGGTCTGGGGGGATTTTGCCTTTGAAATCGTTCAGGCCGTAGCTGAAGAGGTCGGGAGAAAATTTGAAGGGTTCGTTTTTGTCCCCTTCGACGACATGGATTTTGACGCTCTGGTCATACAGGAAGCCGGGATGAAAGAACTGGACCTGAAAGGGCAGTTTCTCGTTTCGCCAAAGGGCCTTTTCGGATCGGAACCGGATGTCGCGCCACTGGTCGTAATCGAGCTTGCGTAAAAAGTCGGGCACCTTCTGCGGAGCCTGGAAGGGCTTTGCGGCCAGTTCCCGAGCTCTGGAGATGACTTTTTTCAGCCCGAAGGGCTCTGCTTTCGTCCTGGCCTGGCTGAGATGCGGCTGAAGAATGAGACCCGCGCCAAAGGCCAGGATGAGCAGAACGAGCTTTTTCACCTTGCCTCCTTTTTCCCGGTGCAATATCCTACTTTCCAGCTTCCGCCCTAAACTTCTTTTTATCACCCCGGCAGACCCTGTCAATTTGCACCCCGCGCCCAACCTCATGGGAAGAACAGCGAAAGATCCTTCCCGGTGGGCAAGGCGTGGGGATAAAAAAGGGACCATGGACGCTTCTTTTCTCCTTTTCCTTTCAGCGATCAGCCTCGCTTTGCTCCTTCAGGCATATCCCGCCGCCGCCGACCCGGTGACGTGGATCCTCAGGTCTGCGGACGGCAAGGCGATTACGCTGCAGGAAGACCTCGGAGACGGCAGGACATTCCACCTCGGGTACGTTGGGGAACTTGCTGCCGAGAGCGGCATTTCGGAGCCGGAAAAACCCGACTGGAGAACGACGCTGCTTCAGGAGAAGCGCGGCCCGGTTTTGTTGGGCGTTGGGTTTCAGGATCCGGGAAAAAGCAATCTGATCCTTCAAGGAGGGGCCCGTCGCGGGGTGGCCGCGCAGGTCGGCAGCGATCCCGAATCCGCCCTGCTGACCGCCTTTGTCCTGCAGGAGCACCCAACCGCCGACTCCCCCGATGATTTGGATCTGAAGGATTCCGCCAACCGCATCGAGGGGGCCAGGCTGTTCCTGGGGCGGGGAGAGACGATCCCGTTTCGGAGCTCAGCCACCGTGGTTTGGGGGCCGGAGGGGAGCGCGGCCTGGTCCCTGGCTTCCGATTCGACGATATCCGGACCGTTCCGACTGGAGGGGGAGGTCGCCGGCACAGGGGCGCCGGGGCAGGGGCCTGGCAGCGGCCTGGCTCTGCGGGGTGGGCTTTCTACCACGGACCGGCTGCCTTTCGCCCCGGGGACCTATCGTCTGAGGCTGGACTGGGAACGGGTTGGCGCAGGGTTCGAGAGCCCCGCTTTTCCGGGCCAGGAGAACAACGTGGAATGCACCCGTCTGGAGGGTGGACTTTCCTGGTGGGCCTTTGGGCTGGAGGCCGCTGCGAGCAACAAAAGGGAAAACGTCGACCGGCTCGCCGGGCTTCCAACGGCGGAGGTCTGGCAGACGTCGCTGGGACTTACCCTCAGTCCCGAGAAAATTTTTCCGGAAGAAGCCTGGCCCTTTTTTCTGGAACATCCGGCTTGGCACTTTTATCACCAGACTTCCTGCCGGCTGACGCAAACCCCGCAGGAAGTGGAAATCGAAGAAGGGCAGATGAACATCTCCGGGCTCAACCTTCGTTTCGGATCGCTCCCCTGTGCCTGGGAGGTCGACTGGAAGGTGTCGAGTCAGGTGGATATCTACCAGGGGGAGAGTCAGAACCAGCAATTGGATCTGAAGGCGTTCCTGGGACCTTCCGGGTTCCAGTTCAATCCGTTCTTCAGTTTTACCGCCGGAGGAGTCGACGGAAGGGAGGCTAAGGGGGTGACAACGGGGCTGGCGGGGCTTTACCGGCCGGGGGACCCCTGGAAGGGGAACCTCGTCGTCTCCATGAGCCGTCAGGAGAGCCCGGAGGTACGCAATGAATCTCTCCAGGTCATTGGCCGGGTGGGATGGTCCGGTGCCGGGGCGAAGGGCGGAAACCCCGGAATCGAGGTCTTGCTGGACGGCGCTTTTCGGGCCATCACCACCGGAAACGCAGGAGAGGGCCGCGGAAACGAAGAATGCCGCGTCCTGCTTTCCCTGAAGATACCCCTGCCGTCCTGAGCCCCCGAGGGTCGAATGAACTTCCCCTCAGCATGCTGAGGGCACTTGGACCCTTATAGATTAAAGAATTGCAAGCCACTGAAAAATAAGATGTTTTTCTGGCGAAGATGTTGACACCGTCCCAAGGGTCATGGCATAGTTATGGCTGCATTAAAACGGTAACCAAGGCTTTGAGACCATTCTGAAAAAGGCAAATTCACCGAACGGTGGAGGCGCAAAGTCACCGGTCTACAGGGCTCCCACCCCAGGACTGCGGGACCGCCGGATGGTCTGCCGAAGGTTTACATCAACCACTGCGGTTCCCGCTTCCGACGACAGGTATTGAGGTCAGCAAGGGCTGCAGTGAAGATATTTGCCTCCAGAGCCTCCCTTCCCCGCCTCCCGCTTTTATTCCTCCTGATTCTTGGCTTCCTTTTGTCCCCCGCCTCCCTCGACGCGGCGCCTTCCGCCCCCGGCGTCAAAATTGTTTCTTCCGCGGCCCTCCCCTCCGCATTGGGGAAAGTCGTCTATCAGAAGAATACCGGCAGTTCCATCCATATTTTCATCATCCTCAACAGCCACCGAAGCTGCTCCACCGGTGCCAACGGCTCACTCACGGTGACGGCCCAGGTCGAAACCTTCCGAATCGGCGAGTGGCTGATTCGGCAAAAGCAGGTTGGCCTGCTTCTTCCGGAAGGATTTTTCGGCCGGGAAGAAAGCTCCCCGAGGGTCGGAATGCCTGCCCATCGGCTCGACACCGGAGCCCTGGAAGAAAAACTTACCGATACCTCGACCTTTGTAAACGCCGACCTGTTGCTGCACCGGGTCTATGGCATCGGTCTGCATCAGGTCGAAGACCGCGACCTGTACCGCAAGGCCCGGGAGTGTCTCTGTGCAGGCCTCAAAGGCGACGCGGCGCTTGTCCCTTTCTGACGACCGTGAGCTCCGATATCTGCAGACCCGGCGGCTGGCCGCCATCCTGCAAAACATCCCCTCTGCCATCGAGGTCGAATACCGGCAGGGGGACATCACCAGGCCCAGAGCCATGCTCACCCTCGGCATGGCCCACCTCGGCGACCTCCTGCGGTTTCTGAAGGAGGGAGAAATCCGGATTCCCCCTCCCCGTGGCGGCGGCGAGGGTTTCCCGGCCTTCAGAGAAGATCTGGGGCTGCTGAAAAAAAAGGTCGGCGTAACGGTTATTGTCCCCCGGGTCTCGCCGCGAATCCCGGCCTGATGCGTCTGGCACGACTTGAGCCTTCCCCGGCGGAAGCTCCCTGAGGCGGGCCGGCCGCCCTGCCGTTCCAACCCGGCCAGGGCCCCCCTCCTTCCGCCCCCCTTCCCCTCCGGGCCCACAAATCCCTTTCCAGCCAAAGAAATACTGCCGGCGTGACTAAGCTGCGAATTTTACAGCGATGCCCCTTAAATAACTTTTAAATATTTGTTTTTGCGTTTTTTTTGATTTGACAACCTCCCCGGACCTGCTAAATGACAAGTAAGTGAAAAAGAATCCGTCGGGATTCTATTCTCACCAACTGATGCCTGATACCGGCATTCGAGCATAGTGGAGTGAGGCGGGTGACCTTCCCGATGAATCGAAAAGGAGACCGATATAATGAAGCAACTCATTCTCTACACAACAATAGCCTTTGCCGCCGGTCTTTTCGCTGCCGGGTTTGCCATGGCAGCCGGCCCGCAGGTGAGTGGTCAGTCCCAATGGAGCAGCAGCACACAAAGCCAAGGGGTGCTGATAGCCCAGAGAGAATTGGGCGTGGGTACAGCCTCCGGGGAGAGCCGGGAGGTCCAGAGGGAGTATCGGGATATCGCCCATGAAAAGGCGTCCATGAACCTGAACAAGCAACAGATTCGCCAGATGCAGAACCTTCTCAACAAGCAGGGCTATGATGCGGGACAGGCGGACGGGGTCATCGGAACCAAAACGCGGCAGGCCCTGCGCAGTTTCCAGAAGTCCCAGGAAATTGCCGTTACGGGGAAACCCAACGAGGAGACGCTGAGGGCTCTTGGGCCCAGCACCAAGCAGCAGGAATTCTTTGGACTGGCGCCGAAATTCGGCGAGGAGCAGAAAAATCAGCAGATGCAGCAGCAGATGCAGCAGAAGCCGCCAATGAGCAACCCGAAGGAGCAAGGGGTTGGTCCGGCTTCCGGGGAGAGCAAATATTAATCCACCAGCATCAGGTCACCCACCAAATCACCTCTGATATGAGCCGGGGCATCCACCCCGGCTTTTTCGTGCCCTCCTACTCCGCCAGCCCGCACCAGCGGGCGAGGAAGAGGGCGTAGGTCCTGGCGACCTGATGGATGCTGGCGATATCCACCCGTTCGTTGGCGGCGTGGATGTTCTCCGCCACAGGCCCGTAGCAGGTCCCCTCTCCCCGGCCGAAGAAATGGAAAGCCCGCAGGTCGGTGGTGCAGGTCGAAACGTAGCTCTCGGCATCGCGTCCGGTGAGATCGCGATGGCAGGCGTTCAGGGTGGCCGGGACCGGGTTCTCGCGGTCGACCGTGTGGCCTTCGGAGCGAAAGGCGTAGAACTCAACCCGAGGCGGATTCTCCGCCAGCCAGGGGTCCTGTTTGGCGGCCTCCGAAATCGCCCCTTCGATGCGGCGGCAGACCTCGGAGTAGGGGGTGCCTGGGAAGAAGGAGAGGCGTGCGTGGAATTCGGCCGTGGCCGGTACGGTGGAGGGCCAGTCGCCTCCGCGGATGATGCCGATGTTCAGATTGAGGGGATGCTCGATGCCGCGCCACGGCTCCGGACGATCCTCGGCGTTCATAGCCGTCTCGAGCCGGCGCAGGACGGCGATGAGAGGCCAGACCTTCTCGATGGCGTTGGTTCCGGCGGTGGCCTCCTGGACGTGGGTCGGCACCCCGCGCAGGGACACCTTGAACCAGAGCACCCCCACCTGGGCAATGTAGAGGGTGGGACCGAAGGGCTCGGGGATGAGCACCGCCTCGGCGTCGTACCCCGCCTCCAGGCAGGCCAGAGCGCCGTTGCCGCAGCACTCCTCCTCGATCACCGCCTCCAGGGTCACCGGGGCTCGAAGACCGAACCCGGCCCGCTCTACGGCGTGTAGGGCGTAGGTCATGGCCGCCACCCCCGCCTTCATGTCCCCCGCTCCCCGGCCGTAGAGCCAGCCATCGCGTGTGAAGGGCACGAAGGGGTCGGAGTCCCAGAGCTCCAGTGGTTCGGGACTGACCACGTCGAGGTGGCCGTTGAACAGGGCGCTGCGTCCGCCGGGAGCATCCGCCGGACGCTTCGCCACCAGGTTGTAGCGCCCCTCGTAGCTCCAGGGGACCGGTGCGAAGCCGGGATGGGCCGCCAGCTTCTCGGGGTCTATGGGGACCCGGACCGGGGGCAAGCCCCAAACCCCGAAGCGCCTCCTCCATCGTCTCGAGGGCGCACGCCTCCTTCTCCAGGACGCTGGGCCGGCGCACCAGGCCTTTCGGTCAGCTCGACGATGTCGTCGGCGAGGGCGTCGACGGCGTCGATTATTTTGTGTTCGCGGGCATCCATTTGCTGTGCCTTTATCCGGATTTAATCTGGTACCACATTTGATTTAGTGGTATCAGATTTGATTTAGACCAATTCTTTAGTCGAATAAGTCGAAAGCCCAGGCTCAGAACCGCGGGATCTCCCCCTCGGGGAGAAGCAGCGGCGCGCCGGTCTTCTCCCGCACCTCCTCAAGGCTCGTCTCCCTCGCCAACTCCCGCAGCATCAGGCCCTCCGGGCGACGTCGATGACCGCCAGTTCGGTAATGATGGTTCTGACGCAGCCTCTGGCGGTAAGGGGAAGGGTGCAGCAAGGGAGGATCTTGGGGGCGCCCTCCCTGGTGGTGTGGGAGGTCGTGACGACCACCCGACGCGCCTTTCTGCGCCAGCTCCATCCCCCCGCCGATTCCGGGGGCCATTTTCCCCGGAATGATCCAGTTGGCCAGGTCGCCCTCTACCGAGACCTGCAACGTCCCGAGAAAGCTGAGGTCGACCCGTCCGCCGCGGATGAGGGCGAAGGAGAGGGCGCTGTCGAAAAAAGACGCTCCGGGGGCCAGGGTCACGTAATTGGCTCCGGCGTCGATGATGTTGCGATCCTCGGTGCCGGTGCGGCAGCGGGGGCCGATTCCGAGGATGCCGTTTTCGGACTGGATGAAGACCTCCGTCGCATCCGGCAGGTATTCGGGAATCATGGTCGGAATGCCGATCCCCAGGTTGATGACCTGGCCAGGCTGCACCTCCCTGGCCGCCCGTGCGGCGATTTTCTCCTTACAGGACATGTTGTGGCAGAACTCCGTAGTCCGGGGTGAGTTCCTCCAGGGCGACCACGTGATCGACGAAGGCGCAGGGAAGGTGTATCCCGTCGGGATCCAGGGACCCGGTGGGAACCACCGACTCGGCCTCGACGATAACCCGGTCGGCGGCCATGGCCATCAGCGGGCAGAAGTTGCGGGCGCTCTTGGCGAAGACCAGATTGCCGGCCCGGTCGGCCGTCGCCGCGTGGATCAGGGCGATATCGGCCCGCAGGGCGGGCTCCAGGATCGCCTCCCGCTCACCGATGCTTATCACCTGTCGGCTCTTACGAAGAACGGTGTCGAGTCCGATATCGGTCAGAAAGCCGAGGAGTCCCGACGCCGCCGGCGCGAATCTTTTCCGCCAGGATTCCCTGGGGATAGAGCTCGACTTCGAACTCCCGCCGATTCATCAACGCCACCGCCGTCGGGTTGAGCCCGATGTGGGAGGCGATCAGCGTTTTCACCCGCCCCGCTTCGAGCAGCTTCGAGATCCCCATCCCCGGCTCGTTGGCGTCGTTTTTCACCAGGGTCAGACCCCGGGCCCCCTTCTCCAGGAGCCCTTCGAGTAATTTGAAGGGTGTCCCCGGCGCGCCGAAGCCGCCTACCATGACGGTGTGGCCGTCGCGCACTGCCTCAAGGGCCTGGTCGATGGGAACGCTCTTGTCGATCATCTCACTCCTCTTGTTTTTCTCCTCGCATTCCTAGGCACTTTTCGCCCGACTGCCGGGCAGCATCGCCTCGGTACGCGCCAGGGCCCGGTCGAGGCGCTCGAGGAGCTCCCCCACCTCCCGACGGGTGATGATCAGCGGGGGGGCGATCATGACGTGGTCGCCCTTGAGACCGTTGATCGGCCGGCGAGGATAGACGATCAGACCCTCGTCGTAGGCTGCGTCCGTGAGCAGAAAGTGGGCGTTCAGCTCGGGGGAAAAGGGCTCCCTGGTCTTGCGATCCCGCACCAGCTCGATGGCCATGTGCAGCCCGAGGCCGCGCACCTGGCCGATGAACTCGTAGCGTTTTTTCAGGCGGTCCAGGCCGTGTTTCAGCACCCCCCCCATCCCGGCGGAGTTCTCCGGCAGGCGATTTTCGAGGATCACGTCGAGCACCTCGAGACCCACGGCGCACCCCATGGGGTTGCCGGCCAGGGTGTGGCCGTGGGAGAAACCCCCGTTCTCCAGCATCTCCTCCACGTACTCGGTGCGCGCGGCGATGCCCCCCAGCGGATAGTATCCCGCGGTCATCCCCTTGGACATGACGACGATGTCGGCCTCCACGTCCCAGTGCTCGTAGGCGAAGAGCTTGCCGGTTCGCCCGAATCCGGTCATCACCTCGTCGAGGATAAGGAAGATGCCGTATTTTTTGCAGATGTGCTGGATCACTTCGAAATATCTCGCCGGAGGCACCGTCGCACCGGTGCTGGCGCCGCCGACGGGCTCGGCGACGAAGGCGGCGATGCTGTCCGGTCCCTGCTCCTGAATGGCCTTTTCGAGCTCCCAGGCGCACTCCAGGTTGCAGGTGGAGTTCTTGTGGTAGGGGCAGCGGTAGCAGTAGGGCGCCTGGATCTTCGGGTGGGCCTGAAGCATGGGACGAAAGGGGATTTCCAGCGGGGCGTAGGAGGTCAGCGACAGCGCCCCCATGGTCGAGCCGTGGTAGGAGGGCCTGCGGCTGATGAACTGCTGCCGCTGCTTCTCGCCGCGGTTGAAGAAGTACTGGCGGCAGAGCTTGATGGCCGCCTCCACCGCCTCCGAGCCGCTTGAGACGAAGAAGATCCGCTGCAGATGGGGGGCGAGGTGTTTCACCAGCGCCGCCGCGTAGCGGTGGGCCGGTTCGTTCTCGAACTGGGTGCGGTAGGCGAAGACGGCCTTGCGGGCCTGGTCGGCGAGCCGGTTGGCGACCCGGTGGTTGCCGTGACCGATGTTGCAGGTCACCGCTCCGGAGCTGCCGTCGAGGTATTTCTTGCCGGTATGGTCCCAGATGTAGACGCCTTCGGCCCGTTCGATGAACGGCAGCTTCCGGCGCGTCTGATAAAAAAGGTAGTCGGTTCGAAAGCTCTCCAGGTTTTCCATCGGTATGGGATTTTCGGTCATGCTGAAGGCCTCTTCCGGCGATGTCTTAAGATTCAAAAACCACCTCCAGGGATTCGGTAAGTATCTCCAGTGCTTTTTCCACCTGCGCATCGGTTGCGACCAGCGGCGGCAGCAGGCGCACGACGTTGCTGAAGATGCCGGCCCCCATGACCAGCAGGCCTCGTTTGAAGCACTCGCCGATGAGGGCGGCCGCGGTCTCTTTGGCGGGGTTTCTGGTCCGGGGGTCGGTGACGAACTCCACCCCCACCATGGCCCCCAGCGAGCGGATGTCGCCCATTCGGGGATAGCGCTCCTGGAGGGCCAGCAGGCGCTCGGTCAGCACGGCGCCGATGCGCCGCGCCCGGGCGCTCAGGTCCTGGCTCTCCAGGGTTTCGATGGTCGCCAGGGCCGCAGCGCAGGCCACGGGGTTGCCGCCGAAGGTTCCGCCGATGCGGCTCGGGCTGGGAGCGTCCATGATCTCGGCCTTGCCCACTACGGCGCTCAGCGGCAGTCCGGAGGCGATTCCCTTGGCCAGGGTCATCAGGTCGGGTGTTATCCCGTAATGTTCGGAGGCGAACATCCGGCCGGTGCGGCCGAACCCGGTCTGCACCTCGTCGACGATGAACACGATGCCGTTTCGGGCGCAGATCTCCTGAAGCCCGGGCAGAAATTCCTTCGGCGGTACGATGAAGCCGCCTTCCCCCTGGACGGGTTCGACCACCAGGGCGGCGATGTTGGAGGGGTCGGCCTCGGTGATGAAAAAGCGGTCGAAATGCTCCAGGCAGGCCATTCCGCATTCGGGGTAGGTTGCCCCGAAGACGCAGCGGTAGCAGTACGCCGAAGGAACCTTGTAGACCTCCGGCGCGAAGGGTCCGAATTCATGCTTGTAGGGCTTGACCTTGCTGGTGAGCGTCATGGTCAGAAGGGTGCGGCCGTGAAACCCGGCCTCGAAGGCGATGATGCCCGGTTTCCCGGTGTGGGCGCGGGCGATCTTCACCGCGTTTTCCACCGCCTCGGCGCCGCTGTTGACGAACATGGCCTTTTTGGGGCCCTCGCCCGGTGTGATGCGCACCAGCTTTTCGGCCAACCTCACATAGGGTTCGTAGCCGGCCACCATGAAGCAGCTGTGGAGCAGTTTTTCCGCCTGGTCCCGGATCTTTCCGACCACCCCTTCGGGACAGTGGCCGGCATTGGCCACCCCGATGCCGCCGTAGAAATCGAGGTAAATGTTTCCGTCCACATCACGGATGGCCGCCCCCCGGGCGCTTTCAATGAAGACCGGCGCCAGGTTGGGAATCCCACGGGCCACATAGCGGGCCTTTTGCTCCAGTAATTTTTGAGTTATGGCGCCAGGCTGGGAATGGATTTTCGGCAGCTCGTTACCTTTCAGCATGGGAAGCTCCCTCTTCCTGAATTCCTAAAATGTTTATATGGAACTATTTTATTTATATTTGATCAAAAAATATAAACACTTTAAAAATTTTATTTCTTTAATTTGAAATTTTTGTAAGTAAAATTATTTTTGTTATTTAGATATAAAACCTGAATAATCAGGCTTTAAATACGAAGATGGAAAAAATTTTTCAATTTTTGTAATGAGTATTAAAAATTCTCATCACTTGGTGAAACCTTAACAGAATATCCCGACTATTCAACCTTGTTCCGGAAAACCTTTTTTCATGCTCAACCTTCAAGGGAAAAATCCGGATTTTGGAAGACGGCTCTTCCCGACCGGGCCGCATCCCCGCGGTCGGCCGAATGCAGCGGGCGCACCTAGCTAGCGGAGCATTCGGGGCGCCTGGATGGCTCTATCTTTTCGGTCGGCTTGGCTGGAGGGAGGCGTTTATTTCTCGGAAGGAGACTGCTGCTGGGAAAGCGCGCCGATGTAAGGTAGGGCCCGGCCCTGGTCGGCAAAGTCGAGGCCGTAGCCGACCACCCACACATCCGGGATGTCGAAGCCGAGATAATCGACCTGGACGAATTCCGTCAGGCGGTCCGGTTTGCGCAGCAGGGCGCAGGTTTTCAGGGAGGCGGGGCGACGGCCGCGCAGGAGGTTTCCGAGGTATTGCAGGGTCCTGGCCGCTGTCGACGATGTCCTCGACGATCAGCACATGGCAGTCTGCGATTTCGGTGCGCAGGTCCATGATGAGGCGCACGGCGCCAGGCGTGGACGGCTGGTAATCGTAAGAGGAGACGGCGATGAAGTCGATGCGCCGGTCGATAGTGAGGCGGCGGGCCAGGTCGGCCAGGAAAATGAAGCAGCCCCGCAGTACCCCCACCAGCAACACCTCTCCCGCCTCGGCATAATCGGCGGAAATCCGTCGCGCCAGCTCCCCGACACGCTTCCGGATGGCCTCCTCTGAAATCAGGACCGGTGGGTTTCCGAAAGCTTCGGCCATGGTCAGGCCTCCGTAAAAAGGGGAACGATTTTCCCCGCCCCAACGTCCACCAGGCCTCGGTCGGTCAGCTTGAGGGCGGGGATGACTTCAAGGCCGAGGAAACTCATGGCCATGAAAGGGTCCGGGAGGGGCGAGCCGAGTTCCCGGGCGGCGGCAAGGAGGGTCTCAAGGTTGTCGCGCACGGTTTCCGCCGGCCCGTCGGACATCAGTCCTGCGATGGGCAGGGGAAGCAGGGCGGTCACTGTCTTCCCGGCAGCCGCGGCCAGACCGCCGCCCGGCCCGGCCACTGCCCGCGCCGCCGTATCCATGGACAGGTCGTCGGCTCCGATGACCACCAGGTTGTGATGGTCGTGGGCGACGGTACCGGCGATGGCCCCCCGACGCAGGCCGATCCCCCGCACAAGCCCCAGGCCCATCCCGCCCGGAGGCGTGGTGGCGTTCGATGACGGCCATCTTGAGAAGGTCCCGTTGGGGGTCTGCGACCGGTCGGCCGTTCTCTGCTGCGCGGCTCCAGAAGCAGGGCGTCGGTGAGAAGCTGCCCTTCCCGGATGCCGATGACCCGCACCTTTCCCTTCCCTGAGGGAAGACGGAAATCGACCCGGCTCCAGTCGACCCTCACCGTGTTTCGTACGGAATCGGGGATCCCGGGGTCCGGCCCCATTGCTGTCAATTTCCCTCGCTGCGGCGGCTAACGCACCTCCTCGGTAGACCAGGTGCGGCTGGGGGCTTTGCAGGTCCTCGAAAATCAGAAGGTCGGCGCGGCGGCCCGGTGCTACCGCGCCCGCGGTCGGAAAGGCCGTAAGTGCTCGGTCGGGGTTCAGGGTGGCCATGCGGATGGCGATAACGGCGGGCATTCCCTCCTCGACGGCGAGGCGCACCAGGTGGTCGATGGAGCCCTCCGCAAAGCAGATCGGAGGGCTCCCGGTCATCGGTGCACAGGCAGAGGCGGCGCTCGTTCTCCGGCGTGACGAGGGGCAGGAGGTCGCGCAGGTTCCGGGCGACGCTCCCCTCCCGGAAAAAAATACGCATCCCTGCCCTCAGCTTTTCCCGGGCCTCCTCCGCCGTGGTGCACTCGTGGTCCGAGGTGATCCCGGCGGCGGCGTAGGCGTTCAGCTTTCGCCCCTCCACCTGGGGGGCGTGGCCGTCGAGGGGACGCCCGGCAAAGGTCTTCATTTCCGCAAGCAGACGCGGACTTCCAGCGATTACGCCCCTCGAAGTCCATCACTTCCCCCAGGCCGACCACGCAGGAGTCGGCCAGCAGCGCCTCCAGGTCCGAGGGCTTCAGGGCGCCCCCGGAGGTCGCGAGGGAGGTTGCGGGTACGCAGGAAGGGACCGTCACCAGCGTGTCGAGGGGCAGACCCTCCGCATCCTCCAGCATAAATCGGACCCCTGCGAGCCCCAGGACGTTGGCAATCTCGTGGGGGTTGGTGATCACCGTGGTCACCCCGCGGGGAACCACTGCCCGGGCGAACTCCCGGGGTCGTAGCAGGCTGCTTTCGATGTGGACGTGGGCGTCGATGAAACCGGGGCAGACGAACCGCCCCTTCAGGTCAACCCTCTCCCGGGCGCGGTAACCGCTGCCAAGGCCGGCGATGACGCCGCCCGCCACAGCGATGTCAGTCCGCCGGACCTCTCCGGAGAGGACGTCCACCAGGGCGGCATCAGTGAAGACGAGGTCCGCCGGTTTCGAGCCTCGGGCGACGGCGAGGAAGCTCTTCAATGTCCATGGCGTTCTCCGGAGGTTCGGCCCTTCTCCCCTATGGTACAAAAGAGACCGGAAAGTTCAACGGCACCGAGGACTATTAAAGGGGAGAGGACAGGCAGGCCTTCACGAAGAAGGCGCCTGAGAAACAGGGGCCCGTTTTCACGCCTTGAATAATGCAGGTAGGCCTTGACGGCAAACTTGCCGGGGGCGAAGAAATAATAGAGGGCCGTGATTTCCGAAGCCTTCTCGAACCCAGGAAAGGTTTGGGAAGTGCCGGAATATATTTTCCCTCGTTTTCCCGGGCAGAGAAGAAAGCTGTGCCACCGCAGCGATGTATTCGCTCGCGGTGAATTTTCCCACCCCCGGAGCGAAGGCTTTTTCCGCGGCGGCATGGGCCATTTCATGGACGGCGTAGCTGCGCCAGAGTTCGGGGCTCATCGGAAGGCCCAAAGGCGGAGGGTCTTTGCGGGAGAGGCGAAGCGCCTGTTCATAGGGCAGAAGGCGAATCCGGTTGCTGCGGGCATCGTACTGTCCAATGGCATGACGGTCGTCGTTGCCGGGGATTCTGTCGGTCAGAAGGAGGGTCAGGCCCTTGGGAAGCTCCATTCCGTTCAGACTGAAAAAGGATTCCGCCTCCTGGACAGCGGCGCAGACCCATCCCTGTTCAGTTCCTCCTCCACCGATTATCTCTACTTTTGATTCGGAACAACGAAGCGGATGGGCCCATACCGAAAACGGCTCCAAAAGAAAACAGACAGCAAGAAGAAGCCGGAACAGGCGAACAAAGGTTTTCCTGGGGCGCCTTTTCGGCTTCCCTGCGCAGGAGGGTGAACAGATGGGGAAGGAAAGGCTCGGAGAGTCCTTTTCAGGTGTTGCCGGTCCTGATATCGGCATCCGGATAGCGCTCCAGCAGGCTCTGGCGAAGGCCCGGAAAATCCCCTTTGCCGCGGGTTCGGATTACCACCATCCGCTTGCCGGGGGCAACGGCGGCATGGGAGGAGAGGATGCTTTCGAGTCCGAAGCCGTGGCTGCGGACGATCTCCCCCGCCTCCCGGATGCTGCCGGCCCTGTCCTCCAGCACCAGGCAGATTCGGTGACCGTCCTGCTTGACCCCGGTGATGTGGATGAGGGCCGCGTACATGTCCTTGTCTGTGATGATCCCGATGACTCGCCCCGCCTCGACCACCGGCAGACAGCTGATCTGGTGGTCGTGCAGCAACAGGGCAGCCTCTTCCACGGGGGTGTCGGGAGGGACCGAGAAGACCGGGGCGCGCATGATCTTGCCGACCTTGACCTGGCCGAGGAGGAAGTGTAGTTCGAAGATATCGAGGGTGGTCGCTTCGGAGGGGAGGTAGTCCTTGATGACACGGTCCGAGAGAATGCCGACCAGGGCCCCTTTCTTCACCACCGGCAGATGCCGGACTCCTCTTTCCCGCATCAGCTTGACGGCCAAGGTCACCGGGTCCTCGGGAGTCACCGTAACGACATCCGTGCTCATCCAGTCTTTGATGTACATAGTGCCTCTCTCCCTGCTATATGCCCAGATAGATCTCCTTGATGGCCGGGTCGCCCAGAAGGTCTTTTGAGGGCCCCTCCTTGGCAAGCCGTCCCGTCTCCAGCACGTAGGCGTAATCCGAGTTCTCCAGCGCCAGCTGGACATCCTGCTCGATGAGCAGGATGGTGGTCCCCTGCTGGTTGATGGCGGCGACGATCTCCACCAGGTTGTCGACGATCAGAGGCGCCAGGCCGAGAGACATCTCATCGATCAGAAAGAGAGCGGGGCGGCCCATCAGCCCGCGGCCGACGGCCACCATCTGCTGCTCCCCGCCGGAGAGACTGCCCGCCTTCTGCCGCCTCCTCTCCTTGAGCCGCGGGAAGAGTTCGTAGGTATGCTCCAGGTCGGGAGTGATCGCGGAGTCCTTGCGTCGATGGTAGGCCCCCATGAGCAGGTTCTCCTCCACCGTCATCTCGGCAAAGAGCTTGCGCCCCTCGGGGACCTGGATGATACCCTTCTGGACCACCTCGTGCGGGTTCAGGGTGTCGATCCTCTCACCCTGGAAGCGGATCTCCCCTTTTCGCGGCGCCTTGACGCCGGAAATCGTTTTCAGCAGAGTCGATTTGCCGGCCCCGTTGGCGCCGACCACGGCAATGATTTTTCCTTCCTCCACGGAAAAGGAAACATCCCAAAGGACCTGGACATCGCCGTAGGCGACGTCGAGATGAGTCACTTCCAACAACATCGTTTCCTCTCTCATTTCGTCAACTGCTGGTAGCGCTTACCAAGATATGCCTGGATCACCTCCGGATCGTTGAGCACCTCCCCGGGGGGGCCCTCGGCGATCTTTTCTCCATGCTGGAGGACGAAGAGGCGGTCGCTGATCGCCTTGATAGCCCGCATCACGTGTTCGATGACGATTATGGAAGTTCCCCGGGCCCGGATCTGCTGGATCAGTTCCACGGCCTGGTCGATTTCCCTCGGGTTCAGTCCGGCCATGACTTCGTCGAAGAGGATCACCTCGGGGCTCATGGCCAGAGCCTTTGCGATCTCCAGACGCTTGCGGGAGGCGACATTCAGCTGGTCCGCCGGTCGGTCCCGGTGTTTCTCCAGCCCGACGAAGGAGGCGATCTCTGCCGCCGCCTCCCGGGCCTGCCGGGCGCCGCGTCTTTTGTCCCGCTTGCCGAACATGGCGCCGACCGCGATGTTTTCCAGCACCGTCATATGGGGAAAGGGTTTGACGATCTGATAGGTTCGGGCAATGCCCAGGGCGCCGATCCGGTGGGGCTTCAGGCCCTTGATAGAGCGCCCTTTGAACAGCACATCCCCGCTCGTGACGGAGGTACTTCCGGCAATCATGCTGACCAGAGTCGTCTTGCCGGCTCCGTTGGGGCCGATCAGGCCGAGGATCTCTCCCTCATAGAGGGTGAAATCGATCTCGTTGTTCGCCCGAAGACCCTTGAAGTCCTTGGTCAGGGACTTTCCCTCGAGGATGGCGGTGCGTTGTGCCGTCATGAAAACTCCCTGCTAAACCCGGTTCTTACGGATGTTGTCGAGAAAATAGGCCAGTCCCACCCTCCTGCGGCCGCTGAAGATATCGTAGATCCCTCTGGGAGCGAAGAGGATGACCAGAATGATGATGGAACTGAAAAAGATTGCATGGATCACCAGAAAGTGGGCGGAGAGGAAATTGTCGATAACCTCGATGACCACCGCGCCGATGGTCGGCCCCCACAGGCTGCCGATACCCCCGAAAACGGCCATGACGATCATTTTCACCGTGCTGGCGACGTTAAAGACCGGTCCGGGCTTGATGAAGCCCTGCTGGTAGGCATAGATGGCCCCGGCAAAGCCCGAGAAGATCCCGCTCAGGCTGAAGGCGGTGGACTTGAACAGGGTCGTATTGATGCCGATGGAGTTGGCGGCATCTTCGTCCTCCCTAATGGCAATCAATCCGTAGCCGAGCTTGCTCTTGAGCATCAGCCAGGTAACCAGCAGCAGGATGACCAGTACCCCAAGAGAGACGTAAAAGAAAAACCGGTAGCTGGCGTCCATGGAAAGGTCGGGCATGGGCAGGTACATGCCGGAGTTGCCTTCGGTGATTCCCAGGTTCTGCACCAGGGCCAGGGTGGCCTCCGCCAGGCCGAGGGTGGCGATGGCGAAGTAATGTCCCTTGAGGCGCAGGATCGGCAGCCCTGTGAGATAGCCGTAGGCCCCTCCCACCAGGCCGCTCAGCAGCAGGGACGGGAAGAAGCCGAAAGAGTAGTTGGTCATGAGGATGGCCGTGGTATAGGCCCCGAGACCGAAAAAGACGATGTTTCCGAAGGAGGCGTAGCCCGTGTAGCCACCGATGATGTTCCAGCTGCTGGCCAGAATGGCGAAAATCAGGATATCGGTGGCGGTGCGCAGGGTGAAGTTGCCCAGAAAGAGGGGGAGGATAGCAGCCGCGGCGACCACCAGGGCGGAAAAGATGAAGGATTTTTTCATGGCTATTCCCTTGCTCCCAGAATGCCCTTGGGCATGAAGATGAGCACCAGCAGGAAAATGCTGAAACTGATCAGGTTCTCATAAGTCGAACCGAACCAGTTGGTGCCCAGCGCCTCCACCACCCCCAGGATGAGGCCGCCGATGAGCGGCCCCAGCATGGTGCCCAGGCCTCCGATGATCGTCACCACGAACGATTTGAGCGTCAGGATGCCCCCCATGGTGGGAGAGATGGGAAAGAGAATGGACCAGAGAGTTCCGGCCGCGGCCGCCAGGGCGGTACCGATGCCGAAGGTTATGGCGTAGATGTTGCTGACCTTGACGCCGGCTAGCTTGGCGGCTTCGAGTTCCTGGGAGGTGGCCCGGATCGCCCTGCCCAGGCGGGTGTGGTTCATGAGGAAGAAGAGGATAGCCGAAATAACAAGAGCCAGGACGAAGGCGGCCAGGCGCACCTCCGGGATGGTTGCGCCGAAAATGGAAAAATTGGCCGCCCCATAGCTGACATCCACCTTTCGTACGTCAGCCGTCCAGAACAGAAGGGCCAGGTTGGCGATCAGCAATTCGATGCCGAAGGTCAGCAGCAGAGTGATGAAGATGTCGGCCTGGACCACGAAATTGATCAGGTACTTCTGCAGCAGCCACCCGAGAAGGAAGATGACCGCCATCGACAGGGGCAGGCTAACGAAAGGGTCGATGCCCAGCCCGACGAAAATCCAGTAGGTCGTGTAGGCCCCCAGCATGATGAAGGCGCCGTGGGCGATGTTGATGATGTTCATCACCCCCCAGATGAGCGACATCCCCATCGCCATCAGGGCATAGAGCCCCCCTTTGAGCAGACCGTTGATTATGACCTGTGTCAGCATCGACCTTCCTCGAGCGGCTTGAGAAAAAAGCTCCCGGGCAGGGCCCGGGAGCTCATGGTATTAGCGCTTGTTCCAGGGAGGAATCGGATAGACCGCCTTGGTCCCTCCCAGGCTGGGATAGACCTGGGATATTTCGCCATTCAGGTTCTGCAGCACGACGCTGCTGCCCTTAATTTGGCCGTTCGGGCTGAAGCGCACCCTGCCGTAGATGGTTTGGAGGTCCGTTTTGGCGATGGCGTCCCGGACCTTTTCCCGATCGAGGCTGCCGGCGCGTTCGATGGCATCCTTGTAGACGGCGATGTCGGCAATTGCCGAGGCGGCGTGGTAGTCGGGATCGTAGCCTAACCTCGCCTCGAAATCCTTGACGAATTCCTCGTTGCTCTTGAAAATGGACCCCTGGAACTTCATCTGAGGCGACCAGGAGGCTACCCCGTAGATGTAGTCGGCGTCCTTGCCGAGCGCCTTGCGGAAGTCGGCCTCGGTCGGCCCTACGGTCAGCCCCAGGTAATAGGGGGAGACGTTGAGCTCTTTTGCCTGGGTCACGAAGTTGATCGATTCTTCGGTGTGCCCGGCGACGAGGACGGCCTGGACACCTTCGGACTTGATCTTGGTCAGGATTGAAGAGAAGTCCGAAGTGCCCTCGGCGTATTTTTCATAGAGGACGACGTCGAAGCCCATCTCCGGAGCCTTGGCTTTGGTCCCCTCCCCGACGCTGACGTCGAACTTGTCGTCGGCATAGAGGATGGCGAGCTTTTTCGCGAAGGGAGTCTGCTTTTTGAGGAATTCAAGGGTGGAGGCGAAGTAGTCTCCGGCGGGGGGGAGGGTTCCGAAGATATACTTGTTCCCCTTGTCGAAGATCTTGCCCGAGGCGCCGCCTCCTTCAATCATCGGCACCCGGTAGCGACGGGCGACGATGCTGTCAGGGATGGTGATGCCGCTGGTATACGGGCCGAGAAGGAAATTTACTTTGTCTTCGGCGAGCAGTTTCTCGACAAGGCGGGAGCTTTCCGTCGGATCGCTCTTGTCGTCATAGAATTTCAGTTCCAGTTTGTAGCTCTTCCCTCCGACTTTGACGCCCCCGGCCTCGTTGATCTTATCCACCGCATACTTGTAAGAATCGACGTAGTACTTGCCGGTCCGGCTATCCTTTCCTGTAAAGGCGATGGCGCATCCGAGCTTGATGACATTCTTCTCTGCGGCGAACGCAGGCGGGGCCGCCAGCAGAAAAGCGCAGAAAAGCAGAAGCAGTGAAAAAAAACGATTCCTTGTTTTCATAAAATTCTCCTCCCCGTAATTTTGAGATACCTACTAACTCATTAAACTTATTACCACAGTAATCTGAATTGGCAAATCAAACGTGATATTTTGTCGACCTTGGGGCGTAGAGGCCCCAGGGGCGAAAGGAACCGGAATCTTTGGCCGGGCCGAGCGGGTAGTGAGAAAAATAGGCCGGGAAATTTCTTTCCATGGGGTATGATGATCCCGATGACTTCCATTCTGAAATTCAAGCCGGAAACCGAATGAGGTTCCGGCAATACCGGTGGGTGGGCGAAGCCGGCGACGGGGACACATTGGCAGCCAGGAAGCGAAATTCGGGGATTTCGAACTTCTTCATCACTCTTTTCCTGTGCGGTGACGTGATGACCGGAAGGGGAATCGACCAGGTGCTGCCCCATCCGGAGCCTCCGGAAATCCACGAATCGTACCTGAGAGATGCCCGGGGATATGTCGAGCTTGCCGAGTCGAAGAACGGACCGATCCCCCGCCCCGTAGGGTTTTCCTACGTCTGGGGGGATGCGCTGGAGGAGTGGGCGAGGTGGAATCCGGACCTGAGATTGATCAACCTTGAGACGGCAGTTACCCAAAGCAAGGACTTCATTCCCAAAGGGATCAATTACCGGATGAGCCCCGCGAACCTGCCCGTGCTGACGGCAGCCGGAGTTGATTTCTGCGCCCTGGCCAACAATCACGTCCTCGACTGGAGACGGCCGGGCCTCGAGGAGACCCTGAAGACCCTGGACAGGGCGGGCATCCGGCATGCAGGGGCGGGACGAAATCTCAGAGAAGCGGAGGCTCCGGCAGAGTTTGACCTTGGTGGCGGGAAAGGGCGGGTGGCCGTCTTTGCTTTCGGCCTGGAATCGAGCGGCATCCCTTCGGACTGGGCCGCGGGGACGGAGCGCCCTGGAGTCGATCTTCTCCCCGACCTCACTGAGGGGGCGCTCCGGCGCATCGCCCAAAGGGTGCGGACGTTGACCCGGGTGGGGGATATCGTCGTAGTTTCCCTGCACTGGGGGGGCAACTGGGGGTATGCGGTTCCTGAAGAACAGCGGACCTTTGCCCATCGGCTGATCGAGGAGGCGGGGGTGGATGTCGTCTTCGGGCACTCTTCCCATCACCCGAAGGGTATAGAGGTCTACCGACAGCGCCTCATTTTATATGGTGGCGGAGACTTCCTGAACGATTACGAGGGGATTTCCGGTTATGAGGAATTTCGAAGCGACCTCGTCCTGATGTATTTTGTCCGGATTGAGCCGCGCACTGGGAAACTCATCGGTCTGGAGATGACGCCGTTGCAGGTGCGCAACTTCCGCCTGCAGCGGGCATCCGGAGCCGATGTCGAGTGGCTCCGGGATGTTTTGAACCGGGAGGGGAAACGGTTTGGTACCCGGGTGGAGATGGGAGAAGACAACGACCTCATCCTGCTCTGGGAGTAGGGAGGGCGCGCAAGGAGAAAAAATTCCGGTCAGGCCTTTTTCCTGAGCAGCACCGTGCTGAACTCCTCCAGCATCCGGTTTTTCAACACTGTGCAGCCCAGTTTCTCAAAATGGCTGCGCACATTGAAGTTGTATTCCCACAATATCCCCGAGAGAAGCAGGACCGCGCCCGGGCGGGCACGGGCGGCCAGGTCCTCGCCGAGGTCGAGCAGCAGGTCGCCGTAAATGTTGGCCAGTACCAGGTCGAAATCGGCGCCCGGGATACTCGAAAGGACCCCGGTGATATTCTCGGCCCGGTCGGCCAGGCCGTTCAGTTCGAAATTCCGCCGGGCCGTTTCTACCGCCAGAGGGTCGATGTCGACGCAGACCGCGGAGGCAGCCCCCAGCTTCAGGGCGGCGATGGCCAGGATGGCTGTGCCGCTTCCGAGGTCGAGAATCCTGGCCCCTTTGACTTCGGGCAGGGTCTCCAGGGCCTCAAGGCAGCTCGCCGTCGTCTCGTGCTCCCCGGATCCGAAGGCCCCCTTGCCGACGACCAGGTCGATGCGCCCCCCGGCCGAAGGCGGAGTCCCGGGGGGGATGATGCGGAATTTCTTACCGATCTCAAATGGAGAATACATCAGCTTCCTCAGCAGTTAAGGTGTTTCATCGGTCCCCTTGAGTCGGCAAGCTCCCAGTCGTCCCGGGTCTGCCGGAAGAGGAAGCCGAGGGCGGCGGGAAGAAAACGCTCCTCGTTGCGCACCGGAAGGCAGATGGAGCCGGCAGGTCCCTTCATATGCCCAGCGTATGCAGGAAGTAGAGGGCCACAGTATAGGTTGCGGCCGATAGCAGGGTGGACAGCATGACGATGGACCCGGCCAGTTCGGCATCGCCCTTCATCTGATGGGCCATGATATAGGTGGCTGTGGCGGACGGGGTGCCCGCCATGAGAACGCCGATGCCGAGGTCCAGTCCTCCCACCCCCAGGGCATGCAGGAGAAGGGCGGCCAGCAGGGGCATCCAGATGATCTTGACGCCGGTGGCGAACCCGGCCCGGACAAGGTCGCCCTTGAGCTTCTCCAGGGAGAAAGAGCCGCCGATAGCCAGAAGGGCCAGGGGCAGGGTCATGCCGGTGGCGATTTTGAGGCTGCGCTCGAGGATGACCGGGAGCCGAAGGCCGAAAAAACTCCACAGAATGCCGGCGAAGGAGGCGATGATCAGGGGGTTGAGGGCGACCTGTCGCACCCAGAAGGCCCCCCCTTTTTCTCCCCGGATTTGCGGTGGGGCAGAAGGAGGGCCAGGATGGCGAAGAAATTGAGGACCGGAACCAGAAACCCCATCAGAATGCCGGCCCGGGTAAAGGCGTTTTCTCCGTAGGCATTCAGGACGATGGCCAGCCCCACGTAGGCCAGGTTGCCGCGGAAGGAGCCCTGGCTGAAAACGCCCCGGGCGGCCGGAGGGTAGCCGCGCAGGGCGGCGTAGCCGTAGGAGAGAACAAAGCCGACGGCGACCGCGGCGGCGGATCCGACCACAAGGGCGCCGTTGAAGTTGGCGAAGAAATCGGCCGATCCGATTTTATAAAAAAGAAGCAGCGGCAGGGCGACGTAATAGACCAAGCGGTTTGTCTGAAAGAGAAATTCCTCGTTGACCAGCCGAATCCTCCTCAGAAGATATCCAAGGCCGATGACCATGAAAACGGGAAGAACGATGGTGATGATGTTGAGGAAAAGGGACATAGGCCTCTTGCCGGGTTTGATGAAGGAAAAAGGATAACTTAGGCGCTCCGGAAGGTCCAATAATTTCTTCCCCGTTACCCTTCACTTTTCACCCCCGGGTGCTACAGTGAAACCAAGCGAAGCTGTTCCCAAAAGCTTTGCCTCCTTTCCCCTCTCCGGCCTGGGGAGGGGGCTTTTTTTGTGGTATGGCCGCGCCCGATTCTTCCTATCCGGATACAAAATACTTGCACCTGAGGGGGGCCTTGATTAAGAATCGGGGCATGCGCCGAAACGAATCGATTCGACTGGCCGTTATGGCCACCCTGATTGTCGTCATAACCGCCCTCCACTACTCGACCAACATTCAGGATGCACGTATACATGACATCTTTCGTCGGCGTATTACATTCCGATCGTTCTGGGCGGTCTCTGGTTCTCCCTCCGGGGAGGTCTCGGGGCCTCCATCGCGGTCTCCATCCTCTATGCCCCTCACGTGGTTTTTCAGTGGGGGAACATGCCCGCAGCCAAGCCCGAACAGTACCTGGAAATCCTCCTGTACAACGTGATCGGTTTTCTCACCGGTTTCCTCGCCCAGCGCGAAAGGACTCAGAAAGAGCGTTACCAGGCCGCCGTCGGGCATCTGGAGAAAAGCTACGCCCGGCTCAAGGAGCAGGCCGACCTCATACTCGAAATAGAGGAACAGCTGCGCAGGGCGGATCGGCTCTCCGCCCTGGGAGAACTTTCCGCGGGAATGGCCCACGAAATACGCAATCCCCTCGGCTCGATCCGCGGGACGGCGGAAATCCTCCAGGACGGGATTGATTCCACCGATCCCCGCTACGAATTTACCCGGATTTTGATCAAGGAGGTGGACCGTCTCAACCGCGTGGTCCAGAACTTTCTCGACTTCGCCCGCCCGGCCGAGAACGGCAGGGTCTGCGCCGATGTCCCTTCCGCTGCGCGAAGTCCTCTGCTGACCCGCTTGCAGGCGCAGAAGAACGGGGTGGAAATCGACCTGAAAGTTGGGGAAACGCCCCCGGTACTTGCCAATCCCGAGCAGATCAAGCAGGCCTTTCTCAACCTTGTGCTCAACGCCCTGCAGGCCATGCAGCAAACACCAACTGAAACCAGTAACGGCACAAC
>CAWBQR010000009.1:0-166117 GCA_963791005.1 uncultured delta proteobacterium | reverse complement strand
CCCCCCTTCCGGAAAAGTGTCGCTAAAGGCGGAATCGACCCTTAAAGTCCGAACCATTAAAAGATGTAAAGGATCCGAACATGAAGGGAACCAAGACCCCAGGCAAAACCAAAGTCCTGTCGATGAGAATCAGCTGGGAGGAACTGGCCGACCTGGAAGAGCACATGGAGCGGACGCAGAAAAGCGTCAGTGATATCCTCCGAGATGCTCTTCGACTCATGAAGGACACCTCCTCCTAACCGGCCGGCGCAGTCGATGCCAAGCCCCCGCCCGTCGCCCCCAGCGGAAGACCTCCCCTGCCTTCCGGCCCTTCGCGAGCACCCCTCCAGGCTGTTCGTCGAAACCACCACCCGCTGCACCCTCGGGTGCAGGATATGCACGAAGCGGGCACCGGAAGATGGGGTGGCCCAAGGGGACCTCTCCTGGGAAACTTTCGCCGCCCTGGAGCCTGCCTTCTCCGGCCTCAACGCCCTCGTCCTGAACGGCATCGGCGAGCCGCTGCTTCACCGGAGACTGGAGGAGCTCATCCGCCGGGCCAAAGCGCGCATGCCGGCATCGGGATGGGTCGGATTCCAGTCCAACGGTCTGCTGCTGGACCCTTTTCGGGCGCTGTCCCTGGCCGAGGCCGGCCTCGACCGAATCTGCCTCTCCCTCGACTCCGCCTCGTGCGCCACCTTCCGCAGGCTCAGGGGAGGCGGCGAACTGGCCGTGGTCGAGCGGGCCCTGACCCGCCTCGCCTCGGCCAAGAGCAGAAGCGGCCGCCCTGACCTGAGGGTGGGGGTGGAATTCGTTCTGATGCGCGACAACCTCCAGGACTTGCCGGCGGCCCTCCACTGGGCGGGCTGCCGGGGGGCCTCCTTCGCCCTCGTGACCCAGATCACCCCCTACCACTCCGTTTCCGCCTCCCAGGCGGCCTATCCCCTTTCCTGCAGCGACGCAGCCCTTGAGATCTTCGACTCCTGGAAGAACAAGGCGGCCGCCTCGGGAGCCGACATCACGCGGTATTTCGAGGTCCTCCGGAAATACGGCAAAACCCACGCCGATAAGCAGATCGTAAATTACGTCGAGAGAATGGAAAAGGACGCCCAGAGCCAGGGCATTCTTTTCGACCTGAAAAAGCTGCTCCAGACGGACCGCGCCTGGCTGGAGAAGGTGGGCGAGGTATTCGAAGAGTCCCGGGAGGTCGCCAGGGAAACGGGTCTGGAGCTCCATCTGCCCGAGCTTGTCCCCCGGGCCGAGCGCCTTTGTCGCTTCATCCAGGAGGGAGGGGCCTTCGTTTCCTGGGACGGAAGAGTCCACCCCTGCCATTTTCTCTGGCACCGCTGCAGCTGCGTCACCGGCGGCTGGGCACAGACGGTCCGCCCCAAGGTCTTCGGCAGCCTGGCCGAGAAGGGGATCCTGGAGATCTGGAACGCCCCGGCATTTCGCGCCTTCCGCCAAGGGGCTCTGGGATACGATCATTGCGACTGCATCAACTGCTCCCAGACCCCCGGCGACTACGTCCAGACCGAGGCTTTCGAGCAGGACCGCCACCTCAAGGCCGAACCCTGCGGCGCCTTCCTCTGGAACACAGGGCTTTTTCAGTGCCTGAGCTGAAGGACCGGAGGCCTTATAAATAGCTCTTCTGCTACCGCAGACAGGGTTAAAATGACTTCCCTTCCAACGGCAGGCTCGCAACCCCCAATACGGCCGCCATGAGCTTGCACCGCAAATCCGGAGACATACAGACCCATATCACCCGCCTTCAGCCCCAGGATTAAGAGGGGCAGACCAAACGGACTTCCTCCCGCCCTGAAAGAATCTCTTTTCCCACACGAATTTAAGCCTTGCTTTTCAAAAGCCTGCCGTGCTAGAGTTGAAAAACTTAAGAAAGTTTGTGTAAGTTTTTTGGCGCTAGCTGGTTTGGCAAGGTGTCAAACCGGATCAAAAACACAGGCCTACTTTGGCGTGTGTTTTTTTACTTTCAGGCGTTCGTGACTTGCACAACAAAAAAGTTCCCTCAGGGGAAGATGGAGAAAACTAAATGGCAGAAGGTACAGTGAAGTGGTTTAACGACGCAAAGGGTTTTGGTTTTATCGAGCAGGACAATGGACCTGACGTGTTCGTTCATTTCTCCCAAATCCAGGGCGACGGCTTCAAGTCTCTCTCCGAGGGAGATCGGGTGAGTTTTGAGGTCACCCAAGGCCAGAAAGGCCCCCAGTCGACTAACGTGCGCAGAATTTAAGTAAAGATTTTGCATACATTGAAAAAAGGGCCCCACGGATTCCCGTGGGGCTCTTTTTTCGAATCGCGTTTCGCATCCCGAGGTTTGAATTCTCCATTCAGGTCTGAAGAGCTACACCCCCAAAAAAAGGACAACCAGATGGCCAGAAAACCAAATTACGGATATGAAAAGCGCCAGAAAGAACTCGCCAAAAAGGCTAAAAAGGAAGAAAAGAGAAAGCGCAAACAGGAGGAGAGTACCCAAGAATCTCCGGAGCAGGATTGACCCTCCCCTCCTCGTTTCCCGACCAGGCACCCCGCACGCAATGGTCCGACGCCTCCTTTTCCCACCTAGGAGGGACTTCCCCAAGGGGCATATCCGCTGGCGTTCACCTGTCACTCCGCAGGAGGTAGGCCATTCTGAGAAGTTTGTGCAATGTCGGCTATTGTACCCCATCCACGCGCAGACCTTCCGGAGCTCATCTGCAACCCCTCAGCGGCCTCACCCATGCCCCAACCCTGCAGTTCCCCTTCGCAGACCTCCCGCAGTCCCATTGCTCTATACCTCCCAGCCATAATTTCCAACACGGAAGCAAAAGGAGTTGCCATTGGCCTCTCTTGATTTCGAACTTGAAAAACGCATTTTCAGGAAATTTTACGACAACAACAGGCCCTTGTTTGAGGAAGCCAAGAACGCCTATATCCAGACCATCGGTGCACTGATAAAACAGTCGGATGTCGGCGAGGTGACCAAAATCGAGGGGCGGGTCAAGGAAAAAGAGGAATGCATCAAAAAGTTTCACCGGAAATACCAGAACAAACTCGAAGCCGATGAACAGGACTACGAGATCAAAGGCTATCTTTCAGACCTGATCGGAATCCGCATCGTCTGCCTCTATGAGGACCAGATCGAAACAGTCTCCGATGTGCTGAAGAAACACTTCAGGATCATCGATGTCACCGACAAGATCTCGACCGTGGAAAGCACCGAGGATTCATTTGGCTACAAAGGCCTTCACATGGACCTTGCCCTGAACGATCGGATGAGGGCCCATCCGAAAAACCAGCGGTTTAGCGATTTTCCCTTCGAAGTACAGATCAGGTCCTTGATACAGGATGCATGGAGTGTGCTGGACCACAAAATCAAGTACAAAAAATCGATCCCCAATGATCTCAAGCGCAGGATCAATGTTCTCTCCGCGCTGTTTGAGCTGGCCGACCGGGAATTCAAGGAAATCCGCAACGCCACCCTGGAGTTATTGCATCAGGCGACGGAGGATCCCATCAATGATTCCCCCGAGGACCACGGCGAAGCCGTGGGGGCAATGCCGGCCACTGCCGGAGGACGAAGCGTCAATGCCTTCAACTTCCTGCGGGTGGCGGGTCATTTCTTCAAGGATTTCGAATTTGAAGGCAGCAAGGTCGACAACTTCGTCCAGGATATCCTGAAGCTGGACAGTGGCTTTAAAAAGTCGGATCTACACAAAAGTTTGGTCGAAAATCTGAAAACCGTCAGAGACTATCGCGATGATTTCATGAAGAAAGACCCTGAAAACACATTCAGCCCCTACACCTCGATCCGGCATTGTTTGTATCTCTACGACAAGGAAACCTTCGGACGGATTTTATCCAAGAGGCCAAGAGATCGTTTTGAAGCCTGGCTGAAAGATCTCCATGCGTGAGACCGGCAATTCATCCTTGGAGAACCCGACAAGATAAGGGCAGACCACCTTGTCCTTAAACGGCCTGCCCCTTTTTGACGGCTCCAACGCGAGCTGAAATTCGGTGCAATCACCCCCGCCATAGAGTCCATGCCAGATCGTTTTTATTGGTACTCTGGGTAAATCTCGATTTGCAGGTCAGGCACTGATAATCCTGCTCCACGAACCCTCGGGGGGATTTCCCTTTGAAAAAACGGGCCTCATCGACTTTTTTTAAATATTCATGAGGCTTTGCAGTTGTGGGATTTCCTTGATTGCTCTGCACACAGGTCACACGTTTCCACATTCCATCTCTTTCCATCCGGTTCGCCAGACCGGGCCCGGCCATTCCGCGCGATGGGAAACGGCCCGGCCGCGCAGGCAGGGTTATTTACAGCGCATCGTTTTCTTGCCGTCCTCAAAGAGAACCTCGACCTTTTGCGAACCGACCACCCGCTGCACAATGCCGATGCCGAAAACGGGTGGCTTATAAGGGCCTTGACCTTGTAGGCCCCCGTCATGGAATACTCCTTCGCCTCTGCGCTGTTCATGCCTGGCCGTAGAGTTTCCCATTCTTTGCGCTCGGCGTCTCTGTGATTGATGGTTCGTTTCACGGCAGGCTTTTTTTTCTGGTGAGGGAGGCCGGTACTTGTGCTGACGACTGCAGGAACTGCATTGCACCTTGTCGGGAATCTCCTCGGTCATGGTGACGATGATGTGGTCGGTATTTTTGCGGCATTTGGTGCAGCGGGCTTGGATCGGGTCTCCGGCTACAAGCTTGGATGCTTTGCATCGCGGTTCTCCCTTTCGTGGGGCGCGCCAAGAAATGTCCGATAAAAACCAGGGAGATCGCTGGAATCTACGGGGCAGGCTTGACAATTGTCGTGCCGGAAAACGCCGGCACGATCATCGAATCTCTTCACGCCGAAAAGTCATCTCCGTACGGCTTGAAGGGCAGGTGTATCTGAAGAGGATCTTGGGTGGGTAGTATTTCTTTATGATACATGTTCCCCTGGAAAAATGATACCCGCACACCAGGAAAAATGAATCTCTCCGCAGCAAACTACGGGAATCAAAAGCCTAAACTGATTTCATATATCGAAACAGGCTTCGGAAAATAGGCCCCTAAGAGATTCAAAATCAAAGAAAACGGCCGCCCTCCTTGAGATCGGCCACATATCCGATGAAAAAGCCACTACGCATTTATCAGTGCGTAGTGGCTTTTTTTCGCTCGCGCCCGGGTCAAACCAGGCAGAAAAATACCCCTGTGGCAGTGCCGACCCCTTGAGAACCTTGTTGCTGTCTTCGATTCTCTTCTGTCTCTTTCCTTTAATTATCTCCTGCCCGCATTCATCTTGTCCAAAAAGGCGTCGAGGGCCTCTGCATGTTCCTTGGTTTCGTGGGCCAGGGCCTGGAAGGAGGCCGTAAGGTCTAACAGGTCGGGAAGGTCCATACGTTGGGACGCTTTCATAAGCCTCTTGGTCAAGCGCAGAACATGGGGGGGCTTGGCCGCTATCTCTCGAGCGAAGTTCCGGGCAGTGGGGATCAGCTCCCCTGGGTCGACTACCTCAAGGAAGATGCCCAGATCGAGCGCTTCGTCGGCACGCAACATCCGGCCTGTAAAGGCGAGTTCGAAAGCCCTCTGGTACCCGACGGTACGCTGCAGAAACCAGGCGCCCCCCGTCCCGGGCACAATACCGAGGTTGAGGAAGGTTTCGCCGAGCAGGGCCTCGCTCGAGCCGAAACGCACATCGCACATGCAGGCCAAGTCGAACCCGGCGCCGATCGCCGGACCGTTGACGGCCGCAATGACCGGCAGTTCGGCACGATGCAGGGCAAGGCTCATCTTCTGGATGCCGCGACGGTACTTGTCCTGCACCTCCACTGCCTGGCCTCCGAAGATTCCCTTGCGCTCCTTCATCTCCTTGACGTTGCCGCCGGAGGAAAAGGCCCTCCCTTCTCCGGTGAGGATCAACGCCGAAACATCGGCGCTGACATTGGCCCACTCGACGGCGGCCACGATGTCCTCCACCAAGGCCGTGCTGGTAAGAGCGTTGCGCACGTCATCCCGGCGAAAGGTAAGCAGGCCGACGCGGTCATTGAGTTCCAGGGTCGAATCGATCAACTTGGGCAAAGACATCTTCACACTCCCTTCATTTCGAAAAATTTTACCATTTACCTGAATCCGTGAGGGGCCAGTTTGCACCTCTCGGGTATTGCTCTCGGTTCGTGCCGCAAGGCTCAGCCGCCCCTTGGGTCCGCGGTCGGCGAAGAAGGCGCCGGCTGGGGGCGGTAGACCTTGATCCGCCCCCAGAGACCCCAGACTGCCACGGCGAGCGCCGCCAGGCTCAGCAGCTAGATGGGCATCAGCGCCGCGAGGCCGTTGATGGTCGAGGCGTTGCCGGCGGTGATCGTCCCTTCCTTGCTGAAAACCGCCCGCAGAGCGGGGAGCTTGGCGAAGTCGACCTTGAAAGGCCCCTCGTCTTTCTCGACCGTCACCTCGCCTTTGCGCGTCCCTTTCACCACCAGTCCGATCTCCCCGGCGAAGACGCCGTCTTCTACAGCGCCCTGGGCCTTGCGGTACGAACCGAAGGCAAATTTATCCTGCTCCTCGCGAGTGAGGCCGTGTCGTGCGACTCTCGCCTCGGCGATCTGCCCCATGTGCTGGCAGCTATAGGGGTCCCTCAGACCGTCGTGGATCAACTGGTTGATCGGTTCCCCGCTGCCCATCCGGTACCCGTAGCGCCCCTCCTTGAGCAGGAAGGGGGCCCGGGACATGTTCTCCATCCCTCCGCCCAGCACCACCTCGGCGCCCCCGAGGCGGATTGAACCGGCGCCGAGCATGAGGGCCTTCAGTCCGCTACCGCAGACCTAGTGGATGGGCATGGCGGGAACGGCATCGGCGATCCCCTCCAGTCCCATGATCTGCTGGGCCCGCGCCTGACCGCAACCGCCGGAGAGGACCTGCCCGACGATCACATCGTCGACCGCATCGGCCGCCAGGCCGAAGCGCTCCAGTAGTCCCTGAATCACGGTAGCGGCAAGCTCTGGGGCCGTGACATCGCAGCCCCCCCCCCGAGGGATCCCTGGGGGGTGCGCAAAGCATCGACCATGAAAACATCTTCCATGACTTTCCTCTCGCCGAAGATGAAAAATTAAAGATCCAGGCAACGGAAAGCGGAACTACATGTGGGTGAGCGCCGTCTTCACGTTCCCGACGAGGTTTAGCAGCCGGGGCCCGATATCCTCATCCATGATCTGCGGCCGCAGCTGGAACGAGGCACCGCTGCAGCTGAAGACCATGATCTCCGAACCGTCTCCCGGAACCAGGGGGACGGCGATGGCATGCACTTCTTTGCGCCATTCTCCCAGCGAAAGGCAATACCCCTTTTCCCGGTATTCCTCAATGGCCCGCGTGATCCCTTCCTGGACCTGGGGCCAGTTCTGCTCGTCGCTCTCGCGGATCTTCTCCATCACCGCCAAACGCTCTTCTTTCGGCAGGGCCGCCAGGTAGGCTCGGCCCATGGAGGTAGTGGCGATCGAGATCTGCGAACCTACATCGAGTTGCACTGCGTAAGTAGAGGCGTTGCGATAGGTGTCGATATAGACCATGCTCAACCGGTCTCGGACACCCAGATTGACGGCCGCCAGGGTATGCTCAGCCAGTGCCTGCATCAGCGGCCGGGCGACGCGGCGAACGTCCATCTGTCCCAGCAGGGAATAGCTGAGGCTGAGCACTGCGGTGCCGAGTCGATACTTGTTGAGACTTGGTGAAAAACGCAGATAACCCATTTCGGTCAGAGTGTAGGTCAGCCTGGAGACAGTCGATTTCGCAAGGCCGGTCCGTTCGGCAATCTGGTTGTTGCCCAGAAAGTGGTCGCCGGCATGAAAACAGCTCAACACCTCGAGGCCCCGCGCCAGGGCGGTGACGAATTTGCGCTCTTTCTGTAGAAGGTCCACCTTGCTCTCAGAGTTCATGCCTGCTCCTGTCTTGGTCCGCCCCGAGACCCAAAAAGGTCAGCGGTTCGGCACGTCGCCGAGGCTGATGCCGGCGATGATGCTCTTCTGGATGTTGCTGGTTCCTTCGACCACCCGCAGCGAATGGGCGTCGCGCAGGAATCGCTCCGCCGGATACTCGGTGCTGTAGCCGTAGCTGCCGAAAATCTTCATCGTCTCGCTGGCGGCGTGGACGGCGGCCTCGGAGGCGAAGAGCTTGGCCATCGAGGTCTGGTGCTGGTTGGGCAGCCCCTGGTCCTTGAGCCAGGCGGCCCGGTAGACGAGAAGCTGCGCGGCCTCGTGCTCGGCGACCATCTCGGCGATCTGAGCCTGGATCATCTGGAAGGAGCCGATCTTCCGGCCGAACTGGGTCCGCTCGTTGGCGTAGTCTATGGCTGCGTCGATGGCGCCGCCGGCGATGCCGAGAGCTCCGGAAGAGCAGCTGATGCGGGTGTTGTTGAGCTGCCACATACAGATCTGGAAGCCCTGACCGACCTTGCCGAGGACCGAATCCTTGGGAATCCGCGCCTGGTTGAAGGCGATCTCTCCGGTCGGGGCGCAGTGAAGGCCGAGCTTGGTATTGATCGGCGCGGTGACGATCCCCTCGGTCTCCTTCAAATTGACGATGAAGCAGGTCATCCCCTTATACTTCTGGCTTCTGTCGGTAAAGGCGTAGACCAGGCCCCAGTCGCCGACGTGGGCGTTGGAGATCCACATCTTCTGTCCGTTGAGCTCCCAGTGGTCGCCGCGGTCGGTCGCCGTCGTCCCCATCCCGGCGACGTCGGAGCCGGAGTTGGGCTCGGTGATGGCAAAGAAACCGAAAGCGTCGGCACTGACCCAGTCGGGAATGAATCGCTTCTTCTGCTCATCGGTGCCGAACTTGTTGACGGTTACGGCGGGACCTATATTCTGCATGTTGAATGGAAGCCGCCATGAGCCGCTGACCTTTGCTATCTGTTCGGCGAGGATGACCGACTCGAGGAAGCCGAAACCGTTGCCGCCGTACTCTTCGGGCAGGGCGCAGCCGAAGAAGCCGAGCTCCGCCATCTTTTTCACCAGTTCGGGGCGAAACTTATGGTTTTCCTCGTCTTCCTTGAGGGTGGGAAGGATTTCTTTTTGAGCGAAATCCTTTGCCATTTCCTGCATCATCCGTTGCTCATCCGTCAGTTCGAAATGCATCTCTTGTTCTCCTTTTCGAAAGTTTAAAGACGGTTACGCCGGACCCTTTTCTCTGGCTGGATTTCTTCCCGGCCAGACAAACAGAAGGGATAGCCGGCCACTGCCATTCCATTTTCTAACACTGTTTGAACCAAAACTAGCCCACAAAGCAGGCCATGTCAAACATAAATCGGAATCTTATTCCACAATTTGAAGATTTCAATCAAATTTATTAAAAATATGGTTTTTTAATTCCGCAGTGCGGGACAATATTGATACGTTTCACGCAAATGAGGCAGACGGCGTACCAATATACAGAAAAGATTTTTTCCCCGCTGGCTTCAGCGGTATTGGCCCAGGGAGAGATTGCGGGGGGGGTTCTTGAGCTCCCAGCAGATAGATTTCAACGGAAAGGGAAACGAGGAGGACCAGATGGCTCAGAAAAACAACCTCCCGGAACCGGTCAGCAACGCATTGGCGGCACTCAACGATGTCAATTTCTTCGATGACAGCAGTGCGCAACCCTTGCCCCGCACCTGGATATAGACAAATTGGCTGAAATTGCAATAAATTACCGCATGAGCAAAGAGACCATTCGAAGCATCAGGTCATCGCGTGACGCCATCGACTGCAGAAAGGAGTTCCTTAAGGCCTAGCAGGTTGTCCATATCATATGGTACGTTAAATAAACAAAGGTATAGAGATCCTCCAGACTTTTGATGATAGGCGCACCGTGAAAAAGCAATTAGGCGAGAGTGCTTCTCGCTACAGGTCGGCTGGTTGGCGAGGGGTTTGACCACCCGCCGCTGGATACGCTGGTGCTCTCCATGCCCATCTCCTGGAAGGGCACGCTCCAGCAATACGCCGGTCGCCTGCACCGGGACCATGCCGGCAAGCATAATGTGCGAATCTACGATTACATAGAGCACGACCATCCGCAGCTTGCGCGGATGTGGAACAAGCGTTTGCGCGGGTACCGGGCGATGGGCTACGAGGTGCGTAATAAGTGAATTTCATTCAACAACCGTGTATACCAGAGAAGCCGTGGACGGATTTAAAAGGAACGACGCGGACGCGAAAAAACCTCCTTGACATAGATTTATTCACGGTGTATAAATCCAACTCGTCTCTTCGGAGGCAACCCCTCATTCCCCGGTAGCTCAGTTGGTAGAGCAGGTGGCTGTTAACCACCCTGTCGCTGGTTCGAGTCCGGCCCGGGGAGCCAACAAATCAAGCGGCCGATTTCCTTCGTGAAGTCGGCCGCTTACATTTTCGGTTTCTGTAAACCTTAAATAATCGCGCTGTAAGTTATTGTAAAATCAAATACTTGGAAGTTCGAGTCCGGCTTGGGCATCAGAGGGAGAAGAAAACGCTACTGGCATAGCCCCCCTTTCAGCCCACCCCCACCCTGCTCCCCCTTTGGATCAAGTTTAAACCTCAGTGTCATGGCAACAGAACTGAGCAATGGCTTCCACCTGATTGGCTTTTGGTTCCTGCTGCCCCTCCATGGCGATCTCTCAGATTTGAGAGACACCATATTAATGGGAAAATACTACCTCACGTCGGCATTGACCAGTTTCTCTTAGACGACAATAAAAAACCAGCCAGAGTAGGCCTTTTCCTCTCGTCATCGAAGCAGTTCGAGGCCGGCTCGAACTATGCAACTTTCACCATTTCGGCTCACTGTGATGAAGTGATGACGGTTTACGCCTTTAAATTGGTGGAGGCCAAGGTGAAATAGAAAGTCGCCCCACTCCCGGTTCTCCTTCGGTCCATATCCGCCCGCCGTGCGGCTCAACGACACGTGCCACCGTGGCGAGGCCGATGCCGTGCCAGCCAAGATCCGGGGCGCCGAGCAGGTGCCAGAATGGAAGGAAAAGATTTTCCGCATCCACCATCGCGAAGCCGGCACCATTGTCTCGGACGAACCAAGTCGTCTCCCCCTCGACCTTGGTCACGCCGAACTCGATCACGGCTGCTTTGCGAAAATGATGCTCATCTTCGGACGGAATCCCTTCCCTCCGCCGATTAAGATCACCAGACTGAGAAGAGGAAAAACGCGTTGCCCGGTGCTTAAGCGACCTGGATCATAGCCAGTGAAGCGCGGACGTTTCCACCGCTGATATCGGGACGAAGTCGCAATTCGATGATTTTCACCCCGACGAGGTCGACTCGGTAGTCTTCTACTTCCCGGGTATTTTGCGGGGGATTGAAATTGTACTGCTGGCGAACGATCTCTCGAGGTACAGAGTCATCTTCTCCCGACCAGGCGAGGGAGAATTCGTGGGTGCGCTCCTGCCGTTCTTCCTCGAAGACCAACCGAATCCGTCTGATCCGCTGAGGCTTGTCAAAGAGAAAACGTATCACCTGCTCGCCAGCCCGAGCAGCTTTCCATTCCTTGCTCCCAGACCGGATCGCAAACTCGATGGGATATTCGGAATCCTCCGAGGTAATCTCTGCTCTGGCAAGATGCTCCAGGTCCAGCCACCGATCATCTGCCGGCCCCTCGTCCTGTCCAATCATACTCTTGCGCATGGGCTGCCTCCTGTCTGTTGCCGGCCGCCACTTGCCGAGCAAAAGATCCACTCAAAGTGCTGCCCTTTAAATGACCAGCGGGGAACGTACCATGGAGTGTCATTTGGTCGGCAAGGTGAAGTAGAACGTGCTCCCTTCGCCCAACTTGCTCACGACCCAAATCCGTCCACCATGAGCTTCAACCAGCAATCTGGAGATATACAGGCCCAGACCGATCCCCTTGGAGGACCTAGGCCCTTTGACCTGAAAGAACCTCCTGAAAAGATGTGAACAGTCTTCGGGGGCGATTCCCTCTCCTTGATCGCTGATGGATATCCTGATTTCTCCGTCAGTTTTATGAGCTTGGAGAATGACCTTGCGATCGGGCGGTGAAAACTTAAGGGCGTTGCTGAGGAGATTAAGAAGTACGCGCTTCAGGCGAGCGGGATCTGCCGTTACCGGAGGCAGATTATGCGGAATCTGGGTCGCCACCCGGTTCAGGTTCAGTGCCTTCTTGGCATCCCGTAGACAAGACCACACGAAGGTTTCCAGGGTGATCGTTTTTTTCTCCAAAGGGATATTACCGCTTTCAATGCGGGCGGTATCCACCAGATCCTGGATCATAGCTTCCATTTTTCGGGCTCCCTCCAGGATCTCTGCCACATTCTTTAAAACGGTACCCCCAATGCTGCCTTGCCGAAAGGCTTCATTCAGCATTTCTGCATGTCCTAGTAAGGCTGTAAGAGGAGTACGAAGGTCGTGGGCAACCATATGTTGAAAGGATGTATTAAGTTCCTGCAACTCATGAAGTTCGGTAACATCCGTGAGAACCCCCACCATCCCGTCGAATTCCCCCGCAGCATCGTACAATGGCGCCGCACTTGTGGAAATAACGATTCTCACGCCGTCGGGCCGCTCGACAATCGTCTTGAGCCCATATACTCCCTTGTTCTCGTAGAAGACCCGCCTGAACGGGGTCTCCTCCTCGGGAAGGGGGTCGCCCCTTACAGTAGAGAGTCGCCATTCGGCCTGGTCGAACGTTCGTTGGAGGATCGACTCCCGGGGCACGCCTAGAATTCTCTCGGCCGCAGCATTGGCGTAGGTATAGCGCCCCTCCCTGTCCAGCATGACAATTCCATCTGTCGCCGATTCCAGAATCCTTTCAAATCTGATGGATCGGAGGGCATCTTGGGTTTCCTCGGAATACGTCATCTCGAACCTCCGTGGAGCGGCAGGTCATCCTCACCGCCGGATCCTGCACATTCAACATTATCAAAGAGCATGGATAGCGCAATTCGGTCCAAGATGGATGGGCGACCGACAAACTTACGCAGACTCCCCCCCAAAGCTGAAACCAGTTGGGTTTCAAGTTGTGCAGGCGTATTAATGCCCAAGAGTCAGGCTCTTACTGCAAAAATCAGTGCCAGTGAGACACTCCCGTATCCTCTCTTCATTATCCTGGCAATAAGACGGGACGACATCTCTGGCAGTTTTTGCCTTTATACTTCAATCTCTCCTTCATGACGCATTTTGGTAGAGGGGGCCAAAACCAACAAGAATTTCCGGTGATATACTCCCTAAATCAAAAAGCATGGCCGCCATCAAAATCCTGGCGGGACTCTTGCCCAGCAGGACGAACGGGCAAAACAGAAGGAAGGAATGAGCCAATCGGCACACTGGAAGGGAGTCATTTTTGGAACGGCCGCCCATGTGGGTTAAGCACGCTTGCATCATGAGCTGAAAGAGAACCGGATGGAGACGCAGGATCGAACTTTCCCGTGGCTGCTCTTCGGCGCGGAGTTTCTCGGCACGGCGCTGCTGGTCGGCGTCGGGTTATCGCTGGTGATTCTGGCCTTCGGCCACGGCAGCCCGGAGGTCCTCCTCATCCCGAGCGCCGGCTGGCGCCGACTGATCACCGGTTTTCTCTTCGGCACCACCGGGGCGCTGATCGCGCTCTCGCCCCTCGGCAGGGAAAGCGGGGCGCACATCAATCCGGTGGTGACCCTGGCCTTCTGGTTGATGGGCAAGCTGCGGGGCCGGCATGCCCTGGGCTACCTCCTGGCGCAGCTCGGCGGTGCGGTCGCGGGTGCGCTGCCCCTGCTGGCGTGGGGGGAGATGGGACGCAGCGTGGCCTTCGGGGCGACCTTCCCCGGCCCGGCGTACGGCGACTGGTGGGCCTTGCTGGGAGAAGCGGCAACGACTTTCGCCCTCATCACCGGGCTGTTCTTCTTCCTGCGGCACCCACGGCTGCGGCCGTTCACACCGGCGCTTTTCCCCCTGCTGTATGCCGTCATGGTTTTCGCCGAGGCGCCGGTCTCCGGTACCAGCACCAACCCGGCCCGCAGCCTCGGACCGTCGGTCGTCTCCGGGGATTGGCGGGGCTGGTGGATCTATTGGCTCGGCCCGCTGTTGGGGACGCTTCCGGGCGTGGCGATCTTCCGATTGCCCGGGCTGCGCCGGCTGACTGTTGAGGTTGCCAAGCTCTACCACTTCGAACACGACCGCTACGGCGTGTTTCAACGGCGGGGCGAGTCCCCCCGCCAAGAGAAAGGAGCATCATGAACATCCGTCTTGAAGGCAAGCGGGCCCTTGTCACTGGAGGCAATTCGGGGATCGGCATGCCGCAGGAAATCGCCCGCATGGTGACGGTGCCGGTCTCGAAAGTCGCCTCCCACCTCACCGGCCGCACGATCTTCATCGACGGTGGGATGACCGACTACCCCGACTTCGCCCATGGGGGTTGAGCGGGCCACGCAACGGGAGGACATCGATGGATAAAGCGGATCGTTATGCGCCAGGCTGGCCGGGCATTCCGGCGCGCTGGACCTCCAGTGCCAAGTCGGGGGTGGGCACCGCCCTCGGGAACAAAAGCCGGGTCTGGTTCACTCTGAGCCACGGGATTTTCAACGAAATCTATTACCCGCGTATTGATCAGGCCTGCATCCGCGACATGGGTTTGATCGTTGCCGGCGGCGAGGACTTTCTCTCAGAGGAAAAACGCGACGCCGACAGCGAAGTTCACTGGCTCTCAGAGGGGGTGCCGGCCTTCGGCCTGACAAACTCCTGCCGTCAGGGGCGCTACCGCATCGAAAAGCAGATCCTCGCCGATCCGCAACGGGACGCGGTTCTGCAGCAGACCCGGTTCACCGCCCTGAGAGGAGAGCCTGCGGATTACCGGCTCTACGTCCTGCTCGCGCCGCACCTGGGCAATCACGGCTCCGGTAACACCGCCTGGCTCGGGGAGTACAAAGGTGTTCCGATGCTCTTCGCCGAACGGGACGGAAACGCGCTGGCGCTTGCCTGCTCCGTCCCCTGGCTGCGGCGTTCGGTGGGGTTCGTCGGCACCTCGGACGGCTGGCGGGACCTGTCAGCCCACAAACACCTGATTTGGGATTACACCCGGGCCGAAAACGGCAACGTCGCCCTCGCAGCGGAGATTGACCTGGGAGCGGGCGAAGGAGAGTTCCTTCTGACCTTGGGGTTCGGGCGCAACACCGCCGAAGCGGGGAACCGCGCCCTCGCCGCGCTCCAGGACGGCTTCGCAGCCGCGAGAGCCGAGTACGCGCGCGACTGGAAGGGATGGCAGAAGCGTCTGCTTCCTCTCGATGGGAACTTCAGCAAAAACCGGCAAAACCTCTACCGGGTCAGCACCGCCGTGGTACGCACCCACGAGGCGATGAATTTTCGCGGCGGCCTCATCGCCAGCCTCTCGATCCCGTGGGGGTTCAGCAAGGGGGACAACGACCTGGGAGGCTATCATCTTGCCTGGCCGCGGGACCTGGTCGAATCGGCGGGCGGACTGCTGGCGGCCGGTGCCCGCGAGGAGGTACGCCGCGTCCTTTGCTATCTGCAGGCGACCCAGGAAGCCGACGGGCACTGGGCCCAGAACATGTGGCTCGACGGTTCGCCCTACTGGAACGGGATCCAAATGGACGAGACCGCCCTGCCAGTTCTGCTCGTCGATCTGGCACGGCGCGAAAAGGCGCTGTCGGCGACCGATGTGGCCCGCCTCTGGCCGATGGTGCGCAGGGCCGCGACCTACCTGGTGCGCAACGGGCCGGTCAGCCCGCAGGACCGCTGGGAGGAGGACCCAGGCTATTCGCCGTTCACGGTCGCCGCCGAAATCGCCGCGCTGCTGGCGGCGGCGGACCTTGCAGATGCCCATCGCGAGCCGGCAATCGCCACCTACCTGCGCGAAACCGCCGATGTCTGGTACGTCTCGATCGATCGCTGGATGTACGTGAGCGGAACCGATTGGTGCCAACAGTATCAGGTCAAGGGGTATTACGTGCGCATCGCCCCGGTCCGCAAAGACCCGGCAGTGTCCCGCATGCAGCAGAGCATTCCGGTCAAGAACGTCGCACCCGAGCAGGCCCAAAGCCCGGCCTGTCATCTGGTGAGCCCCGACGCCCTGGCCCTGGTTCGCTTCGGACTGCGCGCCGCCGACGATCCGCGCATCCTCGATACCGTCAAGGTCATCGATGCCCTGCTCAAGACGGAGACCCCACGGGGCCCCGTATGGCACCGCTACAACGGCGACGGCTACGGCGAACACCCTGACGGCAAGCCCTTCGACGGCATCGGCATCGGCCGGGCCTGGCCTCTTCTGACCGGCGAGCGGGCCCATTTCGAACTAGCTGCGGGTCGAAGCGCGGAAGCAACCCGGTTGCAGGGCTGCCTGGAAGCCTTCGCCGGCGACCAAGGACTTCTTCCCGAACAGGTCTGGGACGCTGCCGACATCCCAGAGCGGGAACTCGTTCTCGGCCGTCCGTCCGGTTCGGCCATGCCGCTGGTCTGGGCCCATGCCGAGCACCTGAAGCTCCTTCGCTCGCTACGCGAGCGGCGGGTCTTCGACCTGCCGCCCCAGACGGTGCAGCGCTATCTGGTGAACAAGATCGATTGCCCACACATGGTGTGGCGATTTAACCACAAGATCCGTTCGATGCCCGTCGGCAGAAGGCTGCGCATCGAGACGCAGACGCGGGCGGTCATTCACTGGAGCGCCGACGGCTGGAAGACGGCGCACGACGCCCCAACGCGCGATACCGGGCTGACGATCCATATCGCCGACTTGCCGACAGAAACGCTCCCGGAAGGAGCGCAGGTGAAATTTACGTTCTACTGGCCGGAGGCAGGACATTGGGAAGGCGCTGACTTCCTTGTCAGGGTCTAGTCAGGGCAACGGGTTTGTTGATCACGGAAATTGGTTCGGCGGTTTCCGATGGATTCTCCGACGGCTTTCTGAAAAAGCCCCCTGTGTCAGGATAGTTCGGCTGAATCCAGTTCGAGAAAGGTCTTCCAAAAAGGACCACAGGGGCTAAGCAGCATAACGAGACCAAGGCGACAGAGCTACCTTGACACCCGCCGGTTGGCTTGCGGAAGCGTGGAAAAAGTTCGAATAACGTCCAATATGGGGAGCCAACAAATCAAGCGGCCGATTTCCCTTGTGAAATCGGCCGTTTTTCTATTTGTACGTTTCGGCTTGGAAGGATCTTCCTGAAATCTTTCAAAATTCCGGTCATTTGGAAGTTCGAGTCCGATTTGGTTGCCAACTCTCACATGTCAGGGCTAATGGGAGCTTGCCACAAGGTGCTCTCTTGCTTCGCCTCTTCTTCGCGCGTTAACTTTTAGGTTCAAGCGCCCAGAAAGGGATCTTCTTTGCGACTTCCGCGACGGCGGAGAGAAAACCATTGACATACTCCCCGCTGGGCGAAACATAATCTGTGTCCAGCAGCCGCCGCATGAAATCGAGCGGAAACAGCCTAACCAAGATCCTTGAGTGCAACGATACCTCCCTCCGTTCCGGGCTGGTATCCTTTCCAGTTTCTTATGTGCTCTTCCGGCCGGCGTCAGCTTTGCCGAGAAAGACAGGTTCGATCTGCGCCCCTACCATTACGGACTGCTTTTCCGAAAGGCCGATTCGGACGGGAGGCGCGCATGACCAAGGAGATCTACCCCGATTACAACGCCAGCACCCCCATTGCCCTGCGGTCGGTCGAGGCAATGCGGCCTTTTCTGACGAAGCACTATGGGAGGACCTGGAAGAGGTAGCTCACCTTCTATACCGCGTCCTTTCGTAGCCCCGGCCTGGATTGGCCGTCCGCGCAAGCAGGCCCAAGGTTCGTTCAACCCGAACCAGGAGGATTACCGATGAGAAAAGAGAAGCCCGGCTTTTCCACCCTGTGCGTGCACGGCGGGGAGGCTCTGGACGCCGAGGGAGGCATGGTCAGCTTCATCTACGCCGGCGATGCCGCGAGCACCGCGGCGGTGGTCGACCGGCTGCGTATCTTTACTATCGCCGCCAGTCTCGGCGGGGCGGAGAGCCTGGTCACCCAGCCGATCACCACCACCCATCACGGCATGACGCCGCAGGAACGGGCGCGGCGCGGCATCGTCGACGGCATGGTGCGGCTCTCCTGCGGCCTGGAGGAGACCGGGGATCTGGTCGCCGACCTGGAGCAGGCCCTGGCGGGTTGAGGGGGGCAAGAATGCCCGAAAAGCACAACCGAGGAAGCAACGCCATGGATACGCCATCCATCCGTCTCGGGTTGCGTGAGAATCTCGGTCAGTTCTCGCTGCTGATGCTCGTCAACGCCTTTGTCGGTGCCATGGTGGGGCTGGAGCGCAGCATCCTCCCCGCCATCGCCGAGCAGGAGTTCCACATCGCGGCGCGGACGGCGATTCTGTCCTTCATCGTCGTCTTCGGGGTAACCAAGGCGCTGACGAACTACCTCGCCGGCCGGTTCTCCGACCGCTTCGGGCGCAAGCACGTGCTGGTGGCCGGCTGGCTGGTGGCGGTCCCCGTGCCCTTTGTCCTGATGTGGGCCCCGGCCTGGCCGTGGGTGGTCGGGGCCAATGTGCTGCTGGGGGTGAGCCAGGGACTGACCTGGTCGACCACGGTGATCATGAAGATCGATCTGGTCGGCCCGAAGCAGCGCGGGCTGGCCATGGGCCTCAACGAGTTCGCCGGCTACTTCGCCGTGGCGGGGAGCGCTCTCGCCACCGGCTGGATTGCCGTGCGCTGGGGACTCAGACCCGAGCCGTTCTACCTTGGCATCGCCTATGCCGCGGCCGGCCTGCTGCTTTCCACCCTGCTGGTGCGGGAGACCCGACATCACGTGACGCACGAGCTGCGCATGCACCAGCCGGCGACGGAGCGCAAGGAACTCACCCAAAGGGAGATCTTTCGCCGCACCTCCCTGACCGACCGCAATCTCTCCAGCGTCAGCCAGGCGGGGCTGGTCAACAATCTCAACGACGGCATGGCCTGGGGGCTGTTTCCGCTGATCTTCGCCGCCGCCGGCATGAACCTGGCCCAGATCGGCCTTCTCGCCGCGATCTATCCGGCGGTCTGGGGGATCGTGCAGATCTTCACCGGCGCCCTCTCCGACCGCATCGGCCGCAAGGGGCTGATCGTCTGGGGGATGTGGCTGCAGGCCGCGGGCATCGCCGTCACGGCCGTCGCCGCGAATTTTCTCCTGTTCGCAGTGGGCGGGGTGCTCCTCGGCATCGGCACGGCGATGGTCTATCCGACCCTCCTGGCCGCGATCGGCGACATTGCGCATCCTTCCTGGCGAGCGTCCGCCGTCGGCGTCTACCGGCTCTGGCGGGATCTGGGGTACGCGGTCGGTGCGCTTCTGGCCGGCATCACGGCCGACCTCTTCGGCCTGATGGCGGCCATGTGGCTGGTGGCGGCGCTGACCCTTGCCTCCGGTGCCATCGCCGCCGTGCGGATGAAGGAAACCTTGCCCAGGAAAGCGGGAATGGACCCGCATGATGAAAAGGAGAAGAGAAGAGGATGAAGGTGGGGATCATACGCTGCCAGCAAACGGAGGACCTCTGCCCCGGCAATACCGGACTTCAAGGTGGCCGCCGAGGGGCTAAAGGCATTCGCTGAGACGGGACCGGTGGAAGTCATGGGGTTCGTCTCCTGCGGCGGCTGCCCCGGCAAGCGGGCGGTCGCCCGCGCCAAGGTCATGGTCGAGCGCGGCGCGAAGGCCATCGTCTTCGCCTCCTGCATCAGCCGGGGGAACCCGATCGGAATAGCCTGCCCACATTTCGGACCCATGCGCGAGAGCATCCGCAAGGCTGTCGGTCAGAGATCGCTCTGATCGACTATACGCATTGACCGCTGCCCACTTGATCTCGGCTATTTATCTCCCCTACAGACGACCTCCCGCTGTCGGGGCGGGCAGGGGAGGTCGCCGTAGGAGAAGAAGACAACAGTCGTCCGGTTTCGGCCTAAGCATGGCGGCGCAGCCGCCGCAGGCGATGGAAGGACAGGCAGCTCTCCGTCGGCATTTTCAGCGCCTCGGCAAAACCGCAGTGCGGGCAAGTCAATTCCGATTTCATGGCCCCCGGAAGTCGCTTCGTCAGGATTTCCCGAGACCCGCTGTCCGCAGCGTTGCCTCATCCGGTCCGCGCCCGGCGCAGGGTTCCATCGACTGGAAGAGCGAATCGACACGCATTGGACCGGTGAATTACCGATCGGGGCGAGTTTTTGCGACGCCATCATCTTTGGGAGTGAAAAGATTCCCCACAACCTTCACGATGGCACCGGCAGCGATGAACGCGTTGTCCCCAATCGTCACACCGGGAATAACCGTCGTGTTTGCACCATCTGTCGTAGGGGATGCCCAGAGCTTTGCGCCAGAAAGAGGTCGCCGGGAGCGCCGCCAGCAGGAAAAGCGCGAGGACCCCGCTTCCGAGGTGCCAGGGGATGAGGCCGGGGCGAAGGAAGGAGACCAGAGCGGGCCTCTCCGCCACCAGGATGACCGGAGGGGCAAGAACGAAGAGAGAAGCCGCCAGGGCGGTCAGGCGATGAAAGTGTCCTTTCTTTTTCCGCTCACCGTCGGCAGGATGCTCCAACTCTTCTCGACCCATCAAGCCTATGGAGAAACGCATCCCCCCAACTGAAGAGGCAGGCCCTCGGGAGTGGAAAATCGCCACAGCCGTGTCGGTGAACATTGCCCTGACAGGTGGTCTTTTGACAACGAGAGAGGATCGATTAACGTTAACCAACGGGGAAGGGGAGGCATGGGAATGGCTGATAGGCTCCATCGAACCGATGCCCACTTCACTACCGACCTGAACTTCATGGGCCTCGGCCAGGACCGCCGGACACTACCGACGCAAAGGCATCCTTGACAATAGACACGATTCGTTTGGTGAAGGAGGTAAAGATGAAAAATATCATGCTGGCCACCGATCTCACAAGCCAAAGTGATCGCGCATTTGAGAGGGCGATAAAGTTGACGGCAATAATGAAAACCAAACTCCACATCCTCCATATTTGCCCGTCCTATTCGTATGCAGACCAGAAGAGCAGGATCTCCTCCTTAAAGCAGGATGCCGAGGATGCCGTCAAGAATTACCTGTCGTGCTATCCAGAAGCAGAAGACATACAGCACTCTATTACCGTCATTGACGGTGGAGAAGTTTTCCTGGAAATCATAAAACATGCGGAAAAAGTAAAGTCTGGCCTGATTGTTATGGGAATGCATGGAAAATCAAGGTTTCTAGATATGTTTATCGGAACCACGATTGAAAGAGTAGTCCGCAAAGGCATCACTCCGGTCTTGATGGTTAAAAACAAAGCTGTAGGTGATTACAAGACTATTTTAATCGGCACAGATTTCTTGCCTGGCTCAAGAAAGGCTTTTCAAATAGCCTTTGAACTGGCCCAGGGCGGCATTTTCCACCTGTTTCATTGTTACGAGATTCCCGACACTGCCATCGGAGACACAATCAGGCACTGGCATGGCGACATGATAAAAAAACGTGAAAATGAACAGTTGGAAAAATTTGTCAAAGACCACCAGAAATTCCTGAAGAAATTTGGCGTCTCCCCAGAAAATTTCCGCTACTGGACCGCTGAGGGGGCGGCTTACTCCTGTCTGACCCAGGAAGCCGCTGCGTTGAAGCCAGACCTGATCGCTATTGGCGCACATGGTAGCGCCGGCGGTTTTACAATAGATAAACTTGGAGGTACGGCGCAAAGCATCCTGACGAATCCGCCCTGTGATGTACTGGTCGCCAAGAGCAATTGAAATTTTGGGAAATAGCGGGGTTGAGCGGCATGATTGAATTCGTTGGATCGAAGGCTGGCCTGCCTGAGCGCGATCGTTTGCATTCGGCATATGAAGCGCTACGCCCTGCATACGAGGGGGCGCTTAATGAGCTGCGCCTGGACTTGCATACTCTGCTGGAAAAAAGCGGTTATAGCCCCACAATCAAGTACCGGATCAAAAAGTTCGAATCATATTACGAGAAGCTTTCTCGTAGTAGTCGCCGGAAGGGGGAGGCAACGGTTGAGCCTGTCACCGACCTCCTCGGCATCCGGGTTGTTTGCCCTTTCCTGGAGGATGTGGAGGAAATCGAACGGCTGATTGCCGACAATTTTGATGTTATTGAGACAGAACGCAAGGCGGAAGACCATTCCTTCAGGGAATTTGGCTACGACTCGGTGCATCTGATTGTCCACATGTCTTCTGGCCACCTCAAAACCATTCTGCCTGGCACCCAGCGGGTTTGCGAGATTCAGTTGCGTACCACACTTCAAGATGCCTGGGCTGAGGTGGAACATGAACTTGTCTACAAATCGGATATCGCATTGCCAAACCAGTCTATCCGCCGAAAGCTCGCCTCCCTGAATGCCACTCTGACACTTTCCGACTTGATTTTCCAAGAGCTTCGCGACTATCAGAAGCAAATCCGGCAGCGTAGCCAACACCGCCGTGCGAGCATAATAAAAAACATTAACTTTTCAGATTCGATTAGCATCTCCCATCCATCCGGGACCTCGCCGGAGTGGGTTGGGCAACTGGCACCAATCCCGCTCGCCTTGACGAACTCCTTGGAAAAAACAATGATGGCGGCGTTGGAAGCGCACAGCCAAGGTGACCTGGAGACAGCCGTCGAACTCTACGGGAAACTACTGGGGATGAAGCTGAACAAATCAGTCCGCTCCCTTGTCTACAACCACCGGGGGATGGCTTTCTTTGTCATGGGAAATTACAGCCGGTCACTGAAGGATTTTAATCGGGCCATCAGTCACAATGGCGATAATTGCCGCATCTACGGCAACCGGGGCTTATGCCATCGCGTGCTTGGCAATTACGAGCGGGCAATAAAGGACTACGACAAGGCATTGCAAATCTCGCCTGCCCACCTCGACAGCCGGTTCGGCCTGGCCCAGACATACTTCGAAATGAAACTGTACTCCAAGGCCCTTTCCGAGTGCGAGCTGGTGCTACAGGTTGATCCCGAGCACGGGCCGGCGGCCGAACTTGCCCGTTTTACCCGCAGGGGGATGCTCTGACAACCCGGCCTGTCCAGTCCTTAAAGAGAAGGTTGGACCCCTGGAGGATGGTTTTGGATATATCCTCCTCGACGTTGACCTTTCGTTCGGCAAAGACCGGCCTTTCTGTTTCTAATTGCCTTTAAGCAACCTGTGGGAGGGGCGCTTACAAGGGCAGGCCTGGCCTCTGAGGTAATAGTAGTTGAACCGCCTCAAGACAACCTGCGGGGGCGATCCCATCAGGCCGTGATAAGCACGTATCTACTCAAAACGCGGTGGGGGGGGTGACGCGAAGTTTGGGAGAGGCGGTCTGGACGAGGCAGAAGGGTGTGGTTAAATGGTCCATTAAGGAGAGCTTATGGACTCTACTGCCTCTGCCGGTCAGGAGCCCCGCTGGCATACTCTTGAAATATCCGCGGTCTTGGAACGGGTACATTCCAGCCCAGGCGGCCTGGAGAGCGCTGAGGCGGCTGCCCGATTGCGGGAATTCGGTCGCAATGATCTGCCGGCGCCTATCCCGCCCGGTCTCGGTGCCATTTTCCTGCGGCAGTTCCTTAACCCGTTAATTTACGTCCTGTTGGCGGCCGGAACGATCTCCCTGGCGATTGGCGACGTTACCGACGCCATTTTTATATTCGCCGTTATCCTTCTCAATGCCACCATCGGTACCATCCAGGAATGGAAGGCCGAGCGCGGCGCCGCGGCCTTGCAGAAGATGCTGCAAGTATTTGCCCGGGCGCGGCGTGATGGTCATGAAACCCGCTGCCCGGCTGCCGAACTCGTCCCGGGAGACGTCGTCCTTTTGGAGTCGGGGGACCGGGTGCCGGCAGATCTGCGTCTTTTGCGTGCGCGGAATCTTTCTGTCGATGAGTCACTGTTGACCGGGGAATCCGCCTCTGTCGGCAAGGGCGTACACCCACTTTCCAGTGACCAGCCCCTACCTGACCGGATCAACATGGCCTTTGCAGGCACAACGGTAATGGCTGGTCGTGCCGAGGGGGTTGTTGTAGCCACGGGTCTTCGAACGGAGGTTGGGCAGATCGCTGGCGCAGTCGCCGCCACCGCGGAAACCAAACCGCCCCTGGTTTTGCGGATGGAGCGTTTCGCCCGCCAGATCAGCATCGGCATGCTGGGGGTCGTACTTACCCTCGGCGTAATCGCATTGGCCCGGGGGATGTCGCTCATGGAGGTTTTCTTCCTGGCGATTGCCTTGGCTGTTTCCGCCATCCCGGAGGGCCTGCCGGTGGCAATGACCGTGGCTCTCTCCATTGCCACCGCACGCATGGCCAAGCGTCGCGTCATCGTGCGGCGCCTGACAGCCGTGGAGGCGCTAGGGAGTTGCACCTGCATTGCCAGCGATAAGACCGGCACGCTTACCTTGAACCGCCAGACTGTCCGGCAGCTTATCCTCCCATCGGGTGCATGTTTCGAAGTTACCGGCGAGGGATCTGACGACCAGGGGGCGGTCCTTCCGGTAGACGGGGGAGACACCACGTTCACCCGGGATGGAGTAGCCAGACTTGTCCGTGCGGCGGTCCTGTGCAACGAGGGGGAATTAACGCGGGGTGATGGCGCGTGGGTCGTCAGCGGCGATGCTGTGGACGTGGCTCTCCTTTCCCTCGGCTACAAGGCGGGTCTGCAGCCGGAGCGACTCCAGGGAGAGATGACGATTGTCGGGGAAATACCCTATGAGTCAGAACGGCGCTTCGCCGCCAGGGCCTGGTGGCTCGAAGAGGGGGGCGAGGCGGCCGTAAAGGGAGCGCTGGAAGCAGTCCTTCCCTTTTGCACGAGGATGGCGGACGAAGGCACGGACTGCCCCTTGGATGCAGACCGACTGCTACGGCAAGGGGAGTTACTGGCCGCAGCCGGGTACCGCGTTATTGGCGTCGCGGCAGGAACGATTCTGACGCTCCCGTCTGAACCGATGACCGCGCAGGATCTCTCTGGACTTGTGTTCCTTGGTATGGCAGGGCTGATCGATCCACTTCGCCCAGAAGCCCGTGAGGCAGTGGCCAGGTGCCGGAGGGCGGGTATCCGGGTTTTGATGATCACCGGCGACCATCCGGCCACCGCTCTCACCATCGCTCGGCAATTGGGGATTGCCGGCCCGGCCGATGAAGCGGTCACTGGGGCGCATTTGGAGGCGGTCGGCAACCCCGATGTTCCCCTCTTTCTGGAAACAGTAGATCGAGGCGTAGTTTTCAGCCGGGTAGCGCCTCTTCAGAAGTTGGAGATCGTTGAATCCCTGGTCCGTCTTGGACATTTCGTCGCGGTGACCGGAGACGGGGTGAATGACGCTCCTGCCTTGCGTCGGGCCAACATCGGCGTGGCAATGGGCTCAGGAACGGAGGTGGCCAAGGATACCGCCTCCCTGATTGTCACTGACGACAATTTCGCGTCCATAGAAGGAGGGATTGAAGAAGGGCGCTTCGCTTACGACAATATCCGGAAGGTCATTTATCTCCTCATCTCGACCGGTGCTGCCGAAGTGGCTCTTTTCACCCTGGCTATTCTTACCGACCTTCCAGCGCCCTTGACGGCGGTGCAACTTCTGTGGCTCAACCTGGTGACGAACGGCATTCAAGATGTTGCCCTGGCTTTCGAGAAGGGGGAACCGGGAGCGATGGAACGGCCGCCCCGTTCTCCCGCGGAGGGGATATTCAACCGCCTGATGATCCAGCAGACCCTCGTTTCCGGCCTTACCATGGGCCTGCTTACTTACGCCCTCTGGCAGTACCTGCTGAGCCTGGGAGTCTCGGTAAATGAGGCGCGGAATCTGTTGCTGCTTCAAATGGTACTATTGGAGAACGTGCATGTTTTCAATTGCCGCTCCGAACGCCATTCCGCTTTTCGGGTCCCCTTCCAGCGCAATCCTGTCCTCATCGTCGGGGTGCTCGCTGCCCAAGGGATTCACATTGGGGCCATGCACTTTCCGCCGATGCAGACAGTCCTCGATATCGCGCCCGTCTCCCCTGCCATGTGGGGGCTGCTGCTTATGGTCGCCGTGGTCCTGCTCCTGGTGATGGAAGGATTCAAGGTCATGAAACGGGAGGCGTCTAACCGCCCGCCGCGCTAGTCAACATTTCGCGATTCATCCATGATGGCGTCGCAAAAACTCACCAACTGCTGCGTTGCTGCAATTGCTCTCGCTGCTTCGACGTACGTAAGTACGCCTCATTGCTCGACAATTGCGCGCCTTGCATTTGGCGCTTTTTGTTTAGCCATCCACTATTTTGCTTTCTTGCGAAAGCATCATCCATAAGTCTTGTCCTGTTTCCATGGCTTCTCTCCAGGTCCTACCCCGATAGGTATCCTATCGGGGTAGGACCTAGAGGACCGTGGCAACCTGCAACTGGAAATCCCCAACCGTCTGTACCTCCAGGGAAAAGCTTTCAGGTCCGGCTAGCAGTCCGTCGATTTTGACCGAGGCAGAGGATACTCCCCTAGGCCGGTGCCCAGTAACACCTCTTTGGCGAAATGATCTTTTCTTCCTTTTTGAGCTGCTCCATCGCCTTGTCGACCTCTTTGCGGTCCAATCCACCAAGCTCGGCGATTTTGCCCGCATTGAGGGGTTGGCCTTCAGAGCGCATCACTTCGAGGACTTTTTCCTTGATATCCATTGTTTTGCTCCTTGGGTTCAGGGGGTTAAGCTTTGACGCTGCCGCCTGACAACCAATCACCATGTCTGGGTGGCGGAGTCGATAGTGACGGTGAGTGTTGCCCGCAGCCAGCTAAATTTCGATTTCAACGCATCGTAGTCGGGGCCGGATGTCACAAAAGCCGCTTTTCCCTTGATCAAAAACCCGGCTCCAGCTCCATGCAAGCCCTCGACTTTACTGCTGCCGAGGGTAATCAACACTTCAGGATTGTGCTTGATGTTTTCTTCTGTCTTGTGCATGTAGCCGGCGGGGATCAGCAGCCGGCCTTCAGCTGAGATGCGGATGTAACTGTTCCAGGTATTGACCATGTGTGGCCCATCCTTGCCCAGAGTGGCGATCGCGACAACACCATCCGTTTTGAGAATTTCTGTTAATTTTTCCGGAATCATACACTAATCTCCTGTCGTTAATGGGGTTTCTCGGTTGGCAGACAGTGGCAGAATATTTGATCGCTGGCCCCATAAAAAGGTACAATTTTAGAAAAAATATGGGGCAGGTGATTTTTGAGTCCGGGATTCGAACAGTTACTTTGTGGGTGGTGAAAACCAGGTGGGGAAATGCTCCTGAAAAATCACCCAGAAGGGCCAAAGGGTCCTTGTGGTGCAGAATGTTGAACCGCAGCGCCATATCCATCCAGCCGCCAGCAAGACCGGTATCCTCGGCGACGAAATCGCGCAGCTCCAGCCTTGCGTTTATCACCCCTTCCCGCCGGCATTTCTCCCGCACATGCGCGATCATCTCCGGCTCTATGTCAAAGGCATGCACCTTGCCGCAGGCGATTCGGGCCGCGGGGAGGGTGAAGGTTCCATAACTGCAGCCGAATTCGGCAATCTCACTTACGTTGGCATCCGGGCCGAGCAGAAGAAGGGTCTTCTCGGGAGAGAAAAAGGGGTCCCACATCTCTTCATCCGGCATCCCACTGTCGCGAACCTTCAAAGCCGCCTCCGCTTCCATCCGATTCGATCAGGATTTACAAGGGTATAATTTCTGCGGTCCTAATATAGCATGACATGGACAAGGAGATTCAAGAGCACTCATAGAGTCCGATTTTCTTCTCCGGTGCAGGAGAGGAAAAAGACTTTAAACTGAAAAAGGTAGCTGGTTCAGCCGGCCTGACCCTTTTCGGAGGGAGCCTGCCATTGTAAGCGCGAGCGGTTGTTTGTCATGTTGCCGGTGGTTGTTTGGCAGGGCGGGGAAAAGTCCTTTTTACCTTTTTGCCTGTAGGGTGGGTGGCTCTCGTGTAACGCTACTGTGAGGGGCCGGAATTGTAGGCACGCCAAGAGGTCCGTTTGCCATCCGTTCAGGATGTAATACCTTGGTAGCGATAATCGGGTCGGTTAGGAGAGCTATCCGAGGCTGGCATTCAAAAATCGGAGTGGAGGGCTAGAAGGTTGAGTCAACATCTATTAAATAGCCATCCTGGCTATGAAACCGTAAAAACTGTTTAGGATGGACCCCCAACCTTTTAACTGGGATCCAGATGATTCCCTTAATGCTCCAATCTGTTCTCTATTCGGTCGCTCCGGTCCTTGGAATGGCTGCGGGAGGGGCGACGGGGGCTTGGTGGAACCCGGGGGGACGGATTCGAAGCTATATCCAGCATTTCGCGGCGGGGGTCGTCTTTGCGGCGGTCGGAGTCGAAATCCTTCCGGACGTCATGCGCCGAAGCAACCCTTTCGCTGCCGTTGTGGGATGTTCGGTCGGGGTGGGAGTCATGCTTGCGATCCGGGCCATGAATCGCCATGCGTCCTCGGCCAGGGGGGCAAGCAGGGAGGGCGGCACGCCCTGGGCAATGGTCGTTGCCGTCGCCGTCGACGTGTTCGTAGACGGGCTCATCATCGGAGTCGGCTCGGCGGCCGGTGAACGCCAAGGGATATTAATCGCCCTCTCCTTGACCGGGGGCGCCGTCTCTCTCGGGCTTGCCACAGCGTCCACCCTTTTGGACAAGGGCGCATCGCGGCTCCGAGCCGTGGCGCAAACGGTGGGGTCGGCCTCCTTCCCGCCTTCGGGGCGGGAACAGGGGCCATAGTCGCATTCCAACTGTCAGGGAGATGGATGGAAGCCATTCTCGCCCTCACCTGTGCGGCCCTGTTGTACCTCGTCACCGAAGAGTTACTCGTGGAGGCTCATAAGGCCCTCGATGCTCCCGAGACGCCCCTTACCACCGCAGCTTTCTTCGTCGGGTTCGTCGTCCTGTTCCTCACCGGCATGCTGGTGCAGTCGAGTTGAATCAATCCTTCAGTTCACATTATTCAGGCAAAGGGTTCCATAGACCCGGAAGTCATCCTCGCTTTGTTCGACCCATATCTGCCTGAAATAGGTTTTGGGATTGGGAATCCGTTCCAGGCTAAGTCTCCTGTCCGAGAGGTTCAAGCTCGAAGCACAGCCGGCCATAATCGTCACGAAAGAGATGAGCGGTGCAACGGTGATAATTCGCATTTTTTTCAGGGCCTTTTCCCTCCCGTGTGGGACGTCGCTGGCCTCCCTCCAGGGATGAAAGGCCAGCGACGGTGTCAAAGGGCTTCAAAGGAGCCGTTTTCGCTTACACGGCTCCTTCGCCTCGTTCGCCGGTGCTGATGCGTACCGCCTGCTCGATGTTGCTCACGTAGATCTTCCCGTCCCCTTTCAGACCGGTGTGGGCGGCCTTTGCGATAGTTGCTACCACATGGTCGGACAGATCGTCCCGACAGGCAATTTCCACCTTGATGCCAGGACGGCAGTCAATCTGATCCTCTCCCTTTGCACCACCCCAGCCGATGCCGAAGCCGCAGCTTTCGATGATGCTCAGGCCGGTGAGGCCCTCGATCTTGCGCAGAGCACGAATGAGTTCTCCAAGCTTGTGTTTCTTGATGTAGGCCTTGATTTCCTTCATGTCTAAACCTCCTTTTCCACTTTGACGGCGAACCATTTGTAGAGCGCGGGGATCACCAGTAGCGTCAGGAGCGTCGCGGTGATCAGACCGCCAATGACGACGGTGGCCAGCGGTCGCTGCACCTCGCTTCCCGTGCCGTGAGAGAGGGCCATCGGCACCAGACCGAGTCCGGCGGCGAGAGCGGTCATGAGCACCGGGCGCAGCCGCAGGCAGGCGCCACGGATGGCCGCCTCCTGCATCGGCACGCCGTCACGGACGAGCTGATTCAGGTAGGTCACCAGCACCATGCCGTTGGCCAGGGCGATGCCGAACAGGGCGATGAAGCCGACCGAGGCCGGCACGGAAAGGTTCTGCCCGGTCAGCCACAGCCCGGCGACTCCGCCGACGAGCGCCAGCGGAATATTGAGCAGGATGAGGAGCGTGTTCTTCAGGGAGTTGAAGCTGCTGAACAGGAGCAGAAAGACAATAAGGAGCGTGAGCGGCACCACTACCGCCAGGCGCTTGTTCGCTTCCTGCTGCAGCTCGAACTGCCCTCCCCAGGTGACCAGGTAGCCGGGGGGCAGGTCGACCCTTTGCTCGATAGCCTTCTGGGCGTCGGCGACGAAGGAGCCGATGTCCCGCCCTCGGACGTTGCACTGCACGGTGATGAAGCGCTGATTGTTTTCCCGGGTGATCTGGCGCGGGCCGACGATCTCCTCGATGGTCGCCAGGGAGTCGAGAGGGAGCTTTGGCGCCGTCGGGCGAGGGGATCAGCAGGTGCCCGATCTGCTCGGGGGTGCTTCGGTATTCCGGAGCGAAGCGCAGGAAGATGTCGAAGCGCCGGATCCCCTCGAAGATCTGCCCCGCGGTGTCGCCGCCGATGGCGATGCGCACCGCCTCCTGGACGTCGGCCACGTTGATGCCGTAGCGGGAGAGGGCGGCTCGGTTGATGGCGATGCGAAGCTGCGGCGTGCCGGTGACCTGGTCCTTCTGCACGTCGGCCGCGCCGGGAACGGTGCGGATGACCGATTCGATCTCGGCCGACTTGGCCTTGAGCACCTCCATGTCGGGACCGAAGAGCTTCACCGCCAGCTCCGCCTTGATGCCGCTGAGCAGCTCGTCCACCGCCGCGGCGATGGGCTGGGTGAGGTTGAACTGCACCCCGGGAAAGTCCTCCAGAGACTCCCCCATCCTGGCCAGCAGCTCCTCCAGCGACCCTGCGGAGGTCCACTCCTCCTTGGGCTTGAGCCCAACGAAGGCCTCGGCGTTGTTGATCGGGTCGGCATGGGCGCCGACCTCGCCGCGCCCGACGCGGGTGACGATCCGGGTCACTTCGGGGAAGTCCTTCATCAGCCGCTTCTCGAAGCGCTGCATGGTGTCCCGGGCGTCCTCCAGGGAGATGGAGGGCGCCATGGTGGCGCGGATCATCAGGTCCCCTTCGTTCATGGTGGGAACGAATTCCGACCCGAGACGGGTGAAGAGAAAGCCGCCGCCGACGAGCAGCAACGACCGCCAGGGCGATGGGCACCGAGGGCCTTCTGACGAAGAAAGAGACGACCGGCCGGTAGGCCGAGCAGCCAGCGCAGGACGATGAACTCCTTGTGTTCTCCGCCCCGGCCCGCGCTCTTGGGCCGCCGCATGAGCAGACTCGCCAGCACCGGCACCAGGGTCATGGCGAAGATGAGCGAGCCGAGCATGCCGAAGGACATGGTCTGCGCCAGGGGCGTGAAGGTCTTCCCTTCCACGCCCTGCAGGGTGAAGAGGGGCAGAAAGACGATGACGATGATCAGCAGCGAGAAGGCGATGGGCTTGGCCACCTCGCCGCAGGCCCGCGCCACGACCCGGAGGCGCGACTCGCCGGGCTCGCTTTCGCGCAGCAGCCGGTCGACGTTCTCCACCATCACCACCGAGCCGTCGACCAGAAGCCCCAGTGGCGATGGCCAGCCCCCCCAGGGACATCAGGTTGGCGGAGATGCCGAAGTAGCGCATCAGCAGAAAGGCGAAGGCGAGGGAGAAGGGGATCGAGGCGAGCACCACAACGCTCGGCCGGAGGCCCCCCATCATCACCAACTGGATCAGCACCACCAGGATGACCGCCTCGTAGAGGGCCTTAATCACCGTGTGGACGCACTTGGCAACCAGCGTCGCCTGGTCGTAGTAGGGGACGACCCGCACCCCTTCGGGAAGGATCCTGTTGATCTCGGCCAGGCGGGTCTTGACGGCCTGGATGACCTCGGAGGAGTTCTCGCCGATGAGCTTGAGGACCATGCCGACCACGACCTCGCCCTTGCCATCCATGGCGGTGAGGCCGAAGCGGGTCGCGCCGCCGATGACCACGTCGGCCACCTGGTTGAGGTAGACCGGCGTGCCGTCCACGCGACTTGAGGACGATGCGCTCCAGGTCGGGGATCTTCTCCGCCAGCCCCACCGAGCGCACGATGTACTGCTCGCTGTTCTTCACGATGAACTGGGCGCCGGCGTTGCTGTTGTTCTCCTCCAATGCGTGTTTGATCTCCGGCAGGGTGACCTTATAGCGCAGCAGGTCGTCGGGACGGACCCGCACCTGGAACTGCTTCTCCTCGCCGCCGATGGAGAGGACCTCGGTGACGCCGAGAACCGTCTGCAGGTTGAATTTCACCAGCCAGTCCTGGATCTCGCGCATCTCCTCGGGGGTGCGCTTCCCGGTCGTATCCTCCAGGGTGTAGAAGAGGATCTGCCCCATGCCGGTGGCGATGGGTCCCATCTCCGGGTCTCCGAAGCCGGGCGGGATCTGCTCGCGCGCCTGTTGCAGGCGCTCATTCACCAACTGGCGGGCGAAATAGATGTCGGTCCCGTCCTCGAAGTAGATGTTCACCACCGAGAGGCCGAAGTTCGAAACGGAGCGGATCTCCTTGAGGTCCGGCATGCCGTTCATGGCCACCTCGATGGGATAGGTGACGTATTTCTCCACCTCCTCGGGGGCCAGCCCCTCGGTCTCGACGAAGACCTGGACCAGCGCGGGAGAGACGTCGGGAAAGGCGTCCACCGGCAGTTTCGTATAGCTGTAGTTGCCGGCCGCCAGCACCAGCACGCCGAGCGAGACGACCAGTAGCCGGCTGTGAAGGACGAAGCGAATGATTTTTTCCATGCCGAGCATTCCTCCCCTCTAATGGTGGTGACCTTCGCCGAAGGCCCCCTTGGACAGCTGCGCCTTGAGGGTAAAGGCCCCTTGGCTGACATAATCCTCTCCAGCTTCGAGCCCTGAGAGAATCTCCACCTTGTTGGTGTTCTGCCGTCCGGTTTCCACCGGGCGCGGCTCGAAACCTTCTTCAATGCGGACGAAGACCACGATGCGCCTCTCGAAGGTCTGAAGAGCGCTTTTGGGAATGACGATCCCCGCCGCCGCGCTCCCCGTCGCCACCCGGGCGGTCACGAAGAGGCCCGGGCGCAGGGTTCCGTTCTTGTTGGGGAGCACGACCCGCGCCGTGGCCGTGCGGGTCTCCTCTCCGACGACCGGACCCAGCCAGGCGATTTCCCCCTCCGCAGGCGGGATGCCGTGACCGACCTCGATGGTCACGTTCTGGCCCTGCCGGATTTCGGCCAGGTCTTTCTGGTAGACGTTGATGTTCACCCAGACCGTCGAGAGGTCGGCGATGGCGAAGACCTCGGCGTCGGACTTGGCGTTTTCTCCGAGGGTGAGATGCTTTTCGATGATGGTTCCGGCGAAGGGCGCCCGGATCTCGAACCGGGTGTAGGTGACTTCGGGATGGGTGGGCAGCTTTTTCAGGTAATTCTCCGAGAAACCGAGCGCATGCAGTTGCTGTTCGGCCGACCGCCTGTTGATACGTGCCTCGGCGAGGGCCTGGCGGGCGTCGAGGTATTCCTGCTCGCTGGTGATCTTTTTCCGCCACAGCCGCTCCTCGCGCCCGAAGTTGGCGAGGGCCAGCTTCTCGCGTTCGGCCGCAGCCAGGTAGGCTGCCTTGGCCGCGGCCAGCTCCCGGCTGTCGATGATGGCCAGAAGCTCGCCGGTCTGGACGGTGTCGCCGACGGTCCTGCGGACATCGCGGACGATACCGAAGACCCGCGGAACGACGTGAGCCAGCCGGTCGGCGTTGAGAACGATCTCGCCGGGCAGCTCGACGTACCGATCCAAACGGCCGGGGCCGGCTGTGGCGACCTCGATGCCGAATTCCCTCATCTGCGCGTCGCTCAGGCGCACCACTTCTTCGTTATGCTCTTCCTTTTTCTTTTCGACCCCTGGCTGATTTTTCCTCTCGTGGCCGGCAGGGGCCTGGTTTTGCGCGCCGGCGGGTCTGCAGAGGGCGGCTCCGAGGAAGAGGGTTCCAAGCAGGAAGAGGGCATAAATGACCGCTCTGGTTTTCATCGTTTCACCTCGACTTTTTTCTCAATTGCGGTTGCGTTTTTGGAAGGATTCGGCAGCGGGGCTCCGATCAGCCGCTCCACCTCGGCCCGGGCCTGATGGTAGGCGGTGAGCGCCTCGAGGTACCGCCCCTTGACGTCGAAGAGGGTGCGCTGGGCGTCGAGAACTGCGAGGAAGCCGAATTTCCCCTCGCGATAGCCGAGGTCGGTCGCCTCGAAGGACGCCGTGGCGGCGGGGAGGATCTTCTGCTTCATCGTTTGAACCTCGCCGAAGGAGGCGCTCAGCTCCCGGTAGGCGGCGGCCAGGGCGGCGCGTGTCCGGTTGCGGGCGGCGCGGCCTTCCTGCCGGGTCTGGCTGCGGGCGGCGCGGGCCGCGGCGATCCCCCCTGGTTGCGGTCGAAAACGGGCAGGGGAATGGAGAGGCCGGCGACGAAGGTGTTGTCGCCCGTCTCCTGGAGGTTGCGCCCTCCGGCGTACAGGGTCACGTCGGGGATGGCGTTGGCGCGCGCCAGGGCCAGGCGGGCGCTGCGCTGCTGGTCCTCGGTCCTCCAGCGGGCGACGTCGGGATTCTGGCTCGAGGAGTGCCGCCAGCCGGGCCTCCGCGGGAACGGGCGCGATCTCCTCCAGGGAGCCGACGGCACGCTCGAAAGCGGCGGCGTCCTCCCCCCAGAGAGCGGTCAGCTCCTTGCGGGAGGCGTTCAGGGCGATCCGGGCGCGGTCTCGGGCGATGCGCGCTTCGGAGAGAGGCACCTGCGCCCGGGTCTGCTCCACAGGTGAGACCTTGCCCGCCTCGACCCGCTCGCTGACGGTGCCGAAGAAGCGCTCGGCCAGCCCGGTGAGCTCTTCGGCCTGCGAGAGGCGCTCCTGCGCGGCGAGAACATGGATAAAGGCCTTGGCCGTGTCGGTCACGACATCGAGCCGCTTCGCCTCGAAGTCCCACCCGGCAAGCCTGCCCTCCAGGGAGGCGGCCGAGCGGCGCCTGGCGCGCTTGCCCCCCAGCTCGACGAGCTGGCTGAGCGTCACCGTGGTTTCCGCGGCACCGGCGCCGGAGAAGCTGCCGCTGCCGGCGAAATTCTCCATCTCGATGCCCAGCTCCGGGTTGGGCAGCAGACCGGCCTGGAGGGTTTCGGCCTCCCTGGCCCGCACCTGCCAGGAGAAGGCGGCCAGTTGGGGATTGCGCAGCAGGGCCAGGGCGAGGGCTTGGCGCAGGGTGAGTCCGTCTGTCGGAGTCGGGGCTTCCGGCGGTTCGGCAGAGGGTTGAAAGGTCGGCAGATCGCGGCCGAGGGGGCGCGGTTCGGGCAGGGCGTCCGGCGCCGCGGCAAAGGCATTGCCGCAGACCAGCGCCAGCCAGAGCACGCCCGCGCCGGCCACCAGGGTGGTCAAACGCATGGATGAACTCCTTCGGATGTGAATGGTCGATTGTTAAGTAAACGGACGACGGCGCCCGCCGGCGACAAAAGGCCGGCAACCGCGCTTTAGAGAAAGTCAGAGGCGGGAATCAATGCAGAAGAACGACGGTGCGAAGTGCAACCAGGGTCTGCGATGGCGGCGGCTGCGCCGCGAGGTTGAGGCGAGTGGCAATGGGGGCGGAAAAGTGGCGTGTCGGGGCCGGGAGGCAGGCCGATACGCCGAAGCCGGCGGGAGCAATCGGCAGCCTGCTTCCTCCCGTACGGGGAGCGTGGGAGAAGGAAAAGGCGGTATCCAGGCAGTTGCCGTCACACAGCCCGGAGGCGAGATGGCCATCCGTCGAACGGAGACCTCCGGGGGGCTCTTTTTCAGGAGGGCAGCGGTCCGGGCATCGCCCGGCCGGATTGTATTCCAGGTGGGAACCGGCGCCGGGCTCCCGGCACCAGACCATGGTGCCGGCGACTCCCGAACCGACCAGGAGGTAGCCCAGGATAAAGAGGAGGAAGATTGGTTTCTTATTTCGCAGCCTTCGAATCATAACCTTTACCAGCAGGGCGAAATCATACAGGACAACTCGTTTCTGTCAAATTCACGGCACGCCTTGAGAGCCGGACTTTTTCCTTTTCCCCCATCCAGACCCATGGCGCGAGGAAAGAGTCTGCACTTGAGCTCCTGATTGAAGTCCTCGAAAACAGATGGGAGGCCGGCCTGTCTGCCGGGGGAGCGAAAAGTGCAGCGCGGGCGTAGCTGTTTTTAATTCAGGAGAACGACGGTCTCAAGGTGGGAAAGGGGGGAGCTGGCCGCGGGGGGCGGCTGGGAAATGCGGTTCGAAACAGCCCTTCCGACAATCGAACGGGGAAAGGCCAGGGATTGGAAAACCACGGGAATAACGGCCGGGGATCGTCGGGACTCCAGGCGCTTCCCGCCGACGGTCGGCGCAGCGCAGGAGGTCGGAACGTCGAGGCAGGGCCCGCAACATCCGGAATCAGCCGGAGACGAACGGCAGAGGTCGACGCCCCGTCCGGCGGTCCGTGTGGTTGGGGTACTGCAAGCTGCCTTCTGCCCGAGCTTGTATTCCACGTGGCCGTCGGCCCCGAAGCACCATACCGCAGCGTGGGCGCTGCCATAGCCCGCCGCCAGGTAAATCAGCAGGCATGCCAGCGAGAGAATTTTTCGGGGACGGCGCAGGGACATTCGACCATGACCTTTTCAAGGGGAAAACCGCCGACAGTGTAGCCTGAGGGGATAATTTTTTGCAAGAAAGTTTCGAGAGCCCAGCCGGTCAGCGCCCGTCACACCTATCGTCGGACCGACAATTCCTGTTGACAATCTGAAGGCTGTTTCCATAGGATTGCCTGAAACGATTGAACAGGTATTCAAATAAGGAATTGCCATGAACCCTGAACTCTGCCAGGTTACGACCATCCACGAAGACCGACTGGCCCTCGCCCGACGGGAAATGCCCGCCTCCGAGACGCACGCCCGACAGGCGGAACTGTACAAACTCCTCGGCGACCCGACCCGGCTTCGGCTGCTGCAGGCCCTTGGCGTCGTCGAGATGTGCGTGTGCGACCTCTCGGCCCTGCTCCAATCGACTCCTTCGGCGGTCTCCCACCAGTTGCGGCTGCTGAGGACGGCCGGTCTGGTCCGCCATCGCAAGGACGGAAAAATGGTCTATTACAGCCTCGACGATGCCCATCTGCGCGCCCTGCTCCTGGAGGGGCAGCGCTATGTGGTCGGGAAGAAAAGGCAGGCATAATGGATATTGCGGCGGGCATTCTGGGAGAATGCTGGGAGATCCTGGTCGAGTCGGCGCCCTACGTCCTCTTCGGTTTTTTTGCCGCCGGGGTGCTCAAGGCGCTGCTCCCCGAGGAGGCGGTGGCCCGCCACCTGGGGAAGAACAGCGCCGCTTCGGTGCTCAAGGCCTCGCTCTTCGGCATCCCCCTCCCGCTCTGCTCCTGCGGGGTGATCCCGGCGGCCGTCGCCCTGCGCAAGCAGGGGGCGAGCAAGGGGGCCGCGGCGGCCTTTCTCGTCTCGGTGCCGGAGACCGGCGTCGATTCCATCGCCATCACCTAGGCCCTGCTCGATCCGGTGATGACCGTGCTGCGGCCGCTCGCCGCCTTTTTTACCGCCACGGTGACCGGGCTGCTGATCAATCGGCTGCCCGAAGAGCCCTCGCCGGCCGCAGGTGGGCGGCAAGGCGACCGGGCTGCGGCTGCGCCTCCGCTGCAGTGAAAACGGAGGTCCGCCGCCGCCGACGCCCGCACCCTTTGCCCGCCGCCTGCGGGCCGGCCTCGGCTACGCCTTCGGCGAATTGCTCGGCGACATCGGCAAGTGGCTGCTCCTCGGCATCGCCATCGCCGGGAGTGATCGCCTATTTCGTCCCCGGCGATTTTTTCACCCGCTACCTCGACAACGAGCTCCTCTCCCTGCTGCTGATGCTGGTCGTCGGGATCCCCCTCTACATCTGCGCCAGCGCCTCGACGCCCGATCGCCGCCGCCCTGGTCCTCAAGGGGCTCTCGCCGGGGGCGGCCCTGGTCTTTCTGCTCGCCGGACCGGCCACCAACGCGGCGACCATCACCGTGGTCGCCCGCTATTTCGGCCGGGCGGCGACCCTGTCTACCTCGTCTCCATCGCCCTCTGTTCCCTGGCGCTCGGCTGGCTCACCGATCGCCTCTACGCCTGGAGCGGGCTCGACATCACCCACTGGGTGAGCCAGGTCGGCTCGGGCACCCGGTCTCCCCTGATGGTGGCGTCGGCTGTAGTGCTGCTGCTGTTGCTGGCACGCTGCTATTGGCCTGGCGGAAAAGTGAAAAAAAAGGACTACACCGGCACCGAGCCGGGGGGAAGGTGACGCATCTGTTGAGCGACAGTTCGTCGGCTCCTGAAGACAAAAAAAAAGGACAAGACCCGCTGCGGAAACCGTGCGACGGCTCAACCGTAACGAGCGCAGGCCACCTCCCAACCGAAACTATGCCCTTGATTCTTTCCCGGGTTCAGACCGCTATAAAAACATAATTCTTCGGTAATGATTTATCCCCTTCATTCCCCTTATCCCCTGATCGCAGACTTCTCCCCCTCACTGCTTGTTGCGACCGCTATCCCGCTCCGAGGGGATTTGAGCAATATTTGAGCAGGATTGGTCTAACTGCCCCTATTCCTTCAGGGGTACGATACAATCATCAAAAAGGTGGCCCCAGGCGGGCGAAAGGGGAAAACAATGCAGAAGCGTAAATTGGGAAAAAACGGCTTGGAGGTTTCGGCCCTGGGCCTTGCCTGTATGGGGATGAGCTTCTCCTACGGCCCCCCAAGGACAAGCAGGAGATGATTGCGCTCATCCGTATCGCCGTGGAGCGGGGCATCACCTTCTTCGATACGGCGGAGGTCTACGGTCCTTTCACCAATGAGGAACTCGTGGGAGAGGCACTCGCGCCCCTGCGCGACAAGGTGGCGATCGCCACCTTGTTCGGCTTCGACACCAGCGTCGGTCCGCGCGCGATGAAGGGAAAGGGGCCGGTTTTGAACAGCCGCCCCCTCCTCACCCCCCAAACCGAGCCCGCACAGCGCGCACCGCGACCGGCAGCAGGAACATCGCGGCGAGGATGATCAACATCGTCACGTTGGGGTTCCGGATATACCTGTTCAGGCCCAGGGTGGAGACGGCGATCACGCCGAAATAGAGCATGTCCCCGGCGATGGCGACGGCCCAGCCGGCGAGAAAGCCGTGTCCCGCGGCGAGGGCCGAGGCGCGGCCGGTCATGGGGTCGACGCCGAAGGCGATCATGACCAGGGCCAGCGGCCCGGCGCCGGTGCCGTTGAAGTGGGCGACGCTGCGCTCGGTGGCCATCTTGAAGGCTTCTCCGATGCGCGCTCCGAGGCGGCTTCGGCTCCCGAAGCGGCTCCCCAGGCGCAGAAGCGGCTCAAAGGCCAGGGCGAGCAGCACGTCCGAGATCAGGTAGAGGACGGCCGTCAGCGGCCAGGCCAGAGCCCGCCGCCTGGCAAGGAGCACCCCGGCCGGGATGCCGCCGCCGACCGGTATCACGAAGAGCGTGAGGACGGAGAGGCTGCTGGAGAGGGTGTGGGAGAAGGACGGCGAGAGGGGCATCGTTTTATTTGGAGCCCAAAGGCCGGTTGACGACATCCCACTTGATTTTCAGATAAAGCGTGCAGCTAAGCGGCAGGAAGGAAACGGTGTTGGTTAGAATCAGGGGGATGTCGGACACGGCGATTCCGTATAAGATCCACAACGTGACGCCGGACAGGATCGCTATCAGGAACCAAAGGGACAGGTCCTCCGTAGATTTGGTTCTGTAGCATTTGATGAGTTGCGGAAAGGCCGAACTGGTTGTGAGCGCGCCGGCCACAAGTCCCAAGTACATGATCTTCATTTATCAGCTCCACGTTCCATTCCGGTTTTGCGGCAGCATTGAACCGAGAGACGACTTGAAATTTCGACAACGGGTCCGGGGGAAAGGGACGCCCGAGCCGGGAAAAAAACCGCTCTCGATTTTATCTCCAACGGTGGAAATTGACAAGGAGCAGCCAAGTCACCGGAAAATCCACCATCACCTCAAGCAGACTCAGGAGACGGTGGCCCCGCTGAAGAATCCTGGCTCTCGGCAGTCACCAGTTCGAGGAAGGCAAGGTCCAGCCCGCCGGCGAGGTCAAACTCCTGCGCGAGCGCGGGAAGAGTCGCTGATGCCCCATTCTATCCTGCTGACCGACGCTGCGGCGCAGGATCTCGCCGAACAGTACGCCTACAGCGCTCTCCACGCCCCCCCCCCGGGAAGGCGGAGCAGGCCCATAAGGCTGTTTCAGGCAGCGATCTTCAACGATTCATTTGTTATTTCAAGCGGTTGTATTTGTTCGACCCAGCACCACAGCGTCCCGCGGCGAGGGGTATCGGCTGCTGTCTTCCGTAAGTCAGGAGGCAGGCCCGGTATGGGCTCCCCTGACCTGTGAAAAGGCTGTCTCAAGCTACCACGCATCGGGAATTCCTCCAAGAGCAAAGGCCCGCTGCGCCGCAGGCGTCGGGTGTTCCGGAAGGCGTGGAGTGGAAATAGGGCGTGCTTCTGATACATTGGTTTAAGCTAACAGGAAAAGGACCTTCCCGCCGAGGGCATGAAACGACGGGAAAGCACCGGTCCGTTTCCGATGGCACCCCGGAACGGGGAGGTGGACATTGCCAAAATCGGGCGCAGCCATGACGCAACCTGCGGCAGCCGAACTCCGGGTAAACCGGCCGGAGCCCGACCTCCTGCGGGTGCATCTTTCGGGAAGCTGGCAGCTCGGTGGAAACCTCCCGTCCCCCGAGGCTGTCCGGGGTGAACTCGAGGCGCCGCCGGGCGTCGCGCGGGTTGCCTTTGACGCAAGCGGACTCGGCCCCTGGGACAGCGGGCTTCTGATTTTCCTGGGCCGGATTATCGAGACCTCCCGGCTTGCCGGAGCCGCGGTCGACCTGTCCGGCCTGCCTCGGGGCATGCAGAAGCTGCTCGAGCTGGCGTCGCCTGAGAACCAGCGCTCCGGGGTGACACGGGACGGCAGGCGCGGGGCGTTCCTGGAGCGCGTCGCCGACAGGACCTTCGATCAGTTCCGGGGATTCAAGGCGACCCTCGCCTTCGTCGGCGACGCGACCCTGGCCTTCATCAGAATGGCATCGGGAAAGGCCGATTTCCGCAGCCGCGACCTGCTCACGACCCTTCAGGAAACCGGCGCCCGTGCCTTCCCCCTCGTTTCCCTCATCAGCCTGCTGGTAGGAATGATTCTGGCCTTTGTGGCCGCCATCCAACTGAAGCTCTTCGGAGCGCAGATTTACGTGGCCGACGTGGTGGGGATCGGCATCGTGCGGGTCATGGGCGCCGTCATGACCGGCATCATCATGGCGGGCCGCACGGGGGCGGCCTTTGCCGCTCAGCTCGGCACCATGCAGGTGAACGAGGAGGTCGATGCCCTGGAAACCCTGGGGCTTTCCCCGGTCGGGTTCCTGGTCCTGCCCAGGATGCTGGCCCTGATGCTGATGATGCCTCTGCTGTGCATCTATGCCGACGTGATGGGGATTCTGGGGGGAATGGTCGTCGGGGTGGGGATGCTCGACCTGGGCGTCATCCAGTACGTGAACGAGTCGAGAAACGCCCTGAACATGACCCATCTGGCCGTCGGCCTGTTCCACAGCTTCGTGTTCGGGATCCTCGTGGCCCTGTTCGGCTGCCTTCGCGGCCTGCAGTGCGAGCGAAGCGCCTCGGCGGTCGGATATGCCGCCACCTCGGCGGTGGTCACCGGCATCATCGGCATCGTCGTCGCCACGGCCGTCATCACCCTTTCCTGTCAGGTGCTGGGCATATGAGCGAAGCCGCCGAAGCGAAATCCGCAGCCGCCGAACCGGCCATCGTCGTGCGCGGGCTGGAGATGTCCTACGGCAGCTTCGTGCTGATGCGCGATTTGAATTTCACCGTCAACCGGGGCGACATCTTCATCATCATGGGGGGAAGCGGCTGCGGCAAGAGCACCCTGCTCAAGCAGATGGTGGGGCTCAAGCGCCCCGCCCTGGGGCAGATACTCTACGACGGGGTCAGCTACTGGGATGCCTCCCCGGAGGTACGGGAGCAGCTCAAGCGCCGCTTCGGCGTCCTCTTTCAGGGAGGCGCCCTGTGGAGCTCCATGACCCTGGCGGAGAACATCGCCCTGCCCCTGGAGCTGTACGCCGGCCTCTGCCCGGCGCAGACCCGGGAGGTGGTCTCGCTCAAGCTGGCGCTGGTGGGGCTCGCAGGCTTCGAGGACTTCTATCCCTCGGAGATCAGCGGAGGGATGAGGAAGCGGGTCGGCCTCGCCCGGGCCATGGCCCTCGACCCGGACCTCCTCTTCTTCGATGAGCCCTCTGCAGGACTGGACCCCATAAGCGCCCGGCTGCTGGACGAGCTGATCATCGAACTGAGTGAGAGCCTCGGCACCACCGTGGTGGTGGTGACCCACGAGCTGGCGAGCATTCTTACCATCGGCACCAATTCGGTCTTTCTCGACCCCGACCTCAGGACGATGACCGCCGCAGGCGACCCGAAACGGCTACTCCTGGAGTCGGAAGACCCGAAAGTCATCGCTTTTTTGACCCGGGGCGAAGGCAGACGGCACGGCTGACAGATGTCCGGCCCGCCCCGAAGAGCGGAGCATCCGATGGGCACAAAGGTGAGCAAGACGGCAATTGGAGCGTTTGTCCTCGGGGCCATCATCCTGCTGGTCGCCGGGGCCCTCGTGCTCGGCGCCGGTAAGTTCTTCACCAGGGAGCATACTTACATCACCTATTTCGACGGCTCGGTGAAGGGGCTGAACGTGGGGTCGCCCGTCATGTTCCGGGGGGTAAAGGTCGGGGAGGTGAAAGACATCTCCCTGCTCTTCGACCCCTCGACCAATACCGTGAAAATCCCCGTAATCTTCACTCTGGAGCCGGCCAAGATCCAGGGGACCAGGGAGGTGTTCCAGCGCAACCCGAAGAGGATCGAGAAGGCCGTCGAGATGGGGTTGAGGACCCAACTGGCCATCCAGAGCATCGTCACCGGACAGATGATGGTCTCACTAGACTTCTTCCCCGACAAACCGGCCCGGTTTGTCGGGCTGAACAAGCGCTACTCCGAGGTCCCCAGCGTCCCCACCCCCCTCGAGGAGTTGCAGAAGACGGTGGAGGCGCTTCCCTTCAGGGAGATGGTCCGGAACCTCAACCAGACCCTTGCGGGGATCGACCGGCTTGTCAATGACCTCGAGGCGAAACAGACGATAAAGTCGTTGAGCGCCGCGATCAAGGACACCCAGGTGTTGATGGAGACCCTAAACGCCAGAATCGGCCATCTGGCCGACAGCATGGAGCGGGTTGCCCGCTCCGCCGATTCGGCCCTGATCCAGACCAAGGAGACGATGGCCGCTGTCGGCGGGGATACGAGGGAGGTCCTCGGGGAACTGCAAAAAACGCTGGTTCAGGCCCAAATGACCCTCAAAAATTCCGCAAAGACCCTGCAGGCCTACGGAGAAGGCTCCCCCATGCTCCTCCAGATGAACAGGACCCTGCGGGACCTCTCGGCAACGGCCCGATCGCTGCGCCAGCTCTCCGATTACCTGGAGCGACACCCCGAAGCCCTGCTCAGAGGCAAGTCTGGCCCATAGGGAGAGGACGATGTGGTATCGATTTTTACCGCCCAAGATGCTGTTCCTGGGAGTCGTCGCAGCCGTTCTCGCCAGCTGCGGAACCTCCCCTCCGGTCCATATGTACACCCTTGCCCCCATGCCGAAGCAGGCGCTTAAGCCTGCTGGCCGGCTTGGAGAAAATCCCGTTTCAGTGGTCGTTTCGCAGGTGGAACTCCCCGATTACCTGGACCGGCCGCAGATTGTCACCCGCCAAGGCACCAACGGCCTCCAGCTCGCCGAGTTCCACCGATGGGGCGGCTCCCTCGGAAACGACATCACTACGGTGCTGGTGGAAAATCTCTCGGGGCTGCTCGGCTCCGAGCGGGTCGCTGCTTTTCCGAGCATGGAAAAGGAGGTACCGGACTTCCGGGTCGCAGTCCGGGTCCTGCGCCTCGACTGCGTGCCCGGGGACCGGGTGGAACTCGAGGCCCAATGGGTGGTTATGAAAGAAAAGGAGAACCGTGAGGTGGGCGGGGGACTCTCGACGTTCACGGAGAGGGTGATTGGCGAAGGCTACGCCACCCTGGTGACGGCCGTCAGCCGGACCGTCGGGCAGTTGAGCCGCGAGATCGCCCAGGCCATCACGGCACAGGCGAATACGCCCTCCACAGACGATCCGATGCGGGTTCGCCCCTGAGGCGCGCGAGTTTCGGTCCGGGGGTGCTTGCCGTTGCCTATCTATATTAATAGAGCGAATCTTCCAAGGGGAAAGAGAAAGAGGGGCGCCTTCACCCGATACCGCCGACTGAGTCATTTCATTTTGGGCCCAAAGGGCGACCAACGACGTCCCACTTGATTTTCAGATAGAGCGTGCAGCTCAACGGCACGAAGGAAACGGTATTGGTTATGATCAGGGGGATGTCGGACACGGCCATCCCCTATGAGATCCATAACGTGACCCCGGAGAGGATCGCTATCATGGGGCGGGCGTAGTTGACTAACCGGACTTGCCTTCAGCCCTGACCAGGATCTTTACTATTGCCGAAGTCGAAACTCCCAGTCGACGGCCGCACTCGGCCAGAGACCATCCGAAACGGCCAGCCAGTTCCTGCGCCATTCGGACGCGAAGCGCAGATACCGGCCCCCTGCGCAGCCGCCTCCCTCAAGTTCGCGAAGGCTGACGCGTGCCTCAGCACAGCTCCGCTCCAGAAACTCTCTCCCCCGAAGCAACCTGTTTCGAAGATCGGCGAGGGGCACATCCTTTTTTCCTGCCTCTCGAATCGTCCGTTCGACGAATGTCCCACTGCCGAGCACTCTTTCATCATAGCCTTTCGGTGCTGTCTTTTGAGCCCGACCTCTTTGAGACTCCCCTCCCCTGCCTCCAATAAGGTCCGGCCGGTGTCCCATCACAACCCCGTCGATGATGAACCGAAGGTAGGCATCGATGGCGTTTTGTTGCGCCGAACCGAAAAAGGAGAGGGGATAATTCCGATCCTGCCATTGGTGCGCAACGGATCCGAGAACTACGACATGCCCGCACCAAGGGTAGGTGGCCAGTTCCTTCAAGATGGCGACAAGTCCGGCGCGAAGGGGATTGAGATGGATGTAGCGAACCAGCTCGAGAAGGTAGGTTTCTTCCTCGCATACGATCGATTTGTACCGGTTCTGAAAGAGATGGCCCTGGGTGTAGCGGTTGATGAGGTCTCCGAAATACTGCGGCTCATGAACCCTCAGGTAGTTTATCTTCTCCAGAGTGTGGAAATAGAAATGGGTGATGTTGTAGCGGGAGTGAAGGGGCTGAAAGATCTCCTCGCCTCGCCGAAGGAGGGCGGCACGGTTATCTGTCTCGAAGTACGACGGAGGTCGCTTGTCCCTGGCGATCTGGGTCAGGGTCGCTGCCATCAGTTCGGAACGCTGATTAATCAGCGTCGGAAACAAAGACTCAACGGTGGCAAGTCGCTTGGCCAAACTATCATCGAGGTGAGTCTGCAGGAATCGGTTGCCGACGATAACGAAAAAGAGCGTAAAGAGGATCAGCGTTACACTCAGGGGGACGAGAACCTTTCTCCTGTACCGCTCTGTGCCGGATTTTGAAGCACGCGGATAATAAGATCTGTCCTTCCAAATGGCTGAATCAACAGTTAATGCTCTACAAGGAGCAAAGGGTCGATCATTACTTTTGCACGAGATTCAAGAATAAAAACTTGACCTTAGAATCTTCCTGACCCCAGAATCATCCTAAATCAGGCATTCAACGTCCTGCTAATATCCCGACCGTAAAGACTAACCGCTCGGGACATAAGTCCTCATACAAAACAACGATTAGAACAAAGAAAGGGAGGTTTATGGTGAAGATATGCATCTATGGCGCAGGTGCGGTTGGTGGATTCCTTGGGGCGCAACTCGCCCATACGGGCAACGAGGTGAGCGCCGTCGCCCGGGGAAAAACCTTACAGGCCCTGCGGAACCATGGCCTGAGGCTGAAGGGGGAAAGCATATTTCTCCAAGAGAAGGTCAAGGCGACGGACAACCCTGCCGAACTCGGGGTACAGGATCTGGTGGTGATCGCGGTAAAGGCGACGTCCCTTGGGGACGTTGCAAGGCAGATCTCTCCGCTGATTGGCTCAGAGACGGTCGTGATGACGGCGATGAACGGTGTTCCCTGGTGGTTCTTCGATAGTTTTGGCGGCCAGTTTGCCGGAACGCGGCTGACCTCTGTCGATCCGGATCGCTCGATCACGTCGGCTATCCCGTCCAGTCACGTAGTAGGCTGTGTCGTTCACGGCAGCTTTTCCTTAAAAGAGCCAGGTTTTGTACGCCACGGCTTCGGCAAGCGTCTCATCATCGGTGAGCCCGATGGCAGCAATTCCTCGCGCGTACGCCATCTGGCCCAGCTACTCGAGAAGGCAGGCCTCGACATCGAAGTTTCCCGGAAGATCCAGTCCGATATCTGGTTCAAGCTCTGGGGGAACATGACGATGAACCCCGTCTCGGCGATGACGGGCGCGACCAGCGACCGCATCCTCGACGACCCGCTGGTCAATCGATTCTGCCTGAACGTCATGGCTGAAGCGGCAGGTATCGGTGATAAGATAGGCTGCCCGATTGAGCAGAGCGGCGAGGCCAGAAATGCGGTGACCCGTGAGTTGGGAGCCTTTAAGACCTCGATGTTGCAGGATGCTGAAGGGGGCCGGGCGGTGGAGCTCGACGCCCTTGTCGGCGCCGTTCTCGAAATCGGTCAGATAGTGGGCACCCCGACCCCCTATATCGATGCCTTGCTGGGGCTTGCCCGTCTGCATGCGCGGGTGCACGGCCTTTATCCATGGGAGACGGCCTGAAACGGATCCGGCTTCAGGGGCCACCGCAGCACAGAAGGACCAAAGGGTCTCACCTTTTGCACGAGATTCAAGAATAAAGGCTTGCCCCCTCGACTTTCTCCCAACCGCAGCCGGGGCTGCAGAAGAAGCGGAAGGCCAATAGTTCTGAATCCCCGGAACTCCGCTTATGAACGGACCGCCCCGGCAGGTTGTGGGGCGGGGCGTAGTTGACTAACCGGACTTGCCTTCAGCCCTGGCCAGAATCTTTGCTATTGCCGAAGTCGAAACTCCCAGTCGACGGCCGCACTCGGCCAGAGACCATCCGAAACGGCCAGCCAGTTCCTTCATGCTGGCGACCCTTCGGAGGCCCTTGCCCTCGCCATGCCCTTGACATATTCTTAAGATTTTTTAAAGTGAAGGAGAAGTCCCGCAGCCGGACCCCGAAGCGGTTCACCTGCAAATTTCACGGGAGAGAAGCCATGCTGAAACGATCCACAAGAAAGAGGATACCACAGGCGCCCCACCCCTTTCTGACAGGCATCGCCGCGGGTCTCATCGCCGGCGCCGCTGCGGGACAGTCCGAGCGGTTTCTCGACCGGTTCGTCAGCCGGGAGCAGAAAAAGCGGGACCGCAAGGTGCGGGAGGCTTCGGCCCACCAGATGGCCGGGCCGCACTTCGCAAGGAAGCTTTACGGGAGGAAGCTCGACGAAAAGGAGAAAAAGCAGGCGCGGGCGGCCTTCGGGGTAGCCTACGGAGTATGCTGGGGCCTTATCTACACCGGCCTTTCGCAGGAGATATCCCGGATCTCCCGATGGGCGGGCCTTCCCTTCGCGATCCCCTTCTTTTTCGCCTGCGACGGAACGATGGCTCCCCTCCTGGGGGTCTCCCCGGACCTGACCCAGATTCCCTGGCAGCCAAGCGCCAAGGAGATGGGCAACCACATCGTCTGGACCGCGGCCGCCGAGATGGTGCACCGGGGAGCGTCCCGGCTGGGGCGGTAGAGAGGCAAAGGAGGGAAGTACCTTTTCCAGGGGGAGACAGCCATGGGCATCCTGTCGAGGCGGCGCGAACGCAAGAAACGCGAAGAAACCATGACCCGAGAGCTTCCTTCCTGGCTGAACGGCCTTATCATCTTCGGAACCCTGGCCGTCGTCGTGGTCGGAGAGCTTCGGCGTCCTCTGCGGAAAACGCATCAGGACAAGCTGCGCCGCAACGCCCGGAACGCGGCGATGTCCCTGATGACGGCCGCCACCGTCTCCCTGGCGGAAAAACCGGCCGTCTCTCCCCTGGGGAAGGTCATGGAGCGCAACCGGTGGGGCCTGCTCAAGCTCCGGCGGCTGCCCGTTTCCCTGGAGCTCTTCCTGTCCGTCCTGCTTCTCGACTACACCCTCTTCATCTGGCACTTTCTTACTCACAAGCTGCCCCTGCTGTGGCGCTTTCACCAGGTCCATCACGTCGACCTCGACATGGATGCCTCCACGGCGCTGCGTTTCCACGCCGGGGAGATGCTCCTCTCCGTCCCGTGGCGGGCGGCCCAGGTTCTCCTGCTCGGCATCTCCCCCCGGGGTCTGGCCCTCTGGCAGACGCTGACCCTGGCGGAGATTCTTTTCCACCACGGAAATGTCCGTCTTCCCTACGCCCTCGAGCGCCGGCTCGTCCGGTTCATTGTCACCCCCCGCATGCACGGCATCCACCATTCGGCGGTGCGGGAGGAGACCGATTCCAACTGGTCCACCATCTTTTCATGGCCCGATGCACTCCACGGAACCCTCCGGCTCAACGTCCCGCAGGACAAGATCACCGTCGGGATTCCGGCCTACCGGAACCCCGACGAACTCACCTTGGGCAAGCTGGTGAAAATGCCCTTCACCGCAAGTCGGCCGAGCTGGCAGCTCCCCCACGGAAAGATTCCGAAAAGAACCGAGCCCCTGCCCCTTCCGAGAACGGAATTTGTCCCCTGACAGTGGGAAGAGAAGGGATCGGCGACGCTCTTATCCAGGAGAAAGGCTGAGTGCATGGGCGGGGGAGCCCCTGGGGGCCGCTGCGAAGCAGGATATGGGCGTGATTTTCCAGCAGCGCCCAGGCGTAGATTGGCGACTCGGTCTCCTGGGCGAGGCGGCCCATGTGAGAGACGAAATTGTCTCTATCGGCTTTGTCCTCGAAGATTGGGCGTTTTTCGATCCCCCTGACGATAACGTGGTGCAAGGTGCCGGGGGCATCCAGCCTTGGTTGGCGCGGCATGGAGGGCCTCCTTGAAAGATTGGGATACTTTTAGCGAATTATTTCTGTTTATCAACGACGTCCCCTGAGGGATCCCGTCCACCGGATAAATCGATACGCTTTCTCGCAATGGACGCATCCAGGTGATATAGAATTAATCTATATACTCACAATGGAAAGGATGCCGACATGCTGAACGAAACCAAAATTCAGGATTTCAAGGCGCGCCTCCGCGGTGAGCTCCTTCAGCGCAGCGACCCCGAGTATGAGGAGGCTCGTCGGCTGTACAATGGCATGATCGACAAGCAGCCCCTGCTCATAGCGCGCTGCGCCGATGTGGCGGATGTGATCGCCGCCGTCCGGTTCGGTCGGGAGAACAACCTGCTCACTGCCATTCGCGGCGGCGGCCACAACGGGCCGGGACTGGGCAGCTGCGATGATGGACTGGTGATTGACCTCTCCCTGCAGAAGGGAATCCGGGTCGATCCGACAAAGAGCACGGTAAGGGCGGAAGGCGGCTGCACCCAGGGCGAGGTGGATCACGCGACGCATGCATTCGGATTGGCCGTCCCCGCGGGGATCGTCTCTTCGACCGGTATCGGCGGCCTCACGCTGGGCGGCGGTCATGGCTATCTCTCGCGGCGCTACGGGCTGACCATCGACAACCTGATCGAGGCGGATGTCGTGTTGGCCGACGGGAATCTGGTGACGGCGAGCGCCTCGCAGCACGAGGACCTCTTCTGGGCGCTGCGCGGCGGCGGCGGCAATTTCGGCGTGGTGACGAGCTTCGTCTTTAAGGCCCATCCCGTCAGCACCATCTTCGGAGGGCCGATCTTCTGGGAGCTGAAGGATGCGCCGACGATCATGGCGTGGTATCGGGACTTCCTGCCCAAGGCGCCCGTGGAACTGAGTCCGTTCCTGCATCTGGGGACAGTGCCGGCGGACAGACCCCTTCCCGAGGGACATTTGGGGAAAGAAGAACTGCGCCCTGGTCACCTGTTACACCGGGCCGCTGGAAAAAGCCGAAGAGGCGGTCCGCCCGATACGCCAGGAGCTTCCGCCGCCGATTCTCGACTGGATGGGGCCGATGCCCTTCCCCGCCCTTCAAAGTCTGTTCGATCCCCTGCTGCCCAAGGGCCTGCAGTGGTACTGGAAAGGGGATTTTGTCCGGGATCTGTCCGACCAGGCCATCGACGTGCATCTGGAACACGCCGCCCAGGCGCCTAGCGACCTTTCGCTCACGCATCTGTACCCCATCGACGGGGCCGTCCACGAGGCGGCACCGGACGAGACCGCCTGGAGTTGCCGGGACGCGACCTGGTCCATGGTCATCGCCGGCATCGATCCCGACCCGGCAAATGCGGAGGCGCTCAAGACATGGGCCAGAGGGTACTGGGAAGCCGTGCATCCCTACAACCTGGGGGGCGCCTATGTTAATTTCATGATGGAAGAAGGCGATGAGCGCATCCGGGCCACCTATGGCGACAACTACGATCGGCTGGCTTCGATCAAGAAGACGTACGACCCCACGAATTTCTTCCGCGTGAACCAGAACATAAAGCCGACCTGAGACGAGGCCACTACGCCCGCCAAAAACAGTTAAGCGACGCGGGCTCGCGCCCGCGCCGCTCTTTTCTGTCGTCGATGCTGTTTTGGATTTTCGGTGTGCTCAGGCGAGGTCGAAGCGGTCGAGGTTCATCACCTTGTTCCACGCCGCCACAAAGTCGTGCACGAACTTCTCCTGGGAGTCCTCGCATCCGTAGACTTCCGCGACGGCCCGGAGCTGGGAGTTCGAACCGAAGATGAGGTCGACGCGGGTGCCGGTCCACTTGAGTTCGCCGCTCTGCGCGATCACGCCCCTCGAACACGTCGTCGTCTTCCGAGGTCGGCTTCCAGGTGGTGCCCATGTCGAGCAGATTGACGAAGAAGTCGTTGGTGAGCGTCTCCGGTCCGCTTGGTGAAGACGCCGTGTTGGGACTGCCCGAAGTTGGCATTCAGGACGCGCATGCCGCCGACCAGAACCGTCATCTCCGGAGCGGTCAGCGTCAGCAGTTGCGCCCGATCGACCAGCAGTTCCTCTGCCGATACGCTGTACCTGGCCTTCTGGTAGTTGCGGAACCCGTCTGCAGCCGGTTCGAGTACGGCGAAGGCCTCCACGTCGGTCTGCTCCTGCGACGCATCGGTGCGTCCCGGCGTGAAGGGAACGGTCACCTCGTGGCCGGCATTCTTCGCCGCCTGCTCGACAGCCGCGCAGCCGCCCAGGACGATCAGGTCGGCGAGCGAAACCCTCTTGCCGCCGGACTGGGCGTCTGTTGAACGCTTTCTGGATGCCCTCGAGGGTTTCGCAGCACCTTCGTCAGCTGCTCCGGCTGGTTGACTTCCCAGTCCTTCTGCGGGGCGAGGCGGATGCGCGCCCCGTTCGCCCCGCCGCGCTTATCGGAGCCGCGGAAGGTGGACGCCGAGGCCCAGGCGGTCGTAGACCAGTTGGGAGACGGACAGACCCGAAGCGAGGATCTTGCCCTTGAGGGCGGCGATGTCCTTTGCATCGATCAGTTCATGGTCGACGGCGGGAACCGGGTCCTGCCAGATCAGCTCCTCTGCAGGCACCTCCGGGCCGAGATAGCGCGAGCGGGGCCCCATGTCGCGGTGGGTCAGCTTGAACCACGCGCGGGCGAAGGCGTCGGCGAACTCCTCGGGGTTCTGCTGGTAGTGCCGCGCGATCGGCTCGTAGATCGGGTCGAAGCGCAGCGAGAGGTCCGCCGTGGTCATCATCGGCCGGTGCTTCTTCGACGGGTCGTGCGCGTCCACCACCATGTCCTCTTCGGCCACGTCCTTGGCCAGCCACTGATGCGCGCCGGCCGGGCTCTTGACCAGTTCCCATTCGTATTTGAACAGCACCTTCAGATAGCCCATGTCCCATCTGGTCGGGTTCGGCTTCCAGGCCCCTTCGATGCCGCTGCCGATCGTATCGCCGCCTTTGCCGCTGCCGAAGCTGCTCTTCCAGCCGAGGCCCTGCTCCTCGATGGCGGCGGCTTCGGGTTCCGGACCGACATGCGCCGGATCGCCGGCGCCGTGGCACTTGCCGAAGGTGTGCCCGCCGGCGACCAGGGCGACGGTCTCCTCGTCGTTCATCGCCATGCGGGCGAAGGTCTCGCGAACGTCGATGCCCGAGTCGACCGGATCCGGGTTGCCGTTCGGCCCTTCCGGGTTCACGTAGATCAGGCCCATCTGCACGGCGGCGAGCGGATTCTCGAGTTCCCGCTCGCCGGTGTAGCGCTTGTCGCCAAGCCACTCGGCTTCAGAGCCCCAGTAGATGTCCTCTTCCGGCTCCCAGATGTCCTCGCGCCCGCCGCCGAAGCCGAAGGTCTTGAAGCCCATCGACTCCAGAGCGCAGTTGCCGGCGAGGATCATCAGGTCGGCCCAGGAGATCTTCCTGCCGTATTTCTGCTTGATCGGCCAGAGCAGACGGCGCGCCTTGTCAAGGTTCACGTTGTCGGGCCAGCTGTTGAGCGGCGCAAAGCGCTGGTTGCCGGTCCCTCCGCCGCCGCGGCCGTCGCCCATGCGGTAGGTGCCGGCGCTGTGCCACGCCATGCGGATGAAGAGCGGCCCGTAGTGACCGTAGTCGGCCGGCCACCAGTCCTGCGAGTCGGTCATCAGCGCATAGAGATCCTTCTTCACGGCCTCCAGGTCGAGACTCTTGAACTCTTCCGCGTAGTTGAAATCCTCGCCCATCGGATTGGACAGGGTGGAATGCTGGTGCAGAATATGAAGGTTCAACTGGTTCGGCCACCAGTCCCGGTTCGACGTGCCACCGCCGGCGACCTGCCTGCTGCTTCTGCCCGTGACCGGGCATTTGCTCTCGTCATTCATCGGGTTGCCTCCCTTCGTTGTCTGGACTTATTCACCATGCCGCCAAGGATGTAGTCATTCGCTGTCCATCCGACTCATTCATCACCACCGGAACCGAACATCGCCCGGCAAGCTTTGATGCGCTCGATCGACTGCAGGGCCGGGTATTCCGTGCCGAAGCGATCCTTGGCCCGGTTCTCGCCGGCAAAAACATCGGCAGGGTTCAAGATGAATAGATTTTTACTTCTATCACGTCTTGTGCATTTGTCAATATCCAGTAATAATCATTATCCATAAATAGACAAAAATATATGGCGCTATTTTTTCTGGCAGGCGGGACAGACCCCGAAGAATTCAAGTTGGTGGGAGAGGATGCGATAACCGGAGCTCTGCTCGACCTCGGTCGTCATCCTGGCGACCGAACTGACCTCCGGGTCGAGAATGGCCTGGCACCTGGTGCAGATCAGGTGGGGATGGGGGTAGGGCTTTCTGCCGTCGTAACGGTTGCGGCCGTCGGCGAAGCTGAGCTCCAGGATCTCGCCGATTTTCTTCAGCAGGTTCACCGTTTTGTAGACTGTCGCCAGGCTGGTTGTGGGAAAGTTGATCTTCACCTGGGCATGAACCTGCTCAACGCTCGGATGCTCTTCGCTACGGAGAAAGGCCTTGAGGATGGCAATCCGTTGAGGTGTAATCCGGAATTCACGCTGGCGGAGCTTGCTGAGGATTTCATCCAGGCGTTTTTGCGGGTTTTTCACATCAGCACCCTTAACGTTGGACCCATGTTATTGAAAATGAATATTATTAAATAAAGCCAGAGGCATCAATAAATGTCAAGTTTTCTTGAACATCTGGGACAGCCCCGAGTCTACTCCTCAGCAGTAGCAAAAAGGGCTTGACCTAGTGTCGCGTGCGGCTAATCCTGTCTTCTAATTCTGGCCCTTTTCGGCGCTTCCTGCGTTGCGTGCGACTTGACTTAGCGCACGGCCAGGCCTGCGTCTGCGACGCCTTGGCAGCACCAAAAATGATGGCGTCGCAAAAACTCACCAACTGCTGCGTTGCTGCAATTGCTCTCGCTGCTTCGACGTACCTAAGTACGCCTCATTGCTCGACAATTGCGCGCCTTGCATTTGGCGCTTTTTGCTTAGCCATCCACTATTTTGCTTTCTTGCGAAAGCATCAAAAATGTCTCAGTATTATTTGACATGACTAACCACACGGGACACCAGCGTCATTCGGGCCAGACGGGCGTTCCGGGGATTGGCCTTCGCCGCCACAGGGCCACCCTTTCCGATGACGGCGCAGGGCGGGCCGCGCCCGTCAAAATCAGCATGAAGCCCGCAAAAGAAAACATTAAATTTTACCAAATCTTATATATTTTATTGAAAGATTGCTCAAAAAAGGTATGTTTTTAAACGGTTGGAAAAGAGGCGGCCCTCGTCCCGGAACAACCGTGGCAGTTGATGGCTTTGTTCTGCAATCATTCGCAGCTCCGCTTTGTCTTGCCGGATTCCGCACACGACAGCTCAACATTGATGTTTTCGCAAAAGCTCAGGAGATGGCTAAGCAAAAATTTCGTCTCACAAGGCCTGGTGGTTTTTCAGGGACGAAGGCCTACATCAGGTAGGTCGAGGTCCTGAAAAAACGCCGTAACGCCGTAGGGCGGACTTTTTGCGACGCCATCAACATTAAATTTTTCCCGACGCTTTCCCGTCGGGGCATGTTCGGCGAAGTGACCGGAGCGGTCTGACTGCAGCCGCGGCTTCTCGCCGAAAAAAATTCTCCCGAGGTCACCGAGGTATCCATGTCCGAAGTTCAGCTTGCGACCGTTAACGACCGCGGCTTTCTCGATCCGATCCACTCGAAGTATCCCGGCATTCTCGGCTGGATCTTCTCCACCGACCACAAGCGCATCGGCCTACTCTATCTCTTTACCGCCATGGGCTTTTTTCTGATCGGGGCGACGATCGGACTGGGCATGCGCCTTGAGCTGCTCACCCCGGGACCGACCATCGTTTCGGCCGAGACCTATAACGAGATGTTCACGATGCACGGGGTGATCATGATCTTCCTCTTCCTCGTGCCGCTTCCGCCCGGTGCCTTCGGCAACCTTTTCGTGCCCATCCATATCGGCGCCAACGACGTGGCCTTTCCCCGGCTCAACCTGCTCTCCTGGTGGCTCTACGTGGTCGGAGCGATCATCATCCTGGGGACCGTCTTCACCCCCGGCGGGCCTCCCGATACCGGCTGGACCTTCTACGTCCCCTTCAGCACCCAGACCACCCATGAGGTCTCCATGACGGTGTTCGGGATCCTCATCGTCGGCTTCTCCTCGATCCTCACCGGGCTCAACATGATCACGACGGTGCACCGGCTGCGGGCGCCGGGCATGAAGTGGTCGCGCCTGCCCCTCTTCGTCTGGTCGATCTACGCGACCGCCTGGATACAGCTCCTGGCCACCCCGATGCTCGCCATCACCCTGGTGCTGGTCGCCGCCGAGCGCCTCTTCCACGTCGGTCTGTTCAATGCCTCCGCGGGGGGCGACCCCATCATGTACCAGCATCTGTTCTGGATCTATTCCCACCCGGCGGTCTACATCATGGTTCTGCCGGCGATGGGCATCGTCTCGGAGATCATCGCTGTCTTTTCCCGAAAACGCGTCTTCGGCTACTGGGCGATGGCCGTTTCGGTCCTGGCGATCGCCGGCGCCGGCTCCCTGGTCTGGGGCCACCACATGTTCGTCAGCGGCATGAGCGACCCGGCGGTCTTCGTCTTCTCCCTGCTGACCTTCGCCGTCGCCATCCCCTCGGCCATCAAGGTCTTCAACTGGCTGTCGACCATGTACAAGGGATCCATCTCCCTCGATCCCCCCATGCTCTTCGCCCTCTCCTTCATCTTGCTGTTCTCCATCGGCGGACTGACGGGGCTGGTCCTCGGCTCGGCCGCCACCGATGTGCCCCTGCATGCCACCGATTTCGTGGTTGGCCATTTCCACTACGTGATGTTCGGCGGCGCGGGCTTTGCGGTCTTCGGCGCCCTGCATTACTGGCTGCCGAAAATCTACGGCAGGATGTACAACAAGACCGCCGCCACCGTCGGCTGGGTGCTCTTTTTCATCGGCTTCAACATCCTCTACTTCTCCATGATCATTCTGGGCCTTGAGGGGATGCCCCGCCGCTACTACGACTACGCGCCCGAGTTCACCGGTGCTGAACGTGATTTCCACCGTCGGCTCCTGGGTGCTCGCCATCGGGCTGCTCATCATCCTGATCAACCTGCTGCACAGCATCTTTCGCGGCGAACCGGCGGGAGACAATCCCTGGGGGGCGAGCACCCTGGAGTGGACCCTCCCCTCGCCGCTGCCGGCGGAAAATTTTTCCACCGTGCCCGTCATCGACCACGGCCCCTATGATTTCGAGACGCCCCCGGAGTCCCCATGAGCCAGCTTTCCGCCCACGAGACAGAAACCACGGCCCGACTCGGCATGTGGCTCTTTCTGCTCACTGAAATCATGATGTTCGGCGGCCTGTTCCTCCTCTATGCCGCCTACCGGGTCCGCTTCCCCAGGAGTTCGACACTTCGGCGCGGCAGCTGAACCTGTGGCTCGGCGCCGCCAACGCGGTGATCCTGCTGACGGGAAGCTATTGCACCACCCTGTCCCTGACCGCCCTGCGCCGCGGCGGGCGCAGGCTCGCCGTGGTCCTGCTGATGATCACCGTCGTGATGGGGGGGCTGTTTCTGTTCAACCATTACCTCGAATGGTCCGACCAGATCCGCCAGGGCATCTATCCCGGCTCACCGCACCTGGCTCACATGGCCCACGGGGAAATCCTCTTCTTCGGCCTGTATTACGTCGACCCTGGCGCTGCACGGCCTGCACGTGCTGATCGGCGCGAGCATCCTGGCGGTCATCGCGGTGATGATCGCCCGAGGCGCGGTGAATCCCGAAACTCCGATCAAACTGGAAAATGCCGCCCTGTTCTGGCACCTGGTCGACATCATCTGGATCTTCATCTTTCCGCTGTACTATCTGATGCACTGAACCAGGAGGCGAAGACCGTGCCCGAAGAACCCAAAGCGCCCGCGTCCTATCGCAGTATCCATCTGACCTATCTCGCCCTGCTGCTGCTGGCGGCCACCTCGGTGGCCCTCTCCCTGTGTAGCCTGGGGGCGGCCAACCTTTGGATACCTCTGGGAATCGGCTTTGTCCAGGCGGCGCTGGTGGTCCTGTTCTTCATGCACCTGAGGCAGGAAGACTGGCTCTGGAAGACTCTCTTTTTGATGGTCGTCATGACCCTGGAGCTCTTCATCGGTCTGACCTACGTCGACGTTCTGTTCCGCTGAGAGGCTGCCGTGAATTTTACCGCCATGACCACAACCCAGGCCGTCGACCTCGTCTACCGCTACATCTTCGGGTTCTGCATCGTCCTTCTGGTCGGCATCACCGCGACCATGGTTCTCTTCGTGTTGAAGTACAACCGGAAGACCCACCCCTCCCCCGAGCCGACGGCCGATTCCAACATCTGGCTGGAAACGACCTGGTTCGTCATTCCGACCCTGATCGCCCTCTCCATGTTCTGGTACGGATGGAAGGGCTACAAGACCCTGATCGACGTCCCTCCCGGGGCGATGGTGGTCCACGTTACCGGCCGCCAATGGTCCTGGTCGTTTCAGTATGCCAACGGCAAGACCAGCGACGAGCTCTATGTGCCCGTGAACAGGTCGGTCAAGCTGGAGCTCACCTCAGAAGACGTCGTTCACAGCTTTTTCGTCCCCGCCTTCCGGATCAAGAAGGACGCGGTGCCGGGCATGACCACCTATGAATGGTTCAGGGCGCCCAAGGCGGGGAGCTACGACGCTTTCTGCGCCCAATACTGCGGGCTCGGCCATTCGCAGATGACGACCAAGGTCGTGGTGATGCCGGCGGACAAGTTCCGCCAATGGTACAATCAGAAGACGCCTGAGGCAGAAGGGGCCGAGGGCAAGGCGCTGCTCGCCAAATACGGCTGCACCGGCTGCCATTCCCTGGACGGCTCCCGCGGGGTCGGCCCGACCCTCAAGGGGATCTTCGGCAGCGAGGTCACGGTCCTGACCGGCGGCAAGGAGCGCACTCTCACCGTGGATGAGGCCTACATCAAACGATCGATCGAGGAGCCGGCAGCCGATATCGTCAAGGGATTCCAGCCGGTCATGCCGTCTTTCAAGGGGCGGATTCCGGATCGTGAGATCGACGAAATCATCTCCTTGCTGAAACAGGAATCGAGCAAGGGTTCCGCGGCGTCGGTATCAACTCCGGCTGCGACGGCGGCCGCTGGCCTCAAGCTGGTCGGTGAAAAAGGCTGCACGGCCTGCCACTCCACAAATGGCAGCAAGGGGATCGGACCGACGTGGAAAGGGCACTACGGCAACGAGGTCACCGTCATGACCGGCGGCAAGGAGCGCACCGTCAAGGCCGACGAGCAATACCTCATCCGCTCCATCGTCCACCCCAAAGCCGATATCGTCAAAGGATTCCCGCCGATGATGCCGGCCTTCGCCGACCTGTCGAAGCAGCAGCTCGGCGCCATCGTCGCATACCTCAAGAGCCTGAAGTAGACATGCATTCCCGGTTCGCATCAAATTCGCTGGTCGATTCAGGGACAGGTCTATGACCACGCTGCAGCTATGGATGACAGCATGGAGCTGGTACCCTTCGGTGATCGCCGGCTGCCTCGGCCTGCTGGCGGCGTACCTTGCGGCCGCCCGGCCGCTCTCCATCCGTCGTACCCTCTGCTATGCGGCCGGGGTGTTTATCATCCTCTTCGCCCTGGTCTCACCCCTCGACGCGCTGGGCGACGACTATCTCTTCAGCGCTCATATGGTCCAGCACCTGCTGCTCGACCTTGTCGCCCCTCCCCTGCTGCTGCTGGGCCTTCCCCCGGCACTCACACGCCGCCTGCTGGCCCGTCCCCCCGTCGCCCGGGTTGAAAGATGGCTTTCCCGGCCCGCGCCAGCCTGGCTTCTGGGGGTCGGGATGCTGTGGGTCTGGCATCTGCCGGTCCTCTACAACGCCGCCCTGGCGAACGAGTCGATCCATATCGCCGAACACGTGAGCTTCATAATCACCGGGACCATTTTCTTCTGGCCGGTGCTCTCCCCCCTCGAAAACCGTCGCCTGCAGCCCGGCCCGGCGATTCTCTATCTGTTCGGCGCCGGCGTGGCCAACACCGCCCTGAGCATCTTTCTGACCTTTATCCCTCCGGGACTCTATCCCCCCTATCTGCACCCCGAGGATGAACTGGGCGCCCTGGGCCTGATCCGCCATACCTGGGGCCTCTCCCCGGCGCTGGATCAGCAGCTGGGCGGACTGTTCATGTGGGTCTGCGGCGCCGCGGTTTATCTCCTCGTCATCCTGGCTGTCGTCTATCGCTGGGCCCGGCAGCAGCCCCCCGAGGAGGAGCCCGTCTGAGTTGTCCGGCCTTCTCCGCCTCGCCCACCGACCAGGCCCGTCGCCATCTTTCTCCCCCATCTCTCCGCCCGGTCGTCATTTTCCTCCTCACCCGCGCATCCAAACAACGACAAACGATGTCGATGGACCTGTCTCCAGGGCGGACTCCTGAAAAAACACAGGCATGCGAGAATTCAGCCCCCTTCAGAACGCAAAAGGGCATCTTAATGGGAGAGGGTTGAAAGGGACCGCCCAAGGTTTAGAATTGATTCCGGGCCGACAGGGACAAAATGGAATAAGAAAAAAGTAGCGGAGGAGCCGGGGGGGGAAGTGGCCAGGTATCGGCAGGACAGCCTGGAGAATCCCCAGCTTTTGAGACCAGGCCCTTCATTCGCCCATGGGAATGGGAGGCCGGATTGGGAGGGTGAATTGAGTCCGCTTCCCATCAGCAGCGGGAAATCCCAATGCCGTAGGCTTCCCTGGCTCCCCATCCTGGCGGGGGTCGGGGCAGCGCTTCTGACCCTTCTGCCCGGCCCGGCTCCCTCCCTGGCGGCCCCCGCTGCCGAAAACGCGATAGAAGCGATCATTTCCCGGATGAAGACCGCCTACGCCCGGGTGAGCGCCTACCGGGTGGAGACCGAAGTCACCACGTACCGGCACGGCCGGGTGGATGAACGCCGACGCTTCGTCTATACTTTCGAGAAACCGGACCGGCTGCGCATCGACATGGAATCCCCACACCCGGGGATGGTCCTGCTCTACCCCGATGCGCAGGGCAAGGTGCTGGTTCAACCCGGGGGGTGGGCCAGCTTCCTTCACTTTCACCTGTCGCCCGACAGCTCTTTGCTCGCCAATGCGGCCGCCCAGCGCATCGACCAGACGGATTTCGGATTGCTGATCCGCAATATCGCCCACAGCCTCACCGACCGGCGGCACGGCCCTCCCGCTCTGAGCACCGAGGACGGAAAGTGGGTACTGGAGGTCCTGGCCGAGGATCACTTTCGAAAAGGGGTCCTCACCCGTTACCGCTTCACCATCGACAAGGCGACGGAGCTGCCCGCCGCGGTGCAGGAATCGACACCCGATGGAATACCGGAGAGAACCGTGACCTTTCGCCACCTCGACACCTCCCCGGACCTGCCGGCCGACTGGTGCAAGGGCCCGGGCATGGAGGAAAACCCGTGAGCGGCCCGGAGCCTGCCGATGTTCCCGGACGCGGGGGGGAATGGTTCGTCCCGCGCTGGGGCCCCCTGAAGCTGCGGACCTTCCTGGGGCTGCTCTTTCTGCCCTACACCGGGATGGTCCTGTCCTTTGCCGTCATCGGCTCGGTGCTGGCCGAGCGTGTGCATTACGACCGGCTGGCGGCGATCGTGCTGGTCTACTTCTTCGGCCTGGGGGTGGCGGCTCACGCCCTCGACGCCCTGGGGAGCAGGGGAGTGAAGCCCTGGGGAACGATCTTCAGCAGGGGCCAGCTCTGGGTCCTGACAGTCCTCTCCCTGGCCCTGGCATACGGCATCGCCCTGTACTACATGCTTTCCGCGGTGCCCTGGCTGTGGGTCGTGGCCCTCCTCGAAGGATTCTTCGTCTTCGCCTACAACCTTGAGCTCTTTGGCGGCCGGTTTCACACCGACCGCTGGTTCGCCCTCTCCTGGGGGGCCCTTCCGGTCCTGGCCGGCTATCTCATGCAGACCAACCGGCTGTCACTGCCGGCCCTGCTTCTTTCGGCCGCCATGGGCCTGTTCAGTCTCATCGAGATCAAGGCTTCGCGCCCCTACAAGGAGCTGAAGCGCCGCTCCGCTCGCGACGGGGCCGACCAGGCCCTCCTGGAAAGATATGAGATTCTCCTTAAGTGCGTCAGCCTGGGGGTCATCGTTCTGGCCGCGGGACTGCTCTTATGGAGAATTACCACCTAATCTCCACTCCTCCCGCACAAGCCGAGTTAAAAGGAGGCTCCGTGTTCACCCATTTCCTAGACTATGCGGCCAGCGTGAAACCCGCTCTCGACAGTGCCTATGCCGGGGAACTGACACGCGTTCTTGGGGACGGCGGACCGAACGCCAAGGAAGTCGGACTATCCTCACTGACTGCCGGCAAGAAACTCCGGGGGACCCTGCTCTGCCTGGTCGCTTCGGCCCTCGGCGGCACCCTGGCCGAGGCCCTGCCCAGGGCGGTTGCCATCGAGTTGATTCAGGCGGCAACCCTGCTTCACGACGATTTCGTAGACCAGCACCGAACACGGCGCCACCTTCCGGCCCTCTGGACCCTACAGGGCGCCCGGCGGGCGGTACTGCTGGGGGACGCGATCTTTTCTTCAGCTATTCACATGATGGGCAAGCAGGGACGTGAAGACGGACTGATCGTCGCCCGGGCCATTGCCGAGATCTCCCGTGGAGCCTACCAGGAGCCTCTGGATGCTGCGGCACTTCTGTCCGTGCTGGACAACGATATGGAGGCTTGCGTCTATGAGAAAATCATCGACCTCAAGACCGCTGTGCTGTTCGGCGCCGCGTGTCAGCTCGGCGCGGTCTCCGCAGGCGCCGGGAGCGAAAAACAGTCTGCCTGGCGACGCTACGGACTGATGATCGGCCAGGCCTACCAGTTGGCCGACGATCTCCAGGACGTGAAACGGATTCTTGCCCGGGGTAAGGTGACCCCTGCCGAAATGACTTCCCTGGTCCCGGCCTTCCGATTTTTCCTTCCGACCAGCCCGCCCTGCCTGCGCCGGGTGCTGCAGGAGCCGGGAACCCCTCTGTCCGGGGAGATCGGCGAATATTTCCTGGCCCTTGCGGGCCTTCTGGCTGCCGAACGGCAAAGGCGCATGAGCCATGCCCTGGCCGCCCTGCCGGATGAGGTGGGAGAGAACGCCTTCGCGGACCTGGTCCGGCGGGCTCCGAAGGATATCATCGGAGTATTCGAGGCGGAGGAAGTCCTCAGCCCCGCGGCGTGTCCGCCGTGACCAGAGCGGCGGCGCCGAAGGTCAGGGGGATGCAGCGGATCTCCTCGAAGGAGAGCCTTTCCAGCCGGGTGAGGGTCTCGTACAGCCAGCGGGTCTCCCGGAGAAAGTCCGGCAATTCGAAGAAGACCGTCCGCCACTCGGGGAAGAGCCGGCTTCCGGCCGTCTGCAGGAGCCGGAAATGGGCCCGCCAGAGAAGGCGGAAGAGCCGGCTGCGCGGATAGCTGAAGTCATGGAGGATCAGCCGCCCCCCGGGGCGCAGCATCTGCCGGGCGTTCTCCAGCAGGAGGGGCAACTCGGCGTACTTGGCGAGGTATGAGGAGGTGATGCAGTCGACCTCTCCTTCAGGTCGCACGTCTTCGGCCCGGCCGAGAAGGAAGCTGACGTTCTCAATCCCTCCGGCGCGGGCCTTCTGCCTGGCGATATCCAGGTATTCACGGCGCAGCTCCACGCCGATCACCTCGCAATCTGGGAAGCGGCGGGCGATGTCGAGGGTCAGGATGCCGGTGCCGCAGGCCTGGTCGAGAAGCCGCTTTGGCCGGCCGGGGATGGCGGCGAGAATGCGGCGTTTCCAGTAAAGGTCGAAACCCCACGTGCAGACCGCTACGACCCGGTCGTAGGAGAGGCCGGTTCCGGAAAAGAAGCGGTGAACCACCTCCAGCCGTGATAGATTCGCTTTCCCCATCGTCCCTTCCCCTTTCTCAGCGGAGGTTCTTCAACAGGCCCAGCGCCTCCCTCATTCCCACCTGCATCCCCATCCGCCGGGAGTTCCGATGCAGGACCCGGGCCTGACGCAGTCCCAATGCCCGCCCTTTTCGCAGGGTGTCGAGAACCCCGCGTTCCGCCTCCATCCAGGCGAACTCCTCAAGGACCGTTTGTCGATAGCGATCGGCATCGTCCCAGGCCCCCAGAAGCAGCTCGACGCTGCGCATCCCGGGGACGATGCCGTCCCCCGCCAGGGGAGCCACGCAGCCGATCGCCTCTCCGATGCCCCAAATTTCCCCTCCCCCTCCGGCCGCGACGAAAGGCTGCGCCTGGCGGGGGCCCGTCAGGCGGATTCTGCCGGAGCAGCCGCAGATGACGGTCCGGGGCCAGCGTCCCGAGCTGTCCTCAAGCCACCCCAGCCGTCGGAGCCTCTGCCTGGGGTCGTGGAAGAGGCTTCCGCAGCCGAGATGATAGCGCCGGTGGCCGAGGGGAAAGCACCAGGCGTAGCCGATGCCCCCGAGCTGGATGCGGTTCACCAGGGATTCGCCGGTTTCAACGAGGTACTGGCAGCAGTCCAGAACGACGTCGTCGCCCGCAGGCGGCAGCAGGGCGCGGGCGACTCCGGTGGCATCGATGACCCGCTCGAACTCCTCCGGCCGAAAGGCTTCCCGCCGCGGCTCCGCCCCCGCAAGCAGGTCCCGCACCAACCGCGGCTTGTCGAAGGTCAGCAGTTCCGCCCGGATCTTCACCTCGTCCATCCAGAGGTGGTCGAGGCGCTTCAGAACGTAGCGCTCCGCATCCAGGCCGGCCTCCCTCACAAGGCGCACGAATTCCCCGCACGTCCCCCAGGCGCAGGGAGTGAGCCCGCAGCGCAGAAGAGGCGGACGATCGAAAAGTTCGACCGCCTCCCCGCGGTTTCTCAGCAACCGGTAGAGATAGGCTCCCGTCATTCCGGCTCCGGCGATCGCAATTTTCATGTCCGCCTCCACCCGACACTCTGCCATCTCCCCTCCCTACCCGAATATGCGTTCCTCCACCGATCAAAGGGTATCAGTCACTTGGTCACCACCAGGCGCCCCTTCATTCCGAAGGCTGCATGCAGAAGCCTGTCGCAATAAAAAGAGTATTCCCCGGCCTGGGTAGAGGCACCTTTACCCGCACGACCTCCTTCGCCGGAAGGTCCTTTGAAACCAGAATCTCCCCGGCGGGATCCTTGACCGTAATATTGTGTCTAATGCCAGCCGTATTGTGGATGAGCAGCACCAGTCGATCACCCCGGTGTGCCTGGATGACGCTCGGGTCGAAATCAAAGCTGCTCGCCTTCATCTGGATGACCTTCTCTCCGCCCCCGGGCGAAACGGTCACCGCTTTGGGGGGACCGGTGCATCCGGCCACCGCCAGAGTCAGCCCCAGAAATCCCAGGAGAACACGACGCATACCCCGTTCCTTTCTTCGCTAATGGGAGACACTACACTCTAAGTTACTAAATCCGGAGAGTTTGTCGAGGACCTCCGTTTTCAGAGCAGGAACCTGATGCCGCCTCGAATGGCGCTAACCAGCGCCATTCGGGGCAGATTCCTTTTTCTCCAGCGACGTTCTCTTCCTGCGAAAGAGCGAAAAGCGTTCGTACAACGCCCAGGGTGGCGCCAGGGCAGGGAAAAGCCTCATTCAGAAGATCAGAGGCTTTTTCCATGGTGTCAAGGGTAAGCGTTATTGAGCAGGGCCGTCCTCGAGCAGATCCTCTCCCCCTGAGCGGCAACAATTCCCGGCATGCCTCTCTACGGAAAGGTCCAGGGACCTCCTTTGAAATCACGACGGGCCGGAGTGCGTCTGCATTCCGGCCCGTCCCGTTTGCCTTCCTGTCTCCCCGGTTTACTTGAGGGATAGCAGAACCGTATGCACCTTCCCCGTCCCGGCCTCCTGCAGCTGCAGCCGAAGCAAGCCGGCCGAAGGCGCCTCGCCCGGGAAGAAGAGAAAACCCCTACCGAGCATCCCGGGTTGGATGTCCCGGTTCTGCAATTCCTTGTTGGCCAGATCCCGGGAGATTCTGCCGCCCGGGCTCCTCCGAGGCGCCGGCCTGGGTCCCTCCGACGACCGCGCCGCCGGCCGCTCCGACCGCCGCTCCCTTGCCCAGAGCCTCCCCGACGTTGCTTCCGCTCAGGATGCCGATGGCCGCCCCCACGATGGCCCCGCCGGCGGCTCCCAGGATCGACCCCTTGCCGGCGCCCTTGGCGATGGTGGCGAATTCGGAACTGCTCTCCACCCTCTGGTACGCGGTGCCCCGGTCGAGGAGGTTCCACATGTTGCCCTGGTCATCGACCAGAAACGTCTGGTCGGGTACGACCTGGAGGTCGTGGGAGCCGGTATTGTCGATCACCACCTGTACCGGAAGCAGACCGGCGCCGCGGATATTGAACCCGAAGACCTTCTTGGCCCTGCCCGAGTCGGCGTAGGCCTCGGCGGCCACCTGGGCTCCGGCCACCACCTGCATGTTCGGGTAGGCCGAAGGGTGACGAAAGGGAACCACCCGGCTTTTGTAGGAGGTACAGGAGACGGTCGCCAGAACGCATCCCAGAAGTGCGGGAATCAGCCAGTTAAGCTTTTTCATAGGCGCATTCCTTTCCGTTGCGGCATTTTTCTTGGGTCCTTCCTTTATCTTATAACACAGGGAACGGCGCTAACAATCCGGGCGTGACGGGAGGGCGGAAAGGGAGGGGTGATGGAGTCCGAAGAAGGAGGAGATTGAAAGGGGACGGGAACCTTTTGGCTCCCCGACACATCCTCACGGGGGTGGTAAAGCGTTTTCCGCTTTATAGGTTCATCCCAGCCACTGCAGGGGGTCTTCGCTCGGGCCCGGCATCCGGAAGGGCTCCTCGACGAACATCCTGTGCCAGATGGCGAAATACATGAGCGCCCAGAGCATCCCCGTCCATTGCTTCTTTCCGGCAATGTGTTGTCGAATCATCTCGGTGACGGCCGAGGGGTTGAAATACTCCCTGACGGCACGATTTCGCGGCAGCAAAGAGGAGAGCTGATGCAGCAACGCGGGGGAGAAAAATCCGCCGACCGGTACGTGGAAGCCCTTCTTGGTCCGGAACAGATGCTCTTCCGGCAGATACTTGAGGGCCCACCGGCGCAAAAAGAGCTTGCCGACCCGCGCCTTAACCTTCAACGAATCGGGCAAGGCCAATCCGAATTCGACGACCCTGTGGTCGAGAAAAGGCACCCTGCCCTCAAGGCCGAAGCTCATCATTGCCCGGTCGACCTTGACCAGAAAATCATCGGTCAGCTCCGTCTCGATGTCGGTAAACTGCGCCCGCTGAAGGGGACTCCAACATGCCGGGGACTTCTGCCAGCGTTCGATGAAGGGGGCCCGCCAGTCCCCGCCGGCAGATAAAAGGGCGGATGAGAAGAGTTTCTTCCTGAGATCCGACGGCCAGCGGCTCCGCGTTCTGAATCCCCCCGACCCGGGAGCGGCAAGATTGGCAAAAAACCGCTGGAGGCCCGTCCTGCGGTATCGGCCGTAGCCCGCGAACACCTCGTCGCCGCCCTCCCCGGTGAAGACCACCTTCAGGTCCCGGGCGGCGCGTTCGGCCAAAAGGGATGTGGGAAGGGCGGCGTTGTCCAGCATCAGCTCGTCTACGGCATAAATTATGTGGGGAATGCGGTGGAAGAGTGTGGCGGAATCGAGAAGCAACTCCTCGTGCTCGGCTTCGAACATTCCTGCGATGCGGGCCGCGTCCTGAAGTTCGTTGCGCTTTTCGGTCCCCTGGTAGCCCACCGAATAGGTCTGTACCGGTCCTGCCTGGTACCTGTGAAGGAGGGCGCAAATCGTCGCGGAGTCGACGCCCCCCGAGAGGAAGAGTCCGAAGGGGACGTCCGAACGCATATGCTCCATCATGACCTGGGCCATCAGGGCGTCGAACCGCTCTTCAGCTTCGCCCTGGGTCATTTTTTGCGGCTGGACATCGGTCGCCCGCCAGTAGCGGTGCAGGCGGGTGGAGAGGTCGGCCGAAATGCTCAGGCAGCAGCCGGGAGGAATGCGCCTGACCCCCCTGAAGATGGTATCTTCTCCGCTGCTGAACTTGTTTTCGAGATACCGGACAAGGGCCGAGGGATTCAGGGCGGGAGTGTTGGGAAGAAGGGCGAGAAGACCCTTCATTTCGGAGGCGAAGGCGACGAAATCGGGCTGGATCGCGTAGAACAGGGGCTTGATGCCGAGGCGGTCGCGACCCAGGGTCAGGGTGTCGGAAGGGCGCTCGTGCAGGGCGAAGGCGAACATGCCGTTGAGAGCCCGCAACCCGTCCGCCCCCCCTTCGGCGTAGGCGTGCAGGATGGTTTCGCTGTCCGAGCGGGTCTTGAGTTGCCGGCCCCGGGATTCCCAGTCGGCAAAAAGCTCCAGGTAGTTGTAGACCTCCCCGTTGGCGACCAGAGTGAGCCGGCCGTCGGCGCTTTCGATGGGCTGGTGCCCGCCGGCGAGATTGATGATCGACAGGCGGGTGTGGACGAGCCCGACCCGGCCATGAACGGCAACCCCCCAGTCGTCGGGCCCGCGGTGGCGCAGGGCGCGGGCTGCGGCCTCAAGGCGGTCGCGCCGGATGGCTTCCGGGCGTCGGTGAATGATTCCGGCGATTCCGCACATGGAGGTCTGGACCTGTCAGGTCAGGGGTGAACTGGCATTTTCCGTGAAAAGAGCTTTGGCCCATCCCCGAGCGGATGGGCCAAAGCTCGTCGGCCGTTTTCAGTCCGCGTTGGGACCCTCGGGGCTGTTCTCCAGAACCTTGCCCGTTTTGGCATCGACGCCGACTTCATGAACGACCTTCCCTTTTTTGATGTCAAAGGAATAGCGCAGGCCACTGCCGCCCCCTTCCTTTTCCAGTTCCAGGGAGACGACTTTCCCCTGGAAGGCTTTTTCGGCGATCTGTTGCGCCTGCTGGAGAGTGACTTTGGCTTTCCTGGAGTATTGGCTGCCCGTCAGGGCGAAGGCCTGGGTGGAGGCCAGAAGGAAGATGGCCCCTGCCAGAAACGCCGGAAAGGTAAAAAAAGCTTTTTTCATTTTTTTCATGGATTGCTCCTTGAGGGGTTAATGTTTAAAGGTCAGAACTTAACTGCCACGACCGACACGGTACCCCAAAAGACTTAAACCTCCCTTAAAGCGGACCTTTCAAAGAAAAGGCGCAAAGGCCCCAGAAAAGACCGCACGGACTTCGGAGTCCTGGGGTCTTCTCTGCGGCCTTTGCACCTTGGGAGTTTGGAGCAGAAGGTCTGCTTGGCGATTTTTTGGTCAGACAGCCAGAAGTTTAAGAAGAAAAAAACAATCCCTTCGATGAAGGGAAAGAGATGCTCCTCCTTATTTCATCTTCTTTCGAACCTGACAGTGACTTTCAGCCCCTTCCCGTTCTCGCCGTTCTCCAGGGCGACCTTGGCCTGGTGCCTCTCGGCGATCCCCTTGACGATGGCGAGCCCCAGGCCGCTCCCCGGCGCGTCCGTCCCAAGCCGCCGGTAGAAGCGATCGAATACCCGTTCCCGCGCCTCCGGCGGGATGCCGGGTCCCGTATCCACGACCTCCAGAAGGACCTCCTCCTCCGTGCGCACGCCGACGTCCACCCTGCCCGGGGCCGGGGTGTAGCGAAGGCCGTTGTCGACAAGGTTCTCCAGGAGGATTCTCAGGCTCTCCGGGTCTCCCTGGACCCTCGCCGGCTCCTCATGCGCCAGACCGAGGTCGATCCCCCTGACCGCCGCCTGCCGGGCGAAGTCCCCCACTACTTTTCGGGCCAGTGCGTCAAGAGCGACTTCCTGAAAGGGTGTCTGCCGGGCTTCGGGCTCCAGGCGGGCCATGGTCAGAAGCTGCTGTACGAGGTGGGTGGCGCGGGTCAACCCCTCCCTGACCTTGTGATAGGCTTCCTTGCGCTCTTCCGCGGTAACGGCGCGGGCGAGGAGCTGCGCCTGGAGGGTCACCGCCGTGAGGGGGGTTCGAAGCTCGTGGGCGGCGTCGGCCACGAAGCGGCGCTGGCTTTTCAGGGCCTCGTCCAGCCGACGCAACAGGTCGTTCAAGGCCTCCACCAGGGGAGCGATCTCCCCCGGCAGGTTCTCGTCGGGGAGGGGCTCCAGGGCTCCGGAATGGCGGCTGCCAAGGTGGGCGGTGATCCGCGTCAGGGGCCTGAGCCCCCGTCCGACGGCCAGCCAGATTAGGAGGGCGAGAACCGGAAAGAGCAGCAGCACAGGCCCCAGGTTGCCCAGGGTGATCCCCGCACTCAACTCCTCTCGCTCATCCACGGACTCGGAGACCTGTATGAGCTCCCCCTGGTGCAGGAGGTCGAAAACCCGCCAGCGATCCCCCTTCCAGGTCTCGAAGCGGTATCCCGAAGCGTAGAGGGGCGACAGCTTGACCTCGGGCTGGGAGGAGTAGAGAAGGGTTCCCCCGGCATCCCAGACTTGAACCAGGTAGTCCGGCTCTTCTTCAGAGGCTTCCCGACTGCGCTCGAGAGGTGGAAAATGGCCGTGGTGCTGAAGGGTGAGGGCCAGCTGGCGCAACTGGTAGTCGAAGAGGTCGTTGACCTCCCCCCGGGCCCGGAAATAGGTCGTGACCCCCGATACCGAGACCGCCGCGAAGAGCCCGGAGAGCAGCCAGAGCAAAAGTCGTTTGCGGATGGACCTCATGGCTCCCTCGCCACCGTGTAGCCGACGCCCCGGACGTTCAGGATGACGCCCGCCCCCAGCTTTTTGCGCAGGTGATGGATGTGGACCTCGACGGCGTTGCTCTCCACCTCTTCCTGCCAGCCATAAAGACGCTCCTCCAGCTGCGTCCGGGACAGCACGGCCCCCGGGCGCTCCAGAAGCGCCTGGAGCAGGCGGAACTCCCGGGAGGAAAGGCGGACGGAAGTCTCCCCCTTGAGGACCTGGTGGGTGGCGGGGTTCAGGGTGAGATCGCCTTGTTGCAGCAGCGGCTGCGCCCGGCCGGCCTGCCGCCGCAGGACGGCCCGGATTCTCGCTTCGAGCTCCTCGAGGTCGAAGGGCTTGACCAGGTAGTCGTCGGCCCCCGTATCGAGGCCCGCGATGCGGTCGGGCAGGGCGTCGCGGGCGGTGATGATCACCACCGGCAGGTCGCTTCCCCTTTTGCGCAGGGCGGCCAGCAGCTCCAGGCCCGACTGGCCGGGCAGGCCCAGATCCAGAAGAAGCAGCTCGTAGGGTTCTCCGGCCAGGGCGAGCTCGGCGTCCTCGCCGTCCCGCACCCAGTCCACGGCAAACCCGTCCTGGCGAAGTCCCTGGCGGAGGCTCTCGCCGACCATCGAATCGTCTTCCACCAGTAGGATGCGCATGGAGATCCCTCGTATTCCGTGCGGTTAACTGAAAACTTCAGGCTCCATCATTTCTGTTTCTCGCCGATTTGTCCAGGTCCCTTTTCCTCCAGCACGTGGAAGAGCACGGGCATGACCACCAGCACCAGGGGCAGCTGCACCGCCAGCCCCGAAATGATGGCGATGGCCAGGGGCTGCTGCATGGCCGAACCCTGGCCGATGGCGAAGGCCAGCGGCAGCAGGGTCAGGATGGCGGCTATGGTGGTCATGGCGATGGGGCGCATGCGGTTTTTGCCGGCGGCCACCAGGGCCTCCCTGTGACCCATCTCCCGGCTGATGTCCTGGTATTCGGAGAAATAGAAAACAGCCACCTCCGTCACGATGCCGATGATCATCGTCATCCCCATGATGGCGGAGATGTTCAGCTCGATGCCGGTGACCCAGAGGCCGAAGAAGACCGCCAACGACGCCAGAAGCGGCATCGCCATGATGGCCAGGGCCACCCTGAAGCGCTCGTATAAAAAGAGAAGGAGCAAAAAGACCAGGACCACGGCGGCGACAAAGACCGTCAAGAGCCCCTTGAAGGCAATCTGCTGCTGCCGGTAGAGCCCGCCGAGTTCGTAGTACATCCCCGCGGGGAGCAGCTTCGGCCCCGAAAGGACCTTTTTGACGTCCCGGATGGCCGAACCGAGGTCGCGGCCGCTGATCCGGGCGGTTACGGCGACCATGCGCTGGAGGTTCTCCCGGCTGATCTGGGGCTGGCCCGTCACGGGCACGACGCTTGCCACCCGCCGCAGGGGAAACCAGTGCCCGTCGGGAGCGCGAAGCTGCAGGTTGCCCACGTCCTGTTCGCTCCCGCGCAGCCGCTCGGGGACCCAGACCCGCACCCCCACCATCTTAACACTGCTTTGCACCTCGGTGGTGACCCGGCCTCGCAGATAATCCCGGAGAAGGGAGGTGACCTCCTCGGGGTCGACGCCTTCCAGGGCCGCCTTGCTCCGGTCGATATGAATCTGGAGGGCGTCCCCGGCGGGATTGATGCCGTTTCGCACCTCGACGAGCCCCGGGATGGCGGATATCTTCCCGGCGACCTTTCTCGCCGTCTGCTCCAACTGTTTCTCGTTGTCGGAGAAGAGCTTGATTTCCACCGGCTGGGGGACGGCGGTGAGATCCCCGATGAGGTCCTCCATGAGCTGCGCCGTCTCGATGTCCAGGCCGGGCACCTTCCGCTCGACACGGGTGCGCACCTCGTCCATGACCTTTTCGATGGGGCGGCGCTCTGCCATGGGCTTGAGCCGGATGAAGAAGTCTCCTTCGTTCGCCTCGGTGATTCCTCCGCCAAGCTGGACTCCGGTGCGCCGGGAGTAGGTTTCGACGTCGGGGGTGCTCCGGAGGATCTCTTCCACCTGCCGCAGCAGGCGGTCCGTCTCGGTGAGAGAGGTGCCGGAAGGACTGCGGTAGTCGAGGATGAATCCCCCCTCGTCCATGGACGGCAGAAATCCCGAGCCGACGTTTTGATAGGCCACCCACCCCAGGCCCAGCAGGGGCAGGACCAGAAGCAAAACCAGCAGGGGTTTCGCCAGCAGGCGCTCCATGAGCCGGGCGTAGCGGCCGTGGACCCAGTCGGTCAGCCGCCCCCCTTCCTTCTGCTCCGCATCCTTCTGTGTCAGGAACTTATCCGCCAGAAGGGGCACCCCCAGCCAGGTGATGAGGTAGGAGATGAGCAGGGCCGAGGCCATGGTGAGGGAGAGCGCCTTGAAAAAGGCCCCCGTGACTCCGCTCAGAAAGGCCAGGGGAACAAAGATGATGATGGTGGCGGTGCTCGACCCCGAAAGGGGCGGGAAGAACTCCCGTGCGGCCTTCATGACCCGCCCGTGATGGGCCTCGGGGGCGCCCCGGAGCCGCCGGACGATGTGCTCGACCATGACGATGGCGTCGTCGATGATGAGGCCCACCGCCGCCGCCATTCCCCCCAGGGTCATGATGTTGAAGCTCATCTTGAGGACATGCAGCAGGACCACCGTCGAGGCCAGCACGGCCGGCACCACGAGGATGGCGATGAGGGTGATTTTCAGGTTGCGCAAAAAGAGCAGCAGCACCAGGGCGGCCAACCCGATGCCGATGAGGATCGCGTCGCGGACGCTGGCCGCCGAATCGGTCACCAGCCGGCTCTGATCGTACCAGTTGGCGAGGATCACCCCCTTCGGGATCTGCGATTTGAAGGAGGCGAGCTTGTTCTTGATCCCCTTGGCGATCTGGACGCTGTTGCCCCCGGGCTGCTGGTAGATGTTCAGCAGCACCGCCTGCTTTCCGTCGGCGGTGACCCGAGTCCACTGGGGCGCCGTCGAGTCCTCGACGGTCGCCACATCCCCCAGGCGCACCAGGCCGTTGGCGCCGCTCTTTAGCACCGTGTGCCGGATCATGTCAAGATCCTTGAAGCGGGCATCGGCCACCACCAGGTAGAGCTTGTAATGGTCCTCCAGCCGCCCCACGGCCTTGACTACGTTGGCGGCCCCAAGTGCCCGGGAGACGTCGGAAAGTCCCAGGCCGAAGGCCCGCAGGCGCGCGGGATCGACGGTCACCCGGAACTCCTCCCGGGCGCCTCCGACGACCCCTACGCGCGCCACCCCGTCGACGGAGGAGAGAAGCGGCAAGAGCTGGTAGCGAGCCAGGTCGTACAGGGCGGTCTGGGAGAGCTTTTTGGAGGTGAGGCTGTAGGCGATGATCGGAAAGACCGTCGGGTCCATGCGCCGGGTGCTGAGCGTGGTCCCCGGCGGAAGGGAGGGGAGAATCTGGCTGATGGCGGCGTTGGCCTGCAGGGTCGCCGTCGCCATGTCGGTGCCCCAGTTCATGAAGATGGAGATATCGGCGCTGCCACGGCTGGTGGTGGAACGCACCCTGCGCAGCCCCGGCACACGGCGGATCGCCTCCTCCACCGGCTGGGTCACCTGCAGAAGCATCTGCTCGGCCGGCCGGTCGCCGGCATCGAGGGTGACGTCGATGCGCGGAAAATCGACCTTGGGAAAGAGGGTGACCGGCATCCGGAATGCGGCCATCAGGCCGGCAGCCGCCAGGATGACCAGCAGAAAGAGAAGGGATCGGCGGTGGCGTTGGCTCCAGTCCGTGAACGTCATTGTGCCGATTCCCTTACGGACATGCCGTCCCGGAGCTGGTAGTTGCCCTCCGTCACGACCCTGAGGTCGGGGTCGAAGTCCCCCTCGATGGCCATTTGCCTGTCGGTCTGCCCCTCGATGCGGACGCTGACCCGGCGCGCCTTCCCCCCGTCGACCTGGTAGATGTAGGCCCCCTGGCGGTCGGTCAGAACGGCCGAGCGGGGAACGACCCAGAAGGTACCCGTTTTGAGGGTGATCTTTCCGAGCACTTGCATGCCTGGAAGGAAGTGGGAGAGATTCCCCGAGGTCATCTCGGCAAGGACGTCGACCAACCGGGTCTGCGGGTTGATGACTCCGTGGACCTCCGTCACGCGCCCCTCCGCCGTCTGGCCGGCGTCGAAGACCGAGGCGATGCTCACCGGCATGCCGAGGGCGACCCGGTGGACGTCCTCGGGCTCCACCCCCAGCTCCGCCCGCAGGGCGCCCTGCCGCGCCAGTTGCAGGAGGGTGGTCCCGGCCTGGGTGCGATCCCCCTCCTTGACGTACAGTGCGGTCACGATGCCGTCGAAGGGGGCGAGGGCCCGCTCGGTTCCACGGGATTGGCCCAGTTTGCGCTGGGTTCGAAGAAGGGCTTCGGCATCGGCGAGGTCCTTGCGGGCGGCGGCCAGTCGGGCGTTGGTGGCGAGGTGCTTTTCCGCCATCGTTTCGATTCGTCGAACCTCGCCCCGGGCGTAGCCGAGGGCCGCCTGCGCCTTCTGGTATTCCAGGGCATCGCCGGGAGCGGTTTGAAACTCCAGCAGGGACGCCCCTTTTTTCACGACCTCCCCGGCGCTGACCATGAGTCTCGAGACCTCCCCCGCGCGGGGAAAACCGATATTGACCGTTCGGCGGGTGTCGGCGTTGACCACCCCGTAGCAGGTCAGGGTGGAGGGAAGAGGCCCCTTCTCCAGGGCTTCGGTCCGCACGAGGACGCTGGGCGTCTCCGCCGCCGGGGCGCCGATAGCCGGAGCGAGAATAAGGGAAAGGACTGCGAGGAAAATCATTATGGTTCTTTTCAGGTTCATGGGGTCTTCTCTTGCTGTAGGGGAAGATCACTCCCCAGAAGGGCCTGCAGGCCGATGCGCTGTTCGAGGGCGGACTGTTCGAGCTTGATCGCTTCGATGCGTTTGTTGATCCGACTGCCTTCCAGTGTGACGTAGGTCAATTCATCGATGTCGCCGGCCTGGAAGGCCTCCCTGGCCCGGTTTGCGGCTTCATCCAGCGGGGGTAGGATCTTTTCGACCCGGGCGAGCTGGGCCACCAGCAGTCGCTGGTCGGCCAGGAGCTCCGAGATGGTGGCGAGGGCTGACGTCAGTCGGGTTTCGAACTCATCGTAGAGCTGGCGGCGGGTGGCCTTCTCGACGGCGATGTGGCCCCGGTTGCGGTTGAACAGGGGAAGGCTCAGAGTGATGCCCACCCCCAGAGTGTGGACGTTGCTCGTGTCGCTGGCCCGGGTCAGACCGACGTTCAGGGCCGGAAACTGCTCGAGGATCGCCTGGCGGTAGCGAAGGTCCTGGCTATGGTACCCGGCCTGCAGGGCCAGCAGGTCCGGGCGGCGCCGGGCGAGCTCTGGGAGCAATGCTTTTATCCGAGCTTCATCGAGGGGCGGCAGGTCCACAGCGCCGACCAGCCTGAGATTCACTTCCGGGGAGAGTCCGAGGAGCTGGCCGAGTTCATGGCGATTTTTGGTGGCCGTCCGCTCAAGGTCGTTGATCCGGCGCTCCACGTCCTGCAGGGCCGCCAGGTCGGCATCGGCCGCCTCGAGGGTGGTGTTTCCCTCCGTCAGGGCCTGCCGGATGCGGTCGTAACGGGAGGCCAGGAGCTTTCGGTACTCCCGCAGGGCCTCCATCAACCGGTGCTGTTCCAGGTTTCTTGCAAAGAGCAGGCGGGCCCGGCTGGCGACCTGCCATTCCTTCCAGAGCAGGTAGAGGTCGGCTTTGCGGGCTTCGGCCCGGGCGGCGCCTCGGGCGATGTTCCGTGTGAGAAGGGCGTTGAGGTCGTAGTTCAGGCCCAGACTGTAAGCCGTGGACGTCGAACCGGCAACCGAATTGGTCGGAAAATCGAGGCCGGCGCTAAGCTGAGGGTCTGGAAGGAGGCCTGCGGCAAAGGCCTGGGCCCGGGCAACACCCACGGCGTCCCGGGCAGCCCGCAGCCCGGGATTGTTCACCACGGCGAGGATGGCCACCTCGGTGCTGTCGAGGCCGTCTTGGGGGTCGAACGTGTGGGGGGCCAGATGTGGCAGGTGCAGGGTTGCCGGGTCCACGCTCAGCCGGGGGATCTCCGTGGGCAGGCGGGCCTGAAGATCCAGGGGTTTCGGATGGTAGACGACGCACCCCCCCAGAAATAAAAGGAAGATTGTCAGTAATATTTTTCGGGTAAGGCCCAAAGCACACTCCTTCCTTGGGTCACTGCGGATTGCTGCCCAAAGTCCGGAGGGCATTGTGTCCTTGGCAAACTTATGTCTGCCTTAAGGCCTGACGTGGAAGGGATCCCGGGAAAGGTCCGTGGGCGACATCCCCCCGGAAAGCCTTGCTTCGCTACTCCTCCCGAAGCCAGGAAGCCGGCTTCTGCCCCAGCGCCTTCCAGGTCCCGGCCAGGCCGAGCACCAGGGTGAGGCCGATCCCCGCCGTCAGGGTGGCAAGGACGGTCCCGACCTGCAGAACGAAGGAGGCGCCCATCAGCCCCACCAGGACGCCCCAGGCCGCCAGGGCGCCGACCAGGGCGCTGATCGCCCCTGCGGCGAGGCCTAGAAGGAGGAACTCGGCGGCGAAGGCGGCGAGCAGATCCCGGCGGGTGGCGCCGCAGACCTTGAAGATCACCGCGTCGCGGATGCGCCTGTGCTGGTCGGCGGAGACCGCGCCGGCCAGGACCAGAAAGCCGCTGAGAAGGGCCACCGCCGCCATCGCCCGGAAGGCGTCGGCGAACCGCGCCAGGGTCCGGGAGACGCCTGCGAGCACCGCGCGCACGCCGATGGCCGAGACGTTGGGAAAGCGGTCGGTCACGGCTCGAAAGACCGCCTGCGCCCGGTCGGGAGGCACGTAGACGCTGGCGATGTGGCTCTGGGGGGCGCTCTCCAGAACCCCCGGCGAGAAGAGGATGGCGAAGTTGAGGTTAAGGGTCGACCAGTCGACCTCGCGCAGACTGGCGATGCGGGCGGTGATCTCGCGCCCCAGGACGTTGACCGTCAGGGTGTCGCCGACCCCGACCCCGAAACCCTTTGCGAGGTCGGCGGTGAGGGAGAGAAGGGGTGGCCCGCGGTAGTCCGCCGGCCACCAGCTCCCGGCGGTGAGGCGGGTGTCTGCGGGCATCCCGGCCGCGTAGCTCAGCCACCGGTCCCCGCGCACCGCCCACATCGACCCCCGGGGGCGATGTGAGCCTTATCGACCGGGACGCCGGCGATGGCGACGATGCGCCCGCGCAGGGTCGGATAGCGCTCGGAGCGGGTGACGCCGGGGAGGGAATCGACAAGGGCGGTGAAGGGAGCGACCTGGTCGGGCTGGATATCGAGGAAGAAGAAGGCCGGCGCCTCGGCGGGGATCGTCTCCTCGACCAGGCGGGTGAGGTTGGCCTGCACCAGCGCCACGATGACCAGGGCGGTGAGGCCGAGGCCGAGGGAGAAGAGGGCGCTGCCGGCGGGGGAGCCGCGGCGGTGGATGTTGGAAAGAGCCAGGCGCAGGCTCGGCCGCCGGGGGCGGGGGGCGCGCCGGGCGGCGGCGACCACCAGCGGCCGCCAGGGCGCGAAAGAGGCCGAAGCAGACGAGCGCCCCGAGGATGAACCAGAGGGCGAGCCGCCTGTCGGCGCTTGTCGCCACCGCCAGGGCCGCCAGGGCCGAGGCGAAGAGGACGATGGCCGCCAGGGTCCCGGCTCCGGGGGCGGGTCGCCCGCCGTCGGCGTAGCCGCGAAAGAGAACCGAGGGGGGCACCCGGCGCGCCGCACCGAGCTCCCGAAGGGAGAAGACCAGGGCGACGAGCAGGCCGAAGAGGCCCGCGGCGGCCAGCGGGCGCCGGGTAGACTCCGAGCTGCAACGGGACGGGCAGGCGACCGCCGGCAAGGCCCACGGCCGCCCAGGGCAGGGCCGCTCCGGCGGCCAGCCCGGCGCCCGTGCCGGCGGCCGCCAGCAACAGCACCTGCAAAAGGTACCCGGCGAAGACCGTCCTTCCGGTGGCGCCGACGCATTTCATGGTGGCGATGTGGAAGACCTTGCCGGCGAGGTAGCCGCGCACCGCCCCGGCCACCCCGACCCCTCCGAGGAGCAGGGCGCACAGCCCGACCAGGGTGAGGTTGACGGTCATCCGGTCGAGCAGGCGCCGCACCCGGGGGGCCGCCTCCTGCCAGGTGCGAAGCCTCCAGCCGGCCTTGGGAAAGGCCGCCTGCAGCTTCTCCTTGACCCGCCCAGCGTCTGTTCCCGGGGGCAGCCGCAGGCGGTAGGCGAAGGTGTAGAGGCTTCCAGGTTCCACGAGGCCCGTGGCCGAGAGGGCGGCCCGGCTCAAAAGCAGGCGCGGGCCGAGGGTGAAGGCGCGCAGGGTGCGGTCGGGCTCGCGGGTCAGGATGCCCGAGATGCGCACCGTCGCCTTTCCCACACGCAGCTCGTCGCCGACCTTGAGGCCGAGCCGCGCCGGAAGCGCCGCCTCGGCCAGGGCGCCGAAGACGCGGCCGGGTCCCTTCGCGAGGGCCTTTTTCAGCGGCTGGGGCGGATCGCTTCCGACGCTACCGTAGAGGGGATAGGCGTTATCGACGGCCTTGAGCTCCACGAGGGTGCGGCGGTCGTTTTTGATCGCCCGGGCCATGGTGCGCATATCCACCACCGTCGAGAGGGTGCCCAGAGGGGAGAGGAAGCGTCGCTCCGCGGCGCTCAAGGAGCGGGCGACGAGGTGGATCTCCAGGTCTCCCCCGAGCAGGGCCCGGGCGTCTGTGAGAAGGCCCTGGCGGGCGGCGGCGGAGAAGGAGCCGACCCCCGCGATGGCGAAGACTCCGAGAAAGAGGCAGGCCAGAAAGACGCCGAAGCCGCGCAGGCCGCCCCGAAGCTCCCGGCGGGCGAGGCGCCAGGCCTGGGGGAGGAGGGGCGGCTCCCTCACGGGGCGCTCCCGTTTTCTGCGGAGATCCGGCCGTCGGCCATGCGCAGCCGGCGCCCGCAGCGCCCGGCGAGGGCGGCGTCGTGGGTGACGAGGATGAGGGTCGTCCCCTGCTCGGCCTGCAGGCGGAAGAGAAGCTCCATCACCCGCGCCCCCGTCTCGCGGTCGAGGTTTCCCGTCGGCTCGTCGGCGAGAAGGAGCGAGGGGCGGGCGACGAAGGCCCGCGCCAGGGCGACGCGCTGCTGCTCTCCCCCGGAGAGCTCGCCGGGGTAGTGGCGCAGCCGCCCACCAAGGCCGACCGTCACCAGGGCCTCGGCCGCCCGTTCGGCAGCGTCGGGCTCGCCTGCGAACTCCAGGGGCAGGGCGGCGTTCTCCTGAGCGGTCATGGTCGAAACCAGGTGGAAGGACTGGAAGACGATTCCCACGTGCCGCCTGCGAAAGCTCGCCAGCTCGTCCTCGTCCAGAGCGCCGAGGTCGACCCCGGAGACGCGGATGTGTCCGGCAGGTGGACCGCTCCAGCCCCGAGACGGCCATCAGCAGGGTGGTCTTTCCCGCCCCCGAGGTGCCGACGATGCTCAGCGTCTCGCCGGCCTCGACGGTAAGGTCGATTCCGCGCAGGATGTTGACGCGCCCTCCCCCGCCGATTAGACTCAGTTGCAGGTCGTCAATCTCCACCATAGGTTGGTCCATGCTGCTTCGCGCCTCCATCCGCCTTCTGGTCTGCCTGCTCCTTTTCGCCCCCGCGCCCGCCGTGCGGGCGGCCGGAGGAGGGGCGCCCCTGCGCATCGCGGTGCTCGGCGACAGCCTCACCGCCGGCCTCGGCCTTTCCGCCTCCGAGGCCTTCCCGGCCCGGCTGGAGGCGGCCCTTCGCGCCCGGGGCCTCGATGTCGCCGTCGCCAACGCCGGGGTCTCCGGAGACACCACCGCCGGGGGCCTGGCCCGTATCGACTGGACCCTCACGGGCAACCCGCGGCTGGTCATCGTCGAGCTTGGGGGCAATGACGCCCTTCGCGGCCTTTCGCCGAAGGAGGCCTTCGCCAACCTCGACGCCATCCTCACCCGCCTGAAAAAGGCCGGCGTACAGGCGATTCTGGCCGGCATGCGCGCCCCTCGAAACCTCGGCCCCGAGTATTATAACAGCTTCAACGCCATCTACCCCCGCCTCGCCCGCAAGCACGACGTCCCCCTCTACCCCTTCTTCCTCGCCGGAGTGCTCGGCGACCCCGCCCTCAACCAGGCCGACGGCATTCACCCCAACGCCCGGGGGGTCGCCGTCATCGTCCGGCGCATCCTGCCACTGGTTCTTAAGACCATCGAACCCATGGCGCAGGGCGAGCCAAGCAAGAGGCTCCGAAAACCCGGGGACAGGTAGCAACAGGGAAGGTCACTTCAGGAGAGGGCCGAAAGGGAGGAAGTTACTCCGCCGCCCCCATGGAGAGTCCCTTGATGATCCGGTCGAGAAAGGCGGTGTAGACGATCGCCACCGGGATGCCGCGATCAGCGCCCCCCCATCAGCGCGCCCCAGTAGAAGACATCGCCGCGGATCAGTTCGGTCGTCACCCCGATGCCGATGGTCTTGGTGGTGGACTTCTGGATGAAGGCGAGAGCGTAGATGTACTCGTTGGCCACCAGGGAGAAGGCGAAGACGACCACGGTGACCATCCCCGGAATCGCCAGCGGCAGCACGACCTCAGAAAGGCTCCGAAGCGGCTGCAGCCGTCGATCATCGCCTGCTCCTCGATTTCCCGCGGGATCGACATGAAAAAGCCGATCATCAGCCAGATGCAGAAGGGCAGGGTGAAGGTGGGATAGGTCAGGACCAGGGACCAGAGGGAATTCTGCAGTGCAGAATCGACACCACCTGGGCCATGGGGATGAAGAGCAGGGTCGGCGGGATCAGGTAGGTGAGGAAGATGCCGATCCCCAGGTACTGCCCCCAGCTCCCGGCGAGCCGGGCCAGGCTGTAGGCGGCCGGCACGCAGACCACCAGGGTGATCACCACCACGGCTACGCCGACCAAGGTGGAATTGAGAAAAAAGGCGGGTAGAGGCTCTGGGTGAAGAGAAACCGCAGGTTGTCGACAGGGTCGGCGGCTCGATGAAGAAGAAGGGGTTGTTGTTCGGGTTCATCAGGCCGGAATTGCTCTTGAACATGGAGATCAGCATGACGTAGAAGGGCCCGGCGGAGAAGATGATGAACAGGGCCAGCGCCCCGTAGAGTCCGCCTCGCCTCAGCATTTTTCCGTTTCATAATGCCTTCCGCGGTGAAATGCCCGCCTCTTTCCCGCGGCGATCCCTCTGCCTCACCGCGCTCTACCGCCTTCTTCACCAGGCGCAGGACGATGGCGGCGATCCCCGCCAGCACCGGAAAGAAGAAGATCGCCACCGCCGCCCCCTTGGCCAGGTCCCCCCCCTCGATGCTGTCGAGAAAGGCGAGGGTCGCCAGCACCTGGGTGCTGTTGGGGGGCGGCCCCCCGCTGGTGAGGATCCAGACCACGTCCATGTCGGTGAAGGTGAAGAAGGTGGCGAAGAGCACCGCCATGCCGATCACCGGGAAGAGCAGCGGCAGGACGATCTCGAACAGACGCCGGAAATAACCCGCCCCGTCCATCTCGGCGGCCTCGATGATGCTCCTGGGGGATGGAGTTCATCCCGGCGAGCATGATCACCGCCGCCAGCGGCAGCAGCCGCCAGACGTGGACGGTGATGACCGCCAGCATCGCCAGCATGCGGCCGGCCGAGCCAGTAGATGTTGCTGCTGGCCCCGAGCAGGGCGCCGGGGTGGCCGAGCAGGCCGACCGTGCCGCAGCAGCCAGTCGATGGGGCTGTAGAGCGAGTCGTAGAACCAGAGAAAGCCGATGGTGCCGAGGGCGATGGGGGTGGTCCAGGGGAGCAGGATCAGAAATCGCACCAGCCACTTGAAGCGGAACTGCTGGCGCAGCAGCTCCGCCAGGATGTGGCCGAAAACGACCACCAGACGTATCGAGACGAAGGTGAAGATGAAGGTATTGACCAGGGAGGTGCGGAAGGCCTGGTCATGGATGATCGCGACGAAATTCTGCAGGCCGACGATCTCGAAACTGGGGATTGCCGACGGTGACGTTGCTGAGGCTGAAGATGAAGGACATGATGAAGGGGAAGCCGACGAAGAAGCACGATGTAGAGGATCGCCGGCAGCAGCAGCGCCGGCGCGAGGACCTCTTCCGATCGCTGCAGCCCTCTGCCCTTCATGGCTCGGTCCTTTTTCCCGTCTCCTTCTCGAAGAAATAGAGGTCCTTGCGGCGGACGGCAAAAATCGTAGGTTTTCCCCTTCTCGAGTTCAACGGCCGCGGTGAGCCGGGAGCGCACCGGCGTGCCGTCGACGTTGCCGTAGATGAACCTGGTAGGAACCGAGGTTCTCGATCATCTCGACGGCGAAGCGAAATTCTCCCGCTCCTCGTCCCCGAGCAGCTCGGCGGGAAGGAAGACCTCCGGGCGGAAGCCGAGAGCTTTCTTTCCCGCGCTCGAGAAAGTTCATGGGCGGGGTACCGATGAAGCCGGCGATGAAGCTGTCGGCGGGATCGTGGTAGATCTCCTCCGGGGTGCCGATCTGCCGCAGCCGCCCTTGTGGAGGATGGCGATGCGGTCGCCGAGCCCCATCGCCTCGATCTGGTCGTGGGTGACGAAGAGGGTGGTGACGCCGATCTGCCGCTGGAACTTCTTCAGCTCGCTGCGGGCGTAGTCGCGGACCTTGGCATCGAGGTTGGAGAGGGGCTCGTCCATCAGGAAGACCTTGGGCTTGCGGACCACCGCGCGGGAGATGGCGACCCGCTGCCGCTCCCCCCCGAGAGCTGGGAGGGGCGGCGCTCCAGCAGGTGGCCGATGTTGAACAGCCCGGCGGCCCATTCCACCTTCTCGCGGATCTCTTCCTTGTCGTCCCCCTGGACCCGCAGCGGGAAGGCGATGTTGTCGAAGACCGTCTTGTGGGGGTAGAGGGCGTAGTTCTGGAAGACCATGGCGATCTCCCGCCTGCGCGGCGGCAGGTCGTTGACCACCCTCCCGTCGATGGCGATGGTGCCCGCACTCGGCTCTTCCAGGCCGGCGCAGAGGCGCATCAGGGTGGTCTTGCCGCTGCCCGAGGGGCCGAGCAGGACCAGCAGTTCGCCGTCGCGAATCTGCAGGTCGACGTCATCGACCGCCCGTACGTGGGCGAAGGTCTTGCTCACCCCCTGAAGTCGTACCTCGGCCATGCGCCTATCCTTTGCCGCCGACCAGTTCCTGCTCCCGCCACTTGGCGAAGATCTTGCGGCACTCGGCCGCCGCCTCCTTCACCGCGTCCTCGGCGCTCTTGCCGACCCTGTGCGACCTTGGCGAACATGTTGGGGATCACGAAGGTGCCGAAGATCTCGCCGATCGCCGGACTGGCCGGTCCGGGATGGCCGACGTTGGTGCTCCACTGTTCGGCCCCCTGCAGCGGTTTCGACTTGCCGGCGGCTTCCCCCGGCAGGGCGAAGGGGTCTTTGGCGAACCAGGCGTCGAACAGGTCGCGCAGCGTCGCGGCCCCCGCCAGTGGCGGATAGCCCCGGTCTCCGGCGGGAATCTTGGTCTGGAAAAAGGACGGCGTGTTGTAGAGCTTGCTCGCCCAGATCGCCTGGTCGTAGTTGGCGCAGAGGTCGAGCAGGAACTGCTTGGCCAGGTCGGGCTCGCGGGCGAATTTGGGGACGACCGAGACGTAGATCACGTGTTCGCTGGCCCAGGCGGAGCCGCCGGGACCCTGCAGCGCCGGGGTGAAGAAGACGTCCTTGGCGATCTCCGGCACGTCCTTTTGCGCCGAGCGGTAGGCGGAGACGGAATTGAGGATGTAGGAAGCCTTGCCGGCCAGAGCAGCTGGTTGTTGGAGGCGGGGTTCCAGCTGAAGACCTCGGGGGTGAGTGCCCGTTTGTAGAATTCGGCCATGAACTTGACCGCCGCGACGGTCTTCGGGTTGTCGAGGACCACGTTTTCATCTGCGTCCTGGATACTGCTGTCGTAGGACCAGAGCAGGGCCCGGCCGGCCATGTTCGAGTCGAGTTCCTGGGAGAGGCCGATGCCGGCCTGTACACCCTGTTCCTTGAGGATGCGCGACCCCGTGTCGAGCAGGTCGGCCCAGGTGCGTGGCCCATCGGGCATGCCGGCTTTTTGCCAGAGTGACTTGCGGTAGTCCCCCGGGTCGATGGTCCAACCGTGGCAGAAGCCGTAGAACTTCTTGGTAAAGGGGTTGTAGGAGCTCTTGGTGGCGACGGGGACCTGGGAGCCGAAGCGTTTGACGGCCTCCTGATTGACGTCGGAAAGGTCGAGAACGCTCGGTTCGAAGTCGGAAGGGGGCGCGATGAACTCGACCAGGTCGTGTCCCTTGCCGGCCACCACCTCGGCGGCGAAGGTGCTCTTCAGGTCGGAAAGGCTGATGTGGTCGACGACCACCGTCGACGTTGTGTTTGTCGCCCCAGCTTTTGCAGTACTGGTTGAACCAGGTGTCGTAGCTGGGTACGAAGTGGCTCCATTGCAGGAGCTTGAGGGTCTTTCGCTGTCTGGGCCCAGCGCTGCGCAGTACCCCGGGCCGAGCGCCAGCCCTACCGCCCCCACCCCTGCATTCTTGATGAACCGACGGCGTGTGATTTTCCTTGCCATGGCTGCCTCCGCATGTGGGTTGTCTTTTCAGGCATCATTAAAGCTATCTCTACAATAGCGCGCCCCTTTCCTCTGTCAAATCCGACCGAATACAAAAAAGCCGCCTTACTTTCGAAGACGGCCTTGGAGCAGATTGTGGCGCATGGGACGAGGTCCTGCATTTCATTTGAAGGGGAGGGTAAGGGTTGTCGCCTAACCCTCCGAAGTGGGTTGGGTTATTCCCGGGAGGAAATCTCGACCACCAGTCCCCCCTCCGGGGCGTTGGCGGCGGTGACCGTGCCGCCGTGCAGGCGCACCGCCCGCTCGGTGATGGCCAGCCCGATGCCGGTGCCGCCGCTTTCCCGGGTCCTCGCCTCGTCCACCCGGTAGAAGGGCTCGAAGATCTTCGACAGCTCGGCAGGCGGAACCCCTGGCCCCCGGTCGCGCACCCGGATGAGGACCCCCTGGGGCGCACGGCGTTCGATGTCGACCTCGACGGCGGTGCCCGCCGCGGTGTGCCGAAGGGCATTGCGTACCACGTTTTCCACCGCCTGCCTCAGCAGCTCCGGTGAGCCCGAAAGGGCGAAGGGGCCGCTTTTTCCCAGCACCACGGAGCGGTTGCGGTTTCGGGCCTCGAAGTCCGCATCGGCGACGACCTCCCTGACCAGGGGCTCCAGTTCGACGGGAACCGGCCGGACCAGGCCTCCGCCGCTCTCAGAAAGGTTCAGGCTGAGGAGCTGCCCGATCAGCTCGTTCAGCCGTCCCGTTTCGCGCTCGATGCGGTCGAGGGCCTCCAGGGCTCCCTCCCCCGAGCGCCGGCGGGCCAGCTCCAGGGCGACGTTGAGCCGGGCGAGGGGCGAGCGCAACTCGTGGGAGATGTCCCGCAGCAGGCGCTTCTGGGAGCCGACCAGTTCCTCGATGCGCTCGGCCATCCGATCGAAGTCCCCGGCCAGGCCGCCGATTTCGTCCTGGCTGCGGATGCCGCCGCCCACCCGAGTGGCGAGGTCGCCTCCGGCAAGCTGCCGGGTGGCCAGGCGAAGCTTGCGGATGGGGGCGCTCAGGGAGCGGGCGAGAAGAAAGGCGATCAGACCGGTGACGAGGAAAGTCGCCACCAGGCGCGGGGTGAGGCGGTAGGGATTGAGCAGGCGCTCCAGGGGGCCGGGGGGCCTGCCCTCGGTGACGAAGACGTACCCGTCGTCGGCCGGAAGGGCCACCCAGACGCCGCGGCGGCGGTGCCGGATCTGGATTCGCCCGCTCTGTTCGGCCAGGAGCACCATCCCCGGGACGGGGGCGGGGGGCTGGGCGCCGGAGAGAAAACCCTCCCCCTCCAGGAAGAGATAGGCCTTCAGACCCTTCTTCCGCTCCAGGTCCGCCGCCTTGTCCCGCAGGGCCTGCGCGCCGCCCGCTTCATAGGCCGCGATCCACTCCCGGCTCTGCTGGGCCAGGTTCTCCCGACGCCGGGCCAGCTCGGCTCGGCTGCGGTCGGTGGTCAGGGCGAGGCCGATGCCGATGGCGGCGATGAGGGTCATCGCCAGCCAGAACCAGAGAAAGATCTTGAAGAAAAGACTGCGCATCCGCTCCCCTTCAGTCCCCCGCCTCGGGCGGCAGGGCGTACTGGTAGCCGACCCCGCGCACCGTCTTGATCCTCTCCATGCCCGCCACCTCGTGCCCCAGCTTCCTGCGCAGGCTGCTGACGTGCACGTCGATGCTGCGGTCGTAGGGGGAGAGCCGGCGGCCGAGCACCGTCCTCACCAGTTCCTCCCGCTCCACGACCTGCCCCGCCCGCCGAAGGAGAATCTCCAGCAGGGAAAACTCGACGGCGGTCAGCTCCACCGCCTCTCCCGAGCGTCTGACCGACCGGGTGCCCGGGTCGAGTTCGACATCGCCCACCGCGAGGGGTTCGACGGTGGCAACGGCCTGGCCTTCCCTTTGCGCCGAAGCCTCTGTCCGGCGCTGAATGGCCCGGATGCGCGCCACCAGCTCCCGGGGGTTGAAGGGCTTGGGCAGGTAGTCGTCGGCGCCCATCTCCAGCCCGACGATGCGATCCACGTCGTCACCCCGGGCTGTGAGCATGAGGACCGGAACCCGGGAATGCTCCCGGATCCGCCGCAGTACCTCGAATCCGTTCATCTCCGGAAGCATCACGTCGAGCACCACCAGGGCAAGCTCCCCCGACAGGGCCCGCTCGGCCCCTGAGCGGCCGTCGTTGGCCGTCTCCACCGAAAAACCCTCGGGGCTCAGGTAATCGGCGAGCAGCTCGCACAGCTCGGCGTCATCGTCAATGACCAGTATGCGGTTCATGATTAGTCCTCAAAATAAAGGTCTTCAGCAACCGAACCCAATTGTAAACCAAAAGAAGCCCGCAGGCTGTAAAGAATTGCAAAGACAGGAATTTTTCACTTTACAAAACTTTACCCGCAAGGCCCCACTTTTTACATCCGCTTCAGATAAAAACCGGTAGGGTTGGACACAAGGAAAGGGAGGGGCTGAATACCAAGGGAGGACGAACAATGAAAACGAAAAAACTGAACAACAGAATGACCCGAATCGCCACGGCCCTGATGCTGGCCCTGGGGTTGGTGCTCTCCGGCGCGGGCCTCGCCCGGGCCGATGGCCGCCACGACCGGGACCGGAAGGACCGCTGGGAGCAAAGGCATGACTCCCGGTGGGAGGGACATCGCCAGCAGCGCCGGGAGATGGTGGTCAGGAAACTGCCCCGCGGGGCCAGGCACATCCGGATGGGACAGCATGAGTACTACGTTCATCGCGGTCATTTCTACCGCAGGGACCCCAGGGGTTTCCTCTCCGTGAGCACCCCCGTGGGAGCTCTGGTCGCCTCCCTTCCGGGCGGTTTTCTCTCAGTGAGCATCGGGGGCGTCAACTACTGGCAGGGCGACGGCGTCTATTTCCGCCGGGCAGCCCGCGGATTCGTGGTGGTCCCGCCTCCCGTAGTGCCCTCGGTGACCACCATCGAACCCCCGCCGGCCCCCGTTGAAGCCGGAGGCGTGGCGGTCGGAGTTCCCCTTCTGAACGTCCGCTCGGGCCCGGGCCTGCGGTTTCCCGTGGTCGGGGTAGTCAACCAGGGTCAGGTTCTGGACATCCGCGGGGACGCACCGGGGTGGTATTACGTCCAGGGCCCGGACGGTTCCTTCGGCTGGGTGGTGGACAATCTGACCCGACCGCTTCCTCAGGGGTAAGGACCGGCCTCTTTCACCGGTGGGGTCAAAAGCCCGCTACGATGCGGAGTGGATGAGATGAACGGAAAAATGTTTTCAGCCTTGGGATGCAGAATTCTGCCGCTCGTTGCCGGCGCGCTCCTCATGTCTCTGCCCTGCCTGGCCGCCGCACAGAGCACCACGATGAGCATCGGCAGGGCCATCGACATCGCCCTGGCCAACAACCCCGGGATCAAACAGACGGCCAATCAGGTCGCCTCGGGAAAAATTTCCGTCGCCCAGAACCGGGCGAATTTCCTGCCCGACCTCCAGCTGAGCGCCAGCGGCGCCGTGCAGTACGACAAGCGGAGCATCCCGGGCAATGGGCACAGCTTCGAGACGGCGGACTCCTCGGTCTCCTCCAGCCTCAACCTCTTCAACGGCTTCGGCGACGTGGCCGCCCTGCAGGGGTCGCAGTTTGACCTTCTGTCCCGGATCGACAGCCTCTCCCGCTCCCAGCAATCCCTCGCCTTCACCACCGCCTCCGAATTTCTCACGGTGGCCGCCGACAGGGAGCTCATCCAGGTGCAGGAGGAAAACGTGCACTCCAACCGCCGGCAGCTCGAACAGATCCAATCGTTCTACAAGGCCGGCAACCGGCCGGTAAGCGACGTGTACCAGCAGCAGGCCGCCACCAGCAGCGCCGAGCTGAGCCTGCTGCAGGCCCGGCGCAACCTGCAGGTTGACAAGCTGCAGCTGCTCCAGACCATCGGCCTCGCGCCGGTGACCCCCTTCGAGATCGCCGTCCCGCAGGTCCGGGATCTGGGCAGCCTTCCGGGGCAGGAGGACCTCCCCGAGCTGGCCTCCCGGGCTCTGGAGCGCCGCCCCGACGTGCGGGCGCAGAAGGAGCAGACCGAAGTGGCCCGCGAGCAGGTGCGCCAGGCCGGAGCGGGGTCCTGGCCCACCGTCAACCTGGTGGCGGATGCGGGGTCGAACTACAGCAGCCTGAACGACGCGGAGAGCTTCTCCGGCCAGTTCTTCGACAACAACCCGAGCGCGGCCGTCGGGCTGACCTTCAACTTCCCCATCTTCGACCGAAACCTCACCCGCAACAACGTCGCCCAGGCCCGGATCCAGCAGCAGAACGCGCACCTGGCCCTTGAGCAGCTCAACCTCCAGGTGGGCGCCGAGGTCGGCCAGGCACTGCAGGACTACCAGACGGCGCAGAAACAGGTGGAGGTCTCCGAGGCGCAGCTCACGTACGCCCGGCAGGCCCTCGACGCCGTGCAGGAGCGCTACCGTGTCGGGGCCGCCACCCTCGTCGACCTGCTTCAGTCCCGGACCCAGTACGTGCAGGCCTCCTCCGACCGTGTGAATGCCCGCTTCGCCCTGATGACCCGCAGCCTGGGGCTCGCCTATTCCGAGGGCGACTGGGCCCGTATGAAATCCATCCTCTCGATTCTGGAGTCAAACGGATGACCGGAAAAAGAGATCGCCACAGCCGTCAAAGTCGTCCTGATTCTCGCCGGGGTCCTTTTCCTGGCGAAACTGGGGCTGCATCTGTTCAACCCCGAGGGGGCCTCGGCAATGAAGCCTCCATTCCAGTTCGCCCGGGTCCACCGGGGCACCCTGGAGACGCTCGTTTCGAGCACGGGTACCCTGGCCGCTGTGGAGACGGTGGATGTGGGCACTCAGGTGTCGGGAACCATCGCCCGGCTCGCCGTCGACTACAACGACCGGGTGAAAAAGGGGCAGGTGCTCACCGTGCTCGACCAGTCCCTCTTCAGGGCCGCCGTCGGAGAGGCTGAGGCGGGTGTGGTGAAGACCCGGGCGCAGCTGGCCCAGGCCGAGGACGAGTTCAGGCGCAACAAACCCCTGGCCGAAAAGGGCTACCTCTCCGAGCAGGAATTTCTTCCCATCCGCACCGGAGTCGACACGGCCCGGGCCGACCTGTCCTCGGCCGAGGCCGGGCTGAAACGGGCCCGGACCAACCTCGATTACACCGTCATCCGCTCTCCCATCGACGGGATCATCATCGCCCGCAGCGTCGACGCCGGTCAGACCGTCGCGGCGAGCTTCAACACCCCGACCCTCTTCGTCATCGCCAGGGACCTCTCGCACATGCAGATCGAGGCCACCGTCGATGAGAGCGACATCGGCCAGATCCGCCAGGGGCAGGAGGTGCGCTTCACTGTCCAGGCCTATCCGGACAGGACCTTCACCGGTAAGGTGACCCAGATCCGCCTGCAGCCCCAGACCATCTCCAACGTGGTCAACTACACGGTGATCGTCCAGGCCGAAAACGACAAGGGACGGCTCCTGCCGGGGATGACCGCCACCGTCGACTTCGTGGTGGCCCGGGCGGAAAACGCTTTGCTTGCGCCCAACGCCGCCCTGCGCTTCGAGCCACAAGCGGCGAAAAAGGCTCAGAAGCCGGCGGGGACCACGGCGGAGGAGGGAGACAAGGGCCGCCTCTACACACTCGGAGAGAGGGGACGGCTCCACCCGCTCAATGTGGCCAAGGGGCCGACGGACGGCGTTTCGACAGTGGTCACCGGCAGCGATATCCGCGAGGGGATGGAGGTCGTCACCGGCCTCAAGCCCCAGGATGCTCAGACGGCGCGCAAGGGCCGGGGGTTCTTCTCTCTCTTCGGCCCATCGCGTCACGGCCACTGAGGCGGAGGCGAGATGGAAACCATAGTCCTTGAGAACATCCGAAAAGTGTTCACCATGGGCGACACCCGGGTCGAGGCCCTTCGAAGGGTTTCGCTTTCAGTCGCGGATGGGGAGTTCGTGGCGATCATGGGGGCCTCGGGCTCGGGAAAGTCGACCCTGATGAACATCCTGGGGTGTCTCGACCAGGCGAGCGGGGGGGACTACCTCCTGGAAGGCACCCGGGTGAACGGACTCAACAAACGACAGCTGGCCGACATCCGCAACCAGAAGATCGGCTTCGTCTTCCAGGGCTTCAACCTGCTGCCGCGCACCACGGCGCTGGACAACGTGGAGCTGCCCCTGCTCTACGACCGCAGCGGACACGTCGAAGACCCCAGGGCCCAGGCTGTGCGCGGCGCTGGACCAGGTCGGCCTCGAGGACCGGCTGCACCATGAGCCGACCCAGCTCTCCGGCGGCCAGCAGCAGCGGGTCGCCATCGCCCGCGCCCTGGTCAACCGAGCCGGCGATCCTGCTCGCCGACGAGCCGACCGGCAACCTCGACAGCCGCACCACCGTCGAGGTGATGGCCGTCTTCCAGGCCCTCAACGAGCAGGGGATCACCGTCGTTCTCGTCACCCACGAGCCGGAGGTGGCCCACTACGCCAAGCGGATCATCGAGATACGCGACGGGCTGATCCTGCGCGACGAGCCCGTGACGCAGCGCCAGCGGGCCGCGGAGGATCTGGACCACTGGCACGGGCGGGAACCCTACGACAACGCCCAACGAGCAGGCAGCCAACCATGAAATGGCAGAAGCTGATCAAGGTCGCCCTGCAGAGCATCGCCAAGAACAAGATGCGCAGCCTGCTCACCATGCTCGGCATCATCATCGGCGTCGGCTCGGTGATCGCCCTGGTCGCCCTCGGGCAGGGCTCGCAGAAGGACATCCAGGGGCAGATCGCCTCCCTGGGGACCAACCTGCTCATCATCCACTCCGGGAAGCAGCCGGACCGCCGGGGTGCGGGGAGGCGCCGACAGCCTGCAGACCCTCACCATGGACGATGCCGACACGGCTGCGGGACAAGGCGACCCTGCTGCAGGGAGTCTCGCCGGTCATCACCGTCCGCGAGCAGGTCATCGCCGGGCGCAACAACTGGAACACCTCGGTGACGGGCGTGGCGCCGCAGTACCCAGCCATCCGCAACTTCGGCATGGCGAGCGGCGCCTTCTTCGGCGAGCGCGACGTGAAGACCCGCAACAAGGTGGCCGTCCTCGGCAAGACGGTGGCCGACCAGCTCTTCCCCGGCGAGGACCCCGTCGGGGCGCGCATCCGCATCCGCAACGTCCCCTTCAAGGTCATCGGGGTGCTTGCCCCCAAGGGGCAGACGGCCATGGGCACGGACCAGGACGACGTGATCCTCGCCCCCTCCACCACTGTCCTCTACCGCCTGAGCGACGGCAAGACGGTGCGCGCCATCATGGCCAGCGCCGCCTCCGCCGACGGGATGGAGGCCGCCAAGACCGAGATCACCACCCTGCTGCGCCAGACGCACCGCCTGCAGCCGGGCCAGGACGACGACTTCCACATCCGCGACCAGACCGAGATCAACCAGATGGCGACCCGGGTCACCGGCACCATGACGCTGCTGCTCAGCTCCATCGCGGGGGTCTCCCTGCTGGTGGGAGGGATCGGCATCATGAACATCATGCTCGTCTCGGTGACCGAGCGCACCCGGGAGATCGGCATCCGCATGGCCATCGGCGCCCGCCCCGGCGACGTCCTCATCCAGTTTCTCATCGAGGCGGTCATCCTCAGCCTGCTGGGAGGTGTGATCGGCATCCTGGCGGGGGTCGGCACCGCCGCCCTCCTCGGCTCCCTCATGGGAACGAGCAGCGTCCTCAGCCCTGCGGTCATCCTCGGTTCGGTCGCCTTCACCGGGGCGGTGGGGGTCTTCTTCGGCTTCTACCCCGCCCGCAAGGCGGCCAACCTCAATCCCATCGAGGCCCTTCGTTACGAGTAGCCCTTAAAAGGCATTTGATCCACGAAGAACACGAATTTTCACAAAGAAATTCAAAGGATTTTGGCACCAATGACAACCTCCGGTTTGGTGAATAACGAAGCTTTTCAAACTGGCCTGTTTTTGGAATTTCCTTCGTGTACTTCGTGGATAATTAAGGTTTGAGGTTTCCGTATGGGACCTATTCGGATTCTTTACAAAACTTTACCCGTGGAAACTCACTCTTTACCTCCGATTAACCTGCCGCCGGGTAAGATAGGAACATCGAAGAGGCCGGAAACCGGGACACCCGGGCGGCATTTTCCCCAACCCGAAAGGAGAAAATCGATGAAAAAACGACTCATCGTCAGCGTCCTGGTCGTCATGACCGTCGTGGCCGGTGGCCTGGCCCCCCGGGCTCTCGCCGTTACGGAAGGCTCCGCAACTGCGCCCATGACCGAAAGGATGGAAAAGGGATGGCATCACGGTCATCATGAGCGCCATGGCAGGATGGGAAGCCGTGGCCGACGTCCTCGACCTGACCCAGAATCAGAGGACCGAGATCAAGGGGATTGTCAAAAACGAGCGCCAGGAGATGCGGCCGCTGCTGAAGCAGCTGCGGGAAAGCCGCCGGGACCTCAAGGCCGCAGTCTTTAACGGGACCTTCGACGAAGCCAAGGTCCGCGCCATCGCGGCCAAGCAGGCCCAGGCCCGGACCGAGCTGGTTGTCTCCCGGGCCCGGATGGCGAATCACATCTTCGCCCTTCTCACCCCCGCCCAGCAGACTCTAGCCAAAAAACTCCTCCCTCTGCTGGAGCCCCGGAAGGGTTTCGGACACCGCTTCTAGTCCATCTGTCCCCACAGCCACCCCGAAGCTCCAGGGCGCGGATGCCGAAAAGTGCCCGCGCCCTTTTCTTTGCGCGAAATTCGTTTGTCTTCTCATGAAACTTGCCCGGGCCTGTTGCTGCGTTAGGATGTAGGCCGCCGTGCGGAGGGCCTCGGAGCGCCTCGCGCCGATCCTCATGACCGCCTCCGTCACCGCCCTCGGTCTGCTGCCCCTTGCGGTGACCAGCGGCGCGCCGGGAAACGAGATCGAGGGGCCGATGGCGCTCGTCATTCTCGGCGGCCTCGTCACCTCCACCCTCCTCAACCTCCTGCTGCTGCCCTCCCTCGCCCTGCGCTACGGGCGCTTCGGCGAAAAGGACGAAGCCGACGAACCGGGGTGATCGGGATAGAAAACAGGCTGCCCCTGCGAAGGCGGCAGCCTGTTTGAATCTCCTCCCTGACCGGACCCCGGTCCTATTCCCGATAGGTGATGGTGTACCTGAAGTGGGCCGGGTCGAGCCAATCGACGGTTTCGCCGCCGACCTGGGCGAAGGGATACCTCAGGTAGTTGACCGGCTCGCCCTTCTGAGCGGGGGCCGGGGGGGATGGCATCGTTCGGACAACGCGCCTCAGCGCCCCGGGAGAACCAGGTTGCGGAGACGCCGGTACAGGGACAGCAGCCGGGCCTCCTCCTGCTTGGCCACCACCACCGTCGTTTTGCTTCGGTTGGCGACCTGGTCGGGAATCTTGCCCAGAAGGTGGTCCTTGTCCACCCAGTCTCGGGAGGCTCCCATAATGAAGAGGTCGGCCCTGTCGGCTTCCTCGATGAGGGCTTCCAACACCCCGTCGACCGGGACGACCTCGGCCTCCAGTCGGTCTGCCGGAATGCCCTTTTGCCGGCAGGCCTCCACCACCTTGGACAACCATTGAGGCAGGGACTCCATCCCCTCGGAGCCGGTGTCGAAGGAAACGAGTCGCAGTCTCGCGCCGAACCCCCGGGCCAGGGAAACGGCGGTCTCCAGGGTCAATTCCGACCGGATGCCGGGACTCGCCGCCAGGGCGATTTTTTCGACCTTCTCAGGCAGGCCCCGGTCCCGGACCAGGAGCACATGGGCGGCCGATGCGTGCAGGACCGCATCGGCGATGCTGCCGCGTATCCTTCGTTCATAAACGTGGCCCCGCCAGCCGAGAAGGAGGAGTCGGCACCTTCTCCCGCAGGGCGACCTCCCCCAGAACATGGGAGATGGAATGGCCCACCGCCACCAGGGAGTGGACGGTCAGCTGCCTGGGCCTTGGCGAAGCGCTCCAGCCTGGCCACCAGGTCGCCCGAGCCGCGGGTGACCCCGGCGCCCGCTGCCAGGGAGGTCTGCCGCGGCACCTGAACGACGTGCACCGCCAGCAGGCCGGCATCCCGTGCCCGGCACAGGGCTCCGGCCACCCGCAAGTTCGGCCTCTTCGGGGGATTCTTCCGAAACCGCGACCAGAATCCTCGTCTTCCTGCCGGTGGGGGTCCGCTGAGCGGTCCGGGACCTGGCGATGCGGGGTTCCTCGGCCTCCTGCAGGCGCTGCCGGGCGTAGGCGAAGAAGACGCCGGCGCCGACCCCGATCCAGGCGATCGCCAGATACCAGGCCTTGGGACTGAAACGGTAGAGGTAGACGGCCAGAAAGGCCTGGAGCAGGACCCCGATGATCGGCACCCAGGGATAGAGGGGGAGCAGATAGCCGTATTTCAGCCGGTCGCCGTATTCCCTGCGGATCTTCAGGACCGCCACGTTGACCTGGATGAAGAGGAGCAGGAACATGACGTCGGCGGCGGTGGCCACATCCTCGATGGGAATGGCGAGAACCATGGCCAGGATGATGGCGCCCGAGCCGGCCAGGGCCATGTAGGGGGTCCGGGTGCGGGGATGGATTCTGGCGAATATGCCGGGCAGGGCCCGGTCCCGGCCCATGGCGAAGGAGACGCGGGTGGAGGAGAAGGTCGTCGCGTTCAGGGCCGACACGGTGGAAAGCAGGCCGCCGAAGAGAAGGACGAAGGTGCCGTAGGGCATGAACTGGCCGGCCGCCTTGACCAGCCCGAGCTCCTTGAACTGGCCGAGAAACTGCCAGGTCGGCCCGGAGCTCTCGATGGCCCCCAGGGAGGCGATGCCGACCAGGACGTAAATCGGCACGACGATGATCAGCGACCAGAAGACCGCCCGGGGAATGCTGCGGCGGGGGTTCTTGACCTCCTCGCCGGCCTGGACGATGATCTCGTACCCCTCGAAGGCGATGAAGGTAAAGCCCATCGCCATGAAAACGCTGCCGAACCCCTTGGGGAAAAACGGATTCGAAGGGGGCGGCCGGGTGCGGGCGGTGCGCCAGGGTCCACAGGCCGAAGGCGACGAAGAGGCCGATGACCACCAGCTTGCCCAGAGTGATGATGTTGCCGGCCGGTGCCGGTTTCAGACGTGCCTCGAAAGTTGATGTAGAGAAAGACCAGGACGACCAGCACCGCCAGGGCCTTCTCGAAGAAACCGTGGCCGACCCCCAGCCGGTCCAGCGGAACCCCCAGATCCTTGAGCAGCAGCGCGAAGTAGGAGCCGAAGCCGAGGGCGTAGAGGGCCCCGGCGACGGCGTGGGAGAACCAGGACATCCAGCCGGCGAGAAACCCCTGGGCTCCGCCGAAGGCCTCCTTGATCCAGAGATATCCCCCTCCCGATTCGGGGATGGCCGAGCCCAGCTCGGCATAGACCATGGCGGTGAAGATGGTGACGATGCCGTTGAGGGCGAAGGCGAGCATCAGGCCGGGCCCGGCGGTGCCGGCGGCAATGCCGGTGAGGACGAAAATCCCCGCCCCGATCATCGCCCCGACCCCGATCATGGTGATGTCGAACTCGGAGAGGTCCCGGCTCAGGAAGGTGTCCTCGACCTCAATGGCCGGCTTGTCCTTCATTTTTCATCCGCCGGCTTGGCCCCGGCAAGCTTCCGGTCGACCTTCTCGATGATGCGGTCGACGCGGAAGATCTCGACCAGTGCCCAGATCACCATGGAACCGAGTGCGGCGGCGGTGAGAACGAATCCCCAGAACATGAAAGCTCCTTGGACGGTGCGGTCTTTAAGGGAAAGGGTCCCCTCAGGGCTTTTCGGGGAAGTCCTTCTCCCGGCTCATCCGGGCCAGGAGCCGGAGTTCCTCCTCGACCCTGCCCGCGTCGCCTGTGTTGAGCTCCAGCAGCCGCAAGAGATGAGAGAAGGTCTCGGGCTCCATGCGAACGAATTTCATTCCCACAAGCCCCTCATGGCAATGGACCACCTCAGCCTCGAAGCGCAGGCTCACCTCCTCCCCCAGAGGAATCAACAGTCGGCAGAGGGCGCCGGGTGTCCAGGGAAGCGGGGTCTCGCACTTCACCTTCGCACCCTGAAGAGAGATATCCCGCAGCTCGGCCCGGCGGGAGACGACCTCCCTTTCCAGAAAGACCTCGGCGCCGAAGGGAATCCGGCCGAACATTCTTTTCTTGCCCATAGGAGGACTCCCCCGTCCCGGGCTGCCGGCTACTCTTATTGAAGTTTTCCGAGGATCGTCCTAGCCGTATCCTTGCGCATTTTCAGTTCGTCCCGGAAATCCTTGTTGTCGGTATCGGCGATTTCCATGCCCAGGTCGGAAACGTACTCGTTGAGGACACGCACGAGGATCGTTTGTTCCTCCGGGGAAAGGTCGAGCTGGGTCATAGGGCCTCCTTTTCTGGATTAGATGGTCAGTGCACGGTTCGCGTTTTGCCTTTCAATTAAATTTTAGATTTTTTGAACGCGGAAGCAATCCAGATCTGCGCTTTTCAGGCCTCTTCCCAGCCGGTATAGTTGCGCAGCAGGTCGCAGAGGATTTCCATTTCCTGGTGGTCGAGGTTGAAGGTGAGCCCGCAGAGAGATTTTTCGTCGTCGGTCCGGGCCGCCAGCTCCTCACCCCACTCCGGGTCGTAAAAACTGACCATCGCCCCCAGGAGCTGCTTCTCGCCGCCGCTCGCCCCCTCGAACCAGCCTTCAACCGCATGGCGAAGCGGTTTGAGATCGTTTTTGTCCCGGGCGCTGCGGAGGTTGCCGGGACCGAAGAGCTCCGGGCCGACAAAACCGACTCCCCGCTTCCAGGCCTCTAAAAACCGTGCGTTCTTCTCTTCGCTGTGCTCCAGGGCATTCAGAATGTTGTCTTTCGTCATCGCCCACCCCCGCGTTCCCTTTTCCGGTCTTTTCAGGCGATACCGCCGAATCAGCCGGTACGGCTTAAAGACGATTATAGACGCCCCCCGCGGGGAAGCAACCGGGCGGGTGAAAAGCTTTTAAACAGCCGGGACTTGCGGGAATAAGGGCGGGGGAGTAGAATGGCGCGGTCGATTTCATTAGAAGAGCCGGGAACCGTGAACCCGCCGTCGCCTTTCGGCTATGGCGGGGCAAGCCTTGAACCGGATTTTTCCATGCCCGAACGCACTCCCCAAAATAAAAACCTACGGAAGCCTGCTGGAGGAGTGCTACGGCCGGTCCCTGGACCTGCTGCGGCGCAACGCCACCGACCACGGCATCCTGGCTGCGGCCCCGACGCAGCGGGCGGCGGGGCGGCGCTACACGAGCGTCTTCGGCCGGGATGCGGCGATCTGCGCCCTGGGGATGGTCGCCTCGGGAGAGACCGACCTCATCGAGGCCGCCCGGGCCGGGCTTCGGACCCTGGCCCGCGCCCAGGCGCCCAACGGCCAGATCCCCAAATACGTGCGCCCCGAAACGGGGGAGGTCGACTTCTGGTACTCGGGGTGCATCGACGCCACCCTCTGGTGGCTGGCGGCTCTCCGGGTCCATGACCGGCTCGATTCCTCCTGCGCCCTGGGAGATGAACTGAAGGTCCAGGTCGGCCGGGCCCTGCACTGGCTCTCCTGCCAGGAGCACCAGGTCTGGCGCCTGCTGCAGCAGAACGAGGCGAGCGACTGGGCCGACATCATGCCCCGCTCCGGCTTCGTCCTCTACACCAACGCCCTATGGTACTGGGTGAAGAGGCTCTACGACCTCCCCGGCGCCGCTGAGACCACGGGACTTCGCCAACTTCCTCCTCTTCCCCTTCGGGAACGTCGTGCCGGAGCACCGCCGGGCCCGGCTGCTGGTCCATTACATCCGCAACAAGACGCCGCGAAGCGATTTTTACCTCAGCTTCGTCAACTTCTCCTTCTGGGGGGAGGAGGTCGACCTTTTCGGCAACCTCCTGGCTGCCCTCAGCGGGCTGGCCGACACCTCGCGGAGCCTCGGGATCGTCAGGGCCCTCAAGTCCCTCGGCGCCAGCCGCCCCCATCCGGTCCGGGTGGTCGGCCGGCCCATCGCCCCGCAGAGCCCCCTGTGGCGCTCCTACATGGAGCCGCCACCGCCAGAACCTCCCCTTCCAGTACCACAACGGCGGCATCTGGCCCTTCGTCGGCGGCGCCTGGGTGATGCTGCTGGCGAGGCTGGGGTTGGAGAGGGAGGCCTGGGAGGAGCTGAAAGGCTGGCGGCCGTCAACCGGGTGAACGACTGGGAATTCAACGAATGGTTCCACGGCCTCTCGGGGGAGCCGATGGGCATGCCGGGCCAGTCGTGGAACGCGGCCCTCTACGTCCTGGCCTACCGGGCCCTGGCCGACGGGTTCCGCCTCTTCGGCTGAGAGAGACGGGGGAAACTCTCAAAAGGCTGCCTCACGCAACGACGCTACGTAAGGCCAGTCCGGTTCAACCCCATACTTCTCGCTGAACCGGGGACGGTCTATGTTCTCACAAGTCTTTGAATTTCGTTGCGGTCGTTGCCCCGTTGCGTGATTACCTGCAGTTTTTCAGGGTCATTTTCTTACAATGGATAAAGGTCGGACAATGATGAGATTTTTCCCTGCCGCGTTTTTCGCCCTGCTCCTGGCCGTCGCTCCGCCCGCCGGAGCGGCTCCCATCCCATCCCCCGCCCTCATCACCCACGGCCCCCGCAGCCGGCCCGAGGTGGCCCTGACCTTCGACGTCTGCCAGAAGCCCTCGAAGCCCGCCGGCTTCGACCGGGGGGTGGTCGGCATCCTGGAGCGCTACCGGGCGCCGGCGACCTTCTTTCTCGGCGGCGACTGGATCCGCACCCACCCGGCCGAGGCCAGGGAGCTGGCGGCCCAGCCCCTCTTCGCCCTGGGCAACCATTCCTGGAGCCACCCCGACCTGAGAAAGCTCGACGGCGCGGGGATCCGCGCGCAGGCGGAGAGGACCCGAGAGAACTTCTCTTCAGGCTCACCGGCCGCCCCAACCGCCTCTTCCGCCTCCCCTACGGCGCCTGGAACGAGCGGGTGCCTCAAAACCCTCGCGGGCGAGGGCTTTTACGTCATCCAGTGGGACGTGGTCAGCGGCGACCCCGACCCCCATATGACGGCCGCCCGGATCCTCTCCGAGGTCAAACGCCGCGCCCGCAACGGCTCCATCATCATCATGCACGCCAACGGCCGCGGCCGGCACACCGCCGAGGCCCTCCCCTCCGTCATCGCGTACCTGCGCGCCAAGGGCCTCACCCTCGTCACCGTGCCCCAGCTTCTCGGGCTGTCTTCTGCCACGCCGAAAAGGTCTTAAACAAAAAAGCGATCTCACGCGAAGCCGCGAAGAGCCTTCGCGTGAACAATTGCCTTTCAAGGCTCAACCGCCTCGCAGCAGAGCCTCTGCGGTGAAGCGGGCCAGGGCGGCGAAGAGCCCCTCGGCCTGCGCCTCCTGCTCCTCGGGCGGCAGAGCCAGATGCCTCGCCACCCGCTCCCTCATGTCGGCCATTTCCTCCGGGTCGGCAGCCGGGGCGAGGCGCTCGAGGAGGAGGCGGTGGGCGCCCTTTCGCTGCATCGTCTCCAGGCCGTCGAGGATCTGCCGGTGGGAAGTCCCCTCCCAGATCGCCAGGACCATCGCTTCGCGAAACCAGCGCTCGGCCTGGAACTCGGCCAGCACACCCATGCCGCCGTGGACCTCCATCGTCCAGCGGGCGGTACGGGCGGCGAAATCGGCGGTGTGGTACTTGGCGAGGTGGGCGACGAGGCGAAAGAGATGGTAGCGCTCGGTATAGGGCGGGCTCTGCCGCCAGACCTCGTCCAGCAGGGTCACGGTCTCCCGGGCCAGGGCGAAGGCCGAATCCAGCTCCCGGGAGCGCTCCTCGAACTGCCTCCGCATCAGGGGCTGGTCGAGAATCGGACGGCCGAAGGCTTCCCGCTCCCGGGCGAAGAGGAGCGCCTCGCGCAGCGCCCGCTGGGCCAGGGCCACGCTCGCCACGGCATTGGCCGTCCGGGAGAGGTTCAGGACCTCCAGGATCTCGTAGATCCCCCATTCGGCCCGTCCCAGAAGCCAGGCCTCGCTCTGGCGCAGCTCCACCTCCCCGGTAGGGACCGAGCGGGTCCCGACCTTGTCCTTGAGTCGGCGGACGAGGTAGTTGCGGCCGCCGTCCTCCCGGAATTTCGGCATCAGGAAGAGAGCCAGACCCCGGACCCCCGCCGGGGCGCCTTCGGGCCGTGCGGCCACCACCGCCAGCTCCGCCCCGACGTTGCTGGCGAAGTACTTCTCCCCGGTGAGCAGCCAGCGATCCCCCGAACGCCGGGCCACCGTCTCCACGGTGGCCCCCAGGTCCGAGCCCCCCTTCGCCTCGGTCATCCAGGTCGCCCCCTGCCACACCGCATCGTCCCGGCGCAGCAGCGGAGCGAGGAACCGGCCCTTGAGCTCCTCCGACCCGTACTTGAAGAGGGGAACGGCGGTGGAGAGGGAGACGGTGTAGGGGCAGTAGAGTCCGGGATCGAAGAAGGAGGTGAGGTAGCCGAGCAGGTAGGAGGGCAGTAGCGACGGCCCCTCGAAGGCCCGCCAGACAGCCCCCTCCCGGTAGCCCCGAAGAAGCATGGCCCGGTATTCGGGGGGGTAGAGGATCTCGTCCTCCCGCCGCCCGAAGCGGTCGAACATCCGCAGCCAGGGGGTCCCGCCCCGGTCGGTGGCGGCTGAAACCGCCGCTCCCTTCTCCTCCCACCAGGCCTCGAAGGCCCGCAGCTCCCCTTCCAGGGGCAGTTCGGGGAGCATCCGGCGGAGGAAGTCGACGGGGGAGAGTAGATAGGTGAAATCGGACATGATGAGCCTCTTAAATCAGGGAGCGCTTGTTCGGCGGAAATTCGGGGAAGACGATCTCACGCGAAGCCGCGAAGGACGCGAAGCAGGGGCAGGCCTTGGTCTGCCCGTTTTCGCGCCGGCCACAGGGGCCGCCCCTACCCCACCTCCACTTCGACCACGTCGAGCCCCGAAGCGCCGTCGGGAAAAGCCGGGTGCTCCTTCGTCGGCTGGAGAGCGCCGGTGCCGTCGGTAGCCCGCGCGGTCACGCGGTAGGAGCCCGGCCTCGGGTCCTCCCAGCGCCAGGCCCACAGAACCCAGCTGTAGGGGGAGAGGGCGGGCTTCAGCTGCGCTTCCTTCCAGGCGCCGCCGCCGTCGATGCTTACCTCGACCTTGCGGATGCCGCGGTCCCCGGCGAAGGCCGCCCCGCCGACGAACGCGGCCTTTCCTGCCGAGAGCCTCGTCTTCGGAGACGTCGACCCGGGAGATGGTGTGATAGCGGGCGACGTCGCTCCATCCCTTCTTCTCCCAGTAACCCTTGTAGTCGTAATCGGCGGGCTCCAGAGCGGTCAGCCACTTGACGTTCTTCATGCCGTAGATGCCGGGCACGATCACCCGGGCCGGAAAGCCGTGGTCCTTCGGCAGGGGAGCGCCGTTCATCCGGTAGGCGAGGATCGTCCCGTCGGCCAGGGCCTTGTCCATCGGGAAGCTGTCGCTGTAATCGTCGGCGGCGCGCAGGATAAGTTCCGTCGCCTTCGGGTCGGCACCGCCGGCGCCCTCGAAGAGGTCGCGCAGCCGAACCCCCTTCCACAGGGCGTTTCCCATGGCCTTGCCGTCGACAGGGTCGCCGATGCACTTGAGGGTCGCATACTCCTCCACCGCCGGGAGCTCCTGAAGCTCAGCGTAGGTCAGGGTGACCGGCTTTCGCACCAGGCCGGCCACCTTGAGGCGCCACGCGTCGGCGTCGAGGCTCGGGTTGGAGAACCAGTTCTTGGAGACCTCGTAGAAACGGTCGTTGGGGGTGACCTCCGGGGGCATCCCCGGAAGATTCGGGAAATTGGCGGTCACCTCCTTCTCCATGGCCGCGGCCAGGGCCTGCCAGTCGTTGCCGAAAACCCGGCTGACGCCGACGGCGATGATGCCCGCGCCGGCCCTCTTCAGAAAGCGACGGCGACCTCCCGATGTGGAATTTCCCATGGTGGCCTCCCTGGGTGTCGATTGGACGGACTTATGCCAAGAATAGCAGAGAATGGGGAGGGGAACGAGGGGAATAGGAGGGTTTTTCGGCTGCGCCGCGGGGCAGATTTTTTTCAGCTGCCTCAAAGCTTTTGGCAGTTTTCCCCTTTCGCCGCAGCCGGAGCACGGTGGACGATTCGGGAAACAGACGGGCAAATGTTTGAGCGAAGCGAGTTTTTGCCCGTCCCCGAAACGTCTGCCGCGCGGAGGGTACCCGCGAAGCGGGCAAGGCGATGGGGTGCCCTTTCTCTGCTTACTCTCTTTGGGCACGCAAAGAGAGTAAGGCGCCGTCGGGGGGCGCAACCCCCGGGTTTTGATTTTAATAGCCTGAAATCATTTAGGTAATGGCCGGTCCCGCCCGACCGGGCGTCTTACTTTCTCGAAGGTTCAGCACTCCTCCACGATGGCTCTCAACCCCGACGCGAGGTCGGGATACAACAGCCGAACCCCCAGCTTCTCCAGCATCCGTCTATTGTCCATCCGTCGCGACTCGGTGAGGTAGGAGAGCATCAGCGGATTCATCACCTTTCGGGCCTCCTCCATCCCGACCTGGGGCGGGCGGGGCAGACCAACGGCATCGGCGACGGCGTTAAAGTACTCGGTCATCGTTCCGGAGCGGCCGTCGCTGACGTTGAAGACCTCCCCGTTCTCCCCCTTTTCGGCCGTCGCCAGGCAGATCCGGGCAAGGTCGTCGGCGTGGATGCGGTTGGTGAAGGGCGCCTCCTCCTCGCGCAGGACCGGGTGTCCCTTCCGGATGCGATCCAGGGGGAGCCGGCCCGGCCCGTAGATTCCGGTCGACCCGCAGGATGACCGTTTCCACCCCCCGGGCTTCCGCCCACCCGCGTAGGATCGTTTCGGCGTCGAGGCGCCGGCGGGCCCGGTCGGTTTGGGGATTGACGGGGGTCTTCTCGGTGACCATCTCGCCGCCGCAGTCGCCGTAAACCCCACTGGTGCTGAGGTAGACCACCTTTTCAGGCTCCTCCCCGGGCTCCACCGAGCCGCAGAAGACCCGGATGCGGGGGTCCACGACGCCTCCGCCCGGCGGCGGGGCGAAGTAGAAGACCACCGCCCCCCGGGTCGGGAGGCCGGCGATGGGGGCGGCCCCGTCGAGGTCGCCCGTAACCGTCTCCATGCCCATCTGCAGCAGGCTCTCGGCCTTCCCGGGGCTCCGTGCCAGGGCCGTCACCCGAGCGCCTTCCGCCATGGCGAGCTTCGCCACCCGCCGGCCGATGTCGCCGCAGCCGATGATCAGGACATTCTTCATGCAACACCTCCGAAAAGCGGGGAGATGGAGAGGTAGGGAGATGGGGAGCTGGTAAAATCCATTTCCCGATTTCCCGAATCTTTCCATTTCCCCGGCCTTTATCCCAAACTCTTTATCACGATCTCGTACACGTCCCGCGACAGCTGGGGAGCGGCGGCGATGCGCTCCAGCTCGGCCTGCATCAGTTCGCCGCCGGCCCTCGTCGTACCGGCGCCAGCGGCTGAGCGGCTGGACCAGGCGCGCCGCCACCTGGGGGTTGAGGCGGTTCGAGCTCGAGCACCCGGTCGGCGAGGAAGCGGTAGCCGTCCCCGCCGGCGTCATGGAAGCGGACGGGGTTGCCCTGGGCGAAGGCCCCGATCAGCGACCGCACCCTGTTGGGGTTCTTGATGTTGAAGGCGGGGTGGGCGGTCAGCCGCTTCACCTCGTCGAGGGTGCCCGGGAAGGCGGGAGGTCGCCTGCAGGGTGAACCACTTGTCGACCACCAGCGGGTCGTGCTGCCACCTGCGGTAGAAGGCCTCCAGGGCCTGCCGACCGCTCGGGCGCCTCGCGGTTGGCCAGGCAGCCGAGGGCCGCCGATGACGTCGGTCATGTTGTCCGCCGGGCCGAAACTGCTCGCAGGCAGCCCCTCGAGGGTATCCCGGTCGTCCAGGGTCATCAGGTAGGCCAGGCAGAGGTTTCGCAGGCTGCGCCGGCCGACCTCCGCCGGCTCGATGCCGTAGGGTCCCTCGGACGCGTGGGCGTGTGGACCGGCAGAATTCCTCCTGCAGCCTTCCGTGCCGAGGTCGCGACGCATGAACTCCCGGACCGCGTGGATGGCCTCGGGGTCGACGACCGTCCATCTGCTCGGCCAGGTAGCTCTCGGTCGGCAGGATCAGCGCCTGGGCGAGCAGCGCCGGGTCGGCGCCGGCGTCGGTGAGCGCCGGCCGGAAGGCCTCGACGAAGACCGGGGGAGAGCACCAGCTCGCGCCCCTGCCGGAATCCTCCGACCAGCTCGAGCAGGACCCGGACGGCGAGCTGCTGCCCCGCCTCCCAGCGGTTGAAGGGTCGCTGTCGTGGGCCATGAGAAAGGCCAGCTCCCGTCGCGCAGGTTCGATCGCGCAGCCTCACCGGGGCGGAAAAGCCGCGCAGCAGCGAGGGGACCGGCGGCTCGGGGACATCGACGAAGCGGAAGGTCTCCTCCTCCTGGCGCAGCTGCAGCACCCGGGTCGCTCCCGGCGCGGCGGCCGCCTCCCCCTCCAGGCGCAGCGGCAGGTCGCTGCCCGTCGCGGCCGAGCAGGCCCACCGCCAGGGGGATGTGGAAGGGCTCCTTCTTCTCCTGGCCCGGGGTGGCGGGGGTCTGCTGGCGCACCGTCAGGGTGTAGGTCCGTGTGGCGCCGTCGTAGGCGCCCTCTGCCGTCGAGCTCCGGGGTGCCGGCCTGGCTGTACCAGAGCCTGAACTGCGTCAGGTCGACGCCCGCCGGCCTCGGCCATGGCCCCGACGAAGTCGTCGACGGTGACCGCCTGGCCGTCGTGGCGCTGGAGGTAGAGGCTGCAGGCCCTCGCGGAAACCGTCGGCGCCCGAGCAGGGTGTGCATGCATGCGGATCACCTCGGCCCCCTTGTTGTAGACGGTGATGGTGTAGAAGTTGTTGATCTCCATGTAGGAGGCGGGCCGCACCGGGTGGGCCATGGGGCCGGCGTCCTCGGGGAACTGGGCGTTGCGCAGCACCCGCACGTCCTCGATGCGCTTGACCGCCCGGCGAGGTCATGTCGGCGGAGAACTCCTGGTCGCGAAAGACCGTCAGCCCCTCCTTGAGGGAGAGCTGGAACCAGTCGCGGCAGGTGACCCGGTTGCCGGTCCAGTTGTGGAAGTACTCGTGGCCGATCACCCCCTCGATGGCCTGGTAGTCGGCGTCGGTGGCGGTCTCGGGCCGGGCCAGGACGTACTTGGAGTTGAAGATGTTGAGCCCCTTGTTCTCCATCGCCCCCATGTTGAAGTCGTCCACCGCCACGACCATGTAGATGTCGAGGTCGTACTCCAGGCCGAAGGTCTCCTCGTCCCAGCGCCATCGCCTTTTTCAGCGAGCGCCATGGCGTGGTCGCACTTGTCGCGGTTGCGCTCCTCGACGTAGATCCGCAGGGCCACCTCCCGGCCGGAGCGCGGTGACGAAGGTGTCCTCGATCCGCACCAGTCTGCCGGCCACCAGGGCGAAGAGATAGGAGGGCTTGGGGAAGGGGTCCTCCCAGCGTGGCGAAGTGCCGCCCGTCCGGCAAGCTCGCCCTGCGTCCACCAGGTTGCCGTTGGACAGCAGCACCGGGTAGCGTTCGCCTGGTCGGCGATGATGGTGACGCTGAAGCGGGCCATGACGTCGGGGCGGTCGGGATAGTAGGTGATCCGCCGGAAGCCCTCGGCCTCGCACTGGGTGCAGAAGTTGCCGCTGGAGCTGTACAGCCCCTCCAGGGCGGTGTTCTCCTGGGGCTTGATCCGGGTCTCGACCTCCAGGACGAACTCGGCCGGGACCTCCGGGAGGGTCAGCGATTCCTCCTCGAGGAGGTATTCGCCCTCCGACAGGGTCCTCCCGTCGAGGCGAAGCGAGCGCAAAATGAGCCCCCGGCCGTCGAGGACCAGGGGCGCCGGCTCGCCGGAATGGTCGGGGTTGCGCCGGAGCTGCAGCCGGGACTGGACGAGGGTGACCTCCTCGTCGAGGTCGAAGCGCAGATCGACGGTGTCGACGAGGTAGGCAGGGGGGGTGTAGTCCTTGAGGTGGATGGGATGGTGCTGGGTTGGGTACATATCTGTTGCCTCTTTCGGAAAAACGGTCTCACGCGAAGCCGCGAAGACGCGAAGAAAGATACTATTTTCTTAAAGATGCTGTGTAACCAAAAACCTCGAAAAGTCTGTCGTTTTTAGCTTTAACTTCGCGCCTTCGCGGCTTCGCGTGAGGCCGGGTTCACTTCATCCGATCTCCCGCAGCGCCGCCAGCAGGGCACTCCATCTCCGCGTCGGTGCCGACGGTGATGCGCATGCCGTGGGCGAGGAGCGGGTCGGAGAAGTGGCGCACGAGGATCTTGCGCGCGTAAAGGGCGTCGTAGACGCGCCGGCCGTCGCCGTCCGGCGGGGAGGCGAAGACGAAGTTGGTCTGCGAGTCGATGGCCCGGTAGCCGATCGCCTGCAGCCCGGCGATGAACCGCGCGCGGGTCGCGCGGATTCTGGCCACCGTCTGGTCCAGATAGGCCTGGTCGGAGAGGGCGGCGCTCGCCGCGACCAGGGCCAGGCGGTCGAGGTGGTAGTGGTCGCGGATCTTGTCGAGGGCGGCGATCACCTCGGGCCGGGCGACGGCGAGGCCGAGGCGCATCCCGGCCAGCGAATAGCTCTTGGAAAAAGTGCGGGTGACGACGACGTTCTCGTACATCCTCACCAGTTCCAGGGCGTTGCCGTCGGCGAAATCGACGTAAGCCTCATCGACCACCAGCATCCCCGCGCAGCGCTGCGCGATCTCCTCGATGTATGCGAGGGGAAAGGCGAAGCCCAGCGGCGCGTTGGGGCTGGTGAGGAAGAAGATCTTGCCCTCATAGCGCTCGGGAAAATCCGCCAGCCGGAAGTCGTCGGTCAGGCCGAAGGTGCGGATCTTCGCCCCCTGGATCTCGGCGAGGGTCGCGTAGTAGGAGTAGGAGGGGTGGACGTAGGCGACCTCCTCCCCTTCCCCGGCAAAGGCGCGGATCAGGTTGTTGAGCAGCTCGTCGGAGCCGTTGGCGGAGATCACCCAGGAGGGGTCGAAGCCGTAGAGCTCGGCCGCCATCCTTGCGCAGCTCGCGGCTTGCCGCATCGGGGTACTTGCGCAGGCTGGCGCCGTCGCCCCGACCTCGGCGAGGATCGCCGCGGCGACCCTGGGTGAGGGAGGATAGGGGTTCTCGTTGGTGTTGAGCTTGATCCAGGCCGCTTCGTCGGCGGGCTGGAAGCCGGGGACGTAGCCGGCCATCGCGGCGATGTTCTTGCGCAGGGGGATCATAGAATCCTCCTTATTTTCACGCGAAGCCGTGACGACGACGGAGTGTAAATGGTCCAAGGCTTATTTCCTTCGCGATTTCCCCTTCGCGGCCTCGCGTGAGTTATCAATTCAGTACTCTTCCAGAATCTCGTACTTGCGTGTTGCGCTTGGCCGGGATGAATCCCGCGCCCCGGGCCAGCTCGACGATCTCCTGCTGCGACATGCGGAAGGAGCAGCCGGCGGCGGCGACCACGTTCTCCTCGAGCATCGTGCCGCCCAGATCGTTGGCGCCGAAGAAGAGCGCCACCTGGGCCATCATCGCCCCCTGCGTCACCCAGCAGGCCTGGATGTTGGGGACGTTGTCGAGGACGATGCGCGACAGCGCCAGGACCTTGAGGTACTCGACGCCGCTCGCCGTCTCGCCGCCCAGTTCGGTGCCCCCGGGCTGGAAGGTCCAGGGGATGAAGGCGGTGAAGCCGCCGGTCTGCGGGCCTGGATCTCCCGCACCCGGAAGAGATGCTCGACGATGTCCTGCGGGCGCTTCCTTGCTGCCGAACATCATCGTCGCGGTGGTCCGCATCCCCAGGCGCGTGCGCCTCCTCCATCACCGCCGCCCAGTCGCGCCAGCCGATCTTGTTGGGCGAGATCTCCTGACGCACCTCGTCGACCAGCACCTCGGCGCCGCCGCCGGGGACCGAGTCGAGGCCGGCGGCCTGCAGCCGCGCCAGGCACTCGGGCATGGAGAGGTCCGGAGAGCCGGGCGATGTGGATCACCTCGGCCGGCGAGAGGGAGTGGACCTGCAGCCCCGGGAAGCGGCGTCTTGATCTGGCGGAAGAGCTCCTCGAACCAGTCGATCTTCAGTTCGGGGTGCAGCCCCCCCTGCATGAGGAGCTGGGTGCCGCCGTGCTCCACCAACTCCTGCGATCTTGGCGAAGATCGTCTCGTAGGAAAGGAGGTAGGCGTCCGGCGCGTCGGCCTGCGGTAGAAGGCGCAGAACTTGCACTGCGACTGGCAGACGTTGGTGTAGTTGACGTTGCGGTCGACGACGAAGGTCACCCGGCCTTCCGGGTGCTTCGCTGTGCCGGATGGCGTCGGCGAGCTTGCCGACGGCGAGCAGGTCGGCCTCGGTCAGCAGCCAGAGGGCTTCGGCGCGGTCGATGGGGACGGCGGCCTGAAATTTTTCCTGGTAATCGTTCAACATCATGTAAAGTCCAAACGGCGTTCACCGCCCGTTCGATGTGCTCACTCAAGGCGCAAAGTTCGCAAAGAAGCGTCAGAGTCACCCCGCATTTGACACAGGCTCTCTTTGTCCGCGTCTTCGCGCCTTTGCGGTGAGGGCTTTATCAGTAGCGTTCGCAGTTCCCGGTAGAGCGTATCCCGCTCCACCGGCACCTTGCCCGCCTTGCGGATCAGGGCGCAGAGCTGCTCCTTGGCCAGCGCCTGGGGCGACTCGGCGCCGGCGTCGTGGCCGATCTTCTCCTCCACCACGGTGCCGTCGAGGTCGTTGACCCCGAAGGCGAGGGCCACCTGGGCGATCTTGAGGCCGAGCATCACCCAGTAGGCCTTGATGTGGCGGAAGTTGTCGAGGTAGATGCGGCTGATCGCCAGGGTCTTCAGGGCGTCGACGCCGCCCACCCCCTTGGCCCCCGGCACCCGGGTGTTGTCGGGCTGGAAGGCCAGCGGAATGAAGGCCTGGAAGCCGCCGGTGCGATCCTGCAGCGCGCGCAGCCTGCCGCAGGTGGTCGACGCGGTCGGCGTGCTCCTCGACGTGGCCGAAGAGCATGGTGGCGTTGGTCTTCAGCCCCGCGCGGTGGACCGCCTCGATCACCTCCAGCCAGCGCTCCCCGGAGATCTTCTCCGGGCAGATCTGCTCGCGCACCTTCGGGGCGAAGATCTCGGCGCCGCCGCCCGGCATGGAGCCGAGGCCGGCCTCCTTCAGCTCGGCGATGACCTGCTTCGACGCTCTGCCCGGTGAGGGAGGCGAAGTAGTCGATCTCCACCGCGGTGAAGGCCTTGACGTGCAGCGCCGGGTTGTCGGCGCGGATGGCGGCGAGCATCTCCAGGTAGAAGTCGAAGGGGAGCTCGGGATGCAGCCCGCCGACCATGTGGATCTCCGTCGCCCCGGCCGCCGCCGCCTCGGCGCACTTCTCCAGGATGTCGTTCAGCGCCAGGGTGTAGCACCCCTCGTCCTCCACCCCCTTGGAAAAGGCGCAGAAGGTGCAGCGGTTGACGCAGATGTTGGTGTAGTTGATGTGGCGGTTGACGTTGAAGTAGACCTTGTCGCCGTTCTGCAGCCGGTTGGCCAGGGCCGCCAGTTCGCCGATGGCGAGCAGGTCGTCGGACTGCGAAGAGCGCCAGCGCCTCGGCGTCGGTGACGCGGGCGCCGTTCGATCTTGGAGCGGATATTTTCGAATAATTTCAGCATGGTAAAATCCGTTTTAAGTTTTAGGTGTTGAGTGCCACGACATCGTTGACAGATTTTTGTGCCACGACATCGCGGACACTCAACACGGATTAACGCAGTTTGTAATCAAATTCCTCGACCTGGGTTTTGTCCAGGAAGAGTTTCAACTTCTGTTCTTTGACATCGATAGTAGCCACCACGTATTCGAGCTTCAGTTCCGGCGGAACCGGGAAATAGTTCGCCGAAAATATTGAGTTTGAGATCGCTGCGAATCAGGCGAACCAAATGGTAACGGCCCGTCTCCGGTTTCTCCAGTGCGATGTTGGGTGCCTCCTCCTGATTCGGGAACCTCAGCTTTATCTTGGTCGCGGCAAGGGCCTTCAGAGGTGTCTTCCCGCCGAGCTTGCTGTAGCGATACCTGCTGTTATGGCGTTGTTCAAAGGCAAGTGTTCCGGCAGTCAGTTCATCGGCCGTTGTCATGATCACCTTGCCGAGAAATCTTTGCTGGTAGTGATCATTGAACTTCTCGATCTTTCCGTTCGCCACGGCTCGGCCATGGGGATAAACCAGGCTCGACGCCATGTATGCAGACAGAGCCGGATAAACTGGCCCCATGCCGCGGGATATCTTCGGCTGCCGAAGAAAGACATGGCGTTATCAATCTGGAGGTGGTCCGGTATTCCCAGTCGCGACCAGATGGCCCAGGTTCCGTCCAGAACTCTCTGCCAGATCTTGGAAAGTGAAGAATGCAGGCCACAGCGTGCCGTTGCCGTATCGATCACATTGAGGCCATAGAAACGGATCGGTCCTTTCAAATAGCATGGTCCAACCATATCCATCTGATGGGTCTGGTTCGGCAGCAATGCCGGAAGCTTGGGATAAGGTGTTCCCTTGGGTTCATACTTGCCGGTTCTGCGATGGGTCAGATCGTTGCGGTTCAGAATCCGATTGATCGTGCGCAGTGACGGCAGCGGCTTGACGCCAAGATCTTCCAGTTCCCACAGAATGGCCTGGGCACCACAAAACAGATCCTGTTGTAGAGATTGAGGCGAACCATCTTGACGATCTCCTCAATCTCAGACGGTGTGCGATGCGACAGTTGTAAGAGGGTGCCGAGAACGATCTCTCAAACCACGAATCGTCATCTGCGTCAAAGCGATTAGACCCATTTGTAGAGCCAAAACTTTGATTTGCCGAGGAAGTGCAAATCGCTTCGGGCTTTTCACCATGCCTGAATCGCTGAACAGCCAGAACCCGTTTGCTTGATTTCATCCTTCATGAACACCTCCAAAATATTTGGTGTTCACAGAATGACGTGTGGCTATTCGATTGTCAGAGAACTTTTGTCATCGATGTGCTGGCACATTTTTTTGTCAACGATGTTGTGGCACTCAACATTTAGGTTTTAAGTTTTAGGTGTTTTACGCATTCAAATCAGTTACTTAAAACTTAAAACCCAAAACCCAAAAGCTTTTCAATTCAAAATTCACAACTCGAACTGATTTAGCTTTTTTCCTCCCCCCAGCGGGGGAAGAGCCTGTGCGCGATGCCGAGGCTGTCGAGGATCTTGCCGACGACGAAGTCGACCGCCTCGGCCAGGCTCTGCGGCCGGTGGTAGAAGGCCGGCATCGCCGGCAGGATATGGGCGCCGGCGCGGGAGAGCTCGAGCAGGTTCTCCAGGTGGATGGCGCTGAGGGGGGTCTCGCGCGGCACCAGGATCAGCTCGCGGCGCTCCTTGAGGGCGACGTCGGCGACCCGCTCGATGAGGTTGCCCGCGAGGCCGGCGGCGATGCGCCCGGCGGTGCCCATCGAGCAGGGGGCGATGACCACCGCGTCGGGGGCCGCCGAGCCGCTGGCGATGGCGGCGAAGAGGTCGTCGCAGCCGAGATGCTCGAGGTGGCGGTTGCCGCCGAAGTAGTCGCGCATCAGCTGCAGGCGCTGGCCGGTCGTCCCCTCCCACCCGAGGCCGGTCTCGTAGCGCAGCACCTCCAGCCCCGCCTTGGTAGAGGAGCAGGGTCACCCGGCAGTCCTGCTTCAGCAGCTCCTCGACCAGGCGCAGGCCGTAGATCGAACCGGACGCGCCGGTAATCGCCACCACGATCCGTTTCATCGCTGAATCCGGACTGGTGACTGGACTGGTGACTGCTTTGGCTTGAACCTGCCTCCCTTCGCAGCACCCCTACGTCTTCCGCATATTTTAGCAGCGCTCGAGCCAGGGTAAAGAGGAAAATCGCCACGCTGACGTAGCCGTTCATGTTGAAAAAGGCCGCATCGAGCCTGGAAAGATCGCCGGGCTTGACCAGCCGGTGCTCGTAGACCAGCAGCGCCGCCACCACCGCCACGCCGAGCAGGTAGATCCAGCCGAGCCCGGTCGCCGATCGGGATGAGCAGCAGCAGCAGAAAGACCATCGCGCCGTGAAAGCCGCGCACCAGCAGAGCGAGCGTTCGATGCCGAGCCTGACCGGAATCGAGTGCAGCCCCTTCTCCCGGTCGAACTCCAAGTCCTGCAGGGCGTAGAAGACGTCGAAGCCGGCCACCCAGAAGAGGACCGCCAGCCCCAGCGCCACCACCTGCCAGGAGACGTCGCCGCGCAGGGCGATCCAGGCGCCGACGGGCGCCGCGCCGAGGCAGACGCCGAGCACCACGTGGGCCAGCGCCGTGAAGCGCTTGCAGAAGGAGTAGAGGGCCAGGAAGAAGAGCGCCAGCGGGCTGAGGTAGAAGCACAGCGGGTTGAGCATCCAGGCGGCGACCAGCAGCACCGCAAAGGAGGAGAGGACGAAGAGCCAGGCCTCGCGGGTCGAGACCTTGCCGGCCGGGATGTGGCGGGAGGCGGTGCGCGGGTTCTCGGCGTCGATCCTGGCGTCGATGATGCGGTTGAGGCCCATCGCCCCGGAGCGGGCGCCGACCATCGCCACGCAGATCCAGAAGATCTGGCCGACGCTCGGCGGCGCGCCGGTCTTCATCGCCGCCAGGGTCGCCCCCATCAGGGCGAAGGGGAAGGCGAAGACGGTGTGGGAGAACTTGATCATCTCCAGCAGGGTCCGGGTCTTGTCGAAAAAAGCGGTCTGGGCCATGGGCTACCTTCGGGCAATTCTGTGGTGTCCGGGCTCCGGCCCGGGTGCCGGGTCAGTTTACACTCCCCGCAGGTTACATACAAGGGCCAGCCCGCCCTCCGGGGGCAAAAAAAGGGCCTGCGCTTGGGGCAGGCCCTCGTCCGTTTTTCTCCCTGTGCAACTCTCAGGGGCTGGGAGTCAGGGTGATGGTGCCGATGGGGGTATCCTGGCCGATGATGGCATTGTAGGAGGCGGGGGCAGAGGAATACGGGAGAAACCCGTCGGCCGTGACCCCGACCTGGTATTTTCCCGCCGGAACGAAGACCCGGAAGGAGCCGTCGTCCGGATTCACCTCTCCGGAGGCGACGGTGACACTGTCGCTGGTGTCGACGGCCGAGACGATGGCGGTCGACTGCGCCTCCTGCGGCTCCACGGTCCCCGAGAGGGAGCCGAAATCGGTAAGGCTGTCGGCCATCTGGACGATGCGGATGCCTGTCGGCTTGAAGATCCAGTTGCCACTGTTGCCGGCCTGGACGATGGCCCTTGCGGGGTCGAAATCGAGCAGGATGGTATTGACCTCTCCCGCCTTGACATCGAAGGTCCCGGGGGCGTTGACCTTGAGGCCCGACGTCTGCCCGCTGGGGGTTTTGAGGGGGAGGTGTTCGGTGGCGCCCTGGAGGACGACGTAGTTGGCGGGGTCGTTCGGGTCGGTGTTATCCGCCAGGATCAGCCGGACCTGGTGGTACTTGCCGGCGGGGAGGGCTGCCTCGCCGAGTGGCTGCTGGGCGAAGTCCAGGGTCAGGACGTCCACCTGAAGGGGCGGGTCGAAGGTCGCGATCACCGGCAGGCCGCTGTCGGCGCTCTTTTCCTTGCCGGCCGGCGCGGCCCGGACCTCACGGATGGAGAGAACCACCGAACTGAAGGACGAGGTGACCGCGTCGGTCATGGCCACGCTGAGGGTGCCCGTCGAGCCTCCCCCGCCTCCCCCGCCGCAACCGGCCAGCAGCCCGGCCAGAAAGAGTGAAAAGGCAAGCTTCCATGCTGCGCATATCTTCCAGGCCATGATTTTCTTCCCTTCCCGAAAGAGTCTTAATCCTGGAAGGACTATAGCACCCCTTTCACCTCGGTCAAGTCGGCCCTTCCGGCAAAAGGTCTGGTTTTCAGCCTAGTTAATGAAAGCCGTGGGCGAGGGACAGGCGGTCGCCGGCCGGGTCGGAGCCGGCCGGATCAAGGAGGAGGGCAGCGGCCTCTCCGGCGAAAATGAGGTCCTCGTCGGTGGGAACGACGAAGGCCTGAACGGGGGAATCGTCCCGGGTGATACGCACCTCCTCCCGCACCGGTGCGAAAACCCGGTTCCGAGCGGGGTCGAGGCGCAGTCCGAAGCACTCCAGCCCCGACAGGACCCCCTCGCGCAGGGCGGACTCGGCCTCGCCGCTCCCGCCGGAAAAGACCACCGCGTCGGCCCCCCCCAGGGCGGCGAGATAGGCGCCGACAAATTTACGCAGCCGGTAGGCCTCCATCTCCAGGGCCAGGCGGCAGCGCTCGTCGCCCGCGGAGGCCTGGCGCCAGACCGCGTCCCGCTCCGAGAGGCGGCCGGTGACGCCGAGCAGTCCGCTCTTGAGGTTGAGGATGGCGTTCATCTCCCGGACAGAAAGGTGCTCCTGGTTCATGAGAAAGACGGGAATTCCCGGATTGATGTCGCCGCAGCGGGTTCCCATCGGCGCACCTTCGAGGGGGGTGAAGCCCATGCTGGTGTCGGCGGAGACCCCGTTTTTGACCGCACAGACCGAAACCCCGTTCCCGAGCTCCAGGGTGACCAGGCTGCAGTCAGAGGTCTTCTTTCCGAGGAGGGCCGCCCCCCTTGCGGCCATGAACTGGTGGGAGGCGCCGTGGAAACCGTAGCGGCGGACGCCGTATTTGCGGTACCACTCGTAGGGCAGGGGGTAGAGGTAGGCCCGGGCGGGCATCGTCTGGTGAAAGGCGGTATCGAAAACGGCCGCCTGGGGGATGCCCGGGAGCAGCTCCAGGGCCGCCTCGATGCCGGCGAGGTTCGGTCCGTTGTGCAGCGGCGCCAGGGGCGCCACGTCCTTGAGGGCCGCGACCACCTTCTCGTCGATGAGGACCGAACGGGTGAACCTCTCCCCGCCGTGGGCCACCCTGTGGGCGACGGCGGCGATGGAGGTCAGATTGCCAGGGACGCCCGATCCGGGGGCGGAAAGAGTCTCGAGGATCAGCTCCAGGGCCCGGCGATGGGTCGGGCATTCGGCCCGAAACCGCAGGGTCTCCCGGCCCGGGACCTCCAGGGTCATGGAAGAGTCGCCGACCACCACCCGGTCCACCGCTCCCCGGGCCAGGACCTTCTTCCCCTCCCAGTCGTAAAGGTGGTAGCCGACGGAGATGGCCCGGCAGTTGAAAGAAAGAATGATCATGGCGTATCCATTCAGACCAGGGAATATCGCAAGAGGGAATTACTCGAAGTGGAATAATAATCCATATAGGACTGAAGGTAAATCACAATTAAAGGGCCCGCTCCCTTTCCACCTCCGTACGACGCGATAAGATGGAAGAAGGCGGGGAAGGGGCTATCGACCTGCCCCCAGCCCTGAACCACGGAAGGGAGGATAGGATGAAAAAACTCTTCACCTGCGCCAAGTGCGACGAAAACATCGCAGTGGAGGACATCTGGAACAACGACCGCGTCTCCTGTCACGGCTGCGGGCGCGAGTACCGGGTCGTTTACGTCGAAAGGGAGAAATCGTGGGAGCTTCTTCCCGTCGACCCTGTGGAGGAGCGGGAGCGGGATCTCGCGGAGCAGGCCGGGGAGCGGCCCTTCGAGGTGCTGCGGGAGCCGGCCGGGCTGCGGAAGGACGATACGGAAAAGCTCTGAGCCGTCGGCCCTGGACCGGAACGAAAAAACTCAGCCCACGGGTTCGGAAGGGCGCTGGAGGGGGGATGCGCCGGTCCGGCTGCCGGTGGGCTGAGCCAGGACTTCATGATACCTCAAAATGTGGTCGAAGAAAAACAAATTTCCGGCCGCCGTCCATTTCCCGCCCACTCGAGACCAGCCTTAAATGTTCTCCCCCTGTAAAACAGGGGCGCACGAAGCGGGCTATTCCCTGAAGACCCCGTGCTCGAGGACCAGAGCCGCAGCCACGCCGACGACGAAGCCGTTGCCGAGGATGGGCCGGACGAGGGGGGGGATCTGCTCCAGGACGCCGTCGGGCAGAAAGGCAATGACCGTCCCCAGCAGCAGTGGCAGGGCGATGGTCAGCCCGTGCTCGAAGGTGAACCCTTCCTCGGCGGAGAAAAGGACCGTGAGGCCGGCGGCGACCTGGGCGCAGAGAATGTAGGTCAGTACGCAGCCGATGACGACGGGGGGGATGAGGCCGATCTGGTCGATGGCGGCGGGAGAGAAGGCCAGCAGGGCCAGAAAGGCCGCCGTCGGGAGCAGGGAGAAACGCGAGGCGCAGCCGCTGGCTGCGACGACCCCCGGGCTGAGGGAGAAGTCGACGGGGCCGATGACGCCGAAAAAACCGGCCAGGGCGTTGGCCAGGCCGGTGACGCCGAGACCGCGGGTGATCCTTGCGGGCATGTCGCCGGGCCGGAGCAGGCCGTCCATCGACTGGATGGAGCCGAGGTCGTTGACCGAGAGGGCCAGGAAACAGAAGAGAAAGGAGACCAGCACCCCGGGGTCGAGGGAAAAGCGTAGGGTCAGGTCCCGGAAAAATCCGGCAAACAGGCCGGCCGCCTGCTCTGCCCCGGGGGCGGCCGGCACGGAGCCGAAGAGGGCGAAGCAAGCCAGGCTCCCCAGGAGCATGGACCAGACGATCAGGGTCGACCTCCAGAGGCCTGAAAGATGACGGTGAGCCAGGAAGAGGATGGCCAGAAAAGTCAGGGTGAAGACGAGCCGCCTGGAGGCCGACCCCGGGTTCCCCCCGCCGGCGACCAGGTGCATGACCTGGGGGGCCAGGGTGAAGGCGATGAGCAGCAGGACGGCGGCCACCACCCGGGCGGTGAACAGCGGCTGCAGGCGGCGGAAAAGCCCCGTGACGCTGAGCAGGGCGAGGAGAAGGCCCCCGGCGGCTATGGCGCTGTGGACGGCGGAGGGGGAAACCTCCCGGCTGGCGATGACCCCGATGAGCAGGACGGTGGCCGGCCCGGCAATGAGGGGAAGCCGGTGTCCCCAGAGGACCTGGCAGAGCAGGGTACAGGCGGTGACGAAACACAGCTTCTGCACGTAGAGGACCTCAGCCCCGGGGCCCGCCGGGTGAAGCCCGGCGACGATCCGGCCGATGATGACGATGCCCGGAAGGACCACCGCCAGCCACTGCAGGCCGAACAATATCAACGCACCCGCGGGGGGCCGCTCCTCCAGACCGTATCGGAACTCCAAACGCATCCTCCCTCTCGGTTATTCGATGCCGTACTCGGGCCAGCGCCCGTCCACGAGCCTGCGGGTCGCCTCATCCCGGCGAACCGGCTTTGGCGGAGCCCCTTCTGCCCCCTCCCCCCTGAGCTTCCGCGTGGCATCGACCCCCACCCGCCGCCCGTCGACGAGAAGGTCCCTCCCGGGGTCGACGTGGTTGATAGTGCGCCAGAAGCTCCGGGAGAGGTCCTGAACGTCGACGTGCTCGTCCAGGACGACCAGCATGCGGGAGGACTTCAGGAGGCGTCCCTGCCAGAGGGCCTCGATGAGTCTGCGGGCCTGCCCCGGGGCGTCCTTGCGAATGGAGAGGAGGGCGCAGCCGTGGAAAATCCCCTCCAGGGGCATGTTGAGGTCGCGGATTTCGGGAAAGTCGACCCGCAGCAGGGGCAGGAAAAGTCTCTCCGTCGCCTTGGCCAGATAGCAGTCCTCCATGGGCGGCGGGCCGACCACCGTGCAGGGGTAGAGGGGGGCGGCGCGGTGGGTGAGGGCCGCGGCCCGGAAGACTGGGGCCGGGGCGGCGGGGACATAATAGCCGGTATGGTTTCCGAAGGGGCCTTCCGGAGCGGTTTCCCCCGGCTCGAACCATCCCTCGACGACGAACTCGGCGGCGGCCGGAACCGCCAGGTCGCAGGTGAGCCCCCCGGTCATCTCCAGAGGCTTTCGCCGCAGGTACCCGGCGAAGGCCGCCTCTTCGACTCCGGGGGGCAGGGGCGCCCCGGCGGCGTAGATCAGGGCGGGGTCGCCGCCCAGGGCGATGGCCGCCGGCATCGGTTCACCTCGGGCCTGCCAGGCAGCCCGGTGCCGACCGCCGTCGGAGACCGGTCCGAAATGGACGGCGGCCCGGCCGCCGTCGAGAATCTGCACCCGGTACATGCCGCAGTTGGACCGCCCCGTGGTGGGGTCGGCGGTGAAGACCAGAGGCAGGGTCAGGAACCGTCCCCCATCGCCGGGCCAGGAGCGGAGGGCCGGGAGGATGGAAAGATCCGGGTTTTCACTCCGGAGAACCTGGCGGCAGGGGGCATGGGAGACCGCCCGCGGACGCCACTCGGGCGCCTCCACAAGGCGGGTGAGCCTCTCCGCGGCGCTTCCCCCTACGCAGGCCGCCAGCTCCCGGCCGATGCGGCCGGCCAGCGCCTCGATGTCGTCGGTCCCCAGGGCCAGGGCGGTGCGCCGGGGTGAGCCGAAAAGATTGGTCAGGACGGGGAAGGGATGGCCCTTGACGCTTTCGAAAAAAAGGGCCCGTCCGCCGCCGGCGCCCTTGCTCACCCGGTCGGTGACCTCGGCGATCTCCCCCTCCGGGTCGATCCCGACCTTCACCCGGAGCAGTTCGCCGCTTTGCTCCAGCTGGCTGACGAAATCCCGCAAATCCATGGCGGTCACCTTCCCCCGGAAAACGTTGCAAAACCTTCCAGGCTTTCTATAATGGAGTTCAGGCTTTGAGACGGTTTATCATCCCCCCATCCCAAAAAAGAGGCGAGAATGATGAAAAAATCCCTGGTCAAGATCGCATCCCTGCTGGCAGCAGCCATGTTGGTCACCTCCCTTGCCGGCTGCGCCACCACCCCCAAAAAGAAACCCAGCGGGTAAAATGCCCGGCCTGCGGGTACGAGTTCCAGGTGCCGGCCAACGGCAGCAGCAACGGCCAGTAACCTGAAGCCCCCTGGCCGCCCGCCGGCCGGAGAAAGAGAGAGAGGATGGCAGAAGGCGCCGTCCTCTTTTTTTCGACTACCCCTTCTGCCCCCACCCTCCCCCTCCGGGGGTCTCCACCACCAGCACGTCTCCGGCCCGGGCGTCCACCGAACACTTGGCCGGAAGCTCCTCCTCCCTCCCCTCCCGGCGCAGGGCGTTTCGCCCGGCGCGCCCCGGCGCACCTCCCTGCAGGCCGAAGGGGGCCGAGACCCGCCGCTCGCTCAGGAGGGTGATACGGGCCTCTGCCGAGCAGCTCCACCTCCTTCACCACCCCGTCGCCGCCGCGGTGCCTCCCCTCCCCGCCCGAGCCGTCGCGCAGCAGGTAGCGCCGCACCCGCAGGGGATAGGCGTGCTCCAGGGCCTCCACGGGCGTGTTGAGGGTGTTAGTCATGTGGGTCTGGATGCCGCTCGCCCCCTGCCCCTGCGGCCCGCCGCCGGCCCCGCCGGCGACCGTCTCGTAGTAGGCGAAGAGACCTCCGGTGCGCGGGTCGACGCCGCCGATGGTGAGGTTGTTCATCGAGCCGCAGCTCGCCGCCGGGATGCGGTCGGGAAGCGCATTCGCCAGGGCGCCCAGGAGGACGTCGACCAGGCGCTGGGAGGTCTCGACGTTGCCCCCGGAGACCGCCGCCGGAAAGGTGCAGTCGGCCACCGTCCCCGGGCGGGTGAGGACCTCGATGGGGCGCAGGCAGCCGGCGTTGTTGGGGATGTCCTCCGGAGCGAGCAGGTGAAAGACGTAGTGTACCGCCGAGAGGGTGATGGCCCGCACCGCGTTGACGCAGCCGCGCACCTGGGGGGCGCAGCCGGTGAAGTCGACCGCTCGCCCGAGCGCCGGCCACCGCCACCGTGCAGCGCACCGGCACGGGCCCGCTTCCGGCCCCGTCGTCGTCCAGCACGTCGGCGAAGCGCGTAGCGGCCGTCGGGAATGGCGGCGATCACCTCGGCCATCATCTTCTCCCCGTAGTCGAAAAGGGCCCGGCAGTAGCGCTCGGTCTCGGGCAGGCCGTAGTGGGCGACCACCTCCCGCAGCCGCCTTTCGCCGGTGCGGTTGGCGGCGAGCTGGGCGGTGAGGTCCCCCTCGCGCTCGGCCGGAGTGCGCACATTGGCCAGCAGCAGGCGCAGCAGCTCACGGTCGAGCTCCCCGCCGCGCACGATCTTCACCGGAGGGATGCGCAGCCCCTCCTGGAAGATCTCGGTGGAGAGGGGGAGCGAGCCCGCGGTCATGCCGCCGACATCGGCATGGTGGGCGCGGTTGGCGACGAAGAAGGCGGGGCGCTCCCCCCCGAGAAAGACCGGCGTCACCAGGGTGATGTCGGGCAGGTGGGTCCCTCCGCGATAGGGGTCGTTGAGAAGGACCGCGTCGCCGGGCGAGAGGTCCGAGCGCTCCAGGGCCGCCGCCACCGACAGGGGCATCGATCCGAGATGCACCGGGATGTGGGCGGCCTGGGCCACCATCCGCCCCTCCCCGTCGAAGAGGGCGCAGGAGAAGTCCCGCCGCTCCTTGATGTTGGGGGAGAAGGAGGTGCGCATCAGCACCGCCCCCATTTCCTCGGTGAGGGAGACGAGGCGGTTCTTGATCACTTCCAGACGGATGGGGTCTATTCGCTTCAAGACCAAAACCCTTTGAAAGGCAATTTTGATGGCGTCGCAAAAACTCACCAACTGCTGCGTTGCTGCAATTGCTCTCGCTGGTTCGACGTACCTAAGTACGCCTCATTGCTCGACAATTGCGCGCCTTGTATTTGGCGCTTTTTGCTTAGCCATCCACTATTTTGCTTTCTTGCGAAAGCATCAATTTTGAATGCTTAATTTTGAATGGTTCAAAACCTGAACATCTTCCTTCAGGAGCAGATGGCCTTCCGGTTTGCGCCTTTCAATTCAAAATTAAAAACTCAAAATCCATAATTGCTTCCCTGCTTCTCCAGCACCATGTTCCCCCTCCCGTCCACCGCCACCCCCCACCCCGGCCGCACGAGGTGGGTGGCGGTCTCCTCCACCACCAGGGCCGGGCCGGCGAAGGCGGCGCCGCAGGGCAGAGTCTCCCGCTCGTAGACGGGGCACTCACGCGGCTCCCCGTCGAGGACGACGGAGGCGCTTCGCCGAAGGGGAAGCCTCCCCCTGCCGGCATGCGCCGAGGGTGAGGTCGGGGCGCGGGCCCCGGCCGAGAGCCCGCAGGCGCAGATTGACGAGCTCCAGGGGGCGCGTCTCGTCGCGGTAGCCGTAGAGGGCCTCGTGGCGCTCATGGAAGGCGGCGCGGAAGTCGCCCCCCGCCGCGACGGTCACCTCGAAGGACTGGCCGCGGTAGCGAAGGTCGAGGCTGCGCTCCAGGCGCAGGGCCTCCCCGGTGACCCCCTCGGCGGCCATCTCCCCGCGGGCCTGCTCCTCCAGGGGAGCGAAGAGCCCGTCGAGCTCCTCGGGGACGACGTCGGCGGGACGCAGGACGGAGAGGGAGTAGTCGCGAATGGAATCGGAGAGGACGAGCCCCACCGCCGAGAGAAGCCCCGGGTGGACGGGAACGAGGATGCGGGGAATCCCCAGTCGCTCGGCCAGGGCGCAGGCGTGCAGTCCTCCGGCGCCGCCGAAGGGCAGAAGGGCGAAGTCCCGGGGGTCGTGCCCCCGGGCGACGGAGACGACCCGCAGGGCGCCGGACATCGTCGCCTCGGCCACCTCCACCACACCCTCTGCCAGGCGCTCCGGAGTCAGGCCGGCCGCCTGCGCCAGGGCCTCCACCGCCTGGCGGCTGCGCTCCGTATCGAGGGGCATCCGCCCTCCTAGGAAGCGGTCGGGCAGAAGCCGGCCGAGGTAGAGATTGGCGTCGGTTACGGTGACCTCGGCGCCGCCGCGGCCGTAACAGGCCGGGCCGGGGTCGGCCCCGGCGCTCTGCGGCCCGACCCGCAGCGCCCCTCCGGCGTCGAGCCGGGCGATGGAGCCTCCGCCGGCGCCTACGGTGTGGATGTCGATCATCGGCACCTTCACCGGCCAGCCGGCGATGACCGTCTCGGAGGTGAGGGGAATCTGCCCCGGCAGAGGCTCACGTCCGTGCTGGTGCCCCCCATGTCGAAGGTGAGCACATTTTCGAACCCCGCGCGGAACGCGGTGGCGAAGGCTCCCACCAGCCCCCCGGCCGGGCCGGAGAGGATGGTGCGCACCGCCTCACTGCCGGCGGTCTCGGCCAGGATCGAGCCGCCGTTGCTCTGCATGATCTTCAGATGGGCGGCTCCCAGCCCCTGCCCCAGGCGCTCCAGGTAGCGCTCCATCACCGGGGAGACGGCGGCGTTGACCGCGGTGGTCGAGGCCCGCTCGAACTCGCGGTACTCGGGGAGGATGCGCGAGGAGGCCGACACGCGAAGCCCCGCCGTCGTGAGGGCCTCCGAAAGGAGCGACTCATGCTCGGGGTTGGCGTAGGCGTGAAGCAGGCAGAGGGCCACCGAGCCGCACCCCGTCGCCTCGCACCCCCGCCACGACCCGGGAGATCTCCTGCGCCTCCAGGGGCTTTTCGACCGAGCCGTCGGCCAGGACCCGCTCGGACGCCTCCACGGTGCGCTCCGGGGGCACCAGGGCCGGCCGCCGTCGGGGGTGCAGGGCGTAGAGCTCGGGCCGGTTCTGCCGGCCGATGCGCAGCAGGTCGCGGAATCCCTCGGTGACGACCAGGGCGACCGGCGCACCCTTGCCCTCCAGCAGGGCGTTTGTCGCCACCGTCGAGCCGTGGAAGACGAGGGCCGCCCCCTCGCCGAGCAGGCGGCGCACCCCCTCCAGCACCGCCCGGGACGGGTCGTCCGGGGTGGAGGGAAGCTTCCAGGTGGCCACCCGCTCGCCGTCGACCAGGACCAGGTCGGTGAAGGTGCCGCCGGTGTCGACGCCGATAAGGGGAAGGGTTGTCTCGGAAGTCGTCATGATGCCGTACTCATTTAGCAGATTTCGGGGACGGGGCCAGGGTAATGAAATTTGTGAAACGTGAATTGGTAACCGGATCTGGATTAAATCAAACTTAAAGCCCGCATCCCGGCTGACGAACTTAAAATTCACGTTCACCTCTCACATTCACTGCCTTATAAATCTTCCGCCTCGAAAAGGTCGAGCCGATGACGGTAAAGGTGTTCTCCACGATGAAGAGGGCATCGGGGTCGCAGGTGAAGACAATCTCCTCCAGGCGCTTGAGCTGGATGTTGTTGATCACCGCCAGCAGGACCCGCTTCTGGTCCCTGTTGTAGGCGCCCTGCCCCTCGAGAAAGGTGGCGCCGATGCGCAGCTTCTCCATGATATCATCGGCCATCGCCTCGGGACGGCGGGAGATGATCAGGGCCATCTTGCGCTGGCTGAAGAGGGCCAGGCAGTAATCGATGGCCGCCGAGGAGACGAAGACCATGATCAGCGAGGCGATCACCAGGTCGGTGTCGAGGGTCAGGAAGCTGAAGACGAAGAGGCAGAGGTTGAAGACGAAGTAGAACTTGCCCAGGCCGATGTTGAAGCGCTGCCAGAGGATGACCCCCACGACGTCGAGCCCGCCGTTGGAGCCGAGGGAGCGCAGCACGACCCCGCCGCCGACGCCGCTCAGAGCCCCGCCGCGAGGGCCGCATAGAGCTGGTTGTGGATGTGGAAGTGGCACCTGGAAGAAGGTGTAGGACAGGGCCGTCACCAGCATGGCGTAGAGGCTGTAGTAGAGGAAACGGCGGCTGATGAAGAGCCATCCCAGGACGAACATGGGGATGTTCAGCAGCATGTACCACAGCCCCGTGCCCAGGGTGCCGGTGAGCTGATGGATGAGCACCGAGACCCCGAAGAGGCCGGCGGGGATAAACCCGTGGGGTTGGGCGATCGCCTTCAGCGCCACTGAGTAGATCAGGGAGCCCGAGGTGATCAGGAGCAGGTTCCAGGAAAGGGAATAGGCGAAGTCGCGTTTCATCGGAGGTCTCCGGAAGGTTTTCAAGGCCCCTAGCGGAGCATGAATGCCGGAGAATGTCAATGGATCTGCAATGGATACGCAGGGGCGATCCCGTCCCCGGGGGCCGGCCCTTCACTGAGCCGGAGGAGGCCGGGCCGGCCGCGGTCTCCCGAAGGTCGGCCAGCTCGGCCGGAAGAAGATTCGTCCGGGCGCCGGGCCCGTTCCCTCAGGGATTAGGCCCGGTCTTCAGGGGATACAGAGTGGGGTCGAAGTCCCCCCATTCATGGGCGGAGCCGTCATAGTTTCGGACATCCGGATAGTCCATCAGCCGGGTCAGGAAATAGAGGAAGGCGCTGCGCTTGCCCACCGTGCTGTAGACCGCAATCTCCTTGTCCTTGGTAATGCCCTGGGATTCGAGAAGCTGCTTGAGGGCGGAGAAGCTCAGCACCGTCTTGTCCGCGTTGAAGAGGGCGGCATAGGGCAGGTCGACGGCTCCGGGGATATGGCCCGGACGGGGGGCGGTGTTGGTCGCGGTGCCCGCGTACTCCGCATCGGAGCGCACGTCGACGAGCACGAGGGTCGGGTCGGACAGACCGGCGGCAATCTCCTCTTTGGTGATGTAGATGCCCCCATTGAGCTGGGCCGTAAAGGTGGCCAGGGGAAGGGGGACCGGCGTCGCGGTCTCCTCCGGCATGTCCCGGGCATCCCAGCGGTCCCAACCACCGTTGAGCATAGATGCACATCGGTGCATCCGAGATATTCGAACATCCAGAAAAGACGCCCGGCGGACCCCAGGGAGGCCGTCGTGTCGTCGTAGACGATGATTTTGCTCGTCCGCGTGAGGCCCATGCCCCCGAGGATCTGCTCGAGCTCATCGACAGGCATGAGCAGGTCGTTTTCCGTAAACATGCTGGTGGGGGCGAAGATGGCCCCGGGGATGTGGCCCGCCTCGTAACCCTGCAGGGAGTGGCGCGCATCGAGCAGAATGACGCCGGGGGCATCCACGTCCTGCTGCGAGGCCAGAAGCGCCGGGTTGGGGAACCTGGAGACATCTCCGGTCTGCGGCGACAGGGAAGAAACGGGCTTCGGGCTTGAACCGCCCCCGCCGCAGCCGGGCAGAAGGGTCAAAAAGATTGCGGACAACGCAAGACAGGCCAGCCGGAGTCGAAACGGTCCCATAACAGCTCCTCCTTTTTCAATTGATATTCTGAACTTCCGGTTCCGGGGTCGAGGGGAAAGGCCCTTCCGCATCCGGCGGGAAATGGAACCCTGCAAAGTTGGATAAACTTTATTTTGATATACAAGGGTGTCAAGGGTGAAGGGAAGGATCAGGAGAAGGTTCAGGGAGAAAATTCCGCTCTTTCGGGGGAGGAGGTTCTCCCCCTTTGGTATGTTTCGAGGGAGAGGAGTGTGTCTCCCCGCATGGGGAAAAAAACGCCGGAGAGAACGCCCCGGCGTTTCAGGCAAGAGGATTAAACCCTTCAGTGCACCGTCTTCACACAGTTGGTCTTGTTCCAGGTCTTGTGCTCGCCGTTCACGTCCACCTCGAACTCCTCCTCACCGAGGCCGACGACCTTCCCCACCTGGTGGGTGACGATGTGTTTCACGAACAGGTCCCTGCCGCGCTTCATTTCGTTACGGATTTCCTCGAACTCTGTGGTCCTCATGGCCAGACTCCTCTCTGCGGAAAAAGTGCGATCCGAACCCCCTTCGGGAAAACATTATACCATGGGGACGGGGGACAGGGGGACAGAGGCCGGGGAGCGGGAAGCCGGGGCGATTTCGGGAGCCAGGGGGCGGGGTTACCTGTGTTTCTCCCTATAGGACATCTCGCAGAGTTTGGAGATAATTTCGAAAGGCACCGAGGCGACGAGAACGGCGATGATTATGGCGATGATGGTGAGGATCGTTTCCAGTACTCCCATGACAGCCTCCTTGTCTCAAATCCTTCCAATCCAAAGCGCGAGCCCACGCAAAAAGATTAAACCACCCCCCCCCGTTGTCAAATGGCGAGGAGAGCCTCAGTGCCTGCGGTCCTCCCCTCTGAGCCGCCCGTTCCAGCGCTTGAGCATCTCGATCACCCGACTCGCCTCGTGTACCGTCAGCCGCCGGGGGTCGTCCTTGCCCGTGGCGTGCTCCAGGAAGGAAGCCAGTGCCCTCTCGCCGGGGTGGTCGAGACCGCCCGCGGCCTCGACCCGACGCCAGAGGACGTGGATGAGGCCCACCTGGCGGAAGGACGCGGGCCTCCAGCCCTTCTGCCGGAAGACATCGACCAGGTCGTCGGCCTCCCCGTCGGTGAGCTCGGCGGCCGAATCCTTGCCGTAGCGGTCCCACAGGACTCCCCTGTAGGTGGCGTCGTCGAGGTTCAGTTCGCTCTTGGCGATATGGATCAGGGCCAGATGGCGGCGGTCGGGCATCTTTCACCTCCTTCCCTATCATCATACCTCTTTTTCTCCCAGGGCGTCACCGGGGCTGCCGGCGCCGATCTCTTTCGACGGCGATGTCGAAGTCCAGCACCAGCGGCAGGTGGTCGGAGAAGGGCACCTGGGGGATGCGGAAGTCGCGGATGAGGATCTCTTTGCTGTAGAGGATGAAATCGAGGTGGCGGCTGGGGTTTCTGCTCGGGAAGGTCGGACGGTGCTCCCTGTTGGCGTTCTGCAGCCCCGAGGCCGCCAGGAAAAGGTCGATCTCGCGCTCGCCCCACAGGGCGTTGAAGTCGCCCGCCACCACGTAGGGCTTCTTCGTCCCCTTCACCAGGTTGTACAGGGCTCCCAGCTGGTGGTGACGCGCCCGCGACCCCAGGGCCAGGTGCACCAGGTAGACCGTCACGTGCTCCAGCTCAAGCTCCATCACCAGGCGCTTCATGCCGCGCTCGAGGAAATGGAAGGTCTCGTTGCGGATGCGGTCGCGGGCCAGGAAGGCGTTGCCCTGCTTGCCCAGAACCGGAAGGCTGCTCCAGAAGGAGGTCTCCTCGTACTTGACCGCGTGGGTGTGGTAGTGCCCCAGCGACTTCGCCAGCAGCTGCGCCTGGTTCTTCCAACCGGTTCGATAGGACCCCAGGTCCACCTCGACCAGCCCGACCAGGTCGGGCTTCAGCTCTTTCAGGAAGGCGGAGATCCGCTCCAGGTTCCTCGCCGAGAGGCGGGCGAAGCTGCGCGCATTCAGCCCTGTGCCGTAGTGGATGTTGTAGAGTACGAATCGCATCGCGTCCTCCACAAGGATTAAAGCACTCCCTTCCGGTAAAACAAGGGGGGATGGGCGCCTGGGGCCGAATTTCCGCCAAGGCTTGCGCGATCTGGTACACTGATCCTGTCCGGGCCGCCGGGAAGATGGAGAGGGCGCTTGCCGGGGTCATCTCCGAGGGAAAGCGGGTGACCTACGACCTGTCGCCCAAGAGCCCCGTCGGAACGGCCGCCATGGCCGATGCGGTCATCGAGCGCCTTCGAGGGGCGTGAGGAGGAGACCATGAGGAAACTGCCAATCGACCCGAAGGAGGGATTTCACGTGCTGGCGAAGACCGGCCGCTCGCAGGCCGCCACCATGGTCCTCGGCGCCGGGCGGTCGACGGGAGGGCCCGATAACGCTCACCGGGGCAGCGATCAGTGGCTCTTCGTCCTCTCGGGACGAGGCCGGGCCACCGTCTCCGGCTCGGAGCTCGAGCTGGCCCCCGGAGACCTGGTCCTCATCGAGGCCGGCGAGACCCACCAGATCGACAACGCCGGGGAGGAGACCCTGCGCACCCTCAACTTCTACGCCCCGCCGCAGTACTGAGGCCCGGACACGCCGCCCGGCCTCACCACCTGGGCACTCCGGCCGCCCCGAGAATCTCCTCCAGGCGCCTCGCGTAACCCGCCGTCAGAGCCTCGGAGGGTATGAAGAAGAAGGCGTTTCGGTCGTGGTAGAGCAAAAAGCCGGGGCCGAGCAGGCGGTAGCCGGTGAAGTTGCGCCAGGGCTGGGCGTAGCCGGAGGCGCCGCTTCGCACCGAGAGCTCCTCGGCCGAGACCGCCACCGTCAGTTCCTTACCGAAAAAGGGGTGCCGCCGGGCCTTGCGCATCGATTTGGCGACGAGGAGAGCCTTCGACAGGACGCCGAAGAGGCCCGTCGCAAGAAGCAGCCCGGCAACCACCCGGGAGGGATAGACCCCGCCGAAGCCGAGGCAGGCGATGACGATGCAGGCCGCTCCCCACACCCAGCGCAGCTTCAGCGAGCGGTCGCAGCCGTAGTGGGCATCAAGAAAACGGTGCCAGAGGTCCCTGGTGAGGTGGTATTGGACGATGATCGTTTCGGGCATGGCCGCAAATGCGCTGCAGGTTAAAGGTGAAAGGGATCGAGGCCGCGGCTACCTTTTTACCTCAGGCGCGGTCTTTTGTCCCGGAATTTTTCGGGCAGACGGCAGCGGGTCGTTGGCGGAGGGAGAGCAGGCAGGAGATTTTCGGGACCGGACCGTCTGCCGGGGGATGCAAATCTGTGTTTTCAGGTAGTTGCAAGCATTCGATTTTCCGTCGGAATTTGTCGCTTGACATCCAGGCGGACGCAGCTAGAGTTAAATCAAACGGTGACGGAAACGCCGGCGAGGGAAAGTAGAGCGGACGAGCCAAAAGTCGTCAATGGGCAGAAAGAAATTTCTGTCAGGAAAACGCTCTAAAATCCGGAAGAGCAAAATCATCCGGAAAAACCCCTGTGGCGCTATCCGTCATCGTTGTTTTTTGGGGCTCCAGAGGGGGCGAACGGCGTGCATCATTGGGCCAGCAGAAATCAAGGATCCCCCATGACCCATCTGGCACACGGAATCTCATCGGGTCTCTCACATATGCGGAGCTGCGTCGCGGCGAATCTTCAGTTGGCGCCCAGACTGCTGAGAACCTGGTGGTGCTCGCCGTAATACTGGCGATCGATGTCGGAGATCTGCAGGGTGGCTTTGAAGATGCGTACTCACCGATACACCTCATCATGACTGCCGATATCGAGCAGCACGATCTCCTGCTCGGAAATGAAAAGGGTCAGGGTGATGCGATAGCTGTAGGTGGGACTGACGGCATAACAGCCGGAGAGTTTGCCGGTCAAGGGATGAAGTTTGAGTTGGGGCTGGAACGGGTCGCGTTGCAGATCGGCGAGCAGCTTGGCAAAACGGGGCTTGAGATCCGGATGTTTTTTGAAGAACTTGCGCGCCTGCCGCAGAAACTGCTCCGGCGTGGTGATGGTGAACATCAGGCCGGCTCGTCGCCATCGAGCGCCTTCAGCAGATCCTCCGCTGTCGCGAACTGCTTTACCCGCCCCTCCTTGACGTCCTCCAGCGACTCCCTCACCCGCGCCAGATACGCCTCGTTTGCCTCGGCCACCAGTTCCCGGTAGCGGGCTTCCGAGAGCACCACATACTGCGGCCGGTTGTTCCGGATCACATGGACATCTCCCTTGGCGATGACATCGTCCAGCGCGGCGACCCCCCGTCGTTTGAGCTCCTGTGCCGATATGGTGTTCATTCAAATACCCCTTTCGATACCTATTCAGGTACTTGAATCATACCCTCAAAATGCACCGGAAGGAAAACCATTATTCCCGCGGTCAATGTCTCGAATCGACCGGCGTGTTTCTGTTTTTCAGCGATTTACCTTGCCAACTTCCGCACCCCGATTCCCACTCGGTCTCGGTCGGACGACAAGAGATTGTTTAAATGTCGAACTCGACCCCGGTGGAGTCCCCGCTGACGTCCCAAAGACTTGCTTTGGTCCGACCCCGCTACCAAGCCTTTTCCCCCTTCAACGAACGGGGATTTTCTCAACAGCCGGAACTCTCCATCGGAGAGCCTTTATGAGGGCAGCCCTCAGACAGCCCTCAAGATTCGACCCTCCTGCGGCATCACTTCTTATGGCAATTGTGGCAATGGTCTTTCACGTTGAAAGCCGTTTTTCCATTATGGCAGCTACCGCAGCCTTTCCCCTGATACATCTGAGCCATGGTGAATTCTTTGTTCCCCTGGCCGGGAATAAATAGTTTTGGATGGCAAGCCTTGCACCCGAACATCGCCGTATGTTTTTTGTGGCTGAAGGTCACGTTCCCCATCGCGTGGCTTTTGAAGACGATGGCATGATTCAGATGACAGGTCGCACAGTCGGCCTTGACCGAAAAAGCCACCTTGCCGTTGTGGCACCCGCCGCAGGCCTCGCCCTTGTCCATGTCGGCCATGGTGAATTTCTTGTTACCGGGGCCGGCGATGAAGCGCTTGGGATGACACTCCTTGCATCCGAACATCGCCGTGTGGTTTTTGTGCCGGAAGATGACGACGCCGAATGACGGACCTTTGAAGAAGACGTCGTGGTCCTTATGGCAGTGGGCGCAATCGGTTTTGACCGAAAAAACCATCTTGCCGTTGTGGCACCCGCCGCAGGCCTCGCCCTTGTTCATATCGGCCATAGTGAAGGCCTTCTTTCCCGGGGGCAAGGTGAAGCGCTTGGGATGGCATTCCCTGCAGCCGAATTTGTTCGTATGGATCTTGTGATGGAAGGTAACGGAGCCGAACGAAGGCCCTTTAAAGACGACATTGCGATTCGGATGACAGGTGGTGCAGTTGGATTTGACCGAAAAAGCCACCTTGCCGTTGTGGCATCCTCCGCAGCCCTCGCCCTTGTCCATGTCGGCCATGGTGAAGGTTTTGTTCCCCGGGCCGGCGATGAAGCGCTTGGGATGGCACGCCTTGCACCCGAACCTCGCCGTGTGTTTCTTGTGGCTGAAAGTGACGGTGCCCATCGAGGGGACTTTGAATTTGATAGCTTGGTTCTTGTGGCAGGCGGCGCAGTTGGATTTGACCGAAAAGGCCACCTTGCCGTTGTGGCACCCACCGCAGGCCTCGCCCTTGTTCATGTCGGCCATTGTGAACTTTTTATTCCCAGGGCCGGCGATAAAGCGCTTGGGATGGCACGCCTTGCACCCGAACATCGCCGTGTGGTTCTTGTGACTGAAGACGACTTTGCCGAAGGAGGGCTCTTTGAAGACGATGTCCTTGTTCTGGTGGCAGGCCGCGCAGTCGGTCTTGACCGAAAAGGCGACATCGCCGTTGTGACACCCGCCGCAGGCCTCGCCCTTGTCCATGTCGGCCATGGTGAACTTTTTGTTCCCCGGACCGGCGATGAAGCGCTTGGGATGGCACGCCTTGCACCCGAACATCGCCGTGTGGTTCTTGTGGCTGAAGACGACTTTTCCGAAGGAGGGACCCTTGAAGACGATGTCCTTGTTCTGGTGGCAGGTCGCGCAGTCGGTCTTGACCGAAAAGGCCACGTCGCCGTTGTGGCACCCGCCGCAGCCCTCGCCCTTGTCCATGTCGGCCATGGTGAACTTTTTGTTCCCCGGGCCGGCAATGAAACGCTTGGGATGGCACTCCTTGCATCCGAACATCGCCGTGTGGTTCTTGTGGCTGAAGGTGACGGTGCCCATCGAGGGCCCCTTGAAGACAATGTCGTGGTTCTGGTGACAGGCCGCGCAGTCGGTCTTGACCGAAAAGGCCACGTCGCCGTTGTGACACCCACCGCAGGCCTCGCCCTTGTCCATGTCGGCCATGGTGAATTTTTTGTTTCCCGGGCCGGCGATGAAGCGCTTGGGATGGCACTCCTTGCACCCGAACATCGCCGTGTGGTTCTTGTGGCTGAAGATGACTTTGCCGAAGGAGGGACCCTTGAAGACGATGTCCTTGTTCTGGTGGCAGGCCGCGCAGTCGGTCTTGACCGAAAAGGCCACGTCGCCGTTGTGGCACCCGCCGCAGCCCTCGCCCTTGTCCATGTCGGCCATGGTGAATTTTTTGTTTCCCGGGCCGGCGATGAAGCGCTTGGGATGGCACTGCTTGCACCCGAACATCGCCGTGTGGTTCTTATGACTGAAGACGACTTTGCCGAAGGAGGCTCCCTTGAAGACGATGTCGTGGTTCTTGTGGCAGGCCGCGCAGTTGGATTTGACCGAAAAGGCCACCTCGCCATTGTGGCAGGCACCGCAGGCTTTGCCTTTCTCCATGTCGGCCATGGTGAAGACGGGGTTTTTTGAAGGAACGAGGTTGAAAATCTTGTTATGGCATTGATTACAATGTTTGCTGCCCAGGGCCTCGAAGTGCACGTCGTGGTCGAAGACGACATCGCCGGCCGATTGGGTATGGAAGACAGCTGTTCGGTCTGATGGGTGGGTCCAGAGGGCGTTGGCAACTGTCGGTAGGGCGGCAAGCAGCATCAGGACGGCTAAAAAGCGAAACTTCATAAAAATCTCCCCTGAGTAGATTCTATGCTGTTTATGATGAATTTCTAAAAAAGGTTTATGCCGGTTGCGGCCCGAAACAGCTGATTCGGTCGTTCATCGCGGAGGACCATTTAACCGAAGAGTTGAACTTTACACTGTTTTCGGCAAAAGCGTCAAGGATTCTTCCGCCCGGCGGGTAGACACCGCAGTACGGCGGGTCGGGCGTGTCTCGCCCGCGGCTACCCTTTCCCGCTCCCAAGCATCACCACAAACCCGAGAACGCCGCAACCGGCCATCACCACTGCCATCGGTACCGCTGTCGCGTTCTGCAGCAGTCCCACCACAGCTCCGCCCGTGGCGCCGAGGAGATATTGGATTGTTCCCAGCAGCGCCGATGCATTTCCCACCATGGTGTCGAATGGGGCCAGGGCGAGGGCGGTGACGTTGGGATAGAGCAGGCCGGCCAGGCTCATGGAGGCGAAAAGAAGCAGCGCCTGAGCGGGGAAGCCGCCAATTCCCGTCAACATCGCTCCCAGGAAAAACCCGGCCACCAGGGTGTTGGCGATCACGGACACCCGCAGGATGGCCTGTGCACTGAAGCGGCGCAGCAGGCGGCGATTGAGCTGCGAGGCGCCGATCAGCCCCAGGGCGTTGGCACCGAAGTAGAGGCCGAAATGCTGGGGGGAGACCCCGTTCACCTCGATGAAGAGAAAGGGGGCGCCGGCGATATAGGCGAACATCCCTCCTGCGACGCATCCCAGAACGACCGAGTAGCGCAGATAGCCGCGATGACGGATAAGCTCTCCGTAGCGGACCGTCAGCTGAGTCAGGCTGCAGCGGATGCGCCGCTCTGCCGGCAGGGTCTCAGGGAGGTAGAGGACGGCGGCGAGGAGCGAGAGGAGGCCGAAGACGCCCAGGCAGCCGAAGATCCCCCGCCAGCCGGCAAGCAGCAGCACCTGCCCGCCGGCCATCGGGGCAAGAATCGGCGAGACGCCCATCACCAGCATCAGCAGTGAGAACATCCGCGCCGCCTCGGCGGTGTCGTAAAGGTCGCGCACCACCGCCCGCGAGATCACCATCCCCGCCCCGCCCCCGACCGCCATCACCACCCGCCAGAAGATCAGTCCCTCGCCGCTGTGCACCAGGGCGCAGCCGATGGTGGAGGCGACGTAGAGTGCCAACCCGCCCAGCAGCGGCAGGCGCCGCCCCCAGCGGTCGGCCAGGGGGCCATAGAAGAGCTGGCCGCCGGCCGAACCGAAGAGAAAGGCGGAGATCGAGAGCTGCACCGTGCCGAGCGGTATCCCCAGGTCATTGGAGATCTGTGGGAAGGCGGGCAGATACATGTCGATCGACATGGAGCTGAAGGCGGTCAGGGCGCCGAGGATCAGCACCAGACGGACCAGGTGCAGCCGGGACAGCTCCTCGGGGCGGATGACGGGGGAGGTTGTTGTTACGTCCATGGAAAGGCGGTGACTCCAGGGTATATAGTTGCTGCATGCAACCTTTGGTGGCAAAAAAATTCACTTGAGTGCGTTGCGACAGGCACGCCGCAGCACTTCGCGGCAGACGTCGAGTTCCTCCGCGGCGATCCCCTCTCGGGCCGCCTCCAGGATCTCGCCGACCAGCGCCGTGGCCCTGTCCATCAGCTCCTTGCCCTGGGCGGTAAGGCAGACCAGCCGCTCGCGGGAATCGCCCGGACTCGGCAGCCGCGCGACGAGTCCGGCGCCCTCAAGGCTCGCCGCCAGCCGGGCCATGGTCGTCTTGTCGCGCAGCGTCAATTCGGCCAGCACCCCTTGCGGCAGGCCGTTTTGCGCCCAGAGCTGGACGAGAAACGAGTACTGCTGCGCAGTGATGCCGAGCCCGGCCCGGGAGAAGGCGGCGTCGATGCGCCGCATCAGGACACGGGAAAAGCGGTTGGCCAAAAAACCGAGGGAGTTGGCCAGCGTGTATTCGGTTGGAGCTGTCATGATGGTTGCAATGTACAACTAACAGGCTTGGCTGTCAACGGGTCGGAGAAGGGAGCGGAATTTCAGGACCGGGCCGTCTGAAGGCGGGTGCGAACCTGCTCAAGGACCTTCTCCGCAATGAGCACACAGCGGAGACAGACTTCCCGGTCGGCGAAATGCTCCGGCAGTACGCCGAAAACCGGGTATTTCGAGGGAATATAGATGGAATCCAGAAGGTCGCAATCCTCGGAAGAGAGCGCCAAGGAGCCTTCTGCGATTTCGGCCAGCCTGGCAAGTTCCCGAATGCTGTGGGACCTGGGAAACCCGCCTTTTTTCTCCACCAGTAGGGCCTTCAGCCCCTTTTCGACGGCCTGCTGGGCATTCTGCAGGCAGGCGTTGAGGTACTCGCGCTCCAGTGATAGACGGGAGAGAGCGAGGTTTTCCTCCGCATAGGCCAACCAGAGGCGGGTTTCATCTTTCATAGATGACCTCGCCGCGCTCGATCTCCTCCAGAAAGGTTCCGGAAATCGGCCGGGGACGAACGGGAATGACGTCGATGGGGATCTTGTCCGCCACGGAAGCCAGTTTGCGCCGGTATTTCAGAGCCAGGGGTAGGTAGGCCTCCTGGCTTTCCTGAAATACGGCGATATCCAGGTCGTTGGGATTGGCGGATTCGAGAAACGAGCCGAACACGACGACCCGGCGCACCTCCTCTTCGGAGGCGAGCAGGTCGGCTACCTGCCTTTTCAGGGATTCCTTTTCCACTGCGGTCAGAAACATCGCCACATCCTATCCCGAAGGGAATGCGCTTCCATTCCCGGGAAAAACGCCAACCATTTGATTTTACTTATACCATGCACTTCACTTTCTGACAAAAGGAAATGCTTACTGCTGCCGCCATTCGGCTACATCAGTCATGGACCGTGAACTCAGATGCGGGTCAAGCTGGCGGCCAAGCTGCTGGTCGTCGCCTGGACCATGATGAAGCGCAACGACCCCTTTGATCCTGGCTACTTCAGGCCGTAGCACAGCCTGAAGCAACCTGCGGCGAGACGAGCCCGATTAACAACGTTGAGGAAAAGCCCTCGGGCGGGACAAACACGGCCCTCTCACTGGAATTTTGGAGCTTGGATAAGGAATGCTGAGGCGGCTCTGCTCCCGAAGCGGACAGGGGATGCCGGATACCGGTAACGATGAACCTCAAGATTCGCCAAGTCGTGAGACAGAAGCCGCAAAAAAAACCAGCGGGACAGGTGCGCAAAGAATTGGCGACAGATTTAACCTATTGACTTTTCAGGGGGAAAGTATTCTCTTGACTCCGGGACTACAGAATGTCCCCATCAGCTTCCTTGACAACAGAATTCATCAATTGTATAAATTGATACAAATATTTGTATTTTTTCGTACAAGGATTTGTATTTAATGGTACAAAAAAAATTCCGGCTGGACAAAGAAGAGCTTCTGGATAACCTTCGGGCCTGGAACCGCGTACTCCGGCGGAAAGTCCACCTGATCGCCTGCGGCGGCACCGCCATGACCCTGCTGGGCGTGAAGGCCTCGACCAAAGATGTCGACTTCATGGTACCAGACATCAGGGAATACAACTATCTGACGAAGCAACTGCCCGCAATGGGGTACACACAAACAGCCGGCCCAGGCTGGCAACGAAAGGGCGAACTCTTCCATTTCGACCTGTTCCGAGGCAGCAACATCCATACAACGGGATTGCTGCACTCCCCCCTCGAAGAGGGTCGGAACCGGGCCTTTGCCGAACTCTCGCACCTATTACATCGGCATCCTGAACGACTATGACCTCATCGCCAGCAAACTGATGCGAGGGACCAGGGTCGATTTTGAAGATTGCCTGATGCTGGCAGCTGCCCACGGGGACGAACTGGACCTGGAGAGACTTGTTGCTCACTTCAACGAAATGATCGGTTACGATGTCGCCGAGAATCGTCTGCGACCCCACATGGATCACTTTCTGGAACTGCTGAGGGAGAATAAGCAGGATGCCTGACGATAAATTTTATAAAAGCCTGGCCAGACTTGGATTCCCGATGTTCGAACCGGACCAGGAGCTGGAAGTGAACGAGACCCTGGCCGAGGTGGTCAAGAGCAACGACACCCGGCTTTGGGAAGGGTTCCCGGTCCTGCTGGCCAACGCCGGCGAAAGCCACCAGTTTGCGTCTGAGTTGGTCGTAGAGCAGCTCCCCACGGCAGATCTCAAGGAGCAATACCACCGGCTTCTGCTCCTCTCAGCCGCCGTCTACGACGTCTACAACCTGTCGTTTTCCTGGCTAAGCAGGCTCAGAAAGGACTTTTCCGCCGCCGACAAGGATCTCGTGAAAAAGTGGAAAAACGCTCTCGCCCGCAACCAGCCAGCCATTGGAGGCAGGACCGGCGTTGATCCGGAGCGGGTCAAAGGCCTGTTTGAACTCTACTCTGACCAGAAAACCGAAAAGGATCGACGCCGCAAGGAGCGGGACGCCGATTTCTCGCTGGAATACGCCTTGTCCCAGCTGTTCTCGCCCAAGCAGAAGGAGTTGTTCAAGAAGAAGCTCGAAGGCGATTCCCTGACCAAAACCGAGCAGGAATACTATTCGCGCACCGTGAAGAAAAAAGTCGTTGCCCTGGCAAACGCCGAACTGCATAGCCTCGCCAGAAAATTGCTGGAGCAGTAGCCAACCGCCTTCAGGGGGTTGGCTTTTTGTCATTCCGGCCATACGAATGCTTGTCGGCGGGGTTCATGGAAGGGCCTTTGGGGGGACGGCCCAGGACTTGAGGACGCCGGCGATTTCGAGGCGGAAGTCCCTGTGGAGGTGGGAGGCGTGGTGTTCCTGGACGACGAAGATGGGCATATCAGCAGCCGAGAAATTTTTGCTCGCGATGCCATCGCAGATGCTTCTGCTCCGGCCGCTGACCCGGATCCGCAGGCAGGGTGACCTTCCTGTCCTTCATGCTGGCGAGTAACAAGGCCGAATCACCTGCCTCGGCAAAATGGAGCTCGGCTACTATGACGGTGAAGTCGTCGCGCAGGGACCAAAGGCCGTTGTCGAAGAGCCAGAAGCCGTCGGACTTCATATGAAACAAAGGGAGCTTGATGTCCGGCCGCATCGGTCGCCGATGGGCGACGACCGTCTGAGCCGACGGGATATCACGGGCCCAAGTCTTCATTCTTTCAGGCCTGACCCCCAGCCTGCCCCCCGCCTTCGCAATTCGGGACCTGTCCCCATACCTGTTCCATTACAGGCAAAAGGCGTTACTTCCAGAGTTCCTCGTCGACCTGTTCGAAGACGGCCGTGTTGCGCTTGAACTCGGCCTCTTCTTCCCGGCTCCAGGTACCGGCGAGGTGATCGAGGTCGCTGTAGGTCACGCTGCGCCGCCGTTTTTCCAGGCCCAGGGATTCCCGCAACAGCCGCAGGGTCACCGCGTTGACGCTGATCCCATCCCGGCTGGCCCGCTCCTTCAGGGCCTGGGCGGTCTGTTCGTCGATGCCGCGCAAGGTCATGGTGGCCATGATGGTTCTCCTCTCAATTGCCGGCCAGCAGCAGACCGTCGATTTCCCTGAAATGACTGTCCAGGGTGGCAAGTGCCAACCCATGCCGCAGCGCGCCGGCCGCTATCCACAGGTCGTTGGAGGGGATCGGCCGGCCCCTGTCCCGCAAGACCCGGAAAACGCCGGCATAAAATTCCGCCGTCTCCTCGTCGATGCCGAGCACCTCGACGCGCGGCGAATCGAGGAACTGGTCGAGTTCCCGGCGATTTTCCTTTTCGCGGCTCCCGCAATGAAAACCCGCCAGCAGTTCGCCGAGCACGACCGTGCTCACGCCCGATGTATTCCGCCTGGCGCAGCCGCTCTACGGAAGGCTGCTGCTGCCGCTTGAAGGCCACGTAAAAATTGGTGTCGATCAGGATATGCTTCATCCCTGCCCCCGTTCTCCCGACTCAAATTTTGATATCAACTTAATATCAATATATGCCAGCACCTGGTTGCGGTCAATATTTTCACTGGAGATTACGGGGGTGTGGAGCTGGCCGATACCCTTACCGGGAATTTTAAAGGGCAAAAATCGCCCTGATAAGCCGACTTTTGCCCCGAAATTTCTTTGCTTAAACAATGATGCTCTCGCAAAAACTCTGTGGATGGCTAAGCAAAAATTTCGTCCCACAAGGCCTGGTGGTTTTTCAGGGGCGAAGGCCTACATCAGGTAGGTCAAGGTCCTGAAAAAACGCCGTAACGCCGTGGGGCGGACTTTTGCGACGCCATCAACAATGATATCAGCAGGTTGCCTTGGTCCCCAGGATCTTTACGGCATTTCATTGCACCGGGAAAATTAAACTTGAAAAAATAGGCTTTCAACTTTCCGTTTTAAGGACCCAATTCGGGACCTGTCCCTATACCTCTTCCCGGCGATGTGGCCGGGGTAGCTGTGCAGGGGGGCGCGGCGTCCTCTCTTTCCGAGGTCCTCCTCCGCCGTGTTTTCAGGCAGTTGTAACTATTTGAATCATCGTCGAAATTTGTCGCTTGACATCCCCGCCGGCCGGGCTAGAGTTAAATCAAACGGTGACGGAAACGCCGACGAGGGAAAGTAGAGCGGACGACCCGAAAGGTCGTTAACGGGCAGAAAGAAATTCCTGTCAAGAAAACGCTTGAAGATCCGGAAGAGCAAAATCCTCCGGAAAACCCCCGTAGCGCTATCCGTCATCGTTGTTTTTTGGGAAACACGAGGCCCTTCCCCTGCCATCCCGCCGACCTCCATCCATGTTTCCAGATTTCCTCCTCGACCTTTTCCGAAACGGCCGTATTGCGCTCAATCCTGCCACGCCTCGAATCCAGGAACTGACCGTAGTGTCCCGTGTGGTTAGTCATGTCAAATAATTCTGAGGCATTTTTGGTGCTGCCAAGGCGTCGCCGACGCAGGCCTAGCCGTGCGTTAAGTCAAGTTGGCGCAACGCAGGCAGCGCCGAAAAGGGCCAGAATTAGAAGACAGGATTAGCCGCACGGGCACTAGGCTCTCCGTCTCCCGGCCGCCGCAGCGAAAGCCTGCGCTTGAAGGGTGTGATGGAGCTCGTCATTTCAGGGCGCCTGGAGGGTTATTCAGGAATAAATATGATTCTAACCCTCTGTTTTATAGACCGAATCCTGGACCCGTCCCCACAGGGCTGTCGGGACGACAGGGCTCTGCAGAGGGGCAACCGGACCGGTGGATCGTTCATTGCACCGTGCGATTCACTCAGGAAAAAAAATATGAAAGTAACTTTCTGTTGCAAAATCTGCCAATCCGGTTAATATGACTTCAATTTGAGGTCAAATGACATACTATATATGTCATACGACAGCCCTTTGAGGTCGCCATGCTTGAATCCCTTCTGGGGTCGGTAAACAAGGAGCGGGTACTTCTCTTCCTCCTGGCCAGGGAAGAAGGGTACCCCCGGGACATTGCCCGCTTTTTCGCCACCGGCCTGGCTCCCGTCCAGCGGCAGCTGGATGCCCTTGAACGGGGCGGCATTCTGGTCAGCCGCCTTGCCGGCCGGACCCGTCTCTACACCTTCGACCCCCGTTATCCGCTGCTGGACGAATTGAAAGCCCTGCTGGAAAAGGCTCTCACATTTTACCCCGCCGAGGAGCGCGAACGCCTCCACATGTCACGCCAGCGGCCACGCCGAAGGGGGAAGCCACTGTGAAGAAGATCGGGGACATGAGCATGGGGGAGCTTGCGGCCTTCGTCTGCTCCCATCTGGAACAGAGGGGCATCCAGGTCGTGCTCAGCGGCGGAGCCTGCGTCTGTCTCTATGCCTCCGACCGTTACCAGTCCATGGACTTGGACTTCATCGACAGGCTGCACACCACGCGGCAGCGTCTCAAACAGGCGTTGTCCGAGATTGGCTTTCTCGAAAGAAACCGTTACTTCATCCATCCAGACACTGAATTTTTCCTTGAATTTCCCTCCGGGCCGTTGGCCGTCGGCGGCGAGCCGGTGGGCACTGTCGAAGAACTGTCCTTTCCGACCGGCAGGCTCAGGTTGCTCTCTCCGACGGACTGCGTCAAGGATCGCCTTTCGGCCTTCTATCACTGGAACGACCAGCAGTGCCTTCAGCAGGCAGTGTGGGTGGCCAGAGCCAGACCCATCGACTGGCAGGAGGTGGAACGTTGGTCCGCACAGGAGGGGGAGAGGGAAAAATTCGGCATCTTCAGGCAGAGATGGGAGCAGGCGGGAGAGTGAGCGGGAGGGCGGTCTCTTTAAACCGGCAATTTTGCTGCTGAAAATCGGTTTATAAGCCTGTTTCGGGCCTTTATTTTTAAATATTTACTTTAAAATTCCAAGGCTTGCTTTGGTCCCCCCTCAACACCCCCTTCGCTGAAATATCCGGCATCTGGTCCCAGACTTTTCCTTCCAGCAGCCGCCCGGCCTTCTTTTTGCGAGGCCCGCCCCACTGCTTGAAAAAGAAGGGGACTCTGGCACGCAGGCACTGGTCGCGAAGGTCAAGAACCCAGGCCGGGTCCATCGGTCTGGCGCCCGGTCCGGACTCCCCACCGACGATAACCCAGTCGATACCGGCAAGGTTCAGACCAGGAAGCGGTCCCAGCAAAGGTTCAAGGGAGAGAAACTTGAGGCGAGCGCCACTTTGCCGGAGATGGTCGATGCGGTGGACGTAATCAAGGGATTCGACACTGACCCCCATCCAGACATTGACCGGCCACGGCAGACGCGGACTTAGCTCCAGCAAGCGCTCCGAGCGTTTGGTCAGCACCTGAAAGGTGTGCCAGTGGGCGCGTTCCATGACATCGAAAACCCGATAGATGAACTCTTCCGGCACTTGATCCCGAGAAGAGATCACTCATGGAATTGACAAAGATCGTTTGCGGCTTCTTCCACTCCAGCGGTTTTTCCAGGGCATGGGGGTGCAACGCCAACTTAAAACCCTGGACGTAGTTGGCCTGCCCCATCGCCTGCAGGCGTTTGGCCATACGCTCGGCGTAGCAGTGCTTGCAGCCGGGGCTGATCTTGACGCAACCGGTGACCGGGTTCCATGTCGATCCAGTCCATTCGATGGCAGAATTGCTGGCCATAACCTCACCTCTTCAAAATATCTTGTGCAATCTTGATCGCCGTCTTTGCCCCCTTGGCATTGCCGGAGGCGAAGCAGAGCAGAAAGAGCGGGTTGTTCTTGGCATTGCAGAGCGGCAGTGGGTTTTCGGCGACGCCTGGAAAGACCGTCCTCAATCGCGCGACAAAATACCGGGCGATCTCCTCGAACCCGGCCTTTTCTACGATTTCCTGCTCGTAAAGCAACCCTTGAACTTTGCTGACTCTGTAAAACACATCATACCAGCCGGTGTCACCAAAAATCTCATCCAGTTTGCGCCGCCAGGCATCCGGGATGTTGCCGTCGCTTTTCAGCAATCGGTTGACGCCGATACCCAGCGGGAAGAGATACCAGAGGTCGATCGCCTCTGTCGCGGCAATCGCCTTGATGGTGTCCCAGGAAACCTGCATGCCGAAGGGGTCGAGAAACAGGACGGCGCGATGCTGGGTCCAATTGCGTTTGGTGCACAGGTTCTGAATATAGGCGTTGGCGTCGGCCCGTTCGAGGAGGATGCGATCCGCCAGAGCGGGAAAGTCATCCTTCAGTCGTTCGAGTTCGGCGAAGCGCCGCTCATCCTTTTCGATGAAGATGTAGCGATTAAAGGACGGTTCGACCTGTAGGGCGATTCGTGCCGAGCCATCGAGAAAGTCGACTGTGTCCTGCGCGGCCAATTCCGGAAACATCAGCCCGGTGTCCTGGCCCTCCGTTTTCAAGGTACGGTAACCGGTCCCGGCAAAGGCGTCGATATAGGCGAACTTATAGTGGTACCGATTCATAATGGTGGCGTAGGCCACCAGATACTTCCTTACCCGTTCGAGCTTTTCTTCCGTCCAGTCGCCACCAAATCGTTGCATACCCCCTCCTTGCGACGTTAAGTGTCTCGGCTACATATATCCCTTTTCGATACTGCCCCCCAGGCGGTTGATTTAAGTATGGTGTCCCCGATTTGCGATTTGAGTTCGCGGATCGTGGATTTTTGGTGCCCTTTTCTGCCGGGGGGATCGCGACCCCCCGGGGGTGAGTCTCCCTATATTCGCGATATTGGGGTCAAAATGGCCGTTATAGGCTCGAAAAAGGGGAATTTTTTGGACGTTTTGTTTTTTATTTCGAGGACTTGGTTTGGTCCGACCCCACGAGCCCCCGGTTATGAATGCCCCCTCCAATGAAGTTATCCGAAAAACAGGCTCACGCGAAGCCGCGAAGCTCGCGAAGGGATCCAAAACCTCTGCAATAGCAGTTCTTCACGGCCTTCACTTCTGCGCGCAGAAGCGCTAAGCCGCGCAAGCGCGCCTTCGGGTGAGAAACAGGGTTATGGCTTCCCCCAGTACTTCGCCTTGTGCGGAAAAATCCAGCGCACCCCGCCGCGCGGGTCGGGCGTGTCGCCGGCGTGGCGGGGGATGAGGTGGATGTGCAGGTGCATGACGGTCTGTCCGGCGGCGGCGCCGTCGTTGATGCCGATGTTGAAGGCGTCGAGTTGGCGCTCTTTAAGCAGCAGCTTTCTCATCTCGCCCAGCAGTTCGAGCAGGGCGGCCTGCTCTTCTTTTGTGGCCTCGAAGAGGGAGACGATGTGGCGTTTTGTGGGGAAAACCTTCCGGGACAAGGGGCTCAGAGGTGTCAGCCGACAGGACCCAGTCGGTCGACCCTTTCCAGCAGCATCTCGGTTGTCGCAACCAGTTCCTCGACCAGTGGTTCGGTTATTTCCAGAAGTCCTTCGTACTCGCCACGATTTCGCAAATTGTGACAGTGTGCCAGTACCCTCCATACCTCGGGGCCCAACCCAAGGGTATGGGGGATGCATTGAAATACGACGAAACGGCTGTCGGAGCGGTACCCGTTCCAGCGCAAAGCGGCCAGAGATATGGCATGGGAGGCGTTGTAGGCAAGGTCAAACCGGCTTTCGAGAGCAAGGGACGCGTTGCGGGCATCCTTCAGCCGGGCCCGCCCTGAGCTCACCAGGCCGTCGAATTCCTTCTGGTCGGCCGGTTCCCGCTTCAGCTGCCCGGTCTGGACAAGATTTTCAAGGTTCCGGGATGTCATCCTGTGTCCCTATAAGAAAAATCTTCGGCTGCTCGACCACTCTTTTCAAAAAACTGCTGTCGGAGGCGAGCTTGGCTTCAAATTCGGAGGGCTTGTAAAGCGTCGGATTCACCGTTCTGCCAAGTTTCGGCTCGATAGCCGAAAAAATCGAAAAGATCCGGCCGTAGGTCAGGGTTTCAGAAACGACCATGACATCGATGTCGCTGCCGGCCGTATCGGTCCCCTTGGCGACCGATCCATATACAAAGGCCACCCGGATCTCCTGCTCCAGCTCCTCCAGGGATTGACGCAGCACATCACCGAGGCCAAAGGTTTTCAGGACGATGCCCCGCAGCTCCTCGAATATCGGGGACCGGGGGTTGGCCTGGTAATGCTTCTGATTGCCGACCTTGGTGACGGTCAGCAGCCCCGCTCCCGAGAGCTTTTCCATCTCCCGCTGGACCGTCCCGATGCCGACCCCGGCGAAGCGGACGATCTCGTTGAGGTAGTAGCTTCTGCCGGGATTCCCGAACAGAAGCCCCAGAACCTGCCGCTGCGTCTTGGAAAACAGCGCGTCGCCCAGGGAGGTATGTTCTTTTTCAATCATACCCATATTGGGAATAATAATACCCATTTTGGGAATTATCAAGGGAAATTCACGTTCCCGCCTCACGCGAAGGCGCGAAGGCCGCGAAGAACTGCACAGCAGAGGTTTTGAATCCCTTCGCGTTCTTCGCGTCTTCGCGTGAGAAACAAGGTTATTGCCTCTCCCAGTAGACCGCCTTGTGAGGAAAAATCCACCGCACCCCACCGCGCGGGTCGGGCGTGTCGCCTTTGCGGCGGGGGATGAGGTGGATGTGCAGGTGCATGACGGTCTGGCCGGCGGCGGCGCCGTCGTTGATGCCGATGTTGAAGCCGTCGGGTTGGCGCTCTCTCAGAAGCCGCTGGCGCATCTCGCCCAGCAGCTCGAGCAGGGCGCCCTGCTCTTCTTTGGTTGCCTCGAAGAGGGAGACGATGTGGCGTTTGGGGATGATGAGGGTGTGGCCGGGGGTGAGGGGCTAGGCGTCGTATTTGGCCCAGGCGTGGGGGTTGGAGGCGGCGATCCAAGAGGGATCGGGGTGGCAGAAGGGGCAGGCGCTCATCTCAGGCTTTCCGGACCAGAGGCGAGAGGCTCAATGTCTGGGCATCGCAGCTCAGCCAGACCTCGCCGTCTTGGATAGTGCACTGCAGCTGCATGCTGCGCTGCGCGAGGCCCGCCAGTCCCTTGCTCTCTGCCTCGGCGAGCTCGACCACCCTGAGGTTGGCAAAGCGTTGCAGCTTGTCGGCGTTACGCTGCCACCACAGATCGGCGGCACGGCCGCCGTAGAGGTAGAGACAGACCTTTTCGGCCCGGCCGCACGCCTTTCGCACCCGGCGCTCATCGGGCAGGCCGACGTCGATCCACAGCGCGATCTCGCCGGTGAGACTCTTCTGCCAGAGATCCGGCTCGTCGTCGGCACAGAGTCCCTTGGTGAAGTTCAGGTTCTCGTCGGCGTGCAGGGCAAAGGCGAACAGCCGCACCATCATCCGCTCGTCGGTCTCCGAGGGATGGCGGGCCAGGGTCAGCTGGTGCTCGCCGTAATACTGGCGGTCGATGTCGGAGATCTGCAGGGTGGCCTTGAAGATGGTGGAGGGAAGAGCCATGAAGGGTCCTTTGGGGGAGAAAACGCCAGAGTCGGGCTGGAAGCCGGCTAAGAAATTGTCACTTTTTTCACAATATCAAAATTTTGTTTAGGTCAAATCCAGGGATGCTTTTCAGGGCAACCTTGCAAGCCTGAGCCGCCCCCCCCTCACCAGATTGAATTTTACAGCCGCCACGTACGGCGATGTTCGGCCAAGTATTCCGGTGCCGGCCAGTGGCCTTGGTCAGCTGGGGGGATAATCCCCCGGCCAGAAAGGGTCAGAAGCAGACCGGGAAAGTTGGGATCGCTGCCGATGGCGCGAGAGGTAATGACCGTGTAGTTGTCGGCGACGCCGAGCATCCCTTCGTCGAAGCCCCAGTGGCAGGTTCGGCAGAGGGCCATGCCGTTGCGGATGTCGTCGTTTTTCGGTTTGCTCCAAGGCACGATATGGGCTGCCTCCACCACCGTATGGCCATCAGGGGTGACGATGCGGATGCCGCACAGGGCGCAGCGGTGATCGTAAGAGCTTTGGACACCATTTTCGGAAGCCCTGGTCCCGCGCACATCGGCCGGTACTCGGCCGCCTCGACGATCTCCTTCACCAGCGGCAGGTGGGCCTTTCCTCCAGTGCCCTGCTGTAATCGAACGCTTCCCGGTTGATTATCGACTGCTCCCGCAACAGCGCTTGCTGCCTCGCGAAAAGCAGGATTGCAGCAACGCTTCCCGCAGTGCCTCCCGCCCCTCCCCGCTCTGCATGATCTGAAACAGCCCATCGTCCAGCTTCGCTCCAAGGGCGTATTTGCGCAGGTAGCTGACGGAGGAGGTATTGTTGATGACCGCGGCGGTGATGGTCTTGCCCGGCTGGGGGACCAGCTCCCAGAACGGTTCGCGGGAGAGACGGGAGAAGGGGAAGGCGATGCTGCTGGTCTGACCCAGCGGGACGACCCGCCGCCAGTAGAGGTTGAACAGCTCGTTCAGTTCCACCAGATCGCCGGTGACGTCGATGAACGGTGTGGTGATGACGCCGCGATGCACGAGGTCGAGGACCGCCAGGAGCAGGATCGGTTTGTGCGGGGCCTTGCGCTTTGTGGCCTCGGTCCAGGTCGCCGCTGGGGAGCGATTGAGGCTGGCGAACTTTCGGATATAGCTGGCGAGGTCGGGCATTGTTTCTCGGAAGTTAGAAAAACTGTCAAGTTGGATATGTCGCCCAAGAGAACGTGGAACGGATTATATGCCCATTTTTGCGCCGAAAAATCAGGTCATAGCCCCGCAGGAAGAGGCAAATCCCATCCCATCCAAAATCATTTCAAGATGTTAGCTTGGTCCGACCCCAGGCAGATGAGAAAGGTCGGTCATCAGATCATGTATGAATATTTATAAAATATCTCTTTGTCATGAATAAATTGCCAAATTGTTGCAACCGAGAGAGAAATATCCTGCACCACGATTACTTGAATTCGACCCTGTTAATTAATCCACTCCACCGGCACCAGCTTCCGGCCTTCCCGCCATTCTTCCGGTGAAACAACTTTGACAACATCTCCCCATACGTCACGTGGGGCATGATCGAGGACGATGACCTGCAAGCGCCCGCTGGCCGCGCCAACAACCTCGCTCAGCACGTTGAACACCTTGCGAACCGCCACAATATCCTCGTCCTTGAAATTTGGCTCATCGGCTTCTTCCCCCTCCCGTACAATAAGTTTCTTGGGGAAATAGACTTGGCTTGGTTGGTCTATTTCCACAAAGCCGGGTACGGGGCTATGTCTCTGGGAGATGAAGAATTGTTGCAGGGCCAAGATCATTGCCATGTGGTAGGAAAGCCAGTTTGAGCCGCTTCCGATTTCTGAAAGATAGTCGTCTCTTTCAGCCCCTTTGACCTTGATAGACAGATCGTTAATCTCCAGCGAAACGGGGTCATTGGGGCGCTCACTGTCAAGAAGCGGCAGAAGACGTGCCGCGTTAGCATTTACGTGGCTTAGCGCCTGGCGTGTCCTCTGTTCTACATGGCGACTGCGCAGTTCATCTTCAAGTTGCTGTACACGCTCCCTTAACAGAGCCACCTCCGGCTGGAGTTCCCCATCCTCCGCCAGTCGCTGTTGGAGGTGTAAGGCATTTTCAAGCCCACCGATGAAACGCTCCACCATCCGGGTCTGATATTGCTGGCTCTCAGCCTCCTTTGATCGCTGGGCCAACGCGTCTTTCCGGACTTGTACAGCCTTAAGATGCTCCGCCGCATTGCTTACGTCTGCGCCCACCCGCTGCATCTCCCGCTCGAATGCTGCGGGAATTTCAAAAGCCTCGCCAGCCTCTTGTTCAATAGCGCTAAGGGCTTGGTTGAGCTGCCGCAGTTTGGTGGCACTAGCCTCCATGTGGCTGCCGCAAACTGGACACCCCTCATTGTCGGTGCTCTGCGTCGCCAGCCAAGCCGAGACCTGTAACCGGTCTCGCTGGATATGCAGTCCTTGGTTATAATTTGCCGCGCTGTTGCGGATACGGGTCATCTCGGCCAACCGCCGACGCAAGGTGGTCAGTTCGCGGGACACCTCGGATTCCTCGCCCTCCAACTCTTGCAACTCCTGCACGGCGTCCGATATCGTATCGGTGGTTACAGAAAGGTTTACGTCAGTGCGCACCACCAACCCCTTTAACAGACTGATCATCTCTTCCCGCGACAGTTCGGCAGATTGACCCAAAGTAATCAGCCCCAGTTCCTTCGCTTCGCTCACCTTGGACCGCAGTTCCGCCAACCATTGACCAGATACACCTTTGGCCGCTTTCAGTTCCCGTTCCTTACGGCGCAGTCTCGCCTTGCAGCCGTTTCAGCTCGTGTTGCTTTGCTAAATGCTCGGGCGTGATCACCCCGAGGACATAGGGGAATATCCTGATCAATTTCTCCCGTTTCTTATGAGTATTAGTCTTGAAAAAGAGGACATCCGGATTGGCAATGATGTTTTGGGGTTGGAAGGTGAAGGCGCTCAGATCGCGAAAGCTAGCGCGGGACTCAAAAGCGTTCTGCGGATCACCGGAGCCGAAGTCCAAATTAGAGAGCCCAGCAAGCTCATCAAGCACGCCACGGACATGGCCGCGGTTGGTGTTTTTTGCCACGCTTGTCGGTATTTCATCTATAGTCGGCGCTTCATGGATGAACATCTCATCAGTGGAGCGTTGTCCTCCAGGCTCCGGCCTGGCAAACAGTTTCTCCCCGGCAGAGGTGCGCACTATCACCCCGAACCAGGCGCATGCGTCCCGGATGGTTTTGACCGGTATCAGACACTCTCTCGAGCCGAGGCAGTAGTCAATGATCGGGATGACAGCGGACTTCCCGGTCCGGGAGGTGCCGCTGATGATGTTGACTCGACCCGGTTGAAAAGCCAGGCGGCGCGGCGAGAATGCCGGGTTCTTGGGCCATAGGATGATTTCCTTTATCTGAAAATACATGTCAGAACCTCACCTTCAAGATCGTGGAGATCTCGTGCATGGTCAGCGGCGCGCACCACGCGCCGAATTTCTCGGCGTTGTTCATCATCTTACGGATATCGGCCGGTATCCCCGCAAATGCCTTGGCCCTGGAACGCGGAATGATTGTTGCGTTGTCAGATTCAAGATGTATAAGTCGAGCGGCAATGGCGATGCGTAGAGACTCTAGACTCAGCTCTTTGAGGTCGAGCATCCTGCTGTTAATGGCAAGGAGGAGATCCTGTCTACAGGCTTTCGATTGTCCGAACTTCATGGCAAAGGCCCGCAGCCCAGAAGACTTCTGTGTACCCTGAACAAACTCTCCGGTTTTCCGGTGTAGGATGGCAGGCAGTACCAGAAACACGAGCGGCAACGGCACCGGATTGCGGGTGGCATGGTCGGCAACATAACCGCAGGTAAAGCGCCAGATAAGGCCCGCACCCAAGGCGGGATTCTGAATATTGCGCGCCTCAACGGAAAGAACATTCATCACAACGCCTCCTCATGTTTGTGCGAAAGGAGTGTTGCGTACTGTGGATGCCAGCCAATGGATGGCACATCCGCCAGCAGGTGAAAACAGCCAGGGGTGAAATAGTCAGCAGAAACTGTCATCTGCTGCACGGTGGCGTGAAACTTTTTGCACTCGTAATATAGGAGCTTTCCCTGCTCAACTGGCGGCCGGGCAGCATGGGTAATGTCGTTGCTCTTCTTCAGATTGCGCCATGCCCTATGCAGGCTTTCAAAAAGCTCGTCGAAGGAACTTTCGTGAACCTCACCTGACTCACTCCATTTTGTCCTGTCCCATCCCGCCATTAGAAGATCGCTGATTGCTTCCAGCTTTTCGTCGTAGTCCTCTTCAATCAGGCTAAGTTGTTGGATGAATGTATCGCTCAAGTGTTCGTGCACCTGGTCAAAGCTCGGCTTAGGTGCGAAGCAAGCAAGGATCGACTCCCGGTCGTATTTTCGTGCCAACGCCTCATATTCACGGTGAAAATCATCGCGCTTGATGACAGCTGGTAATCCCCTTTCTAGCATGACATCCGTTGTCTTTTCACCCAACCAAGCAGCTTATCCACAAAGAAATCGACCTTGTGCTGTGATACAGGATCGCTGGCGATAATTGCTATAAAGTCAGAGATCGGGCTGCCGGTATTACTGCAGGTCAGACGGAAGTTTCGGATTACGGGAATAATTTTGGATTTATCAGCATCAAGAACAGGGTTGGCATACTTCTTCAGCGCCTGTGATAGCCCTGCACGCCCCACACGTTCTGGCGCAGCTCCCCAAAACAGGTCGCGGACGATTTCTAGTGCTTGAGCTGCGGCGGTGTTGGTCGTGGCTTGGCAAAAAAGTTCTGCAACTTGACCGGTAACGTTTTGAGATACATAAATTTCAAAGATAGTTGTTTCAGGATTGACCAGCCCCTGCGTTACTAGCACAAGCCAGTTGTAAAGGGTTTTCCAAAGGGATTCTGCCCGGTCGGAAACAGGATTACCAGTGAGGGTGCTTTTACTTTGGGTGAGATGAACAGTGCCGTCATCCGCATGCTCAGCAACATCATCAAACACTTCAAGGCTGCAAGCTGAACCTTCTGGTGCCTGACGCAGCCTCATTGCCAGCAGGGTTGGCTGGAGGCTGTAACCGAGATATTGGCCCGGGGCTGCTGATGGAATTTCCACGCCAAAACTATTTGGGGGATTTTCTCTATTATTCCTGGGCTGAGATCGAAAAGTCATGGCACAAAAGCTCCATGTTGCTGTATTAAATTTATTGCAATGACATACCGAAATGTTGAAAGGAATCAGACTAACTTTTATCGTTATCGAACAAATTCATCTGGCTATTTTCTTTAGCATGTGTGGTTGGAGTATCCTGATTTTCAGCTGGGCCGATAAGGAACGGACTATGCTGATCATGCTTTAAAAAATTTTTACTCACAATTACATCGCTGTACGTTGCATAGCAATATTCACAGCCGTGCAGGCAGGTGTTGTACATGCCTATGTCAGTGCTTTTTATACAGCCACATTGATCTCTCTGCCCTTTGTCTTTCCCATTGGGGAATCTGAGATTAAATATTTGGTTAAGCCAAACGTCATCAATGCATTTCCCATGGCTTATGCCAACTGAATCAAGGTCGATTTCCTCAGCGCAACTTTGAATCTGCATTCCGCTTGCTTCGGCAGTTTTCGCAAAATAGTGCGATAGTTCCAAAAGAGACTCCATATCTTTTGTCAGGTCAGAAATGGCGACATTATTCGATTTGGCGAACTTATCCAGGTTTGACTTCACCTTCTTGTAAATGTCAGCGAAGCTGACGATGACCCTGTGTGTGTGCCCTGCAAGAGCCGATGCGATCTTTCCGAATATCCGTTTGTGATCTTCAAGTGCAACAAGTGAGGAAATCAGAATAGGATCGTATCGCCAAACAACCTTTTCCGGCCCGATTTGCTCAGACAGATTTTTGAAAATTTCGATTGCGTCGTGCGGTCTGGGAACCTTCTTTTCGAAGGCCCTCGGGTAGCCGGTAATTGTGAACAAAAAACAAGAATTGTGCCCCATGTTCTGCAGCTCAGCAAGGTGCAGCATTAACGGCTGGGGATTACGGGTCCAGAAGACAATGACTTCAACATCCTTCGGAGAAAGTGACACTTTTTTAATTTGGTGGGCATTGAACGGATTACGGGTGCAAAGAAGCCCCGCTCTAATCCTGTTTATGAACCATTCGCTGTAAAAAGCGGGAATATCTGTTCGCCTGCTTGCGCTTATTATCATTGTTTCACCGCAGTGTATCTGATTGAGCTTGTGTTTAGCTTCGGTCTGACACGATCTCTAAGATGATCAGGGAAAAACTCCCCGCAATGCTCGCGCCCGTTTCTGAAAGAAAATGTACAATTTTCAATGTTCTGAAAAAGCACTTCTGCCCTTGTTCTAACAACGTCTTCATCCCTGTCATTAACTATAATTACTGCCGTTTCCGCCAAAACTCGATTAATATTTCTTGCGAGAATAGGAATGTTCTCTGTATCGATTTCAGAAATTAAGTATGAAAGAGTTACAATATGGATATTGTTCTTCCTGAAATGGACTAGGACGTCTTGGTGCTTTCTTCGATGTATTATTTCGAAATTTTCACAATTGAAAAGATCATGTACACTTCGCGCTAAACCATTCCACCCGTCTTCCCTCTCAATCCGAACTATGCGAAAGCTTCGTGTTGTCATTTCGTCAAAATGTCCAACATCAATATATTTTTTAAATGCGGCAATGTCTGTTCCCGGCCCCCCACCTAAAGACATCATATTTACTGTTTCATTCTGTCCTATTGCCCTATAATGCCACGCGGAATTCTGCGAAATGCAAGATAGTTTTCATGAATATGGACGGGAAGATACCGCAATATATACGCTTTCCGAAATTGCTCGCACTCATAAGTTATACCCTGGCCGATAAAATATCGATTATGACAACAAGCAAAGCAACTTGTTGCGTTACCGACTCGGTTTAGGCATGTCCCATTTCGATTGTAGTCGAAGGTTGATTCGATTTCTGATACTAAATCCATTATTGGCATGTTTACCTCCGAATGATTGGAATATTCTACCTTAAGTCTCTACTCGTCCCCCATCATCCGACCTACCCACCCCGCCGATTATCCTCAAACATCTCCACCGGCATCGGATACCGCAACCGCCAGACCATCTTGATCGGCCGCTCGCTCTCAAAGCTCACCCGCTCCACCGGCCCCAGATAAGTAAACGGCACAGTCACGCTGTTCCGCTTTTTCTGGCCGCGGGCAAAGACCAGAATCGTGTAGCCCCGCTCCTGATGGTGAATCAGATTCTGGCCAGTCTTGTGACTGCTGGGCGGTGTTGGCCTGCGACTCCCAGTGCAGCAACTCCCGGCTGATCGGGTAATCGGCATACATGGTGCTCGGCGAGAATTCCTTCTCGGTCTTCTGGAAGGTGATCAGCAGAGCATAGGTCTTCTGCCTCGGCGAAGTGCAACACCCCAACGCCGGTCTGCCCGGCCTCTCCAGATTCGCCCGACCAAAGGCCGCCTGAATCTCCCTGCCGCCATATCGAGCATGCAGTTCCAGCGGGCACGGAAAGGGAAGTTCCGGGATCTTCCCGCCAACCTCGGTGGTTTCCTCGGCCCAGGCAAGAATTTCATCCAGATCGGCCAAGATCGACGGGTTGCGGCCAGGCGGTGGAAGGCATCGTCCAGCGAAGTAATGCCCAGGTTGCCCCCCTTATCCCCCCAGAGTCGGTAATAAATCGACATGGCCGCATCACCGGCCACCGCCAGTGCCGCATCAACGTTCCCCTGTGCAAGCATTGCCATCACCTGCCGCAAACGTGCCGACTTCCTTGGGCCCGTTGATGAAGGCAGCCCGCATCAGGGTTTTTTTCAGCCGTGCCAAGATCGGGATCGATGGGGATCGGCGCCAGTTGCGCTTTGGCCTTCCACTCAGTCCAGGACTCCTTGGCCAGCAGCACTTCCGGCTCGTAATCGTGGTAACGGATAAAATTGCCGAAGGTCAGCTCCTGCCCGGTCTCGCTGGTGAAGGTCTGCAGCCGGTCCGGCACCTGCACGGCCAGACGGCCGAAGTTCTCCCTGATGTTCTCCAGGACATACTGCCGGGAGAGACGGTCAAGTTGAATGGAGCATCCGGCCGGCAGATGGGGAAAATCGAGCTCCACTTCCTTGTCGATGGAGAAGCGATGCCGGGGCAGGAGCGCCTTGAGCTTGGTGTCGATCCGGTAACGGCGGTGAGCCTGGCCGACAAAATCGAGGACGGTCAGGCAATCCTTCTCTGGCGCATGGCGCAGGCCCCGCCCGAGCTGCTGGAGAAAGACCGTCAGGCTCTCGGTGGGGCGGAGAAAGAGGACGGTGTTGATCTCCGGGAACGTCAACCCCTTCGCTCAACTTGTCGACGGTAAAGAGGAAGGTGAGCCGCCCGGCCTTCAGGTCATCCAGCAGTTCGCGCACAGCGTACATTCGTCAACGCCGGAGACGATGGCAGCCGAAGGGATCCCCCGCTGGGTGAACTGTTCCGCCATGAACACGGCATGCCGGATGGCGACACAAAAACCGAGGCCCTTGAGACCGCTCAGTTCCGGTTCATAGCGCTGGAGAGCGTGCGACGATGGCATCGACGCGCTGCTCGGCCCGCGCATGAGTCGCAGCACATAGACGTTTTCCAGGGCGGCTGGCGTCATACTTGCCGTTGCGCCAGAACTGATCGCCGATTGATGGCGATCGGGATCGGCCACGCCGAAGTAATGGAAGGGGCAGAGGAGCTTTTCTTCCAGGGCTTCGGGCAGGCGGATTTCGGCGGCAAAGCGGTTGCCGAAATCGGCGGCCACATTGTCGCCATCCATCCGCTCCGGCGTGGCGGTCAGGCCCGAGAAGAATCTGCGGGGTAAAGTGGTCGAATATTGGCCGGTAGCTGGCTGCGGTGCCGTGGTGGGCCTCATCGACGACGATGTAGTCGTAGAAATCGCTGCCGACCTGCTCCCAGAGCCGACGGTTGGCCAGCATCCCGACCGAACAGAAGAGATGCTCCAGGCGATGTGGCCTGAAAGGGCCCGACCAGCAGTTCGCCGAAGTTCTGATCCCGCAGAACATTGCGGAAGGTGGCTTGGGCCTGCTGGAGAATTTCCTGCCGATGGGCGACGAAGAGCAGCCGCGCCTGCCTCTGGCGCTGCTCATAAAAGCGCTGAAAATCGAAGGCTGCGACCACGGTCTTGCCGGTGCCGGTGGCGGCAATCACCAGATTGCGCCAGCGGTCGTGGGCTGCTGCGCTCCCGCTCCAGGGCTTCAAGAATACGCTCCTGGAATGGATGGGGCGCAAGATCGAAAAAGACCGCCGGGCCGTTGGTCGACGGTTGCCGGGCGCGATCTATGGCCGCCGCGAAAAGTGCTCGGGTTTGCCGGATCGAAGGGGACAAACTCGCGGCTGTTCCAGTAGGTTTCAAACTCGACGGAGAACTTTTCGAGGATATGCGCCATGTCCTGGGCGGTGACCTTGAGGTTCCATTCCAGGCCGCTGGTCATGGCCGCCTGGGACATGTTGGCCGAGCCGATGTAGGCGGTGGAAAATCCGCTGTCGCGCCTGAAGTGATACGCCTTGGCGTGAGCCGGGTCCGCTCAGTGTCGTAGGAAACCCGCACCTCGACATTGGGCAGGCGGGCCAACCACTCCACGGCCGGGGCGTCCGAGGCGCCCATGTAGGAGGTGGTGATCAGGCGCACCGGCACTCGCCGGTCACGCAAATCTTCGAAGGCCGGCATCAGCAGGCGCAGACCCAGACCATTTGATGAATGAGACCAGGATGTCCACCCCATCGGCGGAACGCATCTCTTCCAGCAATTCATGGGCGAGTTGTGGCTCCTGGGGGGAACCGGTAAAGAGGCTGCTTTCGGCGAGAGGAGGTGTGGGGTCGGGGAATGCCTGATGTTCCGAATTGCGCTGGAGTGATTTCTAAGAGAACGGGCTTCTGCTCGGGAACGAGACGGTGCTTGCCGAGATGGCTTCTCCCCGGTTCTTGGGCGACTTGACCGAGGATTTGGTTGCAGAGGCCAGTCGCTTATCCGGGTCGGCTTCTTCGCGTAGCGCCTGTTCCAAAACCTTCGCCACGAAGGCGGCATAACGGGCCGGCTGCTCCTCCGGATCGATCTTGCCGAAGACCCGTCCGCAATTCAGGATGCCGCGCGAGTACATCCTGGATCTCTTCGGAGAGCAGGGCCTCGTAAATCCCCGACGGCAGTTCATTGGCCATCAACACCACCCAGGGAATCTAAGTAATTTTGCAGCACCGGGACATCCGCCTCCGCCCAATCAAGGGCGGGGAGCTCTGCAGGTTTTAGCCAAGCAATCGCCTTGTGTTCTGCCAGAACGATGGCTTCCGAATGCAGGTTACAAATGAAGGGATGAAGGGTGATTGCAAAGGCTGGGTACTGCCAATCGGAAGGGGGTAGAGCAGATCGAATGTGGATGCCGACACCTAATTCCTCTTCAATCTCTCTTTTCAGACAATCGCGGCACTTTCCTTGGGATGAAGCTTGCCGCCGGGAAACTCCCATTTGAGCGGGAGGTTCATCGATTCGCTGCGCTGGGCCGCCAGTACCAGCCCATCCTTTTCTATAATCGCGCAAGAGACATCGATCTTCTTGCTCACTACTTCCCTCCAAAATCCAGCAATAAAAAAGCCGCCACACCGTCAAACCCTCGGTGCCAGGCGGCCTGGTCAAATCTAAATTTTCCCCCTCATCTCTCTCATGAAAACCCCTGAATTCAGGACGTTGGATTAAACTACACCCATAAGAGAGGATTGTCAAAGGAAAACAGGGGGTAAGGCGGTTATTGGGGATTCGTGATTGGGGACTAGTAACTGCAAAATCAACCCCTACACGGTCAGGGGGCCCACTCAAAGTGCCGGATCAGGTCCTGGAAGAAATTCCACTTCCCGGTCAGAAACTGGTAACGACCGGCAACAATGCCCGGTGCAATCCCAGCTCATCGGCCAGGTTCTGATTTCGGTTAGCGCATGGCGGCAATCATCTTTTCATAGCGCCGAGGAATCAACATTCTACAGCAAACGCATTCGCCCGGACTCCCGTGGGTCTTCCTGGCTGCTGTCGTTCATCGGAGGTTCCTTCTCTGTCGTTCAGAATGTGCCCTGCCTTGTGGAAGAAGGAAAAGAATTTGTCTTCCCCCTTTCCCCGCAGGAAAAGAAGAGTCATCGCCTTGTCGGGGGTAAGCCACTTGGTTGCCCCGTTCCAGGGGACCTTCTTCATCTCCCGGATAGCGCAACCGCCACCCCGCCTCTGCGAAGAGCGTTTCATCTCCGGTTCGAAAACCTCCGGTGTCTCGCGGGTCAGAGTCCGAATATCCCGAAGGGCATCCCTGAAGCGCACTTTGTCATAAGGGCGGCAGTCGATCTCCTGCGCCTGAATCTCACCCTGGCGGATCCACGCCGAGGCCGGCCCGGGCCGGTATTCGAAACAGGGGGAGCGGCGGGCCGCCACCGGAGGCGCATCCCAGACCTTCCGCTCGGCGTCGACGCTCCCCACCCGGTAAAAGGCCAGCGTCTCGCGAAGGGATCCACCTTGTCCTTGTGCTCTTTCAGATAGCCGCGGGCCGATCAGCTCCCTGGTCGGAATGGTTTTCATCCATTCGATATCGGCCTCCAGCCGCTCCCGTTCCTTGAGTCTACCAGTTGCTCGCGGTACTGGGCCTCGAGGTTGTTCCAGAAGCGCGCCGGACCCCGGTGACCAGTTCCAGCCCCTTGGCCGTCTCATAGGAGATCGGCTGTTCTCCCTTGAACATGCTGCTCAGTGTCGGCTCCGTTAGGCCCGTTCTCCTGGCAAGCTCCTTCTGGCTCATGCCGAGAGAAGTCATGACCTCGTGGAGCGTCTCCCCGGGGGGAATCGGCGTAGTCCGGTTCGAATGCGTATCGTCTTTTTGCCTTCAGGTTGCCCATACGGCGCCTCTTTCAGCGCGTATCCGCTACGGCGATGACTTCGATTTCCGTCACTTTCCCTGATCGATGCCGCCATCTTCTCGGTGCGGAAGAGGGTCATGCGCAGGGATGAACAGCAGTCGATAGGCATGTTCGAAGTCGACGGAAAATTGACCGGCTCGGCCTCCGGTCAATTCATGGCATCTCGGGGGCGGAAGGTGAGAATGTTGCGAACGACTCTGCCGCACTTAATTCCATAAGACGCTGCTGCAGCTTTCTCGCCCCCTTTGGCCGAAGATGCTTTTGCATCTCCCCGCCTCCGAGGAAATTTTCTGCAGCTTCTTCGTTCTGAAGAATATATCCATTGGAGGGAATGTCAAATAAAAGTTAACACAACATGTTAATAAAAATCAAGCCTGTCTATCGAAGTGTCGAAGTCAAATTATAAAAGGCATCGATGTTTCCTGCCGGTGCGGGCAGGCAATGGCGCTGGAAGACCCGGGGCCTGCAATTTAATTCGTCCTCCCCTGACGGAAAAGGGGACGGATTTATTTTCCACGCCTATTCCCTTTTCCCATCAATATCCTCAAACCAGTACCCGGCTAATTCGCGACCGGGCTAATCCGGTAACACCACACTTAATTACTCCACCGCCCACCTCAGACCCGCCTGCCCGCCCTCTCCGCCATCAACGGAAGCAGAACCTCCCGAAACGCCCGGTCGTGCTCAACGGCGAAGGCCTCCTCGAACCCCCTGCCGGCGCTCCCGTCCATCATCCCCTTGGCAAAATGCAGCGTTTCCGGCGGGGCCTCCAGGATGTCCGCGGCGAGCTGCAGGGCACGATCCATGAGGTCCTCCCCTTGGACCACCTCGTTGAGCAGGCCGATGCGCTGCGCCTCGGCGGCGTCGACGGCGGCCGGTGAGGCAGAGTCTCCCGGGCGCGCCCGACGCCGATGAGCCAGGCCAGGGGGGAGTAGATTGGCGGGAAGCCGAACTCGACCTCGGGGTGGCCGAAGAGCGCCTTGTCGGTGCCCAGGCGCAGGTCGCAGAGGATGGCGAGATCGAAGCCTCCCCCCATGGCCGGGCCGTTGACGGCGGCAATCACCGGCTTGGGGAAATGCCAGAGATCCCGGCGGTAGCCGGCCGAGGTGGCGAGCAGCTCATCGAAGCGGGAGGGGTCGGTGAAGTCGTCCAGGTCGAAGCCGCGCAGAAGGCGGCCCCGTGACACCCCGCCACCACCGCCGGGTCGTCGCGCCAGGCGGCCGAGGCAGCGGCGAATTTCGGTGCGCATGGCGATGGAGAGGGCGTTGCGTTTCTCCGCTCTGTTCAGGGTGAGAACGGCGACGCTGTCGGGGAGCGGCTCGATGCGGATGGTCTGGTACTCGGGTCATGGCCTCCTCCACCTTTAAACCCACATGGGGTGGTCCACTGTGAAATTTTTCAGTCCATACCGGCCCCCCCCATAAAAAGCCGCCCCTACCGTTACATCCGCGCTGGGTGCGAGAATTTCTCCCAGGCGGCATCGTGCTTTCTTACCCTCGGTTCGATCAGGGGCCAGTCGCGCCGCCGGGTCAGGCGCAGATCGTATTCGCTCTGCAGATTCATCCAGAGTTCGGCCGAGGTTCCGAAATACTTGCCGAGCCGCAGGGCCGTGTCGGCGGTGATGGCCCTCTTTCCCTTGACGATTTCGTTGATCCGCCCCGGAGGAACATCGATGGCTCGGGCCAGACGGTTCTGACTGACGCCCAGGGGCTTCATGAACTCTTCGAGAAGAATTTCTCCCGGGGTGATGATATCGAGTTTTTCGGCCACTTTAAGATAACCTTTCTACCGCTCCGCCGGTTCAATGATAGTCCGTGATTTCCACATCGTAGGCATCTCCTGCCTCCCAGCGAAAACAGATACGCCACTGGTCATTGATGCGGATACTATACTGGCCTTCCCGGTTGCCGTGCAGCGCCTCCAGGCGGTTGCCCGGGGGGATGCGCAGATCTTGAAGCCGGCTGGAGCCGTGAAGAAGCATCAGCTTCCGCCGGGCAACCCGTTCAATTTGCCTGAACTTCCCGACCGATCGGTCGTGGAAGAGCCTCTCCGTTTCTCTGCATCGAAAGCTCTTGATCACAGTCTATTCCCCTCTACGTATTACGTCAAGCGTAATAGGGGCTTTGCTCCCCCTCCTCCACCTTGAACCCGATCGGCCCCCTCCCCCCCGGCAAAGGTCAGCGGCGGCCCTTCGGCCCGCTGCCGGAGCCTCCGCCGCGCGGCTTGAAGGGCTTCCTGCCGGGCCGGGGTGCGGCGCCCGGGACCTTCGGCTTCTGGGGCAGGGCGATGCGGACAGAGAGGGTGCAGCCCTCGATGCGGGCGCCATCGAGGCAGTCGATGCCTTCCTTCGCCTCGCGTTCGCTGGCCATCTTGACATAGGCGCAGCCCTTCGACCGGCCCGTTTCGGGGTCGGTGACCAGGTGGATGTAGCTGACCGTACCGGCGACGCTGAACAGGCGGTGCACTTCCCCTTCGCCGTACTCCAGGGGAAGATGGGTGACGTAGAGGTCTTTGCTCATGGGGAATCCTCAGCCCGGCGAAAGGCCGGGCGGTTAGGGCGAAGGTGAAAAAGGGAACGGATTTATTTCCCCAGGAATGAAAGGCAAAACCCTGCCTCTCGCGGATAAAATCGGATCGTGTCGGATAAGTTCGGATAAATCCATCCGAATGCTCAACATACGTTTACCCGGGTGCAGGTGTCAACGCAAAGGGCGCGGGCCGAGCGGGGAATCGGAGGTTGACAGCGGATGAGCGAGGGCTTATACAGGGGGGCGGCGCGGGCGCGCCCCTCTGTCCGGATAAATCCAAAAGGAATTTGCACGCGGATAAAATCTGATCAATTCGGATTTTCGAGACTTTTAAAACAAAAAATCCACAACCCGAAGGATTTATGCGGGCAAAAAGCCTTTTTCTTTGATTTATCCGTACCCCCCCTTATCCCTGCTCGACCGCCGTTTCCCGATATATCGGATTTTATCCGCATGCCATCGCTTTTTTCTGTTTTTAGGAGGTCTCCGACCATGCGACGCTACTTCGACTTCGCCGCCACGGCACGAGCTACCGCCGGGAGACCCTGGCGGGGATCGACCACCTTTCTGACCATGGCCTACATCATCGTCGTCAACCCGGCGATCCTCGAGGCGGCGGGCATCCCCAGGGGACCTTCGGTGACGGCCACGATCCTCTCGGCCGCCTTCGGGACGACGGTGATGGGGCTCTACGCGAAGCGCCCCTTCGCCATCGCCCCCTACATGGGGGAGAACGCCTTCATCGCCTACACGGTGGTCAAGGCGATGGGATACAGCTGGCAGACGGCCCTGGGGGCCATCTTCCTGGTCGGGGTCCTCTTCACGGTGCTCACCGTCTTTCGCATCCGCAGCTGGCTGACCGAAGCCATTCCCCTCTCGCTCAAGCACAGCTTCGCCGTCGGCATCGGCCTCTTTCTCACCTTCATCGGGCTGAACGAGACGGGCTTCGTCGCCCTCGGGGTCCCCGGCGCCCCCGTCGCCCTGGGCAACATCGGAAGCCCCGCGACGCTTCTGGCCGTCCTCGGCTTCCTGCTCATCGCCTGGATGCTGGCGCGCCGCGTCCCCGGGGCGCTCTTCGTCGGCATCCTGGCGACCACCGCCCTCTCCATGGCCGCCGGGGTCGCCCCGCTCCCCGCGCACCTGGTGAGCCTTCCGCCGAGCCTCTCGCCGATCCTCGGCCGGCTCGACATCGCCGCCGCCCTCTCCCCGAAGGCCCTGCCGGTGGTGCTCACGTCTTCGTCATGGCCTTCGTGGACACCTTCGGGACCCTCATCGGTCTCCGGCCCGGGCGGGGCTCCGACGAGCGGGGGAACCTGCCGCAGATTGAAAAGCCGATGCTCGCCGACGCCCTGTCCACCTGGCGGCCCCCCTGGTCGGCACGACGACCACCGGCGCCTACTCGAGTCGGCGGCCGGCATCGCGGAAGGGGGGCGAACGGGCTTCACCTCCCTGGTGGTGGCGGCCCTTTTCCTCCTCTCCATTTCCTCGCGCCCCTGTTCACCGCCGTGCCCCCCCAGGCCTACGGCGCAGTCCTCGTCGCCATCGGGATCTACATGATCGCGCCCGTCACCCGCCTCGATTTCGCCGACCCCACCGAGCTCATCCCCGCCTTCCTGACCATCGCCCTGATCAGCTTCACCTACAACATCGGCGTCGGCATCACGGCCGGGCGCCTCGTCGACCCGGTGCTCAAGCTGCTCACCGGCCGGGTGCGCGAGGCGCCCCCCGCCCAGTGGCTTCTGGCGGCCATGTCCCTGGCCTTCTTCCTCGTCTACCCCGAGGGGCCCGAAAGACAACATTCCCCGCCCGTTCGCTTCGCTCACTAGAGTGCGCAGAGGTCGCAGAGAAAGGTAAAACCTGCCTTTTCTCTTAGTTCCTTGCCGACTCCAGCGATGCCGGGGAGCGGCCGCGAGGCGCTTTTCGTCGTTTCGGACAACCCTGGAAAGAGCAGTTTGCACGGGGATCCAATCTGATCAATTCGGATTTTCGCGGGTCTAAATACCGAAGATCAATAACCCGAAGGGTGATATGGCAAAAAGGCCTTTGATTTATCCGTCTTTATCCGCTTTTATCCCTGTTCAACCGCCGTTTTGGGGGTTAAATTTATTAAAAAGGGAAAGATCTTCGAGCCCCGAAAGGCACAGCGCCATGAACTGAACCGACGACATCACCGGGGAAATCCTCAAGCAGTCGATGGAGATGGCCGCCCATTTCAAGGCCCGCGCCGTGCTGGTCTATGCGGACGTCTTTGCCGGGGCGGAGGAGATCGAGGCCTACCTCAAGGGCAAGCGCAACCAGCCGGTGGTGCTGGTCACCCGCAGCCGGGAGACCTACGACCTCCTGCAGGAGAAGGGCCTCAAGGTCATCCTGGTGCCCAGGCTGAACCTCTCGCGCATCGACCAGGTCAAGATCGCCGTCCTTCTGGGGCTTTCGAAAAACCTGCTGCAGCGCGGCGACCGGCTGCTGTGCCTGGCGGGGGTGGCCGAGAAGCACAACCTCGACACCATCCTTTTCCTGGAGGTCGGGGAGGAATACGAGTTGTTTAGCGGGGGGAGGCTGGAGGAGGTCGGTCCCTCCATCAATCCGGAGGTTTTCGAGCGGGTCCTGGACATCGCGGTTTCCCTCGGCTCCGAGGGCAGGGAGGGGCACCCGGTGGGGACGACCTTCGTCATCGGCGCCTCGAAGGAGGTCCTCAAGTACAGCGTCCCGCTGATTCTCAACCCCTTCAAGGGCCATCCCGAGAAGGACCGCAACATCCTGGACGTGGCCCTGGCAGAAACGGTCAAGGAGTTCAGCACCATCGACGGCGCCTTCGTCATCCGGGCCAACGGCATCGTCGAGGCCGCGGGCATCTACCTGAAGCCGACCGTCCCGGGCAGCGACCTGCCCTGGGGCCTGGGAACCCGGCACGCCTCGGCGGCGGGCATCACCGCCACCACCAAGGCCGTGGCGATAACCGTCAGCGCCTCGACGGGCAACGTGACGGTCTTTCGCGACGGCCGGATCTTCACCGAGGTCGAACGCCTGCGCAGCCTGGCGCCTCCCCCGGCCCAGGGCAACAACGGGGGGCAGAAATCCTGAGGCGCTTCAGTGGCTCAGGAGGGGCCGAAGAAGATCCCTTTTGGAAAAAGCCGAAATGAAGTAGAATCGGAAAATCTGAATCCGAGCGGCTCACCGCCTGAAAGGGGTCCACCGATGTTTCACCAAGTCATCTCCTGGATCGTCGACACCGTCAGCCTCTGGGGCTACCCGGGGATCGTGGTGATGATGTTCCTGGAATCGTCCTTCTTCCCCTTCCCGAGCGAGGTCGTCATCGCCCCGGCAGGCTACCTCGCCTTCCGGGGGGAGATGTCCCTGGGGCTGGTGATCCTCGCCGGCATCGCCGGAAGCCTGCTGGGGGCGTTATTCAACTACTGGCTGGCCGTTCGCTGGGGCCGCCCCTTCTTCGAGCGCTACGGGCGCTACTTCCTGGTCAGTCCCGCCGCCCTCGACCGCGCCGACCGGTACTTCGCCCGCCACGGCCATATCTCCACCTTCGTGGGCAGGCTGCTGCCCGGCATCCGACAGTACATCAGCCTGCCGGCGGGACTCGCCCGCATGAACCTCGCCCTCTTCGCCCTCTTCACCGCCCTGGGGGCGGGGATCTGGGTCGTCATCCTGGCCCTCACGGGCTACTTCATCGGCAACAACCAGGCCCTCATCGCCCAGTACCTGCACCAGATCATGTTCGGGGTCCTCGCCGCCTGCCTGCTGCTGGTCGCGGGCTACGTCGCCGTCCAGAAGAAGCGGGCCGCCGCCCGCAGGGAGTTGGAGAGCTGAGGGGGCTCAAGCCCGAACCAAAACCCCCGCACGCGGATAAATCTGAAAAGGCGGATTAAATTCGGATTCGATGGCGCCTTTGGGTAGTGATCCGAATTTTCCGTCTTTTGCGCGTCCGCATGATAGTTTTTTTGACCCTCGCTCCCCTCTAAAACCCACCCCCCTCGCCGGTTCCCTCCACCCCTCACCCCCTCCTCTTTATCCCCTTGAGTCCTCAATGCCCCCCGGGCGGGGGCCGCCGCTTGACCCGCTTTAGCAGAAGGGTCAGGGCGATGCAGCCCAGGGCGATGATCGCCAGGGTCCGGAAGGCGCCGATGAAGGCCAGGGTTTCGGACTGGCGGTGAAGATTGCCGTACATCAGTCCCAGGGCCTTCTGGTGTGCTTCGGCGGGACCTGCGCGGAGGGTCACGTACTGCTGGATCTCCTCCAGGCGGTGCCGGTAGAGGGGGTTTTCCGGGGTGAGGTGGGCGACCAGGGTCGCCTGGTGGGCCTGCGCGCCGCGCGCGAGCATCGTCGTCGACGATCGAGATCCCAACGCTGCCGCCGAGGTTGCGCATCAGGTTGAAGATCCCGCCCGCGTTGCCCATCTGGCTCCGGGTCAGGGCCCCCATGGTCACCGTGGAAAGCGGCACGAAGATGATGCCCATGCCGACCCCGATCACGATGCTCGGTGAGACGATGTCGCCACATCGCGATCTCCAGGGTGATGCGGGCGAACTTTGCCAGAGGAATATCCCCACCATCACGAAGCCTAAGGTTATGATCAGCCGGCTGTCGATCTCGCCCGGTCAGGTGGCCGACCAGCGGCATGATCATCAGGAAGGCGCCGATTCCGCGAGGGCTGAGCGCCATCCCGCTTTCAAGCGCCGAGTAGCCCATCAGGTTCTGGAGAAAGAGCGGAAAGCAGCGTGATCGTGCTGTAGAGCACGACCCCGAGCAGCGTCATCATCGTGGTGCCGACGGCGAAGTTGCGGTTGCGCAGGACGCGCAGGTCGACCAGCGGGTGCTTCGATCGCGCAGTTCCCGACAGATGAACAGCGACCAGGCTGAGGGCGATCGACGGACGGAACCAGCGGATCCACGCGGCGGCGAACCAGTCGTCCTGCTGGCCCTTGTCGAGGATGATCTGCAGCGTGGCGAGCGGAGCGCCATGAGGCCGAAGCCGACGCCGTCGATCCCTGCCGCGGCCGGGCCGCGGCGGATGTAGGGCGGGTCCTCGATGAATGCGCGGATCATCATGACGGCGAGAATCCCCACGGGGATGTTGATGTAAAAGGTCCAGCGCCATGAGTAGTTGTCGGTGAGCCAGCCGCCGAGGGTCGGGCCGAGCGATCGGCGCGACGACGACGCCCATCCCGAAGGCCGCCATCGCCTGCCCCGCTTTTCGGGCGGAAAGCTCTCCAGCAGGATCGCCTGCGAGAGCGGCTGCAGCGCGCCGCCGCCCGCCCCCTGCAGGATGCGGGCGAGATAGCATGCCGAGCGTGGGGCCGCGCCGCGAGGAAGGAGGCGACGGTGAAGATGACGATGCAGGCGATCAGAAACCGCTTGCGGCCGAATAGCCGGCGAGCCAGCCGCTGACCGGCAGCACGATCGCGTTGGCGACCAGGTAGCTGGTCAGCACCCAGGTCGCCTCGTCGGTGGTGACCGAAAGCCTTCCGGCGATATGCGGCAGCGCCACCGAGGCGATGGAGGTATCGAGCACCTCCATGAAGGTCGGCAGCATCACCGCGGCCGCGATGAGCCAGGGATTGACCTCGGGGTCCAATCCCGTGGGCGGCCGCTTGGCGGCGGCTCTCCGATTCGTTCATGCGCTCCTCGCTGCCTGCCCGATACAGACAAATCTACGCGGTTTGAAGAGGAACGCAATTCCCCGGGGTCAGCCGTGGGTGTGGTAGTGGCGGTGATCGCCGCCGTGGGCGTGGCGGTGGAAGCGCGGGTCGATGAGGTTGACCCGCAGCAGCAGGTCGCGGTCGGAGAGGATCTGCGCCGGAGGGCCGCAGGCGGCCAGGCGGTGGTCCTCGCCGAAGACCGCCACCCGGTCGGCGATCTCCTCGACCACCTCGAGATCGTGGGTGGCGGTGACGAGGGTTTTTCCCGCAGCGCCGAGGCGCACCAGCATGTCGACGACCCAGCGCCGGGTGCGCGGGTCGAGCCCGGAGGTCGGCTCGTCGAGCAGGAGTACCGAGGGGTTGACGGCGAGCACCGAGGCGAGGGCCACCTTGCGCTTCTCGCCGCCGCTCAGCCGGAAGGGGGGGCGCTCCCGTACCCCCTCCAGCCCGAAGAGCTCCAGGACCTCCTCGGCCCTCCGGCGGACCTCCTCAGCATGGAGGCCCAGATGCAGGGGGCCAAAGGCGACCTCCTCCCAGATGCTGGAGGAGAAAAGCTGGGCCTCGGCGTTCTGAAAGACGAGTCCCACCCGGCGGCGGAACCAGGCGTTGGCCGCCCCGTCGGCGAGGCCTCTCTCGGTGATCGCCGCGCCGAAGGCGCGCACCGTCCCCTGCTGGGGAAAGAGGAGCCCGTCGAGGACCTGCAGCAGGGTCGACTTGCCGCAGCCGTTGGCGCCCAGGAGGGCCACCCGCTCTCCCGAGCGGAATCTCCAGGTCGACCCCCTGCAGCGCGGGGGCCCCGTCGGGGTAGTGGTAGGTCACCCCTTCGAGGCGAAAAGGCGGATGGGGAAGCTCAGCCAAGGGCATGGTCGCCTCCCAGCAGAAGAACGGTCAGCAGAAGGACCAGGGCGACCCACACCCCGTCGCTGGGGCGAAGACGGAAACGGGCCAGGCTGCGGGGCTCCCCCGTAAAGCCGCGAGAGAGCATGGCGCGGTGGACCTCCTCTGCGGCAGCGCGGCTCCGCCCCAGGAGACACCCCATGACCGAGGCGACGAAGCGCCGCTGCTCGCAGGAGGCGCTGCGGCCGACCATCCGGCTGCGCCTGGCGGTGAACATCTCGGTGCTCACCCCCAGTAGCAGGAAGACGTAGCGGTAGCTCATCTCCAGCACGGCGAGAAAGATCCGGGGAATCCGCAGGGCGCCGAGAGCCTTGAGAAGGGACGGCCAGGGGGTGGTGAGGCCGAGGAGCACGGCGAGGGCGACCGAGGCGCCGGTCCGCAGCAGCAGAAGCGCCGCCGAGACCGCTCCCTGTCGGGTGACGGCCACCTCGGCGGGGAGGCTCCAGGGGCCGAGGTGAAGGGGATGGGACAGATGAAAGAGGATCAGCAGGGGGTCGCCGGGACGCACGGCATTGAACAGGGCGGGGAAGGCCACCACCCCGGTGAAGAGAAGGACGGCGGCCCAGACCCTCCTGAGAAAGAGACCCGGAGGCACTCGGCTCGCGCGGGCCAGCCAGAGGAGCCAGAGGTTGAGTAGCACCAGGGCGGCGGGATGG
>CAWBQR010000008.1:0-26574 GCA_963791005.1 uncultured delta proteobacterium | reverse complement strand
CGATGCTGAAAAAGTACCATTGGGGCATGGGTGCCTTCTGAAGGGAATTGACGGGTCGCTTCGGTGGACCCGAAGACCTCGGAGAGATCACTATATCCCAGTCGCACTCCTTCTCCAACACCGATGGCGCGGCCCGTGGGAAGAATTGTGCCAAAGATGAGCTAAAATGAAAGCGAACGGAGGGAAACCGTTCCTCCGGAGGAGGAAGCGCCATGGTCGCAGGGTATGTCTCGGTGTTGAACGGCACTCTTCACGATTTCTGGGTGGGTACGATCCAGCCGTTGATGGACTCCCTCCTGGGCTCCCATCTCTTCTGGCCCGGCGTCGCAGTGGTGGCCGTGGGGCTGTATTTTCTGGTCAAAAAGTAGCCGGACCTCTCCTTCAGCATACCGGCCCCGAACGCATTCCATGTTAAACCAGCCTCACGCAAGGATGCGAAGGCACAAAGATAAATAACCCTGATAAGATTCCCGCTCCAGGAGGGTATCCCTTGCCGCTTCACGGGAGGAATTTCCTGAGCAGATATACCGTCCGGGACTGGCGCCGGATCGGAAGGCGCCTGGTGGCTCAGAGCATCGATTTCCGGTTGACCCTGCTTGCGGGCCTGGTCGGAACGGTCTCGGGATTAGGGGCGGTCGTTTTCCGGCTGTTGATCGGCCTGTTCCACAATATCTTCTTTTTCGGCTCCTTCTCCTTCGACTACCATGCCACCCTTCATACCGTCGAGAGCCCATGGGGCGGGGGCGTCATCCTGGTTCCGGTTGCCGGGGCGATCCTGGTAACTTTTCTCGTCAAAAATTTTGCTCCCGAGGCCAAGGGGCATGGTGTCCCCGAGGTCATGGAAGCCATTTATTACAAAAGAAGCGTCATTCGGCCGATGGTAGCCCTCATCAAGTCAGTGGCGTCGGCTCTCTCCATCGGTTCCGGGGGCTCGGTAGGAAGAGAAGGGCCGATTATCCAGATCGGCTCTTCCCTCGGTTCATCCATCGGCCAACTCCTGCGCATGCCAACCTGGCAGCGCTACACCCTGGTCTCCGCCGGCGCGGGGGGAGGAATTGCTGCAACCTTCAACACACCCATAGGGGGCCTCCTTTTTGCCATCGAACTGATCCTGCCCGAGGTTAGCGCCCGCACCCTTATACCCGTATCCATCGCCACGGGCGCCGCGACCTTTATCGGCAGGCATTTTCTGGGCGACATTCCCTCTTTCAACATCCCCTCCCTTCTGCTGCCGATGGCGAGCAAAACATCCCTCGGCCAATTCGTCGTCTATATTGTCCTCGGACATCTCCTCGGGCTGGTCTCCGTCATCTTCATCCGGTCCGTCTACTACTGTGAGGATGTGTTTCAATCGCATGCCGGGTAACTACTATTCACGCCACGTTAGCGCTATGCTGACCGTAGGGGTGATGATGTACCTCTTCATGCGCTTTTCCGGACATTACTACATTCAGGGCGTGGGATACGCGACGGTCCAGGATATTCTCACGTCGACGCTGAAACATCCCTGGTTTCTGTTTCTCCTTCTCATTGCAAAGACGGTTGCCACTTCCGTCACCCTAGGGTCCGGAGGCTCTGGAGGGGTCTTTTCCCCCTCCCTTTCATAGGTGCGGCCCTGGGAGCAGGTTTGGGCCTGCTCGTGCATGACTGGTTTCCCCTGATGAATCTCGACGTGCAGGCCATCGGGGTGGTCGGCATGGCCGGGATGGTCGGCGGAGCCACGGGAGCTGTCCTCACTGCAGTCGTCATGATTTTCGAGATGACCCGGGATTACAACGTGATCATCCCCTTAATAATCACCGTTCCGATCGCTTATGGGATACGACGCCTGCTGCTGGAGGAAAGCATCTATACCCTGAAGCTGGTCCGCCGAGGTTACCGTATCCCGCAAACCCCTCAGACGGCCGGAAACCTCCCTCGAAAGGCCGGGGAAATAATTGCGGCTCCTTTCATAACCTCCCACCCGGAGGAAGACACAACCCTCTTGCTCCAGCACCTCGGAAAAATGAAGAGATGGCCCTACGTCCTGGCCATTGGGGAGGAGGGGATGCTGGAAGTCCTGAAACCGAACAGGACGGAGACGGGGAAATCGGGGAACTGAAGAAAGTGCGCTACGTGGTCGCGGGAACCGACGAGGTTCTCTTTGACGTCCTCGCCCATTTGGAAGAAGCCGGGGCGGATGTTGCGGTTATCACCCTTCGGGGGAACTTGGGGAACTCGAAGAAGTGGTGGGCATCCTGGACTTCGAGGAAATAGCCCGCGGGTTCAACGCGCCCTAGAAGGCGGGTTTTCCAACAACCTCCCGAAGGATAGCGAAAGGTTTATAGAATCTGGCTCAAAAACAGCTTGGTGCGCTCGTGCTGGGGATTTTCGAAGAAGTCCTGCGGATTGTTCTGTTCGACGATCTGCCCGAAGTCCATGAACATCACCCGGTGGGCAACGCTCTTGGCGAAGCCCATCTCGTGGGTCACCACCAGCATGGTCATCCCCTCTTCGGCCAGTTCGATCATGACGTCGAGCACCTCCTTGACCATCTCGGGGTCGAGGGCAGAGGTCGGTTCGTCGAAGAGCATCACCTTGGGGCGCATGCACAGGCTGCGGGCGATGGCGACGCGCTGCTGCTGCCCGCCGGAGAGCTGGCCGGGATATTTTTTTGCCTGCTCGGCGATGTGGACCTTCTCCAGGAACATCATCGCTGTCTCCTCGGCCTCTTTTTTGGGAGTCTTGCGCACCCAGATAGGCCCCAGGGTAAGGTTCTCGAGGACCGTGAGGTGGGGAAAAAGGTTGAAATGCTGAAAGACCATGCCCACCTCGGCGCGCACCTTTTCGATCTTCTTGATGTCGTTGGTCAGCTCGGTCCCGTCCACCACGATCCGGCCCTTCTGGTGTTCCTCCAGGCGGTTGATGCAGCGGATCAGCGTCGATTTGCCCGAGCCCGAAGGACCGCAGATAACGATCCGCTCGCCGGTCTGCACCGTCAGATCGATCTCTTTGAGCACATGAAAATCGCCGAACCACTTGTGCATGCCGATGATTTCGATGATCGGCTCGGCCTCCGGATCGGGCGCGACTACGGTTGTCTGTTCGTCCTCCATAACATGCCGCTTTCATAGGCTGCGGCCGCCGCGTCAGGGTTCAGCGGCCGGTATGCAGGTCTTTTTCCAGTTTCCGGCTGTAGCTCGACATGGCGTAACAAAAGATGAAATATAGCGCCGCCAGAAAAATGTAGGCCTCGCTGGAGTACCCCGTCCATTTCGGATTGCCGAGGGCCACCTTGGTGGTCTTGAGGACATCGTACAGACCGATGATCACCACCAGCGAGGTATCCTTGAAGGCGGAAATCAGGATCCCGACCGAGGGCGGAATGACGATCTTGAGGGCCTGGGGCAGAATGATCAGCCGCATCGTCTGAGTGTAGTTGAGCCCGAGGGATTCGGCGGCCTCGTACTGCCCCCGCGGCATCGCCTGAAGACCGCCGCGCACCACCTCGGCAATGTAGGCGGCAGTGAACATGACGATGGCAATCTGGGCCCGCAGTACCTTGTCGAAGGTCACCCCTTCGGGGAGAAAAAGCGGAAACATCACCGCCGACATGAAGAGCATGCTGATCAGCGGCACCCCGCGGATCATCTCGATATAGACGATACAGAGCGTCTTGATCGCCGGCAGGCGGGAGCGACGGCCGAGGGCCAGCAGCACTCCCAGGGGATAGGCCCCCGACCATACCGACGAGCGCCAGGGCCAGGGTGAGGGGCAGCCCGCTCCACTTGGCCGTTTCCACCACCGGAAGCCCGAAAAGTCCCCCATGCATCAGCAGCCACATGGCGAACACTCCCACCAGCCACAGCCAGACCAGCGACTTCTTCCAGTGGCGCCGGTCGCCGGAATAGAAAACCAGCGCCGAGCAGCAGGAAGATGGCGACGATGGGGCGCCACAGCTGACCCTCAGGAAAGAAACCGAATATGATGAACCTCAGGTTGGCGGGGATGAAGGACCAGCAGGCCCCGTCGATGCCCCGGCAGACCTGGCTCGGTCCGCTCCAGCGGCTGTCGAGAAATGCCCAGGTGAAAAGCGGTGGTACCAGTTTCCACAGCGCATAGAAGACCACCAAGGTCAGCAGCGCGTTGTACCAGGTGTTGAAAAGGTTGGCCCGCAACCATCCCAACACCCCACGTGGGTGACAGGGGGAGCAGGGTTTCTCCGGATGTCGGCTCTTTGGGGGGCTGTCACGGCGTCACCTCTCCACCAGGGCCATCTTCTTGTTGTACCAGTTCATGAAAACCGAGGTCGACAGGCTGAAAAAGAGATAAACCGCCATGATCAGCGCCACCCCTTCGATCGCCTGCCCGGTCTGATTGATGGTGGTATTGGCCACCGCCACGAAATCCGGGTAGCCGATGGCGATGGCGAGAGAGCTGTTCTTGAGCAGGTTGAGCATCTGGCTGGTCAGCGGCGGAATGATGACCCGAAGCGCCTGAGGCAGGACCACCAGTTGCAGCACCTTGGCCGGGACGCAGGCCGACCGCCATGGCCGCCTCCACCTGTCCGCGGCTCACCGACTGGATGCCCGCCCGGACGACCTCCGCCACGAAGGCCGAGGTATAGAGCACCAGCCCGATCAACAGGGCACTGAACTCCGGACTGATGGTTATGCCGCCGCTGAAAAATTGAACCCCTGCAGGCTGGGCACATCCATGGCCGTCGGCGCGCCGTACAGAGCCCAGACCAGCGCCGGCAGCACCAGACAGAGGACCAGCCCGACGCGCACGGCCGGAAAAATCCGCCCGGTTTTATCCTGGTACCGCCGGGCCCAGCGCGCGAGCAGCCACCAGAGAACCACCGCCGCTGCCAGGGCGAGGAGCATGGCCCGGTGGGCGGGATTGGCGAGCGGGCACGGCGAACATCAGCCCCCGGTTGCAGACAAATACTCCGGGAAGCGGATGAAATGCCTGGCGCGGGGAGGGGAAGGCCTCGTAAAAGATGGCGTACCAGAAAAAGAGCTGAAGAAGAACCGGAATGTTCTGCATCACCTCGATAAAACCACCCGCCAGCCTGGATACCAGCCAGTTGCGTGGAAAGGCGCGCGATGCCGATCAGGGTGCCGAGAACGGTGGTCAGAAGATGCCGATGAAGGAAACCTTAAGCGTATTGAGCGCCCCCACCAGCAGGGCCCGGGCGTAGGTATCGGCGGCAGAGTAAGCAATGGGCGACTCGCCGATCTCGAAGGAGGCTTCCTTGCCCAGAAAACCGAATCCCGAGGAGATCGACTGGCGCTGGAGGTTGGCCTGGGTGTTGGAAAAGATGTAATAGCCGGCGCAAGCGACAATCAGCAGGGCCACCAACTGGAAAGCGATGGCCCGCTTGGCGGGGTCGCGCCAGAAGGGGACCGGCGGCGGGGCGGAGCGGATTCGGTTGGCGTGGGTCCATGTCACAGCTGGCACATCCTTAAACTGGAAAAGCCATTTGCACGCGGATAAAATCTGATCAATTCGGATTTTTCGGACTGATGTCCACCTAACTCCATTGCGCCGGTAGCCTGCAACGTGAAATTTATTCAGGGATAAAGGGGATGCAGGGGATAAATAAATCCCAAGGTCTGAGATTGAGGAATTTATCCCTTTTATCCCCTAATCCCTGTGGACGGGTCTTCCTGTCCGGTTGGAGTCGGTCGCCGCAGCCTACTTGAAAGGCACCGAGTACATCAGGCCACCATTGGTCCACAGGGCATTGAGGCCCCGTTCGAGACCGAGGGAGGTGTTCGGGCCGACGTTGCGCTCGAAGACCTCGCCGTAGTTGCCGACCTGCTTGACGATGTTGTAGGCCCATTTCTCATCCAGCCCCAGAGCCTTGCCGTTTCCCGGGGTCACCCCAAGAAACCGCTGCACCTTGGGATCCTTGCTCTTGAGCATCTCGTCGACGTTCTTGGAGGTGATCCCCAGCTCTTCGGCCTCGATCATGGCCATCACCGTAAAATCGACGACGTCGCGCCACTCTTCGTCCCCCTGCCGGACGGCCGGCGCCAGCGGTTCCTTGGAGATGATTTCGGGAAGCAGAACGTAGTCCTTGGGATTGGGAGCCATCGAGCGGACGGCAGCCAGCTGTGAGGCGTCGGACGTCAGCACGTCGCAGCGGCCGGCGAAAAAGGTCTTTCGCCAGCTCCGTGGTCGCCTCGATCACCACCGGCTTCCACTTCATGTTGTGGCTGCGAAAGAAGTCGGCGGCATTCTGCTCGGTCGTGGTCCCCGGCAGGACGCAAACGGTGGCGCCGCTCAGCTCGGTGGCGTGCTTGACCCCGAGCTTCCCGGGCACCAGAAATCCCTGGCCGTCGTAATAGTTGACATGGACGAAGTCGATTCCCAGCTGGGTCTCCCGGGTCAAGGTCCGGGTGGTATTCCGGCACAGGACGTCGATCTCCCCGGACTGCAGGGCGGTAAAGCGCTGAATGGCGGTCAGGGGGGTGAACTTAATCTTGGAAGCATCGCCGAACACGGCGGCGGCAACGGCCCTGCCGGTATCGACATCCAGCCCTTTCCACACCCCTTTTTCATTCGGCATGCCGAAGCCGAAGACACCCCCGTTGACCCCCACCTGGACGAAGCCCTTTTTCTTGACGTCGTCGAATGTTTTACCGGCATGGGCGAAGCCCGCCGTCAACAGGGAAAATCCAACCACCAATACCGTCAAACGCGCGAGTTTCATCCACTGCCTCCTTTTCGGGTTGAATGTTTCGTGGAAAAACAGGGCCCTATGATACTGGCAAATACACCGTATTCCGGAATACGTGTATCCGGACTAACCTGTGATAAAAGCCCCCGGAAACAGGAACCTCAAGGCGAACCGTACCTGATCGGGCGAAATGGATGGCCGGCTGTCCCGGACATGGCCGTTCGGTACTGCGAGCCGCCTGGAGGGGCTGGTCTTTTGCCTGGGAGACATAGACCCGGAGACAACCAAAACATTGTTTCATTAGATTATCGCAAGCACCCCCGTCCGTCAAATTCCCATCCCTGATGGCGTCGCAAAAAGTCCGCCCCACGGCGTTACGGCGTTTTTTCAGGACCTCGACCTACCTGATGTAGGCCTTCGCCCCTGAAAAATCACCAGGCCTTGTGGGACTAAATTTTTGCTTAGCCATCCGGAGAGTTTTTACGACTTCATCATCCCTGAAGAACGATTTCCCAACAAGCGGGGAAAACATCTCTCCGCCCGGGGATATCCCGGTGGGGATAGGGCCCTCAGGGGCGCCGGCCCCCGGAACGGCCGAACAACCCTGCCTGCAACCGGAGGAACAAGGCGGTACCGACCCCCCAGGCGCCGTTTATCAGAAAGGCCGTCAACAACAGGGCAAAATGCCATCCGCCTCCCATGGGATGACCTTTGATAGGCAAAACCACCACCAGCGCGACGAGCGAAGGCAGGATGGCGCCGAAAAGAAAAGCCGTCACCCAGTAGCCCGCCTTTCGGGGGAAGGCCCCTTCGACAAAGGCGAAGAGGATGCCCCACACCCCGCCCCAGAACGCCAGGGAGACGACCGCCGGCACCCCGAAGGGAGGAGTTGCCGCCATTGGGAAGGGGCGGAAAGGCGCCAGCCCCACACCCCACAGAAATGCCAGCGTCAGTTGGTGAAAGATCAGGGTGGCCAGGAACCCGGCGACAAAACCGGTCAGGACACTCCCGGAAAAACTGAGAGGCATATTTCCCCGGGGCACAAGAAACCTCCTGTCGAAAGGGGAAAAAAGGCGCCAATCGAGCCAGTCGCAACCATCGTCGAATCGCCAGGAAATTATAACAAAGGATGCCCCTTTTTCCCGGCGTCGGGGAATGGCCCCTTCATCGGATCATGTCCAGCCGAAAATGGCGTTTCAGGAATCCCTGGAAAGTCCTGACTCCCTCAAGGGCGAGTCGGAGCCGGCCTTTTTCCATCCGGTTGAAATGATTGAGGTCGATATGGTTGACCGGTGCCCTTCCTTGCCTGATCGCCGCGACCTGACCCCGAAGCCGGAGAATGACCAGGAAGTTGAAACTCGCCTCCAGGTCATCCGCTTCTTCCCGGGTGAGGACTTTTCTCTCGGCGAGTAACCGGATGCGCTCCCGGGTGCCGCCTCCCATCTCGCCGGCCTCCAGGGCTAGAATCTTCACGCCCTCGGTAATGGCGAATAACCCGGCCTTCTTCACATCGAGCAGACCGCGGTGCTCGCCCTTTCGCTCGACCTTGATCCTGCCGAACCAACCCAGAGGCGGGCGGAAACGCAACACGTTCTCGGCCATGCGCAGTAAAAAGACCGCATCGCGCTGCAACCGCTGGAGGATCTGCTCCTTGAGGGAGCGCTCCAGAGTAGGGGTCGCCGTAGAGGGTCCGAAGGTCGAAGAACATGCTGCCGTTGAGTATGTGTACGGGAGTGGAGGAGGAAAGCCAGCGATCCAGCACCTTCGTCCAACCGCCGAGGCTTCGCCGCCAGGCGTCGTTGCGAGCCATGATGCCGCCGGGGCAGGGAGGTACGCCGATGGCGATAAGCGCGTCGATCAGCTCCCGGGAGAAGGCTTCAATCTTCTGCACCTGTGCAGAAGAAAGGTCGTCGGCGTAGACGATGGCATTGTCCTGGTCGGTCGTGAGGGTCTGCTCCCGCCGACCTTCGCTGCCCAGGACGATGAAGGCGAAGCGGTCGGTCAGGTCGGGAAAGCGCTCGGCACGCAGGAGGGTAATCAGACGAAGCTGGAGCTTATCGTTTAGGTGGGCGATCATCCGCACCAGTTCCGTGGTCGGCACCCCCGTCCCGGCCAGGTGCGCGACCAAACCCTGAACGCGCGAATGGGTTTCCTTCAGGTCTTCCAGGGTTGTCGCCTCCTCGATGTCCCTGAGCATCTGCTGGGGCGAGCGGGCCTGAAGCCTGACGATATCCGAATCGGTGATGATACCCGTGAGCCCCCCGGCTGAATCGACCACTCCGACCCGGTGGATTCCCAGGCGGAACATCCGGTGGAGGGCTTCGAAAATGAGCTCCTCCTCCCCCACCACCTGCAGGGGCGCGTTCATGACGGTCCCAACAGTCATGCTCCGGGGATCCTCGCCCCGGGCAACGACCTTGTTGCGCAGGTCACGGTCGGTGACGATCCCCGCGGGCTCTCCGCCTTCGCACACCACGACGCTGGAGATGTTCCTCTCCCAGCATGGTTCGGGCCACCTCCACCAGGAGGTCGTCAGGGGAACAGGTGACCACCTGTTTGCGGCAAAAATCCTTCACCGGAAGGAAAAAGACATTTTCTTCCTCTGCCATCGGCAAATCCTCCAGGGGAAAAAGGAACCATCAGCGGACGAGTTTGTGTCAGGTAAGACGGTCTACCAGAAACTGCACTCCCGGCTTGTTGCTGACCTCTTTGGTTGCATTCTCTGTCTCGGCGAGGCGATGTTCCGAATGTTGCCGGTGACGACGTCGATCCGGCTGAGTTCCACCGGGTGCTGGGGGGCCTGGTCGATCGAGGTGAAACGGGCATTCCTGATTTCCACCAGGTTGATCTTGAGGGGATATTTCCTTTTCACCGCCTCCTGCCCACAAGAAGAAGGACGGTCCCGGCGGCGATAGCCCCCACACTCCCCCACACAGGAATGTTCACCTTCTCCTTCTCCTTGACCGAAAGCTCCAGGGAGCCTACCTTCGCCTGGTGGGTCTCCCGCGTATAGGTGAAGGCCCCGTATATCAACCCGAGAGTCCCGGCCGCAACCAGTACGATCGCCAGGATTTTAATTCCCCGCATGTCGTATCCTCCTTCCGGACCACCTTCCGCAGACCGACTGGTTTTCCAGGTGGCTCCGTGGCGTTCGGGGCCCTGAAACGCGGGGCCCCTTTCTTATCAGCTCCTCCCTGGTACCGGCTGAGCACGTTTGGCCACCGCCTGCAGAATAGCGGAAAGGAAACAGACCCCGTTCACCGGCGTCACTGTTTGCCCCGGACAATCAGGTTGTTTTTGACGTCGACGACTCCTGGAACCCCGCGGGCAACGTTTTCAGCCGCTTCCTTGCTTTCCTCGGTGTCCACGAATCCGCTGAACTGGACCACGCCTTTATAGGTCTCGACCTCGACCTGCAGCGCGCTCGTCTTATCATTGGTGGCCAACTCGGTTTTCACCTTGGCGCTGATGGTTTTGTCATCGAGATAGGTACCGGTGCTGCGTTTCGTCCCCGAGGCGGCGCAGGCAGCCAATAAGACCACCACAAAGAATCCCAGAAGATATGGGGTGACATTTTTCATTCGGTTCATGGTCTCCTCCATTTTTTTGTCGGGTTTTGTGTTTTCCACATGGTTTGTCTACATTTTCTTTAGCCTATCCAGGAGCGTTGTCAATTCTCCCCCCAGTTTTCCCTCGCCCCTTAACCTTATTCCTCTGGGGAAAGCGGATGACGTCATCGGTCCCAAAACCAAGTAAACTCTGCGCAAACTACATAAATTTCAGTGGCTTAACGCCACCTGAACGGCCGACGAGAGGCCCCTCAGAGCTCTGACACCCAGCACCAAAAAACAGGAGTTCTGCGGGCCGTCGCCGCCGGAGATGCTCGGCACCTTTCGGGGTCCTGATTCCAGCCGCGGTTGGTGGGAGAGGTTTCTATGACGGGGGGCTCTTCAACTTCCCGGCGAATTCCCGCTCCAAGCTTTTTGAGCTTCGGGTCGATGACCAGCCGACAGTAGCCCTGATGGGGATTCATCCCGTAATAATCCTGATGGAACCCCTCTGCATCGTAGAAGCTGGTAAAGGGGACGATCTCGGTCACGATGGGGTCAGGCCATAGCCCGGCCTCCCCCGCCTCCATCTTCGATTTTTCGGCGGTCTCCCGCTGGCTCTCGTCGTGCCAGAAGATGGCCGAGCGGTATTGGGTGCCGATATCGGCTCCCTGTCGGTTGAGGGTTGTCGGATCGTGGGTGCGCCAGAAGACATCGAGGAGGTCGGCAAAGGAGATCACCTCCGGGTCGAAGGTGATCTGCACCGCCTCGGCGTATCCCGGTCGTCCCGCTGCACACCTCCTCGTAGGTGGGATTCGGAACCGTCCCCGCCGGCGTAGCCCGGAGACCACCTTCTTTACTCCCCTCAGACGGCTGAAGACCGCCTCCACACACCAGAAGCAGCCTGCCGCAAGGGTCGCTGTTTCGAGTCGCTCTGCCATGAATCCCTCCCTCCTTTTGACGCCTTAGCAAAAACTTATGGGATAGCTAAGCAAAGATTTCGTCCTATAAGACCTGGTGGTTTTTCAGGGGCGAAGACATCCATCCAGTATATCAAGGTCCCTAAAAAACGCCGTAACGCCGTTGGGAGACTTTTTTCAACGCCATTTTCACCGAAACAAGAATCTCCTCTCCAGGCGAGGCCCCGTGCCGGAGGCCATGCGTTGTTTTTCCTCCCCCGGATGGCATACTCATGAAGAGATCTGTCGCCATGTCACGGTCTCTGGTCTCCCGGGACAGGACCGCCTAAATAGCCGATGGACCTCTCAGCCAATCCTGCGGATATGACCGAGCTGGAATGAAATAGGAGAAGCGGATGCCCGAAAAGCGAAAGAAATCCTACGCCGACCTGGAACGAGAGCTCGAGAGAACGCCGACTGGCGGACGAAAAGAGGCACCGGCAGGTCGCCCTGCTCCAGTCCATAAACCGCATTTTCCGAGAGGTTCCGGCCTGCGAGACCGAGGAGGAGGTCGCCCGGTGCGGCCTCCGGATTGCCGAGGAACTCTCCGGCAGCGCCATCGGTTTCCTCGGGGAATTGAACCCCCAGGGCCGCTTCGACACGACGACCCTGAGCGAGGCGGGCTGGGCCGCCTGCAAGGTCCCCCGCCCCGAGGCGTTCGAGATGCTGAAAAACATGCCTAACCGGGGGATTAACCGAATCGGACTGGGGGAGGGGAAGTCCTGGATCATCAACGACCCGGCCGCCCACCCGGAGTCGGTGCAAAAGCCGAAAGGCCACCCGCCGATCAACTCTTTTCTGGGCGTACCGCTGACGTTTCTGGGAGGGGTGACGGGCATGATCGCCCTGGCCAACAAGGAAGGGGGCTTTACCCCCGCCGACCAGCAGGAGGTCGAGGTCCTGATGGCCGCCTTTTCCGAGGCGCTCAACCGCCGCCGGGCGGAGAAAAAGATAGGCGAGTTGAACCGCGAACTGCGAAGGGAAAGTGGGACAACTCGAGGCCGCCAACAAGGAACTGGAAGCCTTCAGCTACTCGGTCTCCCACGACCTGCGGGCGCCGCTGCGCCACATCGCCGGCTTCGTGGAACTGCTGAACAAACGGGACCTCGACGCGCTGGACGAGAAAAGCCGCCACTACCTGAAGGTGATCTCCCAATCGGCCGAGAAGATGGGAGCACTGATCGACGACCTCCTCTCCTTCTCCCGCATGGGCCGGACCGAAATGATGAAGACCCGGGTCGACCTTGGAACGGTTGGTGGCGGAAATCGTCGCCGAGTTGAAGGAGGAGACCAAGGGGCGGAAGATCGCCTGGGAGGTGAGTCCCCTGCCGGCGGTGGAGGGAGATGCGGCGATGCTCCGCCTGGTGATGGTCAATTACATCACAAACGCCCTGAAGTTCACCCGTCCCCTTCGCCCAGGCCAGAATCGAGATCGGGGCGGTAACCGACCGTCCGGAAGAGACCCTCTTCTTTGTTCGGGACAACGGCGTCGGCTTCGACATGAAGTACGCGGGCAAGCTCTTCGGCCTCTTCCAACGCCTTCACGGAACAGAGGAATTCGAGGGGACCGGCGTCGGCCTGGCCAACGTGCGACGCATCATCCACCGCCACGGCGGCCGGGTCTGGGCCGAAAGCTCGGTGGGGGGCGGCGCGACCTTCTGGTTTTCGCTGCCCAAAGCGAAGGAGACATAGCCGATGATGGTCAAATTGAGAGCGGATCCTCCTCGTGGAGGACAATCCGAACGACGCGGAACTCACCCTGGAGGCCCTGGCGGAGCACAATCTCGCCAACGGCGTCGAATGGGTGAAGGACGGCGAGCAGGCCCTGGACTACCTCTACGGCCGGGGAGCCTATGCCGATCGCCACCCCGGCGAACTGGCGGCGATCCTGCTTGATCTCAAGCTCCCAAAGGTGGACGGGCTTGAGGTGCTGCGCACCATCAAATCCGATGAAGCCCTAAGGTTCACCCCGGTGGTGGTCCTCACCTCATCGCGGGAGGAGAAGGACCTGATCGAAAGCTACCGCCTGGGAGTGAACGCCTACGTGGTAAAGCCGGTCAATTTCCTCGATTTCATCAACGCCGTCAAGGAGCTCGGCGCCTTCTGGGCGATCGTCAATGAACCGCCCCCGGGAAAATATCAAAATGGCCGGATGAAATAATGGACCACCTGCACATCCTTCATCTCGAGGACGACCCGCAGGATGCCGAACTCGTCAGGCGACCCTTGACGCCGAAGGATTCGGCTGCAAGGTACAGGTCGTTGCCACGAAGGGAGGATTTCCTCGCCGCCCTGGAGGGGAATCACTTCGACCTGATTCTGGCCGATTTCGCCCTTCCCGGCTTCGACGGAATGTCCGCCCTGGCCATCATCCGCAAAGGACCATCCCACTCTCCCCTTCATCTTCGTCTCCGGCCGACTGGGGGAGGAGGCAGCCATCGAATCCCTCCGAAACGGCGCAACCGACTATGTCCTGAAAAACCGCCTCTCCCGCCTGGTGCCGGCTGTAAAACGGGCCCTGATCGAGGCCGAGGAACGGGCCGAGCTCAAAAGGGCCGAGGAGGCCCTGCGAAAGAGCGAGATGAGCCGCTTTCAGCTTGAGGTGGAACTGCGCTATGCGGCCGAAATCCAGGCGAAGCTCCTGCCTCGCAGCTATCCCGACGATTCCCGGCTTCGAGGTCGCCGCCCGCTGTCTTCCGGCCAAGCAGGTTGGCGGCGACTTCTTCGACTGGCAGGAGGTCTGCCCCGGAGTCTGGAGCTTCACCCTCGGCGACGTCATGGGCAAGGGGATGGCGGCGGCCATTCTCATGGCCACGGTCAGGGCCGCCCTGCGCTCGGTGGCGCACAACCGGCCGCAGGAAGGGGTACGCCTGGCCGAGCAGGCCATCCTGCTCCGACCTGGAAAACTCCGAAAGCTTCGTGACCCTGTTCCATGGGCAGCTCTACGCGGCGGCTCGCCGCCTCACCTTCGTCGACTGCGGCCACGGCTATGAATTCGTGCTTCGCGCCGGCGGAAAACTGAAGGCCCTTTCCCCCCGCGGACTGCCCCTGGGGATACCGGGCCGGGAAATTTACCGGGAAGGGTCCGTCGACCTGGGAAAAGGCGACACCCTGGTTCTCTACAGCGACGGCCTGATAGACGCCAGCCCCGAGTTGGCCCTGGACCATCCCGACCCTTGCCAAAGCGCTCCAGGGATCAGGCGGCGCCCAGGAGATGGTGGAGCGACTTGTCGACCCTTCCGCAGGTCGAAGGAACCCTGCCGGACGACATGACGATTCTTGTCGTACACTGCACGGAGTAACCACCCTCAAGCTTTCTCCCCGGGAGGCAGCAGGGTCCGCCGTGCCCTCGCAACCGAGGGTTCCCCCTCCTCCCCAGGACAAATCCCTTTTCGCTAATATTCCTTTGAAAATTCGCCAGGTTATCCCATCGGCTATCCGCCTCTGAACCCCTTGACAGGGGTTCAGAGAACGATATGTTTATTATGACGGTTATACGAAATGCAGTCACGGAGATTGCTTTCAGAATAGCGAGCCGCCATGGCGGCTCGGAAGAGCTCTGCCTACGGAATCGCCCTAGCCGGTATTCAAAGGCCGACCATCACAAAAATCCCTTCCGCATCGCAGGAGTCCCGTGGCGGCAACGTATTTCACGTTTCCGGCAACGGACGGCTGCCTGTATCCCAAATTCTACAAATTTCCAGAGGTCTGTCCCTGCCGGAGTCGGGCCATCCAATGAACGACAGGATGATACAGCCCAGAAGTTTTTCAGGTCGAAGACACCCGACCGGAATGAAGAAGAAAGGAGTACACAACCATGGCACTGGCAGACCAAACATTCGGATTTTTCATTCCCACCGTATCTCTGATGGGAGTCGGCTCCTCCAAGGAAACCGGCGATCAGGTCAAGGCCCTGGGCGCCAAGAAGGCCCTGCTGGTGACCGACAAGGGCATCGCCGCCATCGGCATGGCCGACCAAGTCAAGAAGCAGGTGGAGAGCTCGGGCGTGTCGGTGGTCATCTTCGACGGAGCCGAACCCAACCCCACCGACAAGAACGTGCATGACGGAGTCAAAATTTATCAGGACAACAAATGCGACTCCATCATCTCCCTCGGTGGCGGCAGCTCCCACGACTGCGCCAAGGGAGTAGGGCTGGTGGTCGGCAACGGCGGCAATATCCGCGACTTCGAAGGCGTCAACAAGAGCACCAAGCCGATGCCTCCCTTCGTCGCCATCAACACCACCGCCGGCACCGCCTCCGAGATGACCCGCTTCTGCATCATCACCAACACCGACACCCACGTGAAGATGGCCATCGTCGACTGGCGCTGCACCCCCAACATCGCCATCAACGACCCGTCCCTGATGGTCGGCATGCCCCCGGCGCTCACAGCCGCCACCGGCATGGACGCTTTGACCCACGCCGTTGAGGCGTATGTCTCCACCATCGCCACCCCGATCACCGACGCCTGCGCCCTCAAGGCCATCGAGCTGATCTCCGAATACCTGCGCCCCGCGGTGGCCAACGGCAAGAACCTCGAAGCTCGCGACAAGATGGCCTACGCCGAGTACCTGGCCGGCATGGCCTTCAACAACGCCAGCCTCGGCTACGTCCACGCCATGGCCCACCAGCTGGGCGGCTTCTACAACCTGCCCCACGGCGTCTGCAACGCCATTCTGCTGCCGGCGGTGTGCGAGTTCAACATGATCTCCAATCCCAGGCGCTTCGCCGAAATCGCCCTCGCCCTGGGCGAGAACATCGATGGGCTCTCCGACGTCGACGCCGCCGCGAAGGGGATCGCCGCCATCCGCAAGCTCTCCGGCGACATCGGCATCCCCACCGGTCTCACCGCGCTCAACGTCAAAGAGACCGACCTGCGCATCATGGCCGAGAACGCCATGAAAGACGCCTGCATGCTGACCAACCCCCGCACCGCTACCCTGGACTGCGTGGTCGGCATCTACAAGGCGGCGATGTAGAGCAAAAATGCCGCCAGGGGAAAGCAAGGACGACAGGAACAGGTGACAAAGGCAGCAGCAGAAAGTGGAGGGAACATCCGGGGCAGGCATTCGAGAGCCTGCCCCAAAGGGCTAGTTTATCTGGGATGCAATTGCCTGCAGAGGAGTCCTTCCGGGTCGACCGGGGCGACAACTTCGGCTGGCCTTACTGTTATTACGACCAGTTGCAGAAGAAAAAGGTTCTGGCCCCCGAATACGGAGGGGACGGCCGCAAAGTCGGGCGCTGCGGAAATTTCCAGAAACCGGTCGCGGCCTTTCCGGGCCATTGGGCCCCGAACGGCCTCCTTTTCTACACCGCAGACCAGTTCCCCAAGCATTATCGGGGCGGGGCGTTCATCGCCTTTCACGGCTCCTGGAACCGGGCTCCCCTCCCCCAGCAGGGATACAAGGTGGTCTTTGTCCCATTTGCCGGCGGCCGGCCTTCAGGTAAAGGAGAGGATTTCGCCACAGGGTTTGCCGGAGAAAAGGCCGTGCGAACCCCGGGGGAGTCCCGGTTCAGACCCATGGGCCTCGCCCAGGGTCCCGACGGGAGTCTCTATATCAGCGACACCCAAAAAGGGCGCATCTGGCGGGTCCGGTATTCCGTAGGGGCAAGATAATCGACGTTCCAGCCGCTTATCGCCCCCGCCACGGCGTCTAAAAACCGTTTCGGGAAGGTAACGATTTGACCTGAAAATCGACCAAAGATCATGTTATGATGGGTTTATTTTCCCTGAACCCTGCTTATCCGATGACTTTACCCGGAGGACAATTGAAATTTTGCCTCAGGCTCCCCGCCCTGCTCGTGATTGCAGTGCTGGCGGGCGGCTGCTCCCCTGATTTCTTCCCCCGAACATTCTCCGTTCCTCCCCCGCAGACGCCCCCTGCCGACCAGATCGGCGCACTGATCGCCTCAGCCCCGCCCGACTCCGGACAGCCAATCTCCCTGGCGAAGATGGGATATTCGACCCAGGTCGGCGCCTTCGAAAACATTGAAAATGCGGTCCGGCTGGAGCGCCGCCTCGATGCACTGGGGATCGATGCCTACTATTTCCGCCATCCATCGGGACTGTACAAGGTCCGCTTCGGCAACCACTCTACTTACGATGCTGCCCGTGCCGAGGCCGAGCGGCTTCAGGCAGAGGGGCTGATCGGCCGTTTCTTCATCGTCATCCCCCAGAACTACGCTGCCGCCCGAATACAGAGAACCGGCAAGGGCGATTTGCGGAAGGACCTGGTTCAGACGGCCAGCGGGTTTCTCGGTGTACCCTATCGCTGGGGAGGCACCGACCGCGAGGACGGCTTCGATTGCAGCGGGCTTGACCATGGTCTGCTACCGCCTCAACGGACTGGATCTCCCCCGGGTCTCCCGCAGCCAGTTCCGAAAGGGGCCGACCGGTGGCGAAGGCCCACCTCAAGCCGGGCGACCTGGTCTTTTTCGCCACCCACGGCGGGCGAAGGGTCTCCCATGTCGGCATTTACATTGGCCAGGGCAAATTCATCCACGCCCCCCGCACCGGGAAAACGGTGCGCGTCGCCAGATTGTCCAATCCCTACTTTGAAAGGACCTTCGTCGGGGCGCGCAGCTATTTCTGATAAAATCGTTCTAGGGAGGGGTGACAAAACCTCATGGGACTGCAAAGGAGATAGCAGCCGGGGGCCCCCGGTCCAATGCCGTCCTCCGAAAGTGAGATGATGCCGAATACCGAGGTTCAGGATTTTCTCTTCCTGTCAGAACTGGTCCATTCCGGTGAATACAACATCCGGATCTGTTGGGGTGATGTCTTCGAAGTACTGGAAAAAATTCTGAAGGGTAGATGTGCGCAGCTGCTGCAGCCTGGTCCTCGAGCAAGGCTATACCAACGGTTGCGACGCCGACGACCCGTTCATGCTGCTCCGAACTCCCCCCAGCTTGCCCCGGCAGGCCCAGGGTAAACTTCTGACGCGGCTGCTCGAAGTGGTGCAGCAAAACGACTTCGCCCTCAATGTCGCCACCCTCCTGTACCTGCAGCAAAGCCTGATGATGGGCATCGTGGGGTCGTTTTACGACCACGCCATCGATTTCGTCGATACCCCTCAGGATCGGGTTCTGATCTCCATGGTCACCTCGCCCAAGTTTCTTCAAAACGAAACGGTCGCCGTCTTCTTCGAAAAGCGTCTGGACGCCATCGACGACGACCTCACCGCTCCTGCACCGCTACCTGGACAAGTCCTGGTTCCTCGAACTGCTGCTGATCATCAAGAACGGCTATTACGGCAACGGCAATTTCAACTACATCGATACGCTCGAAAGCACCTTCCGCGAGAGCTTCATCGAGGGCATCCTCGACCTTATCCGCGCGAGGCCATCTGGTCAAGCTGCTGGTACGCCTCAAGTCCTTTCTCGGGGACGAAAAGGTCAGGAAGAAAATCCGAGGCTTCGTCAGCAAGACCGAAACCGAGGCCAAACTGCGCCAGCTCTATGACTGGCTCAGCATCGGCAACGATCTGGCAATCGGTCTGGAATTCCTGATCGGCAGTATCTGCTTCTTACCCGGGCGCAACGAGTATCTGGGGGTCTGGCTGTTCATCGCCGGCAGTTCCCAACTCTTGATCCGGCCGATGATCGCCATCACCCGCAAGACCCATCTGGGCCGTCTCTACCGGCGAAAGATCAAGTTCTGATCCCTCCCGGCCCGAAAACCCTGCCTGGATCCTTTCTCCTTCTCCGAGCCCCTGACGCCGTAAGAATCAGGCCTTATCTGAAGGCTCCGAAGGGTATTCGGAAACGTTTCCCTCCCCAGGGCCTTTCTTTTTCACGGCCCGACGCCAGAGGGAAACGATTCCCCCCCCGAAACCCCAGATCCCGAGGCTGGCGAAACCCAATCCCCAGGCCGTCAACCCTTTGTCTCCCCCTGCCAGGTCGAGAACCGCCCCGAAGGCGAGAGGCGCCGCAAAACCTGCACCGAAGCCGAGAAAGGAGTGCAGGGCCATGGCGGCCCCCCGGCGCCCCGGATCGGCGGCCGCCACCATGCCTGCGGTGAGCGCCGCCGAATCGCCCATGACCAGCAGGAAGTAGACGGACATCAGCAGGAAAACGACCAGGGTGGGAAGGGAGGCGCTGAAGCCGACGAGAAAAGACAGAGCACCGGAGGCCGCCATGACGACGAGCACCACACCGCGCCGGTCGCGGCGCACCGCCACCTCGTTGCCGAAGATGCTCGCCAGGGGGCCGAGAAGATTGACCCAGGCCGCCAGGGCGGCGGCGCCGAAGAGGGGGCCCGTCCCGGCGGCCGAGAGTCCGAGGCTGAAGGCGAAAAAAGCTGGCATCCAGGAGCGCAGCCCGAACAACTCCCAGCAGTGGGCCGCATAACCGAGGATATAACCCATTACGGAGCGGTTCCCGAGTACCGGCCGGAAGTCGAGCACCGGCAGGGGCGATTGGCCGGTGGGATGCGGCGGCACAGGTGGAAAAACGAAAAAGACCAGGGGGCCGGCGATGAGGGGCCCCAGTGCAGCGGCGGCAAAGGCCCAATGCCATCCAGCAGCCTCCATGAAACCGGCCAGGAAGAGCGAGCCGGTGGTGCCCAGACCAAAGCAGGAGGTGTAGAAAGCAACGCCCCGGCTCTGTTTGGCGCCATGGAAATGATCGGTGAGGATACGCAGCCCCGGCATGTAGGTACCGGCAAGCCCGGCGCCCGCCAGTGCCTGAAACGCCAGAGCGGAGAGGAGCCCCCCGGCGAAAAGAGCGAAGCAGAGGCTGCCGGCGACGGCGATCCCGGCGGCCAGCAGGTAGATACGACGGGCGTCCACCCGGTCCGTAATGCCGACCAGCAGGGGGACAGCGGCCATGTAGCCGGCAAAAAAAGCCCCGCTCACCAGCCCCGCCTCGGAATTGCTGAGACCCCACTGGGAGCGCAGGAGGGGCAGGAGGGCCGGATAGGTGGCAAAGCCGGCCATACTCAGAATTTCCGCCGTACAGAGCAGCAGCACAACGACGATCGGGGAGAGATTTCCCGAGGTATTCATAAGTATCCGAAAAAAATAGCTGGAGTGTTGCCGGAAAACCTGCGCCCGTCGGCCCTGAATCTATTTGCGCGTCAGCACCGAGCGCAAAGAAAAGAGCTGCCTTCTCTCCATAGGAAGAGCCATGGTGTCTTTGGCGAAGCGGACATCCTCGATGGTGTGGAAGGCGTTGGGGTTGAAGCGCTTGATGATGCCGATGACCGTGGGGAGGATTTTCCGCTTGAGTACGGTGAAGATGACTTTGACCGCCCCCGTCTCCCCCAAGGCGTCGAGGCTGGTCACGCCGTAGCCGGCATTCCGGAGATACTTCACCAGCTCGTCCGCCTCCCGCGGGTGATGACACGCACAATCAGGCTGCCCATGGCAATCCTTCTTTCAACGGAAATCCCGACGAAGTTCCCTGCGAAGAAGAGTCCCGAGCGCCAGCATCCCGAAAAATCGTGCATTACACCGATACCCGGTCCAACCCCCGGCGAGGCGAAGGTGTTTAACCGATCGCTCAGTCTCTAACGTCCCTTCGGCGAAAGCATGGGCCGACGTCCGGGTCCGAAAAATCGTGGCTTATTCCCAGACCGCCGTTCAATTCTTCCCAGCAGCAGGCTGTGGGAGGCATCCGGACGTTTCCTAATGACTCCCAGGTCGAATTTCCAGGAGACCGGGTGCAGAAAACGGCTCCAGGGAGACAAGGACATGATGTCGAGGACATCGAGCCGCTCGAGCTCCGCCCTGCCCTCTTCCGGATAGTAGCGAAAAGCCGTTTGCAGGGCGATCACCCGGGCTCCGGGCGTGAATCCCCCCTGCGGATCGAAAAGGTCGTGGTAACCGGGACCTCCGGCAATTTCCACAAACTGCCGGTGATCCTCCAGGCCGTAGCCGATGCCGACCCGCGCGGGCTTGTGTCCCCGCCCCGGGGGGACCGTCGGGAGTCGGGATGACCGGGGTCTGGTCAGGCACCTCGAGACGGCTGCGGGCCTCCAACAGGTCCGCCACCGTGACGACGTTCTGTCGGCGGCTCCCGCCAAACCGGGCATTTTTCAGGTAGGCCGCATAGTCGAGAGCGAGCTCGATGACCCGGGCCTGTTCCACGGGGGCGAGCCGTCCTCATTTCCTCCGAATCCAGCTCCCAAGCTCTCCGAGCGTCAGACGCTTGGCCAGCGTCTGCCGGGTGCCGTCCAGCAAGGCTCGCCCTTTTGCGCAGCAGGGTGTCGCGCGCCGGCCGGAACCGCACCTTCTTCACCAGGCCCGCCTCATCCATCGCCCGGATAGTCTCGGAGGGGATCACCCACAAGGAGAACCGGTCGGTGAGATGCAGCCCGGGCCGGGCCACCTCCAGCAGGGAGAGGAGGTGGTAGGAGCAGTTTTCATCGAAGAAATAATAATCGAACCAGGCGAAGCGCATTTCCCAGACATGGCGCAGCAGACGGTCGATTTCCTTCTCGGTCAGGTTGAGCCGGTATTCCCAGATGTCGCGGTTTTCAATGTCGCCGTACACCTTGACCTTGAGGTAATAGGGGGCGATGGAGAACTTGCCGTGATAGAGGCCAAACAGACCCTTGAAGGCAAACGCGCGTCCCGTGCTCCCCCTTGTTTTCGGCGGCGTAATTGATGGTGTAGGCGAGAAGCCGCGTCTGCTCATCCTGCCCCCGCGTATCGATGCGCAAGAGGGTATGGCCGAACATGGAGGCTGGATTGTTCAGGTAGGCGGCGGGAAAGACCAAGGTGAGGCGGTAGGGCTGCAATTCCTTCAGCCAGCGGTGGAAACGCCGGCAGGAAGCCTCCGGCAGGCGGGCGGGGTCGAACTTCAGCGTCTCCTTCAGCCAGTGGTAGCGGGCCACGAAGGTGCACTGGGCGCTGTTATCGGGGTCGCCGCCGTCATCCGCGAAAAAGGCGGCCAGGGTGGAATCGAGCTCGGTCCGCGGAGTCCCTTCTGCCGTCGGGCGAAAGGAAGAAGGAAGCCGAATCCACCTCGCTCTCCACCCCTCGGGAGAACCACAACGGCTTGTAGTGCAGCAGGGCGCGCCATTCGGGCCGCTCGGCCAGGTGTTCACGGTGGGCACGCCCTATCAATTGAGCCAAATAGGCGCTATCTGCGGCACCGCAGGGGGAGGGCATGAAGAGAAGGGCCAAGAGGGAGACACAAAAGATACTGCAGAATCCCAGGCTCCGCGAACCGGGCGCAGAACGGTCCGAATTGCCGCCTGGGGCTGGTGTTCGAAGCGATAGTTTCAGGATAGGGCTGCACCCCTTGCCTCGTTTCAGCATGCCCTCATTCCCGGAGCCTTAAAAGATGCCGGAAAAGAGAGCAGCGATTTATTGCAGCAAACCTGGGTGGTCGTTCAGCTCCCTGTCGAGCCTGGCAAGCAAAACCTCCGGGGTCGTCGGTTCGGAGCCGAACAAGTACGGGATATTCCTCCCTGGGTAAGGGTGAAGAAATCGTCCCGATGCTCCTTGCCGACCCCCAGGAGATACGCCAGGGACGCCAGGTGTTCGCCGCCGCCGCGCGCCATGTCTTCCCTGAGCCGGTCCATATTTACCGTGGTAAAGGCCTTGATCTTCTGCGCCCGGGATTCGTCTTCGTCACGGCCACTGGTGCTCGATGTGAAATCGGTGGAAGCGTCGGTAGTGTTTTCCAGGGTTTCCGTGGTCCCTTCCGTGCTTTCCGTCAAAACGGCACACGAGGACAGGATCATCATAAAACCGGCGAGAGGCAGGAGAATCAGAGTAGAGATGATCTTTTTCATGGTGCCTTCCTCCAAACGCAATACGCCTCTTTTTGCGGACTGTCATGCCGATAAAGGGCACCTGCCCGTTCAATTGGAGTATAGCACCAATTTTTAAGCCGATAATATTCAATGCGAAGGCGAGGTGCTCCGCGTGCCGCTGCACAGGGTCCGGGAGGTCTACCGCAACGGCCGGCCCATCTGGAACCGGCCGCTGCATTAGCAACGAGAGTCTGGAGATTCGTTAACCCGTCAGACTTATAGATAGCTCGTCTCGGCGGGTGGCGACTGCCAGTTGTCGTGGCGGCCGTCGAAGTAGGTGACGGGGGCCTTGACCAGTTCGTCGGGCTCCACGTTGTCGAGGCACATGACGTTGACGGCGTAGGACTTGCCACCGGAATCCGGGGAGTCGGCCCAGCCGAAGGCGTGGATGCCGCAGTGCCTGCAGAACAGGTGGTGGATTCTCTTCCGGCCGAACTGGTAATCGGTCAGGTCCCCCTCCCCCGCCAGCAGTCGGAAATCCTCCGGCTTGGCCATGGCGATCCAGCTTCGCGCCTTAGTGCAAATCGAGCAGTTGCACTTGAGAGTGCCCTTGCTCAGGTCGATATCCGCCTCGTAGCGGATGGCGCCGCAGTGGCAGCTTCCCTGGTAGGTCTTGGTCATGGTCTGTCTCCTTCTGTGGGTCCCCCACCCTTAGAAGTTTGATGAAAAGCACCCTTCACCTACAGTGTGCGAGCATTCAGAGATATTTACGACTTTGCCTCCATGGAACCAATATTCTCCGACAACTTACGGCATATAGTAGGTGATCTCGTTGTGCCCCACCAGCAGCTCCAGCCGACCATCGAGGGACGCTCGCAGGGGATGCAGCCCCACTCCGCAATCAGCTCCGCTCGCGTGCTCGCTGCACTCGGGGGTGAAGAAAAGGTCCATTCGCCCCATCGTCCCAATGCTGCTGGAAAAGAGCCATCGTCCGCGGAGCACGAGCCCCTTGAAGGCTTCGGAAAAGGCCTCCCGGCAACGCTGTGCCTCGCCGGAAGCTACCTGGGCTGGGTTTAATGTCAATCGATGCCAGCTCATAAATTCACCTTTTTAACGTATCAGGGAAAAAATGATAAAAATTTTCATCATACGTTTCCTTTCTAGCCCATCCACTTATTTCGCCTGGACAAGCCCGGCATGGTAGGCAGCGAGGGCGGCGCCGATGATCCCGGCCTCGTTTCGCAGTTGCGCCGGCAGGACCTCGGCCCGTACATCGATCTGGGGGATGAACCGTTCGAACTTTTTGCTGGCGCCGCCGCCGATGATAAAGAGATCGGGCCAGACCAGCTCTTCCATGCGCTTCAGGTAGCGGTTGAACCGCTTGCCCCATTTAGTCCAGCCCAGGTGTTTACGCTCCCGCACGGCGTCGGAGGCGTAGTGTTCAGCGACTTTTCCGCGAACCAGGACGTGGCCGAATTCGGTGTTCGGCACCAGAACGCCGTCGCTGAAAAGGGCCGAACCGAGGCCTGTGCCCACCGTCACCATCAGCACCACCCCGTCCCTCCCCCGACCGGCGCCGAAGCGCATTTCGGCGATGCCGGCGGCGTCGGCGTCGTTCAGTACGTGAAAGGGGCACCCCGTTGCCTCGGCAAAAAGGCTTGCCGCATCGGTGCCTATCCAAGTCGGGTCGACGTTGGCGGCGGTCAGGGTCCGGCCCCCCCGGACGACCCCGGGAAATCCGCAGCCGACGGCGTCTTTCCAGGAAAATTCCTGCACCAAGCTCGCGACGGTGGCCTGCACGGCTTCCGGAGTGGCCGGCACCGGCGTCGGAACCCGAAGGCGTTCGCCGACCAGAGTGCCCTTGTCGAGGTCCACCACTCCAGCCTTGACGCCGCTTCCGCCGATGTCGATGCCGAGAATATGCATGGTTTTGCTCCTGTTTCGTAATCCCATTCCGATAACAGCCCCGTTCGGAAGTATAACCGACACAACCCGTCATGGGTGGCAAAATGGACAGCAAAAAGGGGAAAGGCCGCTTCGCCGAAGCTGCCTTTCCCCTTTTATCTCTTAATGCGTTTTCTCTCCCGGCACGCCACTGACATCCCCCCCTACTCTCTCACGTCAAGCTGGATTCAGGATTCTTCCTTCCTTTCCTTGAAAAACCCGATGAGAAAATCGGCATCCTTCGGTGAAAGGTCGAACTTGAAGGTCGCTTCCTGCACCAGTCGCGGCACCGGAATGTCGGGGTTATCCTGCAGGCTGCCCGATATCCATTTGACGGCGCGCCTGAGGTCTTCTCCTTCAGGTAAAATGTTGGGCACAGCTATCCCCTTCTCCTTTCGGTTTTTTCGAACAATCTCCCCTATTTTACCTCTAATTTCAACAAAAAACCCCCGCCCGGGCAAGGCCGGGCGGGGGTTTTTCATATCATGCACGTCATTCCGGAAACAAAGGGAGCTAGCGCCGCCCCTGATATTTCAATGTTTAATCGCCGCCGCAATAAGATGAGCGAAAAGAGCAAAATGGTTATCCGAGGGTTCCGGCAACCGTTCTACCAGAGGCGGTTCATGCCGTCGAGACCGGCCCGGACTGCATGAACTCCTTGCCTTGGATGAAATGAGTTGCGAAGAGGTGTCTCAGTGGGGCACTATTTAGAGGGCCATGCCGCACGGCTGACCTTGACGTAAACTCGTGCATTCCTGCACGCCGCCAAGGGGTGCATGAGCGAGACGGAAAGGCAGGCGGCCGTCAACATGGTCGCCGATAATCCGGAGTGCGGAAAATAAAATGGCAGGCAAAAATTATTGAATACGCCCCGGGTTTTCATTCTCGAAATCGTTGCCAATCCAAAAGACAAGGTATCCAAGGAGGGGAGCATGTCCGAAAATTTAATCCACCACTGCCTGAGGGAAAATTTCGGTTTTTTAACCTTTCGTCCAGGTCAGGAGGCGGTCATTGAATCCCTGCTGGCCGAACGTTCGGCCCTGGCGATCTTTCCCACGGGGGGCGGCAAAAGCCTCTGCTACCAGTTGCCCGCCCTGCTTCTGAACGGTCTGACCGTGGTCATCTCGCCCCTGATCGCATTGATGAAAGACCAGGTGGACGCGCTGAAAAAGCGCGGCATCATGGCCGCCCGCCTCGATTCCAGTATCGGTCCCGCCGAGGCGCAGACGATCTATCGCCAACTGACCGACGGCAGCCTGAAGCTGCTCTACATCGCCCCCGAGCGACTGGCCAACGAACGCTTTCTGAATCGTCTGCGGGGACGGGAGATTTCGCTGCTGGCCATCGACGAGGCCCATTGCATCTCCGAATGGGGCCACAACTTCCGCCCCGAGTATCTGAAGATCGCCCGGATGGCCGAAGAACTGAAGGTCGGCCGGGTCCTGGCCCTGACCGCCACCGCGACCCCGGAGGTCTCCGACGACATCCGCCGCGCCTTCAACATCGCCGAAGAGGACCAGACCCGCACCAGCTTTCACCGCCCCAATCTGCATCTCGCCGTCTCCCCCTGCCCCGCTCCGAAGCGCCGCCAACTGCTGCTGCAGCGACTCCGTGAGCGTTCCTCCGGATCGACCATCGTCTACGTCACCCTTCAGAAAACCGCTGAAGAGGTCGCCGCCTTTCTCAGCGGCGAAGGGGTAGTTGCCCGGGCCTACCATGCCGGAATGAAGAACGAGGAGCGCGCCGTCGT
>CAWBQR010000007.1:0-182277 GCA_963791005.1 uncultured delta proteobacterium | reverse complement strand
ACCATGGGGACACGCTTCGTTTCGACGGCCGGGATGCTGAGGGCTGTCGGGGATCCCGCCCAATCCTCGGTTCCGGCGGCGCCGGCCGAGAGACGCCCCTGTACCCCGACGGGGCAAAGGCCCGGCCCGTCTTTTACGAGTTCGACCTCTTCAACCAGAGCGTTCAGACGGAGCAGGGCCTCCGTCCGCTATGCGAGCTCACCTACGTGGTCTTCGATACCGAGACCACCGGGCTGAACCCGGCCGAAGGGGATGAAATCATCCAGATCGGCGCCATTCGCATCGTCAAGGGCCGCCTGCTCTACGACGAAACGATTGATCAACTCGTCAACCCCCAGTGTCCTGTACCGAAAGGCTCGGTGGCGATCCACGGCATCCTCAAGCCCGATCTCCTTCAGGCCCAACCGACCATCGACAAGGACTTGCTGCACTTTCACGCCTTTGCGCAGGTAGCGGCTCTCCGTGGCCCACAATGCGGCCTTTGACATGGAATTCCTGAAGCTGAAACAGCTTCAGAACGGCATCCGCTTCGACCATCCGGTGCTCAATCCCCTGCTGTCTGTCCTCCATCGTCCATCCTGCCCGGGAACCCATGCCCTGGAAAAGATTGCCGAACGCATGAACATCCCCGTCGTCGGTCCGCACACCGCCCTCGGCGACGCCATCCCCACCGCCGAGGTCCTGCCTAAGCTGATTCCCCTCCTCGAGGCCCAGGGCATCGTCCACCTGGAGGAGGCCCTCAAGCCTCGGCCCATTCTCTCTACGCCCGTCCGGATTTTGATCGATAATTGAGAGGAGAAGCGATTATGAAAAGTAACAACGAGCAAAAAGTCTTTCTGATCACCGGTGCCTCCACCGGCATCGGCCTCGCCACCGCTCGGCAGGCGGCCAAGGGGGGCTACCGGGTGGTGCTCGCCGCCCGCTCGAAGGAGAAACTGGACGCCATCGCCACCGAGCTGGGCGGCCCGCAGCGGGCCCTGGCGCTCGCCTGCGACGTGGGCGACTGGGATGCGGTCAAAGCCATGGTGGAGGAGACCCTGAAGGCCTTCGGCCGCATCGACGTCGCCTTCGCCAACGCCGGCGGGGCCTGGGGCGGCCGCTACGTCGGCGGCGAGGACACCCCCGACGAGTGGCAGCAGATGGTCATGACCAACGTCTTCGGCGCCGCCGCCACAGCGCGCCTCACCCTGCCCGAGCTGATCCGCAACAAGGGGCACCTGCTCCTCACCGGTTCGGTGGTCGGCCGGGTCTCCTCGCCGAACAACTTCTACTCGGCTACCAAATGGGCCGTGACCGGCATGGCCGACTCGCTGCGCAAGGCGTTGGTGGAAACCGGTGTGCGGGTGACTCTCGTCGAGCCGGGGCGCGTCGACACGCCGTTCTGGGACAAGAGGCCGGAAGAGACAATGGTCACCGCCTACGATGTCGCCCGGGCGGTCCTCTTCGCCGTCTCCCAGCCGCCCCACGTCGACGTCAACGAAGTGCTCATCCGGCCGACGGGGCAGGAGCTCTAATCTGCGGAATCGAGGAAGAAGGTTGCGGCAGGCAAGATCTCATCCACTTTTGCCCATTTCCACGCCAAAACCTTCTTGCAATTTGGCCCGGCCGTGCTAAAAGTTCCGTCTGTTGTTCAAAGGAAGAGATGTCGGGGCGTAGCGCAGCCTGGTAGCGCACCTGCTTCGGGAGCAGGGGGTCGGAGGTTCAAATCCTCTCGCCCCGACCATTTACCTTCACTTCGTTCCGCCAAAGATGGCCCCGCTTCGTCCCAGAGGCGGGGCTTTTCAGTTACGGTTTCCGGTTCATCTCCGGTTCTCTAGCGAAATCCCTCTTGAGACAAGGACTCTCACTGTCCTTGCCCTCACTCCAGTTCCAACGAAGCTAGAACACTCACAGACCCAGGTGACGAGAGACCGAAGGGAAAGCAGGGAGCATTTACCGATAAAGGGTCCCACCGCTCTTGAACAACGGTTGGCCGACTCCTCCGGGACACTTCCGGTCAACCCCACTATCCTAGCGCTCAAACCGGAGGAGCATGGGAACCTTTTTGGGCATGCTCCCATATCAAGCACATTGACCCACATCACAAACTATTCCAGCGATATCCAAAAGTTGCCCATGGATTTTCCTCCAATCCTGGGATAAGTCCAACGTCTTGACGCTGACTTTGTGGCCTCTTATTTTCCAGGCAAGGTCCAAGTCGTATCCGTTGGTGGGATAGAGCAACAAACCCTCGGCAGCAGAATCTGGAAAGTCATTGAGCTCTAGGCTGCTAAGGTACGTATTGATCTGATACAGATTGCCAGAACTGACCTTGGGTGCCCCTCCGTATTTGCTGGTCAGGGCCTCATAGTAATATTTTGTGTCGATGATCAAAGTCCGTGTTGCCGAGCGCAAACTTACATCGGTATACATCGCCGGCAGATAATTCAGATCTGCTTCCCGTCCTTCGGCTGCGACCTCAACGGGCCAGCCTAACCGCTCTGCATTGACGCAGTATTCTCGCTGCTCTTTCGCATAGAAATTCCTGACGAAATTCTCAAAAAGTCGGGCCATCCTCGCCTCGTCCCGCAGAAAATCCATAAACCGATAGCCGCCGGTTTTTTCATCCGGCAGTGAGTAAGTTGCGATCAACTCACAGACATGCAACAAAAAGCGGTAATAGCGATTGTTCCGGTGAATTGTCGTACGTTTGAAAAGGCTGGGCGTTAGGGGGATCTCCTGGATGTTAGCCAGACGCCGGTAGACCCCGCGGACTTGGTTGGATATTTCCGGATTTAGACTTGGCAGCTTAAGTAGACGCCGAAGGGTGCTTTTGAGAATTTGATTGTGCAGGATGTCGTATTCGAGTTCGTCAAAACGACAAAGTGCACGACCGCGATGATGCAGGCCATGCCTGACGGTAAAGCTCACATCAATACGCCCTCGAATGGTCGGGAGCACCTCCTCCTGCTCAAGATACCCACGATCAAGCCCCTTCTTCAGCATTCGGCTGATGCCCCGGCAAAGCACCGATGCCAACAGGTCAGCGACATTGTAGAAGTCGCTGGCAGCGACATCGGACATGGCACCTTCTTCGAAGTGGTCCCACGCGTAGCAAAGCAGGTAATAGATGTTGTGAACAGGAATCATCCTGCGATGGCCTCCAGTTTGGAAATCCAATCCTCGGCCACCTTTGGTTGATCAAACCAGTACTCGCGAAGCAGTGGAGCAATTTCGGAATCGATGATCCGCTTGTAGCCTGGACCGTCGAGTAAATCATTCTTGCCCAAGCAGAAATAACTATGACCGACGCAAAAGCCTGGCCCTAGGTTATCGTTATCAGCAGCAATCTTCGCGTTCAGTTCTCGAAATACTTCCACAATCCTCTTTCCCAAACCATCTCCGCACATCTCATCGAGCTTTACCATAAAGGCCTCCTCGTAAAATGCCGGCACCAAATCGATAAAGGAAAACCGTCTACGTAAAGCATAGTCAACCATGGCGAGAGATCGATCCGCTGTGTTCATCAGCCCGAGGATATAGACGTTCTCCGGCACGTAGAAATCCTGCTCTTCCTCCTTTCGGTAGACTAGCGGCACACCATACTGAGGCTTGCGCTTATCGTGTTCGATCAACATCATCAATTCGCCTAAAATTTTAGACAAATTTCCCCGGTTGATTTCATCAATCACGAAGATATGCGGCCGGTCATCTTTTCGCGCTTGCTCGCAGAACTCAAAGAACACTCCGTCCCTGAGGACAAAACCACCGTTTTCGGAGGGACGGAATCCGCGGACGAAATCCTCGTAACTGTAGGATTGATGAAACTGAACCATCCTAACTCTTTTATGGGCCTTCTCTTCCATCAGAGCAAAGGCAATTCTCTGTGCCACAAATGTTTTCCCAACTCCTGGAGGACCTTGCAGGATGACATTTTTCTTGGCGCGCAACCGCTCCAGAATCCGCTTGAAGGTTGCCTCAGGCATGAATAATTCCGCCATGGCGTCTTCAATGGTGTAAGATTCAACTTCGGGGGGGACTACACCCTCAGTCAACTCAAGAACAACGGCATATTCTTCTTCAGTCAGAGCAAATATGCTTCCTTGGTTGTTCGTCAACGGCTCACATTCTGATAGTCGGTCTTCCTGTTTAAGCTCATCCCAAGATGGCGTGTAGGAGAAATGCTCTACCAACTCAAATTCGATACCTTCACCATCGGGGGTTTCTTCAAGTCCCTTCGTAACCACCAAGCGACTGGTGAGTTTTCTAACGGGGGATGTGACATACGCCAACACCTCATCACCGACTTGAGCATCCTGGAAATATTTGTACTTCTGGCGCTTGTTGCCTTCATCGTTGTAGGAGGTGTAAACAACCCTTTCTCCAACATCACATTGGGTAACATCCCAATAGGTAGGATTGCAGTTAAGCCACCAATGTCCCTTGCCCACTTTTTCTGAGGAAGGGGCGATCTCGCCCACGACCGCCATAAGTTTCGCGACATGCTCAGGGTATGGGGTCAAATCCGTGAGGGTCTTGGTCGTAAGGTTTACGTTGAGCTTCCAAAAGCCGTCCTTATCCCAACGGACTTTGCGGACATGATGGTAATCCGGCCGCTCCGGCCGGTATTCGTAGTCACCGATCACGGTTCCAATTCCCACCAAAGCTCGACGGCCCTTTTTCGCAAGGACAATGTCTCCGGGCTTCATCTCTCGACAAAATTGCCAGAGAGCCAAGCTATCGTTTCGGGGTTCCGTATCGGGCTCCAGCTTCTTTTTGATAGCTTCGCTAATGGCCTCTCTTGAGCTATAGGCCTCCAGATCTAAAATTTGATTCCAACCTATGGCCACGACCCCATCTTGCTTGAAGGACTCCCAGTATGTGGCATTTCTGCCTGGCGCAATTTCCCAAACACGAACCGAGGATTTTGCACCACTTGCTAAGGGGTCTTTTTTCTCAACCACAGAAATTTTGGTTTCGAAAAGCCAACTGAAAAACTGGTCAACCTCTATACCGATTGGCGCCTCAGTGCGAGAACCAACGATCTCCTTGTAAGCCTCAATTATGGGCTGAATGGCAGTATTGAACTTGGTAAATTTCCTCGCGATGTCATCGCCTTTTGAAAACTCTGGGTCTACACCAAGAAAGCGTGCCGCCGCTTCATCACGTGCGTTATAGAAAACATGGGTATCTGCGGCCAGATGCCCCATAATTTCGCTGAGAGAGCTGGCTCCAATGTATTTACTGGTTGCCGTATCATCCTCAAGAAACCAGCGCATACGCTCCTCAACGCTGCCTTCTCCATTTGCGAGCTTGTCAAAGGTTTCGCGGTATTGGTCGATAGGATAATTAGGGCTCCCAAATGCATTGGCCCGCGCCAACGCATTAGAATGCAAGGAATGGATATGGTTGCCAAGCTTTTGAATTTCAGGCCATTCGGCTTTTTTAAGGTTCTCAGGCATGAAAAATTCGTGCATAAATTGCCAATACTCGGTGACAAAGGGGCGCTTTTCGAACCATTTATCTGCAATATCGGCGAATTCCTGCAAATACTCTTCAAGGGTATCTGGGGCGGGTCCTGATGGGACGACCGTTCCAGCAGAGGCTTTTTCTTGAAATTTAACAAAGGAAGGGTAGCGCTTGAGGTAATTGGTATCGACCGCTTCCCCTGAAGCAAGGACCCGTTTCCCCTCCTCGGTGATCTGGAGCATGCCGCGCTTGGGATACTCCAATAATCCAGCCTTTTTCAGGTAGCTCCGTGCCCAAGAGACACGGTTTTCAAAAAGCGTCTGACTTCCACTTGGTAACAGTTGGGCTTTCTCCTCCTCGGACAGATCGTATTCCTTTGCTAAAGATTCAATAGCGTCCTTCAGCAAAATCGGTTCGCCATCAGAGACCAACTGCAATAGGAGGGTCATGCAGGTTTGATAATTTGGGATCGTCATGGCTCAAATCCTTTATCCAGCGATTGAGGTAGGAGAAAATTCTGGCAGCATAAGCCTTAAGGATTATTTCGATCGATAATAGGCTCGGCCATTAAACTTCTTGTATTCAACCTGGTTCCTGTCTTCCAGAAGTCTGGCCAGTATTGCAAACAGCCAACCTTTGGCGCCGTGCTGAATATTGTCCTTTGGAACCGCAAGGTAGTTGAGCTGGAGAGAGTTCTTGATATGAGTTGCCGGCACCCAGCTATCTTGGTGGTAGGGCTCCTGAGCTTTCAGGTACGACAGAACCTCTTGGGCCAATTCGTCAATTAACTTTTTTATCCGTTTCGCTGAATTCATAGGCCCTCAAATTAATCATGCGACAAAGGATTCTTGTTCCATCTTCATTTCCATTCTCTCCAACCATTGGGCCAATACTATAAGTCCAGGATGCTTGTGCTTGCGCTGCCCAAATGTCCTGAGCAACTCCCAGTCGTGCTCGGTCATCGAATTCAACGTGCCCTTCCCTTCGAAATCTTCAGGGTTCATGTACCAAGGCTCCCATGATTCATTTTGCCTTTCCCAGATTTCACCGACCTGCGACGCAATCAGCAGGCCCGCCGGATCGGGATCGCAGGCGATTTTTCCTGGAGCTTTTGTCACAGTGACCAGATGGACAACCGTCAGAACCCACCAGGAAGGGGCGAAGCCAGGCACCCAGATGACTCCCTCGGTTTCCGTAGATGACGCCACTACCCGCTCAAAACTGGTCAGGTTCTCGACCACCTTCCAGCAGGAAATCTCTCCAGCAAATGCAGTTGCCCGGGTGACCTGCTCTTTGGTGAGTGCCACCGCCCCAGGCAGCAGCCCAAAATCCACCTGCCCTTCCGTGAAGACCAGAGCGCCCGGTATTTTGATACGAACCATGGGCGTGTGGGCGGCAATGCCGAACGACGCAAGGTCTACCTGGGATTCCAGCCAATCCCACTCGGCGGTGGTAATCTCCTTGGTCCGGCCGCGAACAAAGAGTGAAAAATCCCGCCGTGTCCCCTGAAGCCCATCCTGTACCCAGGTATCCAGGCCACACAATAATGCATGGCGCTTGATCTTGGTGGCAGCGGGAAGCGTGTCCAACTGCGCGGCCGCAATCCGCAGGGCATCGGTAGAAAAATCGCTCTGTAGATTCTCAGCCTTATCCCTTTCCTTGTCCCGGTTCGGGAGCCCCAAGTGCTCACGAAGTTCCTCATAGACCCGGAATTCCACCCAAGTCGTTTCCCAGCCGCGAGGAGTCCTGTGCTCCTCAACCTCAATCCAGCCGGCCTCAAGAAGTGCTTTGAGAAGCTCTTCCGCCAAAAGAAGATTGGTGAAACCACTGACAGTCAGAAGGCTATTCCATTTTCTACGGGAAGATGCCCCTTTGACCCAGTTACGGATCAATTCCTTCTGATCCTCCGCAAGTACTCCAAGGCTGGCGGGTTTCTTCAAAATCGACCGCCGGCGTCGCTTTCCCCGCATCGTTCTTTTGGCACCAACATCGAGGGGCAGGGTGATAATCCCCTGCGCATCGGGCGATGACCAGAGTTCGCTCATGCGACGGCCTCATCACCAGGCTCCTGCCGGCGCGCCCATGCGACCGGGGGCGCCCATTTGGCAGGCGCTTTCCAACTTCTTGTCACAAAGGTCAGGTCGGAGGCCTCGAAGACGTTGATGTTGTGGGTATTGGGGGTGGTCAGAACGTACTGGCCACCACTGCTTCGGAGGAAATTGCTGACCAGGTTGATGTTGAGGACATCCAGATGGGCGAACGGCTCATCGATGAACACAAATCCGCCTGACTGCTCGTCCTTGTCCATCATCAGTCCCACCAGAAGGACCAAGCTCTTGATGACCTTCTGCCCGCCGGAGGTTTCGTCGGTCTCTTTCTGATCGAAGCGGAACTCGACATCAAGCCCCGCTTGGGCCAGGCTCAGGTCGTCGTTCTCCAACTTGGGCAGCGTGGCGATGATTTCGACCCCGGCCATCTCTCCCAGGCTCCGAATACTTTTGATGTAGTTGCGCAGGGTCGCGTACAGGACGTTGATGTATTGCTCCCTCGCCTGCTCAGTCAGGGTCAAGGCCCGCACGTGGTGTGCCCGCCGCTGGTCGATGACCGTCTTTTTGTCCTCGTAATCCTTTTGGAGCTTCTGGGCGATGATGAGGACCTGCGGGTCCTTTTCCCACTCTCGGTTATTAAGTTCTTCTTGGAGAGTTTTACTTTGGGCCTTGGCATCGGCCAAGGTTTCGTACTCGGACTTGATGGAATGTAGAATGGCCGGCGTGCGCTTTTCTGACGCGAATTTTTTTCGCGTTTGCCGGTACTGCTGGATTAAAGTGACAATCTCTTTGCGCCGTCCGGCAATTTGCTCCTTCGTTTCCTTGGCCTGTTTTCCCAATGTCTGAATTTGATTTTTGACCTTGCCCGAGGCATCAGTAAAGGCGTCGTTTGCTATTTTGGCTTGTTTCTCCGCCTCGACGGCTTCTTCTAGTCTCTCTTGAGCTTCCGCAAATGCCGTTTCCTTCCCCGGCAAGTCATTTGTTGCCTGAACAAATTCGGCCATCCGAGCCTTCAGGTTGGCATCGGCATCCCAGCCCTCCAAAAGCAGGGTGCAGTCGGCAATCTTTCCATCCAGCCCAGTTTTGAGGGCCTCAAGATCGGAAAGTTCTTCCCGGATTTGATTAACACGGTCCTCAAGGTCCTTGATTTCGGCCAGAACGGCGGCCTTGCCGAATTGGAAATCCCTTCTCGAATCAACGGCGATGTAGCGGCCACCACGGTTATCCTTGTAATAGCCTTTGCGGGAGGCCCAGTTCTGCCCAGTTGGAAGGGTCGCCCCTATCTGGGCATCTTCGACCCGCAGAGTCTGATCCAAGCGAGAGATGATCCAGGAAGGGACCGGGGTATGAAACTCCACGGCTTCCAGCAATGATCCCGGCCGTGGGGCGGGCCGCTCCATCCGGTCCGTGGTGACCAGGCCCCGGTACTTTTGCTCTTCACCGACTGCCCACGCGACGGCCTTATCCTGCGATCGGTCGAGGAGCACCGTATTGGCGTCCCCGCCAATCAATCCCTCGATAACGGGTTGCCATTCGGGCAGAACAACGTCCACCACCTCGCAGAGAAACAGGTGCGAGATATTTTTTTCAGAAAGAGCTTCCCGCATGCGCTGCGCCGACGGTTGTAGTTCTTTGGTGTCCGGTGCACGGAGTGCAGCCAGGCGGGCACGAGTATCTTTAAGCTCCTTCTCTAGCTTTTTGATTTGGTTGAGGGTCTCTGCATTCTCCGAGTCGTAACGTTGCTTGTCTGCAGTCACTTTCTCCGGATCAAAGCCATCTGCCTGCTGTTTTCGCATGGCTTCAAGACGGTTTTTTTCAGCAAGAATCTTATTCAGTGCATTGACCGCGTTCAAAGCCTCGTTTTTTTCATCCCGCCGTTTTTTCTCTTCGGCATTCCAATAGGTCCATTGATCCGTCGCCTCTTTCAGCTGAAGGCCAATGTTTTGCTGATGCGACTGCCGTTCTGTCAAATCCCCCAGAATTTCGGCCAACTTCTTGCGGTGATTTTTTAACTGGATGCGTCCGTTTCGTGCCTGCTCGGTTTGCTCAAGGAGTGTGAGCCTCGGGATATCTTCAAGGAGCAGCCGCTCTAACTGCTCTTTGCGACGCTTCCATTCGTTGTAAGACTCAACCTTGTTTTGGTGCAGTTTGACATCCAGTTCCAGGCCGTTCAGGTCGTGTTTGAGTCCTTCAATTTCCTGGTGGATCGTCATCTGCTCATTTTTGGCTTCCTGATATTTGTCGAGAATCTCCTGATCACCGTGCGCCTCAAAGACCAGGGTCAACAGCTCCCGCGGTTTCATCGTGCAAAGCTTGTCCGTCGCGCCTTGCTCCAGGGTAAGCACCTTGCGAATCGCCCGCCCGAGTCCGGCCCGTTCCAGAAGACTTCGATAGTCCTTCTGCCCATACCAGTCCTTGCCCGCTTTGGCTTCGATCTCTTCGATCGGGACATCCCCAGGCAGGACAGTATATTCTCGGGTCCAGTCCCCGCCTTTGCGTTTCACACGGCAAGCCAGGGTGACCTCGGGGGTGTAGCAAGGATGGAAGGAATGCAGCCCCCGAGCGGTTTTGGTGTTACTCACGACGGCCCGCAGCCACGCGAAAGGTTTGTTGCTCCGTCGCACGTAACGCCGATAATCCCGCTCCGATGAGCAATCGATCCCAAGCAAAGTTCTCAGGCCATCGAGCAGGGTGGTTTTGCCTGAGCCATTTGGCCCGACGATGGTGAGCAGTTGCCCATCAAAGGGGAGAGCAATCCGTTCCCAAAAGTCCCAATGAACCGCTTCGAAATATTTGAAGTCAAACATCTTCCCCCTCCATTTCATCCTCGTCGGACTCTACCTCTGGATCTTGGGCCGGATCTTTCAGAATATCGCCCAGGGCACCCTCAATGATCCGCGAAGCCATGTGCTTGTAATCGAAGGCCAGGTCCAGAAGCGGACCCTCAGTGATCAACTCCTTATGCTGGGAGACAAATCCGAGTCGTTTGAGTTGCCCGAGGTTGATGTTGATGCGCTGTTTCTTACCGAGCTTTCCGCCAAAGTCGGAAATCAGAGCGCTCAGTTTGACCGCCGGCCGGTCGATTTCTTCCTGGGAAACCAACTTGGGCGACGGGTAAAATTCCAGCTGCTCCGTGTCGTCGTTTTCCGCACTGGCGTCGAGCTGCTTCTGACGCTTGGGGATAATTAGCAGCGCCCAGAGGATCACCAGCAGGGCAATCGCGTCCTGTTTCAAGCTAAAGGTATTGGACAGATAGCTTGTGTCTCGTCCCATGACCGCCTGGGTCGACGACTCGTCAAGACCGATGGCCACATTCTCGGCAAATGGGTTTTCCAGCAGACACAATCCGCAGGCCTTGAGCCGTGCCAGGACATCCTCTCGGAAAATTTCGTCCGTGATGAGGCGAGCAACCTGCTCATCCTTTCGAGGCAACCACTGCATGGCTATCAGCCGTGCGGCCAAGGTCTGTGCCGCCGATTCAATCATTTTTCCCCTCCTTTTCGGTGCAAGTGGCCAGCTGTCATTTCATCAACGCCGTATCGGCTGATTTTGACGATTTCGCCCGACTCGGCAATCTCCATATCGATCGGAAGATCCACCAACCCTTTCACCGGATTTCCCTCGGCGACATCTCCTGCTCGGCCAACCAGTGCAATGAGGGAGAGCCGATAGGAGGTTGTTCCAAAATCTTTCAATGGGACGAGGTCCTGTAAGGGCCTGGATCCCTCGATGGTTGCAAGATCGGATTGAAGGGTATTCAACGCGCGGAAATCGATCTCCTCAAGTTCGATCGCTTTGGCGTCTTCTTGGGCCGGAAGCGGCGGAATCGATTCGTCCAGTTCTGTGATGTCGCGGTGGAGCAACTGGTCCTCGGCGATGTCCACGGCGATATCGCTCAGCACGAACCCGGGGGAGGGAGTGTGTACCATCGCCCCATCAAGAACCGCAGCGAGATCTTCCAGGGGTTGGCCCTGCAGCCAGTTCAGAATGTCGCTGCTTGAGAGGCCGCGTTCGATATGGACTTTGTTTTTTTCGATCAGGTTCAGCTCGCTCTGAAACCGGGAGGCCATGCTGAGCATTTTGCTTTGCCGGCGGCCGATCTGCTGGGCAAGGCGGTGGGCGCCGCGGTCAAGATCGATGTTTTCGGTCACGATCTTCATGATCTCGGTGCCCTTTTCCACCCAGTTCCAGACCGAACCCAATTTCTTCTCGGCGGCCTTGATCCGGGATTCCGAGCCCGAAATGATTGCCCTGTTGAACTCGTCATCGAGTTCGGAGAGCCGGGACAGCAGGTGCTCCAAGGTCTCCGGGTTGACCTCGCCCATGGCCTGACTGGCAGCAATCTGCGAGGTGATGTAACCCAGTTCGCTCCCCTCTTCATGGCCGAACTTCATCATGGTCGAAAGGGCAGAGAGGGCCATTCGGCCCAAGGGGCTCAATTGATAGCGGGAAATATCCGGAAGCCAGATGAGGATGCCGCTGTTGCGAAGGCGAAGCAGGGCGCTTTTGAGCTTTGTGTCATCGACATAGGAAAACATCGACTCGATTTCCCGCGGTGACCAATGAGGATCATCGCCACGACTGCCGATTTCCCTCAGAATCATCAAGCGCACCAGGACGCTGGCCGAGGAGCCACTGAAGAGGGCGGAAAACGCTTCTACAGATTCTTTCGCCTGCAAGAGGGGAAAGAGCATCGGGAGATCTTCCGGTATGACATCCGGTCGAAAATACCCCGACAGAACTTCCTCCTGGCTGGTGTCTTCCCTGACAATCTCCGGTTCACTCAAGGCCCCCTCCTTGGTTCATCGGTTCACCCAGCAGTGGCAGAATCTCCTCCTTATTAGCAAGGACGATTTGCTGCTCTGCCGGTTTTTCCGATTCGTCCAAAAATCTCATTCGCCTCACGGCGTAAAATAGGCAAGCTTGGCGCACTTGGAATCGGGCTTCTCCATTCACCATGCTGAAGTCCGTTTCGACTGCTGCTTTTTGCTGCGGGCTGAGCCCGGGATGAGGAACGATCCTCAGTGTCGCCATGGTTGACCACTGGGCATCCTTCTCCTCCCCCCAAACATGATTGTCTTGATCGCCAGGGATTACAGCCGCCGCCGCGCGCAGAATCCTCGCCAAAAGGAAATCCCGAAAGGAGTCGGTGAGAAAATCATAGGCCCGCACATGCCAGCGCCAGCCATCAGAGAGAAAAGAGTGCGGGGCAATGATGCGAGCCTTGGGGGCTGGAGAGGACATCGACTGGTAGGTGATATCGACGCAGGTTGCGTCCTGAACTGCACGAAAGATCTCACGCAGGACCTGTGGCTGGATGTCTCGGCTAGGAAGTGGAAGGTGTTCGGCCCAGCCCTCCTCATAGGCAAGCTTGGACAAAAAAGCCTGAGGCGAGGTATTGATGAAAACTGGCGAGAAAGCGGGGGAGACCTGGTAGGTTTTTTCGGTCAGATTGTAGGTCAGATTTTCTTCTGCCAGCTTTTTATATAGGGCTAAGTCGGCGCTGGCCTGGGCCTTGGAGATCCCCGTTTTCTCCATCAAGACTTGGCGGTTCACGCGCCCCGACCAGTACAGCTCCATTTCGATGAGCTCAAGGCGTTTGCGCGTTGCCCACTTGAGGTCTTCCTCAGAGAAGGAAGTTATTTCCATTCAAAACTCCCGGAACGACTAGTCTGTTTTTTGTGCTCAGTCTAAAAAGTAGGCTGATAATAGCAGGCCTTGGACCCAAAATAAATAAAAAAACCTAATTTTAATTGCCTGAACGCGGATTTTGGGGAGGTGCTTCATGGGATGGATAAGCATCCGGATAAGTCGGGAAGAGTTGTTTGAGAAGGTCTGGGCGCAGCCGACAACAAAGCTTGCGCAGGAATTCGGTATCTCGGATGTGGCCCTGGGGAAAATCTGCAAGAAACTGAACATTCCTCGGCCTCCACAGGGTTACTGGCTCAGAAAAAGTCGAAAAGGGCCTCCTGCCCTCCCTCGAACAAAAGGTCCAACAGAGCATCACATTAGTAAGTGGATAGCGCCTGAGCATGAATTGAATATCTCCCAGAAAACTGAACGGGAGAATTTGATTGACCAAGAGAAGTTGCCCGAAAATTTCCTTCAGGTCGGTGAAGAGGACGAAGAACTGCATCGGCTGGTAGCGCGAACCCAGAAGCAACTACTCAAAGCGGCAGCGAAGAAAACAACGACGGATCGATCTTGGGTCAAGGGGCGCGACAACAGCCTGGATGTCCGTGTGAGCCCTCCGCTGATTAATCGGGCCATCCGGATCATGAATGCTTTGGTCGTCGGATTGGAAAAGCGTAAATACGCGGTCACCGTCAAGGAAGGTAGAACGTGCGTCAGCGTCTTGGGGGAAATATTTTGGATCAATCTCGAAGAAACATCGACTCGGATTCCTCACGAGCTGACCACAAGGGAAATAGAGGAGCAGAAACAGCATTTTTGGATGCGTTTCAGCAAATATGACCATATTCCTTCCGGCAAACTTTCTATCAAGATTGATAAAGACTCTTACGGTTGCAGAAGGGCATGGAATGACGGGAAAAAGAAACGAATCGAAAATTGCCTCAACGCGATCGTCATTGGCTTAGTAGATTCAGCCTTCCACGAGAAATCGCGCCGGGCTGAGCAGGAGAGACGGGAGCGGGAGAGAAAGGAATATGAAAGGCTAAGGAGGGAGAAACAGGAGGCTATCCGGAAGGAAAAAGAGCGATTGGAGCAATTGGAGACTGACGCGGGAAACTGGCACTTGAGTCAGAAGCTCAGGGCATACATAGAGGAAGTGCGTCAAAGGCCTAATGTCACCTGTGTCGAATCTGACGGTGAAATCGAGGACTGGCTCGCCTGGGCGACTCAGCAGGCTGACCGCTTGGACCCCTTTATTGAAAGTCCACCATCGGTCCTTGATGAAGAGTGGAAGTGGTGTGGGCACCACGGTTGGTAACCCAAAAATGCTTAGATTTTGCCCCACTGCCTTTCGCCAAAACCGTCGAAACCAGATTTTGCTGCCCGGACATTCAGGACATCCCGGTCATCGATTTTTGCGTGGGGGGCAGTAGTAGATGGTGAGAAATGAAGCTCCGGTCCGCTTCCGGTCCACTTTGTTTGGTCCCACTCGTCTGCTGGTTCCATCTGGGAAGCTGAAAAGAGAAGGCTGGTTTTGGCGAAAAGGTCGGCTCGGCAGATTGTTTCCAGTAACTCAAAAGACCCGGTTCAACCGGACTTGGCCGTTGTTGGTCTGTTTCCTTGTCCCAGTTGGCATCTGGCTTCTGATAAGGCTGATACTCGGAAAGGCTCTTGATGTTCGCCGGTCAATATGCAAGAAACATCATAAAAACTAAGAAAATTGAGTGGTTATGGTCGCTCGTTTTCGTCTAGTGCGTCGAGTTCGGGAGCAGGGGGTCGGAGGTTCAAATCCTCTCGCCCCGACCAATAATTTCCTCTTAAGTTTCGAAAGATTAGCCCCACTCTCCGCCCGGGAAGTGGGGCTTTTCAGTTTTGGTTTCCGGTCCTTTTCCGGTCCGGGGCCGAGATTCCTTACTCCAATTGGCATTTTGCCGCCGCCTCCGGTTCCCCTGCCCTCCAATAGAAAAACATCTCTTTTTCTTCCTATCTTTTCACCCCCTTTGCCGCAAAATTCCCAGAGGGTCTAGGCCGGCGAGATGGGCTCCAGTACGCCCAAACGGCTCCCGCCCTTCTCCGGGGCGCGAGGTCAAACGATCATCCAGGATGACTCCGACACCGCGTTCACTCAGACCGGGATGGGCAGGTATTTTTCTTTCCATTGCTTTCACTTCGAACCGCCACTCCGGTCTGTTTATTCCGGTCCCCCATTGCTGACCATTTCAGGGGAACCGAAGGCTGATTTGTACAATCGCTGTCACATTCCGCCGCCCTTCCTTCTGCGCTATGTTCCTTACCAAAGGCTGGCCAACCTTCCGGGGCGGGCATCCCACCCACTGGATTTACGCGACCTTGCCCGGCCGCATTCGAATATGACCCCGTAGGTTCTCCCACCCCCTGTAACATACTGGTCATTACCTGCCCTTGTGTATATTATTATGGTCCATCAGCAAGTGCCCCTTGAAAGTCCAACACATGGCCAATATAATAGACATTGATACCCATAATGTCTATTATTCCGGTCGTTTCATTTAGGTGGGCAATGGTGAAACAAAGAGCATATTCAAAATACGCAAAGGAAGCCGTTTTTTTGCTCGGCCAGCAAATAAAGCTTGGGCGAAAAAACCGCAGATGGTCTGAGCAAAACCTTGCCTCCAGGGCCGGCATCTCCAGAGCGACACTCCAGAAGATAGAGGCCGGTGAAATGTCTCCGTCGATTGGACTTGTCTTCGAAGTCGCCGCGTTGGTCGGTGTTCCCCTGTTCGAACAGGACAGCCGGTCGCTTTCAGCCAGCATCGAATTGACGCAAAGCAAGATAGCTCTACTCCCCAAACGCATCAAAAATCGGACAAAGGCCGTGGATGATGACTTCTAGGCGGCAGAAAAAAGAAGCCTTTGTCTGGATTTGGCTTCCCGGAGAAACGCAACCTGTAGTCGCCGGCAAGCTGGAGGCCGATAACGGTTTTATTCGTTTCAACTATGGCAAAAGCTATCTTAATCGCAGAGACGACAAGAATCCTGCCATCTCGATCTAGGATGGAGAATGGGTCAGGGAGAATGGGCTTCCAAGTTATCAAGTTTCTTTCTCAAGCGCAGTTAGTGACCGCACTCGGTCGGCCAACTCCGGCACTTCCTTCATGCGGTCCGACAAACGCCGAACGGCTGAACTGATACTCCCCACGTCCCGGTTGACATGCCTTGCGGCGGCGAAAAGGGGTATCACGTGGTAGAGTCCGCCGGGAACATGAATGCGTGGTTTGCGTGCCATGTTGGGAATATAATCTCAGCCCGGAAACTTGTCATCTTGGAAGTCCCCATGGACTTTGCGGGTGTAAAATTGACAAGTTTGACAAAATCATTGCTAATCATTATGATTCAAATATATTCAAAAACAAAAAGGAGTTTTCCCATGCCGCAGACAAAAACCAAAGTTTTTACGGCACACATCCCAATACCGCTGGCCGAAAAGGTCGATCAGATGGCCGAGCGCCTCGATCGTTCCCGCGGGTGGATCGTGAGACAGGCACTGTCGGCCTGGGTCGATCAGGAAAAGGAACGCAGCCGTCTTACCCGAGAGGCTTTGGCTGACGTGGATGCCGGCAGCGTCATTGACCACCAGGCCGTGCAGGCCTGGGCCGATAGCCTGAACACCGACAAGCCGTTGGCAGTGCCGCGGTCATGAATCTGAGGTGGACAAGCAGAGCAGTTTCCGACCTTGCGCGGCTTTTTGAGTTTCTGGCGCCGGTAGATCGGGGAGCGGCTGCTCGCACGGTTCAGGCGCTCACAGCCGCCCCCGCCAGCTTGTTGGCCAACCTGCGTATCGGCGAAAAGCTCGAAGAATTCGAGCCGCGCGAAGTCCGCCGGATTCTCGTCGGGCATTATGAGATGCGCTACGAAATTCAGGAATCCATTATTTACGTGCTACGCCTCTGGCATACGCGCGAGGATCGATAATCTGATTTTACCGCCAACCTGTTCTCATAATGAAGGGGATTTGAGAACAAAGCAGCTCAAGGTCTCGCGTCTAGCGATCACAATCCGAGATGATTTACCGGACAGCCTGGAAACAGGATTCATGATCGAGATTGAGCCACGTAGTCAATGTTTTGTTTTTATGGGTTTTCTGGACGGGTAAAAGTGGGGAAAGACTTTTTCAGACTTACCCAAGTGCCGACCCCGTTCGATAGGGGACCCGGCCGGAAGGAACGACCTTTGAGGCGGAAGCCAATTGGACCCCACTCTTAGCTTGGTCGTACCCGGAGAGCGTTTCCTGCCTCCGCGGCTATTCCCGTTCCGCAGCGGGTCCCCGATTTTCATTTCACGTCTTACCTATCACCGTTCACAACTTTAAACAATTCCGCTCATCATCCCAGTAGGGCGAGAGGCGGCGCAGGCGGACGACAATCTCCGGCAGAACCTCGATGATCCGGTCGATCTCGGCGTCGGTGTTGTAGCGGCTCAGGCTGATCCGCAGCGAGCCGTGGATCGCCGAGAAGGGCACCGCCATCGCCTTGAGCACGTGGGACGGGTCGAGGGTGCCGGAGGTGCAGGCCGAGCCGCTCGAGGCGCAGATGCCTTGACTGCTCAGCTCGTAGAGGATCGCCTCCCCCTCGATGCCGTGGATCGCCAGGTTGAGGGTGTTCGGCAGGCGCAGCGCGGCGTCCTTGCCGTTCACCTCGAGGGCCGGGATGCGTTCGAGCAGCGCCGCCTGCAGGCGGTCGCGCATGCCGCGCACCCGGGTCTGCTCTTCGCCCATCCGCGCCATGGCCAGCTCGCAGGCCTTGGCCAGGCCGACGATGTAGGGGACGTTCTCGGTGCCGGCCCGGCGGCCCCGCTCCTGGTGGCCGCCGAGGATGAAGGGGCGCCAGCGGGTGCCGCGCCGCACGAACAGGGCACCGACCCCCTTCGGGGCGTGGAGCTTGTGCCCGGAGAAGGCGAGCAGGTCGACCTCGTGCAGGTCGCTCTGCAGGTTGACCGGCAGCTTGCCGACCGCCTGGGTGGCGTCGGTGTGCACCAGGATCTGCGGGTCGGTCTGCTTGGCGAGCCGCGCCAGATCGGCCACCGGGTAGCAGACCCCGGTCTCGTTGTTGGCCATCATCACGCTCACCATCAGGGTGTCGCGGCGCAGCGCCTTGACGTAGGCGTCGATGCTCAGCTCGCCGTTGCGGTCGACCGGCAAAAAAGTCACCTCCAGGCCGCGCCGCGCCAGCTCCTTGCCGATCTCGAGCACCGAGGGGTGCTCCACGGCGGTGGTGATCAGGTGCCGGCGCTGCGGGTTGGCCTGGACGCAGCCGAACAGGGCGGCGTTGTTGCTCTCGGTGGCCGAGCCGGTGAAGAGCAGCTGGTCCGGGTCGATGCCGCCGAGGCAGCGGGCGATCGTCTCGCGGGCGGACTCGATGGCGTGGGCCGCCGGGCGGGCGGCGTCGTACATCGAGCTCGGGTTGAAGTAGTCGGCGGTGAAGAACGGTTGTATCGCCGCGACCACTTCCGGGGCGATGGCGGTGGTGGCGTTGTTGTCGACGTAGATCGTCTGCATCGTGCGCCTCCTCCGGAACGGGTCAGACAGCGATCACCTGAAGGCGGTCGTCGACCTGCTCCTTGAGCTGCTGTTCGACCAGAAGCTTGAGAGTCCGGTCCGCCGCCCCGCAGGCGCGGCAGGCGCCACTCAGGCGGCAGTAGACCTTCTCCCCCTTGATGTCGACCAGCTCGATATCGCCGCCGTCGGCCTGGAGCTGCGGCCGGACCTGTTCGATCACCGCCTCGATCAGCCGGCTCAGCCTGTAGGGGAGAGATCTTCACCGGCGTGTTTCGCGACGATCCGGGCGGCGGGTTCGGCTGCGGTCGTACCCCAGATCTCGTCGAGCAGGTCCTGCAGGCCGCCCGGCGCATGGTGGCAGGAGGTGCAGCCGCCGCCGGCCTTGAGAGCGTTGGTGATGTCGCCGATCGTGCGCAGCCCCAGCTCCTTGATCTTGCGCCGCAGGTAGGGCTCGGTCACCGAGAAGCATTTGCAGACGATCCGCCCTTCGTCCTCCTTGGGCGACGGCATCTCGGGCAGATAGGCGGCCAGGTCGACGCCGCGCTTGCGCGCCCAGTCGGCCACCGCCCGCTGCAGCGCCTCCGCGCCCATCACCGAACAGTGGATCTTCTGCTCCGGCAGGCCGCCGAGGAAATCGATCAGGTCCTGGTTGGTCACCTTGAGCGCTTCGATCGGGGTTTTTCCCTGCCCCTCGAGCATCGCGCAGAGCGCTTCCGAGGCGGCGATCGCCGAGGTGCAGCCGAAGGTCAGATAGCGGGCCTCGGTGATCACATCGCGGGTGGGGTCGGTCGGGTGGCGTTTGACCCGGAAGGTGAAGCGCAGGGTGTCGCCGCAGACGATCGAACCGTGCTCGCCGAAGCCGTCGGGGTTCTCCAGCTCACCCATGTGGGTGCCGGCCTCGCCCCTGACCGCGGCCATGAACAGCTTGAGGACTTTGTCGCTGTAATCCCAGGGCATCGCACCCCCGTTTTCTGCTGCGCAGTCGGTCTCTCCACCCGGGCAGCTGTCGCCATCCCGTGTGGATATTGGGCCCTATAAAAATTATAAAGACAGAGCTGACAACCGGCAAGTAGCGGGCGGAGACAGAACAAGCAGGAAAAAGCGCTCAAGGAGAATATCGGCCGAATTTGCAGGGTTCCTTAGAATTTCAACCAACGGGAGATAGCCCGCGGTTTTCCAAACGAGCGGCCTGTTATCTTAATTCATTTCTGGTTCCCAATGTTCAAAAGCTAATGCATTTTCCTGCCCTGCACCTTTGGAGGAAGCGGTAAAAATTTTCTACCTGAGCTTGGCATTCAAGTTCCCTTTGTTACTATGTATCGGCAATTCCCACCATCACAACCCTTAAGGGGCAAGGAGGCTCAAAAGTGGCACAAGGAACGGTCAAGTGGTTTAATGAGGCAAAAGGGTTCGGTTTCATCGAGCAGGACAATGGACCCGATGTGTTTGTTCACTTTTCAGCTATTCAAAGTGAGGGATTCAAGACCCTAAACGAAGGAGATAGAGTCACTTTCGACGTCGTAACAGGTCCCAAGGGGCCCCAATCGCAAAACGTTCGGAAGATGTAGCAGTTTTTGCCGTTCGAAATCGCCGTGCCTTATTCGACACCCAACCAGGGCCATTCCGACCTTCAGTTCGAATGGCCCTTTCTCGTTGAGCAGGGTTTATCTGAGAGGGCAGAAGGGACACAGCCTTTTAACTTCCCAGATCACAATCCGAGACGATTTGCCGGACGGCCAAAAATCTCGACCGATGGTTACGGCTGGGCCTACATTGTTTCTGTCCTATTTCGATGAAACCACCAGATCCCGGAATGCCTGCAGCGCCCTCCCGGGCTTTTTGTCCCGGCGCCGGACAAGCCATGTCGTCATTGTGGCGAAATTCTCCGGCAGCGGGCGAAACGCGCACGTCTCCCGATATTGGGAGCGCTCGACGACCGAACGGGGCAGAACGCTCACCCCCATCCTCGCCGCCACGCATCCCAGAATCCCCTCGATCGAACCGAACTCCATCGTCTGAAACTGCCCCCCTGTCGCCACGAGCCATCTCTCCAGGTGCGCCCGGTAGCTGCATCCGGATTGAAAAACGAGGATTTTCAGACTCCCGCCCTTCTCGAACGGATCGAAGGCCGGAGGCGTCACGAGGACCAACTCCTCTTCGAAGGCCTTCTCCGCGACAAGAGAATCGTCCGCGACATCTCCCGCGACGAAGGCTCCATCGAGCTGATAATCGAGCAGCCGCCGCAGCGATACCTGCGAAGGTCCGGTCACGAGACTCAGTTCGACCTGGGGGCAGGACCGATGGAAGCCGGCCAGAAGAGGCGGCAGGCGAACGGCAGCGGTCGTTTCCATCGTGCCGATAACGAGTCGGCCTTTCGGTTCGCCCCGGTCGCCGACCGCCTCTTCAGCCTCGTTGGCCAGGCGGATGATCCGCTCGGCATAGCCCAGCAGCAGATGGCCGGAAGCGGTCAGGACGACGCCTTTGCTCCTGCGGTGAAAAAGGGAGGTGTCGAGACGATCCTCAAGCTGCCTGATGCGGGCGGTGACGTTGGATTGGACGTAATTCAGCTCTTCGGCGGCCTTCGAAATGCTCCCCCGGCGGGCGACGGTTCTGAAGATCCTCAGCTCGTTGATGTCCAGCATTTGAGATATCTCTTTTAGTGATAAATTTTATCAAAATATTTCATTTGAAATGATATCCATTGAAGGCTTAGCATGTCAATGACGGATACTTCCTGAAAAAAAGGTGCGACAAGCCATGAATACGGACGGAGCGATAGATCGTAAATTCTCCCGCCAACTCGACTGGGGGATCTTCAAAGTCCTGCTGGGGGGAATCTTCGGCTTGGTGGTCGTCACCGGGATCGGGCGTTTCGCCTTCACACCCATTCTGCCGCTCATGAAGCGAGACCTCGGCATGAGCAACTCTGTCGCAGGCGCCCTGGCGGGGTTGAATTACCTGGGCTATCTCGGCGGCGCCATCCTCTTTTCCACCTGCCCTCGACTGCTTCGGTCCCGGCTGGTTGTCGGCAGTGCCTTGCTCGCAAGCCTTGGAACGACCACCTTCATGGGCCTGACGACTTCGGATGTCTGCTGGGGTCTGCTGAGGCTCGGCGGAGGCTTCGCCAGTGTCACGCTGTTTATCGTCATATCCGCGGAAGTCGGCGGGACCCTCATTCGCCGCGGATTTGCCCACTGGAGCGGGGCGTTGTACGGAGGCGTCGGTCTCGGGATCGCTCTCAGCGGCTTGATCGTCCCCCAACTGGATAAAGCAGGAGGCTGGGACGGCGCCTGGATCGGCATGGGAATCATCGCGGGGCTCTTTGCTGTTGCCGGGATCGCCCTTGTTCGCAATCACGACCTCGAACATCCGGCCGCCTCTGAGCCGTCGGGCCGTTCCGGTGAGTTGCGCAGAATCTGGCTGCCGACTGTGGCCTATTTCCTTGAAGGTCTCGGCTATGTCGCTCCTGCGACGTTTATCGTCGCAATCATCGCGGCCACGCCTGGATTTGCAGGTTTTGCGCCGTACAGTTGGGTTGTCGTCGGTCTCGCCGCCATCCCGTCGACCATTTTCTGGCCGCACTTGGCGAGGCGCATCGGCAACAAACGAGCCCTTCTGGCAGCGTTTGCCCTGCAGGCTGCCGGCATCCTGGTCAGTCTGCATGCTGACTCCGTTATCGAGGTGGTGTTCTCCGCCGCTTCCTTCGGGGGAACTTTTCTGGGCATCACCGCCCTGATTCTCACCGAAGGGGGCTACGAATGCCGGATGACAAGGGCCGGGCAGCCGCGATTCTGACGGCGAGTTTCGGTGTCGGGCAGATGCTCGGACCGGTGATAGCCGGGCGGCTGGCCGATCTGCACAAAGGGTTTGCCATCCCACTGCTGCTGGCCTCGATCTGCGTGGCCCTCGGAGGGGTGTTCATCGCCATGGACCGCCGCTATCAGACCCCAAAGCCATAGAAAGGAATTCTATAAGATGCCGTACATCAACATCAAAATCACCAAGGAAGGCGCCACCGCCGAGCAGAAAGCCCGTCTGATCGAAAGGAGCGACGCAACTGCTCGTCGAGGTGCTACGGGAAAAATTCGGCAACAACAGTCGTCGTCATCGACGAAGTCGACACCGACAACTGGGGGATACGCCGGGGAAACGGTCACCCAGAGGCACAAGGCCGGTAAATAACATCCGGCTTCGCAACGGTCTTCATCAGAAACGGAAAGAAGCACACGAACTATGATACCGGTTCAGGAGCCCATCACGGGGAAGGAAGAAAAATAGAAGGGGATATCTCCCTATCAGGCCCTCGTCCGGTCCGTGGGCATATCCCCCTTCCCCTTGCAAAAGCGCCCCCACACACTATACTCTACTACAAGGTTTAGACTTTTTGTCAAAGGAGAACGCCATGCCAACGATCACCATCGGCAAGCTGGCCGCCGAGACGGGACATGCCGTGGAGACGCTGCGCTACTACGAGCGCCGCGGCCTGATGTCCCCTGGAGCGCACCCCTCGGCTACCGGCTCTACCGGCCGGAGACGGCGCGGCGTCTGCATTTCATCCGCCGGGCCAAGGACCTGGGGTTCTCCCTGGAGGAGATCGCGGAACTCCTCTCCCTCAGTGACCATCCCGAAAAAAGGGCGGCGGAGGTCAAGGCCCTTGTCCGGGCCAGGATCGCCGACATTGAGGAGCGCATCCGGGACCTGGAGCGCATGCGGCAGGGCCTCTCCGCCATCGACGGCCTCTGCCACGGCACCGGTTCGACCGCCGACTGCCCCATCCTGGCGGCCCTGAACCGGGAGGACGCATGAGTCCCGAGGCCCGAGGAGGCCTTTGAAAGGAGCGCATGATGAAACACCTGGAACTGGGCATCGAAGGGATGAGCTGCGCGGCCTGCTCCTCCCGCCTCGAACGGGCTCTCGGCAAACTGCCCGGCGTGAGCGAGGCGGGGGTCAACCTGGCCACCCGCCGGGCGAGCCTGACCTACGACGAAGGGGAGACCGGCCCCGAGCGGATCATCGAGGCGGTCGACCGAGACCGGCTTCACGGCGGTGACGGCCGGATATGAGGTCGGTGTCGGGGGGATGAGCTGCGCCTCCTGCTCCGCGCGCCTGGAGCGGGGACTGACCAAGACGGCTGGGGTGCTCCAGGCCAGCGTCAACCTCGCCACCCAGAGGGCCACCCTGCGCTACATCCCCGCCGTCCTGGGTCCCGAGGAGATCCGACGGGTCATCGAGGAGACCGGTTACGAGCCCCGCCCCGAACAGAGGGGGCGAAGATGCCGAGGAGCGCGAGAGGCCGCCCGTCGAAGCGCCCTCGGGGCGATGCGCCGGGACCTTGTGCTTGCCGCCCCGCTCTCCCTGCCGTCCTTTTTCTCTCGATGGGACCGACCTTCGTCCCCGCCCTGGACCGCGCCCTCGGCGCCCTCGCCCCCGCCTGGGTCTGGCGCTGGAGCGAGGCCCTTCTCACCACTCTCGTCCTCTTCGGGCCGGGCCGCCGCTTCTTCCGCCCCGGCTGGGCCGCCCTGCGCCACCTGGCGCCGGACATGAACACCCTGGTGATGATCGGCACCGGGCGGCCTGGCTCTTCAGCTTTCTGGTACTCCTCTTCCCTGACCTCTTCCCTGCTCAGGCCCGAAACCTCTACTTCGACTCGGCCGGCGTCATCGTCACCGTCATCCTCTTCGGCAAGTTCCTCGAGGAGCTCGCCAAGGGGCGGACCTCGGCCGCTATCCGCAAGCTCGTCGGCCTGCAGGCCAAAACCGCCCGGGTCGTGCGCGACGGCCGGGAGATGGACGTGCCCATCGCCCGGGTCATTCCGCGGCGACCTGGTGGTTGTGCGCCCCGGGGAGCGCCTGCCTGTCGACGGCGAGGTCCGCCAGGGCGAGAGCCGCGTGGATGAGTCGATGCTGACCGGCGAACCCGTGCCGGTGGCCAAGCGCCAGGGGACCGGGTCGTCGGCGGCACCGTCAACCAGCACGGGATGCTGAGAGTCGAAGCGACCCAGGTCGGAGGGCAGACGGTCCTCGCCCAGATCATCCGTCTCGTGGAGCGGGCCCAGGGGAGCAAGCTGCCGATCCAGCAGCTCGCCGACCGGGTGGCTGCGTATCTTTCCCCCCTCGTCATCGCCGTCGCCCTTCTCACCTTCGGGGCCTGGCTCGCCCTGGGGCCCGCGCCGGCCATCACCATGGCCCTGGTGAGCGCCGTGGCCGTGCTGGTCGTCGCCTGCCCCTGCGCCATGGGCCTGGCGACCCCCGCCGCGATCATGGTCGCCACCGGCCGGGCCGCCGAGCTTGGGGTCCTCTTCCGCAGGGGCGAGGCCCTGGAGACCCTCTCCCACATCGACACGGTGGCCTTCGACAAGACCGGCACCCTCACCGAGGGCCAGCCGCGGCTCACCGACCTGGAGCCTCTCGAAGGCGACCGCTCCGCCGCGTTGCGCCTGGCCGCGGCGGTGGAGGCCGACAGCGAGCACCCCCTGGCCGCCGCCATCGTTGCAACAGCGACGGCCGAGGGCCTCCCGGTGCCCGAGGCGAGCGAGTTTCAGGCCATCCCCGGCTACGGAGTCCGGGCGCAGGTCGAGGGACAGGCCGTGCTGCTGGGCGCCGGGCGGCTCATGGAGAAGGAGGGGATCGATATCGCCCCCTGAGGGATCGGGCCGACGCCCTGGCGCAGGAGGGCAAGACACCCGTCTACCTCTCCGCAGATGGACGGGTGTCGGGCCGTGCTGGCCGTCTCCGACCCCCTCAAGGCCGAGTCGGCGCCCCTGGTCGCCTCCCTGAGGCAGCAGGGTTTCCGGGTGGCGATGATCACCGGGGACAGTCGGGCCACCGCCGAGGCGATCGCCCGCAGCGCCGGCATCGACGAGGTCCGGGCGGAGATCCTTCCCGACGGCAAGGCTGCCGCGGTCCGCGCCCTGCAGGAGCAGGGACGCCGAGTGGCCTTCGTCGGCGACGGCATCAACGACGCGCCGGCCCTGGCCCAGGCCGAGGTGGGCATCGCCGTCGGCTCGGGGACCGACATCGCCATCGAGACCGCCGACGTCACCCTCACCCGGGGCGATCTCGGCGGCGTGCTCACCGCCCTGAAGGTCGCCCGCCGCTCCATGAGCACCGTGCGCGGCAACCTGTTCTGGGCCTTCTTCTACAACATCCTTCTGATACCGCTCGCCTCGGGGCTCCTCTATCCCCTCAACGGCTGGCATCTCAACCCCATGGTGGCCGGCCTGGCCATGGGCTGCTCCAGCCTCTTCGTTCTCACCAACAGCCTGCGCCTCAAGCGCCTCAAGGCAGACCGGGCGGAAGGCGTTCCGTGCGGGGCCGCCTCCGTCACCGATGGCGAGAGAAGCGCCGAAGGATTTGCAACCCCCTGATTACTGGCCATGACCCTTTCCCCCGAAAATAGGAGAAATACGATGCGGACCGTGATTTCCGTTACCGGCATGAGCTGCGGCCACTGCGTGGCCGCCGTCACCAGGACGCTGGAGAGGATCCCCGGCGTGGAGAAGGCCGCCGTCAGTCTCGAGCAGTCCGAGGCGGTCGTCACCGGAAGCGCCGACCCGGGCGTCCTTCTGGAAGCGATCCGGGAGGAAGGGTACGAGGCGGCCCTGAAATAGTCTGGCCCCGATGCCGGCGACCTCCCATCGCAAAAGGTCTCCCTCACCTTCTGTGGAGGGGGCCCTTTCGCTTCGGGGGCGCCTCCATCCCCCGGAAGAATCTTGCCTTTTTGTCCCGGACATGCTAGAAATTTCCGTCCGTTCATCCCTCCCCGGCATCCGCAGAGGCCGGCGGTACCCGGCCCTGTTTCCGGCTCAATTTCAAGGAGTTTTCCCGCGTGAATCTCATCTTGGCGCTTCTCGCCAGCTACCTGATCGGAGCCATCCCCACCGGGGTGCTCCTCACCCGCCTTTCCGGGGCAGGCGACGTGCGCCAGGGCGGAAGCGGCAACATCGGCGCCACGAACGTCTACCGCGTAGCGGGACGGCGCCTCGGCATTCTCACCCTGGTGGGCGACGCCCTCAAGGGGGTCATCCCGGTCCTCGTCGCCGGGACGGTCCTCCATTTTCCCGACCTCTATGTGGGGCTTGTGGGTCTGGCGGCCTTTCTCGGCCACTGTTTCCCCGTCTACCTCGGCTTCAAGGGAGGCAAGGGGGTGGCCACGGCCCTGGGGGTCTACCTCGTTCTCTCCCCTCTGGCAGTGCTGCTCGCCTTTCTCCTGTTCGCCCTCATCCTGTGGAAGTGGCGCTTCGTCTCGCTGGCCTCCATCGGCGCCGCCGCCGCCATCCCCTTTCTCGTCTTTGCCTTCCAGCGCTCCCCGGCCCTTCTGGGGGTCTCCCTGGCCATCAGCGCGATGGTCATCTTCCGGCACCGGGCCAACATCCAGCGCCTGATGAACGGCACCGAAAACAGGTTCAAGGCCTGAGCGAAGCCCTTCTGCCGCCTTGACACTCTCGGCCCGCCTCTTCTATGATCAGGGGGCTTTCAACCCAAAAAAGCCGTTATCCACGAAGGATTTCGCCCCTAACCGGCTGCCGGCGATCCGGCGGAGATTCTGTCGATGAGCCGTACCTCCACCGCAACGCTTTTCTTTCTTCTCGTCCTTGCGGCCCTGCTGCTCTCAGCCGGGGCCAGGTTCGGGTATTTCCTCCTCACGCCCGTCACCCCCGCAGGAACGCCCTCGCTCACCGTGACCGAGGGGATGCCCTTTACCGAGGTCGCATCGCGGCTGAAGGAAAAGGGGGTGATCGCCAGCACCTTCGACTTCAAGCTCCTCGCACGCCTTCGGGGCAAGAGCCGCCGTATCCAGGCCGGCGACTACGACTTCGGCGAACCGGCCACCCCCGGCAGGATCCTCGACCGGCTGATTGCCGGGGACGTGCGGCGCTACAAGTTCACCGTCCCGGAGGGCTTCACCCTTCAGGAGATCGCCGAGCGCCTCCAGGCGACAGAACTAATCGACGTCCGCGAAGTTCCTTCAGCTGACCCGAAATCCCACAATTCATCCACAGCCTCGGCATCGAGGCCCCCTCCCTCGAAGGCTATCTCTTCCCGGAGACCTACATGGTGGTCAAAGGGATGGCGCCGGAGCGGCTGCTGCGGGCCATGGTCGAGCAGTTCGACAGCCACCTCTCGCCCGAACTCATGGCCGATGCCCAAAAATCGGATCTCAGTACCGCCCAGCTGGTGACCCTCGCCTCCATCATCCAGAAGGAAGCCGGAAACGCGGCGGAAATGCCGCTCATCTCAGCCGTCTTCCACAACCGCATGAAAAAGGGAATGCTGCTGCAGTCCGACCCGACGGTCATCTACGGCATCAAGGATTTCGACGGCAACCTGACCCGCAAGGACCTGACGACCCCCACCCCTTACAACACCTACCGTCGTCCCGGCCTTCCCCCGGGACCCATCGCCAGCCCGGGAGCCGAAGCCCTGGAAGCGGCGGCCAACCCTGCGGACGTCGACTATCTCTACTTTGTCTCCCGGGGCGACGGCACCCACGCCTTCTCCCGGACCCTCAGGGAACACAACCGGGCCGTGGAGCGCTACCAGCTCCGCCGCAAACCACCGAGCCCTCGGAAGCCGGAGACGGAGTCCTGAAGCGGCATGCCACCAGGGACCCTGATCGCCGAGGATAACGACCAGGCCGCCGCCTTCATCGAAGCGGCTCTCAAACGCCAGGGACTGGAAACGGAGCGGGCCGGGAGGGGCTGCATCTGATCCGGGAAAAGCGGGAACAGGAAAAGAGTGGATTGTTCCGGAGGGCGTTCGGTTAGCGACGGGCGGGCAGGGAACGACCGCCGGCGCCCGGGCTCAGCGTCTCTTGTCTTCCCGCGGAGGGCGAAGCTCGTCCCGGAAAACCCCGGATGAAAATGACTCAACCCGGCGATCCTGCCGGGGAGCAAGATCGCCGACCTGGCATTGACTGAAAAAACGATGATTTCACCAAGCCCGTTTCGCGCGCGAAACCGGCTTTTTCGATCAGAAGAAGAACAGCAGCCAGAGATTGGCGATGGCGATGCTGATGACCATGTAGGTAAAGCCGATCTTCATGAAATTGATGAAGCTGATGTTGTAGCCCCGGGATTCGGCGATGCCGACGGTGACCACGTTGGCCGAGGCGCCGATCATGGTGCCGTTGCCCCCGAGGCAGGCGCCCAGGGCCAGCGCCCACCACAGCACCCCGTTCTGGGCGCCGGGGATGGCCTGGGTCAGGTAGGCGGTGATCGGCAGCATCGTGGCGGTGAAGGGGATGTTGTCGATGAAGGCGCTCATGATCGCCGAGCCCCAGAGGATCAGGCAGATGGCCGCCGTCAGGCTGCCGTGGGAGAGGTTGCGGATCCAGTCGGCGACCAGGGCGAGCAGGCCCGTCTCCTCCACCGCCCCGACGATGATGAAGAGAAAGAGGAAGAAGAGCAGGGTCGGCCAGTCGATCTCCTTCTCGATGAACTCCTGCAGCTGGACCTTTCCCGTCACCAGGCCGAAGGCGAAGAAGATCGAGGCGCCGAACAGGGCGGCCACGCTCACCTCCATGTGCCAGATGCCGTGGGTCAGAAAGAGCCCGATGACCAGGGCCAGCACCCCCAGCCCGACCCCGAGCAGGGTCCGGTCGGTGATCTTGTGTTCCTCCTTGAGCGCCCGGGCGAAGGCGGCCGGGTCGGTGACCCGTCCCTTGTGGTAGTCGTCGCCGTAGAACTTGCGGGTAATGAGGAACAGGGGCACCATGACGATGATGCATACGACCGAGAGATGCTGCAGGAACTGCATGAAGGTCAGCCCGGCGTAGGAGCCGATCATGATGTTGGGCGGATCGCCGATGAGGGTGGCGGTGCCGCCGACGTTGGACGCCAGCGTCTCGGGGATGAGCAGGGCGAGAGGCGAGATGCCCAGGGCGACGGCGATCTCGATGGAGACCGGCACCACCAGCAGCATGGTGGTCACGTTGTCGAGAAAGGCCGAAGTGACGGCCGTAAAGATCATCAGGATGAGGCTGAGCACGAAGATGTTGCCCCGCGCCAGGGCGAAGCAGCGGGCCGCCGCCCACTGGAAGATCCCCGACTCCTTGAGCACCCCGACGATGACCATCATGCCCATCAGAAGGAGGATGACGTTGAGGTCGATTTTATGGATGGCCGTTTCGAAGGAGATGATGTGAAATTCGGGGTTCAGAGGCTCCGAATATCGAGGAAAAGGCGAGGATGACGGCCGCCCCGAGCATCGCCACGATGGTGCGGTGAAGCAGCTCCAGGGTAATGAGCACGTAGACGCCGAGAAGAACCAGGGTGGCGACCCAGAAGGCAGGTCCGAGAATGCGGTGGAGATTGAAGCTTTTCTGGAAGTAAAGATCGTTTCCCCGGCGGGCGAAATTGTCGAGGGGGATCGTCTCGCGGACCTGGCCGAAGCTCGATTTGCTCACCTCCAGGGTCACGGTTGAACCTGCCGGAGGGGCCTCGGGCAGCTCGATTTCGGCCAGGTAACTGCCGTCGGACAGCGACTCGACCTTTTCCGTCAGTTTTCCGTGGGCATAGTGCTTTTGCAGCTGACCGTTGAGGCGGACCTGGATTTCCGCATCCTTGACCGCTTCCTTGTGGGGGTCGAGGATATACCCCGAGAGGTACAGCCGGGTCCCCTGGGAGGAAGAGTAGCCTTCAGGGGCCGGGGCTTGCGCTCGGGCCGGAGCCGGTGCGATAAAAAAGCCAAGAACCAAAGCCAGCAGAAAAAATCGAGCAGCAAACTGTTTCATCACATCACCCTCTTGGCCGGGCCACCCGACCTATCGTCACTGCTATCGTCACTGCTATCGTCACTGTATTGTCATTATTAGACCTATAAACGGCAACTCATCCACAGATTACGCAGATAAAGACTTTATATTCGGACAATTACGATTTTCGACCACAAAACCGAAAGGGTGAGACAGCCTATTTATCTAAGTTCTTGGTTTTATTCTGTGAAAATCTGTGAAATCTGCGGATACCGCTTTTTCCAGGTTAAACCGTTTTGCCAATTCCGTCCTCCTGCCCTCAGAAAGACAAGGAATAAACATCCCTTTAATCCCGGACCGACGCAACGGGATTCTGAAGGAAAATCCCTCCAGAATCGAAGGGTTCTCCTCAGGGGGAAGCCTGAGCGGTAAATACGAAAATCACCAGAGCGAGGAACGTGAGGGTGACCAGGAGCCTTGCGGTCCCCCGGGTCAGGTAGACCACGATCCAGGTAAAGCCGTAGGCCAGGACCCAGCAGGGAATCAGCCGGGAGAGGCCGCTCACCCCGGGAAATGAAAGAACCCAGAGGAAATACAGAAGCAGGAAGATGGAGAAAAACAACAGGACGTTCAAGGCCCTGGCAGCCAGGGGCCTTTCGAAAAAGCTCGGCTTTCGGGCTCTTTTCGCTGGTTTCTTCATGGCCGGTTTTCCCGGAAAAAGGCAGGAGAGAGGGCCTTTGCCCTTACCGGATGAAAAGTAACTTATTCGTGGCGGCCGGTCAAGTCTTAACGCTCAGACCACCTTCACCGGAGCAAACCCGCCTCCGGCGGTGCGCAGATTGGTGACCTGCCCCTGGTAGAGCCTGGCGGCGACTCCGAGAACCCGGCTTCGGTAAACGTAGAGGCGAAAATCGGCCTTCATCTCTCCGGCCTCGGTGGCCGCCACGGAGGGCGGAACGAAGCGTTGAACGAGAGTCTCTTCGGGAGGAAGTTCGGCAAATCGACGACGGGAGACCTTGCGGCCAAGAAGCACGCCCCGGCTGCCGAAACGGGATACCGGCTTGAAGACCCAGTCGCTACGAGCCTCCCAGACCCCTTCGGGATCGACCTCGGCGAGCAGACGGCTCTGGGGCACCATAGCGGAGAGCAAAGCAACCTCGTCGGATGGCAGTCCGAGGGTGGTCAACGCCTCGGGGTCGGACCAGAGGTTCATGCGCCGCTTGTCGGCCAGCAGGCCGTAGACGAAGGGGTTGGGCGTCAGACAGACGGTCCTGGCGAGGTAGGCGGCCCGGATCCCGGCCATCTCCGGCCGCTCCAGGTAGAAGTCGCAGTGGCGGTTGTAAATAAGGTCCACCGGTTCGCCGGCGATGTCGACCCCCGCAGGCCCCGCCCTCAGCCTCCCCGGCTCGGCGATGGTCGCCTTGACTCCCCATTGCTCGAACATGCGGGCAAAGGCGACCATCTCCTGGAAGAGGTACTGGCTCTCGGGCTCCTCGTCGACGATGGCGATGTGCCGCGGCCTGAGAGTCCTGCCGCCGCTGAAACGGCGCATCTCTCCGGCGAAGGATTCCAGGAACTGCGCCATGAACCGGCCGGGTAGATTCGTCCGGGCCACGGCGGCATCGGGGAAATGTGAGAGATAGGCGAGCAGGCCGCCGCCGGCATTGGTGTTGACCTCGATCAGTTTCGGCCCCTCGGCAGAGAGATGGAAGTCGTACCCCATCATGACCCCGTGATGGCCGGGGTCGAAGCGGGCCACCTCGGGCAGCAGGGCGAGGACGCGGCGGCGGTAGAGGGGGTTCTTGCTCAGGGCAAAGAGGACGCGAACCAGGCGAATCATGCGGGCCAGGTCGCTGCGGGGGAGTGTGACGAGGGTTCGGCTGATCGCTTCCCGGTAGATGGGCATCGGCGCTCCGTGGCAGGAAGGGACCCTTTCCGGAGGCGCCGGGCCGAAGCCATGCGGCGGCTTACCGGAGGGTCGGGATTTGTAGCAGAAGACGCGCAGGGTTCGAGGGCAGCCGGGTCACTCGCCGGCCAAGACGGTTTCCAGAGCCTTGCGATAGGCCGAGGCGGCGTCCCGGGGGTCCTTCAGTTCCTCGTACATCCGGCCCTGGTAGACGAAGATGTCCGGGTCGAGGCGGTTGATTTTTTCAGCTTCCGCGAACAGAGGCAGGGCCTCCTTGGGTTTGCCCTCCCTGCCGGTGATGTATCCGAGGTAATAGTAGCAGGGCGTGTAGGAGTCGTCCAGCTTCAGCCCCTTCTCCAGCATGGCCTTGCCTTCGGCCCCTTTACCCGCCTCCACCTTCAGCATGCCCGTCTCACAAAGGGCGACCACGTTGTTCGGGTCCCGGGCGAGAGCTTGTTCGAACTGCTCCCTGGCGTCGTCCGCCCGGCCGCGGTCCAGGTAGAATTTCCCCAGACTCAGCCGGGGAGCGAGAAACCCCGGGTCGGCCTCTATCGCCTTTTTGAACCATATCTCGGCCGTATCGGCCATACTCCTGGACTTGCGCAAAGTGTTGCGGCCCATATTGAAGAGGCGAAGGGCCTTCTCGTCCGGCTGGTACCCGGTTTTTTCCGCAACCTCCGGGGAGAGTGTTCGCCCCTCGATGGTGGCGCTGACGAAATCGACCAGGTTCTCGGCCCCAACCAGGGGATAGCCCGAAAGCTCGTACCTGATGGTCCGGTCTGGCCCCAGCACAACGAGGGTCGGCAGGGCGATCACACCGAAGTCGTGGAAGGTGCCCAGGCGGTCGTCGAGCAGGACCGGAAAGGTTAATTTTTCCCGTCTCACCATCTCACCGATAGCCGCCAGCGTGGTTTCGTCCAGGGTCTGCCCGTCGGCGTCCACCGCGACCACCGAGAGTCCCCGATCGGCGTACCGGCTGTAAAGTTCCTCCATACGTGTCAGGGCGGCCGCCGACTTTCGGCTCCAGGTCGACCAGAAGACGACGACGGTCAGCTTCTTCCCCTTCAGGTCGGCAAAACTCCCTGGTCCGACCGGAGGGGTTTCCGAGGGAAAAATCGGGTGCCTCGACACCGACCTGGAGGCTCTGCAGGGTGGCGGCGGCCGGAACCAGGAGGCCAAGCCCGCAAACCACCATCAGGACCGTCAAAAGGGCGGTTTTCTTGACGTGTGCGCTCATTGTCGGAGTGGTTCTCCCGCGGTCACTTTCTTCCTTCCCGGAACTTTTCAAGGCCCGCCTTGAACTCCGTCACGGCCTGGTCGAAATCTCCGAGCTGCTGGTACACCCGGCCGAGTTCGTAATGGGTTCGAACCGGGTCGGGGTTGAGGACGAGCGCCGCCTTGAGAACCCGAACGGCCCCCTTCAAATTCCCTTTTTGGGCCAGGACCATCCCTTTTCCGGTTTTGGCCGCATGGGCCAGGGGCTGCTGGGCGAGCGCCCCGTCGAAGGAGGCCATCGCCCCGTCCAGGTCTCCGGTGTCGAGTTGTCGATACCCTTTTCGGGTAAGGGCCATCCAGTCCGGGGCCGAAACGGACCCTTTCCTCCGGCGTGACGGACGCCGGAGGGCGAACCGCGGCCGGCCCGGCCGACCTCACCGGCGCCGGCAGGGCCGTCATCACGCCCAGCAGGGCGATGACGGGAAAAAATTTTCCGACTCGGCACCCCATTCTTCACTTCCCTATTTTCAAAAAATAAGGCTTAAGAGCCTGAAGGCATCAAAACTTCCTCTCGCCCTTTCGCTGCGAACACTAGAGAACGCAGAGAGATACAAAAACCTTTTGTTCCTCTGTGATCTCTGCGATCTCTAGCGACCGAAGGGCGCGGGCGAGAGACGGTGTTCGTTGTTTCGATTAGATCGTGGGAGCATGTTTTCCCTGCTATCGGTTCACCACCGGATTTTTCCGGTCGTACCGGAATAGCTGGTGGCAGCCCGGCTGACACTGGCCTCCGGTTTCGGTCTTTTTGTAGTTGAGCGGCAGGTTCCATTTGCCGAAGGGAACCGAATCACGAATATGCCTGGGGTTGTTGGTCGCGTGGACCCCATGGCACGCCCGGCAGGTGCGCCCCTTGACCGCCTTGTTGACGTGGACGAAATGAAGGTTCCTGTTGCCGTTTCGAAAACCGGTCAGGGTGGTGGTAAATTCCTCGTCCGGCCAGGGTCTTTTCATGACACATGAAGCAGAGTTCGTAATTCTTCGGGTCGTAGCTGCTGTAGAAAACGGGCGGATAATAGGCCCGGAGAATCCGGAAGTAGTTGGAGCCGTGGGGATTGTGGCAGGCCGAGCAGTCCTTCTCCCGGATGGGCCCGTGTTTGGAGGAGTTGTTGTCCAGAACCTCCTTCATGTTGATAATCCGGTCATCCCCTTTGATGTATTCCCGGTCGTGGCAGCTCAGGCAGAGATCCTCGGGCTCCATCTTCAACTGTTTGGGATACTTGGACACGTGGGGGTCATGACAGGCAAGACACTTTTTTTCGGTTTCCAATCCTCCATGCTTCACCTTGTCGGCTTCGATTTCGGACTTCTTGTCGTCATGGCAGGAAAAACACAGGTCGCGGCGGCCGTCGGCAAAAAGGTTGTTGGCGTAATCGGCGCTGTGGGGGCTGTGGCAGTTCACGCAGGAATCGGCGACGGGGGCGTGGATGTGCTTGGCGGCCTTGAACTTCTTGGCCTTGTCGCTGTGGCACTCGAAGCAGACGTCGTTTCCCTGGGCCATGAGCATCTTGGGATTATCGCTCTGGTGGGCATTGTGGCAGGTGGTGCACTCCCCGGCCGCAACCGGCCCGTGTAGGAATTTTCCGCCGGCTATCTTCTTTTTGTCGTGACAGAGAAAACAGAGGTTCTCCCCGGCGGCCCGAAGTTGATAACGGTTCGGCGACTGGTGGGGGTCGTGGCATCCTGTGCAGAGACCTTCCTTCACCGGAGGGTGAACGCTCTTTTTTGTGTCTACCCGGTCATGGCACTGGTAACAGAGGGCGCCGACCTCCTTGATCGGCTTGAACTTGTGGTCTCCGGCCGCCTTGTGGCAAAAGGTGCAGTCGCCGATGGCCACCGGCCCGTGCACATATTTCGCCTTGCCCATCCCGGCATGGCATTTTCCCGTCACGCAGGACCCGGAGGCTGCGAGGGCCCGTCCGCCGGTACCGGCGAGAAAAAGGCCAATGACACCGGCCACCAGAATCGTTCGGAAAAAGACTCTCTCCCACACAACTTCGAACCCGAACATACAAATCCTCCCCGCACGGCTGCGAATAAAATAAAAGCTTTTCTCACGAGTGGCGGGAAAAGAGATGCCCGATTGACCTCACCCTGCCGACAACCGAACAATTTCTATAATTTTAATCTTTTATTGTCAAGGATTTTTTGCCTGTATTTCAGCTACTTGGTAAGGGCGGAAGGCGATATCGTCCCCGGATTCCGGTGACTTGGAGGACATAGAATGCCAAGAATATAAAACCGGTCTTCTCACCGGCTGTCAGGCGAAACCGGCACAGGGTACCCCAGGGTCCGATTCTTCGGTTCTCCCCGGAGATTTTCTGCAGCCGCTGCCTTCCCCAGGTACACATCAAGGTCAGCAGAGGAAGAAGGTGCGTCCCTCGGCGGTAAGAGAATATTCGACCCGCGGCGGCACCTCCGGGATAGACCTCGCGGTGGATCATCCCGTCCCGCTCCAGCTCCCGCAGCTGCTGGGTCAGCATCTTCTGGGTGACCCCCGGCAGACGGCGCTGCAGCTGGCTGAAGCGCAGGGTCTTGTGGCTCAGGTGCCAGAGGATGACCGCTTTCCATTTGCCACCGATGACCTCCAGGGTCACCGCCACGGTGCACTGGTATTCCGTTTTTTCTGTTATCATTTGTCTTCGTCCTTCCCTGAATCGGGCACAGTATCCTTTTGGGAACTACAGTACAAAAAGGTACGTACTTGACGAAACAGAATATACCATCTACATTCGCACCTCAAGGGAGATTTATCCGCCTCCGCAATCCATCGGGATGTTCGAACACCTTGACGAAGGGAGAAAGCAATGCCGCAAAACTTTACCGCCATGTGGGTCGAGGAAACCGAACCGAAGACCTTCACCCGGTCAATGGTCACCCGCTCTACGGAGGAGCTTCCGGCCGGAGAGCTTCTGGTCAAGGTCCATTACTCCTCTCTCAACTATAAGGACGCCCTCTCGGCCACGGGCCGGCCGGGCGTCACCCGCAGATATCCCCACACCCCCGGCATCGACGCCGCCGGGGAGGTGGTCGAATGCTCCGACGGCGCCTTCGCCCCCGGAGACGCGGTCCTCGTCACCGGCTTCGACCTCGGCATGGATACCCCCGGCGGCTTCGGCCAGTATATCCGCGTCCCCTCGGCCTGGGCCGTAAGGCTTCCGGTGGGTCTCTCGCTGCGGGAGAGCATGATTCTGGGAACCGCCGGGTTCACCGCGGGCCTTTCGGTCTACAGACTCCGGCAGGCGGGGTTGGCCCCGGGCGAGGGCGAGGTGCTGGTGACGGGGGCCACCGGCGGTGTGGGGAGCATCGCCGTCTCGGTCCTCGCCCGGGCGGGCTACCGGGTGACGGCGGCCACGGGCAAAGCCTCCGAGGAGGGATACCTGCGCGACCTCGGAGCCTCGGCGGTCATTGGGCGCGAGGAGGTGACCAAGGGAATGGAGCGCCCCATGATGAAGGAGCGCTGGGCGGGAGCCGTCGACGTCGCGGGAGGGGACACCCTGGCCGCCGTCCTCAAAGCGACCCGTTACGGCGGGGTGGTCACCTGCTGCGGGCTGGTCGCCTCTCCCGACCTTCCGGTGAACGTCTTTCCCTTCATCCTTCGGGGGGTGAGCCTTCTGGGCATCGACTCGGTCCAGTGTCCCATGGAGCCGCGCCGGGAGGTCTGGGGCAAGCTCGCCGGAGAATGGAAGCCCGAACGGCTTGAAGAGACGGCCACCGAGTGCACCCTGCAGGGGCTTGAGGCGCGGATTTCGGAGATTCTGAAAGGCAAGGTCCGCGGCCGCACTCTGGTCAACCTTCTTGAATCGTGAACCTGAAAGGAGGACGTTTCGTGGAATACAAGTTTCTGCTCTTGACGGTCGAGGACGGGGTGGCGACGGTGACGATCAACCGGCCCCGGGCTCTGAATGCCATGAATGCCGCAACCCTCAAGGAGCTGGAGGAGACATTCCGGAGCCTTGGATCCGACCCGGCGGTGCGGGTGGTCGTCCTCACCGGCGCTGGGGAGAAGGCCTTCGTCGCAGGGGCCGACATCGCCGCCATGCAGCCCATGGGGCCGGCCGAGGCGCGGGAGATGGCTCTGCTCGGGCAACGGGTCTGCGACATCATCGAGCGCTGCCCCAAACCGGTCATCGCCGCTGTCAATGGCTACGCCCTGGGAGGCGGCTGCGAACTGGCCATGGCCTGCGACATTCGGGTCGTCTCGGAAAACGCCCGCTTCGGCCAGCCGGAAATCAACCTCGGGATCATCCCCGGCTTCGCCGGAAGCCAGCGCCTGACGCGGCTCATCGGCAGAGGACGGGCCAAGGAGCTTCTCTTCACCGGTGAGATGGTCGACGCGCGGGAGGCCTTCCGCCTCGGCCTCGCCAACCGCGTGGTCCCGGCAGGCGATCTGCTCGGAGAGGCGCAAAACCTGGCAAGGAAGATCGCCGGCAAAAGCCTGGCGGCCCTTCGCCTGTGCAAGGAGGCGGTCAACAACGGGGTGGAGATGGACCTTTCCCGGGCAGCGGCCTGCGAGGCCGACCTCTTCGGGCTCTGCTTCGCCACGGCGGACCAGAAGGAGGGAATGCAGGCCTTTCTGGAAAAGCGGCCGGCGAAGTTTACCGACAGGTAGGTCCGTGAGTCGTGAATCGTGAACCGGTGTCGGGGCAATCCCTGAATTGCCCCGACATCGCCCCTCAGTTCCCCTTCTTCTGCGCCAGGCGCCGGTTGAACTTCTCCAGGTCGACGGTGAAGCGCTCATGGGTGCCGCGGCCGATTACATCGACCTCGTCCCTCGCCTCCACTTCCCAGCGGGTCTTCCTTCCCTCGACGGAGGCCAGACGCACATGGGCCGTCACTTCCATTCCAGGCGGGGTCGCCGCTTCGTGGGTGACGCTGACCATCGTTCCGACCGTCCGCTCCCCCTCCTCCAGGTAGGGAGCGAGGGCCTCCATGCAGGCCCACTCCAGGAAACCCACCATGAAGCCGGTGGCGAAAACCGCCGGCATTTCCCGGAACCTGGCCGATTCGGGGTACAACCCCGGCACGGTCTTGCTCTCCGGGATTCGGAAGCGAAGGGTGTGCTCCAGGCCGGGGCGAAGGGTCTCTTTCATCGTCGGCTCCTTTCCGGAAAATCGGGTGCTGTTGCTCTTTTTTTTGAAAGGATAACCCACCGCATTCCATTTGGGATCGCCGGATTCGTCTTTTTTTCTTCAAATCCCTTCAAAGTCATGCAATAAATATTCAGTCTCCAGCATGGGACAACTTCGGACGAGTTCCTTCCCCCCATCGAGGGTCACGATGTCTTTCCATTCTCAGCCAAAGAATGACGGAGGAACCGGGCCAGAGCTTCCGGACGGCTTGGTTGCCGCCATCGTCGAGGCCTGGGACGGACTGATTTATGTCGGCGCCTCTGACTACCGCATCCGGTACCTGAACCGCCGGTTCATAGAGCTTCTCGGCCGTGATGCCACCGGGGAGCTCTGTTTCAGCGCCCTGCACGGCCGGGAGGAGCCCTGTCACTGGTGTCCCCGGGAGGTCTTCGAGGGGCAGAGTATCCGGGGTCGCTTCCAGAGCCCCCGGGACGGCCTCTGGTACGATGTCCTGAACGCCCCCCTGCCCCTTCCCGACGAAACCTTCGCCAAGGTCGCGTTCATCAGGGAAAGCTCCGAACCGCCCCCTTCCTCCCGGGACCTGCCCGTGTTCCGCAACCTCGTCGACCGGCTCGACGACGCCATCTTCTTCCATGATCCCGAAGAGGGCCGTTTCCTCTACGTCAACGAAGCGGCCTGCCGCAACCTCGGGTACCTCCGGGAGGAGCTGCTGGAGATGAAGACCTGGGAAGTCGGCGAAAACCTCGCTTCCCCGGAGGAATGGCGCCAGATGGTGGCCCGCATCCGGCAGGAAGGGTCGCTTCTCTTCGAGACGCGTTACCGCCGAAGGGACGGAGGTTTTTCTGAAGTGGAGGTGAACGCGACGGTGGTCCAGGCCGGGCTGCAGCAGTTCATCGTCTCGGTCGCCCGCGACCTCACCGAACGGCGACGGCTGGAACAGGGCCGGGAGGAGGTCTTTTCGGTCGTCAGCCATCAGATGCGCACCCCCTTGACCGCCATCCTGGGGTTTGCCGAGTATCTGATTGAAAATGAAACGGCACCGAAGCAGCAGCGCGAACTTCTAGACCTGATAGTCAGCGAAAGCGAGCGGCTCCAGGACCTGATAGACAACCTGCTCAGCCTTCAGCGGCTTCGCGCCGGCTTCGGGCTTGAAAATTCCGAGCCGGTTTCGATTTCTTCCCTCCTTCAGGGACTTGTCGACGCCTTTCATTCCCCCCTGATTCGACGGCGGATTGAAATCGAATGCCCCCCGGACCTCCCCGCCGTATTCGGCGACGAGCTCAAGCTGCAGCAGGCGGTCAGGAACCTTGTGGAGAATGCGCTGAAATATTCGCCCCCTGGGAGCAGAATCGACCTCGGGGCGCGGCTGCAGGGGGCCGGGGTCCTCTTATGGGTGAGGGATGAAGGCCCCGGAATCCCCGTGGAGAAACAGGCGAGAATCTTTGAGCGCTTTTACCGCGGAGGAGGGGGAAAAGGGCCTGCCGGAACCGGCCTCGGCCTCGCCCTGGTAAGGGAGATCGCCCAGGCCCACGACGGCCGCGCCTGGGTAGAGAGCGCGCCGGGGAAGGGGAGCACCTTTTTCCTGGCTCTGCCCGCCGGTCCATAGGCGCACAAATGCTGTCACTGGTCATTTGTTTTTTTGCCCGTGACGAGGGACAAAGGTTTTCACATACAATAGCCCAGTCGGAACGCCCCCCAATGTTCCCCCCCCACCACCACCGGCGCGGAGATGTCCCACATCTTCTCCCCGGTATCCCGCTCATAGACCTGCACCAGCACGCCCTCCTCGTTGCGAACCGCGGCCAGCCCGACCCGGTCGTTGAACATGCGCTTCGTCCGGTTCCATTTGCGGTCGGCATCCCGGTCTCCGGTCAGGGGCCGGCTGTATTTGCTGTTGTGGGTCGGGACGTAGCCGTTGCGGTCCGCCAGAATGGCGAAGACCACCTGGTTGTCCTTCAGGAAGCTGTCAAGCAGCGCCGTAATGGTCTCGTCGAGATAGGCGTCGTACCGGGTGTGATACTTCTGGGGCTCGGTGCCGGGGATGGGCACGTAGTTCTCGTCGAACAGGTCCTCCGCTGAAAAGCGTCCCGCTTTCAAGGCTTCGTTCAGGAGGCCTTCCAGCATCTGCGCGCCAGCCGCGGCCTTCGATTTTCCCTTCTCCTGCAGGCCCGTCTCCAGAAGGTCCCGCAACTCCTCGGCCAGACGGGTCAGCTCGGCGATCGCCTGGGCCGTCTCCTCGGAACCCGCCGCCACCTGCGCGGCCACGTCGCGGATTTCGATGATCGTCTCGGCCATCTGCTCGCTCGCCGTCGTCTGCTGCTGGGTGGAGAGCTTGATCTCTCTCGCAGACCCCGTCGTCTCCTGGACGAGGGTGAGGATGTTGCCCAGGGCCTCCGAGACCCGTCCCACGAGGGACGAGGCCGTCTCCACCCCTTTGGTCCCCTCTTCGGTCAGCATGATCGTCGAGTTGGACGCCTTCTGGATCTGCTCGATCAGTCCCTTGATCTGGCCCGTCGCCTCGACGGTCCGGCCCGCCAGGCGCTTCACCTCACTGGCGACGATGGAAAAGCGCTTCCCGGCCTCCCCGGCCCCGGCCGCTTCGATGGCCGCGTTGAGTGCCAGAAGGTTGGTCTGGTCGGAAATCTCGTCGATGATGTCGACGATTCCGCCGATTTTCTGGGAGTTTTCGCCCAACTCCAGCATGGCCTCGGCAATGGAGCGCACCTTGGTCCGCAGCCGCCCCATGCCCTCCACCGCATCGGCAACCGTCTGCATGCCGCCGCTGCTCGCCAGGCTCGCCTGCTCCGCCCGCCCCTCCACCTGCAGGGCGATCCCGGCAACCTGCTTGGCGGTCACCGCGATCTCCTCCGAGGTGGTGGTCGCCTCCTGGACCGCCGAGGCCTGCTGGGTGGCGCCGGTGGATTGCTGGGTCGAAATGGCCGTGATCTCGTTGGCGCTGGTGGAGAGCTGCTGGATCGTCTCCTTGACGCTGGTCACCAGGCGGTTGCCCTTCTCGATCTCCCCCTCGAGGTCCTTGACGATCACCTGCGTCATCCGGTTGAAGGCCTGGCCCAGGCGACCGATTTCATCGTCGGAGTCAATCTCGATCGTCTGCTCCAGGTGCCCGTCGGCAATCCGGTCCGCCGCGCGGGTCAACCGGTTGAGGGGACGGATGAAGAAGGCCAGGATGAGATAGATGGTGATGAAGGAAATCACCTGGACCGCGAGCATGTAGAGAATCAGGGAGTTGCGCAGGTGCCCCGCCGCGGCCTCGACCTGGGCGACGGAAAAGCCGATGCGGAAGGCCCCCCAGTGCCGGCCCTGGACGAAAACCGGGGCCGCCACGTCCCAGAGCTCCTCCCCGGTCGCCGAGCGGTATTCCTGGCGCAGCACCTGCCCCCCGTCGCTGCCGTCGTAGCGGGCCGCCGCCAGCCCCACCGTGTCGTTGAAGATCTGCTTGGTGCGGTTGTTTACCCGGTCTTTTTCCGGATTCCCCGTCAGGGGCTGGGAGAAGCGGGTATTGTGGGTCGGAAGATAACCGTTGCGGTCGACCAGCACGGCGAACACCACCGAGCCGTCCTGATCGAGCATGTCGTCCTGGATCTTGCGGATCCGGGCGTCGAGATACTTGTCGTACAGGGTGTGGTACTTGGGGAGAGGCCCGCCGGAAAGAGAGCCCGAGGTGATCGGTCGGTAATCGGTATCGAATATTTCCTTCGGGCTGAAGGTACCGCTCGAAACGGCCTGGTTCAGCACCAAGTCCATCGTTTCGGCCCCCAGAACCGCCATGGTTCGTGCCTTGACGTACATCTGCTGCCTGAGCGCATCGCTGCGGCTCTTCACCAGAAGCCAGGTCGCCCCCGACATGATCAGGGAAAGAACGATGAACAGGGCGATGGCTATTTTCAGGGAAATGCGTCGTTTGACCCATTGGAGCATGGACGGCCTCCGGTACTGCGCTTTTGGAATCGGCAAGCCGAGAGTCATCCTCCGGAATTTCCGGAGGGACAGTCGGGGCACACGTGTTCCCTCAAACACCGGTAGCCCGGTGGGGGGAAGCACCCTGTGGGCGAGTTCGGTGGAGCAATCCCCGTCGATTCAGGGAACGTTTTCGAAATCGGGGCAGTATAGCCAGAATTTAATCGAGGGCAAAGAATTAAAAATTACCACAAAAAGAACAAAAAAATTGCCCCGGATGGGCAGCCGGGGCCATAAGGGAGAGAGGAGTATCCAGCGGGGTGTGGCTGAGGTCAGTCGAGAGCTTCGGCCAGAAGCTCGATGGTATGGGCGGCGCGCACCGGAGAGCCTTTTTTCTCGAGGCCGCCGCGGATCTGCATCATGCATCCCGGGCAGTCCATAGCGACGCAGGCCGCGCCGGTCTTCTCGATATCCGCCACCTTGTCCTCGAGAATCTTCCGGGCAATGGCGGGGTGACTGGTGAAGGAGTAGGACCCGCCGAACCCGCAGCAGCGGTCCGAATGCTCCATCTCGACCAGTTCGCGACCCGAGGCGACCAACAGTTCGCGGGGTTCGCGCCAGACTCCCGCGCCGCGCTTGAGATGGCAGGAATCGTGATAGGTGACCTTCTCGGGGCCGGGCAGCCCCTGGAAGGCATCGCCCGCCTTCAGGACTTCGACGAGGAACCGCGAGACATCCATGGTGATGGCCGAGAGGCGCTCGGCCCGCTGTGCCCAGACGGGGTTGTCTTTCAAGTGGTCGACGAAATCGCGCTGAAGGGCCAGGGTGCAGGTCGGACAGGTGGTCAGAACGTAGTCCGGCTCGTCCTCCAGCATCGCCTCGACGTTCTGCCGGGCGAGTTCCACCGCCGTCTCCCGGTCGCCGGAGTAGAGGGCGGGAACGCCGCAGCAGTTCTGTTTCTGGGGGAAGAGAACCTCCACCCCGAGCCGGCTCATCACCCGTATCAGGGCCGTGCCGAGCTCCGGGTAGACGAAATCGTTGAGGCAGCCGGCGAAAAATGCCGCCCGGTAACGGGGCTTCGCCACCTTCTGCTGAGTTCCCTGCCAGACTTCCCGCAGCGGCTTTTCGGCGATGGCGGGAAGGGTGCGCCACTCGGTCAGGGAGGAGAAGAAAAGGGGCAGGTGGCGGATGGTGCGCTCGCCACGGGTCACAGGCTTCTGCACGAGGCTCGCGGCGCGGATCAGGGAATGGAAGAGCTTTCGGTTGCGCAGCACCTTCTTGAATACGAGGGCCTTGCCCGCTCCGATCCCCTCTTCCTCCCCCACGGCCTCGCGCAGGTGCAGGATGATGCTCTCCAGGTCGATCTTGCTCGGGCACACGGCCACGCAGGCCCGGCAGCCGATGCAGGCCCGCACGATCTCGGCCGCCTTGTCCAGTCCGTGGAAGAAGGCCGTGAGGATGATGCCGATGGCGCTGATGTAGATGTGCCCGAAGACGTGGCCCCCCACGGTCTGGTAGACGGGACAGACGTTGGCGCAGGCCCCGCACTTGATGCAGCGCAGGGCGTCGCGGCAGTGGGGAGATTCGGACAGGGCGCTTCGACCGTTGTCGAGCAGAACGATGTGCAGCTCCTTCTCCCCCTCGCCGCAGGGAACGGCTCCGCGTACCCAGGTGACGTAGGAGGTCAGCAGCTGGGCGGTGGCGTTTCGCGGCAGGATGCGCAGGATCGCCGCGGCGTCCTCCAGGGTGGGGACGAGCTTCTCAACGCCCACCAGGGCGACGTGGATTTTAGGGAGGGTAGTGACCAGGCGGGCGTTGCCCTCGTTGGTGACCAAGGCGATGCCGCCGGTCTCGGCTACGGCGATATTGGCTCCGCTGACCCCCATGTCGGCATCCAAGTAGGCCTGGCGCAGCTGTTGACGCGCCAGTTGTACCAGGTGGGAAATCTCGGCCGGTTCGTCCTTCCCGGTCACCTTGCTGAAGAGTTCGGCCACCTCTTCCTTGAGCATGTGGATCGCCGGCATCACCATGTGGCTGGGCCGCTGGCCGGCCAGCTGGATGATCCATTCGCCGAGATCAGTCTCCACCGTCCGCACCCCGGCTTTCTCCAGGGCCTTGTTCAGATGGATCTCCTCGCTGGCCATGCTCTTGCTCTTGGCCACGAGGCGAACGCCCTTTTCCCGGGCCAGAGCGGCAACATAGTCGTTGGCCTCCTCGGCCGACCCGGCCAGAAAGACCTTGGCCCCGGCAGCCTCGGCGTTGCGGGTGAACTCGGCGGTCAGCTCCTCCCGCCGCTCGCGGACCTCATCCTTCATCGCCGCGATGCCCGAACGCATGGTCTCGAAGTCGAGCCCGGCGAAGGCCGCCTCGCGGGAGGCCACATAGGCGTCGGCAAAGCGGTGCAGGGCCCCCTGGAGATGGGGTGAGGAGAGGGCCCGGTCGATCTGCTTCTTGTATTGCTTGCTGCGCTGTTTGTTCATGGGGTTTGCCTCTGGGAAAAGGGTCCGACAGATCCGGCGCTTCTACACTACTGTTCCAGAAAATCCTCCGACATCCCCGCCAGCAACAGAATGTGGAGCTCTCCTGGGCCGTGGACGCCGATGGTGAGGACCCGTTCGATGTCGGCGGTGCGGCTCGGGCCGGTGATATAGGCCAGGTAGTTGCGGGGGAGCCGCTCATTGAAACGGCGCAGCCAGGGGACCGCCGCCAGGCCGTCAGGCAGGATCTTGCCGGGATCGAGAAAGACGAAATGGCGCTCCGGCAGCGTCGTGGCCAGCCGCACCGCCTCGGCCGTGCTCTCCAGCACCACCGTCCCGGTATCGGCCAGCGCGAAGTTGGCCCCGGTTACCCCGGCGGCGGCGCAAGGCGCTTTTGACCGAAAATTACCCTCGACCACCTCGGCGCCGGCATTCCGCAGCATCTCCCCCACCCCAAGCCGATTCAAGGAGGCCGAGGGGGGAAGCAGGACCCTGCCGCCGGCCTTCTCCCGGACGTAAGCCGCTGCCGCTTCAGCCGTTTCCGCCACCATCACCTCGGCCCCTACACGCCGGGCCGCCTCGGTGAAACCGTCGATCAAGTCTTCAGCCATAGGCTCCTATCCCCAAAATTGGTCTTACCATTTATGCTTCCATCCTAGAAGACCACCCAACCGCTGTCAAGGATAAAAGACGGTGTTCTTTTATTTTCTCTCCCTCAAAGGCTCACACCCTTTGATTTTTTTCTACTCTCAAAACTCACCGGGACAAAGGGACCTTGGAGGATTTGACGGGATCTCGGCCCAATCCGCGAAACCTGCTCCAGGTCCCCTAAACAAATGAATCCCTTCATGTTTTGCGGGGAAAAAACCATTTTTAAATAACGATGTTTGTTTTTTTCTTGACTGTCGAAAATTACTGGTTTAAATATAAATGGCCTTACCAGTTTCAGGTAAAATCTTTTAAATTATTTTTGGCCAAATGGTATTCATACCAAACCATCGTCCGTCAGAAGCCCGCCCTTCTCAGCGGGCAAACCTAAAACCCGGAAGAAAAAGGAGGCGCCCAAGATGAAAAGATTCAGATTACTGGTCGGACTGCTGATGACCCTGTCATTGGCACTGGCCCCCCAGGCCTTCGCCGCCAAGCACGAGAAGTTCGGCGTCGACAAGCGCCACGAAGAGGTCCGGAAGGAACTTCGCACCATCAAGCCCTCCAACAAGAAGTTCCACTGGAAGATGGTCATGCCCTGGTCCAAGGGGCTGCTCTTCTACGACATCGCCCAGCACTTCGCCGACACGGTGAAGCTCGCCTCTGGCGGCCGGCTTGACATCAAGGTCTTCTCGGCCGGCGAACTCGTCCCCGCCATGCAGACCTTCGACGCCGTCAGCAAGGGCCAGGCCCAGGTCGGCCACGACTGGCCGGGTTACTGGAAAGGGAAGAATGAGGATTTCGTTCCCTTCGGCGACGTCCCTTTCGGTCTCGACATGGAAGGCTACAACATCTGGCTCTACGAGCGCGGGGGGCTTGAGCAGATGCAGGATCTCTACGGCCGCTACAACCTGGTGGCGTTCCCCTGCGGCCAGAGCGGCCAGGACATGGGTCTGTTCTCCAACAAGAAGGCGACCAAGATGTCCGACTTCAAGGGTCTGCGGGTGCGCACCGTCGGCTGGTACATGGACATTCTGAGCAAGATGGGCGTCAGCGTCTCGCCCCTGCCCGGAGGCGAGGTCTATCTGGCCCTGCAGCGCGGAGTCATCGATTCCGCCGAGTTCAGCTCCCCCGCAATGGATTTGCCGATGGGCTTTGGGGACATCACTAAGTACGTCATCGAGCCCGGCGTGCATCAGCCCGCTTCCCAGTGCACGATCTTTTTCAATAAGGATGCCTGGAACAGCCTCCCCGACGATCTGAAGTGGATCGTCAAGACCTCCGCCAAGGAAACCCAGATGTGGTCCGAGGCCTGGATGCAGAACCTCGACGCCGAGGCAATCAAACAGTTCAAGAAGCAGGTCACCTTTGTGACCATGGACGATGAGACTCTCAACACCTTCCGCAAGACCACCCACGAGTACCTCGAGAAGCTCAAGGCGAAGTACCCCGACGTGAAGAAAACCCTCGATTCCCAGGAAGCATTCGAAAAGGACTTCGCGGACTGGCGTGAAATGCGCAGCCGTGTGGCGCCCTGGCCTTACGACACCTACGTGAACGGCAAGCAAGAGTCCATCGGACATCATCTCCAGTAACCCAGAACCCTCTTACCATCGGCGTCCCCGGCCCCTGCGGGCCGGGGACGCTCCCTGCAGCACTGGGAGATTCCTTATGCTCAGAATCGAGCGGGCGATTGACGCCCTTAGTGAAAAAACGGGGCGACTCACCTCCTACCTGGCCCTGCCACTGGTGGGTGTGGTCACCTATGAAGTCATCATGCGCTACCTCTTCGATCGGCCGACCTCCTGGGGATTCGAACTGACGACCTTCCTTTACGGCGCGCACTTCATGCTCGGCCTCGCCTATGCCCACAAGCATGACGGACACGTCGCCATCGACGTCTTCGAAGCCAAGCTGCCCCGCAAGCCCCGGACCGTCCTGCGCATCATCACCAACCTGATCATCTTCATTCCGGTGGTGGGCATGTTCAGCGCGTATTCCATCGTGTACGCGATTACCTCCTGGAGCCAGTGGGAACGGAGTTCGACCGCCTGGGGGCCGCCCATCTATCCCTGGAAGACGATCATGGCCATCGGGTTTGTTCTGCTGTTTCTGCAGGGCATCTCCAAACTCATCCATGATTTTCGGAGCCTAGGCGGCTCCGAGAACTAGCCGGTATCTGGAGAAGGAATCTGTTATGAGCCCGGAAGTTCTTACCCTCCTCATGTTCGCCACCTTGATGGTGTGCATCGCCCTGGGGCATCCCCTGGCCATCACCCTGGCAGGAGTCGCCACCGTTTTCGGCCTGATCGACAACGGCTTTAATGTGTCAGGCCTACTCGGCCTCTTTGTCAACAACGCCTGGGGCCTGTTCAACAATTACACCCTGGTTGCCGTTCCGCTGTTTATTTTCATGGCCCAGGTCCTCGACCGATCACAGGTCTCGGAGGGGCTTTTCGATGCCCTCTACATCGTCCTGGGCGGTCTGCGGGGCGGCCTCGGTCTGGCGGTGATCGTGGTCAGCACCGTCTTTGCCGCCACCACCGGCATCATCGGCGCCTCCGTGGTGGCCATGGGCCTGATGGCCGGCCCGTCGCTGCTGCGCCGCGGTTACGACAGGGAGATGTCCTCGGGGATCATCTGCGCCTCGGGGACCCTCGGCATCCTGATTCCACCCTCCATCATGCTCGTGGTCTACGGAGGGCTCACGGGAATGAAGGAGACCTCCGTCGGCATGCTTTTCGCGGGGGCCATCCTCCCGGGCCTGCTCCTCTCCGGTCTCTACATCGGTTACGTCCTCATCCGCTGCGGCCTCAATCCGAAGCTCGGGCCGCCGATTCCTGTCGAGGACAGAACCCATACCACCGCCCAGAAGCTCAGCAATGACCCTGAAGAGCTTCGTCCCTCCCTTTGCCCTGATCCTCACCGTGATGGGGACCATCCTCGCCGGCGTCGCCACCCCCACCGAAGCGGCGGCCCTCGGCTGCGTCGGCGCCATGATCCTGGCCATCGCCAACCGCAAGTTCAACTGGGAGGTCATCACTCTGGCCTGCACCTCGACCCTGCGCACCACGTGCATGATCATGCTGCTCTTTATCGGCGGCAAGGTCTTTTCCGTCGTCTTCCTGAGCATGGGCGGCGGCGACGTGGTCTCCGATTTCCTGCTCGGCATGAACGTCAGCCCCTACGTGGTGCTGGCCATCATGATGGCGGTCGTCTTCTTCCTGGGGATGTTCATCGACTGGGCGGCCATCCTGCTGGTGGTGGTGCCGATCTTCACCCCCATCGGCACAGAGCCTGGGCTTCGACCCTCTCTGGTTCGCCATGCTGATCTGCGTCAACCTGCAGTGCTCTTTCCTCACGCCTCCCTTCGGCTACGCCCTCTTCTACTTCAAAGGGGTGGCTCCGCCGGAGTACACCATCGGCGATATCTACAAGGGGATCGTCCCCTTCGTCGGGCTGCAGTTGGTCGGGTCTGCTGTTGCTGGTCTTTTTCCCGAGATCATCACCTGGCTGCCGTCGATCTTCTTCGGAGCCAGTTGAGGCTCCGATCCGTGACCTTGAAAACCGACCTTTTGAACACACCTTTGTGGAGAGTGGCTATGCTTCCAAAAATTCAGAAAATCCTTTACGCTACAGGTCTCGGGGCCGGCGCCCCCCATGTCTTTCGCTATGCCCTGAGCCTGGCTCGGCAGTACGAGGCCGAGATCATCGCGGTCCACGGCATGGAACCCTTCAGCCCCTTCGCGCAGAGCCTGGTGGAGCTGCACGTCTCCCACGAAAAGTCGGAAGAAATGCATCGCCAGGCCCGGGAAGCCGCCAAGGAAGCCTCCGGGAGCGGATCGAACGGCTCTGCGCCAAGGAAAACGACGGGGATCTGGAGGGCTGCCGGGTCACCGGAATCCGCATCGTCGAGGGGCAGCCGGCCGCAGGTCGTCCTTCAGGAGGCGACGGCAGCCGGCGCCGATGTCATCGTCATGGGCTCCCATCGGCACACCGTCATCGGTGAAAAGCGGTGGTCGGAAGCACGACCCACCGGGTGCTGCACGGCAGCCGCCATTCCTGTTCTGGTGGTGCGGATCCCCGAAGGGTTTCGGGAAGAGGGATTTTGAGGCTCCGAGGCGCCCATCCGTTGTCCGTGAGTTGCGGTCCGCGCAAACACCTGACGCCGGAGCCCCACCAGAGCAGAGGACATCCATGATTTCAAAAACCGCCCTCGCCCACCTGGGCGAAAAACTGGGCCCGAAAAACGTCTACATGAAAAAGAGGACCTGCTGGTCCTCGGCTACGACGCCACCCCCGGGGTGCACCATCTGCCCGAGGTGGTGGTCTACCCCACCTCCACCGAAGGGGTCGTCTGCGCCCTGGAGATCGCCCGCCGCGAGGGGCTTCCCATCGTCCCCCGGGGCTCGGGCACCGGCCTCTCGGGCGGCAGCGTGCCCGTCGAGGGGGGATGGTTCTCTGCCTGACCCGGATGAACCGCATCCTGGAGATCGACGAGGAGAACCTGACCGCCACCTGCGAGGCCGGGGTGGTCACCCTCGACCTCTTCAACGCCGTCGCCGCCCGGGGTCTCTTTTATCCCCCCGACCCCGGTTCGCAGAAAATCTCCACCCTGGGGGGCAACATTGCCGAGAACGCCGGCGGGCTGCGGGGGCTCAAGTACGGTGTCACCCGGGATTACGTGATGGCTCTGACAGCCGTCCTCCCCGACGGCAGCATCATTAAGACCGGCGGCAAGAGCGTCAAGGACGTGGCCGGCTACTCCTTCCGGGACCTTCTGGTCGGAAGCGAGGGAACCCTCGGCATCCTCACCGAGGCGACGGTCAAGCTCATTCCGCCCCCGGCCGCCAAAAAGACCTTTCTCGCCATGTTCGACGACATCCGCACCGCCGGCGAGGCGGTCTCGCGAATCATCGCCGCCAAGATCATCCCGGCGACCCTGGAGATCATGGACCGGACCACCATCAACTGCGTCGAGGATTACGCCCGCATCGGGCTGCCCCGCCAGATGGCGGCCCTGCTGCTGGTCGAGGTCGACGGCCATCCGGCGGTGGTGGCCGAGGAGGCCGAGGCCGTGGAGGACATCCTGCGGGCGGTGGGCGCGGCCGAAGTCCACGCGGCCCGCGACGCCGAACAGGCCGCGGAGCTCGCCGCCGCCCGGCGCACCGCGCTCTCCGCCCTGGCACGGGTCTCCCCCACCACCCTGCTGGAGGACGCCACGGTGCCGCGCAGCTGCCTGGCGGAAACCTTCGGCGAAATCGACCGCCTGGCCGAAAAATACCGCCTCAAAGTCGGAACCTTCGGCCATGCCGGCGACGGCAACCTGCACCCGACGGTCCTCTGCGACGAGCGCGACCCCGAGGAGATGTCCCGGGCTCACGCCTTCTACGACGAACTTTACGAAAAGGTGCTGGCCCTGGGAGGGACCGTCTCGGGCGAACACGGCATCGGGTTGGCGAAAAAGGACTACCTGGCGCGACAGGTCGGCCCCGGGGGGGTGGGGGTCATGCGACGCATCAAGCGGGCCTTCGACCCGGAGGGGATTCTCAACCCGGGCAAGATCTTCGAAGAACTGTCTGAGACGGCTCGTATCGAGGAGGTTCCGACGTATGAGCGCTGAGCCTCTCGGCAACTTCACATCCCCGGACGCGCCCACCTACGAGTCGGTCCTGCAGTGCATGCGCTGCGGCTTCTGCCTGCCCACCTGCCCCACCTACGCCCTCACCGGGCGGGAGCGCTCCAGCCCCCGCGGACGGGTGGCCCTGGCCCGGGCGGTCGCAGAGCGCAGGCTCGAGTTCACCCCGGCGGTGCAGGAGGAGGCCTTTTTCTGCCTCGACTGCCGGGCCTGCACCACCGCCTGCCCCTCCGGTGTCCGGGCCGGCGAGGTCATGGAGACCTGCCGCGCCCAGGCCCAGTCCTTTTTCCCGCTCCTCGGGATGGCACGCCGCCTTCCGAGAGTTCGTTCTTCAGAAGATGCTCCCATCTCCCGAGCTCCTGGAAAAATCGATGCTCCCCTCACGCCTCTACCAGAGGCTCGGCATCCAGTGGCTGGTGCGCCAGTCGCATCTGCTCAAGCTCGGCCCGAAATGGGCCTCAAAGGCCGAGGGGATGCTGCCCCGGCTCTCCCCTCCCCTGCGGCCCCAGCTTCCCGAGGTCGTTCCGGCCCGAGGAGAAAAGCGCGGTCGGGTCGGCTTTTTTCTCGGCTGCGTCATGACCCTGATGTACCCCGAGGTCTCCCGCCAGACGGTGCGGGTTCTCGCCCACCAGGGCTTCGACGTGGTCACCCCGAAGGCCCAGAAATGCTGCGGCGCCCCCCATCTTTCGGAAGGGGACCGGGAAACCGCCCGCCGGCTCGCCCTCCAGAACCTCGACCTCTTCATGGAGCTGGACGTTGACGCCGTCGTCACCGACTGCGCCGGCTGCGGCGCCGCCCTCAAGGAATACGAGGAGCTTCTGGCCGAGCGGGCCGACCATGAACGCCTCGCCGCCTTCCGCTCCAAGGTGAAGGACGTCTCGGAATTTCTCGCCGGGACGGGCCTGCGCACCGAGGGCCTCAAGGAGGTTCGCACGACGGTGACCTACCATGAACCCTGCCACCTTTGCCACGCCCAGGGGGTCAGCGCCCAGCCCCGGCACCTGCTCCGGCCGATCCCTGGGGTGGAACTGCGGGAGATGCAGGAGGCGAGCTGGTGTTGCGGCAGCGCCGCAACCTGGGGTCTGAGGTTCTCGGAGGAAAGCGACAAGGTCCTCGACCGCAAGCTCGGCAATGTCGCCGCCACCGGCGCCGAGGTCCTCGTCACCGCCAACCCGGGGTGCCACCTCCAGCTCGCCTGGGGCCTTCGATCCCGGGAAATGAGGCAGGAGGTCCGCCACGTCATGGAGCTGCTCGGGCAGGCGGTGCCGGATTGAAGGGATAGGTGAACGGGGAATTGAAAACGCCGAAGGGGCACGGGAAAATTCCCGTGCCCCTTCGCGTTAATCCGTCGGCCAGGCTTATCCGGCCTCAGCCCTGCCGGCTTCCCTTGAACCGCTTCAGCCAGTCCTGGAATTCCTTCTCCTCGGACTCCAGCTCGAAGGCGTTGATCAACCCCCGGCGCAGGGCAACGGCGATGGCCCGGTTACGCAGGTTGAAGGCGTCGCCGAACTTGTCGCTGTGGAACTGGTCCTGATCGATGGCCAGCTTGGTGTACAGGGAGTTGAGTCGGCTCTGCACCCCCCGCCGCGACAGGTAGCGACGCTGGGCGATGAGGTTGTCGGTCAGGCCGAGGGAGATGTCGACCAGGGCCTCGTATTCGATGTCGGAAAGGGCGGTCTGGCTGCTGTCCGGTGCGGCCCTGCACCTTGCGCACCTCGGGGTCGATCCAGCACTGCTCATCCAGACAGTACGGTCCGGACGGCCGAGGCGATACGCTCCCGGGTGTTGGACTTGAGAATATAGCCGTAGACCGTCTCCGGGAGGACGATGCGGACCAGTGCCCGGACGTACATCTCGTCCTTGTACTGACTCCAGAAGACGATTCGGGCGGCGGGTTTGCGCTGCCAGAGGGCGCGGGCGAATTCGATGCCGTTCATCTCGGGCATCTGGATATCGCTCACCACCAGGGGCTGTTCCTCCCGCACGGCCATCTCCAGGGCCACCAGGCCGTTATGGGCGCGCTCGACGGTGCAGGGCTGATCCCATTCGGCCAGCAGCTGCTCAAGGAACTCGAAATCCTTGGGATTGTCCTCGGCGATGATGATCGTGAGCTTTTCCATCATTTTTCACCGTTCGTCTGCGTGCCGTTGAGGGGAAGGAGCAGCTCGAAGCGGGTTCCGGTGGTGAACCGGGAGGCTCCCCACGCGACCCTGGCGCCGATGGCGTGAGCCCGTTCGCGGATGTTGTTGAGGCCTCTGCCTCCCTCCCCGGCGGCCGGTGCGGGATTGAACCCGATACCGTTGTCCTCCACCGACAGGACGAGCTCGTTTCCCCGCCGGGCCATGTTGACCTCGTAACGGCTCGCCCGGCTGTGCTTGATCACATTGTGGATGGCCTCGATGGCGATCCGGTACAGGGTCAGCCGGACCACCCGCGACAGGTCGATGACCTCGACCTCGGGCGAGATATAAAGATGGTACTCCGGGAGACCGTCCTTGGCAAGGTGGCGCTCCAGGTGCGACTCGATGGCCGCGCCCAGGCCGAGGATGTCGAGGGTCTGGGGGTGGAGGTTGTCCATGACCTCGCGCAGGTTGGTCATGGCCCGCTGCAGGTCCTCCTGCAGCCGGGCAACCTCCTCTCCGACTTGTCCTTCGGCCTTGAGCGCCTGAATGCCGCGCAGGACGGAGGAGAGGTCGGAAAGGGTCTGGTCGTGAATATCCATGGCGATCCGCCGCCGCTCTTCCTCCGCTCCTTCGAGAAGCTTCTCGGCGCCGACCACCCGGATGAGCCGCTCGGTCATGCGATTGATGGAGAGGGCCAGATCATCCAGCTCGTCCTTCACCCTCTCCGGGGCCGGGGGCGGGACCAGCTCCCCCCGGGCGATTCGACCGGCGCTGTCCCTGAGGAACTTGATGCGTCGCAGGATGCCCCGGGCGAAGGCTAGGGAGAGAAGGATGCCGAGAAGGATGGTGGCCGCCAGCACGACGACCGAAACCAGGGCCGTGCGGGAGACAATCGCGTCGATGTTCTGGGAGTGGACCGCACGCAGCTTGCTCCGGAGGTCCTGAAGGGAATCGGAGATCTTGACGAACTGGGGGCGAAGGGAGGCCAGGTTGGCGAGATATTGCCGGGGTTGAAATCCCCGGTCGGGGTTGAGCTCGTTGAGGGTCTGCTGCAGCCGGGCGTGGGCCTCCTCCCCGAGGGGCATGATATCCTCGATGGTGCCGACCGCCTGGTTCAGGTGGGCGTAGAGCTCCTGCATGGCGTTCAGCTCCTCGGCTCCGGGCAGCGGCCCGCCGTCGAGGTGCTGCACGATGGCGGAGAGTCGCTGGGCGGCCAGGTCGGCCTCCCCCAGGGCGATAAAGATCGTCCCCACCCTCTTGGCCTCCTGGCGCTGATGCGAAAGTTCCCAGTAGGTGTACTGGAGAAAGCACAGCAGGCCGGTCATCAGCAGAAGGACCGTGGCCGGAGCAAGCAGGATCTGATGTTTGAGTGCCAGACGCATTTGCTGAAGATATCACAAGGCCGGGGCCAGGTCACTGTGCTAATGCACATTTAAAAAGGGTCTTTTAATCAGGTCCGGCAAAAGCGGCCTGGGCCTCGGCGGCCAGCAGGTCGGGGGTTTCCTGGTATCGGGGGGAATGGTGGAAAACCAGCAGGCGAAGGGCCCGGGCCCGGCGCCCCATCTCGCCCGGCGAGCCGTGCGGTGAGGTGGTTGCGCTCCCGGGCCCGGTCGAGGTCCCTATGGGCGAAGACGGCCTCGATGGCCAGCAGATGGGAATCGGCGGCGAAGGCGGCGATCTTCTCCAGATTGCCGGAGGTCGGCGAGGCGTCCGTCACGTAGGTGATTTTCATCCCCCGCTCCAGATGGGCGATGCTCCCCTGAAGCTCCCCCAGGGAGAGACGGCCCTCGCCTCCGGCCTGCAGGGGGACCTCCAAGAGGGTTCCGGGAGGGGCGCCGCAGCGCACCAGATCCTTGAACCGGGTCAACCAGGGGCCGGGACTGTAGCCGAGGGTCTCCAGGGCGTCCTTGTGGACGGCCACGTGCAGGGGCTCTTCCAGGCAGAAGGCGAGGGAGGTGATGCCTCCGTGGTCCAGGGGCAGGGCCCGCACCCGGAAGTGCCCGCTTTCCATCAGGAGGTCCCCCCCTCCGGGGAGAGCCTTCCACCGCTCAGGACGAAAAGCGTTGGCCGCCCGGAAGGTGACCTCGCACCCCCCCGCCTCGGACCACTCCCGAACGGTGAGCTCCAGGGTATAGCCTTCGATAAGGTTCCAGGTGTAGCCCGAAAGCCGCCCCCCGATGCGATCGGCCATTCCCGGGGGACCGTAAACCAGCAGACGGGCGTCCTGGTAGAGAAAGAGCCGGAGAAGGGCATCGAACCCGAAGAGGTGGTCGATGTGGGCGTGGGAGATGAAAACCGCCGCGACTTTAAGCCCCTCCCTGGAAGGCAGGCCGTGCAGGTCGCCGCAGTCGAAGAGGAGCGCCTCCCGGCGATGGGCCAGGCGGACGTAAAGCGCGGGATCGCCGAAGGGGCCGTTGAGCAGGCGGGGAAAGAAGGAGGACCTCATGCTATTCCACCTGGATGGTGGTATAGAAAACCGACTCCCCCCGTTGCACCAGAAGACGCAGCACCTTCCCCTTTTTCGCCTTTCCGGCGATTTCGGCGAAATCCTTCACCGTGTCGACCCGCCTGCCGTCGACCTCGATGATGAGGTCGCCGGGGCGAAGGTCGGCATCGGCGGCGGGGCCGCTCGGGTCGACGGCGGTAACGAGAGCGCCCTTGTCGCCCGTCAGGCCATAGGTCCGGGCCGCCTCGGGGGTCACATCGGTCATCGTCAACCCGAGGGTCCCGGCCGAGGCGCCCGGGATTGTCCCGGCCTTTTCTTCGGTCTCCGCCAGCTTTCCGACCGTGGCGGTGACCTCGATCGTTTTTCCGTCCCGCAGAAGTCCGATTTTGATCTTCTGCCCCACCGGGATGGCCGCCACCAGACGCGGGAGGTCGCTGACATTCTCCACTTCACTGCCCTGCAGAGAGACGATGATGTCGCCCCTTCGGATACCCGCCCTGTCGGCGGGGGAGTCCTTGACCACCTCGGAGACCAGGGCGCCCCTGGCCTCCTTGAGACCGAAGGACTCGGCCAGTTGGGGCGTCATCGGCTGGATGGTGACCCCCAGCCAGCCCCGCACGACGTGCCCGGTCTTCTTCAACTGGGGAAGGATGGCCTTGACGGCATTGATGGGGATGGCAAAGCCGATCCCCTGGCCGCCCGAGACGATGGCGGAGTTAATCCCCACCACCCTCCCCCGGGAATCGAAGAGCGGGCCCCCGGAATTTCCCGGGTTGATGGAGGCGTCGGTCTGGATGAAATTGTCGTAAGGCCCGGCGCCGATGACCCGGCCTTTGGCCGATACGATGCCGACGGTGACGGTCTCCGACAGACCGAAGGGGTTGCCGATGGCCATGACCCATTCCCCGACCTGAAGGGCGTCGCTGTCACCCAGGCGCGCGACCGGCAGGTCCCCTCCGGCTTCGATTTTCAGCAGGGCGATGTCGAGCTTCCGGTCCTGGCCCTTGAGCGCCGCGGTGAAGGAGCGGCCGTCGTCCAGACGCACCTTGATCTCGTCGGCCCCCTCGACCACGTGCTCGTTGGTGAGGATGTAGCCGTCGGCGGAAATGATGAACCCGGAGCCCAGGGAGCGCTCCTTTCGGGAGACATTGGGCTGGTTCTGGAAAAACCGGTTGAAGAACTGGTCGAAGAAATCGTTTTCGGGGGATTGGGAGTCGGGAAGCTGCGGCCGTTTCGGTTTGACCAGCCTCGAGGTGCTGATGTTGACCACGGCGGGCTTGAGCTCCTTGGCCAGGGAAACGAAGTCGGGAACCCCGGCGGCCGGGGCGGGTACCGGAACCAGAAACGCCATCGCCAGGACCGTCAGGAGGAGGCGGAGAAGATTGCCGGGCTTTTTCATCGGATTCTCCTTTCACGGAGATAGGAAGCAGAGGGGGGCGGGGCTCGGAAAATCAGGGTCTTCCATCTCCCGACCTCCCCAACCTCCCCTCTCTCCGGAATTTCCCCCCTCAGCCCTCCTTCTGCCGAAACGCGGGGCCCCTTGACGGGAAGGTAAACGGTGAAGGCGCTCCCCTTGCCCGGGGCCGATCGGACCGCGATTTTCCCCTCGTGGGCCTCGGCCACCCACTTGACGATGGCCAGCCCGAGACCCGTCCCGCCGGCCTCGCGGTTGCGGGCTTTGTCGACCCGGTAGAAGCGGTCGAAGATATGGGGGAGGTCCTCCTCGGGAATCCCGATTCCCGTGTCGGAGATGGTGACCACGGCGTCCTCCCCCTCGATGCCCAGGGCAATTTCCAGCCGCCCCCCGGGAGGAGTGTATTTGATGCCGTTGGAGATGAGGTTCAGGAACATCTGCCGCAGCCGGAGTTCATCGCCCCGAATACGGATTTCCTCGAAAACGTCGAGGCGCAGGGCAATGCCGATGTCCTTGCTCTCCCCGAGGGTCTTGGCCTGCAGATAGAGTTCCTGAAGAAGGTCGCTGAGACTGAGTTCCTTGAAGTCCGGAGGCAGCTCACCCGCGTCGCTCTTGGCCAGGGTCAGAAGATTCTCGATGATGCGGCCCATCCGGTCGATCTCTTCCATGTTGGATTCGAGCATATTGCGGAATTCCTCGGGCTTCTTGGCCCAGCGCAGGGCCACCTCCGTCTCCCCGCGCAGTATCGTCAGCGGAGTGCGCAGCTCATGGGAGGCGTCGGCGGAAAACTGCCGAATCTTGCGAAAGGAGTCCTCCAGCCGGGCAAGCATCGAATTGAAGGTCTCGGCCAGGGTGGCGATTTCGTCCTGGATATTGCCGACGGGAAGACGCTGGTTGAGATTTTCAGCGTTTATCTTGCGCACCGCCCGGGTGATGCGGACCATCGGCGCGAGGGTCCGACCGGCCAGAAACCATCCCCCAAGAGAGATGAGAAGCAGCGCCAGGGGACTGAAGGTCAGCAGTATCAGCCCCAGTTCCTCAAGGGTTTCGTCCATGGCGGAGAGACTCTCCCCCACCTGCACCAGGTCGGTCACCCTCCCCTGCTGAACCAGCGGGAAGGTCAGAAGCCGGATGGGGTGTTTGTCCGGAATGCGGACGGTCTCGTACCAGGGACGGTGGTTGGCGGTGTGCTGCAGGGCGGGTTTGCTGAGAGGGAGGTGAAACCCCTTGAGGTTGCTCGAAATGCAGGTGATATCCCCCTGTCGCTGAGGATCTGAACGAACTCACCCCAGTTGTGCAGCCGGATGAAGTCTTCCAGTGCCTGGCACTGGGCGGCGCTGGGCGGCTCCTCGTGATGCAGCTCGTGGAAGGAGCCCACGTCCTGGGCAACCAGAAGAAGCCGGTCGTCGATATGGCTCAGCATGTTTCTGGACAGGTAGAGCTGCCAGAAGAAACCGCTGGCCGCCAATATGACGGCCAGGGTGAGCACATACCAGAGCGTGAGGCGAAAACGTATGGAGCGGAAAAACAACTACTCCTCCTTCAGAACGTACCCTACGCCCCGAACCGTGTGGATGAGTTTCTTGTCGTAATCGCGGTCGACTTTCTTGCGAAGATAATTGACATAGACGTCGATGATGTTGGTGAAGGAATCGAAGGTGTAGTCCCAGACGTGCTCGGCAATCATCGTCCGGGTGAGAATCTGGTTCGGATTGCGCATGAAGTATTCGAGCAGGGCATATTCCTTGGCGGTCAGCTCGATTTCCTTGTTGCTCCGCCAGACCTTGTGGGCAACCGGGTCGAGGCGCAGGTCGGCGAAATGGATTTCAGCCCCCCGCTCAGTGGCGCCGCGGCGCAGCAGCGCCCGGACCCTGGCCAGAAGCTCGGCGAAGGCGAAGGGCTTGGTGAGATAATCGTCACTGCCCGAATCAAGGCCCGAGACGATATCCTCCACCGCATCCTTGGCGGTCAGGCAGAGAACCGGGGTGCGGATTTCCTTTTTCCGAAGTTCCTTGACCACCGTCAGGCCGTCCATCTTCGGCAGCATGATATCCATCAGAATCAGGTCGTAGGGGTTGGTCTCGGCCATATAGAGCCCCTCTTCCCCGTCATGGGCCGTATCGACGGCAAAATTCTCCTCTTCAAGGCCCCGCTTGATGAAGCTGGCGACCTTCTTTTCATCTTCTACGACAAGAATGCGCATGATCATCTCCTTTTTTCATGGACGCTCTACTGGGCTAGGCCTTAATTCGTCTTTTATTTCAACTTGAGCTTGACCAGAACCTCATTGGCGGTTTCCTCCACCGCTTTTCCGGTAACGTCCACCACCACCCAGGGATGGCGGCGGAAAAGGCTCCTGGCAAAGAGGAGTTCTTCCTCTATTTTTTCGTAATCCGCGTAGGCGGCGCTTGGGTCCTGCCCCAGGTACCTGAGACGGGCGGCCCTCAGTTCCGTGAGCCTCTGCGGGTCGATGACCAGTCCGGCCACCCGGCCCGGGTCCACCTGGAAAAGTTCCGCGGGCGGGTCGATACCCTTGACCAGGGGAACATTGGCCACCTTCCAGCCCCGGTGGGCCAGATAGATCGACAACGGGGTCTTGCTGGTCCGGGAGACCCCCACCAGGATGATGTCCGCCTTGGCCAGATGCCGGAGTTCCTGGCCGTCGTCGTGCTTGACCGTAAATTCGACGGCATCGACCCGGCGGAAATAGTCCTCGTCCATCCCATGCAGGAGCCCGGGCGTCTCCTTGGGGGAGCGCCCGAAAAATTCCGACAACCTCATGAGCAAAGGCGTGATGAGGTCGATGCAGGGAAGCCCCAGGGATTCGCATTCCCGATGCACCAGTTGCGCCAGCTCCCGGTTGACGATGGTGTAGACCACCACGGCCCGGTGGTTCAGGGCCTCGTCCAGAGCCTCGTAAACCTGATTCTTGGTCCGCACGTTGCTGACCCTTTTCAACCGGACTTCTTTTTCCCGGAACTGGGTCAGGGCCGCCATGACAATCTTTTCAGCCGTCTCCCCGGTGGCGTCGGATAGTAGATAAACCTGTTGCGAGGCGACCATTTAACTTCCTCATGAAAACCTGCTAGGATTGTAGCAGGTCCCATCCCATGCGCAAGGGTTCAAATCGTCGGTATTTTTCCCGCGGGGCCGAAATCGGGAGGAGGCTCCTGCCGCCATATGCTGGTTGGGAAAACGGCCCAACGACCTGAAAAAAGAGGCCGTGCGAAAGCCATTGGGTGCAATGATACCATTTAGGGTATCATGCTCATTAAACTGGATATCGATTAGACTCGATGCCTTTTAATTTGTCAAGGTTTTTATTGCTTTCCCCACGCCACCTCTGTTAAACAGGACAGATGGACAAGACCTGGGTGGAAATGCGCATCGAAGTGCCGGCGGACGGGGTAGACCTGGTTGCCGGGGAACTCATGGAAATCGGCTGCGAAGGGGTCACCGTCGAGGAGAGGGCCCTGGATACCTTCACGCCTCCGGACCCGGACGAACCGGCGAGGGGCGATCTGGTCATCAAGGCCTATTTTCCTTCGTGCAGGCGACTCCCGGGCCCTCGAACACCAGGTCACCGAACGTCTGGCCTGGCTGGCCGCCCTGATTCCCGGCCTGGACCCTTCGGCCCTGGAGATGCGGCCGGTGCGCAACGAGGACTGGGCCGAAGGCTGGAAGCAGCATTTCAGTGCCGTGCGCATCGGCCCCCGCCTGGTCGTCAAACCGAGCTGGGAGGAGTTTTCGGCCCGGCTCCGGGGACGTGGTGGTCAATATCGACCCCGGAATGGCCTTCGGCACCGGCACCCACGGCACCACCAGGCTCTGCCTGGAAGCCCTCGCCGGCCTCTTCGAAGAAGGCCAACCGCCGAAGCGGGTGCTCGACGTCGGAACCGGTTCCGGGATTCTGGCGGTCGCCGCGGCCGCCCTGGGCGCGCAACGGGTCCTTGCCTGCGACATCGATGCGGAAGCCTGCCGCATCTGCGAAGAAAATGCCCATCTGAACGGCGTCGCCGATCGGGTGGAGGTGACCGAACGGCCCCTCGAGTCCCTGGAGGGAGGTTTCGACCTGGTGCTGGCCAACATCCTGGCCGAGGAGAACATCCGCCTGGCGTCCGGAACTCCTCCGGCGCCTCCTCCCCGGGGGCGCCTTGGTCCTTTCCGGAATCCTGATGGAAAAGGAGCCGGCGGTCATCGACGCATTCCGTCAATTCGCCGTCTCGGGTCCCGAAATCAGTCACCTGGACGAATGGTCCTGCCTGGTCTACAGAAAAGAAATAACCATGCACCGTTTCTTCATCCCTCCCGAGGCTCTGAACCAGGATCCCGTACTCCCTCTGCGAGGAGGTTCTCCACCACCTCGCAGTCCTGCGCCTCAAACCCGGAGAGGAGGTCCTCCTTCTGGACGGCCGCGGAACGGTCTGCCGGACCCGCATCGAGGCCCTGGGCCGGCGCTCGGGCCGGGCGGTCGTCCTGGGGCGATGGCGGGAAGAGGAATCCGCCTTCCCGGTACATCTTTTGCAGTCTCTGCCCAAGGGGGACAAGATGGACCTTGTCCTTCAAAAAGGCACGGAACTGGGGATTACCTCCTTTACCCCCTTGCTGACCGGTCGCACCGTTTCCCTCCCGGAAAAAGAGCGCGAAGGGAAACGGCTTCAGCGCTGGCGGAGGATCGTCCGGGAGGCCGGCCGGCAGTGCCGGCGACCGGTCCTGCCGCGCCTTGACGCCCCCCTTCCGCTCTCGGAGGGACTTTCCTCCTGTGGTGAGGAGTTGCGCCTGATGCTGTGGGAGGAGGAGAGCCGTCCCCTGGCCGAGGCCCTGCCGGCCGACCCGCCGCGGGACGCGGTGGTTCTGGTCGGCCCGGAAGGCGGATTCGCCCCCGGGAGGCCGAAGAGGCCCGCGAAGCGGGATTTCTCCCGGTTCGCCTCGGCCCGCGCATCCTGCGCAGCGAGACGGCCGGCTTCGCCGTAGCCGCTCTGCTGCAATACCTTTACGGAGATCTTGGGGTAACCTCCCCTCCCCTCCGCGAGAGGATCCCCTCATGAAATGCCCCAAGTGCGGTTACCACAGTTTCGACTACCTGGAAAGCTGCAAGAAATGCGGCGGTGACCTGACAGAACACAAAACAGATTCGGTCTGCGCGTCCCCTTTTTCCAGGAAATAAAAAAGAGGTCGGCCGTCCCCCTCCTCCCGGCGGACTCTTCCCTGTCGGAAGAGATACCGGAAAGCCCCGCGGCCCCGACTGCCCCCGTCGATTTTGGCTATGATTTAATGGACGATTCGGGAGCCGGGGAAGAAAATATGGCCGAAGCAGCCCTCGACCGGTTGTTGGGGGAGGACTCCACCGGGGCCTTTGGGACCGAAGCCGGGGAGGGAGGGAACGTTTCCGAAGGGGATGCCTTTTTCGGAGAAGAGGTTGTCGGCGTTCCGGAACTCGGAGTTTCCCGAAGAAGAGACGTTCGAGGCTCTCCTGGAGGATGTCCCCCCGGGCGAAGCGTTAGACCTCCCCCCGCAGGACGGAGAGGAAACGGGGTTCGAATTCACGGGCGCCGACCTCGATGAGCTCGGCAGACCCGGAGGGCGAAGGGGATGGTTTCGACTTCCTTGCCGACGACCCGCAGACGCAGGAGGAACCTGACTTCCCTTTCACACAGGAAGAGACACCGTCGGCCCCCGAAACCGAAGCGGTGAACTGGGAGGAGGCCTTTGCCGAGGACGACTCCGAACTCCCCGGAGAACGCCCCGAAGCGCAGCCAGGCCCGCTAGGCGAAGGGGACGACTTCTACTTCACCACCGAAGACCTGCAGGCGGAGGAAGAGCCCGATTTCCTGTTCACCCAGGAAGAGAGTAGCGCCGGCTCCGGAGGCCGAAGAAGAGAGCTGGGAGGAGGTTTTTGCCGAGGACGACTCCGAACACGCTGAGGCGGAGGCAGACCCCGAGGTCGAAAGCGGACCGTCCTTCTTCCCGCAGGAAGACCCGGAGGAGGAAGCCGACCTCCAGTCTGTACCGGAGGAGACAGATCCGGCCCCGCCGACCGAGGAGGAGGGTCCCTTCCCCTTTCTGCCCCCGGAGGGTCGAAACTCCTGGGATGAAGTCTTCGCCGAGGACGATTTCGAGATTCCCGGCGACCCCACCGGGGATGAACCCTCCACGGAAGAGGCCTCCCCCGCCCGAACCGGCGCCGGTGAAGGGCTCCCGGAATCCGGCCTGAAAAAGCCGGACCTCTCGGTTGCCGTCGAGGAGGAGAATGCAGACCTGGCGGGACTGTTCCTGGATTCGCTGGACCAGACCTCCACGGAAAAATCCCAGCTCACCGAATCCCTGTTCAACTTCGAGGACATGGTCGGGGGCTTCGACTCCCCCCGGGAGGTACCGACAGACCAGGAGGAGCCGTCCCAGGAAACGCCGGTTTCAGCCCCCCAGCCGCCCCCTGCCGGAGAGTTCGCGGAAAGCCCCGCCTCGCAGGAAGAACCGCCATCCCCACCGGAAGACCCGGAAGGAGACCTCGTCCTGGATTTTCCGGCTTTGGCAGAGGCGCATGTGTCGCCCGAGGTGCCCCCGCAAGAGCCGACTCAAGATTCTTTTTCTCCACCGCCCGTCGAAAAGCCCTCCCTGGGCTCCCGTCTCGTAGCCGGCGCCATCGACCTGGCCATCCTCTGCCTGACCTTCTGGGTCTTCGTGGTCGCCGGAGAGGCGGCCTTCTCTCCAGGAGAGACGCTGCGGCTTCTCCCCTCGCCCGAGACCCTGGTCAGCCTTTCGGTCCCTTACTTTCTGGTAGGCTTCGGGCTGTTCTTCGGTTATTTCACCCTCTTCCATTTTCTGGTCGGCCAGACGCCGGGGAAAATGCTCTTCGGCCTGCGGGTGGAAGGTCTGCAGGGAGAGGACTCCCTCCTTTTCTCCCAGGCATTCCTGCGCAGCGTCGGCGGTCTCCTCTCCCTGCTCCCCGCCGGAGCGCGGCTTCCTGGCCGCCGCCCTCGACCGCCGGGGCGGGGCTGGAACGACCGCCTGGCGGGAAGCCGCGTGGTGAAGGCGCACGGGGTACAGGAGGCATCAGGAGTAATGGAAGGGAGAAGACCGGAAAACCTGGAAGATTTAGCCTGAAAACAACCCCCCTCACCCCCTCACCTTCTGCCAGTATTCGTATTCGTAGGGCCAGAAGTCCTTCATCTTTCGACCAGCCCTTTCATCCTCGGCGGCAAAGGCCTCCCGGGGGGCATCCTGCTCGGGAAAACGGCGCTTTTCCTTGCGCACTGAAATACAGTTCCGGCCCACTTTCCGGGCCTGGCAAAAAGGGCTTGCTGGTCGGGAAAATCCCCGGCCCCGCCATAGGTGAGCCGAGGCCCCCCACCGACACGGCTCCCAGACTGCGACAAAGCGGCCCATGTACTCGATCACCTCCTCGTCCCCTCCCCCGCCGGACGTTTCCACCACGGCTCCGTATTTTCCTTCGAGAGCCAGGCAGTGAATGATGCCGCAGCAGCGGTCCATGAGCGCCTTCATCTGGGCCGAAACGCTGAAGATATAATTGGGGCTGGCCAGCACGAAACCGTCACAGGCCAGCAGCTTTTCCCTGATCTGCTCGAAATCGTCGTCGATGGGACAGGCGCCCCGTTTGTGACAGGCATCGCAGCCGAGGCAGGGTGCCACCCTCTTCTCGGCCAGGGATATCGTTTCCACCTCGCCGCCAGCCTCGACCACCCCCGCAAGAACCTCGTCCAGCAGCTTCGCCGTGTTTCCCCTCTTGCCGTGGGGGCTCCCCAGAATCGCCAGAAACTTCATGCATAACTCCTTTCATCAGGCCGGTAAAGACAGCAACCGGCTCCTTTTTTACCAGAGCCGCCGCCGAAATGCCAACATTTGGCGGGCATCCCCCGATAAAATTCAGTAGAGCCTGCGAAAAGCGGTCGCCTTGATGACGGCGATAACCTCGCTGCCCGGTTTCAGGCCGAGGTCGCGCACGGCCTCGGCGACCACCTGAGCCACCAGGGTCTCCCCGCCGCAGTCGAGTTCCACCCCCACTCGGCCATCCGGCATCGAAAATCCCGGACACCCGGCAGGAGAGCATGTTTCGGGCGCTAGCCGCCTCGGGATGACGCTTGAAGAGGATGATGTCCTTGGAGGAGAGTTCGAACATCCCCTCTGACCCGGCCCCGCCGGCCGTAGAGAACGACCTCCCCCTTCCCCCAGCGGTAGGAATAAAGCCCCTGATGGGGGCGCGGGTCCCGAAGCTCCAGCAGGTTGATGTACCCGACCTGGCTGGTGCCCATCCGGCGAAGGGCCAGTTCTTCGGCGGTCGTCCGGGCGCAGAGCCTGCCTCAGGGCGAACTCGAGGACCTCTTCGGTCATCAGTCGCATTTCGTTGAGGGAGTGGCTGATGAAGAGAAAGGGGATTTCGAACTCGGCGAAGACCTTTTTCAGGTAGGGTATGATCTGGAACTTAAGCCCCTCGTCAAGCCCGGTCAGCGGCTCGTCCATCAGCAGTAGCCGCGGGCAGGCGAGGACTGCCCGGCCGAGGGCCACCCGCTGGCGCTCCCCGCCCGAGAGGGTCGTGACGTCCCGCGCCCATCAGGCGGCTCCAGGTCGAGAATCTCGCACAGCGCCCCCGGGTCGATGCGCCGCTCGGCCATCGGGATGCGTCTGTAGCCGTAGAGGAGGTTGCGGCGCACCGAGAGGTGCGGAAAGAGGTGGGCGTGCTGGAAGACCACCCCGACCCTCCTCCGCTCGGGCGGCAGGTGGATCCCCCACCGGGCGTCGTAGAGGGTTTCGCCGTCGAGGCGGATGCTGCCCTGCGTCGGGGGCGGTCAGCCCTGCAAGCATCCCCACCAGGGTCGACTTGCCGCTCCCCGAGGGGCCGAAGACGCCGATGCGGCGTCCCGATACGTCGAACTCGGCGGCGAAGTCGAACTCCCCGTAGCTCTTTGCAGCGACACCTCCAGCCTCATCGCCTTCCCCTTCGGGTGAAGCGGCGCACCACCGCCTCGTTGAACATCAGCACCGTCAGCGACAGGGCGATGGAGACCGCGCACAGGGACAGGGCCATGAGGTCGCCCCCGGGGGTGTTGGTGTAGTCGTAGATCGCCAGGGGAATCGTCTGGGTGAGCCCCGGGATGTTGCCCGCCACCAGGATTGTCGCCCCGAACTCGCCCAGGCTCCGGGCGAACATCAGCGAGGCCCCGGCGAGAAGGGCCCGCCCCGAGAGGGGCAGGATGACGGTGAAGAGGGTGTCCCACCAGCGGGCGCCGAGGGTGCGGGAGGCCTGAAGGAGCTTCTCGTCGATATCCTCCATCCCCAGGCGCACCGCCCGCACCAGAAGGGGAAAGCCGACGACCATCGAGGCGATGACCGCCGCCTTCCAGGTAAAGACGATGTGGATGCCCAGGGGGCCAGCAGCGCGCCCAGCCAGCCGTGCGCCCCGAGGGAGAGAAGCAGCAGGTAGCCGACCACCACCGGGGGCAGCACCAGGGGGAGGTTGACGATGCCGTCGACCAGGGCCTTGGCGGGCATGCGGGTGAAGACGAGCAGGTAGGCGACGGCGAACCCGGCGGGCAGCGAGAGGATCGTCGCGGTAGTCGCCACCTTGGCCGAGAGCCGGATAGCGTCGAGGTCCTGGGGGGTGAGGGTCAGCATGGCGGTTTATTCCGTGACGAAGCCGTACTTCGCCAGGACCTTTTTGGCTCCAGCGTCCCGAGGAAGGCGAAGAAGCTCCTGGCGTCGGGATTTTTCGCCCCCTCCACGGTCAGCCCCATGGGGTAGACGACCCGGGGATAGAGCTTCTGGGGGACCTGGAAGAGAATTTTCGTCCTTCTTCGCAAGCAAGGCGTCGGTCTTGTAGACGAAGGCGCCGTCGGTCTCGCCCCGGTCGGCATAGACCAGCGCCTGGCGCACGTCCTTGGCCATCACCAGCTTGTTCGCCTTGAGAAGCTTCTCGTAGAGCCCCGCGTGGGTGAGGGCCTGTTTGGCGTACTGGCCGGCGGGCACGCTCGCCGGGCTGCCGATGGCGATGCGCTTGAGGGAAGGCAGGTCCTGCATGCCGTGGGCGGGGTGGGCGCTCTCCCCGACGAAGACCAGGGCATTGAAGGCAAAGGTCCTGACGTCGGCGGCAGGGACGAACTTCTTCTGGGTGAGATAATCCATCCACTTGGGGTTGGCCGAGATGAAGAGGTCCACGGGGGCTCCTGCGGCGAGCTGCTTGGCCAGGGCGCCGGAGGAGGCGAAGTTGCGGGTGAAGCTCACCCCGGGATGGGCGGCGGCGTAGGCTGCGGCCAGTTCCGTGACGGCGTCGGTGGTGCTGGCCGCGGCGGAGATCCGCACCTCGGCGGCGGGGGCGGTGGACGCCAGGGACAGAGAGACCAGCAAGGCCAAAAGCAAAGGTCGCATAGCCAGTTTCCTTTCTCCAGAAATGGGGCTATCTTGAGAGACTCTCATGCTCCGGAGCAAGGGTGTGAGGCATGAGGAGTAAGATGTAATTCTTCAGGCATATTCAATGCCTTGGATTTTTTCTTCTCACTCCTCACTCCTCACGGATTCAGGTTTGACTTAGACAGGATAATGTCATAGGGTTATCATCATGTCAAAAGAAAATCTTACACTGTCCAATTCCGTCCGCAAGGTCCGCGAGGAGAGGGGCTGGTCGCAGCAGGAGCTCGCCGACCGGGCCGGGTTGTCGCGTACCGGCATCAGCGCCATCGAGGCCGGCCGCCTGATTCCCTCCACCGCCGCGGCCCTCGGCCTGGCCGCCGTCTTCGGCTGCCGGGTGGAAGATCTCTTCTCCCTGGCCGGTCAGGAGGCGGCGCAGTGGGCCTGGGGGCCGCCCGGCGGAAACTGCCGCTACTGGCGGGGCCTGGTCGGCGCCCGCCAGCTGCTCTACCCCGTCGAGCCGAGCCCCCTCGGGACCGTGCCCCACGACGGGGTCTGGCGCGAAGGAACCTGCCACGACCATCCCTTTGCCGACCCTGTGCGAACGCTGGTCGTGGCCTGCTGCGACCCGGCGGCGGGTCTACTGGCGGCGGAGTACGCCCGGCAGACGCCCTTCCGGATGCTCGTGCTGCCCCGCGCGAGCCGAGCGGCCCTCAAACTGCTTTCGGAAGGATTGGTCCATGCCGCAGGGTTGCACCTGGGGGAGGGAAAGTCCGCGGACGGGAACAAAAACGCCGCATCGGACCTCCTGGGGGAGGATTTTCATCTCCTGCGGGTCACGGACTGGGAGGAGGGGCTGGCCCTTTCCCCAGGCCTGGCGGCCGGGGGGGTGAACGCCATTCTGAGGGGCAAACTGCAGTGGATTGGCCGGGAGCCCGGCTCGGGGGCCCGCCAGGTTCTCGACGAGGTTGGCGGGGGACGGATTTCACCGGCGCACCTCGCCCGGGACCACCGGGGAGTGGCCCAGGTCATTCACAGCGGATTCGCCCAGGCGGGGGTTTCGGTACGGCTGGTCTGCGAGGAGGAGGGGATCGATTTCCTCACCATCCGCCAGAAGGGATACGACCTGTGCCTTCTCGGCCCGGCCATGGACGACCCGCGCGTCCGGGCCCTGGTCGAGGTGGTCCGCTCGACCTCCTACCGCAGGATTCTTTCGGACCTCCCGGGTTATGAGAACCGGAGGACGGGGGAGCTGGACCCGAACCGGCCGGGGTGAGACGCCCTCGGAGCCGTTCTTTCAAAACCATCAAAAAACAGGGCTGCACGCGGATCAAATCTGATTAAATCGGATATCATGGATTTAAAGACCAAAGACCCAAAATCCGAAGGGAAATGCAGTAAAAAACAGCTTTGATATTTGATTTATCCGTTTTTATCCGATTTTCTCCGCGTGCAATTGTCCTTTTGGGATTATCGTTTTTAAATCCCCAGCCTCCCTTCGCCTCCCACCCCCGCAAAAGCCCACCTGCCATTCAGTCCGCTCTCCCCCCGCGCACCAGATATCCCCCGCGTTCCTTGAGGGAGTCCCGGAAGAGCTCGGGAAACTCGGGGACGACGGATGTGCGGACCGATTCCCGCTCCAGAAGGGCCTCGCACCAGCGCCGCACTTTCGGCAGGCCGTCGAGAAGCCCGAGAGGCCGCATCTCCTCCATCAGGGCCATCCGCATGAAGGCCGGGGCGACGGCGGCGTCGACCAGGGCGAACCCCGGGCCGTTGAAGAACGGGCCCTCCCCGAGCTGTGCCTCCAGACGCTCGAGCTTCTCCCGGGCCTCGCGGCGCCGCTCGTCGAATTCCGCCGCGTCCTCCACTGCCGCGAGGCGATGCAGGTCTCCGAAGAGCTCGGAGGAGAATTCGACCCAGGCCCGGTTGACCGCCTTTCGCAGCGGCTCGGGCGGGTGCAGGGAGGGGGGATGGACCTCGTCGAGGTACTCGCAGATGACCGCCGATTCGAACAGGACCGCCTCACCCACCTTGAGAACGGGGACCCTCCCCAGCGGCGAGAGGCGCAGGAACCAGTCGGGCTTGTTCTTGAGGTCGATGTAGGTGACGTCGAACTCAGCCCCTTTTTCGTTCAGAAGGGCGACCGCCCTCTGGACGTAGGGTCAGAGCTTGAAGCTGATCAGTTCGGGTCTGTCGTTCATGGTTCCGCCTCCTTCTATCCCGACAATAGCACCTGCCGGGCGGATTTCAACGGGGATGGCCGGGGTCGAGCGGGCAGAGGTAATTTAAACAGGTCTCCCGGGAATATCGCGTGCCGATACAAGAACGTTGGCAAAGACTTCAGAAGAGTTGAAAACTGCCGGGACTGAACCTCGCTCAACTAAGCGATTGACGGCTGAAGGTCCTCCCATTCGCGATATAATTCTCCCGCCGACCTTGACAGGGTCTGCCCCCCAGGCCTATAAGATCTCTTGGATTAAATTGGAGGGGGTCGACCTCTGGCAGGCTCGCCCGGCCCCGGGACCGGCCCCTTCAGGCAAAAAACATCCCAACGGGGAGGAAGCCCTTTGATCAATTTACCCGATGTCTCAAACCTCAACGGGCTGATGAACCAGGTTCAATCTACGGCAGCCACGTCATCCTCAAACCCCTCTTCATCTTCACTGTTCGGCCACTTCAGCACGGCATCCCTCCTTATCGGCCTCGTTGCCGGCCTTTTCGGCAGCGCCTATTTCATGTACGGGAAACGGCAGGCGAATTTTTCCGTGCTGCTCACCGGGGTGGCGCTTTGGATTGTTCCATTTTTCATCACGAGTGTCGTGTGGCTCAGTCTTGCCTGCGGCGCGCTGGTGTTTGCTCCCTTCGTCATCGCCCGGTTTGTCTGACTGAAGGCCGACGTGCCGCCGCTCCGGCAAAGATGCGAGCCCTCTCCGGAGTTGAGAGGGGCTGTGAGAAGGGGCGCCATGACAAGGGTCGGGAAACCGGCAAAGTGACTTTGTCGCTGTTGGTGGTAAGGTTTTTCGGTAAAGCCAACCAGTATCGCACTTCAAAATCGGGACCCAGGACAGGGAAAGGAGAAATCCCATGACCAGATTCGCAAGAGTTGTCGTCTGCCTGGCCCTCTTCGCCTCGGTTTTCGGCTGTGCCGGACTGGAACCCGGCTTTGAAACACCGACGGTAGGTATCAGCTCTTTTCGTGTCCTGCCCTGGGAGGGGATGGCGCCGCGGTTTGAAATCGGTCTGCACATTGTCAACCCGAACCGTTCGGCGCTCAAGCTTGAGGGAATCGTTTACTCGGTCACCCTGGAAGGGCACAAGGTTCTGACGGGGGCCTCCAACGACCTGCCGGTAATCGGGCCCTACAGCGAAGGGGATGTGACCCTTACGGCAACCGCAGACCTGCTTCGCAGCATCAACCTCTTCGCTTCACTGATGAAAGAGCCGCAGGACACCTTCACCTACAAACTGGAGGCGAAACTGGACATCGGCAGCCTCCGGCCCCGGATTCATATTCAGGATAAGGGTGAGATTACTTTACAGAAAACGGATTGATGATGGGTGAGGATTTCCCCATTCAGCAGGGATTGTAGGACACTTGGCGAGGTCTGACCCCGCGCAAGCTACCCCGCACAAGCCGCTGGCCTGGCATTTCTTCTGGAAAATCCGACCCCATTCAACTGCATTCCGTCCTCCCGCTGGTGCCCTGCCATCTCCCTGCTATTATGTTTGATGGCGTCGCAAAAAGTCCGTCTTACGGCGTTACGGCGTTTTTTCAGAACCTCGACCTACCTGATGTAGGCCTTCGCCCCTGAAAAACCACCATGCCTTGTAGGACGAAATTTTTGCTTAGCCATCCAATGAGTTTTTGCGAAAGCATCATGTTTGCAACATGGGGAAAGGCGCCATGAAAACGCGACTGATCAATCTCTGGGAAAAACTGCGCGCAACCTACTGGTTTCTTCCCGGCCTGATGGCCCTGGGGGCTCTCCTGCTCGCCTTTCTTGTCGGCACTCTCGACCGGCTGTGGGGGAGCACCATCGCCCACGGTTTCGCCTGGATCGGGGGCACCGAGCCGGAGGGGGCGAGGGCTTTTCTCTCGACGGTGGCGGGAACGACCATCACCGTCACCGGCGTCGTCTTTTCCATCACCATCGTCGCCCTGTCGCTGGCCTCCCAGCAGTTCGGCCCGCGACTTCTCAACGGCTTCATGCGCGACGAGGCCAACCAGATGGTCTTCGGGGTCTTTGTCGCTACCTACCTCTATTGCCTGCTGGTGCTTCGCACGATTCAGGGTAACGGTCCCGGAGGGTTCGTCCCCCAGCTTTCACTGCTGGTGGGATTTCTGCTGGCGGTCTTCAGCGTCGGCGTCCTGATTTTCTTCATCCATCATATCGCCGCCTCGATCCAGGCGATGACGGTCATCGCCAACGTCAGCCACGATCTGCAAGGAGCCATCGCCTACCGCTTCCCCCGTCATCGTCGGGTCACGCCAGAGCAATGGACCGTCAACCTTCCCTCCGGAGTACTTCCCGAGGATTTCGTCCGGAGCTCCCGACCGGCACCTGCAGAGATGTACGGCTACATCCAGGCCGTCAATCTGGGGGGGCTGCTGCGTCTGGCCAGGGACTCCGACGTGTTGTTGTGTATGGAATGTCGCCCGGGAGACTTCCTCGTCCGCGGCGCCCCTCTGGTGACGGTCTGGCCGGGAGCCGCGGTTCGCGACGAGCAATTGCGGCGGGCGATCAACGAGGCTTTCATCTTCGGAGGCAAACGCAGTCAGGAACAGGACATCGAATTTTTGATCGATCAGTTGTCGGAAATCGCCGTCCGCGCCCTCTCGCCGGGGGTCAACGACCCCTACACGGCACTGAACTGTATCGACTACCTCGGATCGGCCCTGTCGGAGCTGGCCGGCCGGGAGCTGCCCCCTCCCTGGCATTTCGACGACCAGGGTCGCCTGCGCCTGATCGTCCGGGAGCAAACCTTCGAGAGTGCTCTGAGCACGGCTTTTGACCAGATCCGCCGCTATGGCCGCAGTGACGCTGCAGTTACCCTCAGCTTGCTGAAAACTATCTCGGTGATCCTCTCATGTACCCGCAACGAGACCCAGCGCCAGGCCCTGCTCCGGCAGGCGGCGATGGTCGAACGCGGCAGCCGCGAGGGACTGCCGGAGGAAGAGGACCGCCGGGCGGTTCGCGAACAGTACCTCCGGGTATTCGACATCCTGGTGGAGCATTTTGGTCTGAGCGGTGAGTTCGAGGGAGACGGGGCGCTAGCAGCGACCGGCAAGAATGAAGAGAACGGCGCATTGTGACCCTTTCTGCTTCGAAGAAGGAAAGGGGAGATGCAAGTTGCAAGTGCACCATCGAGAGCTTCGCAGAAGACCTCATGAGGTGTCCGGTCATGGCCGATCGGAAGGTGGAGATTGGGTGCTGCCTCTCAGTATGGCCGACCGCCGCCCAGCTTCCAGAGGCCGTGCTAAATCCGATGGTAGACCCCGCACAACCCGCACAATTTTGATCGGAGCGGAAAAGGTCTCTGTCGGCCCTACTCTCACAATCCCTCTTCTACGAGAAAGCGTCATCCAATCCTGGGATGGGGGTCTGCATCTGGCCCCGCCATCCCCAGTTTTGTCCTTGACGTTCGGTATCAATATTGATACTAGTAATCAAAGCCATAGAGCGTTTGGAGGTCGAAGATGGCTCAACAGAAAGATGACAAATACACCTACCGGGTCACCTGGTCGGAAGAAGACGGAGAGCACATCGGGCTCTGTGCCGAATTCCCAAGCCTGAGCTGGCTGGCACAGACCCCCGAAGCGGCCTTGAAAGGGATTCGGAAACTCGTCGCCGAGGTCGTGGAGGATATGCACGCCAACCACGAGCCTGTCCCGGGGCCGATCGCCACCAAACACTTCAGCGGCAAATTTATGGTCCGCGTCCCACCGGAAGTTCACCGGCAACTGGCCATCGAGGCGGCCGAAGCCGGCGTCAGCCTCAACCGCTTAGCAAGCTCGAAGCTCAGCCACTGACTGCCGGACGAACGGGAAGGAATTGCTCTTGTCCCAAGATCATCCCGCCGTAGACTAAATTTACATTTTTCAATTAGCTGGGCTGGTCCGACCCCGCAGCCCCCAAATTCTGACGCGCAAGAGACTTATAGGCCGATTTTGCGAAATCAATGCTTGGCTTCCTCCAACTGCCGGGCGCGGACCTCTCCCTGCCGGGCCAGCATCCAAGCCGGGTATTCGATAGGCAGGGAGCTGACCTCGTCGAGCGTCGCCAGCTCTTCTGCGGAAAACTCGATCTCCACCGCCGCCAGGTTATCCTCCAGCTGATCGGGGCGTTTGGCGCCGACGATGACACTGGTCACCTGGGGCTGGTGCAGCAGCCAGGCCAGGGCAATCCGCGCCACCGAGCAGCCTCGTGCGTCGGCCAGTTTGCGCATGGCTGTCGATCACCGTATAGGCCCGATCGAGATCGACCGGCGGAAAATCGAAGATCACCCGCCGGCTGCCTTCTTCACCGCTGCGGTCCCGGCCGTATTTGCCACTGAGCAGGCCGCCCGCCAGCGGGCTCCAGACCATCAGTCCGACCCCTTCGCTCTTCAGCATCGGAATAATCTCCCGCTCCAGATCGCGACCGGCAATCGTATAGTAGGCCTGCAAGGAGGCAAATCGGGAGAAGCCGAGACGATCGGCGATCCCCAGCCCTTTCATGATCTGCCAGGCCGACCAGTTGGAGACCCCGACGTAGCGCACCAGCCCTTGAGAAACGAGCGTTTCCAGCGCACGGACGGTTTCCTCCATAGGAGTCGCGGGATCGAAGCCATGAATCTGATAAAGATCGATGTGATCGAGCTGCAGTCGCTTGAGGCTAGCCTTGACTCCGTCGAGGATGTGCGACCCGGGACGCGCCGCGGCCGTTTGGCCCCTCCCCCGTCTGGCCAAAGACCTTGGTGGCGATCACTACCTCTTCGCGTTTAACACCTGAGATTTTTCAAGGCCTGGCCGGTGATTTTTTCCGCAACACCACTTGCGTAAACATCCGCTGTATCGATGAAGTTGATTCCCTGCTTCCAGGGAGCGAGCGATCAGTCGCTCGGCCTCCTGCTGCTGCAGGGAACCGATTTTCCCCCAGATCCCTTCCCCGCCGCCAAAAGTCATGGTGCCGAAGCAGAGTTCCGAGACAAACAATCCCGTTTTGCCAAGTCTGTTGTAGCGCATAACACCTCCATGATCTGAATGTTTCCTGCACACCTGCGTAAAATCTACCACAGAAAAAAACGGACCCACCCAGAGGGGTCCCCACCCAGAGGGGTCAGACCTGGACATTGGACAACCTCTTCTTCAAGTCCTCGATCTCTTTCCTCAGAGCCACATCTGATGTCAGTTGAGTTCTTAATCTCTGATAGACCTTAGTGACGGCGGAGCAGCTCATTCCTCCAAGGGCATGGCTGACGTCCTGACTCGTCATCCCTGAATAATGCTTCAGGAGGTAGATCACGAACTTCCTGGCTTTACCGTCGCCACGAAGGGGGAGAGCCTCTCCGGTGCACCCAAAATGATCGGCCACTGCTTGAAAGATGGCCTTTTGTGCCGCCATAGGCCGAAGCGCCTTCCGATGCATTATTTCTTCGTCTTCAAGCTGATCATTATCCAACTGATCGAAGGTCTGCCGAATAAATCTCTCACTGCCCAGGATCAGCCCGCCATAAACATCCTTCAGAGGATTGTCCAACTCGACTCCTATTCCCCTCTCCACATAATCCCGGTACTTCTGGGTAGCCACCCTTGTAGTTGTGGCCATCATCTCCAGAATCATGCCTGTTTTTACGCAATCGGTTTGTCGCTGATCGATGTAGGCCTTGTAACTGCTATAGAGATAATCTTCGGGTCGTTCCACCATCCCGGCGCGGACCGGATTCAGGTGCAGATATCGACTCAGTTCAAGTAAATAGCTATCCTTGTCGACGACAATTGATTTAAAGCGCCCTTGCAGTAAATGGCCGTTCCGCTTGCGTTTGACATTGATGTAGGTCGTATATGAGCTATTGAGATAATGCATCACCCTGCTCAGGTTTTTCTCCGGGGTTTCCAGGATCAAGTGGTAGTGATTTCCCATGCATACATACGCATGAAGATCACAGCCAAATCGCTCCTGAGCAATGACAAGATACTCTTTGAATCTCTGGTAATCCCTCTCGGTGAAAAAGATCTTCTTCCGTTCGTTCCCTCTGGCCGTTATGTGATAAATGGCTCCTTCGTACTCGATCCGCAGTTGACGTGCCATTCCCCCTCCTGATCACGCGCATCAGATGCTATTTGTCCAATGTCCAGGTTTGACCCCACCTACCTGACCCCACCTACCTTCCTCCCGAAACAAAAAAGCCGCTTCCGGCAGCGCACGGCTGCCGCAAGCGGCTTCGGTTCATTGATCAAATCGCGGCGTGTAAAGGCGTCAATCGAGCCCCCTCGAATTAATCCAGAAACATGAGGGCTTTATAGCATCCCTTCACCGCCTTTGCAAAAGGATTCTGTCACGAAAGGGAAACTACGCCTGCCCGGGAACACCCCCGGGCAAAAAACTAGTCCTCCCGCTGGGTAACCTCGATCAGGTGATAGCCGAACTGGGTCTTGACCGGCCCGAGGACCTTGCCGACCTCGCCGGAGAAAACCACCTCGTCGAACTCCCGCACCATCTGGCCGGGGGAGAATACGCCGAGGTCGCCGCCCTGACGGCCGGAGGGGCACTTGGAATGCTTTTTGGCGACGTCGGCAAAATCGCTGCCGGTTTCGATCTGGTTTTTCAGGGTGAGGCATTCCTCCTCGGTGGGGACGAGAATGTGACGGGCGCGTGCTTTAGCCATAATTACATACTCCTTTGTTGAAGAATTTGATGACTCTGGTTATCCACACAACTCCTGTTGCTGCCGGTAACTCTGGCAACCCAGGAAATTCATTCACAGGGGTGAAGGGGATGCAGGGGATTAATCTAAATCCAAGGGCTTGAGATTCAGGACTTTATCCCTTTTATCCCCTTAATCCCGTTGGTATGGCTTGTTCATGTTTCTGCAATGTCCTGCGACATCTTCGGTCGAAACGCGACTCAACGGCTCCTCTTCCCCCGAGGGCCTGACGTTCTGAACTCGGGCTCGTAGCCGACGGTGAAAGGGTCTAGCACTCGTTTCGCAGGCTCAGGAAATCGGGAATTGTCCCTGTCGAAAGGGCAGATGGGCGAGTTGCAGGGTTCGAAGCCGAACTTCCTGTAATAGGCCGGTCCGCCCAGGACGAACAGGGTCCGGCTCCTGATCGCGTCCTGCCTCAGGGCAAATCGCAGCAGTTCCGAGCCCACCCCCTGCCTTTGAAATTCGGGGCCACGGCCATGGGTCCCAGGTGCAGTCCGCACACCTCGCTGCCGTGGTAGGCGTTGGTAAAGGCGATATAGGCGATGACCTTGTTGGTGTGGATGCAGACCCACTCCTGCACCGGCCTTTCGTTTTCGTGGAGTCTCTGCACCAGTCCGGCCTCGGCGCCGCCGCCGGGAAAGGCCCGGCGCAACAGGGCGTAGACCTTGGCGGGTTTCTTTGTCACCTTCTGTATTTTCATGCGGTTACCACCTTGCGGGAGAATAGCAACCCTGGTATCTGTATATCGGTTCAACACAGCCGCAGCTGCCCGTCCTCCTCGGCATCGAATTCCGACTCCCTCCCGCACGGGAACCGGCTCCGGAGCGGGCCGGCGCGGCAGGGGAAGGGAGGGGAGCCTTCTCCTCCTCCACACTTTCCTCGGCTCCGGGCGGCCGCCCGCGTCCCCTCATCCGCTGCCCGCTTCGCCAGCCGGTCGCAGCGCTCGTTGAAGGGGTGCCCCGCATGGCCCCGCACCCATTCCAGGTGACCTCGTGCCGGCGGGAGAGGGCCAGCAGCTGCTGCCAGAGGTCCTGGTTGGCGAGAGCGTCCGGGGGTCTCCAGGCGGCCGCTGCGGACCCAGCCGTGCAATCCATTCGCTCATCCCCCGCACCAGGTACTGGGAATCGCTGAACAGGCGCACCGTGCTCGGGCTGTTCAGGGCTTCCAGCCCCCGGATCGCCGCCAGAAGCTCCATGCGCTGCGAGGTGGCGGCGGGCTCGAAGCCGCTCAGCTCCTTCTCGTGCTCCCCGTAGCGCAGGATCACGCCGTATCCCCCCGGCCCCGAGTCTCTTCCCGAGCCGTCGCTGTAGAGCTCGACCACCCCGGCGGCGGCGGGGTGAAGGCGATCTCCAGCGCCTCGAATTCCAGCTCCCGCAGCAGGGGAATCAGCTCCGGGAGGTTCGGCGCCCGCCGCTGCAGATCGGCAAGGGAAACCTCCAGGGGGACGTCGTCGCGGACGGTCGCCAGGGTCTTCGAGAGCCGGGCCAGCTCGGCATGGGACTGCAGATTCTCCCGGCGCTTCTTCCCGCTGACCAGGCTTTTCCACTCCAGGACGCCCTCCAGGGAGCCGAAGCGCCGGACCAGCTCGGCGGCGGTTTTCTCTCCGATCCCGGGAACCCCCGGGATGTTGTCCGAGGTGTCGCCGGCCAGCCCCAGGACATCGGGCACCAGCTCGGGGGGGACGCCGAAGCGCTCGAGCACCTCCTGCGGGCCCCGAGCGCTTCTCCTTCATGGTGTCCAGCAGGCCGATCCCGTCGCCGACAATCTGCATCAGATCCTTGTCGCCGGTGACGACCGTCACCTCGACCCCTTCGGCGGCATAACGGCGGGCCAGGGTGGCGATGACGTCGTCCGCCTCGAATCCGGGAGCCTCCAGGGCGGGGATGTTGAGGGCCTGCAGGACCTTCCGGATGTAGGGGATCTGGGCGCCAGGTCCTCGGGCATGGCGTCCCGGTTCGCCTTGTATTCGGGATAGATCTCCCTGCGGAAGGTCTCTTCCCGCGGCCGGTCGAAGACCACGGCCAGATAATCGGGGCGGTTCTCCTGCAGGAGGCCCAGGAGCATCCGGGTGAAACCGAAAACGGCATTGGTCGGCATTCCGCCGGAGGTGGCCAGGTCCCGGATGCCGTAATAGGCGCGGTAGATGTAACCGGACCCGTCCAGTAAATACAGCTTGGGCGAGGATTTCACAGGTTCTTCGGAGGCGTGCATGGCTTTCCCGGGAGTGGGGGGTTTTGGACGGGGGTCAGGATCGCACATTCTTTGTGTGGATCAAAACCTTTTTACGCAGCCGGCACAGAGAACACCTCCCCATTGCATCAAGAGGGCCTTGCCGTGCGAGATTGTTGGCAGGGATAAAAACTATCTCTGGCCGCCCTTGGGGGGCTAGGGCCTGTATTTTCCTTACGGAGAGAACAACATGGCGATTCTGAGACAGATCGCCCAGCTCGGCCAGCCGGTCCTGCGGCGGGCGGCGGGAAAGGTCGCCGACCCGGCGGACCCGGCCGTCCAGGCGCTGATCGACGACATGCTGGCGACGGTGGCCGAGGCCGATGGGGTGGGGATCGCCGCGCCGCAGGTCTTCGAGCCCCTCACCCTCTTCATCGTCGCCTCGCGCCCCAACCCGCGCTACCCCCATGCCCCCCTGATGAAGCCGACGGCAATGGTCAATCCGGAGATCCTGTGGATGTCGGACGAGACGAAGAAGGAATGGGAGGGCTGCCTGAGCATCCCCGGCCTGCGCGGCCTCGTTCCCCGGCACCTTCGGGTCGGCGTGCGCTACCTCACCCGCACGGGGGAGATACGCGAGGAGGAGTACGGGGGGTTTCTGGCGAGGGTCTTCCAGCACGAGTTCGACCACGTCCAGGGGGTGGTCTTCCTCGACCGGGTGGAGAGCACGCTGGAGCTGGTGACGGAGAAGGAATATCAGCGGATCCTGAAAGGATGACTTAGTTTTGTTGTAAGCGCAACGGGTGGGATGAAAACAGGCAGTTGTTTCCTCTCCACGAAGCAGCGCGGCAATTAACTTATCGGCCCATCGCAGAAGTCGAAGTCCCTCGCGACAGAAATGCCCACCGCAGGTGAACGTCCTTTCTTTGGTGACTTTCTTTGGACGAGCAAAGAAAGCCACCCGGCTGCCGGACCGGGGCGGGCGAATTTGGGATTAAGGTTGTTCAGGAATTTTGCCAGAGATAACCTCAAGACCGCGGGCGCTGCGCCCCGCACCCGCCTGACTTTCTTTTGATCCCGCCCAAAAGAAAGTCAGCAAAGAAAAGGGCGGCCCCTGCCGGGGAGGCATTTCTGTCGCGACGGTTCAGTGGTCCCGGCGGCCGCAAGCACAGTTAAATGCGACCGTGCCTTGTGGCCAGGAAGCAACAGCTTTCCTAATTGTCAACTCTTTTTCCCAGATGGGGAAATCCCGCCTAAGTGGAGCTTGAGTAAAGAGGATAACGCCCCCGCCGCTCAGTGCCCCTCCTCCACCCTCCGGCCCTCTGACGACGATGCCGGAAAACCTCCTCCAGACTCTCGAAGGAGCCGCCTCCCCCTTCTACCTGCTGCCGGACGGCCGCCATCCGCCGGCGGACCTCCTCCTCGGCCATCCGGCGCAGCTCGGCTTCCCGCGCATCGAGCTCCCCGCTGGCTGGGCTCTTCCCCGCTCCCGTCTCTCAGGTCTTTTTCCAGGCGCAGGCGCAAAAAGTCGAGCAGGCGGCGCTGCTGCAGATCGTCGAAGAAGTAGACCTCGGGAACCAGGGAGGAGAAGCTGCGCACCCCGCGGATGTCACGCCCCTGGAAGCGGTAGGCCTCCAGCACCTCGGGCTCCAGATCGAGGTAGTTCTGCACCGGCATGTACATCCGGTCCAGGTACTGCAGGACCTTTTCCGCCTTTTTCCGGTGCCCGCCGATGATGACCGAGGCCCCCACCTCGCCGCGCTGCGCCCCCTTGATCCAGGGGGCCCCGGTGATACCGAAGTCGTTGAGAACGGGCAGGTCCGAGAATCACCGAGAGGGTGTTGATCGCCAGGGCGAAGCCGGCCGAGGGGCCTCCCACGCTGTAGGAGGCCGACAGCAGCTGGTGATGCAGGGTGTAGCCGTCGAGAAACTCCCCCAGAACCCGGGAGACGTTGAGCGTCCGGGCAGAGGTCCTGGAGGTAGTTCTCCACCAGGGTCAGGGCCTCGCGGGCGCTCTGGTGGGTCATCTGGACCGCCAGGTCGAGTTCGGCCGCCCCGGGGGCGTTGGAGGAGACGGCCCCGGTCACCAGGATCTTCTCCGGATAGACCCGGTAGACGAGGGAGGAGGCGATGGGCAGCAGGATGCCGCTGGTGTCGTTGGCCCCCACCCCGACCACGAAACCGACCTGGGGTTCCTGCGAAAGCTCGGTCTCCAGAAACTCGTCGAGCTGCTGCTTGCCCTTTCGGGTCGGGCTGGCTCCGAACTGCTGACGGGCGCTGTGCAGGTGCCAGCGGGTGACGGGATAGACCCCGGCCTCCTTGACCTTCTTCAGCCGGGCGGCGGCTTCGTCCAGGCACTCGAGCAGGCCCTCCTCGCCGTGCCGGGCCCTCAGGGCGAGGCTCGACTCGCCCGCCGCCCCCTCGAGCAGGCCGATCAGGGTCTTGTAGTTGAACCGCACGAACCTGGCCCGCTCCTGCTCGCTTCCCGCCACCGCCTCCATGAGCTTGCCCAGCACCTCCATCTCCGTGGAGCGCAGGCTGCGCAGTTTCTCCCCGAAGGCCGTGAAGTCGGCGGGGGTTTCGCACAGGTTGTGGGCCACGCGGACCAGCTCCTCGTAGCTCAGGCCCTCCTCCAGGGGGATGTCCTGGATCTCCTTGCGCAGGATGCGCAGGGCGTCATCGTCGCGCATGTGGCCGGTGACGCTGAGCACCTTGAGGCGCTTGGAGCGGATCAGGGCCGGGTCGAGGATATCGAGGCGGTTGGTGGTGAGCACGGTGAAGACCCGGGAGAGGGGGGACTCCCCGTCGATGATGGAGAGGAACTTGTTGGTGACCTTGTCGTAGGGACTTCCGCCCTGGGCCGAGCGCCGGGGGGCCACCGCATCCCCCTCGTCGAAGAAGACCATGGAGGGGGAGAGCATCTTGGCGATGTCGTAGACCCGCTCCAGGTTCTCCACCATCCCTTCGAGGGGGTTGGTCGGATCGGTGAGGTCGTTGAGGTTGACCACCAGGTCCTGGACCTCCCGGTTGTCTCCGAGCCAGGCCCGCACCATGAAGGTCTTGCCCGAACCGGGGGGCCCGGTGAGGACCACCCCCTTCTCCTCGCTGACGTTGTAGAAAAGGGCGTTGTTGGCCATCTCGGAGAACTCGTTCTTGATGCCGCCGATGTAGTCCTCCCAGCGCACGCTGCGGTCCATCTGCGCGACCACCTTCTTGAAGAGCGACCCGTAGACGTTCTTGGCCACCGCCTGCAGGGCGTCGCGCACGAGGAACTGGTCGTCGAGATACTCCGGGGCGAAGCCTCCCTTCAGGGAGATGACCGAGTCGATGAGACGGCGCACGTAGGCGGGGGTGATGCGCAGGCTGCGCTCGCGGAATATCGGGTTGAGCCTCCCTACGGTCTGCTCCAGGGCCGGCTCGGAGATGACCCGCCCGCCGCGCCTGCGCGCCGAAGGAGAAATTGTTTCGCCGCAGCTCCATGCGGACCACCTGCTGCAGGTTGGCGGGGTCCTCCCACAGATCGCCGACATCAAGCACCAGGCCCCGCTCCACGAAGCGCCGGAAGATGGTGGGGTCGAGCTGCTCGGGCTGGTCTGTGGTGGCGATGAGCAGGCAGTCGCGTCGGCCGAAGGCGATCTCGTCGAGGATGATGTTGGCCGTGTCGACCAGGGTGGCCTGCTGCCCCTTGACGGTGCTCATCTGGTCGGGACGGCCGAAGGCCGAGTGGGCCTCCTCCAGGTGGCGGATACAGGTGCGGCGGGGATCGCCCATCGCCTTGCGCAGGTAGTTGCCCGGCTCGCCGGCCCAGGCGGTCTGGTAATCGTTGGGGGTGATCATGGCATAATCGACGAGCACCCCTTCCTCCTCCAGAGAGGAGAGGGCCTGGCCGATTCGCTGGCGAAAGAGGTAGCGGATGACCGGCAGGCGGGAGAAGAGCCGCAGCCGCTCGACCTTGCGCCGGCGCTCGATGCGCACCGCCAGCTCCGGGTCCACGTCTTCCAGGCTGCGCCAGAAGGGCTGGTCGGCCAGAACCTCGTCGCGCTTGGCCTCCAGGTCCACTACCGGGCGCATCTCGGCGGTGAACACTCCCTCCTCCAGGGCCTGCTTGACGGTGGCGCTCTTTCCGCTGCCCGAGCTGCCGATGACGAGCACCAGCGGCGCGCGGGGGACGGAGGGGTCGTCGCTGTATTCCTTGAGGATGTGGGCGTGGTAGAGTTTGCGGAAGATCTCCAGGAAGGATTGGGGCACAAAGACGTCCACCGTCTCGCGCTCCAGCAGGTGGGTGAGGTACTGGTAATCGTGCCAGTTGAGTTCCTTCTCCAGGATCTTGTTCCAGGCGGCGGTGGCGCTCTGGGAGCCCGAGACCTCGAAGCGGCGTCGCCAGTCGCTCAACTGCTCGGGGTCGCGCAGGATCTGGAAACTGCGCTCGGCAGGTCGGAACAGCCGGCGCATCCAGGCTTTGAGCAGGTCGAAGGGGAGTCGGGTCGGTTCGTACTGCCTCAGGCGGCGCAGCACGAAGAGTCGGGTCTCGAAACTCCACCCCGCAACCAGGGCCTCAATCTGCCTGATTCGCTTTTCGGAGAGCCTTACGTAGATCGGGCTTCTGGTCTTTCGGGGTCTGGACATTCTTTATCGCCCCTTCCCCGGCGACGCTCTGCGGCGGCGCCGGCAGAACAACGGGAGTGCTTCCCGGGGTGTTGTTCAGGACAAAGGTATTCTGACCGTGCTGGTTCTTCTCGTAGGCGCTCGCCCATTTCTGCTGGTTCAGAAATTCGAAGAGATACCGGTCGCTTTCGCCGCGCAGGCCCAGGGCCCGGCGAAAATCCCGGATCGACTCGCTGTAGGCCGTGTAGAGCTTGCGGGTGCGGCTGGCCTCCTGGTCGGCGGCGTAGTTTTCGGCCTCGGCGATCATCTCCCGGCGCTTCTTCTCCTCGCTCGCCTCGGCCAGCTTGTCGCCGAAGCGGGTGTCCCGCAGAACGAAGGAGACGACCTCGATCCCGTACTTCTGCTCCAGGGTCGGGCCGCCCTCGTTGAGCGGACGGTTTTTCAGGGTCTGATAAATCTCCTCCTTGATCCTCTCCCGGTCGGAGATCAGCTCATCCACGGACCGGGCCTGCATCACGTCGGTGACGATGCCGTCCACATCGTTCTGGAGCAGGGTCTGGGGCGATTTGTTCTCCACCCCCCAGCGCTCCAGGTTCCTGATGCGGTAGGTCAGCATGGCGCTGGCCCACAGGGCGACGTTGCCCTTGGACATGATGCGCTGGTCCTCCGGTTTGCCCCCCAGAAAAAGCTGTTGATTCATCAGCGGGACCTGGAGCTCCAGACGGGTGAAAAAGGGCAGGCGCGCATGCCAGCCGATCTGGTCGACCACCCTCCGTTCTCCGGAGAGGTCCTCCAGAATGACCGCATAGTTGCGGTTCACCTTGAAGATCGTCTTGGTGGCGTAGACGATGGCCACACCGTAATAGACCAGGATCCCCGAGAGAAAAAAAAGGAATCCCCTCTTCAGGAAGGTTTTTATCCTGGACCGCTGTAAAAGGCGGAAACGCTGCTCCGATTCCAATGGCGACCTCCCACGGCTGGATTCGAAGCAAATTATAACATGTTTTTACCAAGAGGATATTTTCCGTTCCCCAAAAGGACCAAATTCACAAAACTAATGAAACCATGTTTCTAATAAGGATTTTTTTGTTTTATACAAAAAAACAATGTTTTCTTATTATGGAGGACGGCTTTTCATTCCCGAAAAGCCGGGGGTGCCTGCCCCCGCTCGATGCCGGGCTTTACTCAAAACGGCTCAATTGATTCCGGACCGGAGACTGTGATAAGGTTTGAGGGTTTTTTCGCCTTTGATTCAGTCTATTACGAAGAGAATCCCATGGCTGGCAGAGTGCATTTTGCCGATATGCGACCGGGATAGGGGGAAAACCTTTTCGCCGATTTCTTCACCAGGTCTCGCTCGCCCGTGACTGCTACGGGCATTCGGAAGCGAACCTATGAATTTATTCACCTGAAACCCAAGGAAAGGGACCGGCAGAGGGTCCCGCCAGAGAATGGCCAGACGCCGATTTTCGAGAAAAAAATTCCTGCTGACCGCCGCCCTGGCAGGGCTGGTTCTCGCCGCCTGCACCACGGTCTACCTGGATTTCGCCGTGCGCGCACGCTTCGAAGGCAGGCGGTTCGCCCTTCCCGCGAAGGTCTATGCGCGGCCGCTGGAGCTCTATCCCGGCCTGACCCTGAGCCCGGCAAAGATGTCCGAGGAACTGGGTCTCCTCGATTACCGCCGGACCTCCCCGGCCGGGGACCCTGGGACCTACTGCTGGCACGGCCGGGACCTGGATCTGGTCACCCGCCCCTTCGCCTTTCCCGACGGCCCCCAGGATGCGACTGCGGTGAGGGTGGAGTTCGAAGACGGCCGGGTGAAGGCGCTCAGCGGCGGCGCCGGAGACAAGCCCCTGCACCTCGTGCGCCTGGACCCGGCCCCGATCGGCGGCATCTATCCCGGCAAGAACGAAGACCGGATCCTCGTCCAACTGAAGAACGTGCCCGGGATCGTGGTCGATTCCCTGATAGCCGTGGAGGACCACCGGTTCTATTCCCACCACGGCATCGACCCGCGGGGCATCCTGCGAGCACTCCTCAGCACCCTCAGCGGGGAGGGCATTCAGGGCGGCAGCACCCTGACCCAGCAGCTCGTGAAAAACTTCTACCTCACCTCCGCGCGCACGCTTCGCCGAAAGTTCACCGAGATGGCGATGGCGGTGCTTCTTGAGCTGCATTACAGCAAACAGGAGATTCTCGAAACCTATATCAACGAGGTCTACCTGGGACAGGACGGGAACCGCGCCATCCACGGCTTCGGCCTGGCAAGCCGCTTCTACTTCGACAAGCCCCTGAGCCATATCGACATCCCCGAAACGGCGCTGCTGGTGGGTATGCTCAAGGGGCCGACCTATTTCAACCCCCGCACCCATCCGAGGCGGGCGCTGAAGCGACGCAACCTGGTCCTTGAAGAGATGGCCCGGCAGGGGGTCATAACCCCGAAGCAGCTGCTCTCGGCGAAGGCGGAGCCCCTCGGGGTCCTCGACCGCCCCCCCGCGGCACCACTCCCTTCCCGGCGTTTTTGGACCTGGTGCTGCGCCAGCTGAAAAATGATTATCGCGAGGAAGACCTGCGCTCAGAGGGGCTGCAGATTTTCACGACCTTCGACCCCCAGGTGCAGCACTCGGCCGAAAAGGCCCTGAGCGGCCGCCTGGCATCTCTCGAAAGGGCACGGGGACTGAAGGCCGGCACACTTCAGGGCGCGCTGATCGTGACCAACAGCCAGAACGGCGAGGTGGAGGCCGTGGTGGGCGGGCGCGACCCGCGCTTCGAGGGGTTCAACCGTGCCCTGGACGCCCGGCGGCCCGTCGGTTCGCTGTTCAAACCGGCCATCTATCTGACGGCCCTGGAGCAGCCGCAGAAGTACACCCTGGCGACCCTGCTCGACGACAGCCCATTGGACGTGAAACAGCCGGGAGCCGCCGACTGGACGCCGCAGAACTACGACAGGCAGTTCCACGGTGAGGTCCCCCTGCGGGAGGCCCTGGCAAACTCCTATAACGTGGCCACGGCCAGGCTCGGCATGAAGCTGGGCCTGCCCCGGGTGATGGCGACCCTCGGGAACCTCGGGCTGGAGCGGGAGCTGCCGGAGTACCCGTCGAGTCTGCTCGGCGCCAACGCCCTCACCCCCCTGGAGGTGACCCAGGTCTACCAGACCATCGCCGGCGGCGGCTTTCGCACCCCCCTGCACGCCATCCGGGCCGTGTTGACCGCCGAGGGCAAGCCCCTGCAGCGCTATCCCCTCAAGCTGGAGCAGGAGATAGAGCCCGCTCCGGTCTACCTGCTCACCGCGGCCATGCAGGATGTGGTCCGCGAGGGGACGGCGCGGCGGCTCTCCGACTACCTGCCCCAGGACCTCGATATCGCAGGCAAAACCGGAACCACCGACGATTTTCGCGACAGCTGGTTCGCCGGCTTCACCGGGGACCGGCTGGCCGTGGTGTGGGTGGGGTGCGACGACAACAAACCGACGGGCCTCACCGGGGCGGCCGGCGCCATGACCGTCTGGGGAAAAATGATGGCCGGCCTCGACCCCCAACCCCTCATCCTGCCCCAGCCGGATTCCATCAGGCAGGTCTGGGTCGACAGGGACTCCGGCCTGCTCAGCGACCGGGGGTGCCGGGATGCCGTGGAGCTGCCCTTCATCACCGGCTCGGCCCCGACGCAGTCGGCACCCTGCGGGCCGCGCTCCCTGGGCAAATCGATCAAAGGCTGGTTCGAAAGGATATTCGGACGATGAAAAACCTCTGTCGCACCGCGATTATCGCCGCCTTCCTGCTCCTAGCGGGCTGTTCCGGCCTCCCCCGGCTTCTCCCGGCCCCGGAGCCGTCCCAAAACCCTGCCGTGCTCTCCCTGGTGGACCAGGCCCACGGCCAAGCCTCGGCGGGCCGGCTGGAGGCCGCCGGCGGCTCGCTGGAGCGCGCCCTGCGCATCGAGCCCCGCAACCCCAGGCTGTGGCAGGAGCTGGCCCGCGTGCGGCTCGAGGAGGGGCAATACCGCCAGGCGGAGAACCTCGCCGCAAAATCGAACGCCCTGGCGGGGGACGACGGACGACTCCGGGCCGAAAACTGGCAGCTCATCGGTCAGGCACGCAGCAAGAGCGGAGATACGGCGGGGGCGCAGGCGGCCTTCGAGCGGGCCGACCGGGAGGAATAATCCTTAAACCTAAAGCATTTGCACGCGGATCAAATCTGATTAATTCGGATTTTCACGGACATAAAGAACAAAGCTCTTTAACCCGAGGGGCCGTGGGCAAAAATCCCTGTCTTTGATTTATCCGTATTTATCGGCTTTTATCCCTGTTCAATTACCGTTTTCAGGTTAAAAGGGAAATGGGTCAGAGAGGGAGATATTCCCCTGGGGCGGGAGCCTCGGCTTCTTCCAGGGGGAGGTCTTCGACCAGGGAGGCGAGGAGCGCCTCGGCGTCGGTGCGGCGCGATGGGGGTAGGCCACCTCCACCAGGGCCAGGCGACTGTCGAGGGTCCGGGCAAAGGCGAGCCCGTCGTAGCTCTCCAGAATGAAGCGCAGAAAACCGATCTGCTCCCTGGGAAGACGGAAGTATTTCTTGGTGAAGGGTTCCATGGCTGAGCCTAAAAACGATTCTGAGCAGAAAATCTTTTTTCGAACGCATTTAAAGACGGATTCACGCAGTTAAAATCTGTTTACCCGTTTTCTATTATCCGGTTTGATCAGAATTTATCCGAAGTTATCCGCGTGCAACTTAAGATTTTGGATTTTCAAACACATCCGACAAGGTAGAATTAACAAAAGAAGTTTCTTACACCTTGTGTCCCTGCTGCATTAGTTTATCTCTGCCCCGTTCCTTCACTTTCAATGGAATAACGCCATGATCAGTCGCCGTCCCCAAGGAAATCAAGACCCGCGAATACCGGGTCGGCATGACCCCGGCCGGGGCCCGCACCCTGGTCGAAGATGGTCATTCCGGTCCTGATCGAGGCGGGGGCGGGGCACGGCAGCGGCATCGCCGACGAGGAATACCGCCGGGCGGGGGCCGCATCGTCGCCGCCGCGGAGATCTTCGACGAGGGAGAGCTGATCGTCAAGGTCAAGGAGCCGCTGCCGGCGAGTATGATCTGCTGCAGAAGGGCCAGATTCTCTTCACCTACCTGCACCTGGCGCCGTCCCGCAGCTTGACCCGGTTGCTGCTGGAGCGGCAGATCACCGGCATCGCCTACGAGACGGTCGAGCTGCGCCGACGGCAGCCTGCCGCTGCTGCAGCCCGATGAGCGAAGTCGCCGGCCGCATGGCGGTGCAGGTCGGCGCCAGTTACCTGCAGAAAGAAACACGGCGGCAAGGGAGTCCTGCTCGCCGGCGCGCCCGGCGTCAAGCCGGGGCGGGTGGTCGTTCTGGGGCCGGCAGCGCCGGCAGCAACGCGGTGCGCATCGCCGTCGGCATGGGCGCCGACGTCACGGTCCTCGATATCGACCCGGATCGACTGGCCTTCCTCGACGATCATTACGCGCAACCGCATCCACACGCCTGATCTCGAACTCCCAGAATATCGAGGACGAGATGCTCCGCGCCGACCTGCTGATCGGCGCCGTGCTGGTGACCGGGCGCCAGGGCGCCGCGGCTGGTCGGCAGCGAGATGGTCGGACGGATGAGCCCCGGCGGCGGTAATCGTCGACGTGGCGGTCGACCAGGGCGGCTGCATCGAGACCACCCGGCCCACCACCCACGACGACCCGGTCTATACCGTGGATGGGGTGGTCCATTACGCGGTAGCCAACATGCCGGGGGCCGTCGAGCCGCACCAGCACCTTCGCCCTGACCAACCGCACCCTGCCCTTCGTGCGACGCCTCGCCGGCACAGGTCTTCGGCGCCGCCGCCGAGGCCGACGAGGCCCTGCAAAAGGGGTCAACACCCATGCCGGCGCCGTCGCAACGCCCTCGGTCGCGAAGCCCTGGTCTCCCTGTACCTCTTTCGCCCCGTATGGAACAAAGCTCCCGAGCTATCGACTGAGCCGTAACCTCCTCCAGAGTTGGCTGATATCCCCGGAAGAAGGTAAACTTGCGCTTACGCCGGTCCCCGCCCGGGGGTTTTTTCATTTTTCCAGGTAATGGTCGAGGATGAAGCGGGCGATGCTCCGCCGCGGCGGCAAGACGGGCAGTTCCGACACGAAACCAGCGGGCATCCTCCAGCTCCTTTTCCTCCACCCGGACCTCGCCGCCGGTATACTCGGCGGTAAACCGGCCATGAGCTGGCTCGGGAAGGGCCAAGCCTGGCTGCCCACGTAGCGGATGTCGCTCGACCCGCACGCCCGTCTCCTCCTCCACCTCCCGGTCCACCGCTCTCCTCCAGGCACTCGCCGAAATCGAGAAACCCGCCACCAGGCTGTAGCGCCGCTCGGCCACCGGCCTTGCGGGTGAGCAGCACCTCCCCCTGCCGCCGCACAAGAACGATGGCGCAGGGATGGATGTGGGGGTAGTGGCTGTAGGCGCAGGCGGCGCATTTCTTCCCCCACTGTTCCGGCAGTCGCTCCTGCTCGCCACCGCAGCGGGAGCAGAAGCGGCTGTTTTTCTCCCAGTGCAGGATCTGGCCGGCCGTCCCGCCAGGGTCAACAGCGAAATGGGGAGGTTCGGCTCCGCCGCGAGCAGGCTCTGCGCGGAGAGCCCATCGGGAAGGGGTCTTTCCCGGGGCCAGGCCAGCGCCCGGCAGGGCTCCCCGTCCCAGGTCCCGAGGTAGAGAGGGGCGGGCGAAGCCTCACCGGAGACCTCCTCCAGGGGGCCGCGGGGAAGGCGAAGTTCATCCGTGGGCCCTGCCGCCAGCAGTTCAACTCCGCGCAGCAGCACCAAGCGCCCCTCGGTCCCCGTAGGGTCGGCATCGGGGGTCCCAGGCTCGAAGCGGCCCCGAAGGGAGTGGCTATTGAAGGGCAGATGGGCGGGCGAAGGAAACGAATCGGGCAAAGGGGTCATAAATACTCACTTGTCATTGGTCGAATAGTTATCAGAAAGAGCATTTGCACGCGGATGCAAATCTGATCAATTCGGATTTTCGCGGATTTAAAGACCAAAGATCAATAACCCGAAGGGTTAGGCGGTAAAAACAGCTTTTGTCGCTTTGATTTATCCGATTTTCTCCGTGTTCAATTGCCGTTTTTGGGTCATTTGTCGATTGCCCCCAACTACTCGTGCCGGATGGCCTCCACCGGATGGAGCCGGATGGCCTTCCAGGCGGGGTAGAGTCCGGCGACAAGGGCCGTGGCCAGGGTGAGCAGGTTGGCCGCGAGCAGGTCCAGGGGCAGGAGCCTGGCGCGGATCACGTGGCTGCTGGCGAAATACTGGTTGGCGCTGGTAAATCGGGTCAGGTCGATGCCGTGGCTGCCGAGCCAGGCGCAGGCCGCCACTCCGAGAACGGTTCCGGCGGCGGCGGAGATCAGCCCGAGGAAAAAGGACTCCAGGGTGATGAGCGTCACGATCGAACCGGGCCGGGTGCCCAGTGCGGCGAGAATACCCAGTTCGCGAAAGCGCTCGTAGATGATCATGGTCATGGTGTTCACGATGCCCAGGGCCACGATGGCGAAGACGATGAGCACCAGCATGCGCATGGTGGCGTCGTTGAGCTCGATGATCTGAACCAGATCCGGGGCGAGCTGGCGCCAGGTGCGCACCTGGTAGCGGGAGGCCGGCAGCTCGGAGGCAAGCCGCCGCGAGAGGTCGAAAACCTCCGTGGAGGCGGTGCGCACCGCAATCTCGGTGACGATATCTTCAGCCTGCAAAAAGGCCTGGGCGTCTGCCAGCGAGAGGTAGACCCGGCTGCGGTCGAAGGAGGCCAGTTCGGTGCGGAAGAGGCCCTCGATCCGGAACTTCTTCACCACCGGGCGGCCGAAAAGGCCCTGAACCATCAGGGTGACGTCGTCGCCGACCCCCGCCCCCAGGGAGGAGGCGAGCTCGGCCCCCACCACCACCCCGCCCTTTTCTCCCAGGTAGCTGCCGGCGACCATCTTTTCGGCGATGTTCGTCACCTTTGCTTCGCTCTGCGGCTCCACCCCCGAGAGGATCACGCTGGAGCTGCGACGCCCGGCCAGGAGCAGGGCGGGTGACTTCAGGCGAGGGCTCCAGGCCTCGACCCCCAGGCGAGCCAGGGCCTCGTTCACCTTCTTCGGGGCGGGCAGGGGGAGGAGGCCCGTGAGGTTGGGCTCGAACCCTGCGGCGTGCACCTGCAGGTCACCCGTGTCGAAGAGGACGGTGCCATTGACCATCTCCCGGTGCAGACCGACCTTGAGGGCCTGAAAGACGATGAGGCAGAAGAGCCCCGCCGTTATGGCGGCGACGGTCAGCAGGGACCGCCGGGGGTTGCGCCGGACGTTGCGCAGGGCGAGACGCGCCAGGAGCGGGGAAAATCGAATCATGACCTTCTCCCTCCCCTACGCTTCATCGCCGGTTTCCAGGGTTTCGGAGAAAGCTTCGGAGCGCGGGAGCAACTCGAGCAGATGCCCTACCCCGCGCAGCCTGAAGAGGTAGCGGATGAGCTCCAGGGCCTGGACCCGGGAAAGCGGAAAGCCCGCCCCTTCCAGGAGGTCGAATCCGGCGAGCGCCTCCCCGATGGCGCGGCGCATGACCCTGGAAACCGAATCGGGACAGGCTTCGGCGACCCCGGGACGGGCCGGGTCGCTCCCGCTGCGCACCGCCTCGAGCAGGCTCCGCTCCTCGGGAAGACCCTCGTGACGGATGGAGGAGGCGAGGTAGTTGTGCCGCCGGTCCCGGAGGTCTTCGTAGAAATCGGTGAGGTCGTCGATGACCTGCAGGGCCATCCCGATGCGGTAGACGCCCCGGTCGGCCCGCTCCAGCCGTCCCTCGGGGTCCTTTTCGACCAGCCGGGGGGCGACCATGGCCAGGCGCAGAAGGTTGCCCCCCTTGTACATGTGGACCGAGCGGAGGATTTCCTCCGGCGGCAGAATCTCGCTCACCCCCCTCTCCTCGGTCGCCTCCTCCTCGCCGATCGGCACCATGGCCTGGAAAACCCGCCGCTGAAGCTCCTCCTGCAGGTCCGGGGCGAGCGTTCCCCGCTCGACCGCCTCCCTGACAATCTGGAAAAGGAAGCGGTCGAAGAGCAGGATGTGCATGACGCTGCGGAAGCGACAGCCGTCCTCGGAAAAACGCAAGGGGAGCATTTCCTTGCACTCGTCGTCGAGAATGTTGTCCGTCCCGGTGACGATGCCCCGAATGGCGTGGTTGATGATGCCGTAAAAAACCCTCCGCTCGGCCGGAATGCCAACGGCGCGGTAGACGGCCAGAAAGAGGATGGAGAAGAAATGGCGCTTGATGTAGGGCAGAAGGCGCAGCGTTTTGGGGGAGGCCCCGATGTATTTCTCGGCGAGCGTCTGACGCAGCAGGCGGTCGGTTTCCCGCTCCACCTGCCGGTGTTCGGAGGCGGCGGGAAGAAGGTGGCGGAAGGCCAGAACGGGCATCATGGGCGCGGCCTCCGGGGCGGACGGGGGAGGAGGAAGGGGACCTTTTCGCGATACCCTTCGAAAGCGGCGCCGAAACGCCTTCGCAAAACGGTTTCCTCCCTGAGCAGAAAACGCCACTGGCAAAGCAGCATGGCCGGGAAGGCCACAAGCAGCATTCCCGAAGAGCGAAAGAGCAGTATGACGCCGAAGGCCGCCAGGTCGTAGCCGAAAAACATCGGATGGCGGCACCAGCCATAGCTTCCCTCGGTGACCAGGCGCTTGGCCGGCTCCTGCGGATTGGGCGTTCCCTCCCCGTAGGACATGAGGTCGCGGGTCGACTTGTCGATCAGAAGGCACCCGCCCCCGATGGCCGCCACGGCCAGCCCGGAAAGGACCGGGTTGGCCTTCCAGGGGTTGAGGCCGAGGAGCAGGTCGACTCCCTTGCCGCCGCCGATCACCGCGGCAGGAATGAGGAGCCAGTAAAGGAGGGCGGCCCGGAGCTGGGACGTGAGGATGCGCTTTCTGAAAAGGGGCATCGCTTATCCCCCGGAGCACGGGCCGCGGCCTTCGGGCCTTGCCGCCCGGCGCTCGTGGAGCAGCAGGGCCAGTTGGGTCTTGCCGTCGCGAATGATCCCGTCGGCCACCGCCTGCAGGGCGTCGGCGAGGCGAAGGTGGAGCACTTCGATGAATTCGTCGGCCTCCGGCGCCCTGGGCACCTCGACCAGCCCGCGGGCCGCAAAGAGATGGACCACCTCGTCGCAGAAGCCGACGGCCGTGACCATCTCGCCCAGCTTCTCCACGGCCCCGGCCCGGTAGCCGGCCTCCTCCACGAGCTCCCGGCGCACGCAGGCCTCCGGAGCCTCTCCGGGCTCCAGCCGGCCGGCCGGAATCTCAAGGATCGTCCCCCCGCCGCCGGCCTGAACTGCCGAATCATGACCACCCGGCCGTCGTCGAGCAGGGGCAGGACGGCCGCCCCGCCGGGATGGCGCACGATCTCGAAGGTGGCCTCGCGGCCGTCGGGGAGACGGTGCTCCTCCAGAAAGAGGGAAACCACCCGACCGCGGAAAATCTCCTGCATCTCGTCGTTCATTGGCTTCAAACCTTGAAAAGCAGACTCACGCGACGCCGGGGGAGACTACGACGCAACGAAAAACCAGGACCTTTTCAGGATCCATTTTATTCCCTCATAGGGCAAGTGCCACAAGTATTTGGCAGCAGATTCCGTTGCGTTCGTTGCGGCGTTGCGTGAGGAACCGCGGGTTTCAAATTTAATGATAGCAGAGGGCAGGGACTGGGCCAAGAGGAGAAGGCCTAAAGGGGGTCCTAAGCCTGTTCGGGAAGGACGAGGAGGAGTTCGCCGGGAAGGGCGCGAAAGGTCATGGGCAGGCGGCCGAGGTAGTCGCCGTCGATCTGAACGGGAATCCCGGAGCCGGTGACGGTGAGGGTCCGGGCCTTGAAATGGCGCACCTGCGGCTCTTCGAGCCTGCCGCCGGCGGCAATCCTGGCCACATAGCGAAGAAGACGGATCCGGCCCCACTTCCGGAAGAGGCAGACGTCGAGCAGGTCCTCCGTCAGGGAGGCCTCGGGGGTGACGGAGAAACGGCCGCCGTAGAGGCGCCCGTTGCCGATGATGAGGCTGTAGCCCCGAAGAACGGTGCCGTCCTCGCGCTCGACTTCGACCGTGGCGGGAGGCGGGCGAAACAGGGTCGAAACGGCGCTGGCCAGGTAAGCGAGCTTTCCGGTCCAGCGCTTGAGCCGGGCGCTGACCCGGTAGACCACCTCGGCGTCGAAGCCGACCCCCGCCATCAGGAGGAACCGGACGCCGTCAGCGGCGCCGAGACAGACGGGTTGGGGCTGCCCGTCGAGGGCGACGTCGCAGGCTTTCTCCATGTCGAAGGGGATGCCGGCCTCGAGGGCGAAGACGTTGGTGGTGCCGAGGGGGAGAAAGGCCAGGGGGATCGCCGAGGGGGCCAGGCCGTTGATCACCTCGTTGAGAGTGCCGTCGCCCCCGGCCGCCAGGATGCGTTCGAAGCCGCCCTGCCTGGCCTGCCGGGCGGCCGCCGTGGCATCCCCCCGGGCTGTGGTCAGGCTCAGCTCCACCCGGCAACCCCGCTGCTCCAGGCGAGCCTGGGCCAGGCGGATTTTTCTCCGGGCGTCTCCCCCGGCGATCGGATTGGCGATGAGTTTGATCCGTCTTTCCATGGTCCCTCTGCCGGGTGAGGAGGGCCTTCGGTCAGCCCTGGGACTCCCCCTGCAGCGCGACCAGTCCGGAGCGCCCCGGGGTCTCCCCCATAACGACCCGGTGCACCGGCAGGGAGGCGGCGTCGAGGGAGGCGAAGAGCCCGCCCAGAGAGACGAACTCCGCGCCTCTGCGCCGCCAGCGCTGCAGCAGGCTCTCGAACAGGGGCAGGAAGCGGCCGCCCTCCAGCTCGGCGTGCAGGGTGAAGAGATGGCCCTGGGGCAGAGGGGTTTCGCTGAGCTCCAGAAGCCGTTCGGCGACGGCGTCCGCCTCCATGCCTTCGACCCCGAGCAGCTCATCGAGGGTGGGCAGGGTGGTGGGAAGCTGCGGGCAGGTGAAGGCCTCCCCCTCCATCACCGGCAAAAAGGGACCGGTCCCCCGCGTGTCGCTGCCGTAGGCGAAGCCCAGCTCCTGCTGCAGGCGCAGGGCATGGGCGGTGACCTGCCAGCCCGGGGCGCCGCAGGTGCGGGGGGCGTCACCGAAAACCTCCATGAAGCGGTTCCGGGCGCGCTCCAGTTCGCGGCGCGTCCAGGCGGCGTCGCGCCGGGTCACGTAGTCCTGCCAGCGCGTGTGGTCCCAGCAGTGGACCCCCACCTCGAACCCCGCCCGCCGGGTGTGGCGCAGAATGCCGCCGCAGCGCCGGCCGATATCCGGCCCGGGGAGAAGTGTGCCGTAGCACAGGGTGCGCCACCCGTAGTTGCCCCCCACCGAGGTGCGCGCCACCTTGCCCAGAAAACCCCGCCGGAAGACGCGGCGGATGGCCCGACCGGTGTGGTCGGGGCCGAGGCTGAAGAGAAAGGTGGCCTGCGCTCCCTGGCGGCGAAGCACTTCGACCAGCGCGGGCACCCCCTCGCAGGTGCCGCGGTAGGTATCGACGTCGATTTTCAGGGCGATGCGCACAGGCTCTCCTTTTAGGCAAATCGAAAAGGGCAGACTGAACAGGGAGTAAAAACGGATAACTACGGATATATCGAAAGACAAAAGCTGTTTTTACCGCTTAGCCCTTTGGGTTGTTGCGAGATCATTTTGGTCTTTAAATCCGCGAAAATCCGAATCGATCAGATTTGATCCGCGCGCAATTGCCTTTTCCAGGTTCTTTGCTGGTCGGCTTTCATTTCGGAAAAAGCCGTTTCCGGATGAAAACTAGATGAGGCCCTGGGCCTCGGCTACGTGCCCCCGATAGAAATCGAAGATCCGGAACAGGGCCTGTTCCATGTCGACCTGGGGCCGCCAGCCAAGGTCCTCGCAGGTGTTGTCGATCAAGGGAACCCGGTTCTGAACGTCCTGGTAGCCCTCGCCGTAGTAGTCCCGGGCGCCGACCTCCACCAGTTTTACCCGCTCGGCCGACGGCCGGTACTCCTCCATCCCGCGGCCCAGCTCCGAGCATCTTTTCGGCCAGCTCGCGCACCGAGAGGTTGTTCTGCGGATTGCCGATGTTGTAGATCTTGCCGCTCGCCACGCCGTCCCTGTTCTCGATGATGCGCATCAGCGCATCGATGCCGTCGCTGATGTAGGTAAAGGCCCGCTTCTGCCGGCCGCCGTCGACCAGGCTGATGTTTTCGCCGCGTACGATGTGCCCGAGAAACTGGGTCAGGACGCGGGAGCTGCCCTCCTTGGGGGTGTGGATGCTGTCGAGGCCGGGGCCGATCCAGTTGAAGGGGCGAAAGAGGGTGAAGTCGAGCCGCCCCTCCATGCCGTAGCCCCAGATGACCCGGTCCATGAGCTGCTTGGCGCAGGAATAGATCCAGCGCGGCTTGTTGATCGGGCCGAGCACCAGTTCGGAGCCGTAGGGGTCGAAGGCCTCGTCCCGGCACATGCCGTAGACCTCGGAGGTCGAGGGAAAGATGATGCGCTTGCCGTACTGGACGCACTGGCGGACGATGGGCAGGTTGGCCTCGAAATCCAGGGAGAAGACCCGCAGGGGATCCTTGACGTAGGTGGCCGGGGTGGCGATGGCCACCAGGGGAAGGACCACGTCGCACTTGCACACGTGGTATTCGACCCATTCCTTGTTGATGGTGATGTCCCCCTCGAAGAAGTGAAACCGGGGGTGGTCCAGCAGGTCCGCCACGCGGTCCTGCTGCATGTCCATGCCGAAGACCTGCCAGTCGGTGGTCTCGATGATGCGCTGGCTGAGGTGATGGCCTATAAATCCGTTGACTCCGAGGATCAGTACTTTCTTCATGGCTAATCTCCCAGCCGTTGAGGTCTTGTGGCGAATCGGGCGAAAAACTGCTCGGCCGAACAAACGTCCGGAGCCAGTTCGAAGCAAAGGACGTGCAGCCGCCGTCCGTCCGGGCAGTCGGCATAGCAGGCTGCCCTCCTCGTAATAGAGGCAGGGGCGCTCTCCGGATGCCGCGCGGCATCCGCGCCACTCGGCTGCGCAGAATGCGCAGGGGCTGCCCGCCGAGGGTCGTGAAGGCTCCCGGATAAGGGGGGGCGACGGCCCGGATGAGGTTGTGGATCGCTTCGGCCGGCTCGCTCCAGTCGATGCGGCCGTCCTCGGGACGGCGTCCGCCGAAGTAGCTGCCCTTGGACAGATCGAGGGGAATGCGCGGGGCCCGGCCCTCGAGAAGCAGGGGAAGGGAGCGGTGCAGGACGAGCTCCGCCGCGCAGGCCACCTTGTGAAAGACCTCCGAGGGCGGTGTCGTCCTTCAGGATGGGCACCGCCTGCTGGTCGACCAGATCGCCGGCATCGGGCTTGAGCTCCATGTAATGGAGGCTCGCACCGGTCTCGGTCTCCCCGTGGATGATGGCCCAGTTGACCGGCACCCGGCCGCGGTAGCGGGGCAGCAGCGAGCCGTGCATGTTGAGGGCGCCGCGGCGGGGGGCGCCGAGCAGTCCCTCCTTGAGCATCCGCCGGTAGTAGAAGGAAAAGAGAAAATCGGGGCGCAGCTCACGCACCCGGGCCACCACCTGCGGGTCGTTGGGGTCCTCCGGGGTGATGACGGGGATCCCGTGCAGTGCGGAGAGCTCAGCGACGCTCTCGAACCACTGGGTCTCTCCCGGGTCGTCCTCGTGGGTGACCACCAGGGCGACCTCCATGCCCCGGTCGAGCAGGACCGAAAGACAGCGGTAGCCGACGTTGTGGTAGGCGAAAACGACACAGCGGCTCATGCCGTTCCTCCTTCCGTGGAGGGTTCCTCATCCTCCTGGCTCTTCGAGAATGCCGCGGATCAGGTAGCGCGGCCGCTCCCGCACCTGCTGGTAGATGCGTCCGACGTATTCCCCGAGCAGGCCGATGCCGAAGAGCAGGATGCCGATGAGGAAGAAGGCGATGGCGAAGAGGGTGAATACCCCCTCGACCTCCGGCCCGATGATGATGCGCCGCAGGAACATGTAAACCATCAGCAGGCCCGAGAGAAACGAGAGGCCGATGCCGGCAAGGGAAAACATCTGCAGCGGCACCACGGAAAAGGCGGTCATCAGGTCGAAATTGAGCCGGATCAGCTTGTAGAGGGAGTACTTCGACTCCCCCGCCTCCCGCTCGGCATGCTCCACCTCGATCTCCACCGGACGGGCGGCATACATGTAGGCCAGGGCCGGAATGTAGGTATTGATCTCGCGGGTAGAGTTGATGGCCTCGATGATCGAGCGGTCGTAGGCGCGCAGCATGCACCCCTGGTCGGTCATCTGGATATGGGTGATGCGGTGGCGCACCCGGTTCATCAGGCGCGAGGCGAGCTTGCGCCACAGGATGTCCTGCCGCCTCCTGCGGATGGTGCCGACGTAGTCGTAGCCCTCGTCCATCTTCGCCAGCAGGTTGGGGATTTCCTCCGGCGGGTTCTGCAGGTCGGCGTCGAGGGTGACGACCCGCCGGCCGCGGCAGTGCCGGAATCCGGCCATGATCGCGGCGTGCTGGCCGAAATTGCCGTTGAACAGGATGACCCGCGTCTCCTGGGGCCGCCTCCCGAACTGCTCCCGGAGCAGGGCTCCGGAGCGATCGGCGCTGCCGTCATCGATGAAAAGGCATTCGTAGGTGCGTCCCATGGCGTCGAGCGCCCTGTAGAGGCGCTCGAAGAGGGTCGGCAGCACCGCCTCCTCGTTGTAGACCGGGATGACGACCGAAACCTCGGGGCCGTCCGCCTTTTTCTCTAATTTCAATTTTTCAACCTCCCGGGAGGGTTTCCCTTGCCCCTCCCTCAGAGCGCCGCCAGGATCTCGCGAAGGGCGCCGACCACACGGTCGACGTCCGCCAGGGTCATGGCCGGAAAGAGCGGCAGGGTCACCGTCTCGCGGCCGATGCGTTCGGCCTTGGGGAACTGGCCCTCGCGGTAGCCCATGGCGCGGTACAGGCTGAACAGGTGTAGGGCCGGATAGTGGACGCCGACCCCGATATTCCTCTCTTTCATCGCCTGCTGAAAGGCCGGCCGGCTCAGGCCGAGCCGCTCGAAGGGCAGAAGCAGGGTGAACATGTGCCAGCTGTGCCCCTCGTCGCCGCGCGCCGGAAGCACCCCCGGCGGGTCCTCGGCCAGGAGCTCGAAATAACGCGCCGCCAGCTTGCGGCGCTGCAGGTTGAATTCGTCGAGGCGCTTCAGCTGGCCCAGGCCGACGCGGGCCGACACGTCGGCGAGATTCAGCTTGCCCCCGGCGACGGAGACGTCCATCTCCCCACGGGCATCGCGCGAGATGCCGTGAAAGCGCAGCTTCTCCAGGCGCTCGACGAGGGCCGGGTCGGACAGAGAGAGGGCTCCGCCTTCGATGGTGGTCATGTTCTTGTTGGGATGAAAGCTGAAGCTCACCAGGTCGCCGAAGGCGCCGATCCGGCCTTTTGCACAGCCGCTGCCGATGGCGTGGGCGGCGTCCTCGATCACCCGCAGGCCATAACGGTCGGCGAGCTGGTAGAGCTCCTCCATCGCCACCGGCAAACCGGCGTAGTGGACCGGCATGATGGCCCTGGTCCGGGGGGTGAGGGCCGCCTCCACCAGGCCGAGGTCCAGGTTGCGGGAGTCAAGCGCCACATCGACGAAGACCGGCCTGGCCCCGGCGCGCACCACCACGTTGGCGGTCGCGGCGAAGGTCATGGCCGGGACGATGACCTCGTCTCCGGGGCCGATGTCCGCCAAGGGCCAGGGCGACCTCCAGGGCGGCCGTGCCGGAATTGAACACCCGCACGATGCGGCCGCCGCCGAGGTATTCGGCCAGCGCCGTCTCGAAGTCCGCCACCTTGGGACCGGTGGCCAGCCACCCCGAGTCGAGAACCTCGACCACCCCCTGGATCGTCTCCGCATCGAGGCTGGGTCGGGTAAAGGGCAAAAAAGGTTCCATATCAGCTCCGGGAAATGATGAAGACGCCCAGGATGATGATGCCGATGCCGCCTCACGCGCGTCATGGTGACGGCCTCGCCGAACAGGGCCCAGGCGAGCAGGGCGTTGACCACGTAGCCGATGGAGAGCATCGGATAGGCCAGGCTGACCTCGACCCGGGACAGGGCCAGGATCCAGACCACCACGCTGACCACGTAGCAGGACAGCCCGCCGAGGATGTGGGGCTCGAAGGCGAGGCGCCATCCGGCCGCTACGATGCTGGAAAAGCCCAGTTCGATGGTGCCGAGGGCGCGCACGCCGGCCTTGAGCAGGAGCTGGGCGGCGGCGTTGAGCAGCACGCCGGTCAAAATCAGGGAAAAACTCGTCGCATTCATGGTTTTGTCACCAACACCCGCTGGGGGTCGCGGGCGACCTCCCGCATGGGCAGCTGTTGTCGTTGAAGTACTGGCGAAGACCTTCGGGGGCATCACCGCCCAGGCCGCGCGGTCGGCCCGCCAACGCCGGGCAAACTCCTCTATGGTGGGGACCCACCGCCGGGGCGCCTGGGCGATACCAAATGCCAGTTCCCCCTGGTACTTGACCAGCGTCGGCAAACGGTCGAAGTAGAAAGGAACGGTCTGGTAGTAGGTGTCGACGGAGTAGAAGGGCACGTCCGCGGGAATGGCTCCCCCGACCTTCCGGGCCATTTCGTGGGAGGAATAAGGCCGGGGCCATTCCCTGAAGACCGGCTCATCCACAGGGCCACCGCCAACAGCCAGGCGACGCCGAGGGCTCCGATGGCGGTACCGGTCCGGCTCCGCCGCAGCCAGAACCAGGCGGCCAGCGCCCCGAGCAGCACCGCCAACAGCCCCGCCGCCACCCAGGGGCTCAGTGCAGCCCAGAGATAGGCCGGCTTCTTCGAACTTCCGAAACGCTCAAGACCCACGAAGAGCAGAAATGCCAGGCCCAGCACCGAAAACGCTCCCGAGATTCGGGCTTCCCAGCGCAGGCCCTTCTCCCAGCCATGGCAGGTCCCGGCCGATCAGCAGGGCCAGGGCGGGGAATGCCGGCAGGATGTAGGGGATCAGCTTGGAGTCGGAGAGGGAAAAAAAGACCAGGATGGTGACGACCCAGCACCAGGAGAAGCTTGCCGGGTCGAACCGGTCCCGGGGTTCGCTCCGACGCCATCCCCGGAAAAGCGCCCGCAGCAGCCCCGAGAGCCAGGGCAGGGAGCCGGCGAGCCAGGATGGGCAGAAAGTACCACCACGGCTCATAGCGTTTGTGTATGGTGGTCAGGTAGCGCTCGATATGCTCTCGGATGAAAAAAAAGTGGAAAAATTCGGGATTTTTCCGGCAAACCAGTGCAAACCAGGGCACCGTCACCAACGCCAGGGCCGGCAGACCGGTGCCCAGGTGGAGTCGGCGCCAGATACGCCAGTCGCGCCGCAGCAGGCAATAGAGGACCAGCGCCCCGCCCGGAAGAACGATGCCGATCAGCCCCTTGCTGAGCACCGCCAGCCCCATCGCGACCCAGGCGGAGAGCATCCAGAGCCGTCGGCGCCGCTCGCTCAGCGACTCCCTTTGGGCCAACAGGAAACCGACGCAGGGTGGCGGTCATGAAAAAACTCACGCCCGTATCGAGAGAATTGATGTGCGCCACGGCGCCGTAATAAAGGCTGCTGGCCAGCACCAGCGCCGCACACCAGCCCGCAGGAGCCCCGAAGAGAAGGCCTCCGGCCACAGCCGACCAGGACAATGGCGCCGAAGCCGGTCAGATAGCTCCACAGCCGGGCGGTCCAGTTGTGACGCCCGAAGGCGGTGTAGGCCGCCGCCGTGGCCCAGTACTGCAGGGGAGGCTTCTCGAAATACTTGTACCCGTCCAGTCGGGGGGTCAGCCAGTCCCCGCTGGCCACCATTTCCCGGGGAATTTCGGCGTAGCGCCCTTCGTCGGGTTGAAACAGGTCGCGGTACTGGATGTTGCCGAACCACACCAGAACGAGCAGGGCCAAGGCGGCGGCCGCCAGAAGTTTTCGAACCATGGGGAACATACCTTCGGGAAAGCCGGGCGCCTGCGGGGCCGGCCTTTCTATTTCCGCGAGAGGCCTTTGCGCCGGGTCCCCGGCGATTAATCCGCTTCGGGGGCCATCCGCCGCGGCAGACAGCTCCCGCTTCTCCCGCCGCTCCCTGGAAATCAGCACGAGGTTGCGGGTATAGATGAAAAAACCGGTGGACTGGCCGACGATAAAGACGATATCCCGGCGGATGATGGCGTAGATCAGCAGCAGAGAGCTGCCGCCGATGCTGAAATACCAGAAGGCGGTCGGGATGACGCTTCGCCGGTGTTTCTCCGAGTAGAGCCACTGGACGAAAAAACGCATGAAGAACAGGGCCTGGCCGGAAAAGCCGAGGACAAGAATGAGCACTTCGCTTTTAGCCATGATTTTCCTTGATCTCTATGGTAAGGCGCCGCTTGATCATCCAGCGCACCGCGATGACATCGTACAGTCCCTCGACGCCCCGCCTCAGGTTGGTGTACTTGGAGACCCCGTGCAGCCGCGGCCGGTGGTTTACCTTGACTTCCTTCACCCGGGCGCCCTCGAGCCGCATCAGGGTCGGCAGGAAGCGGTGCAGTCCCTTGTAGATCTTGATGCGCTTGAGCATCCGGGCGTTCATGACCTTGAGAGAGCAGCCGGTGTCGTGGATGGATTCCTGCGTCAGGGTGTTGCGGACGAAATTCCCGATCCGGCTGCCGATTTTCTTGGACAGGGTGTCCTGCCGGTTGTAGCGCCATCCGTTGACCATGTCGTATTCCCCGTAATGCTGCAGGAGTACGGGAATATCGCCCGGATCGTTCTGCAGGTCGGCATCCAGGGTGATGATGATATCCCCGGTGGCGGCCTGGAATCCGGCATAGAGGGCGGCCGACTGGCCACAGTTCCTGGCGAAGGAGAGGTACTTCACCGTTGGATGTTCGCGGGTCAGGGATTTGATGATTTCCAGGCTCGCGTCGCTGCTGCAGTCGTCGACCAAAAGAATTTCGTAGGGGCGGCCGAGGCCGTCAGCGACCCGGGTGATCTCCTCGAAAAGCCGCGGGACGTTTTCCTCTTCGTTATAAACGGGGATGACAAAAGAAATCTTTTCCATCTATTCACTCAATCCGGTAATGGGGGGAATCCACTTTTTTCACTTCCCGCACCCCGGTCCGGAGCCGGCCACCCCTTCTGTGGCGCAGCCGGTCTGCCGGAAAGATGTCGATTCCCCGGCGCAGGAAAAATGATTTGAGGTAGACCGTGGTGAGAACGCCGAGGTAAGCGCCCATGATAATGTCGCTGGGATAGTGGTCGCCCACGACGACACGGCTGATCGCCACCAGGACGGCAACGGAAAAGTACAGGTACCGTCCCCGCGGGGCCACCAGGTAACAGGCGGTGGCCAGGGCGAAAATCGTGTTCGCATGGCCCGAGGGAAAAGACCACATTCTAGCGGAAATTTGAAAAAAGGAAAACGAATAAAGTTCATGGTGGAAAAGAAGCCTGGGACGGGCCCGCCCGAAGAAGATCTTCAGCAGGTCGGTCAGCAGTCCCGAAAAGGCCACCGCGACGAACAGGAAGAGGCAAATTCGGGCCAGTTTGAGAATTTTTTCCCTCCGGGCCGGGTCGCCGGTCCTGGGCAGGACCCCCCATCGCAAAACCGCATAAAGGATCGGGGTAGGAATCAGGTACCAGGCCGAATTCCCGAAAACGGTTATCTCATGGGCCAGGTGGTGAAGCCATTCCAAATCCGGGCCGGTGGAATGTAAAAAAAGCGCCACCGGTCTGTCGCCGAAGGCAAAAAGGTACAGGCACAGCACCACCGCCGTGGCCCCGGCCCAGAGTAGATTTTCCCGGACCCGGACCGAAGGGGCGCCCGAAAGGGCGCGGGCATCCCGGGCGGGGGCGGTCTCCCCCGAAGCGTTTCGGGTCATTGCTTCTGCCCTCCTTTGTCGGCCGACTTCCCGCCGGAGATTTGTGGCGCATCGGCATACAGGGTCAGATTCAGCCACCTTCCCTTCGGATAATTGAAGCCGCGAATGGTTTCCAGCGGCCGCACCCGAAGCCCTTCCCGGTCGACGGCGGAGGAGAATTGTTTGTCATACTTGTCCCGGACCAGGACCAGGCCGTCCCGGTTGGTCTTCAGAAATCCCGCGGCGCCCTCGGCATCGGTCAGGTCGGTATCGGTGCCGAGGAGAAAAACGAGGCTCGGCTCGTGAAAGCCGACCGCGGCCAATCGGGGGCTCTCGCCGTCGCCATACTTCGGCGCCAGGTGTGCGACCTTTTCACTGATCCAGAGGTTGTGGACCCCGGGCAGGATCCATTGGAAGGCGGGAGCGAAGACGAAGAGGCTGCAGACCACCGCGATGAGGGCGGCGCGCGGAAACTGCCCCTTCCGCCAGGCCCTTCCCGCCAGGATGAGCATCGCCAGGACGCCCGCGACCGCCGGGATGGCGCCATAGGAAAATTTGTGATCCAGAACGAGGGGCAGGGCGGTCAGCCCCGAGGCGAGCGCAACCCCGACCAGCCCCCACAACAGGATCGGCGCCCATTTGAGGATCTTGAAGGGCCCCTTACGCCAATAGTCCGACCACTCTCCCGGATGGACCAGGAAACGGGCGGTGAGCAGGGCAATCGCCGGAAATACCGGAAGGATGTAATGGGGCAGTTTGGTCGGAACCGCTTCGAACATCACCCAGGCGGGAATGATCCAGGCCAGGCAGAATCGCACGGCGGGCTCTTTGCGGCACTTCCAGCTCGGCCAGAGGGCCCAGAGGGCAAAGAGCGAGCCCGGCCAGAACAGGGCGGTGAACAGGGCCGCGTAATAGCCCGGGGGGGCGCCATGGGATTCCTGGCCGGAGAAGAGCTTGGGCAGAAGGTCTTTGCCGACGGCCGTCTGGACGAACTGCCCATGGGTGGACAGGCTGATCGCAACGAACCAGGGCAGCACGATGGCCGCCAATAAAACAAGGCCCTGTTTCGGCCGTAGGGCCCGGCGCAGGGAGACCTCCCGGTCGGTCGCCCACAGGGCCGCCAGGGTCAGCAGGGCGACGGCCACCGGAATCGGCCCCTTGAGGAGAATCCCCGCCCCCATGGCCGCCCAGAAGACCATGGCGGGCAGCGCCCCCGGGTCCTTCCCCCGCCGGGTCAGCAGATAAATCCTGCCCAGAGCCCCCTGCATGGCGACGATGGAGGCAAGCAGCATGGCGTCGGTCTTGGCCAGGTGGGCCTCGGTGGTCAGAACCAGGCAGGAGGCCAGAAGCGCCGCCCCCAGAAGGGCGGTGCGCCTGTCGAAAAGGGCCTGGCCGAAATGGAAGGTTAAAAGAACCGCCAGCAGGGCTCCGAGAAGCGAGGGAAGCCGGTAGGCCCAGATGGCCCGGGCCTCGGGGCCGACGGTGGCGGCGGCCGCAGCCGCCTGAAGCCAGTAAATCCCGATCGGCTTCTTGTACCGCGGGTCCTGCTGGAAGCGGATGTCGAGATAATTTCCGCTCTCCAGCATCTGCCTGCTGGCCTGGGCGAAGCGGGATTCATCCCTGTCGGTCGGTGGCATGCTCGTGAGCCCCGGCAGATGCAGGCAGAGGCAAAGGGTCGCCAGCAGGAGGTAGGGCCTCCAGCCTGTTGTCAGATAGTCGATCATGAATTCTCTTCTTGTCTTTTTATTTTCTCCGGTCCGTCTCCCGAGGGGCGGATCGACGTCCAAGTACCCAAATAACCGAGGGGATAATAGCAAAGAGGGGCGCCATAAAGCAAAAGTTTCTGCGCGGGATTTCTGCTAGAATATTTTTATGTCCTTCAATCCTCCATCCGACCTCCAAAAAGACGCCTCCGGGAAAGGCCGCCTGTTGGCGGTGGGGGACATCCACGGCTGCCTCGATCACCTGGAGCGGCTGATGGCCCGGGTGCGGCCAGGCCCGGAAGACCGGGTGATTTTTCTCGGCGACTATACCGACCGGGGCCCCGACGGCAAGGGGGTACTGGACTACCTCATCGACTTCGGCCGCCGGTTTCCGCGCAGCATCTTTCTCAAGGGCAACCACGAGGAGATGTTCCTCAACTTCCTCAACGGCCGCGATCAGCCGCTCTTCATCGTCAACGGCGGGGGGACTACGCTGGAGAGCTACCAGGAGGAGAAGGGCGTCCGCATCCCCAAGGCCCACATCAAATTCCTCGAAAGCCTGCGGCTTTTCTACGAGACCGAAAACTTCATCTTCGTCCACGCCGGCCTGCGCCCGGGCAAAGCCCTGGACGAGCAGGACGATCACGACCTGGTCTGGATACGGGAGAAATTCATCTTTTCCGACTACGACTGGGGAAAAACGGTCGTCTTCGGGCACACACCCCGCCCCGAACCCCTGTTTACCGACAACAAAATCGGTCTCGACACCGGGGCCGTTTACGGCCGGGTCCTCACCTGCTGTGATGTGGAACGGCGACAGTGCTGGAACTCCGCGCCGCTGCCGCCGGCGTGAACGGAGAGACCCTTTGTAGGGGCGAGGCATGCCTCGCCCCTACAAAACCTTCTCCCGTCGCAGCAAGTCGCCCGGTCGGGCACCTGCGGGCAGCCTCAGGACGATGCCGGCGTTGGGCTGGGCGGCGGGCAGGGACACGCCGTCCTCCGATTTCACCTCCTCCACGCTGAAGCCCGCCTGCCGCATGCCCGGACCGATCAGCTCCAGACATTCCCCGGGGAAAAACCGATTCCTGCCCTCCACCAGCCCCCGGCCGTCTTCAAATACCGCCTGAACAACCCCGACGAAATCGTGGCTGCGCCGGTAGTGGGAGTCCCGCTCGTGAACCAGCGCCTCCTCAGTGCCGAAGAGAAAGCCCGGCCCGTAGGGACGGTGGCTCACTTTGTCCAGCTCCTGCTTCCAGAGGGGATCGAAGGCGTAGCTTTCGGGGTCCTCCAGGTAGCGGTCCAGGGCGGCTCGGTAGACCCGGGTCACCGCCGCCACGTAGTAGCGGCTCTTCATCCGGCCCTCGATTTTCAGGCTGTCGATGCCGACGTTCAGATCAGCTCGGGCAGGTGTTCGACCAGGCAGAGGTCCCGGCTGTTGAACAGGTAGGTCCCGCGCCCGTCCTCCTCAAGGGGAAATACTCGCCCGGCCGGGTCTCCTCCTGCAGCGCGTAGCGCCAGCGGCAGGGGTGGGCGCATGCGCCCCGGTTGGCGCTGCGCCCGGTGAGGGCGGCCGAGATCAGACAGCGGCCCGAGTAGGCCACGCACATCGCCCCGTGTACGAAAACCTCCAGCTCGACGTCCCTGGCGGCCCGGACGGCGCGGATTTCCGACAGGGTGAGTTCCCGGGCCAGGTTGATGCGCCGCACCCCCGCACGCCCCCAGAAGCTTGCAGCTGCGGCGTTGGTGGTGTTGGCCTGGGTGGAGAGATGGACCGGCCGTTGCGGGTCGACGGCCTGGACCAGGGCGAGGACCCCCGGGTCGGAGACGATGTAGGCATCGAGGTCCAGCGGGCGCAGCTCCTCCAGATAGTCGGTGAAGGATCGCATTTCCCCGGGCCGCAGGTAAGCGTTGAGGGTCAGGTAGAAACGCTTGCCCCGGCTCCGTGTGAGCGCCACGGCCCTCCCCAGCTCCTCCGGGGAGAAATTCCCCGCCAGAGCCCGCAGGCCGAAGCGTTCGCCGCCGGCGTAGACCGCATCGGCGCCGAAATCAAGGGCCGTTTGGAGTTTTTCCAGGTTGCCTGCAGGCGCCAGAAGTTCGGGCAGGGACATCTTTTTCTCCTTCGTCTCAATGGTGAGGGAGGGGAACTTCCCTCCGACAATTCCAGGGCACGAATATAGCATAAAGAGCCTGCAACATGGGAGAGGTACCGACCCCGGCCGACGGCGGAGCGTCGAGTCCCTTGACAAGGGGCCGGAAAGTCTATAATTTCAAGAAAATTTCACCCAGGACCGGCCAGGCCGGCAGGATGCAACCCCATGAAAAAACCTCTCGTCTGGATCGCCCTCGGCGTGGTCCTGGCCACGGCCGGATGCACGCTCCCGCCTCCGTCCGCAGCGAAAAACGACGCCGTGGCCAAAGACCTGGCACAGTTGAAGTCCTCCCAGAGCGACCTTTCCGGGGAAGTGAGCCGGCTTCGGGACAATCTGCTTCTGCTGGAGAGCCGGTTTCAGGACCAGCAGGAGGCCATTGCCGAGCTTCGCCAGGCCCTGGTGGCACAAAAGGTCACCCCTTCTGGGGAAAAGGCCGCGAAGGAACCCCCTTCTGCCGCCGGCCCGCCGGGGGAGAAGAAGAAAACGGTCGCCTGCGCCCACCGAAATCTACCTCAAGGCCTTCTCCGATTACGCCTCGGGCCGTTTTCAGGAGGCCATTTCCGGGTTCGACTCCTTTCTCAGGCTCTATCCCGACAGTGATTTCGCCGGCAACGCCCAGTATTGGCTCGGAGAATGCTTCTATTCCCTCCAGCAGTATCCGCGTGCCGTGGAAGCGTTCGACAAGGCGGTGAAGAACTATCCCCAGGGGCACAAGACTCCCGAGGCGCTGCTGAAAATGGCCGCGGCCCAGCAACAGATGAACCAGCAGAAGCAGGCCGCGGAGGCTCTGCGTCTGCTTCAGGAACGTTATCCCGACAGCCCGGCAGCGAAAAAGGCCCGGGAAGCAGCCGGTCCGCCCGGGCAAAAACAGCCCGCCTCCCCAGGGATACCATAAAGGGAAACGGCGGTCGGATTTTTTTGATTCTGTCATTCGACAGGGGGATTTAAATGACCGTTAGAAAAGCGATCCTGCTGGCCTGCGTGGCGCTCATCCCCTTTTCCGCCCTGGCCGGGGAAAAGGAGCTCACCTACACTATAAAGAAGGGGGATACCCTCTGGGGAATCTCCCAAAGGTACCTCAAGGACCCCGACTACTGGCCCGACCTCTGGGCCAACAACCCCTTCATCACCAACCCCCATTTCATCTACCCCGGACAGAAGGTCTCCCTCTACGACGGCCGCATCGAACTCGTCCCCGTCCACCCTGCCGCTCCCGCCTCCAGTGCCGCAACCGAAGCCAAGCCCGCTTCCCCGCCAGCGGCGGAGGCGGTGAAGCCCCGGAAGAAAACGGTCATCCGGACCCCCCTCGGCGTGAGAGGATTTGTCAGCGGGGAGGAACTCGACTCCGCCGGCACCCTCATCGACGCCACGGAGAGCCGCATTCTCCTGTCGGTGGGAGACACGGTTTTCCTGCAGATGAAAAACCTGTCCTCGGTCCGCCTGGGAGAGCTCTTCTCGCTTTTTGAGGTCGGCAGGAAAATCACCCATCCCGTCACAGGGGAAGCCCTGGGCCATCTGGTCGCCGCCGTGGGCACGGTCAAAATCACCGCCATCAATACCGAAACGGCCACCGGAGTACTCACTGAAAACTTCCGGGAAATTCAGCGCGGCGCCCGCCTTCTCCCCTATGCCCCCCAGGATCGGGAAGTCATTCTCAAAAAAGCGAAGCGACCCCTTTCAGGCTCCATCCTCGCCGCCAGCGACGAACGGCTCGCCCTGGGGCAGTACAATGTCATCTACATCGACCTGGGCTCCGACGACGGCCTTCAGGTGGGCAACATGCTCTATCTCTCTCGTCCCGGCAACGCCTCCAAATATGCCCTGCAGGGAGCAGATGTGCAGCTGCCCGACATCCTCCTGGGCAATGGTGTGGTCCTTGAAACGCGGCACAAGACCGCCACGGTCCTGATTCTCAAAGCGGCGGGCCCCATTTTCAGAGGCGACAGGGCTTCGACCATGACCGATTAGTCTCCCGCAGCCATTTCGCCGGGAGTCGCACGGTGGACCGGCCGTGCCGGAAAAAAAGGGCTTGAGGAATCAAACCTTTTTCCATTTGAACTGCAGGAGGGGGAGATGACGTCGGAAGAAAAGGGATGGGTGCGGCTTCACCTGACGCCGGGACTGGGGCGGGCCGCCCTGCTTCGTTTGCTCCGGGCTTTCGGCTCGGCCGAGGCCATCCTGGAAGCCCATCCGGCCTCCTGGTCCAAGCGGGCCGGGCTTCGAAGCTCCCTGCCCGAAGCGGTGCCCTCCGCAGCCGCCCCGGAGCTCGCCGACGCCCTCTCCAGCCTGGAGCGAGCCGGGGCGCGAATCATCTCCCTGAGTGACGACCGCTATCCCACCCTGCTGCGCGCCATCCACGACCCCCCTGCCCTTCTCTATGTCCGGGGTGAACTGCCCGAGGCCGAGGCCCTTGCGGTGGTGGGCGCCCGAAGAGCCACGACGGCGGGGCGGCGATTGACCGAGGAAATCTGCGCCGAGGTCGGATCGCGGCGGCATAACGGTGGTCAGCGGGCTGGCCCGGGGGATCGACACGGCAGCCCACCGGGGCGCCCTGGAGGGGGGAGGGAAAACGGTGGCGATCCTCGGCTGCGGCATCGACCGCGTCTATCCACCCGAAAACCTCCGGCTGTTCCACAACATCGAGGAAAACGGGGCCATCGTTTCGGAGTACCCCCCGGGTACCCCCCCGCTGCCCGGCCACTTCCCGGGGCGCAACCGAATCATCAGCGGAATGTGCCGGGGCGTCCTGGTGGTCGAGGCGGCCGAAGGAAGCGGTTCCCTGATTACGGCCGATTTCGCCCTGGAGCAGGGGCGGGAGGTTTTTGCCGTCCCGGGCCAGGTTCGGGCACCCACCGCGGGCGGCGTCAACGGCCTGCTCAAGGACGGCGCCCGACTGGTGACCGAGGCCCGGGACATCATGGAGGTTCTCTGGCCCGACATCCCGTCGGTAGCGGTACGCCGCCACGAGGAGACCCTGGCCGCAACCCTGTCCGGAGACGCCCTGACCCTCTTTCTACACCTGGGACAGGAGCCCCTGCACATCGACGAACTGGCCCGGAAATGCGGCTTGACACCCATGGAGGTTTCCGCTATTTTACTGACCCTGGAGCTCCAGGGCGGAGCGGAACAGCTTCCGGGAATGCGTTTCATCCGGCGAAAACCCTAACGGCGGGAGATCTCTTGAGAGAGCGGGTTCTGGCAATCGTAAGCATCATCGCCCAGTACGTCATGGAAGACCGCGACCTTCTGACCGAAAGCGACATCGTCGAGGAACTGCTGGCGGTAGGGTTCGATGCCGAGGAGATCGACGCCGCCTTCAGCTGGATGGAAAACGTCTCCCTGCATGCCCGCAGGCGGCCGTCACCGCCCATCGAACTTCCTACACATCGGGTCTTCAATCCCGAGGAAACCCGGGCCCTGTCCTCGGAAGCCCGGGGGTTTCTGGTGCGGATACGGACCATGGGCCTTCTGGACGACGAAACCGAGGAGGAAATCATCGACAAGGCCATCCGGGTGGCCGACGATGAGGTCTCCCTGAAGGAGCTCAAAACGATCACGGCCCTCACCCTCTTCGCCCGCTCCCAGGAGGACTGGCGGCGGGAAGTCGAATACATCATGGAGGATGACTGGTCGCGGCTGTACCACTGAGCGACTCCCGGGCTGCAGCGACCCTGCAGCCTTTTTGATTTTTAAAACCCAGACTGAAGACTGAAGACTGAAAGCTAACCACCTTCAGCCTTTCACCTTCAACCTGATTATTGAGGCTTACATGGCAAATACACTGGTTATCGTCGAATCACCGGCCAAGGCGAAAACCATAGAAAAATTTCTCGGCAAAGGCTACAAGGTCCTGGCATCCTACGGACACGTCCGGGCCCTGCCGAGCAAGCAGGGTTCGGTGGACGTGGACCATGACTTCGAGCCCAAATACCATATCCTTCCCGAAAGCCGCAAACAGATCGAGCTTCTGAAAAAGGAAGCCGCCAAAAGCGACGAACTGATTCTGGCCACCGACCCCGACCGGGAGGGGGAGGCCATCGCCTGGCATCTCCTGCAGGCGCTGAAGATCGACGAGAATGCTGACTCTCCCAGGGTCAAGCGGGTGACCTTCCACGAGATCACGAAAGGTGCGATCCACAAGGCCATGGAGGAGGCGCACCAGATTTCCCGCGACCTCGTCGATGCCCAACAGGCTCGGTCGGTACTCGACTACCTGGTCGGCTTCAACCTCTCCCCTTTCCTGTGGAAGAAGATCCGCTACGGTCTCTCCGCAGGAAGGGTGCAGTCGGTGGCCCTGCGCCTGATCTGTGATCGGGAAAAGGAGATCCAGGCCTTCGAGCCCCGGGAATATTGGACCATCGAGGCCCTGCTGGCTACCGACGCCGGTAAGGAGTTGCGCGCCCGGCTCTTCGCCGTCGACGGCGAGAAGCTCGGAAAGTTCGCCATCCCCGACGAGGCACGGAGCCAGGAGCTGGTGGCGGCGCTCACCGGGGAAGCGACGGGCCCCGGCCCCGCCTTCGCAGTCAGCTCCGTCACCCGCAGCGAAAAGAAGCGCAATCCCGCCGCCCCCTTCACCACCAGCACACTGCAGCAGGAGGCGAGTCGCAAGCTCGGTTTCTCCGCCCGAAAAACGATGAGCCTCGCGCAGAAGCTCTACGAGGGCATCGACATCGGCGAAGGAGCGGTCGGCCTGATCACCTACATGCGTACCGACTCCGTGGCCCTATCGGAGGTGGCAACCACTGAGGCCCGGGAGGTGATCAGCCGCCTCTTCGGTAAGGACTATGCCCTGGAGCGACCGCGGGTCTTCAAAAGCAAGGCCAAAAACGCCCAGGAGGCCCACGAGGCGGTTCGCCCCACCTCCGTCGCCAACACCCCGGAGAAGGTCAAGGCGCACCTTTCCTCCGACCAGTACCGGCTCTATCATCTGATCTGGACCCGCATGATCGCCTCCCAGATGGCGGCAGCCATTCTCGATGCGACGACGGTCGATATCGCCGCCGGCGAACGCTTCGTCTTCCGTGCCTCGGGGCAGGTCATCCGTTTCCCGGGCTTTATGAAGCTCTACATCGAGGGGACCGATGACGCCGAGGAGACCCGCGAGGGCACCCTGCCCCCCCTGGAGGAAGGAGAGGCCCTGGAGCGTCGGGAAATCCTCCCCGAACAGCACTTCACCCAGCCGCCGCCGCGCTATACCGAGGCCAGCCTGGTGAAGACCCTGGAGGAGAACGGCATCGGCCGACCCTCCACCTACGCCTCCATCATGAACACCCTGGTGGTGCGCAAGTACGTGCGCCTGGAGAAACGCACCTTCTACCCCGAGGACGTCGGGATGGTGGTCAACGACCTGCTGGTGAACCATTTCTCCCGGTACGTCGATTACGAGTTCACCGCCAAGATGGAAGAGGACCTCGACGCCGTCTCCCGCGGCGAGGAGAAATGGCGGCCGGTCCTGCATGAATTCTGGGACCCCTTCATCTCCTTGCTCAAACAGAAGGAGAAGGAGATCACCAAGGCCGACGTGACCACGGAGAAGACCGACCGGGACTGCCCCGATTGCGGCAAGCCCATGGTGGTGAAGCTGGGCCGGATCCGGCAAGTTTCTGGCCTGCTCCGGTTTTCCCGAATGCCGCCATACCGAGCCCCTCTCCGGCGAGGAGCCCGAAGAGCCGGTCCTCTCCGAGGAGAAGTGCGACAAGTGCGGCGCGCCGATGCTCATCAAGCAGGGGCGCTACGGCAAGTTTCTGGCCTGCTCGGCCTACCCGGCCTGCAAAAACATCCAGCCCCTGGTCAAGCCGAAGTCCCTCGGCATCACCTGCCCGGAGTGCCGCGAGGGCGAACTGCAGGAGAAAAAGAGCCGCTACGGCAAGATCTTCTATTCCTGCAACCGGTACCCCAAATGCAAGTTCGCCCTCTGGGACCTGCCGGTGCAGGAGGCCTGCCCCAAGTGCGACTTCCCGATAACGGTGGAGAAAACGACCAAACGGGAGGGGACCGTGCGCAAATGTCCCCGTGAGGAGTGTGACTGGAAGCAGGTGCTGGTGCCGCCGGAGAAGAAGGGGGCGGAGCCCAAGGCGGACAAAAAGCCGGCGGCAAAAAAACCTTCCAAGAAAGCCAAAAAACCTTAAGGCTCATGCGGCCGGACCGATCAGAGCCGATTGGACCGATCCGACAGATCGGTCGGTTCTGGTCGGCCGCCCGTCCCCGAGACCCGGAACCTGAATCCTTGAAAAAAATCACCATCATCGGCGGCGGCCTCGCCGGCTGTGAGGCGGCCTGGCAGGCGCCCGGGAAGGCGTCGACGTCATCCTCTACGAGATGAAGCCCCGGCGCTTCTCCCCGGCCCACCACTCCCCGAACCTGGCCGAACTGGTCTGCTCCAACAGCCTGCGCGGAGCGGGAATGAACAACGCCGTGGGCTGCCTCAAGGAGGAGCTCAGGCGCTGCGGCTCCCTCTTCATGGAGGCGGCCGACGCCACGGCTGTCCCCGCCGGCGGGGCGCTGGCCGTCGACCGCGACCGCTTCTCCGCCTACTTGACGCGAACGGATCGCTTCGCACCCCCGGATCGAGTTGCGCCGGGAGGAGGTGACGGCGATCCCCGCCGAGGGAACGGTGATTGTCGCCTCGGGGCCGCTGACCTCCGAGCCCCTCTCGACCGCCATCGCCCGTCTGACCGGCAGCGAACATCTCTATTTCTACGACGCCATCGCCCCCATCGTCGAGGCCGACTCCATCGACTTCTCCAAGGCCTGGAGGGCGTCGCGCTACGGCAAGGGGGGGGACGACTACGTCAACTGCCCCCTCGACAGGGAGCAGTACCTCGCCTTCGTCGCCGCACTGCGCGCCGCGGAGAAGGTCCCGGGGCGCGACTTCGAAAAGATCGATCCATTTCGAGGGGTGCATGCCGATCGAGGAGATGGCCGAGCGCGGCGAAATGACCCTCGCCTTCGGGCCGATGAAGCCGGTGGGACTTCCCGACCCGCGCACGGGGCGCGAGCCATTCGCCGTGGTCCAGCTGCGCCAGGACGACGCCCACGCCAGCCTCTACAATCTGGTCGGCTTTCAGACCAAGCTCACCTGGCCCGAACAGCGCCGCATCTTCCGCACCCTCCCCGGCCTCGAGAACGCCCGCTTCGCCCGACTGGGGAGCATGCACCGCAACACCTTCGTCAACGCCCCGGCCTGTCTGGAGCGCACCCTGCAGCTCAAAGGACGCCCCGAGGTCTTCTTTGCCGGCCAGATCACCGGGGTCGAAGGGTACGTCGAGTCGGCCGCGTGCGGTTTTCTCGCGGCGATTTTCGCCGTCCGCTCCCTGCGGGGGGAGACGATCCCCCTTCCGCCGGCCACCACCGCCCTCGGAGCCCTGCTCTCCCATCTGGCGGACGCTTCGGAGGCGGATTTCCAGCCGATGAACGTCAATTACGGCCTCTTTCCCCCCTTGGAGGGACGCCCCCGCAAGCGGTCCGAGCGACGCCTGGCTCTGGCCGAGCGCGCCCTGAGGGATCTCGAGTCCTGGCGAGGGGCGATTGCTTCCTAGGTCCCATAAGGCCTATATGTCCTATAAGACAGATGGAAAAACCGCTATGAGCGCTTTACCCGACATCGTCCTCGCCTCGGCCTCGCCCCGCCGGCAGGAACTTCTGGCCTCCCTGGGGATTTCCTTTCAGGTGGTCCCCAGCCGCATCCCCGAGGACGTGCTGCCGGGAGAGAGCCCAGAGACCCACGTGGTACGACTGAGCAAGGAGAAGGCGCGGGAGGTGGCCGGACGACAGGAGGTCCCGGGACGCTGGTTTCTCGGCAGCGACACCATCGTCCTTCGCGACGACGAGATCCTCGGCAAACCGCAGGATGCCGCCGACGCGGCCCGCATGCTTCGCTCCCTCTCGGGCCGCTCCCACCGGGTGCTCTCCGGGTACGCGGTCTTCGACCGCCAAAACGGGAGCACCGTCGCAGGTTCGGTCACCACCGCCGTTCGGTTCAAGGAGTTGACAGAGCAGGAGATCGCGGGGTACATTGCCATCGGTGAACCCTTTGATAAAGCGGGAGCTTATGCCATCCAGGGGAGTCGGCGCCTTCATGGTTCTCGGCATCGAGGGCAGCTACACCGCGGTGGTCGGGCTTCCCCTCTGCGAAGTGGTGGAGGTGCTCGAGCGACTCGGGGCGCTCAGGCTCTTCGAAAATCCCACGTAGGGGCGCAATTCATTGCGCCCAGGGCGTGATGAATCACGCCCCTACAGCATCCTAATTCCCATGTCCATTTCATCCAATATCGAACATATCCACCAACATATCGCCGCCGCCTGCGCCCGCAGCGGGCGCGACCCGCGGACCGTGCGCCTGGTGGCGGTCTCCAAGACCAAGCCCGCGGCCATGGTCGAGGAAGCGGCCGCGGCCGGACAGCTTCTGTTCGGCGAAAGCTACGTCCAGGAGTTCACCGCCAAGGTCGAAGAGGTCCGCAGCCCCGTGGAATGGCATTTTATCGGCGGGCTTCAGAGCAACAAGGTCAAGTACCTGCGCGGCAAGGTCGCGCTCATCCACTCGGTGGACCGCCTCTCGCTCGCCCGGGAGATCGACCGCCAGTGGGCCCGGCTCGGCAAGAGGGCCGACGTCCTCATCCAGGTCAACTTCGGCGCCGAGAAGAGCAAGTCCGGAACCGCCGAGGAAGAGACCCTGGATCTGGTCCGCCGAGGCGGCGCAACTGCCGCACCTGCGCATCCGGGGGCTCATGGCCATCCCCCCCTACCTGGAGGACCGGAGGAGGTGCGTCCCTACTTCCGCCGGCTGCGAGAGCTGGCCGAGGAAATCGCCGGGCGGGAGATGCCGGGGGTGGACGATGGCCGAGCTCTCCATGGGAATGAGCCACGATTTCGAGGTCGCCGTGGAGGAGGGCGCCACCCTGGTGCGGGTCGGCACGGCCATTTTCGGCGAAAGATCGAAAAAATGAGCGAACCAGCGGCCGGCAGCAGCTCAACGCGCCCACTGGGCCAGCCGGCTCGGCTTCATCATGGCCGCCGCCGGTTCAGCGGTCGGCCTGGGAAATATCTGGAAATTCCCCTACATCACCGGAGAAAACGGCGGCGGCGCCTTCGTCCTGGTCTATCTGGTGTGCGTCTCCGTCGTCGGCCTGCCGATCATGATGGCGGAGCTGATGATCGGCCGCCACACCGAGCGGCGACGCCGTCGGCGCCTTCGTCTCGCTGGAGCACCGCCGCTCCCCCTGGCTGCGGCGGGATGGGTCAGCATCGCCGCGGCTTTCGTCATCCTCTCCTTCTACTCGGTGGTGGCCGGGTGGACCCTCGATTACATCTTCCGCGCCCTCGGGGGAAGCTTTGCAGGGCTGCCGGCCCAGGCCATCGAGAGGATGTTCGGCGGCCTGATCGCCGACGGCGCCCGGCAACTGTTCTGGCACTTCATCTTCATCCTCCTGTGCCTCGGCATCGTCATCGGCGGGGTGCAGAAAGGGATCGAGCGCTGGAGCAAGATCCTGATGCCGCTCCTTTTCGCCCTGCTGGGGCTGCTTTTCGTAAACGGCATGCTGAGCAAGGGCGCCTGGCAGGGGATCATCTTCATGTTCCGGCCCGACTTCCACAGGCTCACCGCCGGGTCGGTACTCGACGGCCCTGGGTCATGCCTTTTTCACCCTTTCCCTCGGCATGGCGGCGATGATCACCTACGGCTCCTACCTCAGCCGCGAGGAAGACCTCTTCGGCGGCCAGCCTGCGGGTGGTCTTTCTCGACACCCTGATCGCCCTGATGGCCGGACTGGCGATTTTCCCCATCGTCTTCTCAGTCAGGCATGAAACCCGCCGCCGGCCCGGGTCTGGTGTTCAAAACCATCCCCGTCGTCTTCTCCAAGATCCCCGGGCGGGTACTTCCTGGCGATACTCTTCTTCCTGCTTCTCGCCTTCGCCGCCCTGACCAGCGCCATCTCCCTTCTGGAGGCCCAGGTGGCCTACCTCATCGACGAAAAAGGCTGGGAGCAAGAGCGCCACCGCTTTTCATGGCCGCCCTCGCCTTTGTCGCGGGATTCCGAGCGCCCTCTCCTTCAACAGCCTCTCCCACTGGAAGCTGATTGGGAACCGGACCTTCTTCGATTCGGCCGACATGCTCGCCTCCAACTACCTGCTGCCGATCAGCGGCCTGCTCATCTCCGTCTACGTCGGCTGGTTCTGGAACGGAACCGAGGAAAAGGCGGAACTGATCGCCGGCGGCAGCCGGCCGGATCTACGCGACCTGGCACTTCCTGATCCGCTACGTCTGTCCGCTGGCGGTTTCCGTCATCCTATTCTTCAAAGTCCGTGAGACGGGTTTGTTCGATTGGTTCACGGCGGTTTTAGGTTTTAAGTTTTAGGCTTTAGGTTAAAAGGCTTATACTTAAAACTTAAAACCTAAAACTTAAAACGGATTTTATGGTTTTCGAAACCTTTCTCTTCGATCTGGACGGCACCCTCATCGACTCGGTGGACGACCTGACCACCGCTGCCAACCTGCTGCGGGCCGAACTCGATCTGGCGCCCCTCGAAGCCGAGGTGGTGCGCGGCTACGTCGGCGACGGGGCTACCCTCCTGGTCAAGCGATCCATGCCCCAAGGGCTCTTTTCCGAGGAGCGCCTTCAACGCTTTCTCGAACTTTACGGGGACCACCTCCTCGACCGCACCGTTGCCTACCCGGGCATCCGAAAATTTCTGGAGATGCACCCGGGGAAAAAGATGGCCGTGGTCACCAACAAGCCGCTTCGTTTCGCCCTCAGGCTCCTGGAGGCGCTGGAACTGCTCCCCTTCTTCCCGGCGGTAGTTGCTCCTGAGAGCTGCGGGGCAAAAAAACCCGATCCCGCTCCCGTTCTTCATGCTTTGGCCAAACTGCGCAGCGACCGGGTCGGCGCCGTGTTCATCGGAGACCATCAGACCGACCTGCGGGCTGGGCGCGCCGCCGGAGTCAGGACCTGCTTCTGCGCCTTCGGCATCGGCCGTGACGATGGGATTCCCTTCGACTTTCTCGCCCGCTCCCCGGCCGACCTGGCGCGGCTCTTTCCGCCGGAGGCGAGGTGAGCGGGAGGCGGACTCTCTCTCAGAAGGAAATCGCCCTCTTTTTCTTTCCCCTGCTGCTCAACGTGCAGTTGATGAGCGTCTCCCACTCGGTCATCAACGCCGCCCTGGCGCGCCAGAAGGATTACGTCACCTCCCTGGCAGCCTTTTCCGTAGCCATGGTGCTGCACCTCTTCCTCGCCTCCCCGTCCTACCAGAACCACACGGTGACCATCGCCATGGTCCGGGGACGCCGGTCCCTGCGAGGCGTCGTCTGCTTCGTGCTGCTGGTGGCCACATACGTCTCGGCGATGCTCTCCCTGGTGGCCTTCACCCCCGTCGGCCATTTCGTCCTGCGCGACCTGCTGGGGGTGAACGAGGCGATTGCCGAAGGCGCCCGCTCGGTGCTGGGCATCCTGGTCTTTCTCCCCTTCTTCACCGGCTTTCGCGGGCTCTTCCAGGGGCTGGTCATCCGCGCCCGCCGAACAGGGCTGGTCTCCTTCGCCACAGGCGTGCGGATCGCCGCCCTCTTTCTCTTCCTGGCCATCGGCCGCCGCTGGTTCAGCGGCCCGGCCACGGGCGCCTTTGCCCTTCTGAGCTGTATCATCGTCGAAACGGGACTGATGGGTTTTTTTGCCTTTCGCTGCCAGCTTTCCCCGACGGGGGAAACCGAGAGAGGAACGGCCGAGATTCTGCGCTTCGCCTTCCCCCTTGCCTATTCCTCCTGCCTCCAGCAGACCATTCCCCTGCTCATAAACGCCGTCATCAGCCGCCTTCCCGACGGGCCGGCGGCCCTGGCCTCCTTCGGGGTGATTCGGGGGTTTCTTTTTCTGCTCGCCGCCCCCATGCGCAACCTGCAACAAACCTACCTTACACTGGTTAAGAGCCGCGACGACTATCGCGCCCTGGTCATCTTCCTGCGGCGCACCGGAGGGGGGCTTGCGTTGCTTCTGCTGCTGGTCGCATTCCCCCTCAACAGCCTTATTCTCGGCAGAATCATGGGGCTCGAACAGGGGCTTCGCAGCTACATCGCCCTACCCCTGGCCTGCTGCGCCATCTATCCCGTACTGTACGGCCTCTCCAACCTGCTGCGGGGCATTTTCACCGGCTGCCACATGACCGGGCAGCTGGGACGCTCCGTCCTCTTCAAGATACTCCTCCTCGTATTCCTTCGGGGGCTTCTGGGTCTGGTCCCCTTCCCCCTCCCGGGAGTGATCGTGGCCATCTTCCTTCTGCTGGCCGCCGAAGCCGGAGAGATGATTTACCTGCACCGACAGCGCCTTCGCCTTGCCGTCCCAGTGAAATTCTCCCCCCTTGCCGGAGAGCCGTCATGAAGAAAAAACATCCCTGTCCGGACTGTCGCCAATGCCAATGGTGTTCTGAGGACCGCTGCCGGCTATGCCTGCGTTCCCAAAAAGGGTGCCGGAAAAAGCTCTCCATGGCCGAGCAGATCGAACTCTTCGAAAAACTGAACCAGACCGAGGAAGAGAATCGGAGAAAAAGCTCCTCCTGAGGTCCGAGACCCACCCATAGCGGCCGGGATACAAAAAGATTCATTGGAAACCAGGAAACACCCTTGACAAAAGAAGAAAATTAAGTAGTTTTTATCCATTGTCTGAATTCTGTAATTTCCCCCGGAAGGACCGGGAAGCCCGACAGACAAGGCAAGCCAAACGGGATGCGCCCATGTTACCGACCCCAACCCACCTCCGAAAGCCTTTTATTAAAGCAGAAGTTTAAATCCCAAAGGAGGAAAAAGATGCAGAAGAAGGATCTCATCGAATCGGTGGCTGCAAAAACCGGGATTGCCAAGACCGGTACGGAACAGGCCATCAACGCCCTGCTGGAGACTATTACCGACTCCCTGAAGGATGGGGACAAGGTAACCCTCGTGGGGTTCGGCACCTTTTCGGTGTCGGAGCGTGCCGGCCGCACCGGCCGCAATCCCCAGACCGGCGAGGCCATCGAAATCCCGCCGTCCAAGGTTCCCAAGTTCAAGCCGGGCAAAGGTCTGAAAGACCAGATCGCCTAGAAGCCCACATTCCCCAAAAAGAAAGAAAAGGGCCGTCTTTTCGAAGGGCGGTCTTTTTCTTTAACCTGAATTCGTGAGGCGTGAGGGCTGAGGAGAAAAACCCAGGCAGTGATTTTGCCTGAAGAAATACTCCTCACGCCTCACGACTTAAAAAACCCCGGCGGCAACAAGAGCCCTCAACCATGCCAGGAGGGGCGTCAGGGTCGCTCCGAAAACAAGAAGGCGACGAAGCCACGGACCGGGCCGGCCGAATCGCTCCAGCCACAGTCCCGTCCCTCCTCCCAGAAAAAGTCCCGCGGCGAACCCGAAAAGGTGAGCTCCGAGGTCGGTATGTTCCCCGCCCGTCCCGAGAAAACCCAGCAAGGCGGCGCCTGCCGCCAGAGGCAAAGGCCATTTTTTAAGCAAACCCCGACGGTTGCGAAGGACACCCAGTGCGGCAAGAGCGCCTACTGCGCCGAAAATGGCGGTGGAGGCTCCGACGGACTCGTGCCAAACCGGTTGAATGAGGGCGTTGAAATAATTCCCCAGGACGCCCGAGAGAAGAAGCAGGCACCAGCCGGGTCCCGAACCGATTTCGGAGCAGAGACGCACCACGAAAAAGCCGCCGATGAGAAGGTTGCCGAGCAGGTGGGGATAACCGGTGTGAAGGGTGAGGGAGGTCACCAGACGCCACCACTCGCCATGGAGGATCCGGCCGGCGTCGGCGTTGCCAATAGCCATCCAGTCAACGGCCTTAAGGCCGAAGGAACTCAGGTCGAGGCGGGTCAGGTTGAAAAAAACGGCCAGGAGCGAAAGAACCGAAAGGGTGGAAAGGGTATTTTCGGCCAGAGGAATATCCGGAAGAACCGGGGGCCATTCCCGGTTTTCCTTTTCATAAAGGCGAATCTCAGTCAGGGCAGCGGGAAGGTCGGCGACGGCAACGCGCAGGCGCCACCCAGTCTTCTCAAAACGCAACCGATGGGCAATGCCCCTGGCCTCCAGGACAAGCGCCCAGTTTGCCAGGCGGCGGGCGGAGATGGCGGGGCGCACCTGTCCGGCCAGTACCGCCGGAAGAATATCGAGCCACGGCTCGCATCCGTCCCGGGGAACCGGCGGCGCTTCAGGCTCTTCAATCATCCGAGGCGGCTTCTCCTCCATCCACTTCCGTCCATTAACCCGAGAAAAAACAGTTGCACGCGGATCAAATCTGATAAATTCCGATTTTCTCGGATAAAAAGACCAAAAGTCCATAATCCGAAGGGTTATGCGGCAAAAAAGCCTTTGTCTTTGATTTATCCGTATTTATCCGCTTTTATCCCTGTTCACTTGCCTTTTCAGGTTAAAAAGGCCGGCTCAGGGCCGGCCCGTCGGCTCATTTGTTCCCCAATTCCCGGGAGCGTCCGGCGGCCCGCCCGACGGCGGCCATCAGGGCCGCCCGGAAACCTCTTTCCTCCAGGGTTTTCATCCCGGCAATAGTGGTGCCCCCGGGAGAACATACCCTGTCCCGAAGGATCGCCGGGTGCTCTCCCCCCTCACGAACCAGGCGGGCCGCCCCCAGGACCGTCTGCACCGCCAGCGCAAGGGCCACATCCCGCGGCAGTCCCTCCTCCACCCCGCCGTCCGCCATAGCCTCGATCAGGGTGAACACGTAGGCCGGCCCCGAGCCGGACAGGCCGGTTACGGCGTCCATCTGCCCTTCGTTGACCACCTGAACGGTTCCGACGGATTCAAACAGGTGCCGTGCGGTCAACAGGTCATCGATCGTCGCGAAGCGGCCGGGGCAAAGGGCGGTGGCGCCTTCCCCGACAAGGGCTGGGGTGTTGGGCATGGCCCGGATCACCCGGGGCGCTCCCGCAAAAGCTCTCTCCAGGGTTCCTGTGGAGGCGCCGGCTAGAATGGAAACCAGAAGTTTGTCTTCGGAGAAGGCCGAAGCGATTCCCTCCAGAACCTCCCGGGCAATCTGAGGCTTGACCGCCAGGACGATGAGGTCGCAGTTTTTCACCACCTCCCGGTTGTCGGTGAGAACCGCTACGCCGTAACGGTCGGCGAGGAAGGTTCGGCGTTCCTCCCCCGGCTCCCCGACGGCGATTTCGTTTGCCGGAAACGTTCCCCGAAGCAGGCCTTTGATGATGGCTTCGGCCATGTTGCCGCCGCCGACGAATCCGATTCTCCCCACTGACTTCATGTAAAAAGGGTCCTTTCGATTCTGTCTCCGGTCGGCGGAAATCCCCGCCCGCTCTGGAGAAATTCAACAATTACGGCTAGTAAATAGAAAAGCCTCAGCAATGTCAAGAGCCCCCGGCAAACCGCCGGAAAGGAAGACAAAAAAAATATTGACAGCTCCCGGCAACAGGAGTATAAATCCGCCCTTGTGCGCAAATGGTAAACAGGAAGTTTACAAATGGTAAACTTTCAAAAGGTTTAACAATACTAAACGGAAACCATCGTGAAAATCGGGGAGAAACTGAGAAAACTGCGCATGTCCAATTCCCTTACCCAGGAGGAACTGGCCAGTCGAGCCGACCTGACCAAGGGATTTATCTCTCAGCTGGAAAACGATGCCACATCCCCCTCGATCAGCACCCTCAAGGACATCCTCGACGTGCTGGGGGTCTCGATTTCCGAATTTTTCGCGGAATCCCCCGACCTCAAGGTGGTTTTCGGTGTCGACTCTTGGGTCATTGCCGGCGACGAACAGGGCCTGAAGGTCGAACTGCTCGTCCCGGGAGCCCAGAACCGGACCATGGACCCGGCCCTGGTGACCCTCCAGCCCGGGGAGGGCATGGCCGAGCAGCCCTTCCACGAGGGGGAGGAATTCGGATTCGTCCTCACCGGAAGGGTCGAACTGATGCTGGACGACAAGGTGCATATCGTCCGCAGGGACGAATGCTTTTATTTCCCCTCGGACCGGCGCCACAGAGTGCGCAATCCCGGCAGGACCCCGGCCCGGATATTGTGGGTAGTTTCTCCGCCGACGTTTTTTTATTAACAGGCATTCCCGGCCCACCGGACCGGATTTCATCGTTGAAAGGATCCTGCCATGAAATCTCTTGGTCAGCAGATTGTCGCCGAATTTTACGAATGCGATTCCGAGGTGCTCAACGATCCCCGCAGGATCGAAGAGATCATGTGCGACGCGGCCCTGGCGGCCGGGGCCACCATCGTCAGCAAGGTTTTCCACACCTTCAGCCCTCACGGCGTCTCCGGTGCGGTCATCATCGCCGAGAGCCACCTGGCGATTCACACCTGGCCGGAGTACGGCTATGCCGCGGTCGACCTTTTCACCTGCGGCGACACCGTCGTTCCCGAGGCGGCCTACCGCCACCTCAAGGAGCAGCTTCGCTCCCGCCGGGCGTCCACCATGGAGATGAAGCGTGGACAGCTGGAAGTCGTGGGAGAGCTGACCCACAAACCGGTTGAATTGATGCAGGCGGTATGAGATCGGAAGGGCAGGCCTTGTGCCTGCCCGGTTTGGGCGACCACAAGGGTCGCCCCTACGAAAACAAGACCCCTGGGCGTGACGCATCACGCCCTTGCTTTTTTCCCTGGAGGCAATCCCCATGGAACTCTGGTACACCGAAAAGCACTCGGAGAACGTCGGCATCACCCTCAAAGCGACCAAAACGCTCTTCTCGGGCAAAAGCGAATTCCAGCAGCTCGACATCCTGGAGACCCCCGAGTACGGCCGCATGATGCTTCTCGACGGGCTCGTCATGGTGACCGAGCGCGACGAGTTCGTCTATCACGACATGATCGCCCACCCGGCCCTCTTCACCCACCCCGCCCCGAAAAACGTCCTGGTCATCGGAGGGGGCGACGGCGGAAGCATCCGCGAGATCATGAAACATCCGGAGGTGGAGCAGGCGGTTCTGTGCGAAATCGACGGTCTCGTCATCGAGAAAGCGATCGAGCTCCTGCCGTCCATGGCCTGCGCCATCGACGGCAGCAATCCCCGGGTCAAGCTCCATGTGGCCGACGGGCTCGCCTATATCCGCGAGCACCAGGATGAATTCGACGTCATCCTGGTCGACTCCACCGACCCCATCGGGCCGGCAGTGGGGCTTTTCGAGGAAGACTTCTACCGCCTGGTTTTCGCCGGCCTCAAGACCGACGGCATCATGGTGGCGCAAAGCGAATCGCCCTTCTACCATGCCGAAATCCAGAAGAACATGTACCGCAACCTGCGAAACGTCTTCCCCATCGTCGAGATGTATCAGGCTTTCATCCCAACCTATCCAAGCGGCCTGTGGAGTTTCGCCTTCGCCAGCAAAAAACACCATCCCGTGACCGACTTCGACCGCAAGAGGGCGGCCAGCCGCGGGTTCCACACCCGGTACTACAACGAGGACCTGCACCTCGGGGCCTTCATGCTGCCGACCTTCGCGCGGGAGAATATCGCGGGGTAATTCAACTGCCTCAAACCAAAGTCAAAAACCAGCACGCGGATAACCTCCGATCAAATCTGATAAATTCGGATAAACCAAGGTTTTCAAATCCGCCTTGATCAGACCTTATCCGATTTGATCCGCGTGCATGAATTAAGCTTTTGTTTTGATCGAGTTTCGCAAGCAGATCTTCCTTGGGAGTCGAGATGAATTCAGGATCGGCGATGACGTGGACCCCCGAAGACTCCGCCGCCCTCTACGGTATCGACGCCTGGGGAGCGGGCTATTTCGCCCTTTCCGACAGGGGCGATGTGACAGTCAAGGCGCGGTTTGCCTCGGGCGAGGTGGCGGTTTCCCTCATGGACATCGTCAGAGGAATCGAGCAGCGCGGCCATGCCATGCCGCTTCTGTTGCGCATCGAAAACCTGCTCGACGACCGCATTGCCCTGCTCAACCAGTCCTTCCGCGGCGCCATAGCTCGGGCCGGCTACCGGGGGGATTACCGGGGGGTCTTCCCGATCAAGGTCAACCAGCAGTGCCACGTCATCGAAGAGATCATCCGCTTCGGTGCGCCCTACGGCCATGGGCTGGAAGCCGGCAGCAAGGCCGAACTGATCATCGCTCTGGCTTCACTTCAACCAGGCGGGCTTCTGGTCTGCAACGGCTACAAGGATCGGGAATTCATCGACCTGGGACTTTGGGCGCTCAGGCTGGGATACCGATGTTTTTTCGTCATCGAATCGCCCACCGAACTACCCATCATTCTGGAGCGCAGCCAGGCCCTCGGGGTGAGGCCCCTCATCGGGGCCCGGGTCAAGGTCTCGGCCAAGGTGGGCGGGCTGTGGACCGAAACGAGCGGGGATCGCAGCAGCTTCGGCCTGAGCGCCACCCAACTGATCGCCGTGGTCGACACTCTCAGGGAGCACGGCATGCTCGACTGCCTGCAGCTGCTGCACTGCCACCTCGGCTCCCAGATCCCCGATATCCAGGATATCCGCGCCGGGGTCCAGGAGGCCTGCCGCTACTATGCCGACCTCTCCAGGGAGGGGGCGCCCCTCGGCTACCTCGACCTCGGAGGCGGGCTGGCCGTCGATTACGTGGGCGCCCGATCGAGCCACGTCCACTCCCGCAACTACACCCTCGATGAGTACTGCGGCGACATCGTTGAAGTCGTCATGGATACTCTCGACCCCCAGGGCATCGCCCATCCCCATCTCGTCACCGAATCGGGCCGGGCCACCGTCGCCTACTCCTCAATCCTGCTCTTCAACATCCTCGACGTCATGCACTTCGAGCCGGGAGAGCTCCCCGAAGCCCCTCCGGAGGGCAGCCATGACCTGGTGCGCAGCCTTTTCGCCGTGCGCGAGGGCCTGGAGGCGGCCGACCTCCAGGAAAGCTACAACGACGCCCTGTACTACCGCGACGAGCTGCGCGACCTGTTCAAGCGCGGGCAGATCAGCCTGCGGGAGCGCTCCCTGGCCGAAAACCTCTTTCTCGCCATCGCCAGGAGCATCGTCGAGCGCCTTCCCGCCCTGCCCCGGGTTCCCTCGGGCCTGGAGGGGTTGAGGGAGAGCCTGGCCGACATCTACTACGGCAACTTCAGCGTCTTTCAGTCCCTGCCCGACACCTGGGCCATCGACCAGATCTTCCCGGTCATCCCGCTCCATCGCCACGGGGAGGCGCCCTGCCGCGAGGCGATTATCTCCGACCTCACCTGCGACTGCGACGGCAAGCTCGACAGCTTCGTCAACGCCCACGGCGAGCGCCGGACCCTGCCCCTACACCCGCTGCGGGACGGGGAGGAGTATATCCTGGGGGTCTTTCTGATGGGGGCCTACCAGGAGACCCTGGGAGACCTGCACAACCTGTTCGGGGACACCCACGTGGTCAGCGTGCGCATCAATGAGGACGGCGGCTTCGACGTGATGAAGGAGATTTCGGGCGACAGCATCGCCGACGTGCTCAGCTTCGTCGAGTACCATCCCCAGGGCCTCTTCGAGGGCTTTCGGGCGAGGGCGGAGGAGGCGGTTCGCCGGGGGGATATCGACGTCGCCGAGCGCCAGCGGATCGTGGAGGAGTTCGGCGCCAGCTTGCGGGGGTATACATATTACGAGAGGTGAGAGTCCTCAACGGGGCGAGTTCATCGCCCGAAATCCCTGCTCACAGAGCACCATCGCCAGGCAAGGCCACCGAGAGAACTCGGCGGCCTTTTTTATTCCGACCCCCAAACCGACACCTACAAAAAAGCGGACCCCTGAAGGGGTCCGCGACACATAACATATAGCACTTGTCAGATGAGGGTTTGTGTTTCCAGGGTTATTGCAGATTCTGGATTTGCTCTTCCGTCAGGCCCTGCTTGCCGCCTTCGTTCAGCATGTGGCTGACAGGTTGGGCACCGGTGTGGCAGGAAGAGCAGACCGCCATGGTCTTGGTGGTTCTGAGGTTGTCGGTCGGGTCGACGGGGTCCGTCCCGACATCGGTGGTGGTATCCAGGACCAGGTCCTTCAGGGGCACTCCGAAGGTGCCGGAGAGGTGGCAGGTCTCGCAGTTGCTCAGAATGCCCGGGAAGGTGATGTCGTCGAAGACGTTCGGGGTTCCTGAGAAACCGTAGACGGTGATGCCGCTGGCCTGATGGATGCCGTGGATCATCACCTTGAAGTCGATGGCCTGCTGCGTCTTGCCGTCCGGCGCATCTGCAGCAGAGACACCGCCGCGCCTTTCGATGTCCGTTGCGTTGGCGTTGTGGCACAGCACGCACAGGCGGACGTTGTCGGTGCGGTTGTTGCCGTGCAGGCTGAGCTGGAAGTGGCACGCCTTGCACTTGTCGGCCATGGCCCCCATTTGCACGATGTCGCGGCGCAAGGGCGTCGTAATCGGGGTACCGTCGAGGTTAACATCGACGGTGGGGCAATAGACCGGAATCCGCTCGATGCCGCCGGTTGCCGGGTTCTGAGCGGCCGGATGGCCTTCCATGGCCACCGTGACGGCCGTGGCGGTGACGGCTGCGGGGATGGGGATATTCAGGGTGTAATCGCCGGTTGTCGCGTCAAGCGTTCCGGTCTGGGCGTCGACGGAGATGGGCTGGCCCGCGTCCTGTCCCGAGCCCTCGTTGGTGATCTCCTGGGGCGGGAAGGCGACATCGATGAAGAGTCGGCTGTTGCCGCCCTGGGTCCAGGCAAAGTCCCCGGTGGTTTTGTCGAGGTTCATCTTGGCGGGCGGAGTGGCGGTAGTGTCGGTTACGTTGTAGATGACGGTCAGGTTCCCGGTGGTCGCGTTGTAGGTGGGGGTGCCCACGATGTTGAACTGGAAGTTGGCCGACTGGGCCTCGGTGAAGACGGTGTGGATGCTGGCAATGTCGAGAACCTGAGCTCCAACATCTGGGTTGCCATGGCAGGAGGAACATACTGTGGTAGCAGAGAGGGTCGCATGGAATTCCAGACCAGAGGGGAGCACCGAGGTGTCATGGCAGCTCATGAAACATGTCTGCACGTTCTGGCGCTGTTCCCAGATATCGCTGTCCGAACCACCCTGGTGGCAGGTGGTGCAGTTGCGCAGGTCCTGAGGATAGGTCACGTCGGTGAAATCGAAGGTTCCGGCCGTCTGAGCGGCGTGGATTTTGTGGATAAAAGTCGGGATAGATAGTACCCCGTTGAAATTCGTGCCGCCCAGCGCCGCATCGTGGCAGACCCCGCAGGTCTCAGCAAGGTAGCGGCTGCCTCCGTGGAAGTTGGGGACGTCGAACGCGTTACCACTCAGGTTGCTGCCCAGTTGTCCGTGGCAGGCGTCGCAGGCATCGGTGGTGACGATGTTGCGGGTAAGTGTACCGCTTGCGGGAGGAGCCGTGGGTTGGACATCGAAGGTGATGTCTGTTGGATCAGCGTGACCCCGTTCTGAGTGACGCCGGAGATTATGATTAGCACGCGGGTGAGGGCCGAGGTGTCGTAAGCGACGCCCTTTGTGTTGTCGGCGGCAGTGAAGAAGTTGGTGGTGGAGGTGTAGGTATAGCTGCCGTCGGGGTTTTGAACCAGATTCTCGGTAACGGCGTCCCGGGTGCTGAAGCTGACCCAGTCACCAAAGCCGTCGGCGGCAGCCTGAACTTGGCCGTAGGCGGGCCGCAGGTAAGTCAATCGCCCGACGACAGGTGGGGTGGCAGTGGGATCGCTCGGGGTGCCATCAGTGAGGTTCGGAATCGCGGTTCCGTCAGGGTAGGTGGCAGTAAAGGTAATTTGCAGGGACGCCGTCCCGGCAGTCGTATCGACGACCCAGTGGGCATCGGTGATTTCGGCAGTGAGCCTCTGCACCGGCGCAAGCCCCTGATGCACCGCGGTCGACGGGTCGGTAGCGGTCACGTCGGCAATGGCCCCGGAGGTGTGGCAGACCTGGCAGGTTTCACCGGTGGTCGCGCCCTCGCCCGGAGGACCTGGAGGACCCTGCGGTCCCGTGCTGCCGTCGTCGCCTGAGCAGCCCGCCAGCGCCACGGCCAGTCCAAGGAAAACAACCAAAAACAAACTTCGCAACGACTTCATTTTTCTCATTTTCCTACACTCCTTTCAATAGGAAAGAATCCTTCTGGCAATGCAGTTAAGATCTGAGCACAGCGCCTTTTCATCAGGGAGAATCTCTTCCGTTCATCGCCTCCCTCCTCGGGCCCAAAAGCCCTGATTTTCGCGGATCTACCTATGGAAAAGACAAGGAATAATGAGATGCCGAAGGCCGGAACAGCATTTGCCCCAGCCGTAACTTCCCCCTCAGGCTTGTGCTGGTTCGCTGCCGACGCCGGACCTTCCCGGCTCGACTAGGAAAAACCTCGGTTATCAGCAACTCGTGAAATTAGAGGATTGTTTATAAGATTTTGCAAATGGATAAACGTTAGTCAAACATCAAAACCTCGAAAGTCAAGCCCTCACCGAAAAAAGTTCAGAACTTTGGCGCAGGTTTATTCGTTGATGAATAGACAGTTTCGTACTTTGAAACAAAAAGGACTTCATTAAATCCACTACTTTCGCCAAAATTTCCCCTTTGCTTTTGGATCGTACCGACCCAGTCTCACGAAAAATTTCGTAGACCTGGCGATTCTTTCGGACGTTAAGGCCTCTTATACGCTGGATCTAATGCAAAAAGGGTGGGCCGAAGCCCACCCTTTCCGGTCGATCGTTGTGACTGACGATACCTCAGCGGTCGAGGTGGGCCGAAGCCCACCTCGCCTCTTATCCATTATTGGAACATGGACATAATCTTCTTGATGACGATGTCGAGGACGCTGTCTGTGTTTTCAATCTGGTAGCCATTATCGGCCATGTGGCGGCTGATCGATGCGAACTCGCTACCCTCATTTTCCTTGATGGCCTCCCCTTTGTGGCAGGCGCCGCAGGCTCGCGCCGCAGGCCCTACGACGGTTGTGTCGGTGGAGGGGATGCTCATGCCCGGGATGGCGTCGGTCGCCGAAAGCACGCCCGGCATCGACTTGGACTGATCGGGCACGTTGAACTTGCCAGCATTGTGGCAGGCTTCACAGTTGATGACGCCGAAGTCCGGGAAGAGGAAGGTCGTTTCCTCTTCATATTTGGCCGCTTCCACCGGGTCGGTGAAATCGATCGAATCAATGTTGAAGGCCTGGAAGGTATGGATCGCGTGGACATAGGAGTCGATGGAGCGCGACTGGCCTTCGAGATGCGAGCCGCCGGACATGACGGTGTGGCACATGCGGCAGACCACGATATTGCCGCCCCGGTTCCCGGAATGGAAGGTGGTGGCCAGCTGATCATGGCAGCTGTTGCAGCCTTTCAACGTGGTTCCGCTTCCGTCGACACTGACAATGGCGTTGGTGCCGCTGAAGTAGTCGGCCTGGAAGGCATCGTCAGCCAGGTTAAGGGTCTTGGACGGGGCGTTGAGTCCGACCGTGACGCCACTGGCATTCTCCAAGGACGGAAGGACGGCGATCTCCGCCCGCTTGACCGTACCGTCGGCAATCATGGCGGCCCAGGAGGAAGGCAGTGTATAGGTCACCGACCAGGTACCGTCGCCGCCGATCACGGGATTCGAGAAGTAGGGGCTGCTGCTGGTGCCGTCGAGGGTGAATTCCCCAAGGCGATTCCCGTCGGCATCCCGGTCATGGTTGCTGGCGATGAAGTCCTTGGTGTTGTACCCGTAAAGGGCGACTTGGACGGTGGGAACGATGTCCGTTGCATTCAGTCCGCCAACCGACCCGGTGGCGCTAAAGGCGATGTCGATGGTATTGGCTGCAGCCGTATAATTGGCGGAGTCAATGGATACGGCGATGCCGTCGGCATACTTTTCACCTGCGGTGTCATAGATCTTGGGATCGTAGCCGGTGTGGATCTGGCTGAAGGTCTTGCCGATGCCGCCGGCAGCAGGGTCTTTATGGCAGTTGTTGCACGGGGTAGCGGTCACGTTGCCGCTGGCGTCGACATGGAACGAAGAGACGCCCAGTTTTTCCCAGATGGTCTTGAGGGCCATGTCCCGGGTGTCAACCGCGAAGTTGCCCTGCGCATCGGGGTAGTCGGTCCCGCCGGTGATCGGGTGGCAGCTCTTGCAGGTCTCGAGGGTGAAGTTGGCATCCGACAGGGTTTGGGCCAGCTTGCCTTCGTGGCAGGTGGCGCAGTTGCGCATGGACATGGGATAGGGGAATTCCATGGCGTGCGACATGTGCACGTCATTCATCAGCCGGGTTTTGTAGGCGTACTGGCCTTCCTCAGCGGCCGTCAAAGGCGAACCGTTAACGATTTCAGCCCAGCGCTGGGGATTGTCCACCGAAATCTGCCAGGTCAGGTGGCCGCCAGGGCCGTTGTCGATGTGGCAGACCTTGCAGGTCCAGAAGTCCTGAACGCCCGCATTGGCGGTACCGGATCCGACATCGCCGATGATGTAGCCGTGCTTGTAGTAGGGTTTCGTATGGCACTTCTCGCAGCCGGTGACGTTGGCGTCGGAAGAGTAGTCCACCGTCCCCTCAACCTGCAGGGCCGCAAAAGGATACTTCGCGATCGCAATGTGGGTGCCCTCGAATTCAATCGGAGCCGTTTCATCCCGCCCGTAGACGGCGATTACGCCGTTGGTTGCGCTAAGGTCGCCGAGGGAGGTCTGGGGATTGACGCTGGTGCAGACGCCGGTTGCGGAATCATAGGTGACCGTTCCCTTGAGGTTGATCCTGTTGCCACCGGGCGCCGTGAAGCTTCGGGTGGCCGCATCATACTGGGTATAGCCGATGTTGAGGGCATCGGCCTGGGTGCAGTCGAAGGCGGCGCCGCTTTTGGTCATGGTGAAGCTGACGGTGTCGTCGGTGCCGTCATTGGCATAAGTGATGCCCGTAACCTGCACGACACCCTGCTGAAAATAGCTGTCGTACTGAGCCTGGTGGCTGTCGCCGCTTCGCGCCGCAGTCCCGTTATGGCAGGTGGAGCAGGACTCGGCCTCGACGTTGTTGGCGGCGGTGACCGGGTCACTGGGGTTCAGGGAAGCCAGCCATTCCTGCTCGGTGCCCTGGAAGCCGTTGTCCACGGCGATCTGGTATGCGCTTTTCCCGTTGGAACCATTGGAACCATCGTCGCCCGAACAACCGGCCATAACTAACGGCGCCGCTATAAGGACGACCAACAAAAACCTTTGCAACCACTTCAGCTTTCTCATCTTCCTACGCTCCTTTCAATTGGCAAGAACCCTTCTTCCAATACACTTCAGTTTTGGCCACTTTAATCAGGGGGAATCTCTGTCGTTTATCGCCTCCTTCCTTTTTTAATTGTGTCAGCGTTGCGTTGGAGTTCTGGTTGACAATTCAAAACAGGCCGACGCCCCGTGCGTCGAAGGTGAAATAGCCTTAGAATTCAGTTCGGAAAAACCGGGGAAAAATCCGGGGAGAAAAGCCTGGTCGGTGGGCCTCCATCAATGCAAATATTGAAATTACAACTATATTATTACACCTTCCAAATTTAGTAAGCCTTATTTAATCACGAATCAGAATAAAGTCAAGGAAAACCCAAAAAAAACACGAGGACGAAACTCTTTCTAAACCCGATGGTTACAGATTTCCGGCCATCGGATAAACCCGAGGGTTCTTCCCTGAAGGAGGGGGCAGCAAAAAGGGGGCCTGGAAATACCAAACCCCCTGCCGTCTTAATCTATTTTTGCATTTCCTCGTAGGTCCAGGAGTGATTATATCGACATCATGAGACAAAAAGGCCACGGGTTGTGCCGTTCAGTCCCCTCCGCCAGTCCACGATCTCGTCTCACCATCATGACAAACACCGCTGTTGTTGTTGGTGCAGGTCTGGGTCTGTGGGTCAAAGTGGGTAAAGTCCCGAAGGGTCGCTGCAGGATTCCCTTCGAACCCAGAGGTATCAAGTCCTATGAAATGCTCTCCCTCCAGTTGGGCGGGATCATGACAGACGGTGCAATTGAGCCTGAGGCTCTCGACATGGAAGCGGTGCTGCCCGGAGTAGGGGCTGTTGTACTGGGGCGTCTGGAAGGCGGTGCCCACCTGGTGGCAGGAAGTGCAGTCCTGATCGACGTCGATCCGGCCGCTCGCCCAGTCGGGGGTCTGCTGTCCGCCGTGGCAGCTAACGTTGCTGCAGGTGCCGGTTCCGGGGCTGGAAGGATTGGGGGTAAAGGTCGCAGGCCCTGTTTTTGCGTTGTAGGGCGTAAGGAAGGCCACATTGGCCGGAGCCGAGGTGTCATAGTGCTTGAGGGTTCCGCTTCCGGCACCCTTGTGGCAGCTCTCGCAGACGCCCGTGACCCTGGGCAGGGCGTTGTGGGGAGCATGGGCTCCCGCGCGGTTGGGGCGGGTATCGCCGTCGGGGGGAGCATCGTGGCAGGAGTCGCAGGTCCCCAGAACGAAGTTGGGAGGACCCGCCGTGTGGCACCGGCTGCAATCGGGAGCGTTCGATTCTCCTCCCGTTTCCACGTGGCACTCGAAGCAGGGAGGTGAATTCTCGATTGCCGCTTTGGGGTGCTCATCGGGCAGCAGCCACCGGGCTCCCAGCAGATGGGGCTGGTCGGTAGCGGGAGCGCTGCTGTTGTCGTCTGAACATCCTCCCGTTAAAGATGCCAGGAATATCAGGCAAAGAATTATGGCCGCTCTACGCATGGTATTGTTCCTCCTTCTGGGCATTGAATGCTAGCCGTGGCAGGGGGCGCAGGTCCTAGCCGCCTTGGGGTTGCCGTGGCAGCGGAAGCAGGACGTGGGGTCGAGCCGGCCGTCGATCCGGTGCCGCGAGAGGTAGTCGCCGCGGTGCGGCATCACCCGGTAGTTCTCGGTCTGGTTCTTGATGGAAGGCTTGAGCTCCACCCGCGTGGCGTGGCAGTCGTTGCAGAAGCTCGTCGCATGACACATGGCGCAGACCTGGGAGCGCTGGTAGGCTGCCTGGCGGTGGTTGGAGACGAAATTGACGTTGTGGTTGTAGCGCTGGTAGTCGACGTTCTTGTCGCGCGCATCGTGGCATTCGGTGCAGGTGGGCCGATGGCCCTGCTCGAGCTCGTAAGGATGCTTGGTCGGGAAGTCGAAGCCGCTCTTGAGCGACGCGCAGGCCCCAAGCAGGGTGAGGGGCACGGCGACCATGACAAGGAAAATGACGATTCGTTTCAGCATGATTGCGCTCCTGGTTCAAAAAAAGGGAAGCCGCTTGGCTTACATGTCGAAGGTATACCGGGCCGAGAGCAGTCCGCGCAGGTCGTTGTCGAAGTAGGGGTCTGCGCTGTAGTCCCCCGAGAGCTTGAGCTGGAGCTTGTCCTTGAGAAAGTTCGAACCGACCCCGAGCGAAACGAACACCGAACTGTCCTCGTTGTAGATGTCCTGGTCGTAGTAGGCGTAGACGAGGTCGCCGGTGACGAACTTGAAGGGCAGCGCCTTGCCGACCTGGTCGCAGTAAAAGTAGGCCCGGGCGAGCAGGTAACGGTCCCGGTCGAGGTCGCCGTCCATGCGGCCGAGCTCGCCGCCAACCTGGGTAAGTCCTTCGCCGTGCCAGGTGAGAAGCCCCGCGTAGTAGTAGGTGGCGTCGGTGTCGCCTTCATCGTAGTGGTAGCCCTTGAACTTCACCCCCATGTCCCAGTTCTCGATCTTGCGCCACAGGATGTCGGTGCCGTAGCTGGTGAGGGTCTGATTGGTGTCGGCCAGAAGAAGGAAGGGATTGGCGCTGTTGACCCCCGTGCCGAAGTAGTCCTCGTAATTGAAGCGCGAGAAGAAGGGGCGAAAGTCGAAGTCGGCCACGCTGAAGCGAAGCTCGTAGGAGTGCTCTCCCCAGCCGTCGGTGCGCAGGTTGTAGGCGGAGAAACCCGACAGGGTGGCTCCGAAGGGCAGCACCGCGTTCAGGTCCACCCCCAGCTTCTGCTCCTGCTCGGTACCGTTGTTGTTCACAACCTTGTAGGAGACCCCGAGGTTGTAGAGCGAGCCGAAGTGGTTGCCAATGCGCCCCCCGAAGGTGCAGTCGCCGCTGCGCCCCTGCTCGGAGTCCAGGGAGACGGGCTGGCCGCCGTAGGCCGAAACGGTGAAGTAGGGGGAGAGGTCGAAAGCCACCCGGGCGCCGTCGACGCTCTGGTTGCCGATGCCTTCGAAAATGTACTGCCGCCCCACCTTCAGGTCGAAGTTGTTGAGGGCATTGGCGTACTCCAGGTAGCCGTAGAGCAGCTCGCCGTCGCTCTGGGAGTCGTAGTAGCCGCTGTCGGCAAAATCGACCCTCCCCCACCCGTATGCGTGGAAGGAGAGGCCCTTGTCTTTGAGGGAGCCCGCATCGACTTGAAGGTACTCGTAACCCGGCACGGCCGTTTTGCTGTTGGGCGAAAAAACCCCAAGCAGGGTGTCGGAGTTCAGGGAGAAGCTGGCGCTCCAGCCCGAAACGGGCAGGCACAGCAGGAGTGCGAGTCCGAGTATGGCTCCGGAAAAAGGAGCGAAGAAGGGGCGAAGCTGTCTTTCCATCGGGTCCTCCTTGACAGGGTGTCGAATTATGCATGGGATGGATGAGCAAATAAGAATAATAGTTATTTAACAATCAAACAAAAGAATAACAAGGAAAATTTTCGTAGCAAGAATATAAAAATATTCAAAAATCTTCTTGCATTTCCTGGGATCTCAGCATCCTTCACCTGGGAGTCTTTCCTTTACTATCGCAGAAGGGTTCCTTCTCCCAAACCATCACCGGTCGCAGTCAAAAAAAAAGACCTGGATATCCAGGTCCCTTCCTTGGTTCTTCTCTGCAATTCCCCTTCGTTGTGAACTGGGCTGATACGGTTTGGGTTCAGCCCTTCCCTGCTTATGCTGCCATTGGACCTGATGGAATTTGATGTATTAATTTTCGATTCACAACCAGGGGCGACGCTCGGGGGCCCCTTTATTCCTGAGAAAAAACGACCCCGGACAGGCAGGGGAATCCTGTCTGACCGGGGTATTGAAGGATCAATTTCAGTTGTGTAGAACTTGGGATTGGAACTGAGAGCGCTGCTCCGTTACCAGCTACGCGTCTCTCCCGGATGGCATGCTCCGTTGCTGTTGGTGCAGGTCATGGCCGTTGTATCAAAGTTGATGTAGGCCTGAAGGGTCGCCGCCGGATCCCCTTCGAACTGCGGGGTATTGAGGCTTGCAAAATGGCCGCCCTCTTCCAGCTTGACGGGATCATGGCAGAGGATGCAGCCCCCCGGAAAGATCGACAGGTGGAATGCATGTTGACCGGAATAGGGGCTGTTGTACTGGGGCGTCTGCGGCGCGGCACCCAGCACGTGGCACTTGGTGCAATCCGTGTCGACATCGATTTGTCCGGTCGCCCAGTCGGGCGTTTGTTGCCCCCCGTGGCAGCTGACGTTGCTGCAGGTGCCGGTGCCGGGGTTGGCGGCATCGGGGGTAAAGCTCCCCGGGCCGGTCTTGGCGTTGTAGGCGGATAGAATGGCCACGAGCGCCGGGACCGAAGTGTCATAGTGGTGCAGGGTTCCGGTCCCGGCGCCGGTGTGGCAGGTGTTGCAGACGCCGGTGACGTTGTTCAGGTCGTTATGGGGAGCATGGGCTCCCGCACGGTTGGGAAAGGTGTCGCCGTCAGGAGGAGCATCATGGCAGGAATCGCAGGTCCCGAGGACAAAGTTGGGCGGGCCCGCCGTATGACACTGGCGGCAATCGGGGGCATTGGACTGCCCGCCCGACATCTCGTGGCAGCCGAAGCAGGGAGGGGAATTGTCGATGGCTGCCGCAGCGTGCTCATCGGGCAGCTGCCATTGGGCTCCCAGGGGATGGGGCTGGTTGGTCGGAGCACTGCTGTTGCCGTCCCCGCACCCGCCCATCAGGGGCACCAAAAATAAAAGGGAAAGTATCATGGCCGCTCTACGCATGGTGTTGTTCCTCCTTCTGTGCATTGAATACTAGCCGTGGCAGGGTGCGCAGGTTTTCGATGCCTTGGGGTTGCCGTGGCAGCGGAAACAGGATGTCGGGTCGAGCCGGCCGTCGATCTGATGCCGCGAGAGGTAGTCGCCGCGGTGCTGCATCACCCGGTAGTTCTCCGTCGGGTTCTTGGTGGAGGGCTTGAGCTCCACGTAGGTGGCGTGGCAGCCGTTGCAGAAGCTGGTCGCATGACACATCGCGCACACCTGCGGCCGCTGGTAGGCCGCTTGGCGGTGGTTGGCCTCAAAGTTGGCGTTGTGGTTGTAGCGCTGGTAATCGACGTTTTTATCCCGCGCATCGTGGCATTCGGTGCAGGTGGGCCGATGGCCCTGCGCGAGCTCGTAAGGATGCTTGGTCGGGAAGTCGAAGCCGCTCTTGAGCGACGCGCAGGCCCCAAGAAGGGTGAGGGGCACGGCGGCCATGACAAGGAAGATGACGATTCTTTTCAGCATGATGTGCTCCTGATTCAAATGAAAAGGAAGCCGATTGGCTTACATGTCGAAGGCATATTTGGCCGTCAGCATGCCCCGCAGGTTGCTGTCGTAGTAGGGGTCCGAACTGTAATCGCCCGAGAGCTTGACCTGAAGCTTGTCCTTGAGGAAGTTCTGGCCGAGCCCCAGCGAAAGGAACAGGGCGTTGTTCTCGTTGTAGATGGACTGGTCGTAGTAGGCGTAGACGAGATCGCCGGTGACGAACTTGATGGGCAGTACCTTGGCGAGCTGGTCGTAGTAGAAATACGCCCGGGTGAGCACGTAACGGTCCCGGTCCTGGTCGCCGTCCATGCGGCCGAGCTCGCCCCCCACCTGGGTGAGGCCGCTGCCGTGCCAGGTGAGAAGCCCGCCATAATAGTAGGCCGCGTCGGTGGTGCCCTCATCGTAGTGGTAGCCCTTGAACTTCACCCCCATGTCCCAGTTATCGAACTTGCGCCACAGGATGTCGGTGCCGTAGCTGGTGAGGGTCTCGTCGGTGGTGGCCAGGAGGGTGAAGGGACTGGCACTGTTGACCCCCGTGCCGAAGTAGTCCTCGTAATTGAAGCGCGAGAAGAAGGGACGAAAGTCGAAGTCGGCCACGCTGAAGCGAAGCTCGTAGGAGTGCTCTCCCCAGCCGTCGGTGCGCAGGTTGTAGGCGGAGAAACCCGACAGGGTGGCTCCGAAGGGCAGCACCGCGTTCAGATCCACCCCCAGCTTCTGCTCCTGCTCGGTACCGTTGTTGTTCACAACCTTGTAGGAGACCCCGAGGTTGTAGAGCGAGCCGAAGTGGTTGCCGATGCGGGCGCCGAAGGTGCTGTCGCCGCTGCGCCCCTGCGTGGAGTCGAGGGCGACGGGCTGGCCGCCGTAGGCCGAAACGGTAAAGTAGGGGCTCAGGTCGAAGCCGACCCGGGCGCCGTCGATGCTCTGGTTGCCGATGTCTTCGAAAATGTACTGCCGGCCCACCTTCAGGTCGAAGTTGTTGAGGGCGTTGGCATACTCCAGGTAGCCGTAGAGCAGCTCGCCGTCGCTCTGGGAGTCATAGTAGCCGCTGTCGGCGAAATCGACCCTCCCCCACCCGTACGCGTGGAAGGAGACGCCTTTGTCTTCAAGGGAGCCCGCATCGACCCGAAGGTACTCGTAACCCGGAACGGCCGTTTTGCTGTTGGGTGAAAAAACGCCAAGCAGGGTGTCGGAGTTCAGTGAGAAGCTGGCGCTCCAGCCCGAAACGGGCAGGCACAGCAGGAGTGCGAGTCCGAGTATGGCTCCGGAAAAAAGAGCGAAGTGGGGGTGTAACTGTCTTTCCATCGGGTCCTCCTTGGCAGGGTGTCGATTAAAGAAAACGCAACATCACCATAATAAAAATTGAAAATCAAGAAAAAGGATTAAAATGATTTTTCATTGATTTTTTTATATTAAATTATTGTTTTTTAAAGTTTTTTCCCGGCCGAAAGCTTCTTTGTTCAACTGACAAAAGCAGGGCCTATCTTCCACAATTGAAGTAGCAGGAGTGCCACCCTGCATCCTGCTCTTGCGCTTACTCACCCCGGGAGTTTGCCCGCTGTTTCCTTCAGATTCCATCTTGCGGGAGTCACCCTTGTCGTCCGGCTAGCGGTTCCCTCCATCAGGGTCCGCAGGGGACTTGCACCCCCAAAGTCATCCAACCACCACCACAGCGGCCGGAACAGCGCCAGTCAAGGCGCTACGCGCCTTGACTGGCGCACCAAAGAAAAAGGCGGGCCTTGCGGCCCGCCTGAAGAAAAACCATTCCAATGAAATGTCTAAGGTTTAAAGATGCCCGTCGAATTAGTTTCTGACGTTAAAAACGGCATCCGCACCGTGGCACACTTCGCACTGTCCCACGTTTGCCTCGATGTGGGTCGTGGCATCGGCGGCGTCACCGTGGCAACCGATGCAGGGCTGAGCATACGGGTTGGCATACCAGGAAGTGTTCCCGGAGTTGTGGCAGGTGTTGCACCGGGTGAGTTCCTGCGGATAGGTGACGTCCCCCCAGGTGTGACCTTTGAGATCGCCATCGGCAGTATTGGCGGAGTGGACCGCGTGGACCCGGTTGGAGATCTGGTCGCCGTGATTGCCCGACTGGTCGTGGCAGGCCAGGCAGTAGTCGGTGTTGAAAGGCACGTCATGGGCATAGGGCCCGGCGATGTGCATGCGGGTGTTGCCATGGCAGTTGATGCAGGCGTCGCCGGCCACTTTCGCCTCGTCCGTCACGGTAGTCGGAGGAGTCGCATCGGTGTTCACGTTGAAGGTAATAAGGCCGGTGGAGCCGGTGCGATAGTCGGTACCGCTGACGCCGCCGTACATGCTGACCTGGGCCTGGACCATGTAGGTGCCATCAGTCATGCCAGCCGGGATGGCCTGCAGTTGATAGTGGAAACCATTGGCATCAGCGGTCACCCGGGTATCAGGATTGGCGGTGCCAGTGGTGTCGGTCAGCAGCAGGTCGTGCTCCTGCGTCGGCGTCACGGAGGAATCGGCCGTATGGTCAGCGATGTAGGTGGGATCGGTAGTGGAATACGTGGCCAGGACCGGGACAGCCTTGGCCCGGGGACCGTAAACCATCAGAACGGCCGAGGACAGGGCCGGGCCGGAGCCACCCTTTGCCGCCTGCTGATCCGTGTAAGTAGCCGGGTCGACGGCGGTGCCGGTGTCCTCACCGGTGGCCGGGTCAATCGTGGTCAGGGTCACGGTCACGACCGGGGCTTCGCCGGCCACATAGAAGGAGCCGTTCGCCGGGGATCCATGCTGATATGCACGGCGAATTCGGGCACGTCCATCGGCTGGGGATGAAGGGAGGAGGTCGGAGTAATGTCATGGACTTCGGTGATGGCGGTGGAGGACCCATTCGTCGGGTGGCAGTAAACGCAGCCGTTGTCGTCCGTCTGAACGCCGCCGAGATGGCCGACGCCGGTGGTGAAGTTGACGTCGGTATGGCAGGTGCCGCAGATCTGACGGGTGGGATGGGTCTTCCAGTTGTCGACCTCGGTCCCGGGCTGGTTGGCCGGGTTGCTGTGGCAGACGACGCAGTTGGCGACACCGACATCGTTGCCGTCCACATCGGTCGTGACGATGTTACCCTGCGGGTAGGAGACGTCGGACCAGTCGTCCTTCGGTGCGATCGCGTTCCCAAGGGCGTCGGTGGTCAGAACCTTGGCGTCGATGGCAGCGTGGATCTGGTGGATCAGCGAGGGCAGGAAACGCCCGTCGGTTACGAGAGAGCCCTTGGGATGACGGGCAGTCGTATCATCGGAACCGTAGAGGGGGCTGTGGCACAGCACGCAGAAGCGGGTGTCGGGATAATGGTCGGCGTGAGCCGCGTTATCCATTTGCGGGCCGTGGCACTTCTCGCAAGCCTGGATGGTAACGAACTGGCGCTGGGAGTCGATCTGCGTGGCAGCCACGCCAGCAGCAGGAACGCCGGAGAAGTCGAAGAAACCGCCGGCGGAATTGTAGGTGGTGCTCCCCGCGACGGGATCCCTGACATCAATCGCCAGGCGTTGGTTGTCAGTAGTCTGGAATTCATCGGCATTCAGACCGGCGGCGGCAGCGGCATCCTTGTCGCCGAAGACATAGGTGAAGGTGTAGGTATAGGTCCCGTCCCCGTTATCCACCAGGCTTGTAGCAGCACCGGATTCACGAGCGTACTGCTCGAAGTAGGGGGTGCTGTAGGTTGTGGTGGAACCGTCGCGGCTGGAGGATGCTGGTACCGGCGGGCACCTCATCGGCGAGGATGAAGGTGAAAGCGTCCGCCGAGATGCCGGCGACCGGGTTTGCATCGGCATCGGCGACGGAAAAGGTCACCACGGCCTGGTTGGCAGCGTTGGTGGTCAGGCTGATGCTCGAGATGGTCAGGGTGCCGTTATGCACCGCGGCCAGGTAATGCACGCCTTCAGCCGTCGCAGACGCACCCGGGGGGCCCGCGGGGCCCTGGGGACCGGTAGCACCGGTAGCACCGGTAGCACCGGTGCTTCCATTGTCACCCGAGCAGCCACCCAGGAACATGGGAACCACCAGGCAAAGCAGTAAACATAACTTTCCAAACAACGAGTACCTCTTCATCTGTTTCTCCTTTTGATTTGATAATGCACCCACGGGACCAACGAGGTGTTGCCCTTCAAGAACCTTGACAGACGACGGGGAGTCTCGGCCTTTCATGGAAACCCTCCTGCTACAAAAATGCCTAAATAGTCTTACCTCTCAAAACCTCCCATATTAAGACAGCCTCATTTCCCGGGAGTTGTTTTGGTGGAGCAGGAACGGCTCCTCAAATACAAGCATCCCTTGGATAGGATGTCGTCCAAATCCTACCGCCTGAGTGATATAAAAACCTTAACAATGATGGCGTCGCAAAAAGTCCGCCCTACGTCGTTACGGCGTTTTTTCAGGACCTCGACCTACCTGATGTAGGCCTTCGCCCCTGAAAAACCACCAGGCCTTGTAGGGCGAAATTTTTGCTTAGCCATCACCATGTTTTTTTGCGAAAGCATCAACAATGGCGTTCTAAATCAAGATCTTCACAAAGGCAGACTTCTGGCCAAATAAACAGGAAATACAGGCCTCTCACGAAGATCGCAAGTCTTCAAGCTACTTGAGTTTTACAAACCGGGCTTCAACGGGGAGAAAGTTTTCTGAATCCTCCTAGCAATTAAAACACAGACACAAACCACTATTTATGCTTCATTTTTACTTTTACACAAGACTCCCAACGTCTCATACCTTAAAAATGAACAATCTATAGGATCTAATGTATTCGTTGAATGCTTGAGGAGGGGAGAGGAAAGGAGAGTTACATCGCCTTTTTGCAAGGAAGGAGTCCCCCATTTGATAAAAACTACCTTTCGGACAAAAAATCAAAGTAGCCCAACAAAGAAGACAGAATCTGGATTGCACTCAGTTTGGTTGCTAATATTTAATAAAAAAAAGGCAACACAAAAAAAGCTGGTGCTGCTGAATAAAAATTTCAACTAATTCGCCCTTTGCTTTTGTAGCAAACAACTTTTTTTCAAGCCTGTCAATAAAAATAATCACGAAATGTTAGCAGATTGGAGTTGCTTTATCAGGTTCGACTTCGTTTATGCCGGGCAAGTATACTTAAATTCTTTTTTAAGGCAATAAGCACAAAAATTAAATTATAATTATATTTTGTTGTTTTTAATTGTTAACTATAAATAGACAGCGGCCTTTTATTGCTAAAGAGCGGCTCCGTCTTTTCTCGGGGGAACCAGGCCGGAGGGACTGGAGAAATGCAAAAAGAGAGTAGATCACAGGCAGTGTGGCGTGCGGGCCGTAGAGAATCATTAGTATCCAGGTATTCCCCTTGATTCCAGGGCATTGGGGGCAGGCCGGGCTGTTCGCTGAGCCAGGGTGGCGTATAAGTGGCAGGTTCAGGAGAAGCCTGAAATGCCAGACACCAGGGGCCGTGGGGACCACGGGCCGTATCCACAGGGGAGCACAATTTGCCGACCGAAGGCGGGAGGTCGGCAGGTCACTCCCCGAGCAGGCCCCTGATTCCGGAAAAGAAGTTGCTGGCAAGTTTTTCCTTCTCCCCGGGCCCGGTAACGGCAGGCTCCTGGCTGCATTGCTCCCGCAGCAGCCCCCGGGGAATCTCCTCGAGAAACCGGCTGGGGATCCGCAATTCCTGCCTGCCGTATTTGCGGCGTCGGGAGGCGCCCAGCAGGGTCAGGCGTCGTCGCGCCCGAGTGATGCCGACGTAGCAGAGCCGCCGCTCCTCGTCGATGTCGAAGGTCTCGTCGACCGACTTTTTGTGGGGCAGAAAGCCCTCCTCCATGCCGACCAGGAATACATGGGGAAACTCCAGCCCCTTGCTGGAGTGAAGGCTCATGAGGACCACAGCATCCCCCGTCAGCTTCTCCTCCTTGCTGCCGCGCATCGAGTCGTTACCGTCGAGCAGGGAGACTTTCTCCAGAAATCCCGCCAGGGTCGGCCGAACTTCCCGTTCCGCGAAGGAGGCCAGCGGCGTTGACCACCTCGTTCACATTGTCGACCCGGCGCCGGGCACGGTTGGGGTCCTCGGCGCCGCGGTAGATTTCATCCTCGATCCCGATCTCGGCCAGAAATTCGCGGGCCGTCTCGGCCAGAAGGCCGGGCCGGCGGAAACGAAAGCGGTATTTTTCCATGAGCGCCACGAAAGAGGCCGTCGCCTCGAGAGCCTTCTGGCCCAGGTCTTCGATACCGCAGGGGTCCTGCAACACCTCCCAGAGAGGCAGGGCCTTTTCGGCGGAATAGCGGATCAACCGGTCGGCGGTCGACTCTCCGATGCCCCGGCGGGGGTAGTTGAGGATGCGCAGCAGGTTCACCTCGTCCCGGGGATTGACCAGGACCTTGAAATAGGCGACGGCGTCCTTGACCTCCTTGCGGTCGAAGAACTGCTGCCCTCCGATGAGCACGTAGGGGATGTTCTCGTAGCGCAGCTGCTCCTCGAAGGGCCGCGACTGGGAGTTGGTGCGGTAGAGGATGGCGAAGTCGCGGTATTTGAGGCTGTGGCGAAACCGCTCGGCATGAATCGCCTCCACCACCCGGCGCGCCTCGTCCTCCTCGTCCTCGCAGCGCAGGTAATCGATGGGGCTCCCCTCCCCGTCCGCGGTCCACAGAGCCTTGGGCTTGCGCTGGCGGTTGTTGGCGATCACGGCGTTGGCGGCGGCAAGAATATTGCCCGAGGAGCGGTAGTTCTGCTCCAGCTTGATGACCCTGGCGCCGGGATAGTCCTTTTCGAAGTCGAGGATGTTGCCGAGGTCGGCGCCGCGCCAGCCGTAGATCGACTGATCGTCGTCTCCGACCACGCAGAGGTTGCGGTGGGCGGCGCACAGAAGCCGCAGAAGGCGGTACTGGGCGGCGTTGGTGTCCTGATACTCATCGACCATGATGTAGCGAAAGCGCTCCTGACAGCGGGAGAGCACCTTGGGATGGTCCTGCAACAGCCGGACGGTCAGCATCAGGATGTCGTCGAAATCGAGGGCGTTGAAGGCCTTGAGCGCCCGCTGGTATCTGGGATAGACCTCGGCGGCCAGGGCGGCATATTCGTCCCGAGGTCCCGCGGTGAAGGCTTCGGGTGGAATAAGGCGGTTCTTGGCGTCGGAGATCAGCCACAGGATGCGGTCGGCGTCGTACTTTCGGCCGCCGGTCTCGACGCCCTGCATCAGGTCCCGGACGAGCCGCGCCTGGTCGGCGGCGCCGTAGATGGAGAAATTTTTCTTGTAGCCGAGCTTTTCGATATCCTCGCGCAGCAGGCGCACCCCCAGCGAGTGAAAGGTAGAGACGGCCATGTCCCGGCTCTCCCGCCGGCCGACCAGCTCCCGCACCCGATCCTTCATCTCCCGGGCGGCCTTGTTGGTGAAGGTGACGGCCAGGATCTGATCGGGCGTCACCCCCAACTGCCGCAGGAGATAGGCGATGCGGAAGGTGATGACCCGCGTCTTGCCCGAACCGGCCCCGGCCAGCAGCAGCAAGGGGCCTTCGGTATGGCGGACGGCGGCGAGCTGTTCTTTGTTGAGGGTGGAAAGGTCCACGAATTCTCCTTAAATACAAGGGACGAGGGACGCGGTTCGGGAGACGCGAAGATCGATGTCGGGGTTTGCGTCCCTCATGCCTCGTCCCCCGTCCCTTTTTGGGCGCTTGAATACCACAGGAGGGGGAGACTGAACAAGGTTCAAAAAAATGTCACCGAAGTCCGAAAAATGACTGCTTGATTTTTATCCGAACCTCTAGTACCTTTCGCGACATGTCACGGGTGATCATTTTTGTCGTCGGCATCGTCTGGGCCTCGCTCCTGCTCCTCTCCTGGGGGGGCGCCAGCGATACCCTGGACCAGCCCTACAACGCCCCCGCCATTGAGCAGAGAGCCTCCTGAGTCGGCAGGTCCGGCCGGCCTCCCGTTTCTCCCTCCATTCACCATAAAAACCTCCAGTTATCCACGAAGTCCACGAAGAAACACAAGAAAATCGACTAGATTGAAAGGCTCAGTGACTCGCCATTCCTGTGGTCATTATGGTTTTTATAATTCCTTGAATTTCTTTGTAAAACTTGGTGCCCCTCGTGGGTCAAATTCCTTTTTTGGGTTCACTTTTTCACAGGCATTTCCACGGGCGAAAAGATTTCGGAATTCAGCTTTTTGTTGACCTCCACCTGCCCGAAGACCGTCCGGGCGATCTCCATTCCCCCCGCGTAATTGACGATCCGATGAGGCAGCATGACCCCCGCCACCGGGCGGTAATCGCCGTAGTCGACTTCCAGCCTGGTCGTTGCGCCTCCCACCTGAAAAATCCCCGCCACGTGAAGAATCAACCCGGTATCGGGGTCGATGGTCACTTCCATCGGTGGCCCACCGGACCCATCGAGACTCAGGAGAGGATAACGCTTGCCGTTTCGGTTTATCTCGCGAAAAGAGACCCTGTAACTGCCGTCGATCAGTCCCAGCGGCAGGTCGAGATGCCTGTATTGGAAGACCATGGCCTCCAGGGGAGGCCCCTGCACCTCCTGGAATCCCTCCCCGCTGTTGCGCCACCCACGGGAGCCGTTCAAAACCCGCTCCTCCAGGGAGCGGCCGTACTTCAGGTTGACCCGCAGGCGGCCCGGCCTCTGAAAGTAAATGACCTCCCGCCCGCGGTCCCGGCGCATGGTCGCCTCAATCTCGCCCCGGTAGACAACAGATTCGACCCCGCGCAGGGCCTTCTCCCCCCCGTAGGCGGATACGACCCGGGCGACCCAGGCATTTGCCGGGTCCTTCCTGCAGCCCGACAGGGCGAGTACGGTCATCATCCCCGCCAGGGCCAAGAGGCGAAAATCCGGGAACCGGCAATCTCTATTCATAAGGCGCTCCCCTGCCGGCTCCCCCGGCGTTCGAGTGTCTGGTCGATGGCGTTGAGCACTTCCCACTTGTTCAGGGACCACAGAGGGGCCAGCAGCAGATCCCGGGGCCCGTCTCCCGTCAGGCGGTGAACCAGGGTGTCGGGGTGCAGCCGCTCCAGGAAGTCGGCGGCCAGCTCCACGTACTCGGCCTGGTCGAGGATGGGGACCTCCCCCCTGCGGTAAAGATCTCCCAGGGGGGTTCCCTCCAGCACGTGCAGCAGGTGGACCTTGATGCCGTCTACCCGCAGCCGGGCCATCTCCTCGGCGGTGGCGAGGATGTCCCGCCGGCTCTCCCCGGGAAGGCCGATGATGACGTGGACGCAGACCCGCAGGCCGCGCTCCCGGGCGCCCGCGAAGGCTTTCAGGAACGCCGCGTAATCGTGGCCCCGGCGCAGAAAGGCCAGGGTGGCGTCGTGCACGCTCTGCAGGCCCAGTTCGAGCCAGAAATAGGTGCGGCGGTGATATTCGGCGAGAAGGTCGAGGACCTCTTCGGGCAGGCAGTCCGGGCGGGTTCCCACGGCCAGGCCGACCACGTCGGACACGGAGAGGGCCTCGTCGTAGAGCCGGCGCAGGCGCGAAACGGGTGCGAAGGTGTTGGAGAAGGGCTGAAAATAGGCGACAAACTCTCCAGCCTTGTATTTGCGGACCATGACCTCCTTGCCCCGCTCAATCTGCTCGGCCACCGGAAATCCCCGGTCGATGCCGACCGCGCCCGACCCGTCGGGGTCGCAGAAGAGGCACCCCGGAAGGTTGCGCGTCCTCCCGCGGTTGGGGCAGGAGAATCCGGCGTCGACGGAAATCTTGTGAATCCGGTGGCCGAAGCGCTTTTTCAGGTGGGCGGAATAAAGATTGTAGCGTTTGCCTTTCATGGTTGAAACTATGCCACCGGGGGAGCCGCGAGGGCAAGGGCAAAGCGTTCGCGCCCTTCTGCCAAAAAGTGTAAGAAGTTGAAAATTCGAGCCAATCGGCTTTTTTTCCGAGCTGAGGGTTCACATTGCAATGCCGCAAAGCCCTGCTATAATTCAACCTGTTTTTTCGTGCAATCCGCCCCGGTCCGACATCCCCCTTATTTTTCGGTGTTTCGCGTGCAACCAGGCTGCTGCTGGCAGATAGAGCAAATCTCCCCCGAAGACTGTCCCTACCTGCGCGGGGGAGAGGAAGAGCTCCTTTTCGACCGGAAAAAAAGATTCCTTCGACGCTGCATCGAATGCCCGCGTTTTCTGGAAGACCTTGGGGCCATGAACTCCGGTTCCAATCCCCTGCCGGTACTCCTGACCTATTCCGTGGAGGAACTGCTCTCCCTGCGCGCCCAGATCCAGACCCTCACGGGCCAGATCGAGGGCCGCAACCGCGAGGTCAAGTTCCTCCACGAGGTGAGCCTGGTCCTTCAGACCTCGGTGGACGTGGATGAGGTCATCGCCATGACCCTCACTGCAGTGACCGCCGGCCGGGGCTTCGGATTGAACCGGGCCATTCTGCTTCTGGTGGACAAGGAGCGGAAGTACCTCAAAGGGCATTTTGCCGTCGGCCCCCGCTCCAGAGAGGATGCCGGCCGCATCTGGAAGGAGCTCGAGGTTCAGGAACTCACCCTGCGCGAGATGGCCCAGGTCTTCTTCGAACAGAAGATGGCCTCCGAACAGGAGAAATTCCGCGACCTGCTTGATTGCCTGACCGTTCCCCTGAGCCACACCGACCACCTTTTCGTGCGGGTGCTCAACCAGCAGCTCTCGCGTCACATCACCGACCTTGCCCGGGAGTCCGACATCGAACCGGGCCAGGTCGCAGCCCTCGGGGTGGGGGAGATGGTCCTGGTGCCCCTGGTCAGCAAGAGCCGGCGCATCGGCCTTCTTCTGGCGGACAACTTCATCAACGGCCGGCCCATCTCCACCGAGGACCTCCATTCCCTGGAGACCTTCGCCCTGCCCGTCTCCTTCGCCATCGAAAGGACCGCCCTCTACCAGCGGCTGCGGGGGGAGCTGGTCAAGCTCACGGAGGCCAACCGCCGGCTTCAGGAGCAACAGGAGCAGATCCTTCGCATGGAGAAAATGGCCCTGGTGGGCCAGATCACCTCCAGCATCGCCCACTCCATCCGAAACCCTCTGACCATCATCGGGGGCTTCGCCCGCACCCTGATCAAAAGCACTCCTTCCGACGATGCCAAGAGGCAGTACATCGAATCGATCGTGCGCGAGGCCAGGCGCCTGGAGGAGGTCCTCGAAGAGGTTCTGAACTACTCCGAAACCCTGCACCCAACCTTCGACCTCTGGGACATCAACCAACTGGTGGCCAGGGTCTATGCCGGCCTGCGGGAAGACCTGGAGATGAGCGGGGTGGAATTCAATCTCGATTTCGGCCAGGACCTCCCCCTGGTCAAGGTAGACCACAAGAAAATGACCTACTGCCTGCGAAGCGTCATTAACAACGCCCTGGAAGCCACCCCCAGGGGAGGACGAATGGAAATGCGCACCCGCCGCGAGGGAGACGAGGTCCATATCCTTCTCTCCGACACCGGCGCCGGCATGAGCCCCGAGATTCTTCAGGCCGCGGGAAAGCCCTTTTTCTCCACCAAGGAGAAGGGCAGCGGCCTGGGGCTGCCCCTGTGCGTCCGCATCATCGAGGAACACGGCGCGAAAATGGAGATTCAAAGCGATCCGGATGTCGGAACGCGCATTCTCGTGCGCCTGCCCATTCCGGCAAGGGAGGGAACCTGACCTTGCCTTCCGGAGAGCCCTTCGGGCCGGTTCCATGCCTGGTTAGAAAGCGTTCTTCCGACCCGGCAACCATCCGACATCATCGCACAACCAATGCATCCGAGGCGGTTTCGGGCCCCACCGGCCTCAAAAGCCGCTCCAAATCAACCTGACCGCCGTTTCGACGGCGCAAAATCTTCGGCCGAAAAAAGGGAGGAAGAGCCATGCCCCGATTGCTGGTAGTCGACGACGAAAGGGATATTCGCCATCTTTACGCGGCGGAGTTGGAAGAGGATGGGTACCAGGTGGATACTGCCGGAAGCGGGGCGGAAGCCGCCGAACACCTAGAAAATCAGGCCTACGACCTGATCATCCTCGACATCCAGATGAAGGGGGAGAGCGGCTTGCAGACCCTGCAGAAAATCGTCCGGGAGAAGTCGGACCTGCCGGTCATTCTCTGCACGGCATTCAGCTGCTATAAGGATGACTTCTCCTCGTGGCTGGCCGACGCCTATGTCGTCAAGAGCTCCGACCTGACTGAACTGAAGGAGGAAGTACGTCGATTACTCGAAAGAAAAAAGCAGTAAATCGGTTTTAGGTTTTAAGTGTTAAGTTTTAAGGCTTAAAACCCTTGGAAATCCCATAACTCAACCTACAGCCAAAAATCTTACTCAATCGAAATCAATTCTTAAAACTTAAAACCTAAAACTTAAAACGTTTTTTCAAGGAGATTCTATGAAAGCAGTCCTCATGGCGGGGGGCTTCGGCACCCGCATCCAGCCCCTGACCATCAACCTCCCCAAGCCGATGATTCCCCTGGCCAACCGGCCGATCATGCTTCACATCCTTGAGCTTCTGCAAAAACACGGGATCAACGACCTGGTGCTGCTGCTCTACCACCAGCCCGAAATCATCAAAAACTTCTTCGGCGATGGCAGCGAGTTCGGCGTGCGCATCACCTACGTGACGCCCCTGGAGGACCTCGGCACCGCCGGCGCCGTCAAGGCCGCGGCCAAATACCTCGACGAGCGCTTTCTTATCATCAGCGGCGACCTGCTCACCGACTTCGACCTCTCCCGGGTGCTCGATTTCCACCAGAAAAAGAAGGCCCTGGCCACCATTACCCTGACCTCGGTCAAAGACCCTCTGCAGTTCGGAGTGGTGATCACCGACAAGCAGGGCCGGATCACCAAGTTCCTGGAAAAGCCCGGTTGGGGGGAAGTCTTCTCCGACACGATCAACACCGGCATCTACGTCCTGGAACCCGAAGTCCTCGACCTGATCCCCGAAGGGGAAAACCGGGACTGGTCCAAGGACATCTTTCCGACGATGCTGGCCGACAAATCTCCCCTCTTCGGATGCAACATCCAGGGGTACTGGGCCGACATCGGCAACACCGACGCCTATCTGGAGGCCTGCCGGGACATAACCGGGAAGAAGGTCGGGGTCCGGCTCCAGGAGCGTCCGGTGGGGGAACAGGGCAAGGAGGTCTATCTGGGAGAGGAAACCCTTGTCGCCGCGGGCGACCTCTCCCTGCTCGAGGGGATGGTGGTCCTTGGGGACAACACCCAGGTGCTGGGCCGGGCCAAGCTCAAAAACTGCCTGGTGGGCCGCAACTGCGTCATCGGGACGGCGCCGAACTGGAGGATGCCGTCATCTGGGACAACGTCTATCTCAAGAAAAACTGCCGCATCCATGGCGCGGTGCTGGGGCAAAACGTCCGGATGGGCCAGGGAGTGGTCATCGAGGAAGGGGCGGTAATCGGCGATGAGACCAGTATGGGCGATGAGACCTACATCAAAAAAGACGTCAAGGTCTGGCCCCGCAAGGTCATCGAAAGCGGCTCCATCGTCACCACCAACCTGATCTGGGGCGAGAAGTGGCGCAAAAGTCTCTTCGAAGGAGCCATGGTCCGCGGGGTGACCAACGTCGAGCTGACGCCCGAATTCTCCGCCAAACTCGGCGCGGCCTACGGCTCGACCCTGCCCAAGGACTCCTTCGTCCTGGCCGGGCGCGACGCCATCCGCTCCTCGCGCATGCTCAAGCGCTCCTTTGTCGGCGGCCTGCTTTCGGCGGGGGTCAATGTCCGCGACACCAAAATGGTCTCCCTGCCGGTGCTGCGCTACAAGCTCACCACCTTCGGCGAGGTCGGCGGCGTCCATTTTCGCCAGTCTTCGGAAGACCCCGCCGCGACCGAAATCATCTTTTTCGATGCCGAAGGCATCGAAATCTCCTCTTCCAGCGCCAAGGGGATCGAACGGGTCTATTACAAGGAAAACTTCCGCCGCGTTCATTACTCCGATCCGGGCGGGATCTGGGAGATTCCCCGCATCTACGACTATTACCGGGAGGGATTTCTGCGCGCCCTCGACGGGGACGTCCTGCGGAAGGCGGCCCCCAAAGTCGTGGTCGACCTCAACCACTCTCCGGCAGGGGACCTGCTTCCGGCGCTGCTCAACACCCTCGGGTGCGAGGTTATCGAGCTCAATTCCCACGTCAGCGAGAGCCGCAGCGGCAGCACCCCGGAGCAGGTCCAGCGGGCCATGGAGCAGCTCTCGCGCATCGTGACGACCCTCGGGGCCACGGCCGGTTTCTGGCTGGGCCCCTCGGGGGAGAAGCTCCAGCTCATCGACGAAACCGGGGACGTCCTCTCCGACCTCGAAGCCCTGACCACCCTGTCGGCCCTCGTTTGCCGGGCCGAACGAAGCGGAAGCCTGGTCCTCCCGGTACCGGCGCCCTCGACGGTAGAGGAACTGGCGCGGGAGTCGGGACTGACGGTGAAACGGACCAAGACCGACGGCCGCTCCCTGGTGGAGGGAGCCCGGGAGCGCGGCGTGCAACTGGCCGCCGCCATGGACGGACGGTTTGCCTTCCCGGGTTTTCAGGCCAATTTCGACGCCCTCTTCACCGTAGCCAAAACCCTGGAGCTTCTGGCCCGCACCGGCCAGACCCTGAGCCAGGTCCGCAAATCCCTCCCCCGCCGCACCTACCGCCACCTGCAGATCCCCTGCACCTGGGAGCTCAAAGGGGGCATCATGCGCAAGATGAGCGAGGACTCTGTGGACCTGGAAGCCTCCTTTATCGACGGGGTCAAGGTGCAGCTCGACGGCGGTTGGGTTCTGGTCCTTCCCGACCAGCACCTGCCCCTGGCCCATATCGTGGCCGAGTCGGCCGATGAGCGACCGGGCCGGACAACTGCTCGAGACCTACCGGAAAAAGGTGGAGGAGTGGAAGAAGGAGTTGCTTGAAGGCGTAGAAACGCGGTTTCCGCGTCTGGATCGGAGTGGACCCCGGCCCCTGACACATTGATCCCGAAAGGTTTGTTCCGTGTCTGAACTGCGCTGGGACCCTCTGAAGAGCAGCTGGGTCATCGTCACCACCGAAAGAGGGCGCCCTCCCCGAGACTTCACGCACGAGCGGGAGCGGGTGAACATGACCGTCTGCCCTTTCTGTTACGGGCGGGAGGAGAAGACCCCCCGGGAAATCTTCGCCATCCGTCCGGAGGGAAGCCGCGCGAACACGCCCGGCTGGAAGGTGCGGGTCATGCCGAACAAATATCCCGCGCTGCGCATCGAGGGAGAGCTCGACAAAAGAGGCGTGGGCCTCTACGACGTCATGAACGGCATCGGCGCCCATGAGGTCATCGTTGAAAACCCCGACCACGAGCGCAGCATGGCCGAGCTCAGCCCGGCCGAAATATCCAGGACGTCCTCCGGGCCTACCGCACGCGTCTGCTCGACCTGCGCAAGGACCCCCGGTTCCGGTATATCCTCCTTTTCAAGAACCACGGAGTCGAGGCGGGGGCCGCCATCCCCCACTCCCATTCCCAGCTCATCGCCGTCCCGCTCACCCCCCCGGTGGCGGCGGCCGAACTCGACGTCTGCCGGGAATATTACGATCAGAAGGAGCGTTGCCTGTTTGCGACATTCTGGCCCAGGAGGAGGCCGATGCCGGCCGACTCATACGCGAGGACGAGAATTTTGTGGTTTTCGCGCCCTACGCCTCCCGCTTTCCCTTTGAAATGCGCATTGTCCCGAGGCGCCACGGCCACGATTTCGCCTGACCAGCGACCAGGAGCTGGCCAGCGCTGGCCGAAACCCTGCAAGGACACCCTGCAGCGACTGCACAGTGTTCTGCACGACCCTCCCTACAACTTCATCCTGCACACCGCCCCCCCCATGCACCTGCGGCTCGGCAAACCGGGCTACTGGGGCTCGCTTCCCTACGATTTCCACTGGCATATCGAACTGGTGCCGCGGCTGACCAAGATCGCCGGATTCGAATGGGGCACGGGATTTCACGTTAATCCCACGCCGCCCGAGGAGGCCGCCCGTTACCTGCGGGATGTCGACCCATCGACGACTTTTTGAATGGTGCCCGCCGAATAACCTGGTACAAGGGATTGTATACTTCTGCCCTGTATTGCCCCGGTGAGGCAAATTTTACATGGAAACGATATGACTCCTCTGGAAGAAAAACTGAACCGGTATTTTCCCCTGGCCATCCAGATTTCCGCCGAGGCCTGGGAACGCTATGAACTGCTCCCGACTGCTCGCAGGCCGGCCCTTCTCCCTCTTTATCGCCCTGCGGATGTGGCCGCAGCCTGCAGCGCAAAAGCTCCGGGCCACACGGCCGGCGCCGGGCAGCTCAACCTGCTGGCCCTGCTGAACCCGATTTTCCGCTTCGTCGCCGGCCCGCTATCTGAACTGCGCCAGTGCGCCGTGGGCATGGACGAGGTCGATCGACAGGTTCGCGCCGGATGGCATTGCCTGGATTCGCGACGGTGCTGGAAAACTTCGTCCGCCTCTTCCCGCCGGCCGCGGTCCTGCGGGGAGCCCCCTCAGGAGTTTCTGCGAGGGCAGGACGGCCGGAGCATCGGCCGTCTCACCCTCGTCGAACTCTTCCTTCTGGCCGTCCAGATGCCGCAACCCGGCCGCTCGGACATGGCCGAGCTCTTCGACGATGCCCACCTGCGGCAGCGTCTGCGCGTACCGGCAAGCCTGGCCGAACTCGACCGGAAACTGCAGGGAAACACCGCGTCCGGCCTTCTTGGCGGCTCCCTGATGGAACTTCTCCAGGCGCCTCTTCGAAGCCGCCCCCGATTCCCTGAGCGGGCAGCTGCGCTACATCCGCGAGCACTGGTCGGACATCCTGCCCCCGGCCTGCTCCAGACATCCTGACGCCTTTGACGTGCTGGCAGAGGAGGAGACGATGCGCGGCTGCGGGCCGCGGCCCGATCCCGGCGCCCCGTTTCGGGCCGGCCGCCGATTACAGCTATGAGGAGCCCGAGCGCCTTCTCCCCCGATGCCGACTGGATGCCCAACGTGGTCCTGATCGCCAAGACGATCTACGTCTGGCTCGACCAGCTGCCGAAAAAATACGGCCGCGACATCACCCGCCTCGACCAGATCCCGGACGAGGAACTCGACCTGCTCGCCCGCTGGGGCTTCACCGCCCTGTGGCTGATCGGCATCTGGGAGCGCTCCCCCGCCTCGCAGAAGATCAAGCAGATCATGGGCAACCCCGAGGCGGTCTCCTCGGCCTATTCGCTGTACGACTACGCGGTGGCCCGGGACCTCGGCGGCGAGGACGGCCTGGACGAACCTGGAGGAGCGCTGCCTGGCAGCGGGGCATCCGTCTGGCGAGCGACGTGGTCCCCAACCACACCGGCATCTACTCCCGCTGGATCGGGAGCACCCCGACTGGTTCATCCAGCTCGACTATCCTCCCTACCCGGCCTACCGCTTCACCGGCGCCGACCTCTCCTGGTGCCGACGACTCGGCATCTACATCGAGGACGGCTACTGGAACCACAGCGATGCGGCCGTGGTCTTCAAGCACGTGGACCGCCGCACCGGCAGGGTGCGCTACATCTACCACGGCAACGACGGCACCCACATGCCCTGGAACGACACGGCCCAGCTCAACTTCCTGCTGCCGCGAGGTGCGCGAGGCGATGATCCAGCACGATCCTCGCGCGTGGCGCGCACGTTCCGGATCATCCGCTTCGACGCCGCCATGACCCTGGCCAAGAAACATTTCCAGCGCCTGTGGTATCCCCAGCCGGGAGGCGGCGCCGGCGTTCCCAGCCGGGCCGAGCACGCCATGAGCCGCGAGGAGTTCGACCGCGTCTTCCCGGTGGAGTTCTGGCGGGAGGTCGTCGACCGGGTCGCCGCCGAGGTCCCCGACACCCTGCTGCTGGCCGAGGCCTTCTGGCTGATGGAGGGCTATTTCGTCCGCACCCTGGGAATGCACCGGGTCTACAACAGCGCCTTCATGAACATGCTGAAGACCGAGGACAACGCCAAGTACCGCAGACGTCATCAAGAACATCCTCGACTTCAACCCCGAGATCCTCAAGCGCTTCGTCAATTTCATGAACAACCCCGACGAGGCGACCGCCGTCGAGCAGTTCGGCACGGGCGACAAGTACTTCGGGGTGGCGGTCCTGCTGGTCACCATGCCGGGCCTGCCGATGTTCGGCCACGGCCAGGTCGAAGGGCCTGCGGGAGAAATACGGCATGGAATACCGCAGGGCCTACTGGGACGAGACGGTCGACGAGGACCTGGTCCGCCACCACGAGAACCAGATCTTCCCCCTGATGCGCCGCCGGCACCTGTTCAGCGGCTCGGAGAACTTCGTCCTCTACGATTTTTCGCAGCGGCGGCCATGTCAACGAAGACGTCTTCGCCTACAGCAACGGCTGCGGGGACGAACGGGCCCTGGTGGTCTACAACAACCGCTACGCCGACACCGGGGGGCTGGATCTCCCAGTCGGTGCCCAAGCGGGTCAAGACCCCCACGGGCGCCGAGCAGGTGGTCCGTCCGACCCTGGGCGAGGCCCTGGCTCAACAGCGAAGAGGGCTATTTCTGCCGCTTCCGCGACCACCGAAACGGCCTGGAGTACCTGCGAAAGAGCCGGGAGATGATGGAAAGCGGGCTCTACCTGCAACTTGGCCCGTACGGCTACCAGGTCTTTCTCGACCTCCGGCAGATCCGCGACGTGGACGGCTGCTGGGCCCGAGTCTTCGACCGCCTCGACGGGCGAGGGACCCCTGACCTCGACCAGGAGGTGAAAAAGGTCCGCTATGGTGAGTTGATCGAGGCCTTCGGACGGGTCGTCTCTCCCCGGTCCCTGGAGGACCTGGGGCAGCTGCTCGCACTCCCGCCCGCTCGTGCGCCGAAGAAGGCGGAGCATTTTCCCCGGGAAGCGGGGCAGTTTTTCCGTCTCCTGGCCGGGGAGGTCTCCGCAACGGGAACAGGGTGAGCCCCTGGTAGAATCTGTAGGAGAAGACCTCGCCGCGGCCAGGGACCTGATCCTGCAAAAAAGCCGCCAAAAGACCGAGCGGGAGGCGCTATCCGTCATCAGGGGAGGGCTTTTCGACCCGCCCGCCGGCCTTCCCCAGGGCGCCAGCGCCCGATTTTTCCGGGTCTTCCTCCCCTGGATGGTTCTGCACCGGCTGGGGGAGTTGCAGGGACCCAAGGGGGCCCCGGAGAGGAGCGCCTCCTGGATGGAGGAATTCCTGCTGGTCCACACCTTGCAGGCCGCTCTTCAGTCCGGGGAAGAGGCCCCATTCAACCTTTCCGCGGACGAAGCCGCCTGCGAAGCGCTCCTGCTCCTTCTCCTGGTCCGTCATCAGGCCTTCGCCGAGACAGGTGCCGAGCTGCGCCAGGGTGTATCTCGATCTGCTCGAGGACTCCCAGGTCCGGGATTTTCTCGGCTTCAACCGCTACGGGGGCCTCTGGTGGCTGAACAGGGAGCGCCTGGAAACACTGAATTACTGGCTTTTCCTCGTCTCCGCCCTCCAGTGCCTGGAGACCGAACCCGACCCGAAAAAACGGCTTGAACGAATCGCCGAATTCCACCGGTTTTTCGAGGGGTGTCTGAAGGCCGCGGAAAAGGCTCAATACCAGGTGGAAAAATTCCGGAAACTCCTTTAACATGCGCTCCGCTATCAGCCATGGCGCCCGGGGGGACGCCAACCAACAGGGAGAAAGTCATCGGTCATGAAAATTCTTCTGGTTTCCTCCGAAGTGGCCCCCCTCGCCAAAACAGGAGGATTGGGGGATGTGGCGGGCTCCCTCCCGCGCGCCCTGCATCAGCTCGGCCACGATGTCCGGGTGTTCCTTCCCTGCTATCGTGCAGTAGAGGAGCGGGGTTTCGCCCTGCGCAAGGGGCGTAAGAGCGTGGAGGTCGACATCGACGGCATCCCCCGCAAGGGTCTGCTTCGCCAGACCAGTCTGGACGGCGTCCCGGTCTACCTCATGGGGAACCGTGAATATTTCGAGCGCGAAGGTCTCTACGGGACCGAGGACGGGGATTATCCCGACAATGCCGAGCGTTTCGGCTTCTTCTGCCGGGCTGTCCTGGAAATGCTGCGGCGGCTCGACTTCCGCCCCGACATCCTTCACCTCAACGACTGGCAGACGGCGCTGATCCCGGTCCTGCTTCGAACCGAGCTGAAGGACGACCCCTTTTTCAACACCTTCGGCACCCTTCTCACCATCCACAACCTGGGATACCAGGGTCTTTTCCCCCCGACGACGATGGAACCCTGCGTCTCGATCCGGCCCTTTTTTACGGTCGACGCCCTGGAGTACTACGGACAGCTCTCCTTTCTCAAGGGGGGATTCCTCTTTGCCGACAAGCTGAACACCGTCTCGGAGACCTACTGCCGGGAAATCCAGACTCCCGAATTGGGCCTCGGTTTCGAAGGCATCCTGCAGAAGCGCACCGAAGACCTCTACGGGGTCGTCAACGGCCTGGACGAAAAGGTATGGGACCCGGCCCTGAACAGCGCGGTAGCCAACCCTTACAGCAGCGAGGACCTGCGCGGAAAGGCCGCCAACAAGAAGGCTCTCCAAAAAGAGCTGGGGCTGGAGCCCAAGGCCTCGCTCCCCATCGTCGCCATGGTCACCCGGCTCGACGCCCAGAAGGGGCTGGACCTGGTGGAGGCGGCCTGGGCGCAGCTGATGCAGAGAGACATCCAGGTCGTCCTTCTCGGGACCGGCGAAAAGCAGCACATGGAGCGCTTCGCCGGGCTTCAGAAGGCTCACCCCGGGAAGGTCTCCATCAACCTTAGCTTTGACGACGCCCTCTCCCGGCGCATCTATGCCGGAAGCGACATCTTCCTAATGCCGAGCCGTTACGAGCCCTGCGGCCTGGGGCAGCTCATCGCCCTGCGTTACGGAACCATACCGGTGGTACGCAAAACGGGGGGCCTGGCCGATACGATAACCGACCCGGCGGACGAGGGGCAAAAGGCCAACGGCTTCACCTTCCTCGAACCGACCGCCGCGGCCCTGCTCGGGGCGCTGGACAGGGCCCTGCATCTCTTCCAGGACCGCCGGGCCTGGCTGCGCCTGATCAAAAGAGGGATGAACCAGGATTTCTCCTGGACCCGATCGGCCCGGAAATACCTGGACATCTACCACCAGATTCTTGAGGAAAGAAATGCCTGACCCGAAAGAGAAGCAGGAGCCGGGACCGGCCTCGGGCCGGCCCGAGGGGATCCTGTCCGACCTGGAGGACCTTCAGCGGGAGGTGGAAAAACGCATCCGCGACAACCGCCGCTTTCTGGACCGCTTCATGGATGACGACTTTCCCGAGGAGGAGGAGGAGGCTGATGACGGCGGGGAAGAGGAATTTCGAGGAACTTTGAAAGGCAATTTTGAATTCTTAATTTTAATTTTGAATTATTCACTCCCCCTTTGCAGGGGTAGATTGACTTTGGGATTGTGCCTTTCAATTAAAAATTCAAAATTCAACATTCAGAATTTTTTTTCAGTGTCTCCAGATACTCCTCCCACTCCACCGGGAGGAGATGTTTTTTGCGGTTGTTGCACTCCTTGCAGGCCGGCACGCAGTTGCCCCTGGTGCTTCGCCCCCCGCGGACGAGGGGGACGATGTGGTCGAGGGTCAGCTCTCCTCGGCGGCACCTTGGCCCCGCAGTAGTGGCACACCCCTGCTGCGATGCGGTTTTTCCACCACTGGCTCCTGCGCAGCTCCCGGGCCTTTTCCCGCTCGCGGCGGATTTGCTCCTCGGGAACATCGATATACACATCCATCGGCCTTCCTTCCTTTCTTCGCCTCAGTCTGTCTCATCTTAGGGGAAATTCCCCCAATCGACAAGCGACCCTTCCCGCACAAGCGTAGAAGAGCTCTCCTCCAGGCGCCCCCCCCTAACCGATTGTCCTCGGTGTACCCGGTGCTATAGTAACAAGCAGCAGAAGAAGGTAAAGGCCGCAAAAGGAGACATCATCCATCGGGGAGGCAGAGGCATGGGAGACGGACTGAAAGGCAAAGTTGCCCTGGTCACGGGAGCAAGCCGCGGCATCGGCCGGGCAATCGCCGTGGCCCTGGCGGAATCGGGCGCCGACGTGGCGGTAACCTACCGCAGCAGCGAAAGCGCCGCCCGCGAGGTGTGCGAGCACATCCGGGGGCTTGGCCGGCGTGCTGTTCCGGTGCGGGGAGACCTCGGCCGCGAGGCGGAGGTGACCCTCGTTGCGGAGACGGTCCGACAGGAGCTCGGGCCGATCACCATCCTGGTGAACAATGCCGGTATCGGCCAGGCCCGGTCCATCGATGAGATCTCCGAGAAGGACTGGGATACGATGCTGGCAGTCAATCTCAAGGCGCCCTTTCTGATCACCCAGGCGGTGGTGCCGGATATGCGAGCCGAGGCCTGGGGCCGGATAATCTTCCTCTCTTCCGTCGCCTCTCAGATGGGCGGGATCGTCGGACCTCATTACGCCGCCTCCAAGGGTGGGATCGTGGGCCTCATGCACTACTATGCCGCCAACCTTGCCGGGGAGGGGATCACCGCCAACGCCATCTCCCCCGGCCCGGTCGTCACCGACATGATCGCCCAGTTGCAGAAAGTGCGTCAGTTTGGCCCGGAAAACATCCCCGTGGGGCGCTTCGGCACTCCCGAGGAGGTGGCCCAGGTGGCGGTCCTTCTCGCGCGCAACGGCTATATCACCGGGCAGACCGTCGGGGTCAACGGGGGGCGCTACCTCAGCTGAGCAGGATCCAGTCCTTACCAAGGTGCGACTCCTGCTGACTTTTTTCCTTTAGGTTTTTGGCCTTTCCCGCCCCTTTCCCCCTCTCGCTTCCCTGCTACACTGAACACAGTAAAAGCAGTCCGGAATTTTCCGCCGGCAGAAAGGAGGTTCCATGACCGAGGTGGAAAAACTGGCCGACTTTGTCGTGCATACGGCCTTCGACGACCTCTCCCGGGAGGCCAGGGAGCAGCTCCGGATCCGGGTCCTCGACGCCCTCGGCTGCGCCGTGGGCGCTCTGGACGGCGAGCCTGTCCGCTACATACGGGAGCAGACCGAAGATTTCGGGGGCACCCCCCGCTGTGCGCTGATCGGTGGCGGTAGGAGCGCCCCCGACCGGGCCACCCTCTACAACAGCGCTCTGGTGCGCTACCTCGACTACAACGACAGCTACCTGGCGAAGGGCGAGACCTGCCACCCCAGCGACAACCTGGGGGCGATCCTCGCTGCCTGCGAATATGCCGACAGGGACGGCAGGGACCTCCTGACCGCCCTGGCGACGGCCTACCAGGTTCAGTGCCGGCTCTCCGACGTCGCACCGGTTCGGGCGAAGGGATTCGACCATACCATGCAGGGCTCCTATGCCGTGGCGGCGGGCGTCTCCCGGGCCCTTGGACTCGACCGGGAGAAGACCGCCAACGCCATCGCCATCAGCGGCACCGCCTTTAACGCCCTGCGGGTCACCCGCACCGGGGCACTCTCCCACTGGAAGGGGCTCGCCTACCCGAACACGGCCTTTTGCTGCGTCCAGGCCTCCTTTTTGGCGATGCGCGGGGTGACCGGGCCGCCCGAGGTCTTCGAGGGGAACAAGGGCTTCATGGACTCCATCGCGGGACGGTTCGAGATCGACTGGAGCGAAGAGGATCTGGAACGGGTGCGCCGAACGATCGTCAAGAAGTACAACGCCGAGATCCATTCCCAGTCGGCCATCGAGGGGTCGCTGGAGTTGAAAAAAGAGCACGGCTTCAAGGCACAGGAGGTGGAGGAAATCGAGATCGACATCTTCGACGTCGCCTACAACATCATCGGCGGCGGCGAGGAGGGAGACAAGACGGCAGTGCGCACCAAGGAGGAGGCGGACCACAGCCTGCAGTACATGGTCGCGGTTGCCCTCCTCGACGACCAGGTGCTGCCCGCCCAGTACCGGCCCGAGCGTATCGAAAAGGACGACGTGCAGAATCTGCTGCGCAAGGTCAGAGTTCGGCCGGCGGAAGAACTCACCCGGCGCTTCCCGGAGGAGATGCCCTGCCGCCTGAAAATTCGCCTGGAGGACGGCCGCACGTTGGAGAAGGAAAAGAGCGATTACGAGGGCTTCCACACCCGGCCCGTCTCCTGGGAGACAGCCGTTGAGAAGTTCCAAAGACTCTCTGCCGAGCATGTCGACAGCTTCCTGCGGGGGGAAATCGTTGAGGTGGTGGAAGGTCTGGAGAATGTTCGGGTGGCCGAGCTGATGGAACTGCTGGGGAGGGTGAAAACCAGCTCGTAGTTCATGGCTCGTAGCTCATAGCAAATGCCAACAGCCAACAGCCAAGAGCTGCCCGCTAACCACAGGAGTCAAACCATGTCAAACGAGAAAACCGAAAGAGCCTTTTCCCGGCTGCGCATCAACGAGCGCCAGGCGAAGCCGCGCAAGACGGGTATCACCGAGATCCGCGGGCCCTACTACTCGCGTGATGGGCAAGCGCTACCTGCAGGACATCCTCGAGACGATGGGGCAGTACGTCGACCCTCTCAAGTTCGCCGGAGGCTCCTTCACCCTGATGCCGCGCGAGGCGGTCAGGGAGCTGCTCGACCTCTGCCACCAGCACGACGTCCTCGTCTCGACCGGCGGCTTCATCGAGTACGTGCTCACCCAGGGGCCCGATGCGGTCGACCACTACATCCAGGAATGCAAAGAGATGGGCTTCGACATCATCGAGATCTCCGCGGGTTCATCACCATCCCCACCGACGACTGGCTGCGGCTGGTGGAGAAGGTGCAGAAGGCCGGGCTGAAGGCCAAGCCGGAGGTGGGCATCCAGTTCGGCGCCGGCGGCGCCAGTCGCCGAAGCGGACCTGGAGGCCGAGGGAACCAGCGATCCCGAGTGGACGATCCGGCAGGCCGAACGATTCCTCGACGCCGGCGCCTACCATGATCATGATCGAGTCCGAAGGGATTACCGAAAGGTCAGCACCTGGCGCACCGACGTGCCGGCGAAAATCGTCAGCGAGCTGGGTCTGGAGAAGGTGATGTTCGAGGCCGCCGATCCGGAGGTCTTCGCCTGGTACGTCAAGAACTACGGGCCGGAGGTCAACCTCTTCGTCGACCACAGCCAGATCGTCCAGCTCGAATGCCTGCGCTCGGGGCTCTGGGGCACGAGGAGTCTGTGGGGGCGGGTCCTGACCTACAAGGGCTAGCCCGGGGGGCGGGTAGGCCCGGGCCGCTCGGTCGGAAGGGCTGGAGGGAAAAGAGCCATCCGGGTTTAAGAGAGACTGCTATCCGGAAGTCTTTTCCACGGTAAGGGCGCAGTAACCGTCCTTCTTTTCCATCTCCAGCAGCCGGTGGCCCTCCCCCTTGAGGCTCGCCGAGACGTTCTCCACCGGCTCGCCCTCATCGAGGAAGAATTCGAGGACCTCGCCGGGGTCGGCCATCTCCAGGGCCAGCTTGGCCTTGACGAAATTGGTCGGGCAGCTCACGCCGCGCAGATCGACGGTTCGCATCTTCACCTCTCAGGTTGCGGAGAACCGGTCTGTTCCCCTTCAGTTGCGCTCGCACACCGTTCGGGCCCCGGCCTCGTCGCGCAGTTCGGTGATCGTCGGGGCCTCGCCGCACACGGGACATCGGGGGTTTTTCTCGACGGGCGAGGTGTGAAATTCCATCCCCTCGGCGTCGTAGACCAGGAGCCTTCCCGTCAGCAGCTCTCCCACCCCGAGAAGGAATTTCACCGCCTCGGTGGCCTGGATGGCGCCCATGACCCCGGGCAGCACCCCGATGACCCCGGCCTGGGCGCAGGTGGGAATGGCGCCGGGGGGAGGCGGCACGGGGAAGGCGCAGCGGTAACAGGGGGAGCGGCCGGGGAGGACGGTCATCGCCTGGCCGATGAAGTGGAGGATGCCGGCGTGGGAGAAAGGGATGCCCGCCATGACGCAGGCGTCGTTGATCAGGTACTTGGCGGCAAAGCCGTCGGTGCCGTCGATGACGAAGTCGTAGCCGGCGATGATCCCGGCGATGTTTTCGGCGCAGACCCAGACCTGGTGGGTGACGACTTCCACCCCCGGGTTGATGGCCGCCATCTTGTCCCGGGCGGAGAGCACCTTGGGCCGGCCGAGGTCGGAGCTGTGGTGGATGATCTGGCGCTGCAGGTTGGAGAGCTCCACCACGTCGGCGTCGGCGATGCCGATCGTCCCCACGCCGGCCGCGGCGAGGTAGAGGGCGGCCGGGGAGCCGAGTCCTCCGGCGCCTATGATGAGGACCTTTCCCTCGCGCAGCCGCTGCTGGCCCTTACCGCCGACCTCTTTGAGGATGATGTGGCGCGAATAGCGCTCGATCTCTTCTTCGGAAAAGCTCATATCCTTCCTTCGTCTGCGATTGCCGTTCCGGCCCCCTGCCTTGTTCACCCTCTTCTTACTGCATACATTAACCCGACAAAAGATGTCAAGAAAAAGGCGGTTAACCCAGACGTCCAAAATCATTTAAACAGAAAAAACAATCGCACGCGGATCAAATCTGATTAGTTCGGATTTTCGCGGATCTAACAACCACAGATCAATAACTGAAAGGTTGCGGGGAGATAACATATTTTGTCTTTGATTTATATGTGTTTATCCGCTCTTATCCCTGTTCCATTGCCGTTTTTGGATTCCAAGAAAAGGAGATGCGGCGTTTCAGTCGGAAACCAGGAGGCAATTTACGTATACAGGGACAGGAAAGACCCGATCATTTAATTGACCATATTACTATGGTATAGTGATCATGGTTTCCCTGACGACGGATGCCCCTGACTCTTTTCATTTCCCTGCAGCAAAGGAGCCAAATCATGCGCCGGATCTACATGGATCACAATGCCACCACCCCCCTTCACCCCGCGGTGATCGAGGAGATGGAGCCATTCCTGCGCACCCGGTTCGGCAACCCCTCCAGCCTCCACTGGGCGGGCAGGCAGGTGCGGCCGGCCATCGACCAGGCCCGCGAACGGGTGGCCCGGCTGGTCCACTGCGACCCCGCCGAGGTGGTCTTCACCTCCTGCGCCACCGAATCGAACAATACGGCCATCAAGGGGGTGACGGCGGCCCTCCGGGAGCGGGGCAACCATCTCATCACCACCACCGTCGAGCATCCGGCGGTTCTCACACCCTGCATGTACCTGGAATTTTTCGGTTTCCGGGTCAGTTGCCTCGAGGTGGACGAAACCGGAAGGCTCGACCCGGAGACCCTGGAGGCCGCCATCGACGAGAAGACCATCCTCATCTCGGCCATGTACGCCAACAACGAGACGGGGGTCATCTTTCCCGTCGAGCGCATCGGGGAGGTGGCGACCCGCCGCGGCATCGTCTTTCACTGCGACGCCGCCCAGGCGGTGGGCAAGATCCCCGTCGATTTCCGGGCGGCGAAGATCGACCTGATGTCCCTCTCCGGGCACAAGCTCTACGCCCCCAAGGGGGTCGGCGCCCTCATCGTCCGAAGGGGGGTCACGCTCCACCCCCTTCTTCACGGCGGCTCCCAGGAGGGCAACCGCCGCGCCGGGACGGAGAACGTCGCCGGCATCGTCGGCCTGGGCAAAGCCTGCGAGGTCGCAGGGGAGTCGCTGGCCGGCGAGGCGGCGCGCCTCTCCGCGCTCAGAGACCGGCTGGAGGAGGGGACCCTGGAGACGATTGCCGACGTGCGGCGCAACGGTTCCCCCGACCGGCGCCTTCCCAATACCGCCAATCTCTCCGTCCTGGGAGTCGATTCCTGCAGCTCTCCTGGAAGAGCTCGACCGGGAGGGTGTCGCCGCCTCCTCCAGCTCCGCCTGCAAGTCAGGAACGGTGAAGACCTCCCACGTCCTGCAGGCCATGGGGGCCGCCGCGGGAACTGCCGTGGGCACGATCCGCTTCTCCCTCGGGCGGGAAAACACCCGGGAGGACGTCGACTACCTGCTGGAAGTGCTCCCCCGTATCGTGGAGCGCCTGCGGCGCAATGGAGTGAAACCCTAGCCTTCCGCCGGGGGACGACATCAAAGAAAAGCTTCCTTAATCCCGAAATCCGCCTTTAATCCTAAACACTACAACCAGCCACGAATTACACGAATAAAATCCAAAAAAAATTAAAGTCTTAGCCCATTTTCAGATCTTCGCCGCCTTGGTAAGCATGCCTTTTTGGGAAGGTTTTGAATATTCGTGCGACTTCGTGAAAATTCGTGGCTAAATGATATTTTCAGGTTAATCCCCTACCCTCCCCAGAAACTGCAGAAGCTCGGGATGCCCGCCGCGGTAATCGGTTTCAAAATCGCCGTACAGGCGGTCGGCTAGCCAGGTGTCGACGAGAAAGGTGGCGATGCCCACGTTGCGGGCGGCAAGATCATGTTCGGTGTCGTTGCCGACCATGATCGCCTCGGAGGGTAGAAGGCCGAACTCTTCGAGAAGGTCGGTGAAGTAGCGGGGGTCGGGCTTGCAGTAGCGGGTGTTTTCGAAGGAGGTGACAAGGTCGAAGGGAAAATCGCCTATCCCTGCCCAGGCGAGGCGGGCATCGATCAGCGCGCGGGGAAAGATGGGATTGGTGGCCAGAATGACGGTAAAGCCACGCTCGCGGCAGCACTCGAGGATCTGGGTAGCCAGGGGAAGGGGGTGGATGAAAGGCTTGAGATTGTCTCAGCCCGTCGGCGCAGTACCGGGCCAGACGCTCGCTGAAGAGGCCGGGGTCGATGCCCAGGCGCTGCCTCAGTGTCGCGAGGAAAAAGGCCTCGTTGGTCATGGAGCCGCCGTTGCCGGAGAGCAGGGCCGTAATGGCCTCCCGAAAAGTTGAGCAGAAGGTGTAATGGAGGGCGACATCGGCGAAATGCCAGGACAGGCCGTCGATATAAGTGGGGATGAACTCGTTCATCTCCGCCTGCAGCAGGGTGCCGTCGAGGTCGAAAAGCACCGCCTTGATGCCGTTCAATTTCTTCGAAGCCATGGGTAGAAATTCCCCAATCGCTGGTCACAGAAAGATACAATCCGGGCAGGATAACACGGGGGCGGCTCGAAGGTAAAAACCTTAATCCTCCCTCGGAATAAACGCTCTCCGCCGCAAGCAGCGAGGCATCAGGCATCCAGGAGCAAGAAGTCGGGTTCAGAAGCCGTCTCGGTCACGTTGCCGCCGGGGCTGTCCTGAACGGCGCTGAGAAAGTCGACGAGCCGCGGCGACTCGGGGGCCTCCAGCACCTCTTCCGGCGTGCCCGATTCGACGATGCGCCCTTCGTCGAAGAAACCGATGCGATCGGCCACGCGCCGGGCAAAGCCGAGGTCGTGGGTGACGACCACCATGGTCATCCCGCCGGCCGCCAGCCCGCCGAGAAGCTCGTTGATGCCCGAGATCATCTCCACGTCCAGGGCGCTGGTGACCTCGTCGAGCAGGAGGACGTCGGGGTTCATAGCCAGGGCCCGGGCAATGGCCACCCGTTGTTTCTGCCCTCCGGAGAGCTGGGCCGGCCAGGCGTCGGCCTTCACTTCGAGTCCCACCTTCTCCAGCAGCTCCATCCCCTGCTCTCGGGCCTTTCGCGCCGGGATCCCGAGAACCTGCACCGGCCCCTCGACGACGTTCTCCAGAACGTTTCGGTGAGGAAAGAGATGGAAGTGCTGAAAGACCATACCCATTTTCCTCCGGTGGCGGCTCAGCTCCCCCGGGCGCATGCGCCTGAAGTCGACAGGGTCGCCCTTCCAGAGGATATCCCCTGAATCCGGAAATTCGAGCAGGTTGAGGCAGCGCAGAAAAGTGCTCTTCCCCGAACCGGAAGGGCCGATCAGGGCGACGACCTGGTGATGGCGCACCATGAAGTCGACTCCCTGAAGGACCTTGAGGGCGCCGAAGCTTTTCTCCAGGCTGCGCGTTTCGATTTCCACCGGCAGGCCGGTTGCTCATATCGTTTCTCCCAACGCCCGGCGGGAGCGCTGCAGGCGCGTCTCCCAGGACTTTACGCCGATGCTGACCAGGGAAATGATCGCCAGGTAAAAACCGGCGGCGCAGAGAAAAGGCAGAAAGGCCTGGCCGGTCTGGAAAACGACGTTGCGGGCGGCGTAGGTCAATTCGATGAGGGTGATGGCCCCGACCAGCGAGGTGTCCTTGATGAGAACTACCAGGTTGTTGCCGAGCGAAGGGAGCGAATCACGGAAGGCCTGGGGCAGGACAATGCGGCGCAGGATCTTGGGGCGGGTCATGCCGATGGAGGCCGCCGCGTCCCACTGACCCCTGTCCACGGCGTTGATGCCGCCGCGCAGCGTTTCGGCGTTGTAGGCCGTGGTGTTGACGATGAGGGCGATCAGAGCGGCCCCGAAGGCGCCGATCGCTTCGAATCCGAGAAGGTGGTTGACGACGGTGGCCAGGGCGAAATAGGACATGAAAAGCTGCACCAGCAGAGGCGTTCCGCGCACCAGCCAGACGAAGCCGTTGGCTCCCCTGCGCAGAGCCGGATTTCGGGCAACGGCGCCGATGCCGAGAAGGGCGCCGCTACCCAGAGCCGCCACCGCCGTGATGGCGGAGAGCAGAAGCGTCAGCAACGCGCCCCTGGCCAAAAGGGGCAGCATGGCCGAGATGTTTTCGGCGAATTCGGGTTTTTTCCGGGCGGCCCCGGTAGGAGATTCTTTCCCTGGCTCCGGGATATGTTCCGCAAATCTGCCCCACTCCGAAAAGAGAACGTCGAGGTCGGGAGCGCTGCCGACCCACCTGCGGTAAACCCTCCCGTAGGTGCCGTCCTGCACCAGGGCCAGCAGCGCCTGGTTGACCCGCCGGACAAGGGCCGGCGAATCGGTCCGGGCGGCAATGCCCATCGCCTCGCGGTAAAGCAGCCCCCCCATCGGCACGATGTCGCCTGCAGCCCCTTTTTTGATGTAGAAGCCGCCGACGATGCGGTCGGAGACGAAGGCATCGATCTTGCCCGTCTTCATCGCGGCAATGATTTCGGCCTCGCTGCCGTAAGTGACGACGGTGGCCTCGGGAAACTGCCCGGGATGTTCACGGATGTAGCGAGCGTAGGTCGAATCCTCGGTGACGCCGACCCGGCGGCCGCGCAGACTCTCCAGGCCTTGGCGGACGAAGACCTGAGCGCCGCTGACGTAATAGGGCAGGCTGAAGAGCATTTTGTCCAGCCGCTGCGGGGTGATCGCCATCGAACCGCAGATCAGGTCGAACTTTCGGGCCTGCAGCCCGGCCTGGATGCCGGCCCAGTCGGTCTGCACCAGAACCGGCTCGTCCCCCATCTTCCGGGCCAGCTCCCGGGCCATATCGGCGTCGAACCCGACCAGTCTGCCCTGGACGTCGGTGGTGGAAAAAGGCTGAAAGGCCCCGGACATGGCGAGACGCAGAACGGGGGGGCCGCCCTCTCGGGAGGGAGCGGCCGGCGAGGGAGTAGGGGCGAAACATAACAGGAGGGCAAAGCCCAGAATTGTGAGGAATTTGGAGCGCATATCAGGATATAAACAGACATTTGGGGTCGGTTCGGATTCACCCTATCAGAATCGACCCCAAATGACAAATCCAGCGCTTGCCTTCAGGAAGGAGGTGGGCATTGGCTCCCCAGCATGGAACCGAGTGCCCCGTGCGGTCAGTCCTACCTTCTAATTCTGGCCCTTTTCGGCGCTCCCTGCGTTGCGCCAACTTGACTTAGCGCATGGCTAGGCCTGCGTTGTCGACGCCTTGGCAGCACCAAAAATGTCTCAGAATTCATTGACATGACTAACCGCACGGGGCACTAGACGGCCTCGAAACGCAGTTCGGTGCGAATATCGATGCCCTTGTGCAGCGACATGTAGACCGGGCAGGACCGGTGGTGCACCTCGTGGACCCGCTCGGCGGTTTCGCGTGCCGATTCCGGCGCCTTCAGGTGGTAGACGACCCGGATCCGCTTGATGATCAGCACCTGGTTCTCGGTTTCGATATCCCCTTCCACCGCGGCGGTCAACTTCCGGTTCGATGCATCTATTTGACGCGCCTCCAGCGCGCCTCCGAAGGTCCCGGTCAGTCAGCCGCCGGCGGCGGCGACCACGTAGTCGAGGGTCGTCGCGTGGGGATCGGGAAGCTTCTCCCCGCTAAGGCCGTAGTGCTCGGCCACGGCTCCGTGCGCCCCGAAACGGACCGGGTCTTTTTCCGCCGGCAGGTATGCCAGACGATCGGGCCCCTTGATCCGCTCGATGCGGATTTTGGAAAGATAGGTCACGTTTTTCATGACTCCTCCTTTTCGAATAGCCATTGTCCATCCTTTCTGAACAGTACCCGCCGCCTCGGCCTTGTCAATCCCGGCGAAATGATTCCCGGCTCCCGGCTCTTCGAACAAAATCGCCCTCCGGACTGGATTTATCCTTCATCTTTGGTAAACATTCTTAGGTTGGAAAATCTCCTGCACATTTTCCCCTCATTTTCACTCTCAGCTTATCCGGGCAAACGTCAACGACGACGCGGAAGGAGAAAAATCATGGAAGAGATGTTCTGTTACCAGTGCGAACAGGCGGCCGGGGGCACCGGCTGCACCAAGGTCGGCGTCTGCGGCAAGACCCCCGAGGCCGCCGCCATCCAGGACCTGATCGTCTGGGGGCTCAAGGGGATGGCCTTCTGGGCCGACATGGCCCGCCAGAAAGGCGCCGTCGACCGCGATGTCGACGTCCATATGGTCGAGGCGATGTTCTCCACCGTCACCAACGTCGACTTCGACCCGAAAACCCTGACCGCTGTGGCACAGAAGACCGCCCAGATGCGCGACAGGGCGAAGCAGCTCTTCGAGAAGGCCAACGGCGGCCCCTTCCAGGGGGATATCCCCGAGGCGGCCGGGCCGTGGACGGCGCCGGGGACTCCCGAGCAGGCGGTGGCCGAGGGACGCAAACACCCCGTCAAAGACCCCACCATGGACCCCGACGTCCACTCCGCGCAGCAGATCCTCATCTACGGCTGCAAGGGGATGAGCGCCTACGCCGACCACTGCCACATCCTGGACCGCGAAGACGACGAGATCTACGGATTCCTGCACAAGGCGATGGCCGCCACCCTCGACAAGAGCAAGGGCCTGATGGAGTTCGTCCAGCTCGCCATGGAATGCGGTACGGTGAACATCAAGTGCATGGGGCTGCTGAACGAGGCGCACAGCCAACGCTATCAGCCTCCCACACCGACCAAGGTCAGCATCGGCACCCGCCACGGCAAGGGGATTCTCGTCTCCGGCCATGACCTGAAGATGCTCGAGGAGCTCCTCAAGCAGACCGAGGGCAAGGGGATCGACGTCTACACCCACGTGGAGATGCTTCCGGCCCACGGCTACCCGGGCCTCAAGAAGTACAAGCACCTGGCGGGCAACTTCGGCGGCGCCTGGCAGGACCAGTACAAGGAGTTCCAGGACTTCCCCGGCGCCATCATCTTCAACACCAACTGCATCCAGCGCCCTGCCGAGGCCTACAAGGACCGCCTCTTCACCTGGGGCCGGGTCCGGTGGCCCGGGGTGAAGCACATAGAGGGGTGGGACTTCTCCGAAGTCATCCAGGCGGCCCTCACCTCGGCCAACGTCCCTGAGAAACCGGACAAGGAGATCCTCACCGGATGCGGCCACAACGCCGTGCTGGGGATGGCCGAGCAGGTCATCGAGGCGGTCAAGGCCGGCAAGATCCGCCGCTTCTTCGTCATCGGAGGATGCGACGGCGCCAAGACCGGACGCAACTACTACACGAAGTTTGCCGAGCAGCTGCCGCAGGACACCGTCATCCTGACGCTGGCCTGCGGCAAGTACCGCTTCAACAAGCTCGACCTCGGCGACATCGGGGGCATTCCCCGCCTGCTCGACGTCGGCCAGTGCAACGACGCCTACTCGGCGATCCAGATCGCCTTGGCGCTCGCCGACGCCTTCAAGTGCGGGGTGAATGATCTGCCCCTCTCCATCATCCTCTCCTGGTACGAGCAGAAGGCGGTGGTGGTGCTCCTTTCGCTGCTCTCCCTGGGCATCAAGAACATGAAGATCGGCCCCAGCCTGCCGGCCTTCGTCACCCCCAACGTCCTCAACTTCCTGGTGGAGAACTTCAACCTCGCCCCCATAGGGACGGTGGAGGAGGATATGAAGCAGATTCTGGGGTGAAAAAGGGAATATCCCGCCATTGAGCAAAAAAGAGCGCCGGTCTCGAACCGGCGCTCTTTTTTTGTAGGGACCACCGCCATGTAGGGGCGACGCATGCGTCGCCCAAAACCGCAGCCCAGATATGTTCCCCGCAAGCGGGCGAGGCATGCCTCACCCCTACCTATTTCAGAAAGCGTATGGTTAAGGGATACCGGAAGGACTCGCCGTTGCGCACCTTGACCGCGGCGATGATGACGAGGATGGTGTCGAAGACGGAGAGAAATATCAGGATGGGAATGCCGATGGCGATGAAGACCAGCAGGGCGGCGACGAGAAAATAGAGTGTCATGCTGATCTGGAAGTTGAGCGCCGACTTCCCCTCGGCATCGACGAGGGGGAAGGCCGGCCCCTTGAAGAGCCAGACCGCCAGGGGGCCGAAAATGTGGCCGAAGGGGATCACGTAGCCTAACAGGGCGCTCAGGTGGCAGAGCATGGCCCAGTTGCGTGTCTTCAGATTGTCCACTTCCCAGGGCTCGTCCATGGGGTGCCTCTCACATCTCCAGCCCGAGAAACGCCAGCGTCGACTCCAGGGTTCGGTTGACCACCTGCTGTGGGGCAGCCCCCGCCTCGGTCAGTGCCTTCAGCGCCTCGGAAAACTCTCCCACCCCCTGGGCGATGTGGGCGTCGCTCCCCACCGCCACGGGGGTCCCGAAGCGGGCGCACAGCCGGGCGATTTCCCGGCAGTTGCCGCTGCTCCCCTTGCGGCTCTGGGCGAAGGAGGAGTTGTTGATCTCCAGAGCTGTGGCGGTCTCCGCCGCCCTTCGGGCCACCTTCTCGTAATCGATGGGGAAGTTGGGATTGCCCGGATGGGAGATGACCTTCACCCGGGGATTGTCCATCAGGGCCAGCAGAGCCTCGGTATTTGCCTCCGACCCCCGGCCGTCGAACCCGCAATCCTCGTGAAACCCGGCCATGACCAGGTCGAGACGGGCGAGCAACTCGTCGGGCAGGTCGAGGCGCCCGCTTCCCACGATGTTCGCCTCCACCCCCCGGAGAATCCGGATTCCGTGGAGCGTAGGGGGGACGAACCGCAAGGCGGCGAAATGATAGAAGTGGGGTCCTCCCGGAACGGCCGGCCCATGGTCGGTCATCCCGACCAGCTTGAGGCCCTTGCCTGCCGCCTCGACGGCGACCTCGCCGATGGTGCTGTAGGCATGCCCCGAGGCCACGGTATGCACGTGCAGGTCGGCTTCCGGCCGAAGGGTGTCGAGCATGGAGCAGCTCCTCGATTTGCGGAAAAATTTGCCGGTCCGAACCGGCAGGGATTTTCATCATAACACAAGGGGTGCCTCCCCAAAAGGATTGACTTTGGTTTCGGGCTGTGATAACCAAACACGAACGGAGAAAACCATGATCGACCGCGGAAAATACAGGAAGATTGCACAGGCAGCGCGAGCTATCCGCGCCGCGGCCGAATCGGCCGCACCGCAGGTTTCCGCCCGTTGCCTGGGGTTTGGCATCTGACCCCGTTCGAAAAAGTAAAAAAGGCCATGGGGTTGGAGCCCATGGCCTTTTTTTGTATCGCCGAAATCGTGACGGGTGAGGGGTGAGGTGTAATAAATCTTTGAGCAAATCCAATGTCTTGGATTCTTCTCCGCACACCTGACTCCTCACTCCTCCCGTATTCAGGTACCGGAATCAGCGCTTCGCCACGGCGGCGGCGCTTTCACATTGCATCGACATCATGTTCGACTGGGAGAAGGTCATGCGCAACAATATCGTTCACATCGGCGCCGGAGAACTCACTTATGAAATCCGCGCCATCGTCGAGATTGCCGAAAAACTGAACAAGCTCGGCATCAAGACCAACATGGAAAATATCGGCGACCCGGTGGCCAAGGGGGAGAAAATCCCCGCCTGGATGAAGAAGATCGTCGCCGACCTGGCCATGAAGGACTGCTCCTACGCCTACTGCCCGACGCGCGGGGTGCTCGAAACCCGGCAGTTCCTGGCCGAGCTGACCAACAAACGGGGAAAGACGCAGATCACCGCCGACGACATCCTCTTCTTTAACGGCCTGGGAGACGCCATCCAGAAGGTCTACGGGTTCCTGCGGCGCGAGGCGCGGGTCATCGGGCCCTCCCCGACCTATTCCACCCACTCCTCGGGCGAGGCCGCCCACGCCGGGCAGAAGCCCGTCTCCTACCGCCTCGACCCCGACAACAACTGGTATCCCGACCTCGATGACCTGCGCCTTTCGGTAAAGTACAACCCGGCCATCTCGGGCATCCTGATCATCAACCCCGACAACCCCACCGGCGCCGTCTACCCTGAACGCATTCTCCAGGAGATGATCGCCATCGCCCGGGAGTTCGACCTCTTCATCATCTGCGACGAGATCTACCACAACATCGTCTACAACGGTCAGTCGACCAAGCCGATCTCGGACCTGATCGGCGACGTGCCGGCCATCGCCATGAAGGGGATCAGCAAGGAGGCCCCCTGGCCCGGCGCCCGCTGCGGCTGGATCGAGGTCTACAACGCCGACAAGGATCCCGTCTTCAAGCAATACGTGCAGAGCGTCCTCAACTCCAAGATGGTGGAGGTCTGCTCCACCACCCTGCCGCAGAAGGCGATTCCCCTCATCCTGAGCCACCCCGAATATCCGAACTACCTGGAGGAACGCCGCGGCCGTTACGAGAAATTCTCCAATATCGCCTACGACCTCCTCAAGGAGGTACCGGGCATCAAGGTCAACCGGACCAACGGCGCCTTTTACATGAGCGTGGTCTTTCAGAAAAACAAACTCACCCAGCGGCAGAGCCTTCCGATAAAAAACCGCGAGGTTCGGGAGCTGGTGGAGGGGCTGGTCAACCAGCCCGGCGTCTCGCTGGACAAGCGCTTCGTCTACTACCTGCTCGCCTCCACGGGCATCTGCGTCGTTCCGATCTCCTCCTTCTGCACCCCGGAGCAGGGCTTTCGCATCACCCTCCTGGAGCGCGACGAGCGGGAGTTCACCCAGATCTTCAAGACCATCGCCGAGAGCATCACCGCCTACCTGGAGTCGTGAATTCTCTCTCAAAGCCACTTTTTAAACCATAATTACGGCGGCGTCAGATCGGTCCAATTTCGGCCAGATCTGACGGATCCGCCGCCGCCGGATGGTATTCTTATCCCATGACGACTCTGATCAAGCCCCATCTCGAGGTACCCATCGCCTCGAAGCAGGACCTCGTCGATTACCTGGGCCGGGGGGCCAGACCTCCCGAAAAGTGGGGGATCGGCGCCGAGATGGAAAAACTGGTGGTCGACGCCGAAACGGGCGAGGCGGCGCCTTTTTCCCGGATCGAGACGCTGCTGGGAACCTGGAGCGCTCCGGCGACTGGCGCGGGGTACGGGAGGAGGGGCGGCTCATCGCCCTGGTGGGCGAGACGTCCTCCATCACCCTGGAGCCCGGCGGCCAGCTGGAACTCTCGGGCCGGCTCTGTCCGGATATCCACTGCGCCTGCGGGGACTTTTTCGCCCACGTAGCGGGAATCGTCGCCGAAGCAGAACCGCTGGGACTGCGGTTTCTGGGCCTGGGGGTCCAGCCTTTCACCCCCCTGGAGAAGATCGACTGGCTCCCCAAGGCCCGTTACCGCATCATGGGCCCCTACATGGAGCGCACCGGCGACATGGGCCAGTCGATGATGAAGCAGACCGCCGGGCTTCAGGTCAACCTCGACTACGCGGACGAGGCCGACTGCATCGACAAACTGCGCCTCGGCCTGGTCCTCGCCCCCCTGCTCTACGCCCTTTTCGCCAACTCGCCGCTCATGGAGGACCGTCCCACGGGTTTTCTCTCCACCCGGGGGGAAATCTGGTCCCGCACCGACCCCGACCGCACCGGCCTCATCCCCCACCTCTTCGGGAGGGGGCCGGCTATGCCGACTACGTGGAATATGCCCTCGACGTCCCCATGTATTTCGTGGTCCGGGAGGGAGTCTTCGTCGACTTTACCCGGGAGCGGGTCACCTTCCGCCGGTACCTGGCCGAAGGCTACCTCGGCCTTCGGGCCACCCTCGGCGACTGGGACCTTCACCTCTCCACCCTCTTTCCCGAGGCCCGGCTGCGCCCCCAGATCGAAATCCGGCCTGCCGACAGCCTGCCGCCGTCGCTGACCCTGAGCGTAGCCGCCCTGGCCAAGGGCCTCCTCTACGACGGGACGGCCCGGCGGGAGGCCTGGAAGCTTTTGGGCACCCTCGACCGGGAGAAAAGGGAAACCCTCTACCGCAACTCCTGGCGCCTGGGCCTCAAAACGCCCTTCGGAAAAGGCACCCTGCGGGAGGGCGCCCTCGATGCCCTCGACTTGGCACGGGAAGGCCTGGCCCGGCAGCAGAAAAAAGACGGCAGGGGGCTGGACGAATCGGTTTACCTGGAAGGGATTGAGGAAATTGCCCGAAGTGGGGTGACCCTCGCGGAAAGGCTCCTCGCAAGGTGGCGGGGTTCCAGGGAGGAAAAACTGGCCCTGCTCGTCGAGCACTGCGGGTTCAAAGAAGGGACGAAGTAATCTCCCGTCGCATTCCTGTGCGAATGCACACTTTGGCACCAGGGGGACCCTCCGGTATTTTTACGCTCCTGCACGTGTTTTTCCTGGCCCAGGGAGGGTATAGTCGGAACCATCAAAGGCCCGCTGTGGCAGGTGGGCCGGCGAGACCTTCTTCGATTTCTCTCCTTCAAAAACCACCAGTTCTCAGCCTCAGGGCCGGTTTCCGGGAATGCCTCCTCCCGCAGACCGGCCCTGATGCGTTGAGGAGCAGGGGAAATGGGAAGTGGTGAGATAGGAAAGTCGTCCTTTCGTTCTTACCACCTCCCCACCTCCCCCCTTACCATCTCCCGGACTTTTCCCTCACCCCTCCATCGTCACGTGGGACTTGAGAAAAGTAACGTAAGCCGGGGAGAGGCGGTGCGCTTCGGCCCCCCGGATGACGGCCTGCAGATAGTCCCTGCGCGGCTTGAGCCCGGTCCGGAACTTGGCGGCCCGGTAGGCGACGCATTCCAGCTCCCCCCGGGAGGTCTGCACGGTGACCACCTGCCGGCGGTAATGCCCCTTGTCCACCCCTTCATAGACGTCCAGGCTGTCCAGGCTGCTTTCGGGCACATCGTAAACCACTCCCTCGACGACGCTTCCCCGGTCGTCCATGAGATCCGCCTTGCCGGCGCCGTCCTCGGCCGGCTTGTGAAACACCAGACGCAGGTTCCTGACCTTTCCCGTGCATACCTCTTCGAACTTCACCCCCCGCGCAGCCAGAGTGTCCTCGTCCATGTTGTCGGCATAGGCAAAATAGAGCATTTCCGAATCCTCCCCCGATGAGGTGTCCAAAGCGCTCCCCGGCTCCCCGTCGGGCATCGTTCGCCGGGTAAGTTCAATTTTATCTGGGAATCCGGTCTTGTCTGCCCTCTGGCGAAGGAAAAATGATCTACCCTGGCCCAGGCGACGAGGGCCGCCGAAATCCGGAAGCCGGGTGAGGGGCAGGAAAATCCGGAATCGTTATTCCTTCGGGCTTCCGGCTTCACTATTTTTTTCTGTAAACCTTTGCCGGTCCCGTCCGTCTAAAGAAGTGAAAAGAAACCCGGAAGAAGAGACAAGTGAACCGCTGTCCGTAATACACGGAATCCGCGGAGGGAGAAGGCGGCGTGCCCCGAAGGGGGCTCCGTTGACAGAAAAATGGCGCTGGCGTACTCTTTTGGGATGGATGTGGGTACTGAACGAATCCTGCTGGACCAGGCCCGGGAAGGCAATCCGGCCGGATTTGAAAGCCTGGTGCGGTCGCACACGGCAAGAACCGTCAACCTGGCCTACCGCCTGGTGGGAAACCGGGATGAAGCCGAGGACATCGCCCAGGAGGCCTTTCTGCGGCTGCACCGGGCGCTGCCCTCTTTCCGGGGAGACAGCACCGTTTCCACCTGGCTGTATCGCACGGTCACTCGGCTCGCCATCGACCACCTGCGCCGGGAGGGGCTCAAGCGAAAGATTTTTTTCTTCCGGGCCTCGGAGGAAGATGCCGACCCCCTGGAGGTCGCTCCCGACCCGGGCGCCTCCCCGCAGGACCGCCTTCTGTTGCGGGAGGCTCAGAGTCGCCTGGCTCAGGCCTTGAACCGGCTCTCCCCCCGGCAGCGGGCGGTCTTCATCCTCAGGCACCAGGAGGAGCTGCCGCTGAAGGAAATCGCCCGGATTCTCACTCTTGAGGAAGGAACCGTCAAGGCCCATCTGCACCGGGCCGTAACCCTGTTACGCAAGGAACTCAAGGACCTGCGAAAGGACTCGCCATGACAGACCGCCGGGTCTCCGAATGCAGCGAAAAAAATCTGGTCCTTTACCATTACCGGGAACTGGAAGGGGCCGCAGCCCATGAGGTGGAAAACCACCTGGAGGACTGTGCGGCCTGCCGCGACGCTCTTCGAGAAATCCGGGAGACCCTCGCCGCCGTACCCCGCCCGACCCTGGAGATGAGCACCATCGAGGCCCAGCGCTTCGCCGGCCGGGTCATTGCCCGGACCCGGGACCGCTCCCGCCGACGCAACCTTTCGCTCTGGGGAGGCAGTCTGGCCACCGCAGCCGCCCTCCTGATCACCTTCTTCTCGCTGCAACCCGGCCCCGCTCCGAGCGTTCCCCGGACGCAGGTAAAAATGTCGGCGCAGTTCGAAACCCTGCCCGACCTCGATTTGCTGCAGAACCTGGACCTGCTGGAAAACATGGACGTGCTTCAGTCGCTGGATGCCCAGGGAGGAACCGGATGACGCGTTCACTGGCGGCCCTGCTGCTCCTGACTTCCCTGACCCTTTTGCGTCCCCCCGTCCTATCGGCCGAAGAGAGGGCCGGAGCGGCGACCAAAGAGAACTCTGAAAAGATGACAAGGCCCGAAAAGAAAGAAAAAAACACCCAAGCTGCCGTCACTCCGATGACCCGCGAAGACCGGGAGGTAGTGAAGAATCTCGACCTGCTCGAGATGATGACCCTGCTGCAGGATATGGACGTGGTTGCCGCCTCCATGGAGGAGAAAAAATGAAACGGGGATGGTTCCTTTACCTGCTGTTGACCGCCCTCCTTCTGCCGGCGGGGCCGGTGTCGGCCGCCGACCAGGGGACCGCGGATCTTCCGGCCCAGGCGCAAAATGCCGCCCCGGCGGGAAATCCTGGCCGGCAGGAGGCATTCCGCCGCTGGCAGCAGCTCTCACCCGAGCAGCGGGAGCAACTGCGGGAAAGATACCGGCAGTTCAAGAAACTTCCCCCCGAGCAGCAGGAAGTGCTGCGACAACGCCTGCAGCGCTTTCGGCAGATGCCTCCCGAGCAGCGACAGGAGATCAGGGAACGTTTCCAGCGCTGGCAGCAGTTGTCTCCGGAGCGGCGCCAGCATCTGCGCGAAGCTTTCCGCCGGTTTCAGAAACTCTCCCCCGAGAAACAGCAGCAGCTTCGCCGGGAGCTGAAAGAGATGCGGAAGCTCTCCCCCGAGGAGAGTCGGCAGCGCCGGCAGGAGCTGCGCCGGCAGTTCTTCGACGGCGGCGGCCGGATGGGCCCGGGTGGCGGCATGGGGCCAGGCGGCATGGGGGGTGGCATGGGCGGGATGCACCGGTGAGGCGAGCGGAATGCCGTAGGGGCGCAGCATGCTGCGCCCCTATTTTTACCCCCCTGATATACGCAAAACTTACGCATGATGTTTAACAGCCCTTCGCCGGAGGAAACCATGAGCCCCCTGACGCCCAGGCAGAAAAAGGTCCTGGACATCATCGAAAACCACATCGCCAGGGAGGGCTACGCCCCCTCCCAGCAGGAGATTGGCCGGGCCTTCGGCTTCCGCTCCCTGGGCACGGTGCAGAACTACGGGGGCTGGGGACTGGGGACTGGGGGCTGCGCTGGGACGGTGGAGCGGCCGCTACGTCACCGTCACCGTCGCCGGCTGGTGGGTCACCGGTAAGACGATGAGCACCCGCGAGGGCCAGCCGATGGAGTTCATCTCCTTCGAGGACACCAGCCACCTTCTTCCTCCGAGCCTACGAGCGCTTCTGCCGCAAGCTCTCGCGGGAGCGCCCCTACCTGCTCAAGGGAAAGGTGAAGGAGGAGTTCGGCGTGGCGACGCTGACGGTGGAATGGGCGGGATTTCTGGAGGATACATGAAAAAAAAACGGAAGCGGGGACGGTCCGCTTCCGTTTGAATGAAAACAACATAACTGGTAAACTCACGGTCTGAAAGACGGTGAGCCTCAACCGGTCAGAAGAAGTACATGGCCGAAACCATGAAGCGGTTTGCCTTTCCGGAATCGCCCGTAGCTCCATCCGGCACATCAAGGTAGCGGGTCTTCAGGCGCTGATATTCGGCAGCGACACGCACGGAAGCATTGAGATCATAGGCGGCGTTGACAAAATATTGTTCATTGTATTTCTCGGCGGCCCCGCTGTAATCCTTGGAATCCCGAATACCTCTGCGGCCATAACCGACGGTGACCCCGAAAGGCTCGGTGGGATAGAAGATGAACTGACCGATGGCCCCATACCCCTTGGCAGCCGAGGGATCCGCGGGGTGGACGACATTGGCGGCAGTGGCTCCGATGACGTCGAGACCTGCTGCGAGGTACGCCTGGGCTTCGAGAGACAGGGTCATGGCGCGGCTCTTTCCGTCGGTCGATTTCAGGAGGGGTACGAAGGCATAGGCGCCATAACCGTACACGTTGACCTTGTTTTTGTTGGCGTCGTTTCCTTCGGCGATGGACTCCCGGCCGTAAAGGCCGAAGAAGCCGGCGGTGAGGGGTTTCATCGGCAATCCCCAGTAGCCGGGAGCCACGCCCATTGACTTGCTGACAAACATCAACTGGCCGGCCAGATTGACCATATCGCCGCTGGTGCTGCTGGTCTTGAAGTTCTCCACGGGGTTCTGGGCCCCCACGATTACCCGCACCGAATTGTTCGTATCCAGGCTGTAAGTGTGGGTCAGGCGCAGCTGGGGGACACGGGGATTGTTCGGCGCACCGGTAAACTGGCCGGAGCGAAAGTCGAGGGTCGAGGCCACGAAGGGTCCGAAGATGTCCCAGAACTGGCCGAAAAGAACCTGGGTATCTTTCCAGGCGAGGGCGCCGTAGGCATGTCGCATCCGGAAGTCTGGGGATTCATTGGTGCCCCCGGGACCGTAAAAATCCCCCTCGATAAAAGCGGTGGTCTTGGCGCCCATGAAATCCGGCCCCTTCACCTTCAAATGAATTCGGGATTGACGGGCAGTGAAAAGGGACTCATCCTGTCCGGCCTTCAAGCTGCCATCCGCCGGTACGGGAGCGGTAAGAGGTCCTAGTTTTGCGGATTGATTGATGTAGTCCAGCTTGACGTATCCTCCGACAGAAACATCGAATCTGCTCAACACGGTGCCGGCCAGGGCCTGCCCGCTGAAAAATACGACCAGCGAGAGGGCGACAACCAAACATAAAATCTTTTTCATCTCCTACTTCCTCCTGATTGCTCGTGAATGTTTGAAACCTCCATTTTCCCTGGATTGCAAATGTAATGCATGCGGAATCCCGATGCTTACACCTCCTTTCCTGGGGCCCGAAAATTACACCTCCTTTCGTGGGTGCCCAAAAAGGTAAATATGTCAAGAGATCCGGTTTCAACATCTGGCGACCACATTAAAATTCAGCAAACTCGTAAATTTACATTGGAATTTAGCAAAGTTAAAATTTTCAGTCAAGTAAATAGAACGGCGTTAGGATTAATTTCCTATCTATGATTTATCGATGAGCCTCTTGCAAAAGTCGTGATCTTGATACGAGCAGAAGTCTGCCAAACAAGGTTCAAGGCTGTTTTTCGGAGAAAAGCCCCTGTGGAGCCATGGGAGGAACCTCTTTGCCACCAGGGTTCCGGTCAATGATGGGGATATGGCCAAACTCTCTGCACTGTTCCCAGATCTTTACGGCCTCATCGGCGACAGGCGTCAAGTCGTAACAGGACACAACTTAACTGGCCGCTCATTTCATCAGCGGAATGACAACCTGACTGTCGTGGACGGATGCAGAGGTTAAGACAGCGCTGAGCGGAAGTCCTCGGTCGTTGACGTTCAGATGCAGCCTTTCGCTTCGCTTTGTTCCCAGGGGGCGG